>NZ_FOTY01000006.1 GCF_900114715.1 Salibacterium qingdaonense
ATCACCGCGGGATTCTTCTATCCAGTCAAAATCATTTTTTCCCTGAGAGAGAAGACCGAGATAGCTGTACACGACATCGCCGTGGGAAATCGCGGCCGACGATGTTAAGCCGGGCATGGATAAGGAATGGAGACGTTTATGTAAGTTCAAGGATTGAAGAAGTTCCCCTATCAAGAGAAGTCCACTGGCAGATATAATATAATTATCCGTTAATTGGATATCAAATCGACGTTTCATTTTTTCACCTTCCGGGTGCATTCATCCAATAAGATGAATAGGATCTTATCCCCTATTTTATCAAGGTTTTGAAGGGTATGTCGAAAGATATCATTACGGATTCAGGAGGAGATATAGTAGTAGACTCAACTAAGAATCTATAATCATACTCACTTTCTTTCATATCCAGAATCTTAAAGTTTGATAGATTAATCATATTGGTTAACGTTTTATACTATCCTTTGCAAAATATCGGTTCTTTGTTAAAACCTGTTTTAAAATCCTATTACCTTCTTTTAATAATAAGAGCACCTATCCCTACAATCCAAATATAAGCAAAGAAAAAGAGCCATAGATAAAGAATTGAAATCGACTCATTTCCTAAAAGTGTGAAAACTGCTAAAGCCACAAATAAAATAGCTAAGGAAATATGAGATGTATATGCAAAAAGACGGAAAACATTGTGGATGACTCGTTCATCTGCTTCGGGCAAATTATCTCTTTTGTGTTTCTGTTTAATCACCTGAATTACTGTCAAAATGATAGTTGCTACCAAACCACCTGTAAGCACTTCATACGGAAATTCACCTTGAAAAATATAAGCAAGAAATGAACCCAGAACAGCACCAATAAAAGTACAAGTAATAATAAAGTATGGTTTCCACTTTTCTAAAATCTTTCCCCATTTTTTTCTGTCCTTTACACTCATTTGTCATCCTCCTCTAAAATAAATATTTCATTTATTGGCATATCAAAATATGCTATTAATTTTAATGCCAACTCAAGACTGGGATTATACTTATTTTTTTCAATTGCATTTATAGTTTGACGTGTAACTTGTAGATCTTCAGCCATTTTAACTTGAGTTATACCTTTTTTTTGGCGGATTTCTCGAATATGGTTAATTACCTTCATTAATCACCCCTCCAAATCAAAGTAAAGATATCTTTACACATACAATAACAAAAAACCGATCTAATGTAAAGCAGTCTTTACAGTGGGTCGGTATTATTTCTACACGATAATCCGATTTATGATTTCGTAGCTATTATACTTTTTAACTGGTATTCCACACGATAATCCGAATACCCGATTATTTAAACTACTACATTGAAGACGACGAAATTGAAAAGTTTCGGAGGCAGATGGAAAGCAGAAAAAAAGCGATGCAGAAGCAGGGGAAATATGCTGGCAGCGGACGTGTCGGACACGGTACTAAAACACGAGTTGACCCACTTAAAGTCATTCGAGATAAAATAGCCAATTTCCGGGAAACCAAAAACCATCAGTATTCCCGCTACGTCGTGGACATGGCTGAAAAGCACGAATGTGCCACCATTCAAATGGAAGAACTTAAGGGGATTCATCAGGATGATGCTTTCTTAAAAAGATGGTCCTATCATGACCTGCAGGAAAAAATCACATACAAAGCGGAGGAGAAAGGCATTCAGGTTTTAAAGATCGATCCCCAAAAGACTTCGCAGCGTTGTCATCAGTGTGGTAATATAGACAGCGACAATAGAAAAGAACAGGCAACTTTTCTGTGTACCTCATGTGGGATGGAAACGAATGCGGACTTCAATGCAGCTAAAAACATTGCAATACCAAGTATTGAACAAATCATACAAACCGAGATGAACAGTTAAATTTATTTGGGCGCTTTCTCGTCCATAAAACGAGAAGTACCGTCCATAGTGGCGGCAACACTCATGAAGGTAGCCTATCATCAAAGTTGGGCTGAAATCTCAGTCACAAAAACCGACTGGGGAACCCTCACACTACATAATTGGTAGATTCAAAACGGTCGTCGACCTTTAGTAGCGTAAAAACCCCAGGGGATCGACGACAGCAAGAACCCTTGAATCACGGGACTTGAATAGAAAAGATGGTATTAACCTATCAATCTTCGAACACATTGAAGTCCTGTCCTATCGGCTTTTAATGGGGTTTTAATCTTACCTTAGAGGGTTTGAAACGGATGCACCGATGAAGTCACCACGCCCTTGATGGACTGTTTTGATCTTCCCTTTAAGTCGATTAAATATAATACTAACGAAAAAAGTAAGGATACAATAATTGAAGCACTCAGGCATAGGGTTAAAGAGTTGGAAAAAGCAAACAAAGAATTAAAAGAGGAAAACAAAGACCTTATTGGAAAATTATACGAAAACTATAATTCAAACAATTGATAAAAAAGGCGGTCGTTTTATTGATCGCCTTTTTTAACTCTTGCATCCGTTAATGTTATGTGAAAATAAAGTTGTTCAAATTGATATTTGCTCCACAACCGCGCCTGATGTTTGAATAGCCTCTTTCTAATTTTTGCTGATATTCTAGAACAAGGACAACGCCTTAGCATGATGCTATTTCACATTTCTATACTTGAAGAGCGTTAAAAGATAGTCGGTACCAGCCCACCATCCATACGGATTGGGGACCCTTTAAATGCGGATGCATAAGGGCTGCAGACAAATGTAGTTAGCCTTCCTATTTCAGTAGGTCTAATAAATCTTTGTATCTCAGATTGAGGTAGGTTTGCAGTCATAAATTCCTTCTCTTTCTCTGAAAAAGTCATATCTTTATTATCGTACATACCCTCAATGATTTGATGCACATTTTCAGAGAGTGTTGGTCCTGGCATGATCGTATTGACCGTAACATCTTTTCCTATTGTTAATTTAGATAAGCTTTTTGACAATGATAATAGCATTGATTTTGTCATACAATACTGAGGCATTTGTCCTGAAGGCATCACTGCTTCTTCACTCGCAATAAAGATAATCCGGCCGAACTCATTGTTCAACATTTTAGGTAAATAAAATTTAGATAAACTATTTGCAGCAAGAACATTGGTACGGAAGTATTTTTCCCATACTTCATCGTCAACGTCCTCATATTGCATGATTTCATAAATACCCATATTGTTAACTAAAATATCAATATTGGGATACTTTTCGAATAAAATTTTTCGTTGTTCAACATCCACAATATCGGCTGCAGCATTTTGAGGAGAGGTTGTAGGGAAATCTGATTTAATTTCATTTACAATTCGCTCTACCTGTTCATAATTTCGGCCATTAATAAGGACATTAACACCTTCCTTTGCAAGCTCAATAGCAATTACTTTACCTATACCTTTTGTTGAGCCTGTAACTAAAGCTGTTTTGTTGGTTAGTCCCATGTCCATAATACATTTCTCCTTTTCATTTATAGTTAAAAACAAGGTCAGTTTATCGAGTTGTACCTAAATGTTCAGTACGCCAATTTGAGGGCGTATCTCCCTCCCAAAGCCGAAAGGCCCGATAGAACGAGTTTTGATTTTCATAACCAATCAGGAAGGCAACTTCGCGAATATCGAGCGAGGGATCTGCTAAGTACTCTCGTTCCTGTTCTTGTCGGACTTGTGTTAACAGATGTTTAAAGCTCGTCCCTTCGTCATGAAGACGGCGCTGCAAGGTGCGATTGCTCATCCCTAACTCGCCTGCGACAGTCTGGATGTTGGAACGCCCTCCTGGCAGGCTGCGTTTCATGATCCACTTGACCATCTTGGTAATTGAATTGCCAGGTTGCTGCTCATCTGCCGATTGGTCCAATACGGGGGTCAGAATTTCCAGCAACTCTGCGTTGTACGAGACAAAGGGGCGGTCCAGGTCACTTCTATGGAGCGTCAATTTGTCACGACTTCCACCGATTTGGACACGGCATCCGAAGTAAGTTTCAAGCGACTGAGCGTCGCCCATTAAATGCGAAAATTCAACGGACTTCGCCGTCAATGGCTGACCAGTTCCCCGGCGTCCTAACTCTAAAAGAAACGCAAGCGTAATACCAATTAACATCGACGGACCCGGTTGCTCTGTATACAACCATCCCAGTTCGATAGTACATTCATCGCCTTCCTCTGTGATAAGTAAGCTTTCAGGGGGGCACAGTCGTTTATACCGAGCCATGCGTGTTAGTGCGTCGCGGTAGTCACGAGCGTGGTAAGCTGCTAAAACAGTTGGTGGAAAATGAACTGTTTCGTAGCCGGCCGTTAGCTTGATGATTCCTTTAGCTGTGTCACCTATGATATCGGAATACGCCTGCCAAATTGAGAAATATTGGGGGGTGGTAACAACTGGTTCATTAATGATAGTGAGTGGAAGTCCTGCTTTTCGGGCTACTTCATGGGGGGCAATCCCTAATTGGCGTAATCCCGTCCAAAATCCTGCCGGGAATTTAATACGAGTATAAGACGTCATTTATAAACCCCCTTAGCCATCTATAACTTGACCTGTGTCTACCCTGTTGGCAGGATAGTTATCATATTACCAATCCAATGCTGTTTTGTAACTAGCAAAAGACGACATACAACTAATTGTTTACGTCAAATTAATCCTGTTGATGTGATTGAAAATGTATTAGCGTTTTTTTGTTATTCCTATTCAATAGGGAGTACATTCTGAGTTATCATAAAACGACCTGCTCTCCTTCTTCCACAAACATTGAGCCGATTCTAGCGCAAACCTTATGCGATAACTGCGTCCGATGATTGAAGACTTGAAATCGAGATAATCCGGCCTGGATGGGTTACACTTAGTTGGACAGATTCATTAAGGTCATATAGACTTAGATCAAATAAACGCTGAGGGGAATCAATAGGACCAGACGAACAAGAAGAAGCTTCACGAAAGAATGTAAAGAACAAATCGTTCAGCTACACGCTTTAGGCAAACCTAGATCCGAAATTATCAAAGAATATGAGCTGACGCCTTCTGCCTTTGATAAGTGGGTTAGCCAATCCCGGACCAGTGGGTCCTTTGAAGAGAAAGACAACCGTACTCCTGAGCAGGAAGAACTGACTCGACTAAGGAAAGAAAACCAAAAGCTTGCCATGGAGAATGATATTTTAAAGCAGGCCGCGCTGATCATGGGACGAAAGTAGATGTGATCCGGAACAACCGCCACAAATACTCGGTATCAGCAATGTGCGACGTCCTACAAATACCAAGAAGTACGTATTATTATGAAGCTCAAATCCGTGATGACCAGGATGAAGAATTGGCTGCACGGATCGTCGAAATCTTTAAAAACAGCCGGAATATTTATGGGCAGAGAAAGATAAAAAAAGAACTAGAAAAGCTGGGATGGACAGTCTCTCGCCGTCGTATTGGAAGAATCATGAAGGAACAAGGTCTTGTGTCAAAATATACGGTTGCTCCATACAAACCGACGAGAATGCCCAGTAACGAATCAGAAGTCGGAAATACATTAAATCGAGCGTTTAATCAAGACCAGGAATTGAAAGTGATTGGGAGCGATTTAACCTATGTTCGAGTACAGCAGAAGTGGCATTACATCTGCGTTTTAGTAGATTTATATAATCGCGAGATTATCGGCTACAGCGCAGGCCCTCATAAAAGTGCTGCATTAGTTCAACGTGTCTTCGCATCGGTGAAATACAACCTTCATCGTCTTGAAGTATTTCATACTGATAGAGGTAGTGAGTTTAAAATCAACTCATCGACCAGGCCCTCGAAACCTTTGGCATTGAACGCTCATTGAGTGAAAAAGGAACGCCCTACGACAACGCCGTAGCAGAAGCTACGTTTAAGACCATCAAAACGGAGTTTGTCCACGGTTCTAGCTTCCCTAACCAATACGAACTTGACCTCGAACTATTTGATTATGTTCATTGGTTCAATCCTATTCGCATTCATGGATCACTAGATTATTTAACACCAGCTGAATACAAGTCTAAGCACCTTTAAATATTTGTTCAGTTTAGTGTTGATATACCACGTATCAAAAGGCATTTGAATAACAATCATCTACTTCACCCGTAGTGACGGCTTCACTGATACTATAACTTTATTCAATTAAATGGCCCGATTGTTTAATTATATTGTATCAGAATTATTAGATAAATTTTAAACTTTATCTAATAAGTGTTGTATTAAAAACGAACATTTATTGTAGAGCCGATTTTTTGCATTTTAAATATGTTTATTACATTCGGTTTGAAAACGAAAAAAGCATGAGCATTCCAACAGGAACACTTATGCTTCACTTCGGTTCATTATTATGTATGGTGGAGACGGTGGGAATCGAACCCACGTCCAGAGATATCGCTGACTGAGCTTCTACGAGCGTAGTCACTATATTATGATTCGCCGCTGCTTTGGCTTAGTGACAAGCCGCTGCAGGGCTAGTCTGATTGGTCTCTTCTGCCAGCCTCAGACGGTGGCTGGACAGCGTAGCCCACTATTAGTGAGACCCCGTATCACTCCACATGGGCGATGGAGAGCGGGATCCGCAGAAAACTGCTTATGCAGCTACTGCGAGGTTTTCTTCTTGTTTGCCAGTTATTATTGGCGTGGGCCTTTTTCGAGGCCTGCCCAGCTCGGCTCGCAACTCAGCCTCGACCTATCTCTGTCGAAGCCGTGTCGTCCCCATTTGTAGAAAAAGGAGATACATTCAAATCCCCTTTGGACATTTAATTATAACACATACACACGCAGATGCAAGGGATTATTCCCCTTTCATCTGGCGACGTACCGCACGGTCCATTTCACGTTTGGCGTCTTTTTCCTTAAGAGCCTGGCGTTTGTCGTATTTCTTCTTCCCTCTGGCAACACCAATTAATACTTTAGCTACACCGCGCTTAATGTACACTTTCAGCGGTATAACCGAGTATCCGGGTTCCTGGCTTTTGCCGATCAGCTTGTTGATTTCCCGGCGGTGCAGCAGCAGTTTCCGCGTCCGGAGCGGATCGTGGTTGAACTGGTTCCCCTGTTCATACGGACTGATATGCATGTTATGGAGAAACATTTCGCCGTTATCCACTTTTGCGAAGCTGTCCTTAATATTGACCCGTCCGGCGCGGATCGCTTTAATCTCTGTTCCTTTCAGCGCCAGTCCGGCTTCGAACGTTTCTTCGATAAAAAAGTCATGACTCGCTTTGCGGTTCTGCGCGAGCACTCTTCCTTCCGTTTTTGTCGCCATCTCCCGTTCACCTACTTTACTTCATCATTTCTATATCGTAGCAAAACAGGATAAAAACCGTCAACACAGGACCGCTCCCACCCTCTCCGGATGAGATACGTGTCCTGCGGCAGAAAAAGGGTTATTTTTTCTTTTTGTTCCCTTTATTTTTCGGGGCATTCTGGTAAAAAGCTTTATTGTCACCGCCGTTATTTTTACCTTTCTGCCTTCCTTTCTTTGCTTTCGGGTTATCTTTTTTGGAACGGTCGCCCCCTTCAATAACGGTCGGGCTGTCTTTTTTCTTCCGCTTTTTCGGCGGTTTCATCCCGACGATTTCAAAATCGATATCAGCTTCGTCGAGATTGACCTGCAGCACCCGGACCTCAACCTGGTCGCCGATGCGGTAGATATTCCCGGTCCGTTCCCCGATGAGCGCGTACTGTTTTTCGTCGTAATGATAGTAGTCATCGGTCAGGTAACTGATATGCACCATGCCCTCGATGGTGTTCTCGAGTTCGACGAACAAGCCGAAGTTGGCGGCCCCGCTGATAAATCCGGTGAATTCTTCGCCTACTTTGTCTTTCATATACTGCGCTTTCTTCATATCGTCGACTTCCCTTTCGGCGTCCACGGCGCGGCGTTCCATGTCCGAGGAGTGCTTGGCGATGTCGGGAAGTTTCTCTCTCCAGGCTTCTTTCGTCTTTCCACCGAGATTTTTATTCACGAGGTATTCCCGGATCAGACGGTGGACAATCAGGTCCGGATAACGGCGGATCGGGGACGTAAAGTGTGTATAGAAGTCCGAAGCGAGCCCGAAGTGGCCGAGGTTATCCGCATCATAGCGGGCCTGCTGCATCGAGCGAAGCAGCACCGTATTAATCACTGCTTCTTCCGGTTCTCCTTTTACTTGATCGAGCACTTTCTGCATGGCGCTTGGGTGAATGGTGTTGGCGGTACCTTTCACGACGTAGCCGAAGTTGGTCACAAACTCGAGGAATCTCTCGAGTTTCTCCGAATCCGGATCCTCGTGGACGCGGTAGATAAACGGCACGTTCATCCAGTGGAAGTGCTCAGCCACCGTTTCGTTGGCCGCGAGCATAAACTCTTCAATCAACCGTTCAGCAACAGAGCGATCGATCAGTTCCACGTCCTGCGGTGTTCCGTCCTCGTCGACTTTCACTTCCGCTTCTTTGAAGTCAAAATCGATGGCGCCGCGTGCGAACCGTTTTTCCCTTAGAATTGCTGCAAGCTCTTCCATCTGTTCAAAAAGCGGCACGAGGCTGCTGTATTTTTCTCTTGTTTCTTCGTCCTGCTGTTCCAGAATCAGGCGTACGTCGCTGTACGTCATGCGTTCACTCGTGCGGATGACACTCTCGAAAATGTCATGATCCACGACCTCGCCTTTTTCGTTGATTTCCATTTCACATGACAAGGTGAGGCGGTCGACTCTCGGGTTCAAACTGCATATGCCGTTGGAGAGCCGGTGGGGAATCATCGGAATGACACGGTCAACAAGATACACACTCGTCGCGCGCTCGTAAGCTTCTGTATCAATCGGAGAACCCTGCTCCACGTAATAGCTTACGTCAGCAATGTGGACGCCGAGTTTGTAGTTGCCATTATCGAGTTTCTTGACCTGTACCGCGTCGTCCAGGTCTTTCGCGTCGGCTCCGTCAATGGTGACGATCGTTTCGTCCCGCAGGTCCCGGCGCTGTGCTATTTCTTCGGATTTAATTTCATCAGCCGTGTTATTAGCATGCTCCAGCGCTTCTTCCGGAAAGTCACCGGGAAGTCCGTGTTTATGGATAATCGTCAGAATATCAACACCGGGGTCATTTTTATGCCCGATGATGTTTACGACTTTTCCTTCTGCACTGAAAAGGCCTTCCGGGTATTTCGAAATTTCCACGACTACTTTATGGCCGTCCACAGCACCATTTTCAGCGTCCTGTGGAATGAAGATATCATTGTTGATATGTTTATCGTCCACTTCCACAAAACCAAAAGAGCGGTTATCGATGTACGTTCCCACCACTTTGCTGACGCCGCGCTCGAGAATACGGACGATGGCGCCTTCGGGTTTGGAACCCGAGGATTTCTGCTGCACACGCACGAGCACGGTATCTTTATTCATGGCACCGTTCAGTTCATGCGCCGGCACAAACACATCCGCTTCTTCCTTGTTTTCAGGCAGAATAAAGGCAAAGCCTCGTTGATGGCTCTGTACTTCTCCTTTCAGCAGGTTCATTTTTTCCGGAATGCCGTAACGGTTGCTGCGGGTACGTACGATATCGCCGGATTCTTCCATTTCATTCAGGGCTTTCATCAGTTGTTTCGTTGCTTCGCCGTCTGTCATCTCAAAAGCTTCCTGTATTTCTTCGACCGACATCGGTTTGACGGCTTCTTCTTTCATATATTGCAGTAATTGCTGCTTCTCTTGCTCATCCATCTGGTTCATCTCCTTTCGTATCGATGTATCGTATGATCTGATAAGCATTTTTTTATTCTATTTGTCTGATTCCCAGTCCAGCCGCTCCAGAAACTGATAAATATCTTCATGGAGCTGTTCTTTTTCCGGACCATGGGTAATAACGTGGGACGAGTGTTCGTACCACTTCAATGTTTTATCATCGGATGCGATATTGTCATGAATGACATTCGCGCTTTCAGGATGCACCATCTTATCCTGAACAGCCTGGACGATAAAAGCCGGCGTGTAAATCATGTCGAGCGAGTCCTTTACTTCGTCGATCGTTTCATTGATGGAGTAGAGCGTGTCGACCGGCAGCTCTTCAAACGATGCCATTTCCTTTTCAATCTGCTCTTCGTCTTTGTCCTCCATTTTTTTGAAATCGCGCGCATACTGAAGGACACCTTGGTAGAGACGCTCTTTATTGTCTGTTGTAATGGCAGGGGCGCACATTGGTATGATACCCTTCAAATCAAACATGTATCCCGCCTTCAACGTCATCAGACCACCCAGGGAAAGGCCTGCCACGGCAATTTCTTCATAACCTTCGTTTTTCAGGTATTCCACTGCCTTTTCCACATCATACCACCAGGCATCTGTGTCGGCTTCCATCAGTTCTTCCGGAGGAACACCATGGCCGGATAAAATCGGTGCATGGCAGGTATATCCTTTTTTCTGCAGAAATCTGCCAAGCATCCGGACATCCGCTGAATTTCCTGTGAATGCATGAAGCAGCAGCACAGCCCGGTTTCCTCCTTCAAAGGTGAATGGTTTTGGTGGCACTATTTTCATCGTAGGTTCCCCTTTCTCTCTCTATGATTCCTATCTTCCAGGTATCAATATACCCTGTTTTACGCGATTCAAGCCCCTTCTTCAAAAGAAAAGCTTTTACGCTGCGCTGCACCGGATCCGCCTGCAAAGCATAAAAAAACAGCAGGAACTGTGTGGATCCCGCTGCTTTCGTTTATCGGCACACGATATTTTCTGTTTACAGAAAGTAACCAAGTAACAGAGTAAGCACAAAAAACAGTACAGCCAGTACAACGGTGGCACGGCTTAAAAAGGCTTCCACCCCGCGTGCTTTCTGTTTTCCGACCATCTGCTCTGCTCCGCCGGAAATAGCTCCGGATAAACCTGCGCTTCGACCGGACTGCAACAGTACAACGGCAATCAGCGAAAGCGACACAATAATCAGCAGTACGTAAAGCAACGTTTCCAAACCTGACACCTCCACGTCCAATTCACACTATTATTAATGTAACACAACCCTGTCCCATTGGCAAATATTCCTTAAAAGAAAAAGCAGAGACCGCAGCATATCAGAATGCTGCGGCCACTGGTATAGTGCTTATTTGTTCAGGTTATAAAACGCATTTTTCCCCGGATAGATGGACGTGTTTCCAAGCTCGTCTTCAATCCGGATTAATTGATTGTATTTTGCCACCCGGTCGGTACGGGACGGCGCGCCGGTTTTGATCTGGCCGGCATTAACCGCTACGGCGATATCTGCAATCGTAGCATCTTCTGTTTCACCGGAACGATGGGACACAACAGCTGTGTAACCCGCACGTTTTGCCATTTCCATCGCATCGAAGGTCTCCGTAAGCGTACCTATCTGGTTCACTTTGACAAGAATGGAGTTGCCGACTCCTTCTTCAATACCGCGGGACAGCTTGTTCGTGTTTGTAACAAAGAGGTCATCACCGACGAGCTGAACTTTGTCACCGATTGCGTCGGTAAGCTTCTTCCAGCCTTCCCAGTCGTTTTCGTCCAGACCGTCTTCAATCGATACAATCGGATATTTCTCAATGAGCTCCTTATAGAAGGAAATCATCTCATCCGCCGATTTCACAACGCCTTCGCCTTTCAGGTTATAACTTCCGTTTTCATAGATCTCTGAGGAAGCAGCATCCATGGCCAGCTGTATTTCTTCTCCCGGCTTGTATCCTGCTTTTTCAATGGCGGTCACAATGGTCTGCAGCGCTTCTTCATTGGAACCAAGGTCCGGAGCGAATCCGCCTTCGTCGCCCACACCGGTATTGTATCCTTTGTCTTTCAGTACTTTCTTCAGGTTATGGAAGATTTCAGCACCCATACGAAGCGCTTGTGGAAAGCTCTCTGCACCAACCGGCATGATCATGAATTCCTGAATATCAACGTTATTGTCGGCATGCTCGCCGCCGTTCAGGATATTCATCATTGGTACCGGAAGTGTCTTGGCATTAAATCCGCCAAGATATTCGTAGAGCGGAATGCCGAGGTCATCCGCTGCAGCATGCGCGGAAGCCGATGATACGCCGAGAATCGCATTGGCTCCAAAATTCTCTTTATTGTCGGTGCCGTCAAGCTCCAGCAGCAGGTCATCGATACCGGTTTGATCAGTCACTTCCATCCCAATTACTTCCGGCGCGATATCTTCATTGACGTGGTCTACTGCAGCAAGAACACCTTTACCCATATAGCGATCGCCGCCGTCACGGAGTTCCACGGCTTCGTGTTCCCCGGTCGAGGCACCGCTTGGAACGAGGGAGCGTCCAAAGGCTCCTGTTTCTGTATAAACTTCCACTTCCACGGTAGGATTTCCGCGGGAGTCAAGCACTTCGCGTGCGTAGATGTCAGTAATCATACTCATTTCTGCATTACTCCTTTGTTATTTTATTAGAGATTGTCCTGTCATTTCTTCGGGTTTGTCCATCTGAAGCAGATCGACGGCTGTCGGGCATAGATCGGCAAGAATACCTTCCTCCCGAAGTGTCAGACCCTGTTTGGTCACAATGACCGGAACCTGATTCGTCGTATGGGCCGTCATCGGCTCATCTTCAAGCGTAATCACTTCGTCCGCGTTGCCGTGATCGGCGGTGATAATCGCCTGTCCGCCTTTTTCGGTAATCAAATCCACAACCCGGCCAAGGCATTCATCTACCGCTTCCACGGCTTGAATGGTGGCGTCAAGTTTCCCGGAGTGGCCGACCATATCCGGATTGGCAAAGTTCAGGACGATAAAGTCATGACGATCAGCGTTGATCTCGTCCAGAAGAGCCTCCGTTACCTGATAGGCACTCATCTCCGGCTGCAGGTCATAGGTGGCAACTTTCGGAGAATCGATGAGAATGCGGTTCTCTCCTTCGAATTCTTCCTGGCGTCCCCCGTTGAAAAAGAAAGTGACATGGGGATATTTTTCCGTTTCCGCAATCCGGAGCTGGCTGCGCCCCGCTTCAGCGAGTGTTTCCCCCATTGTGTTCTTAAGGTCCTGCGGAGGGTAGGCGACTTCGGCCTGCACCGATTCACTGTAGTTCGTCATCGTGACAAAGTGCAGATTCTCCGGGGCCTTCTCCCCAGTATCAAACCCGTCGAACTCTTTACTCGTGAACACTTCCGACAGCTGAATGGCACGATCCGGCCGGAAATTGAAAAACACGACAGCATCTTCATCTTCGACCAATCCTGTTGGTTCCCCGTCTTCGTTTTTCAGCACGCAGGGTTCGAGAAACTCATCCCAGATTTCATTTTGATAAGACTGCTCAATCGCTTCTTCCGGGCTGTTAAATGCCGGACCGTCTCCGTATACAAGCACGCGGTACGATTTTTCAAGACGCTCCCAGCGCTGATCCCGGTCCATCGCATAGTAGCGGCCGTGCAAACTGGCCAGCCGGCCGACACCAATATCCTTCATTTTCTGCTGGAGCTGTTCCACGTACGACTTGGCCGTTGTCGGTCCGACATCGCGGCCGTCAAGAAAACCATGCACATAAACATTTTCAACGCCTTGTTCCTTCGCTGTGTCGAGCAGAGCAAAAAGGTGGTCGATATGGCTGTGCACGCCTCCGTCGGAGAGCAGACCGTAAAGGTGGAGGCTGCTGTTATGTTCTTTAGCATGCTCCACTGCTCCGGTCAGCGCCTCATTTTGATGAAACGTCTTTTCTTCAATTGCTTTGTTGATGCGGGTGAGGCTTTGATATACGACTCTGCCGGCTCCGATGTTCATATGGCCGACTTCCGAATTTCCCATCTGTCCTTCCGGGAGACCAACCGCTGTTCCGCAGGCTTCAAGACGGGTACGGGGATACATGTTCCAGTACCGGTCAAAATTCGGAGTATCTGCCTGCGCCACTGCATTTCCTTTCGTCTCCCCCCGGAGGGCGTAACCGTCCAGGATAATCAGTGCTACCGGCGCCTTACTCATTTTGCTCCCGCCTCTACAAGCTTAAGGAATGCGTCCGGTTTGAGGCTGGCTCCTCCGACAAGCGCACCATCAATATGTTCTTTTTCCATATAGCCGTCGATGTTTTCCGGCTTCACGCTGCCGCCGTACTGAATCCGTACTTTTTCAGCCGTGTCCTGATCATACAGCTCCGCCAAGACTTTACGGACTGTACCGCACGTTTCATCCGCATCTTCGGCGCTTGAGGATTTGCCGGTACCAATGGCCCAGATCGGCTCATAGGCTACAACAACGTCGGAAGCTTTCTCCGCACTGATTCCTTCGAAACCTTTTGCCACCTGCGCCCGTACAACCTTTTCTGTTTCATTGTTTTCACGCTGTTCAAGAGATTCACCGCAGCACATAATCGGTGTGATGCCGTAGCTGAACGCAGCGTGAACCTTCTGGTTGACACTTTCGTCGGTTTCATTGAACATCTCACGGCGTTCGGAGTGTCCGATGATCGAATACGTGATGCCAAGGTCTTTCAGCGCAGCCGGGCTGATTTCCCCGGTAAACGCACCGCTTTCCTCAAAATGCATCGTCTGGGCACCGATGTGAACATCCGAGCCTGCTGCTTTATCGTTCATTTCCTTTAAAAACAGAGCTGGTGCACACACTACCGTTTCCACTTCGTTACCGGAAGGGACATGTCCTTTGATTTCTTCGATGAACGACACGGCTTCTTCATGCGTTTTGTTCATTTTCCAGTTTCCTGCAATAATCGGCTTTCTCACACGTAAAACTCCTTCCCGTTATCTGTACGTTTTATCTGTCATTCAGTGCTGCGACACCCGGCAGTACTTTTCCTTCCATAAACTCAAGTGATGCTCCGCCGCCGGTGGAAATGTGGCTCATCTGATCAGCGAGACCAAATTTCTCAACAGCTGCAGCCGAATCGCCGCCGCCAATAACCGTGTAGGTGTTGTCAGCTTGCGCGAGCGCTTCGCCTACGCCTCTTGTACCTTTGGAAAACAGGTCAAATTCAAAAACACCCATCGGTCCATTCCATAGTACCAGTTTGGAATTCTGAATGACATCGGTATAAGTATCGATTGTTTTCGGTCCGATATCAAGTGCTTCCCAGTCGGAAGGGATATTATCGATGTTGACGATTCTGGTATCCGCCTCATTGCTTAAATCATCCGCGATGGTGACATCAAGCGGCATGTAAAAGTTGACGCCGTTTTCTTCGGCTTTTTTCATGTAGTCTTTCGCCAGCTGCAGTTTATCTTCGTCCAGCAGCGATTTGCCGATTTCGTATCCTTTGGCTTTAACGAAGGTATAGGCAAGTCCGCCTCCGATGATAAGGTTGTCGACTTTATCGAGCAGGTAATCGATAACTCCGATTTTGTCTTTTACTTTCGCCCCGCCGATAATAGCGGTGAACGGGCGGTCCGGATCTTCAAGCGCCTGGCCGAGCACTTCAAGTTCTTTTTCCATCAGAAGCCCGGAGACAGATGGGAGATGACGGGCGATACCTTCTGTGGAAGCATGGGCACGGTGGGCGGCGCCGAATGCGTCGTTGACATAAACATCCGCAAGAGACGCGAGGTTTTTGGAAAGAGTTTCATCATTTTCTTCCTCGCCCGCTTCAAAGCGGAGATTTTCAAGAAGCAGCACTTCTCCTTCAGTCAATTCTCCGGCTGCTTTTTCAGCTTCTTTTCCATAAACTTCATCCACTTTTTTTACGTCTTTCTGGAGAAGTTCTCCAAGCCGCACCGCTGCAGGGCCGAGACGCAGTTCGTCGTGGGCTTCGCCATCCGGACGGCCGAGGTGGCTTCCGAGAATGACTTTTGCCCCTTGATCGATCATATGCTGAATCGTCGGCAGAGCAGCGCGGATCCGTGTATCATCCGTGACTTCTCCTTCTTTCATCGGTACATTAAAATCAACACGGCAGAAAACCGTTTTTCCTTTTAAATCGATATCTCTGATCGACTTCTTATTCATGAAAGAGCCTCCTTTATTTCCTTCCCTTTTGTCCATGTTCCCGGAGAACCAGGATGAAAAACCGAAAGTCTGCGGGGCATCCGCAGAAAAGGTCTTTGACATGGAAAAGAAAGGGAGTATTTGTTACTCCCTTTCCATTGTTTCCCGGTTTGTTTTACTGCTGTTTGGCCATGTAAGCAACAAGGTCTACGAGACGGCTGGAGTAGCCGAATTCATTGTCATACCAGGAAATGACTTTTACCATGTTGTCTTCCATGATCATGGTGGAAAGCGCATCTATCGTGGAAGAAGTTGGAGTGCTGTTGTAGTCTCCGGATACGAGAGGTTCTTCACTGTAGCCGAGAACGCCTTTCAGTTCATTTTCGGAGGCTTCTTTCAGCGCATTGTTTACGTCTTCTGCTGTTACATCCTGTTCGAGCTCTGCAACAAAGTCAACGAGGGATACGTTTGGTGTCGGCACACGCATCGCAGCACCGTTAAGCTTGCCATCCAGTTCAGGAAGGACAAGAGCAACCGCTTTGGCAGCGCCGGTTGATGTCGGGATGATATTCTCAGCAGCTGCGCGGGCACGACGGTAGTCTTTATGCGGCAGGTCGAGAATCTGCTGATCGTTTGTATAGGAGTGAACCGTGTTCATAAGACCACGCTTCACACCGAACTTGTCATGCAGAACTTTTGCTACCGGTGCAAGACAGTTTGTTGTGCAGGACGCATTGGAAACAACGTCGTGTGCTGCTGGATCGTACGTGTTCTCGTTAACGCCCATGACAAACGTAGCGTCTGTTTCTTTACCAGGCGCGGAGATGATAACTTTTTTGGCGCCGGCTTCGAGGTGCTTGGCAGCATCATCGCGTTTTACAAACAGACCGGTCGATTCAACAACCAGTTCAACGCCGGCTCCACCCCAGTTGATGTCAGCCGGATTTTTCTCCGCTGTTACGCGGATTTCTTTCCCGCCGATTACGAGGTTATCGCCGTTTACTTCCACTTTTTCTTCAAGACCGCCGTGCACGGAGTCATAGCGGAGAAGGTGTGCCAGCATTTCCGCGTCTGTCAGGTCGTTGATTGCTACAACCTCTACATCGTCATTTTTAAGTGCGGCACGGAATACAACGCGTCCGATTCGTCCAAAACCGTTAATACCAATTTTCGTTGCCATAAATAAAATCCTCCCTTTAATAATAATTCCTTTATTTACAGTCCGCCGGCGTCCTTCTGGAAGCACCGGCAGAATGTGAGCATGATCAACATCCGGGACGGGTCAATCCCCAAGCACCGCCTGGGCGGCCCCTTCATCTGTAATCAGTACATCACTCGGTCTGTAATTCATGTAGGCACTGATAGCTTCGGCCTTTGAAGCACCGCCTGCCACCGTTATCACTTTCTGGTTTTCCTGCAGTTCATCAAGCTGAAGACCGATTGTCTTTTCCTTATGGACGATTTGTCCGTTTCGGTCAAAGTAGTACCCAAATGCTTCTGCTGCTGCCTCTTTTTCCTGCAGAACGCGGAGAATATCATCTTCGGCGCCGCGGCGTACTGCCATGGTCGAGGCCGCTCCGACCCCGTGAACGACAATTCCCGCGCGCCGTATCAGACGCAGGAGTTCTTTAATACCGGGTTCAAGTACGAGAGACTCCCTTGCTTCCCGGCTGAGCTGATCGGGAACGTGCAGCAGCCGGTAGTTCCCTTTTGCTTTAACGGCCATCGTGGAGCTGATGGTGTTGGACTGGATTTCCACTTTTTCGCCAAGTCCTCCGCGGGCCGGAACAAATGTAACAGAACTGAATTTCTCGTCCGGGGTCATCATCTGTGCCACATCCGCAAGAGTTGTCCCCCCTGCGACAGCCACGATGTCTTCCGGCTGCAGCATGTCTTTCATCTGCTGGATGCAGGCCCTTCCCAATTCTTTTTTTACCCACGAATAGCGGTCACTATTCCCGGGTACGATAATGACCCGGTCAACCTGAAGCCGCTCAGCGACTTCTTTTTCCCGGTCAGCAAGGCCGGTGACAGATTCCATGGTCTCTTCGAGGCCCTCGAGCAGTGCTTCTCCGTCTTCGGTAAGCACCATACCTCCCGACCCGATGTGGATAAGGCTCTGTTCTTTCAGGAACAGCACCTCACCCCGGAGAATACGTTCCGAAATGTCAAGGCTCCCTGCAAGTGTTCGTCTGCCGACCGGCTGCATCAGACGCAGGTACTGAAGAATCTGGTATCTTTTTTCCATCACCTCTAGTACATCCGGCTGGAGTTTTTTTTGTAATTCAATTAATTGTCGCATATGTACTCCTCACCAGATCTGCATCCGGGACTGAATACGTCCCGGCGTGACATTTTAAGTCCCGCTTAAGCGTAAAAAAAAGAAAGTTCCTATCTCTTATATCTTATCAATATATGAGCTGACAGGCAATAAAAGTTTTTGTTTATTATGCCCCTCTCAGGGACAGCAGAAAAATATTCATGACAGCCGTTTTCATCGGAAGTTTGAATCCTTGAAAAAACGGATAGTATACAAAAGGATTATCGATTCCCTTATCGAATAAGAAAAATAGTGAAATCCCTGCCGGTAAATTATTCGAGGTTTTCGATTCCATCATGTACAATGAGAGGCGGAACATCATTCAGTAACCAGTCCTTATCATTTGACCAATATTGACCATTGGGGTATGATGGAATCATCAGCTGAGCAAGGGCTGCACGCACTTAACGAAGGAGGATGTAATACATGAACTTGATTCCTACAGTAATTGAACAGACAAACCGCGGAGAACGCGCGTACGACATCTATTCAAGGCTGTTAAAAGACCGCATTATCATGCTGGGTTCCGGCATTGACGATAACATTGCCAACTCGGTGGTAGCTCAGCTTCTTTTCCTCGCCGCTGACGATCCGGATAAGGATATTTCCATTTACATTAACAGTCCGGGCGGTTCGATTACAGCAGGCATGGCTATCTATGATACGATGCAGCACATCAAACCGGAAGTTTCCACTATCTGCGTGGGTATGGCTGCATCCATGGGCTCCTTCCTGCTTGCTTCAGGTCAGGAAGGCAAACGCTATGCACTGCCCAACAGTGAAGTCATGATTCACCAGCCGCTTGGCGGCACGCAGGGTCAGGCAACGGACATTGATATTCATGCCCGCCGGATTCTTGAAATCCGCTCCAAACTGAATAATATTCTGTCCGAACGTACCGGCCAGCCAATTGAAGTCATTGAGCGCGATACCGACCGCGATAACTTCATGACAGCTGATGAGGCAAAGAACTACGGCCTTGTGGACGACGTTCTGTACAAATAATTGTCCCCCATGCGCTCCTGATTATCCCGGATAATCGGGAGCGTTTTCGTTCTCCGTCTATTCCTTTAAAAGGAAAGGCGGCCTTACAGCCGAACCACGTTTGATCCAGCACGAAAAAAACCGGCACCTTATAAAAGGATGCCGGTTTTTTTATTCCTCTTTTTCCACAAAGCGGGCCAGTTCTTCCACTGCTTCCTGTTCATCTTCTCCATCCACTGAGAACTTAATCGTTTCCCCGGTTCTGGCAGCCAGACTCATGATACCCATGATACTTTTGGCGTTCACTTTTTTATCTTCTTTTTCAATAAACACGTTGGATTGAAAGCGGTTTGCTTCCTGAACAAATAAAGCAGCGGGCCTGGCCTGCAAACCCGTCTTTAATTTTACTTCAGCTTTTTTTTCTATCAACCGGTATGTCCTCCCTTTCCTTATTTACTCTGCATGTACCCCGTTTTCCGGCATCACAATCTCTTCTCCGTTGCGTATCTTCTCAGCCAGCTGATCGATTTTGCGAAGCCTGTGATTAACACCGGACTTGCCTACAGGGCCGCTTGGCACCATCTCCCCAAGTTCTTTCAACGTAACATCCTGGTATTTCACCCGCATTTCTGCCATCTCCCGGACTTTCTCCGGAAGGTTTTCAAGACCAATGCGTCCTTCGACAAGCTGAATATTCTCCACCTGCCGCAGTGCCGCTCCGACCGTCTTGTTCAGGTTGGCTGTTTCACAGTTCACCAGACGGTTCACAGAATTACGCATATCTTTCATTATTCTGACATCCTCAAAATAAAGAAGGGCCTGGTGGGCACCAATCACATTTAGAAATTCCGTTATTCTTTCACTTTCTTTAATGTAAAGGATAAATCCTTTTTTTCGTTCCAGGCTTTTTGAAGAAAGATCAAATTCCTGAAGCAGTTCCCTGAGAGACCGGTTATGTTCTTCGTACAGCGAAAAAATTTCAAGATGGTACGAAGATGTCTCCGGATGATTAACCGAACCTCCTGCGAGAAAAGCACCCCTAAGGTATGCCCGTTTGCAGCAGGTGTCTCTCAGTACATCGCGGGATATCGTACGGATAAAGCGGTATCCGTCCTCCATAATGCTTAAATCCCGGAGCATGTGCCTCGCTTCCTCTACAATTCGTACGATATATACGTTGTTTTTTTTCAGCCGCATTTTTTTGCGCACCATTAATTCGATAATCGTATCGGGATACACTTTTTTAATAAGTTGATAAATACGACGGGCAATAGCCGCATTTTCCGTTGACACATCAAGGATCAGCTCCCCGCTGCTGAAGGAGATTGAACCGTTCATGCGCACTAGTGCGGCCAGTTCCGCCCTGGCACAGCAGTCCTCTTCTTCAAACCGGGTCAGTTCTTTCTTTGTCATAGCTGCAAAAGATGACATCTTATCATCTTCACCGCCTTTCCCTTTCCACCTGTCTAACCTGTTATTTATTACATTTGGGCAAGCAGCGACTGGGAGACTTTCACCGCATCATGACGGAACAAATCGTCGCGGTAATGCATAAAAGCATCCTGAACGACACGGCAGCCCAGACCCTTCACCCGTGCTTCATCAAAAACGACCGGATAAGCCGATTCTTCCTTGTAGTTGGCAAGTATTTCAGAAGGTATTTCAGTATTGTTTACAAGTACCGTTTCTATCAAACTACGGCCGGTATGTTCCTGAATCGCTTCGACGTGGTCGGCGACTGTAAAATAATCGGTCTCTCCGGCCTGGGTCATTCCGTTGCAGATGTATACTTTCCGGGCCCGTGCTTCTTCCACCGCTTCGGCGATACCGGGAACAAGAAGGTTCGGAATGACACTGGTATACAAACTCCCGGGACCAAACACTATCACATCCGCTTCCCGGATTGCTTCAAGGCTCTGCTCGAGCGGCTGGACGGTTTCGGGGGAGAGGTATACCCGGCGTATCCGTTTCCCGGAATGGGGGATGTTGGATTCCCCTGATATAATCGTGCCATCTGTCATTTCTGCATGTAGTTCAATGCTTTGATTGGAGGCCGGGAACACGTTCCCTTTCACATTCAGCACGGTACTTAATTCACTGATCCCTCTTGCAAAATCCCCTGTGATCGATGTCATACCAGCGAGTAGAAGATTTCCGAGCGAATGACCTGTCAGTCCGTTTCCATTTTCAAACCGGTGCTGAAACATCTGTTCAATCATAGGTTCCACTTCGGCCAGCGCCACTAATACATTTCGTACATCTCCCGGCGGCGGAATATCAAGTTCTTTACGCAGTCTTCCTGAGCTGCCGCCGTCATCAGCCACGGTCACAATCGCTGAAATGTTAACAGGAAATGTTTTCAGTCCCCTTAACAGAACGGACAACCCAGTCCCCCCGCCGATGACGACAATATTTGCTTTCTCCACGATAGCTATTCCTTCCCTTTCTCAATATCGCGGTGGGTTTTATGCACAGCATATCCCTCGGCGAAATAATCGGCTGTGTATTCGGCCAGCGTGACCGAGCGGTGTTTGCCTCCGGTACAGCCGATGGCAATAATCAGCTGGCTCTTTCCTTCCCGTTTGTATTGTGGAAGCATAAAACTTAACATATCAAGCAGTTTTTCGATAAACTCTTTCGTCTCCGTCCATTTTAACACATAGGATGATACTTCTTCTTCCAATCCGGTTTTTGGTTTGAGGTGGTCAATATAATGAGGATTGGGCAGAAAACGCACATCAAACACGAGATCCGCATCAATTGGCAGGCCGTATTTGTAACCAAACGACAGGACGTTAACCGAGAATGCATCCTTTTCCGGCGCGGAAAAAGTCTGTATAATCCTTTCCCGCAGCTGCTTTGGATGCAGTCCGGTCGTGTCAATAATCTGACGGGCCCGCCCTTTTAGGTCTTCCAGAATCTCCCGTTCCTGATGAATCCCTTCAAGCGGTGTTTCCGAGGCCGCAAGCGGATGAGAACGCCGCGTCTCTTTAAAACGCTGCACGAGTACTTCATCTTTGGCATCCAGAAATAGAATGTGTGTGCTTAAGTGAGCTTTCAGACGCAGGTTATCCACCGCTTCAAACAAGTGGTCAAAAAATTCCCTGCCCCTGAGATCAATAACCAGCGCCACTTTATTCATCTGCCCGCCTGAATTTTCAATCAGTTCCACAAATGTTGGAATCAGTGCCGGCGGCAGGTTATCCACGCAGTAGTAGCCCATGTCTTCAAAACTTTGGACAGCAACGGTTTTGCCCGCTCCGGACATGCCGGTAATAATGACGACATGAATATCCTCCTGCGGTTGTTCCATTTGTATATCTTTCCCCCTGTTTTCTGCCAATTACAGCTCCTCCTTATCAAAATGGGAATGCAGGAGATTGAAATCCCGGTCATAGTGGAACGTGCCGTAAAGAACTCCTGTATCTTCCAGTACGTGACGGAAAATCGTCCGGTCTCCCTCTGCCATCGGAAGGCCGGCCGTTCTTTCCACGGGAACATGCTCCAGTTTTCCTTCCGGCGATTCTTCCAGTATTGTGCCGCGGCTTGACCGGGCTTCAAAACTGAACATCATCCACTCCGAGAACAGATCCTCATCACCCATCACCAAAAAGGTAAATACTCCCCGAAGCAGTGGGTCAAGCAGGGTTAAGCCGGTTTCTTCCCGGTATTCCCGCAGAACAGCCTCCCTTACAGATTCTCCGCTTTCCATTTTTCCACCCGGTGGAACCCACCAGTTCCGGCTCGGTTTCTGCAGTAAGAGGACATCTTTTGTATTATGAAGAAAACAATTTGTTATCCGCTGCATCGTTTACCCTCCGCTCTATCTCTATTCAGTATACTATGCCGGAAGGCACCTGCTCAATTTTTCAATAAAGACGAACGCACAGAAGCAGGCTGTACACACTGAGAAAGTCCCTTTCTTTTCTGTCAAAAAAAAGAGCACAGGCCTCTGCCTGTGCTGCTCCACATAATATTTAAAGGGGGTCAATTACTGTGTTCATATTACCACATTCACTGTTTCACAGGGGTTACAGTTACGTTAAAATCCCTTTAACTTTTGTAAAGAGGCCATTCAGGCATTGACCGTACTCTTCAGTTCCTCCACGTATTCCTGCGCGGTCTGTGCTGCGATGGATCCATCTCCGGTCGCTGTCACAATCTGGCGGAGTGATTTTTCGCGGAGATCTCCAACCGCATACACTCCCGGAATTTTTGTTTCCATTTCTTCATTCGTTTCAATATAGCCTTCTTCGTTCGTGATACCTAATCCTTTGACAGCATCATTTAACGGAATCATGCCGATATAGATGAAGGCGCCGTTCGTTTCGAATTCATAATCTTCGCCGGAATTCAGATCGGTGAGCGTCACACTTCCGACTTTACCGTCTTTGTCGTTGATCTCTTTCACAACATGACTCCATTTAAAGTCAATTTTGTCGTTCACAAACGCCCGCTGCTGCAGGATTTTCTGTGCTCTCAGTTCATCCCGGCGGTGGATTACCGTTACTTTGGAAGCAAAACGGGTCAGATACACCGCTTCTTCCACAGCGGAATCCCCGCCTCCGACGACTACAATTTCCTTGTCACGGAAGAAAGCCCCGTCACATACCGCGCAGTAGGATACACCGCGGCCGCCCAGTTCATTTTCACCATCTACGCCGAGTTCTTTGTAGACAGCACCGGTTGCCACAATAACCGAGCGGGCTTTATATTCTTTTTTGCCGGCACGGACAATTTTATATTCCTTGCCATCTTCAATTTCTTTCACGTCGCCGTAGGCATATTCAGCTCCGAATTTTTTGGCGTGGCTGAACATTTTATTTGAAAGGTCCGGTCCGAGAATGTGTTCAAACCCGGGAAAGTTCTCCACATCTTCGGTATTGGCCATCTGTCCTCCGGGAATACCCCGTTCGAGCATCAATGTCGACATTTCCGCTCTGGATGTGTAAACAGCTGCCGTCATACCAGCCGGACCGGCGCCGGCGATAATAACATCATAAATTTTTTCTTCTGTCATGATGATTCACTCCTCTTCCTCCTCCATAATATCCCCTTAGGCATTCGCACACATGCATTTGTGTCTGCTTTACGGCTATCTTAAGCAAATTCTGAGCTTACGTCCAGAAATGTGCCTGATGATTTACAGCAGGGGGCCGGACCATAATTCGTGCATCACATCACTGGAGAATAACAGATGATGCTCCATTTTATCCAGTAGAACATCTGCTCCTGTGCAGCCTTTGGCGCGGGCGGTGTTCCATTGTTTTTCCGCTTCCCGCACGTAACCGGCCTGATAGGCGGCAGCCCCGTAGTAAAGGAAAAACTCCGCTTTTTCAGGAGCAAACCGGTGACGGTACCTTCGGAAAAAGAATACGGCATCCTCCCCTTCTTCCAGCAGTGTAAGTGCCGCTGCTGTCCGGTATAAATGGTCGCGGTCAAGCGGGACAATTTGTTTCAGCATCCCGGCCATTCCGGAAGCTTCCATATCCCTTCCTGCTTCTTTATACAAAAGCGCAAGCTGGCATGCTGCCGGAACATAGTAATGCTCATGCCAAACCTCTTTTGCATACACCAAGGCTTCTTCCACATGACCCTTCAAGTACAGAACACGGACCAGCCGGCTCTGGGCCGCCGGATAGTACGGGTAGGCGGCAATGAGATCTTCCAAAGTATTTTCGGCTTCAAACAGCCGGTTCTCTTCTATCATACGAAGCGCTCGTTCATACGTTATAATCAGTTCATCATCAGCTTCGGAATCCTCTGAAAGAGAACCTTCCTCTTCATTTTCGGTTTCCAGCATTTCCAGAAGATACTTTGCGTCTTCGGCAAAATCTCCCTCCGGTGCCAGAACAAGATATTGTGCTGCTGTCTCCCCTGCTTTATCAAACAAGCCTTGATAGGCATAGTTATTGGCCATAAAGAAATAGCATTCATACAGCGTTTCATCGACATGTTCAAGTACATGCGACAAAAGATCATTAGAGGCTGTATATTCACCCATATCAGAATAGATGGCTGCCAGCTGACACTGAAAGACGCCCTGTTCCGGATTCAATTCCACAGCGCGTCGAACATATTTAACGGCGCGCTTCAGCTCTTGTTTCTGATAAGCATGAACGCCCCGCTTGAAAAAATAATCACTATGATGAATAAATGGGATGACCTGTCCCTGAGATTGTTCTGTTTTCATTAGTATCCCCTCCAACGGGAAAAAACCATACGCGTTAGACTCAGTATATCATCAACGAAAACGTAAGAAAAGCGAGCTGAATAGAAGATGTCTGCTTGAGCAGCATTTTCTTCTGCCTTTCTGTTATGCGGAAATAAGAGAGTGTACCAGCCGAATAGGCATGATTCCATGCCAGAGCGGCAGAATCCGGATTTCGGGGGAGGTCTTGCGGCAATTTTCCTCACTCCGGGCTGCGCCTGCAGCACGAGGCATCCAACAGAAAAAGACGGAGCGGGATCATTCTCCCGGAACTCCGTCTTTACTCATAATCTGTTATTTCCCGTGCCGTTCGTTCAGTACCTCGAGCACATCTTGAAATGGAAGACGCTGTTCCCGAAGCAGGACAAACAAATGATACAAAAGATCGGCACTTTCCATGCTAAGCTCTTTTGGATCTCTGTTTTTAGCGGCGATGAGCACTTCGCTCGATTCTTCTCCGATTTTTTTCAGTATTTTGTCCACGCCTTCGGTAAACAAATACGTCGTATAGGCACCTTCCGGCATTTCAGCAGAGCGCTTGGCAATCGTCTGTTCGAGCGTATTCAAAATCTCAAACCGCCCGCCGGACGCAGGCGCCGTCTCTTCGTGCAGAAGGGATTCGGTGAAACAGCTGTATGTACCTGTATGACAGGCCGGGCCGTTTGGAATGACTTCGACAACAAGAGCGTCCTGGTCGCAGTCGTACCGGATATCAGTCACCTGCTGGGTATGACCGGAACGTTCTCCTTTATGCCAGAGCCGGTCTTTGGAGCGGCTGTAAAACCATGTTTCCTTCGTTTCTATTGTCGTTTGAAGCGATTCTTTATTCATGTAGGCCAGTGTCAGCACTTCCCGGCTTGCCGCATCCTGAACAACAGCGGGGATCAGTCCGTTTTCATCATATTGAAGATCGTCTATATTCATCGCACCCGCACTCCTTCCTCGCGTAAATGCTTTTTCACTTCTTCGACGGATGTTTCTTTGTAATGAAAGATGGAAGCCGCCAGGGCTGCGTCGGCATTGGTTTCGGAGAACACCTCGCTGAAATGTTCTTTCGCCCCGGCACCGCCCGAGGCAATAACCGGAACGGACACGGCGTTATTTACCGTTTCAGTGAGGGACAGGTCAAATCCGTCTTTGGCTCCGTCCTGGTCCATGCTCGTGAGCAGAATTTCACCGGAGCCACGCTCCACTACTTCCTTGGCCCAATCTGTCACTTCCCATTCTGTCGGCGTTCGTCCGCCGTGGGTATATATCCTCCAGGAATGAAGTTCTTCATCAAACTTGGCATCAATGGCCGTCACCATGCACTGGGAACCAAAATAGTCCGCCCCTTCACTGATCAGTTCCGGCCGTTTCACCGCAGCTGTATTCAGCGATACTTTGTCTGCGCCGGCCCGCAGAATCGTGCGCATGTCATCGAGTGTGTTAATGCCGCCTCCAACTGTAAAAGGGATAGCAAGCGTCCCCGCCACTTCGCGAACAACATCCACCATCGTTTTGCGTCCTTCGTGAGACGCGGATATGTCGAGAAAAACGAGTTCATCTGCGCCCTGCCCGTCATAAAAGGAGGACAGTTCCACCGGATCTCCGGCGTCACGCAGACCGACAAACTGCACCCCTTTCACAACACGACCTTCCTTCACATCCAGACACGGGATTATCCGTTTTGTGATCACGGCCTGTTCACCTCCTGCAATGCTTCTTCCAGGTCCAGCTGTCCGGTATATACGGCTTTTCCGGTAATGGCTCCTGCAATGCCGTCTCCGCTGCGCGCAGCCAGTTCTCTTACATCTTCCAGCCGGCTCACTCCGCCGGAAGCGATGACCTCGGCTCCGGTTTCCCGGGCGAGCTCCGCCGTTGCTTTGACATTCGGTCCTTCCATCATGCCGTCCTTTGAAATGTCGGTAAAAATAAACGTCTCTGCTCCGTATTCCACCATTTTTCTGCCGAGAGCCACCGCTGTTACATCCGACGTTTCAAGCCAGCCGTTCACCGCGATACGACCGTCCCGTGCATCGAGTCCGATGGCAATCCTGCTGCCGCCGTACCGGGAAAGCATGTCTTTGGCAAAATCCGGATGATGAAGCGCTACACTGCCGAGAATGACACGGCCCACCCCGCGTTCGAGATAATAGGCCACGTCCTCTTCGCTTCGGATTCCGCCGCCTGCCTGTATGTTCACATTCAGAGACCGGGCAGCTTCCACGATATGGGCATGGTTTATCCGCTGTTTCTCTCTGGCACCGTCCAGGTCGACCATGTGAATCCAGGAAGCCCCGGCTTTCTGAAAATGTTCTGCCATAGCTGCCGGGGAATCTCCGTAGACCGTCTCTTTTTCATAATCTCCCTGAAGGAGACGAACGCATCTGCCGCCGCGGATATCAATGGCCGGATAAAGATCGAATTTACTCATAGGTGTTTCCCCCTTCCGCCACGATGCGGCCGAAGTTTTCGAGAATCTTCATGCCGATGGTGCTGCTTTTTTCCGGATGAAACTGTGTGCCGAGAACACGCCCGCGTCCGACGACTGCCGGAACGTTCTCATAATAATCGCTGTCAGCGACCAGCACATCCTCGTCTTCGGTTTGAATCACGTACGAGTGGACAAAATACACATGACCTTCTTCCACGTCTTTTAAAAGATCATGCTGCGGCTGCTTAAAGGTGAGCTTATTCCAACCCATATGCGGTACTTTATACGCCGTACCGTCTTCTGTTATGCCGGGGAAGTGTTTTGCATAACCGGGCAGAAAACCAAGACCCTGCGTATGTTTGTTTTCTTCACTTCCGTCAAACAGGAGCTGCATACCAAGGCATATCCCAAGCAGGGGCCGGCCGTCCGCCGCCCATTTTTTGATGAAATCTTCCTGACCTTTTTCTTTCAGCAGATTCATCGCATCGTGAAACGAACCGACTCCCGGGAGAATCAGACCATCAGCTTTGGCAAGCTCGTCCGTGTCTTCCGACAGAAAATACGGTAAACCCAGACGCTCCAGTGCCTTGCTGACACTATGAAGATTTCCCATTCCGTAATCAATAATCCCGATCATGTCCTTCCCACATCCTTCCTTACAACATTCCTTTTGTCGAGGGCACTCCCTGCACCCGGTCATCCATCTGAACCGCTTCATCCAGCGCCCGTCCAAGCGCCTTAAATACGGCTTCTACGATATGGTGGGTGTTGTGTCCGTAATGGACGATGACATGCAGATTGATTCTTGCTTCCAGTGCGAATTTCCAGAGAAATTCATGTACCAGTTCCGTATCAAATGTGCCAATGGATGCAGCCGGAAGCTCTGCCCGGTATTCCAGATGAGGACGGTTGCTGAGGTCAACGACCACCTGCGCGAGCGCATCATCCATCGGAACCATCGCCTGACCGTATCGGTGAATGCCCTTTTTATCTCCAAGCGCTTCCTGAAAGACATGGCCGAGACAAATACCGATATCTTCTGTCGTATGATGATCATCAACGTCTGTGTCGCCGTCTGCGTCAATCGTAACGTCAAAATGGCCGTGTTTTGTGAATAAGTCAAGCATGTGGGTCAAAAAAGGGACGCCGGTCGAGATGGATCCGTTTCCTTCCCCGTCCAGATTCATATCCAGCCGGATATTCGTTTCCTTCGTTTTTCTTTCGATTGAGCTGCTGCGATTTGTCACGGGCTTCCTCCTTTCGTGCGCTTCTCCACAGCGCGTGCATGACCTTCCAGCCCTTCCAGGCGGGCGATTTCAGCTATATCGCCGGCATGTTCTTCAAGCGCTGTGCGGCTGTAGGAAATAATACTTGATTTTTTCGTGAAATCATCCACACTGAGCGGACTCGAAAAACGGGCGGTGCCGTTTGTCGGAAGAACATGGTTCGGTCCCGCCATATAATCGCCGACAGGTTCCGAGCTGTAGGGACCGAGAAAGATGGCGCCCGCGTGCCGGATCTTTCCGAGCAGAGCGTGCGGGTCATCCACAAGCAGCTCCAGATGCTCTCCGGCAAGCTGATTCACAGCCTCAACAGCCTGCTCCATCGAATCCGCAAGGTAAATAGCTCCGTGATTGTCAAGCGACGAACCAGCGATGTCCTGTTTCGGCAGGGTTTCAAGCTGTTTATCGACTTCGCACTTCGTCCGCTCCGCTACGCTGCGGGAGGTGGTGACAAGCACAGCCGAAGACATTTCATCATGTTCAGCCTGGGAAATCAGATCCGCCGCTGCCAACTCCGGGGAAGCCGTGTCATCAGCAAGTACGACGATTTCACTGGGGCCTGCAATCATATCAATGTCCACCTGCCCGAATACCGCCCGTTTTGCAAGAGCGACAAAAATATTACCGGGGCCGGTGATTTTATCGACCCGCGGAACGGTTTCGGTACCGTAGGCAAGAGCTGCCACCGCCTGGGCACCGCCTGCTTTCAGAATCCGGGTGACACCCAGTTCTGCGGCCGTCACAAGGACACCGGGAGCCAAGTTCCCGTCTGCATCCGGCGGAGAGGTCATAATAATATCTTCGACACCGGCGGTTTGCGCCGGGATGACGTTCATCATAATCGTCGACGGATAAGCAGCCTTGCCCCCCGGCACGTAAACGCCGGCACGATCGAGCGGCGTGATTTTCTGTCCGAGCATCGTTCCATTTTCTTCGGTCGTGATCCAGGACTGTTTCACTTGTTTCTCATGGAAAGAGCGGATGTTCGCAATAGCCCGGCGCAGTGCTTTCAGGGATTTTTCGGAGAAATCCCTGTATGCGCCCTCCATTTCTTCAGACGTGACAAAAAAGGAGTCGAGACGGACGCCGTCGTATAATTCCGTCCATTCACGGAGCCCGTCATCGCCTTTCTCCCGGATTTTTGCCACAATGGCTTCCACCGTTTCTCTTTCTTTTTCTGTACTCTGTTCCAGGTTTCGTTCCAGGCTCACTTCAGGTCCAAGTTCCACAATGTTCATCGCACGTCCTCCTCTACCACTTCCGCGAGCCGCACCGCTATATCATCAATCCGACTATCTTTCATGCGGTAGCTGACCGGGTTCACAATCAGCCGCGACGTGATGGATACAATCGTCTCCAGTTCCACAAGTCCGTTTTCTTTCAGCGTCTGACCACTCGAGACGATATCGACAATACGGTCGGCGAGACCGACAAGCGGAGCGAGTTCAATGGAACCATTCAACTTGATAATTTCCACCTGTTCGCCCTGCTCCTTAAAATACCGGGAAGCGAGATTTGGGTATTTGGATGCCACTTTCGGGTTGATATCTGTTTTTTCATACTCGGGGAGCCCTGCCACAGCCATGTAACACGGGCTGATTCCAAGGTCGAGCACTTCATGCACATCGCGCTCTTCTTCTATCATCGTATCCTTGCCGGCTACACCGATATCAGCCACTCCGTGTTCCACATACGTCGGTACATCCATTGGTTTGGCAAGGATGAACCGCATATCTGCGTCCGGGGCGTCGACAATCAATTTTCTCGAATCATCAAATTCCGGAGGCAGGGAAAAACCGGCCCGGCGGAGAAGTTCGACCGCTTCTTCAAAAATCCGCCCTTTTGGCATCGCTATTTTTAATGGCTCTGTCATCAGCCCTCGTCCTCCTTCTTCGTTCCGTTCAAATCAATCCATTCGCTGAAGAGACTGCGCAGCTGTTCCACATTTTCCACGCCGTCCTCATCCTGAAGAACCACCCGCTTTCCTAGATTCCGCTGCCGGCGCGCTTCTTCCACCGCTTCGCTTCTTCGTTCACGGCTGAATAAAATGCACGTCTGAGCGGGCTTTTCTCCTGTGTAACCGAGCGCTTCCACAAGAAGGTCGAGACGGATGCCGAATCCGGTGGCGCGGCCCGGGCGTTCGAATTTTTCAAGGAGCTCATCGTACCGGCCGCCGCCTGCCAGCGGAAACCCGAGGCGGCTTCCGTATCCTTCAAAGACAACGCCGGTGTAATAACTCATATGAAGGACAAGGTTGAAATCAAAAGTGACGTGCTGTTCCACTCCGTAGCATTCCAGTACATCACGGATCTGACGGAGGTTCTCCAGCGCTTCTGCGGCTTTGCCGTTATGAACGAGCGCGTCCGCTTCCTCCAGTTTTTCCGCCCCGCCCCGCAGCTGGAGCAGCCCCAGCAGACGGTTTTCGTCCTCTTTGGGAAGCTCGAGCGATTTCACATGCTGCCGGAATCCGACGTGATTTTTTTCATATAAAAAGCGGCGCAGGTTGTCCACCTCGTCAGTGCTTGCGAGCACATCAAACAATAGAGCATTGACGTAACCGATATGACCGACCGCCACCTGGAAATCTTCGAGTCCCGCTTCTTTCAGGGCAGCTGCCATCAACGCGATGACTTCTCCGTCTGCACTGGCCGTACTGTCGCCTACCAGTTCCACGCCCATCTGTTCAAATTCAGCCGGCCGTCCGCCTTCGCGCTGCTGGGCCCGGAATACATTGGTGTGGTACGACAGACGTATCGGAAAAGACTGCTCCTTCAGGCTTGATGCCGCAACTCTTGCGATCGGTGCTGTCATGTCAGGACGCAGAACCAGGGTGTGTCCCTGCTGGTCCAGCAGTTTGAAGAGCTGCTGATCAAGAATGGCAGAAGCACGGCCTACCGTATCGTAATACTCCAGAGCAGGTGTTTCGATGGGAAGATACCCCCAGCTTCCAATTTCAGATTCCAGACGGTCCGCCACTCCGCGTTTTGTCTGGTAATAAGCCGGCAGTGTATCCCGCATGCCTAGTGGTTTCTCAAACATAAATGGCTGAGTCAAAACGGGAACTCCTTTCATATCGCGGTATTTTGTTCACTGCATCTATGTATGCAAGGGAATACCAGATTCCCTTTCTTCCTTTTTAATAAAGAAAAAAACATGACGCTTTAGTCTGCTAATGCAATAGAGAGATAAAGTGTATATCATGTAGTTTACACCCCTTCGCAAGCCGCGTCAATCGGGAAATTAACCGTTGAAAAAAGCCCTTTTCCCAGGGCAGGCGCCTGCACTGGGAAAAGGGCTATCTGGAGCTTTGAAGGAGCTGAAGTGGATTCCCTCCGACAACGGTCCCTGCCTCCACATCTTTATGGACGACCGAACCTGCCGCTACGACAGCATGGTCGCCGATCCGCACCCCGGGCAGAATGGTTGAATTTGCTCCAATCATGACATGACTGCCGATTTCAACAGCACCAAGCCGGTATTCCGTAATCAGGTATTCATGCGCGAGAATCGTTGTGTTGTATCCTATCACGCTGTTTTCCCCTATCGATATCTTTTCAGGATACATCACATCCGGCATCATCATTAATGCAAACGCCGTTTTGTCGCCTACCCGCATGCGCAAAAAGGTTCGGTACATCCAGTTTTTAAGCGGTAGAAAGGGAGTCAGGCGGGCGGTCTGAATGACGATGAAATTTTTGACGACTTTCCAGAAAGATACCGTTTTGTACATCTGCCAAAGAGAGTTCGAGGACTCGACCGGATACCGCTCCGTACGCCTCATACCTGCTTCACGCCAAGATACGAAAGAATGCCGGGCATCGTCTGCAGCATAATATCCGGTTCATAAGACTGCAGGTGTTCTTCTCCTTTGATGGTCCAGGCCACACCGGCCGTCCTCACTCCGGCATTTTTTCCGGCAAGAATGTCATACTTGCTGTCTCCGACCATCATCGTTTTACCGGGCTTCGATCCAAACGCGGCCATCGCCCGCTCGAGCGGCTCAGGATCAGGTTTTGCCCGCTCCACATCAGCGAGCGTAATAACGGTTGGAAAATACGGAGCCAAACCGGATGCCTCAAGACCCATCAAGGCCGTTTCCTTTCGCTTTGTGGTCACCACAGCTAGATGAAAACCCTGCTCGTGCAGTCTCTGAATCGTTTCTGTGACTCCCTCGTACTCCTCAAGCATCGCATCATGATGATCGAGCGTGAACTGCTGATACATCCGGATCATCTCTTCCGCCCGGTCAGGGTCGATGGAGCGGAAATTCTCGGGAAGAGGAGTACCGATAAAACCGATAATATCCTCCCGCGAATACCGGCCGGGATAATAAGAGTCCAGTACGTGTTCAAACGAAGATATAATGAGCGGATTGGTGTTTACAAGTGTTCCATCAAAATCAAACAGAATCGTATCAATCTCCATAAGATGCCTCCTCACGGTCCGTGTTTACTTTTTTCTGCTGGATGAAGACTTCTTTTTCGGTTTGGGGACTCCGCTTCCATCCTCATCCAGATAACGGGCGGAGGCAAGGCCGGTTTTTCTGCGGTATGCCCACACAAGGGCTGAACCAATAATAAGAATAACGGAAATGACCTGAGCAGCCTGCAGTGTATCACCGATCATCAGGCTGTCTGTCCGCATCGCCTCGATGAAAAAACGACCGGCTGAATACCAGATGATATAGCTCAGGAACAGTTCGCCCCGTTTCAGGTTGACGCGTCGGAGCAGAAGCAGAAGAACAAGCCCGAGCAGATTCCAGACGGATTCATACAGAAAGGTCGGGTGGTAATAGGTGCCGTCAATGAACATCTGCTCGATGATAAAGTTCGGAAGCTGCAGGTTTTCCAGAAAGCTCCTCGTGACCGGACCTCCATGTGCCTCCTGGTTAATGAAGTTACCCCAGCGTCCTACAGCCTGTCCAAGAATGATACTCGGAGCGGCAATGTCTGCCATTTTCCAAAACGACACTCCGCGCTTTCTTGTGAATACGACGGCTGTGAGTACAGCTCCAATCAATCCGCCGTGAATGGCAAGACCGCCTTCCCATACAGCCAGTATCTCCCCGGGGTTTTCTGCGTAGTATCCCCAGCGGAAAATCACGTAATAAAGACGGGCACATAAAATCGAAACCGGAATAGCAAAAATAAGAAGATCTGCAAAAATATCCTTAGGAAGGCCGCGTTTTTTCGATTCCCGGTTAGCAAGCAAAAACCCGAAAAGGGCGCCGAGCCCGATAAGAATCCCGTACCAGTAGACCGGCCACGATCCGATTTCAAACGCGACACGGTCAATCGGTGGTGCTGTGTATATCATCTGTCTTCTCTCCTATCCTTAAAAATCCTCCCGGTTTCCTTCTTCAATGACATCGGTCAGGCGGTCGGAAAACTGCTTCGCCGTGTTGATTCCCATCCGCTTGAGACGGAAATTCATCGCCGCCACTTCGACGATAACAGCAAGGTTCCGCCCGGGCCGGACGGGAATCGTATACTTCGGTATTTCGGTATCGATAACCTGAAGGGTTGCTTCTTCCAGGCCGAGACGGTCATATGCTTTGTTTTCATCCCAAAGTTCAAGATGAATCGTCAGCCCGATACGCTTAAATGGACGTACGGCTCCCGCACCGAATAATGTCATCACATCAATGATACCAAGTCCCCGGATTTCAAGCAGGTGCCGTATCAGTTCCGGCGCACTGCCGACGAGCGTATCTCCGTGCTGCTGGAAAATCTCAACGGAGTCATCAGCAACAAGACGGTGGCCGCGGCGCACGAGGTCCAGAGCCGTTTCACTTTTACCGACGCCGCTCGCTCCGGTTAACAGCACACCAATGCCGTAGATATCAACGAGAACCCCGTGGACAGCAGTGGACTTGGCCAGCCGTGCCTCAAGAAAATTGGTAAGCTGACTGCTGAGCCGTGTGGTCGTAACGTCTGAACGCATGACCGGAACACCCACATTTTCTGCGCTCTCCAGGAGTTCAGGCGGAGCAATCAACCCACGCGAAATAATAATCCCGGGTGTGTCATATGTACAAAGGTTCGTCATCCGTTCTTTTTTTTCTTCTTCATTCAGCTGCTGAAAAAAAGAAAGCTCGGTGCGTCCAAGGAGCTGCAGCCGCTTGGCGGGATAATACGTGAAAAACCCGGCCATTTCGATTCCGGGCCGCGAAATGTCACTTGTTGTAATAGCCCGGTATACTCCGTCGTTTCCGGCGAGCACCTCCATGTTGAATTGTTTTACTAAATCATTGGCGCTTACTTTAGGCATACATACCCCTCTACCTGTTCCATCACAGAGGACAGTGCCCCGGCTGGAATCATCAGAATTTTTCTAGTTATGCTTCTATTATTGTAGCACGATTTCACCGTCTATTGGAAATCAGGTTTGGGAAAGGTTATGTACCAGATGAGCATCGGCGGGCGCTGATAGGAAGTGGACCCTGAATGACTCTACAGGGACTTTAGTGTCCATGAAGTCAGATGCTGAAAAAAGAGCATTTCCGATATCATTGCTGATTATCGGAAATGCTCTTCCGTCATTAGAGAGATCTGCTTTTATTGCTCACGACCGGCTCTTTCGGAGCGGTTCTACGATAAAGTTGTTAATAAGCACGTTCAACAGTGCAATCAGTACCGCTGCGAGCAGAGCCATGCCAAAGCTTGAAATCTGGAATAAATCACCCATCAATTCAGATGTGAGCATGAGCAGTGCCGCATTGATGATAAAAACAAAGAAGCCGAGCGTCACTACCGTAATCGGCAGGGTCAAAATGACAAGCAGTGGACGAATCAGCATGTTAATGATGGACAGGAGCAGCGCCGCGGTAAACGCTGCCCCGAGACCATCCAGTTCAAAACCGGGAAAGAAACCAGCCACGACCATCAGGGTTACCATATTAACGAGAAACGGGACGAGGCACCCCATTATTCTACCGTGTCTCCCTCATTGGGCAGGACAAATGTGAGCACAAGGTAAGCGATGGGAATGGGGAAAAACCACGTTACAAAAAACAGAACAACTGTGATAATCCGGATAAGCATCGGGTCCACTCCGAAGTAATCGGCAATGCCGCCGCATACCCCAGCCAGTTTTCGGTTTGTCCGGCTTCGAACTAATTTCTTCATCCTATCTGCCTCCTCAGCTGTCTTCGGGTTTCAAAGAAATGGATCCGGTCTTCGTCTGTGCATTCAGACGAAGACGCGGCGACGCTTCCATATTGGATGTGAAGCGCAGCGATTTCTGAATAAAATCTTTCTTCTCTTCATGAATCTCCATATCGCTTAATGAATAATTGTAGTTGCCCACATTGGTACGAAGGTGCCCTTCCGTTCTTATTTCCGGAGGAACTGTAACAAAAATACTCCCCGTCGTTGCAGAAAGAGCGGCCCTTGCATCCTGGGTGACTCCCATTAACGCATCGATAGTGCCGTTCACCGATTCCGCCTCCAGATCGCGGATATTTGAATTCAGTTCAATCGTGCCGTTCATGGTTTTCACATCGCCGACATCTACACGGCCTCCCGTCACTTTGACCGGACCGTTTACCGTTTCGAGGTGGCATTTCATCGTATCCGGCTGCTCGATGGTGAGGCTGCCGTTCACGGCTTTGGCGGAAAAACTATTTACTTTTACGTCTTCCCCTCTCAAATGACCATTAAACGTGTACAGATGCAGACTTTCATACGTCCGGCGCGGCACATACATCACGGCGTCGACTTTCATCGCTTTCGTTCTCGTGTAGAAACGAAGGTGCGTGTCGTCCACCTCAAACACCGTCTCCTTCAGAAATTCCTGACGTGCTTCTTCCTGAGTCCGGCTCTTGTATACTTTCACGTCACATTCGAGCTTTACATCCGCCTCATCCCAGGGTTTCCATTCGAGTGACCCATTTTCCAGCGATATATCAAGAGACGTCTGCTCCATGTTTTTGTGCTGGAAAATGTGATGCACTTCCTGGTAAGGCCCGAAATTAAAATCCAGATCCAGTTCTTTGATTTTCCGGACAGCGCTGTCGATGAAATCAGAGAAACCGGTCGCTGCCCCTGCATGGTCTTTCTGCTTTTCCCGGTCCCACTCCGTATCCCAGCCCGAACGTCTGTCCTGCCGGCTGCCGGCTGCCCGGGTCGGCAGACTGGTTTCCGTGGAAGCCTCTGTTTTCTCTTTTTCCTGTCCGGCCCCGCCTGAATCGGGACCGGAAACCGGGCTGCTGTTTTCCTGCATCTGCTTTTCCCCGTCGTCCGAATTCATGGCTTTCAGCAGTTTGGTTCCGTCTTCAGGCGAAATCTTTCCGTCTTCCACCATTTTTAATATCAGCTTGCGTTCTTCCTCCATGATTGATCCCTTCCTTTTTAAGTAATATGAGGGTTCTGTGCAACCATTCAGACTGTCTTACCTGATTTTTACGCAAACGACGCCGGTACGGTTTCAGCATTTCAGGAAAAATCAGCCGCTGCTCCGGCCGGCCTCCGGGATCGGGCTGAAAGTATCCGGCTCAGGATGAAGAAGGCTCGGCAACCTGCTCAGCTTCTGCTAAGCGCTCTGCCATGCGCCGCTTTTCGCGTTCGAGTATCGGCTTGAGGTAGAAACCCGTGTAGGAATCCCCGTCCTCTCCCACCTTTTCCGGTGTGCCGGATGCAATAATGCGGCCGCCGCCGTCTCCTCCTTCCGGTCCGAGATCGATAATGTGGTCGACGGTTTTAATCACGTCGAGGTTATGCTCAATAATAATGACCGTGTCTCCATTATCCACAAGACGCTGGAGTACTTTCATCAGACGGTCGATATCATCCACATGGAGCCCTGTTGTCGGTTCATCGAGAATATACAGGGACTTACCGGTGGAGCGGCGCTGCAGCTGACTTGCGAGTTTTACCCGCTGCGCCTCGCCTCCCGACAGGGTTGTCGCCTGCTGACCGAGCTTGATATATCCAAGCCCGACATCATACAGTGTCTGGATTTTACGCTGGATTTTCGGGATGTTTTCAAAAAAGTCCAGAGCCTCTTCCACCGTCATCGCGAGGACATCTGCGATATTTTTACCCTTGTATCGTATGTCCAGTGTATCACGATTGTACCGCGTTCCGCCGCATTCTTCGCAGGTGACGTACACATCAGGCAGAAAGTGCATCTCAATCTTGATAATGCCGTCGCCTTTGCACGCTTCACAGCGGCCGCCTTTCACGTTGAAACTGAACCGCCCCTTTTTGTATCCCCGCGTTTTTGCTTCATTTGTCATCGCAAAAACGTCACGTATGTCATCAAACATGCCTGTGTACGTGGCCGGGTTGGAGCGCGGTGTCCGGCCGATCGGCGCCTGGTTGATGTCGACAACTTTTTCGAGCTGCTCGATGCCTTCCACTTTTTTATGGGCGCCGGGCTTTTCCTTACCGCGGTGAAGCTTTTGGGACAGTGTCTTATACAGGATATCATTGATCAGTGTGCTTTTTCCGGATCCGGAGACACCTGTCACAGCGGTCAGCAGACCGAGCGGAATGGATGCGTTCACATTCTGGAGGTTGTTCTCTTTTGCTCCCTTGATCTTCACCTGCCGTTTATCGGGTTTACGGCGCGCGGCCGGGAGCGGGATGAATTTTTTCCCGGAAAGATACTGACCGGTAAGCGAATCTTCATCCTCTTTCACTTTTTCAGGCGGTCCCTCGGACACAATATAACCACCGTGGACGCCGGCTCCCGGACCAATATCCACGAGGTGGTCGGCCGCGAGCATTGTATCTTCATCATGTTCCACGACAATCAATGTATTGCCAAGATCCCGCATCCGTTCCAGGGTCCGGATCAGGCGGTTGTTATCACGCTGATGCAGGCCGATCGAAGGTTCGTCGAGAATGTAGAGCACACCCATCAGGGAGGAGCCGATCTGAGTGGCCAGCCGTATACGCTGCGCTTCCCCGCCTGACAGTGTTCCGGCCGCCCGGCTCAATGTCAGATAATCAATACCGACATTAATCAGAAAACCAAGACGTTCCTCGATTTCTCTCAGAATCAAGCGGGCAATCGTCAGTTCTTTCTCTGAAAGCTCCAGTTCTTCGAAAAACTGCTTTGCATCTTTAATCGATAAATCCGTTACCTCTCCGATATGACGTCCGGCTATTTTGACAGCCAGGCTCTCTTCCCGGAGCCGGTTTCCGTTACAACCCGGGCAGTTGGTGCGGGCCATGTACTGCTCCATCTGATCACGGATGAAATCCGAGGCCGTGCCGTAGTAGCGGCGCGAAATATTATTCAGCACGCCTTCAAAGTAAATATTTCGTTCCGTGATACCGCCGCGGTCGTTTTCGTAACGGAAGGTCATACGCTCTTGGTTGCTGCCGTGCAGCAGAATATTCAATTTCTCTTTCGGCAGGTCTTTCACCGGAACATTCATATCAATATCGAAATGACGGCACACAGAATCAAGCAGCTGCGGATAATAATTGGAACTGGTCGGTTCCCACGCTGCAATGGCATGATCATTCAATGTGCGGTCCCAGTCGGGAATGACAAGTTCTTTATCCACTTCCAGGCGGCTGCCGATTCCATCACACGTCGGGCATGCACCAAAGGGACTGTTGAACGAGAACAGGCGCGGCTCCAGTTCACCAATGGCAAATCCGCAGTGCGGGCACGCGTGATGCTGATTAAAGAGGAGCTCTTCGCCGTCCATGACATTCGCCATCGCTTTGCCGCCGCTTAAATCCAGTGCCGTTTCGAGTGAATCCGAAAGCCGTGTTTCGATTCCCTCTTTTATTACAATCCGGTCCACCACTACTTCAATGTCATGGTTTTTGTTCTTCTCCAGATTGATTTCTTCGCTTACTTCACGCATCTCCCCGTCCACGCGGACACGGACGAATCCTTTCTGCTTCAGGTCTTCGAGCAGTTTGACGTGCTCCCCTTTACGCCCGGAAACGACCGGTGCGAGAATCTGCATCTTCGTGCGTTCGGGAAATTCCATCATACGGTCCACCATCTGCTGCACCGTCTGCGAAGAGATTTCGACGCCGTGGTTCGGACAAACCGGGTGTCCAACTCTGGCAAACAACAGACGCAGGTAGTCATAAATTTCTGTTACCGTGCCGACCGTGGAACGCGGGTTGCGGCTGGTGGTTTTCTGGTCTATGGAAATCGCCGGGGAAAGGCCTTCAATGGAATCGACATCTGGTTTCTCCATCTGACCGAGAAACTGCCGGGCGTAAGCCGACAGAGATTCTACATAACGACGCTGGCCTTCGGCGTAAATCGTGTCAAACGCAAGAGAGGATTTCCCCGACCCCGACAGTCCCGTCAAGACAACCAGGCTGCCGCGGGGAATCGTCACATCAATATCTTTCAGGTTATGGGACCGTGCTCCCTTAATCTGTAGATTTTCTACCGGCATTGTACGTCATCCTTCCGCTTTTAATTCAAGTAACATATCACGAAGTTCCGCCGCCCGTTCAAACTGAAGGTCTTTGGCGGCCGTCTTCATTTCTTCTTCCATCTCGTCGATTACTTTCTGCCGTTCTTTTTTACTCATCTTATCAAGCGCCGGTTTGTCAAAGTCATTCGTTTCCTCGGAAGAAATCGTCGCCTGGATCAATTCCGGAATTTCTTTCTGGATTGTTGTCGGTGTAATATCATGAGTTTCATTAAACTCTTTCTGGATTGCCCGGCGCCGGTTTGTCTCCTCCATCGCCGTATTCATCGAGCGGGTTATCTTATCTGCGTACATCACAACATGTCCATTCGCATTTCTCGCGGCACGCCCCATCGTCTGGATAAGCGAGCGTTCAGCACGGAGAAATCCTTCTTTGTCAGCATCCAGAATGGCAACGAGGGAAACTTCCGGTATGTCGAGACCTTCCCGGAGCAGATTGATCCCGACGAGCACATCAAATTCACCGAGCCGCAGCTGCCGTACGACATCAATACGTTCAAGCGTCTTCACTTCCGAATGTAGGTATTTTACACGGATGCCGACTTCTTTTAAGTAAGACGTCAAATCTTCGGCCATCTTTTTCGTCAGCGTCGTGACCAGCACCCTTTCCCTGCGTTCCCGGCGTTCATGAATCTGTTCGATTAAATCATCAATCTGACCTTCAATAGGCTTTATCTCAATGGTCGGATCAAGCAGTCCGGTCGGCCGGATAATCTGTTCCACCACTCCCGGGGAATGTTCCAGTTCATAAGGCCCCGGTGTTGCCGAGACGTAGACGGCCTGCTGCATCCGGTTTTCAAACTCATCAAACTGAAGCGGACGGTTGTCCATGGCGGATGGAAGGCGGAATCCGTGGTCTACAAGCACCTGCTTACGGGCCTGGTCGCCTTTGTACATGCCGTTCACCTGTGGAAGCGTCACGTGCGACTCATCAACGATAAGCAGAAAATCTTCCGGAAAAAAGTCCATCAATGTGTAAGGGGACTCTCCGGCACTGCGGAACGTCAAATGACGGGAATAATTTTCGATTCCCGAGCAGAAACCCATTTCCCGCATCATCTCCAGATCATATTTCGTGCGCTGTTCCAGGCGCTGGGCTTCCAGTTCCCGGCCGTTATCCCGGAAGGCCTGCAGCTGTTCCTCCAGTTCCTTCTCAATATTTTCGATGGCGCGTTTCATCTTTTCTTCACGGGTTACAAAGTGGGAAGCCGGGAAAACCGCAACGTGCTGGCGTTCCCCGAGCACTTCTCCTGTCAGCGCATCGACTTCGGTAATCCGGTCGATTTCGTCACCGAAAAATTCAACACGAATGCAGTGTTCATCCCGGGAAGCCGGAAAAATTTCCACCACATCACCGCGCACCCGGAACGTTCCACGAACAAAATTCACATCGTTTCGTTCATACTGGATATCAACAAGGTCCCGCATCAAAGCATTTCGTTCCTTCTCCATATCTTTACGGAGTGAAAGAACAAGTTCCCGGTATTCCTCCGGAGAACCAAGTCCGTAAATACAGGAGACACTCGCCACGATTATGACATCATTGCGTTCAAAAAGCGCGCTCGTGGCAGAATGCCGGAGTTTATCTATCTCATCATTGATGCTGGCGTCTTTTTCTATAAACATATCAGTGGAAGGAACGTAAGCTTCCGGCTGATAGTAATCGTAATAACTGACGAAATACTCGACAGCATTGTTTGGAAACATCTCTTTAAATTCATTGTACAGCTGGCCTGCAAGTGTTTTGTTGTGAGCCATAACGAGGGTGGGCTTATTCACATTCTGAATAACGTTGGATACGGTGAAGGTCTTGCCGGTACCGGTGGCGCCAAGCAGCGTCTGATGCCTGCTTCCCGTCTCGATACCCTTTGTCAAAGCTTTAATCGCTTCCGGCTGGTCGCCCTGGGGGTCATAGCCGGAAGCGAGTTCGAATGTTTCATTCATGGTATTCTCCCCCATTATATGCATTCAAGTTTAGTACTCGTTATCTATAACCGCTTATACATTATACCACATCTTCCATCAAATTAAACGGCTTATTCGAATATATGTTCGTTTTTTATTTCAGTAAAAAAACGACGATTCATTTTCAAGCAGCAGCTGCCGTGTGCGGGCGGGGAGAATCGGCGGCCCTCAGCGGACAGTGACAAAGCATGCCATAAGAAAAGACGGAGCGGGTTTTCATCCCCAAACTCCGTCTTTTAAACTATGCTTCCAGCGTCAGCCCTGCATACCGGACGCCGGCAAGTCGTCGTTTTCTTTTACCGCCAGTACTCCGATTTCGTGATGCTCATTATCATATAAGGTGGATTGAACATAGCGGCGTTCCCCGTCTGTATCCATCACTTCCAGCCGGCAGTGGGCGGAATTTTTCTGAAGAGCATGGTAAAATTCCTTTTTCGAATGAACCGGAATGCTGTTCACTTTCCATATAATCTCCCCTGCGGTCATGCCCATTTTTGCAGCCGGAGACTCCGGAAGAACCGCCAGTATTTTCACCCCGCGGGCACCAGGCTGAAAAAAGGGCTGCCTTCCGCGGTCTTCCAAGCGCTGCCACACCTGAAGTGCTGCGCGCAGCACAAAGACGGCGGCTGCCGTGTACAGGACAGCCTGCGGGTAGTAAAAGGAGAGCCCCGCACCTGCTCCGGCAGCAAGGCCGAGCAGACCAAGCCGGCGCCCCATCTGCTGCAGGGCGGGTCTTGGCAGCGTATGATAAATCGTGCGATCTGCTCCCACGGCAAGAGGAAAGAAAAAGAGCGCCAGTCCTCCCTCTCCAATCGGAAGGAGCGGCCACCAGGACAAAGCATTAAGCATACCGCCTGGAATAAAAAAGACGGATGGGAGAAGCCAGACCCGGCGCATCCGGTGCGCCCCAATCCATTTTCCGCGGCTGCTTTTCACCGTCAGCGGAGAAGTGAAAAACCGGGCGCTCCGGAAAACGAGCACGCTTTCCATAATAATCAGAACAGCAAGCCAGAGAAGGACGCCTTGGTAATCAAATGATCCCAATTCCTGCAGCCACGCATCTACACGGGAGTTTCCCGTTTCCCAAAGTGGAAGAAGCAGCGCCAAGAGAACCGCTGCACTGACCGTGAATGCCGGAGACAGCCACTTCACCCTTCCAATCAACAGAATCAAACCTGTTAAAAAGGAAAGAAGCAATAGAAAGGAAAACGGGACCGTAACACCAAGGAGTACAGCGGCTGCAGAGCCGGTAAGACCCGCAGCCAAACCCGGGAGCAGCGGCGCTGTAACGTCAAATACGGCACGGAACACCCGGGTGTGAAAGTCGCGGCGTTCTTTTACCACTCGGCGCCACCCAAGAATGAACATGACAATCGGAATCAGATAAGTCAGCGGATGAGCGAAAAAACGCCCAATCCCATATAACAGCTCCCAGCCGATATCATACATCCCGGTTCCTCCTTCTCCAAGCAGACCATCCTTTCAAAAAAGAATGTCCGTCTTATTTTAGGAGGCCGGCGCCCCTTTATTACTACTTACAGCGCCCGGCCTCTTCCTTCGATTACTGGTTCGTCAATTTGTCATTCATCAACTCTAATGCTTCATTAAACTGCCGGTCATTTTCACGGTTTTGAACTTTTTCCATCAGACCCTGGTTCATCCGCCCGGCTGTTTCTTCATCAATTGTACCGGTAACAGGCAGTTCCTCGACAGATTCCTGATAGCTGCGCACCGCTTCGGACGTCTGTTCATCAAAATATCCGTCGGTCCGGCCCGGATTATGACCGAGAGCCTGCAGCATCGTCTGAGCGGTTTCGACCTGCTCTCCGTTCGTTCCGGTGGTCAGCTCTTCTTCCGGGGACAGTGCCGCCGAATAGAAATACTCCGGCTGCTGCACTTCCACCGTAGGTTTGACACCTTCCTCGTTAATCCAGTTACCGTCTGATGTGAGCCATTTAAACATCGACAGTTTCAGCCGGCTTCCATCTCCAAGCTTCATGGACTGTTGTACCGTCCCTTTGCCGTATGTCGTCTGGCCGACGAGATCGTATCCGCCTGCTTCTTTCAACGCAGCAGCCAGAATTTCGGAAGCAGACACACTGCCTTCATCAATCAAACCGACAATCGGATAATCTTTCTTTCCGTCCAGTGCAGATATCGAACGGGTGGTTTCCCCGTTAGGATCTTCAATTTGAACAATCGGTTCTCCTTCTGGAATAATAAGGTCTCCGATGCTTTGAACACTGTTCAGATAGCCTCCCGGGTTGCCCCGTACATCAATTAACAGCCCGTCAATACCCTGCTCTTCAAGACTTCTCAGCTGTTCTTCAAACTCTGATGCTGTATTTTCGGAAAAAGAAGTCAGTTCCAGCAGCCCGATGGTCTGTCCGTTCTGCTCTATAGTGTCGGAAGTGACCGTTTCAATTGGAATTTCATCCCGCACCACATCAACTTTAAACGGCTCTGAAGAACCCTGGCGCTGGATTGTCAACGTAACGGTCGAGCCTTTTTCCCCGCGTATTTTCAGCACGGTCTCATTCAGAGTGCTTCCTTCCGTGCTTTCCCCATTCACTTCGAGAATCTGATCATTCGGCCGCAGTCCTGCCTTCTCAGCGGGCGAGCCGCCAAACGGCGACACGATGGTCGGTGTGTCATCGACCATGCTTACTTCCGCTCCTATTCCTTCAAATGAGGATTCAAGAGATTGATTGAACTGAGAGGCTGTTTCCTGATCCATGTAAGCCGAATGAGGATCATCCAGCTCATTTACCATCCCTTTCAGCGCCCCTTCCCAGAGCGCCTCTTTATCTACATCCTCCACGTATTCGGATTCAATCATCTGGTAGACCTGCTGTACTTTGTCCAATCCGTCCATGGACTGCTGTTCTGTGTTTCCGGTCTGTCCGGAAACACTGGAGGCGGCGGATGATTCACTGCCGGCCTGTTCGTTTATATTAATTCCGGCAAAGACGCCGCCGGCTCCGGCAATAAGTACGGCACCGGTCACCACGGATGCCAGTTTCACTTTCCATTTCATATTTTACACCTCAGCTCCATCATTAAAATCACCGCGGGTCAGAGAGGTTTTATCGTCTCTTTCATTCTAGCATGAATTCACGTATTCCAAAAATAAATTTTCCATGATGCGGCGGTCTGTGAAACAGTTCCGTTATCCTCTCATCAACTCGTCACATAACGAAAAGAGGGACCGTCCCATGAGACAGCCCCTCTCTTTTCGTTATGGTAGATAGTTTCTTGGGTTGACCGCGTTGGATTTGGCTCCGTTCCATGGTCCTTCATGAACTTCAAAGTGAAGATGTTTCCCCTGGGAGGCACCGGTATTACCCATCATCCCGATGTTTTCGCCGCGGGATACGCTCTGTCCACTGGACACATTAGTGGAGGACATATGGGCATACAGCGTTGTTAACTGCTGCCCGTCCACCTGATGGGAAATCATCACGGTGTTTCCGTATCCATTCATGTATCCTGCTTTCACAACCGTTCCACCTGCTGCGGCAACGATCGGAACGTTCGGACGGCCTCCCCCTCCGATATCAATACCGTTATGCATGCGGCCCCAACGAGGTCCAAACTCAGAGGTATAGGTTCCTGTCGCCGGGCGCATCAATGTACCGCCGCTGTCAGAAGGTGCGTTACCCGCTGCCTGTGCTGCAGTGCCGCTGGATTGTTGTTGACGCATGGCTTCCTGCCGCTCTTTATAATTCTCCAGCTCCTGCTTGGCAGCTTCTTCCTGCTTTTTAAGAAGTCCTTTTTCATCTTCCAGCGATACCAGCGTTTCCTGCAGGGAATGCTCCTGATTTTCCAGATCCCCAAGTATACTGCTCTTTTCCCCGCGCCGCTGCTTCTGATCGGCTTTCAGATTTTCAAGTTCCGTCAGCGAGCCTTCGAGGGAGCTCCGCTGCTCTTCCACTTCTTTTTTCGCATCCTCAAGCTCATTCTGGTCTTTGATATGGGCTTGAAGTATGTCTTTATCCTGATCGGCAATGGTGTTCAGTGCCGATACCCTGTCCAGAAAATCTCCGAAACTTTTTGCTCCCATCAGCACTTCCAGATAATCGACCGAGCCGCCGTTTTTGTACATAGCGTTCACGCGTTCCTTCAGAAGTTCATCCCGTTCTTCAATTCGCTTCTGAAGTTTGTCAATCCGGCTTTCGAGCTCTTCGATACGCTGTTCTGTCTCATCGATTTCCTCTTCTTTTTTCGTAATTTTATCGTTTGTTTCTGTTAATTTTTTATCCAGTTGGCGGATTTCATCACTGATATTCTGTATTTCTTCTTTCAGTGCTTCGATTTCCTTTTTTGTTTCTTCTGAATCCGCCTGAGTGCTTTCCCGTTTATCCTGCAGCTCGTTAATTTTTGTACGGAGTTCTTCTCCGTCTGCCGCTGCTGCAGGAGCTGAAGCGGCAAGTGCAATACCGGAAGCGGTTATCACCGCAGCCAATGTCTTTAACCATCCCTTTTTCATTCCAACAGTTCCTCCTCTAATTCGTTCCAGCCGTATGTAATTAAACTTTCAGGAATTTACGTACAGATGTGACACTTCCCCAGATCCCTACCAGTATACCGATTCCAACGAGAACGGCTGATATCTGCAGGGTCAAAGGATACGTCGGTAATATTTCAGCAAAGTCGATGCTGAGCTGTTCCGCGTAGTTGTTATAAAGGTAATGATATCCTCCTGTAACGGCCGCAATCGGGATGACCGCGCCAAGAACGCCCAGCAGTAACCCTTCCACGAAAAAGGGCCAGCGGATGAATCCATTGGTTGCGCCGACAAGTTTCATTATCTGAATTTCCTGCTGTCTGGCGACGATTGTCAGTTTTATCGTGTTGGATATCAAAAACATCGCGGTGAACATCAGACCGACAACAAGGACCAGACCGATGATCCGAAGAATTTTGGTCACATTGAACAACTGCTCCACAACCTGCTCCCCGTAATCAATGGAATCAATATAAGGAAGATCAGAAGCAGCTTCTGCCACCTGCTCCGTCTGCTGTGGCTGCTCAGCCTGAATAACAAATTTATCATTCAGAGGATTTTCGTTCCTCAGTGATTCAAATGCTCCGCTCTGCTGGTCGAGACTGTCAATCAGCTGATCCAGTCCTTCATCCTTGCTCACAAATGAAATACCGTCCACATGATCAAGGTTCTGCAGCTGCTGTCTAAGTTCAGTCTGTTCTTCATCCGACGTGCCGAGATCAATGTAAACCTGGACTTCCACATCCTCTTCCACCGATGAAATAAAACTGTTCATATTTACGATAAGAAGGAGAAATACTCCCACAACAAACAGCATAATCGTTACTGCACTCACTGAGGCGAAGCTCATCCAGCTGTTCCGCCCGAGATTCTTGAGTCCTTCTTTTCCGTGACGTGCGAGGGTTCTACCTTTCATAGCCGTAGTCCCCCTTCATCTCATCACGGACAATCCTGCCGGACTCGATGGCAATCACCCGTTTTTTAATCGCGTTTACAATCTCGCGGTTATGGGTAGCCATAAGAACAGTAGTACCGTTTCGGTTGATGTTTTCAAGAATATCCATTATCTCCCAAGACGTATCCGGGTCAAGGTTTCCGGTAGGCTCGTCCGCAATGACGACACGCGGATTATTGACAACTGCTCTTGCAATGGAAACACGCTGCTGCTCTCCACCCGATAGTTCATCCGGAAAAAAACGTGCTTTATTTTTCAGCCTGACAACATCAAGCACTTCCATAACCCGTCTTCGGATGACATCTTTGGGTTCTTCGATGACTTCAAGAGCAAACGCGACATTTTCAAAGACCGATAGTTTCGGGAGAAGTTTGAAGTCCTGAAAAACGACTCCTATTTTCCGCCGCAGAAACGGCACGTGTTTTTCTTTAAGGGTCATCAAATCCGTTCCGTGGATCTGAATGGAGCCTTCGGTGGGTTTTTCTTCCCGGTAAATCATTTTAATAAAAGAAGACTTGCCTGCGCCGCTCGGTCCGACAACATAAACGAATTCTCCCTTTTCAATGAGAATGTCAATGTTGTTCAGTGCGCTGACGCCGTTCGCATACGTTTTCGACACATTATTCATTTCAATCAAAACAATCACTTCCTGAAGCAAACATACTCTAAGATGGTTTTTCGTGGTGGTTGTCCACTTTCTTAATAGGTGACAAATTCCCGGCAGAACCGCCGGAATAGTGGAGTATTTTCCACGGACGACACCGGAAATCATGTTGAATGATATATCGTTTTGTCATTTTCCATCTCACATTATATCATCTTTAAAGGCTGAAAAATGCTAAAAAAGTATTACATTTTGATTTCAATGAAAGGCTGTTTAATAGATTAAGATGTACAAAGTCTGAAATGACGGGAATTGAGAAATCAGGAAAATGTAATAGAAAGATGGAATGTTTCAATCATAAGAATAAAGTCCTACGAAGCACGACGATAACATTCTTTGCATTTCCGGTGCGGTGGAGAGAGAGGATGAAAGGGATCTGTCGGCACGTTGGATGGTAAACCCTCTGATCCGGCTGGTATTGCGTTTCATTCGGCATGTAAATGGCAGCATTCGGCATGTAATCGCAGATGTTTGGCCTGTATACGGCCTTCTCCGCAGGTGTTCCGCTTTAACGATGCTCGAAGCAGCAGGAATTAGTCTAAAATACCGCAGCGGCGTTTCGGCCGTACAATTCCTGCAGCAGAACGGCTTGTACCATAAAAAATCCGAGCGATATCTAATGCTTTCACGCAGCATTTAAGATTATCGTTCGGATGTAAAGTTAAACGGTATTCTTTTGCTTCAGCCTTTACTGATCCGCTACCCAGGCGGCAAGGTTTTCTGCTTCGGAGCCGCTCACAAGACCATCAGGCATGCCGGCGCCTCCGTTTTGGATCATACTGAGCACGTGATCCTGCGATAAATCCTGTCCGGCGAGCGGCGGCCCGTTCATGCCTTCCAGATTTTCGCCGTGGCACTGCAGACAGTTCTGGTCGTAGGCGCTGCGGGCTGCCTCAGCGTCTACAGAACCTCCGCTGCTTTCGGTATTTCCGCTTTCTGCAGAGTCTTCCGGCTCTTCACCGCCTCCGCCGCAGGCGCTTAGAGCAAATACGAGCGCAGCTGCCAGTGTCATAACTATTTTTTTCATGATTCATGACCTCCCATACATCTCAGTTTATCTTCTATGACGTTTCGTTATTATACCCAGCAACCTCATTTTTGAAACCCTTTCCGAGTACTTCTGCAGCATCGGTAACAACCACAAATGCCTCGTGATCCGCCGACTGCACCCAGTGCTTGAGCGTGGATACTTCGTTTCGGTTCACCACACAGAGAAGAACCGGTCTGGCGTCTTTTGTATAACCGCCTTCTCCCGGCAGATACGTGACCCCGCGGTCCACCCGGTTCAAAATGACGCTGCGGACTTCTTCTTCTTTCTGCGTGATGATAAGCGCTACTTTGGCATATCCGATACCAGTCTGCACAATATCAATCGTCTTTCCGGTCACAAACAGCGCAATCAGGGCATACAGCGCGTACTCGATGCTGAACACAAACGCCGACATCGTCACAATCAGGCCGTCCATCATAAACACGCAGGCTCCAAGAGATACACCGGAAAACTTATGTATAATCTGCGCCAGTAATCCGGTACCGCCGGTGGACGCTGCTGCCCGGAACACCAGGCCAAGACCGGCTCCCACGCCGATACCGCCGAATACAGCGGCCAGAAGCGGATCATCCACACCCGCGTCCAGATGGCGTGTTATATAAATAACAAATGGCAGAAACAAGGTGCCTGCCAGTGTTTTCCCACCGTATGTCCATCCTCCAAGCAGCAGGATCCCTGCAACAAATAACGGAATGTTCAATACCCACATCGTCACCGCCGGTTCCATCCCGGCCACTTCGTAGACGATGGTGGCAAATCCGCTGAGACCGCCGGAGGCAATCCGGTTTGGAAGCAGAAAAAGGTTATAGGACAATGCCAGAATCGTGGATCCTGCCAAAATATAAACCGTCTGCAGCACCATCCAAAGGTTTTGGGGCATCGGCTCGCGTCGTTTTCTCCAGTTCATCATTCCTGTTTTCCCTCACTTCTTGTTGCTTTGCAGCTTAAGGCTTTTTTCTATGGACAAAAAGGCCGGGGTGCCCCACTTCAGAGGCACCCCTTTTCTTTTAAATATCCATGCTTGCCCGAAGGTATCCATCAATGAATGGATCAATGTTACCGTCCATCACTGCGGAGGTATTCCCCATTTCTTGATTGGTCCGGTGGTCTTTTACCATATTATATGGGTGGAAAACATAAGACCGGATCTGGCTTCCCCAGCCGATCTCTTTTTGCTCGCCGCGGATTTCATCCATTTCTTTCTGCTGCTCTTCGAGTTCACGCTGATACAGCTTCGAGCGCAGCATTTTCATGGCGGAATCCCTGTTTTTCAGCTGGGAACGCTCATTCTGACACGTCACAATAATATTGGTCGGAAGGTGGGTAATCCGCACCGCCGAATCGGTTGTGTTAACGTGCTGACCACCTGCCCCGCTGGAACGGTACGTATCAATTCTCAAATCTTCACTGTTGATTTCCACTTCCACCGTGTCGTCCATCTCCGGCATGACTTCACACGAAGCGAAAGACGTGTGCCGGCGCCCCGAAGAATCAAACGGTGAAATCCGGACGAGCCGGTGGACTCCTTTTTCAGCTTTCAGATAACCGTAGGCATTGTGGCCTTTGATATGCAGAACAGCACTTTTCAGACCCGCTTCATCGCCGTCCAGGTAATCCAGCACATCGACGGTGTACCCTTTGCCTTCCGCCCAGCGTTTATACATGCGGTACAGCATCTGAGCCCAGTCCTGGGATTCGGTACCGCCTGCACCGGGATGAAGTTCCAGGATGGCGTTGTTTTGATCATACGGTTCACTGAGCATCATATTCAGTTCAAAATCATTCACGTTTTTTGTAAGCGTCTGTACGCCTTCTTCCAGTTCTTCCTTCAGATCTTCATCGTCCTCTTCTTTGACGAGATCATACGTGAGAACGAGATCATCATATGCCTCCGAGAGTCTCCGGTATCCTTCCACCGAATTCTTCAAGACATTGGATTCATCAATAACTTGTTTCGATTCGTCCGGATTGTCCCAGAAGCCGGGTTCCGTCATTTTCTGTTCCAGTTCAGCAATGCGTTCCTCTTTTTCAGAGAGGTCAAAGAGACCCCCTGAAGTCCGCCAGACGCTGGCGGATATTTGACAATGCATGCTGTATTTCAGCCATATCCATCGCGTTCACCTCTATTTTAAGAATTACTGCGCCGCTTCTGCGCTTCCATGACAGTGTTTGTATTTCTTTCCACTGCCGCAGGGGCACGGTTCGTTGCGTCCCACTGTTTCTGTTTTGCGGACGGGACGGCGCTTGTTGTTGTTTTCCTCACGTTCGGTGTTCTCACCGTGAACGGCTTTGCCTTCCGCAACTTCCTCCCGTTCCAGGTTGCTGCGGACCTGCGCCTTCACGATATACATAGCCACTTCTTCTTCAATGGAAGCAACCATTTCTTCAAACATGTTAAAGCCTTCAAACTTATACTCCCGGAGCGGATCGTTCTGACCATAAGCACGCAGATGGATGCCTTCGCGGAGCTGGTCCATCTGGTCGATATGGTTCATCCATTTGCGGTCGACAGCGCGGAGCAGCACTACCCGTTCGAATTCCTTCATCGTTTCTTCAGGCAGTTCTTCCTGCTTCTGCCTGTAATGGGTATATGCTTTTTCAAGCACCGTTTCGGTGATTTCCTCCGGTTCCATGCCTTCAATATCTTTTACCTCAAGGTCGTCCGCCCAGAGCACCGTTCCTTTCAGGTAGTTGACGAGGCCTTCGAGGTTCCATTCTTCCGGCACTGTCCCTTCCGGTGTATACTGCCCTACCGCACGTTCCACGACAGATTTGATCATCGGTTTCACGACATCTTCCAGGTTTTCGGAATCGAGAACTTCCATCCGCTGCGCGTAAATGACATCACGCTGCTCACGCATCACGTCATCATACTGAAGAATCTGTTTCCGGGCGTCAAAGTTGTGGCCTTCCACACGCTTTTGCGCCTGCTCCACGGCCCGGCTGACAATTTTGCTCTCAATCGGCTGGTCATCTTCCATGCCGAGTTTTTCCATCATGCCGCGCATGTTATCTGTACCGAAGCGGCGCATCAAGTCATCTTCCATCGAGAGATAGAACTGGGAAGCACCCGGGTCCCCCTGACGACCGGAACGTCCGCGGAGCTGATTATCGATACGGCGGCTTTCGTGACGCTCTGTACCGATCACAAACAAACCGCCGAGATCCACCACACCTTCGCCGAGTTTGATGTCGGTTCCGCGTCCGGCCATATTTGTCGCGATGGTCACCGTCCCGGGCTGGCCGGCGTCTTCGATGATTTTCGCTTCGTTCTCATGGTGCTTGGCGTTCAGGACATTATGCGGAACGTTCCGTTTTTTGAGAAGCTGGGAAATCAGCTCGGACATTTCCACACTGACAGTACCGACAAGAACCGGTTGTCCTTTTTGATAAAGTTCTCCCACCGTATCAGCAATCGCACGGTGCTTGCCCTCTTTCGACTTGTAAATCATGTCCGGCTTATCATCTCTGATGACCGGTTCATTCGTCGGTACAGACGTTACGCCCATACCGTAAATGTTGCGGAATTCTTCTTCTTCCGTTTTTGCTGTACCGGTCATGCCGGCAAGTTTATTGTACATCCGGAAAAAGTTCTGGAAAGTGATCGAAGCAAGCGTCATGCTTTCTTTCTGGACTTCAAGACCTTCTTTTGCTTCAATAGCCTGGTGAAGACCGTCGCTGTAACGACGCCCTTTCATGAGGCGTCCGGTGAACTGGTCGACGATGACGACCTGACCTTCGTCGACGACATAGTCCGAATCCCGGTTCATCGTCACATGGGCTTTCAGCGCCTGGTTAATATGGTGAAGAAGCTGAACGTGATTCTGGTCAAACAGGTTGTCAATGCCAAAGGCCTGCTCGGCTTTATTGACACCTTCTTCGGTCAATTGTACGTTCTTAGTCTGTTCATCATACGTATAGTCTTCCTCGAGCTTCAGACGTCTGACGAAAGCATCTCCTGCCATATACATTTTCGTCGACTGCTGCACCGATCCTGAAATAATCAGCGGTGTCCGTGCCTCATCCACCAAAATCGAGTCCACTTCGTCGACGACGGCAAAATGAAGCGTGCGCTGCACCATGCGTTCTTTGTACAGCACCATGTTATCCCGCAGGTAATCAAAACCGAATTCATTGTTCGTTCCGTACGTGATATCGGCTGCATACGCTTCGCGTTTTTCATCTTTGGTCATGCCTTTCTGGTTAAGACCGACCGTCATGCCGAGAAAACGATACAGTTCACCCATATCTTCGCTGTCACGCCCGGCAAGGTAGTCGTTGACCGTGATGACATGCACCCCTTTACCGGTCAGCGCATTCAAATATACAGGCATGGTGGCGACGAGGGTTTTCCCTTCCCCTGTCTTCATTTCCGAAATATCGCCCTGGTGCAGAACGATACCTCCCATTAACTGGACGCGGAATGGTTTCATTCCAAGCACCCGGTGCGCTGCTTCCCGCACTACCGCGTACGTTTCCGGAAGCAGGTCCTCAAGCGATTCTCCGTTTGCGTAGCGTTCTTTAAACCCTTCAGTCTTACCGCTCAGTTCTTCATCCGAGAGCTTTTGCATCTCTTCGTCCCACTGCTCGATCTGTTCAACCGTTTTCTCCAGTTTTTTCACACTTCGTTCGTTCGTATCGCCTATTACTTTCTTTAATAAGCCGATCATGCCGCGATCATCGTCCTCTCTTTTGGTCGGGAAATCTATAAAGTATGGCGCAGGTTCCGCATTTCACAGTTATTGTTATTTTATCAGTTTCCTCTGCTTGTTACAACGTGGAGGAGGTGCTGACCGTATGAAAAATAGAGCCTCGGTTGTGAGCCTGGCGGGTGTGACAGCCTATGGACACCAGGAAGCCCGCAAGTACGTTTCATGTCCACGGATCATCATTCCGCGCCGGCTACAGCGCGGGGGGCAGCCGATAAAGGCCGCATACCAAATAAGCTCCCGACTATCGTTTAAGATAATCGGGAGCAGGACAAAACCCCTGTGCTTTTTATTCCGGCTCAATGAGCCCGTACCGGCCGTCTTTGCGGCGGTAGACGACGTTGGTGTCACCGTTGACCGAGTTGGAGAAGACGAAGAATCCGTGGCCGAGCATGTCCATCTGCAGAATTGCTTCTTCGGCATCCATCGGTTTCAGGTTAAACCGTTTTGTCCGGACAATCTGGTTATCTTCTACGTCTTCCTCTTCTTCCTCGACGAGACCATTGCCGTTGGAGAGCCCTCCGTTGGCAATTTCTTCGTTAAGGGCTTCGATGTCATCTTCTTTAAACATATGCTTTACTCCATCGTTTTGACGGAATTTTCGGTTAACTTTTGTTTTGTGCTTGCGGATTTGTCGTTCAAGTTTTTCCACCACAAGATCGATCGCCGCGTACATGTCATTGTGCTCTTCTTCGGCACGCAGGAGCAGGTTGGGCATCGGAATGGTCACCTCTATGTTATTTCCGGTGTTATGCACCTGCAGCTTCACGTGGACATCCGCGACCGGTGTTGTATCAAAATATCGTTCCAATTTGCTTACTTTCTTCTCTACATAACTTTTCAGAGCCGGAGTTACCTCTAGGTTTTCACCTCGAATATTATAATTCATCAAGTAAACTCCTCCTTTCGTTACTTCTACCTTTCTATATTCACTTAACAATCCCCTTCTAAAACTCAAAATTCGTCAAAATTTTTTACAATATCTTAACAACGGGTGACGAATTCACGGCTTAGCAGGGCCGGGCGCCCATCATTACAGGAAAAACACGCTTCATGCCAAAAGCACAAAGCGTGTTTGTCATTTCTACAGGCCAATGGAGATATATTTTGTTTCAAGAAACGGCTTGATGCCTTCATGGCCGCCTTCGCGTCCGACGCCGCTTTGCTTCCAGCCGCCGAATGGGGCCTGGGCGGCGGACGGGCGTCCATCGTTCCATCCGACAATGCCGAATTCGAGCCCTTCCGCTACTTTCACACCGCGGCTCATGCTCTCGGTGAAAAAGTAGGAGGCAAGCCCAAACGGTGAATGGTTCGAGTGACGCACAGCTTCTTCGTCGCTCGATACTTTCTGGATTGGAGCGACAGGACCAAATGTTTCCTCTTCCATGATAATCATGTCGCTTGTGACATTCTTGAGGACCGTCGGCTCATAAAACCAGCCGCCGTTTTCTTCCCAGCCTCTGCCGCCGGTAACAATTTCCGCTCCTTTATCGACTGCGTCTTTCACGTGGCGGTCCACTTTTTCCCAGCCTTCTTTATTAATCATCGGGCCGATCGATGTACCTTCGGCAAAACCGTCACCGACCTGAAGTTTCTCCACTTCTTCTTTCAGGCGGTCGACAAACGTATCGTATACCGCTTCCTCCACGTAAACACGGTTGCCGCAGACGCATGTCTGACCGGCATTCCGGAATTTGGATGCGACCGTACCGTCGACGGCTTTTTCCATGTCCGCGTCGTCGAGGACGATAACCGGTGCGTGGCCGCCCAGTTCAAGCGACAATTTCTTGATATCGGAAGCGCCCTGCTCCATCAGTTTCTTTCCAACTCCGGTGGAACCGGTGAAAGTCATTTTCCGCACAGCCTGGCTGCCCATAAGTTCACCGCCGATGGCTGCTGCATCTTCTCCTGTAATCAGGTTGAATACACCATCAGGCAGTCCCGCTTCTTCGCAGATTTCAGCGAAACGTACTGCCGACAGCGGCGTGTCTTCAGCCGGCTTTAAAACAACCGGGCAGCCTGCTGCAAGCGCCGGTGCGACTTTTCTTGTTACCATCGCCTGCGGGAAGTTCCACGGGGTGATTGCAGCGGTCACACCAACGGGCTGGTGCAGCACCATCATCCGCTTGTCAGGCGAACCAGCCGGAATCGTATCGCCGTAGATCCGTCTTCCTTCTTCAGCGAACCATTCGAGAAAAGAAGCCGCGTAAGCCACCTCGCCTTTTGCCTCTTGAAGGGGTTTGCCCATTTCCAGCGTGATCAATTCTCCGAGTTCATCCTGTCTTTCCATCATTAAGCGGTATATTTCTTTTAAGTAGGCAGCTCTGTCGCCTGCGCTCCGGTGCGCCCAGGACGGAAAGGCGTCTTCTGCTGCTTTGATGGCTTCTTTCGTTTCTTCGGCTCCGCCATCTGCTGCCTGTCCGATTTCTTCATTGTTTGCCGGATTTTTAACCGCAAAGGTGCCGTTGGCTGCTTTTTTCCATGTACCGTTTATAAATAGGCGTGTCTCCATGAAAATCTCTCCTTTAATCATGTCTCTTTGTACTACATACCCGGGTGTGGACGTTCCTATGCAGATTTCCAAAAATTCTCTCTGCTGAAATGCTATACGTCCATCCTGCCCTTCCTTTTTTCTTCTGTAAAGTCTATCCAACCTCCTCTTTATATGATATATTTTAGTGACAGGCTTACGCAGGAGGAGGAAAAATCATGCAGCGGATTCTTACAGGCATGTATGGTCTCCTGATTGTCCTGCTTCTGGCATCCTGCATGTCAGAAGCGGATACAGATGAAAACGGGGACAGCGCCGCCCCCTCTGAAGAAGAACCGGATGACACCGAAGATACAGAACCGGAAAAGGAACCTGAGAAGGTCATGCCGGCGGGGGACGTTCTGCAGCAGTCTATTGATAAGATGAATGATATAGAAAGCTACACCATTTCAACGAATATGAACCAGCACCTGGAACTCGGCGGGGAGCAGACACTCGAAAACCGGTACCGCTCCAATACGCTTGTCAACCTTGATCCGGTGCGGTATCACGAATCATCCACCATCGAAAAAAACCAGACGACCGCGGAGGAGACAAATAACAGCTTCGTGGAGCTGGAGCGTTATTTTACGGACCGGGGTTTTTATATGTTTGACTCCTCGGAAAGCCGCTGGGTGCAATTTCCGGAACAATTCAACGAAGACTTCAAGTCTTTTGACAAATCCTATGAGAACCCGGGCCGCATTCTTGAAATGATTGAAGCCTACAGCAGTAACATCCATATAATAGAAGGAAACCGTCATTATCAGCTCACATTCAGCGGCGGGGAAGACCAGACCCAGGAAATCGCCCTTGAAATGATCGGCATGGTTAACACCGGCTTCTCTTCTTCGATGGAAGACATGATGTACATGGCGGAGCTGGAGTCGCTGACATTCCAGCTTCAGATTGACAAGGAAACGTTCTACCCGAAAAAACTGAAAATGAACCTCGACATGAACATGAATAACGCAGAAGGAGAGCCGGATGCCTCGGATCACCTTGTTGTCGCCCGTTATTCTGATTTCAATGAAACAGAACGTGTCGAGATTCCGGCCGACGTCCTGAACGTCGCCGAGGGCATGGAACTGGATGAATTCACCGGATTTGAGCAGATGGAGGAATTTGATTCGGTAGACGGGATGGAAATGGAACAAATTTACGGAGACGACACCACAGAATCCCAGGATGATCCCGCGCTTGACTTCGATCTGAGTGAACACCTGAACGATGGCAGCGGCGGTGGAGAAAGGGAAGATACGAACGAGCAGCCAGCATCCGGAGATTCCTCCGGGTAGGAAGCTGTCCTTTTAAAAGGACGGCTTCTTTTTTTATGGGACGTGGCGCAGTTGGGTGCAGGGACCGGTGTTTCTTGATCAATTTTCTGGATTTCTTGATCGATCCGATGATTTCTCGATCGATTTCCGGCACGTGCGGGGATTTCTTGATCGTTTCTCCGGATTTCTCGATTGTTTCTCCACTATTATCCATCGATTCTCTACTTTTCTCTATGGATTCCGGTAAAAATGGTCCACGATGAGCCTCCAGCAGCGCTGAAAAGCGGGACGCTGCGTTTCTCGATCGCTTCTCCCGATTTCTTGATCGATCCGATGATTTCTCGATCAATTTCCGGCACATGCGGGGATTTCTTGATCGTTTCTCCGGATTTCTCGATTGTTTCTCCACTTTTATCCATCGATTCTCTGCTTTTCTCTATAGATTCCGGTATAAATGGTCCACGATGAGCCTCCAGCCCCGCTGAAAACCACGGCGCTGCGTTTCTCGATCGATTCTCCCGATTTCTTGATCGATCCGATGATTTCTCGATCGATTCCCGGCACGTGCGGGGATTTCTTGATCGTTTCTCCGGATTTCTCGATTGTTTCTCCGCTTTTATCCATCGATTCTCTGCTTTTCTCTATAGATTCCGGTAAAAATGGTCCACGATGATCCTCCAGCGTTGAAAGCCGGGGAGGAAATCCATGGTCAGCGCTGACAGTTTCCATGTCGCAGAGTCCATATCAGGAATAGCGCGGGCTTCTCCCAATTTTTCGTGGAAAGCGTCCATCTCTGCGCCGCGGTCTGCTTTCTGCCCAAACAGATGCATCAGCGTGACGTTACCTTCCGCCAGAGGCGTGAATCCGTCCAGCATCTGCTGCAGCAGACGATCTCCATTTTCGTCCAACCCTTCCCGGTAAAAATATGCGACCGACGCAATACCTTCCTCGACCGTTTCCAGATAGCCGAGATACTGCTTGAGAAAATCCTGTTCTGCCTGATCGAGCAGCATATGCCTCACCAACCCTTCTCTCGTTTTGAGAATAACACAACGATAATACAAAAAAACAGCCGCACGAGGCGGCTGCCCACTTCAATTTTTCTTGTCAAAAAACACACCGTCCACCGTCGTCCCGGAGTACGGACGCGCATAATGCCGGGTAGACTTCTTTTTCTTGTTCAGCTGCTGCATGACAAGCCGCAGTTCTCCGCGCGACGCCTCCATCCAGCGCTGAATCTCCTCATTCATTTTGAACATCTCCGCGCCGAGCTGTCGTTCTTTCTCAGAAAACGACGTCTGCTCTCTCATCTTCTCCAGCAGTTCCGACCGCTGCGCCAGATACTGTTCCAGCTTTTCCACGTACGTATCGCGTTCTTCAATACGTTTTGGCATCGGTTCTGCCATATGATCGTACAGGGCTTTCGTGACATCATACAGCTCTTTCACGACAGCCATATCAAGCCTGGCCTCCGCCGCCGAAGCGCTCCTGCCGGTCCTTCTTAATAACTTCTTTCCACGTATCACGGAAGTCAACGACAAGATCCCGCGCTTCCTGCAGCACATCACGATCGTTCTGGACGTTCGCGTCAATCAGCCGGCGGTGGATAAAGTCATAGAGACTGTACATGTTCGCGCCAACTTCCGTATCAGTCCGAAGCGTCACCATCAGCTCGCGGATAATATCCTGCGCCCGTTTAATGAAATTGTTTTTATCTTCAATCTGCTTGTCCTGCATCGCCTGATCCGCTTTATCAATAAACTTCACGCATCCGTTGTACAACAGCAGCGTCAAATCCCCGCTGGACGCGGTTTCGAGCGCATTCTGCTGATACGGATTGGCCGCTGGTTTCTGCTGCGCGCCCGGCTTCACACTGCCGATTGCTGCGCCCCCGGAGGACGCCGATCCCGGCGTAAACGTCTGATTTGTATTTTTCCCTGTCGATTTTCTATGGTCTTCCGCCTGTTTCATCGTCTGTTGGTAGGCCGTCTGTGCGTTTTGAAAGGACATGATGCCGTTCCCCCATTTTCTTAATGAAAAAATGTTCTAAAGCTTATATCGGCGGGAATCCGTAATGCTTTAGGAGAAATTTTCGCAAAAGACGGGCCGCCAGATAGAAGCATACAATTTATTGCTCTTCCCACTGCTGCCGGGCAAGCATGGGGAGCAGGTTGTCAAAAATATGGGTGTTATCGTCATGGATGGAATATCCGCCGTAATACAGGCTCGTCCGGCGTGTCACCTGAAATGCTTCCATCCGTTCATACAGCGTCTCCGCCAGCTCCGTCTCGCCGATTTCAATCGCATACAGGACAAGCAGCGCGTAAATCGCAGGAGATTCGTAAGAAACGACCGGTTCTGCTGTGTCCAGGTCATACATCCCGTGGACGAGCCCGCGCTCTTCCAGTTCCGTCTCCACAAACGCGAGAAACGGTTCCGATACAGTGCCTGCTTCCGCCTGATGCAGCGCCGCAAGTGCCTGGTCGAGAATATTCACCTCTTCATCATACTCATATTCCCCGCGTTCCACGTTGTACGCTTTTGGATAAAACGGACCGGACAGCGGTGCATCCATCAACAGCGCACCAGTCGCTGCCGCCGGTCCGGCCGACAGCATGTCCGCTTCAGCAAGATCCTGAAGCAGCGCGGCATCAATATAGGACAGCGTGATGGTATCTTCTGCATACTTATCCCGTCGCTCATAAAAATCGGTCAGCACCCCGTCATACATGTTATGGGTCTCCACAAACGTCAGTATCTCCCGGGCGGTTTCTTCATAATAGTCCTTACCCCAGCGTTCGGCCGCCTTCATCAAAACCCCGGCAATCCGGATATCATCAATCAGAGCATTCGACGTCACCTCCGCTGTTCCGTCCTCCTCCAGTTTCCAGTACACAAACCCGTCTTCAGCGAGAAACAGACGGCGGAACTGGGAATAAGCACGGTCGAACCGTTTGTCGTCCTCTTTTTCATACACATACTCCATCCATAACCCAAGCGTTTCCGCCAACGCTTCACGTCCCCTCACCTCATCTTCTTCTTCCTCTCCGCCTTCCTGGATATAGGTCGCAAGCGTCCCGTTCTCATTCGTCAGCCACCGCGTGAGAAAACGTTCCGCTGCTTCTTCCGGGAGGCTGCGTGTGTTGTCATAGAGCCGGTACAAGCCCGCCGCTGCCGCCACTACCAGCACCAATACAAGGAAGAATACCGTCACCTGCTTCACCCCCGCTGCCTCCTGTTTCTACCTGGATACAACCTTCTGTCCTCCGCTTGCTGCGGCTTGACCCTGCAGCACATCAATAATTCGGCGCGCGGCGTCTCCTTCGCCAAACGGATTGCGCACTTCGGCCATGCGCCGGTACGCCGTTTCATCCTCAAGCAGCGTGCTGCATGCTTTAACAATCCGCTCTTCCGATGTGCCGACAAGTTTCAGCGTCCCGGCTTCCACTCCTTCCGGCCGTTCCGTTGTTTCCCGGGCGACAAGAACAGGCTTGCCAAGCGCCGGAGCTTCCTCCTGAATCCCCCCGGAATCGGTCAAAACGAGAAAGGAATGCTTCATCACGTGCACAAATTCCGCGTAGTCGAGCGGTTCTACCAGGTGAATCCGGTTCCGTCCGGTCAACAGCTGCATGACGCTGCGGCGGATAGCCGGATTTTTATGCACAGGGAAGACGACCTGCACATCGTCATACTGATCTACGATCCGCTCCAGTGCCCGGTAGATGTGCTGCATATCCTCCATGTTTTCACGCCGGTGCGTCGTGACGAGAATCGTCCGCCGCCCGTTTGCAAAAATCTCCTCCAGCTCCGTACGGCACCGGACCGGACGCTCCGAAATTTCAAGCAGGGCGTCAATAACTGTATTGCCGGTGACCGTGATCGAAGCGGGATTAACATTCTCGTTTATCAAATTCTGCCTGTTTGCCTCCGTTGCCGCGAAATGATACGCCGCCATCCGGCCGACAAGCTGCCGGTTCAGTTCTTCCGGAAACGGGGAGTAAAGGGTGTTCGTGCGCAGTCCGGCTTCCACGTGACCGACGGGGATCTGCTTTAGAAAGGCAGCGTACGCACCGACAAAAGTGGTGGTTGTGTCCCCGTGCACGAGCACAACATCCGGTTTTTCCTGCTCCAGTACAGGCTGCAGCCCTTCAAACAGACGCATCGTCAGTTCCTCCAGCCCCTGTCCCGCCTTCATCAAATCGAGGTCGTACTGCGGTGTGAGACCGAATAATTCAAGCACCTGATCGAGCATCCCGCGGTGCTGGGCGGTATTGATGAATACACTTTCCATACCGGGAGTGTCCTGCAGGCCTTTTATAACCGGTGCCATTTTAATGCCTTCCGGTCTTGTACCGATAATCGTCATCACTTTCATAATTAAGAAACCTCCTTCGATTAAGATGATTTGGCCCGTTTTTCTTTTTTTACCGTTTCACGTCCGCTCGTCTGAAAACGCTGTGTCTTGTACCAGGTCACTTCCTGTTTCGTAAGCATCCGTTTCGCTTCAAGAAAAGTGGCGTGAACAACGAGAGCGAGCCACAGCTGCGAGTAGGTGAAGTACATGAGCACCGCGGTACCGGCGTTTTTCAGCGTCAACTGCCCCCGTTCAAGACTCAGCGCCAGCAGCACTTCTACAAGAAAGAGCAGAAAACCGGTGACAAGCAGGACGTAGGACACCATGCCGATCGTTAAATCAAGATCAACAAACAGATTCGTAACAAAAATCGCATGTGACAGCAGAATACCTGTGAAAAACAGCAGATACGTGAACAAAAAGTAGAACAGATCAAGGGTGATTTTCCTGTGTTTCAGCCGGTGCAGACCGAGCAGGTATTTCCCGATCACGTATTCATTGCCCCTCGCCCAGCGCATCCGCTGCTTCCACCATACGTTCAGGGTTTCCGGCTCCTGCTCCCACGTCACCGCCGCCGGAAAAAAGCGGATGTGCCAGCCGAGGTTGTAGACGCGGAAACTGAGTTCTGTATCTTCGGAGAGCGCCTTTTCATCCCAACCCCCGAGTTCATCGAGAATCTCCCGGCGGATCGCAAAGTTCGTTCCCGGGATCGTCGCCATGCGGAACCAGAACCAGCGCCCGGCCTGGGCGAGCCACTGAAAGGTCAGGGTTTCCATATTAATAAGACGGGTGAGCAGATTCCGGCCGCCGTTTTGTACCCGGAACTTGCCGACAACTGCGCCGGCATCCGGATCCTTGTTCAGACCAAGCGCGAGATACCACACCGCGTCCGGCTCCGGCGTGTTATCCGCGTCATACACGGCAATCACATCTCCGCTGGCGCGCTTCAGGCCCTGGTTCAGTGCTCCAGACTTCCCTTTTCCACCCTCGGGCGGACGCGTATGCACCGCGTGGATAAATGAATAGCGCGCTGCAAAGCCTTCGACAATCTCTCCCGTCGCATCGCTTGAGTTATCATTTACCACGATCACTTCCAGTCTGTCTTTTGGATACTGCAGCGCCGCCATCGCTTTCAGTGTGTCGGCGATAACCATGTCCTCATTATGCGCCGGAATGAGGATGCTGAAGGAGGGGAGTTCCCCGGGATCTTTTTCCCATGCTGCTTTCAGCTCCCGGTGCCGCCGGTGGTGAAGGTAACCGCCCTGCATAAGAAACATGTGGTAAAACAACATGAACCATATAATGAAGAGAGACATATACAGGAGAAAATCAGCCATGATGAATGTCCTCCTCCTTTTTACGCTGCCGGACGGCATAGACACCGAACAGCAGCACCGCCGACATGCCGACCCCGGCTATGCCCCACATCGACTTCTGCACCAGAACTTTGGCGTGGTACGCGGGATAGTCGAGGGACGCTGTCATCAATCCGGTTCGGTCAATAGTGGTATCAATGGTTCCGTCTCCGCTTGAGATCACGACGTTCTCCGCACTCGTCGTATTCTCCATCTCTTTCAAATCCATCCATTCCACATTCGGAATCTGTTCCATTTCCCCCAGCAGCTTCTCCAGCCGCTCCACCCCGAGATAAGGATGGTAGAAACCACCTGCCATTCCGCCATCTGTAACCTGATACTGATGCGCGCGGTCCATCATCTTCTGCACCGCCTGCTCATCGTCCGGGTGCACGTAGCTGAGCGTTTCCGGCAGCAGGTTCATCCCGTGGAAAAACGTAGGATTCGAGGCAAGCGGTGTCGTTTCCATCGTGCGCCAGTCCTTGTCATGCAGCTGCACCTGACCGACGTACGTCGAAAAATAATCAGATACAACGTTATAACCATTCTGCGACATCGTATAATGCGGCGCTTCAAACGCAAGCGGGTACAGCCCGTAATTCGCAAGCTCCTGAATGCCGCGGGTCAGGCGTTTTTCAATATACTCCCGTTCAAAAGCAAGGTTCTCTTCCTGCCACGCTTCATAATCCTCCGGGCTGTCAAAATCCGCTTCCGTCCGCATATCCGGCGTTTCCTCCTGCCCGTGGTAAATCGGCATATCGTGCTCCACGTCCCAGAATTCAAAGCCTTCCCCGGTTTCACTGTCACGGAACTGATGGGTATAGCCGTGCAGCACGACGCTCCCGCCGTTGTCCTGCATATACCGAATCGCCTGCAGCACCTTCGGAGAATCGCTGAAATGCAGTTCCTCCCCCGTCTCCGGGTGCGTATACACCGGGATAACCGCCATCATATACGGAATATTACGCTCTTTCAGCAGCTCTGCCACATCCATCAGCTGCTCTGGATCCGCCATCGGGTGAATATCTTCCAGGCGGATGAACGCCGGCGTGTCGTCCGGTGCCTCTTCATCAAATATTTCATACAATACCTGGCTGAAATACGTCGAGAACGGCGGCACAAGAGAATTAACGGCTACATGATAATGACCCTGGTTTTCCACGATGACCGGCTGCTCCGTCTCCGCTCCGAGTCCCTCCACAATCACCCGGGTTCCTTCCTCGATCGTGATCCCATCCAGTTCATGCGGCTCAATCTGCCGCGTTTTATCCGGCTTCCCGGGCATCGACAGAGCCGTAACCGTTCCACATATTGCCGGACCGACAAAATCAAATCCTTCTCCAAGCCCCGCCGTGTTATAACCGATGGCCGTGACCGGTCCGTTAAAGGTGTCGATTACCTCCGCCGTCCGGCCGGGAAGTGTTTCTTTTGTGACACCGTAATAAAAGATGTGCGACTTTCCTTCAGTGTCCCCTGCTTCAACGTCCGCAGCGTTCTTAAAAGTAATCGTGTCAGCAAACGCCCCAAGCGCCATATCGAGAAGGCGCACATCCGCATTCACTTCTCCATCCGTCGTCGTATACAGAACCAGTACGTCCTTTTCCTCCGCCGCCTCTGTTAAAGCTGGTTCGATCCATAACATGATAATCATTGCAAAAACCATCAGACGTGCCTTCCCCTGCATCATGCTCCTCCTCCGTTCTTTGACGTTGTTTTTGTTCTTAATAAAGAACATAAGATATTTGTATATAGAACACAAATCCCATAGAAACCGCCTTGCTATGTTTATTCGCTATTAAGAACATATATGCATCGAATTTCGTCGATTTTCTTTTATTTTTAAAATAATTAAAAACAGACCGCTCCTTATACAGGGGAAACACCCGTAAAATGGCTTTTTGCATATGTTCACTATAACGCACATGAAACATAAAAAAAGAAGCCTTCCGATGCGTTCTGTCATCGAAAGGCTCCTTTTTCATGGATGGCAATCCTATTACATCATTCCCATACCGCCGAGCTGCTGCTGGATCTGCTGGGCCTGCTGGTTGGCTTCGGCGATCGCTTGCTCCATCCGGGTGAACTGATCATAATACCGATTTTCGGTACGTGTCATACGGCGTTCAAAATCACTGATTTCGTCGTCCATCTGATTCATTTCCCGGCCTATCGTAAACTGACTCGGATCAAGTGTCGACGGCCCCCCGGCGCGCTCAGAAATATTATCCACTGTCTTGTCCACTTCTTCCCGGAGACGGCGGGCCAGCCCTTTATCTTCAGCATTTTCGCCGTCCGAGGCAAACAGCTGATACACCGATTCCGCATCCTCGGAAATGGCCTGCTCCAGCTGATCTTCATCCACTTCAAGCTTACCTCCGTCCTGGTAGTTGCTCGTTGTCGTAATCCCCAATTGTGTCAGCTGGTTAAAAGAACCACCGGTATCTACTGTGTCATAAAGACTGCGCCGCATCGACGTAGTTGCATTAGACAAAATGTCATCACTGCGGAGATACCCGCTCTGGGATTTTTCCTCCCAATTGGAGATTTCTTCGTCGCTCATCTCACTGCGCTGGTCATCGGTCAGCGGCGGATACTCCCGGTCCCGCTCTTCCGACAACTTGTCATTTGTTTTTTCAATCAGACTATTATACTCATCCACGAAATTCATAACCGTTTCCTTGATGCCCTCTGTATCCGGACTGACCTGCAGGGAAGCTGAATTACCGTTTTCCGCACTTGTTCCATTCAAGGTAATTTCGATGCCGTTTTCTGTAAATGTATTGGATCTTCTATTTGTTTCAATACCATTCAATGTAAATTCAGCATTTTGTGCTCCTGTGTATTCTGTATCAGCAAAGGAATTGAGGTTCAGTTGATTAGTTAAAAAATCTCCTTCGAATGCCATTTCATTGCCGCCCTCATTGAACACTCCCGTTTCACTGCGGGTGACGGAAATATTCCCCGTCTGTTGATCATAGAAAGCACTTACTCCGGCATCAGACCGGTTCACCTCTGACAGCACATCATTCAAGGAATCGGATCCCTCGAAGCTGAATTCTTTTTTCTCTGCTTCACCATTTTCGTTGTACGTTGTGATACCGAACTCAATGGTTGAACCTTCATTGTAATCGTCAAACTGGTCTGCCAGCGATGCTTCAGGGTCAACATTTCCATCGCTGCCACCAGTTATAGATGAACTTGACTGTACAGAAGCCGCCTCCGCAAGCTGGGTGACATTGGATACCGTGAAGGTCCCACTTTGTGCATCCGACGCCGCCGATGCCGATACCAGGCTTTCGTTAGTGCTGGTAGTCTGTTTGGCGGACAAGCTCGACCGCATAAACATATTATCAAAAATCGAGGTGCTGAAGGAGCGGTACTCCCGGTTCATCTCCCGGTAATCTTCCATTTTATACTGCATTTGCATCTGTTCCTGCTCCATCTTAATCAGCGGCTGACGCTCCGCCCGCATCAAATCGCTCACCGTCTGGTCAATGTTCATGCCGGATGCAAAACCTGTAATTCGATTCGTATTGCTGCCCATACCACTATCCATGATTGGTTCCTCCTCTTGTGATAGAGAACATCATATCCCGAGTTCATTTCTGTAAGTAATATCGGATAAATCTTCATAAAATGAAGAGAAAACTGGAAAATAGGTAGAAGGTCGGAACGAAGAAAGAGGAACAGCTTTAACACTGCTCCCCTTCTTCTCACCGGTCAGGCTTTTTCGTCCACAATCAGTCCAGCCTGCTGAAGGATTGCTGCCTTCATATCCAGAAACTTTTCCGGAGGCACTTCGCGGATGACTTCATCGGTGTCCCGATTAAGTACTTGAACATACACCTGTTCCAACTTATCGTGAACATTGAACTTCAAGTCGGTAAACGTCGTCTCAAGCAGTCCATTCATCTCATCGGCCTGCTCCTGCAGCGTTTTCATATCGGGCATCATCGAAGACTCATCCTGCGCTTTCTCCGAGACCGTTCCTGAAACGGAGTCACTCATGGACACCTGTCCCCCGGCAGCCTGACCGGCCCGCATCAGATCGGATACTACGGTACCCGACACATGAGCACCCATAACCCTTCCTCCTCCCTATACAGGCTCATGCATTATATCGGATAATTTTTGAAAAATTGCACGTCTCCATACAAAAAAAGCCTCCCCTTTTTGTAAGAGAAGGCTTCCATCATTCCATTAGACGGAAAGATCAACTGATGCACCTTTGTGCGGCTGGGCCGCCTGTTGAATAGCCTGGGCACCAGACTTGTCCAGCATCTCGTTCATCAGATTATTCTGCTGCTCACTGGTGTCCATCGCTTTCTTCATGATCGACATACTCGCCTGTTGCTGCACCTGCGCCTGACTCTGCGCAATCGAAGCTCCTGCGATATCCATTGAAACACCTCCTAGATATAGAGAATTCACTGCTAATATCGACAGATTAATAAAATATTACAAGATAACGATAGTAAAACTTATAAATTTTATTTTATTGGGGGATTGATTTTGAAATCAATCCCCCTCATTAATAAACACTCATGACACTTTATATTAAAAAATTCGTACAATAAGTAAAAATACTACAATAAGCCAATACGTCACAAACAATAGTTTCATTAATAATACTATAGTTTTTGTTAGTTCTTTGATGACTACATCTAGTCCACGTTTGAAACGGTTCAAAAATCTTGACATTTTACATAAAAATCTAATATTCTTCGCTCCTTGAATGCATGTCAAGGGGCTATATTAATGAGAGTCTATTTCTGATAGCCTATAATAGCACATTCTAATATATTATACAAGATTAGGTCTTCGTCGGTATGCGTCAAGTTTTTCTCGGTAAGACTGAAAGAAGGCAGTTCCCGGACCTCTCTTGTTGTACACCGTGAATCTCCTACCGCGCTCCGCTTGGTGGCCTCGCTGGAAGGTCAGGAAAGGCCCTTTACCATATGGCTCTGTGGAATGTGCGGCATGTAGCGGTATGGCCCCGGGGGTTGTCTCGTTGGATGTCCGGGTCGTATTCAGGAGAATTTCAGTCATCCGCATCATGCGGGCCCATTGGCGCTGCTGTCTCACCGATCGTGGCTGATACCGGTTCAGGTACGCCGCCCGCAGGGTTTGATTCAGAAGACCCTGTTTAATTTTCACCATGGCCTCTGCACCCCGGGTGCTCCAGTGCATTCCCCTTCTTTTCATCCGGAAGGTGACATGGCGCTGGTTCGACTCCATAGCCCCCCAGAGGGCAAGCTCCTTCCGGCGGCTCTTCCAGCGTGCTTTCAAACGTCTCCAGCCAAAACCGGAAATACGTTATGTTAGGCTGAAAAATGTCGGGAATATTTCCACGTCATCATGCCGCTTATTTGTTACACTTAAAAACGCCTGACGGCAAAGAAAAAATTCAAGATATACATTCGAACACGTGATAAACAAGCCCCGTTGGAGAAATCATCCGGAAATAAGGCGTGCATACGACAAATCTGCGGTAAATCGAAAAATCCGTGGAACATTAGTCGATTCACGGCCGAGCATATGCTGCTTAAACAAAGACATACCGGAATAACAGGTAATCTCACGAATCAGCATGTGAGCGGAGAAGATCGCGCTCCCCTACTGGACATCATCGCCTGGGCGTGAAACGAAGGACTCCCTCAATACAAAGCATGCGAGGTCTTAGCCCTGCAGAAAAACGCATACAGCGCTGGTGCCGGCAGGAACAGGAAGAACCGGAAAACCCTCATGAACGCCGGGCCTATACAAAGTGGAAAGCCCCCCCTAAAACAGTCTAACGCCGGAAGAGCGCGAGCTGATGGACGATATAATCGCTTCCCGCGAACACGCCGATAACAGTTGTCGGGTTCTTCGTACCGAAGCGATCGATTAGCACAGGGTCTCTATCTCCCACGTTACTTTTTAGGTAACGATAAAAGCAAAGAATCTGAACGGTCCGGGCGGTGTACAGGCCCGTCGGAAAGCCTCCCATAACAGGCCGTATATAGGAGAAGTAACGGAACCGAATCAAGTGTGGTTATAGGAAATTTCGATCCTGTGTACGGTGCGACCCTATGAAAAATACTATCTCTATGCGCTCTTAGACCGTTTCAGCCGCAAGTTCGTAGCCTGGAGAGTTAGTGCCTCCCTGGAGAGTGACGAAGTCCAGTCTCTCTGGGATGAAGCTCTGTTAATCGAAAAGCTTCTCTATTAATCGCAGAGCGAGCTTCCTGTATCGCTTAGTAATTGCGGTACGCAGATGCGTTCCCACAGCACCGAAGCTTTTTTCGCAACGCTCGGGATTCAACAATACTTTTCCTGGTCGCTAACGCCGAACGATAACCCGCAGATCGAAGCGTTGTTCAGCACGGTGGAGAACGTGCCGGACTATCCCGGGCGTTTTGAAAGTTTCGAGGAAGCTGATCACCATTTTCAGCGCTTCTTTGCCTGGTATAACCAGGAGCACTATCATACGGGGTTGAACATGGTCCAGTCAGTCCGTGTGCACGCAGGAGAGCGGGAGACGGTGCTCGATGAACGATATCGGGTGCACGAGCAGACAATGGCCGGACATCGAGCAAGGAACGTCTTATCGGAATCCTGAGGAATCGCCGAAGGGCTACCCTGGACAACTGCGCCCACACCCGGCAAGCGGTTAAAGGGGCGGGGTCCCGGCTGCCGAGATGCGGTAGCCTCGTGAGACCATGAGTTGGCGGCCAGCTTCCTTCGGGAGGGAGAGACATTTCCCGCCCCCCAGCCGCCCTCTCTGCTCACGAAGTCAAGTAGCTGCCCAAGGCGACATCGAAAAATCATCACGGTTTCATCACTTATTTGAACGACATTTATTGACTAACTGAACCAGACCTCCCGCCCAGATGGAAGTTACGCGGCTTCATCCAGCTCGGTAACCAACCCTTTGTCTGCTTCAGTCAGAGCCTTTCCGACCCGTTTCACCATAGCTCCCACCGTTTAGTGAGAGAGGCACACCGGCGTCCATTCCTTCAAGAACCTTTCTACTTCCCGATAGAGGCTATCAGCCGCCATTTCCGCCATCTTCACCTCCATCAAAGGGATGTACCGCTGATTCGGCTGGAGGCCAGTCGTTCATCCAGCGGATAATGAGAAGTCCCTTCCTGATCGGTCATCAGGGTGCGCAAGTACTGAACCGGCCCGAATAAAAACAGGACGGTCCTCGCATCGCGCTTCTCAACGTCCCATCCTTCGTCCTTTTTCGCTTCTCCCACCAAATCACCGAACCAGCTGATCATCAGTTGCTACAGCTTTTCTTCCATGGCCAGGACATTCGTTGTCTCTTTCACTATCTGGGGCATTTCTGTTATAATGATTGTTATGATAAGATTTCTTTTCACTTTGTATTTCCTCGTTAGGCATACATTGATAATAGAGGATCTTCTCTTTTTTGCCACCAATCAGCTCCCATTACTATCGAGAACTATTTCACACATACCATCACGAATTTAGGTATGTATTTTGGTGGATATTTATGTAAAATCAACAGCCATGGTTCTGCATATAAGTAGCACCTGTTTTCATCATTCTATATGTATAAATCAATGTCCAAGTTGCACTGCCCCCTTAAAGGATAAAATTTTATTGTTTTTCACCATACACTTAATCCGCCGTCCACAATAATATTTTGACCCGTGACATAAGATGACGCATCAGAAGCTAAATATACTACTGCTCCGACCATTTCCTCCGCTTTTGCCATTCTCCCTAACGGAACCCTTTCGCTATACTTGTGTTTGAATGTATCATTCTGACCACTTTCAATCCCTCCTGGAGTAATAGCATTAACTCTTATGCCACTTTTTCCCCAATAAGCAGATAAATATTTGGTCAAGCCAATCACACCGGATTTGGCTGTGGAATATACAGCAGGAGTATTAATTTCTCTATCTAGATAATAAGAACCTTCATAAATTCGTTGATCCGGCGCTACCACTGCGTAAATTGACGCAGTTTGAATAATTGACCCTTTTATTTCTTGTTGTTTCATCACTTTTCCGACTTCCCTGGCCACTAAGAACATGCTGGTTAAATCTGCGTCCATAATATCTTTCCATTGCTCCAGATCATATTCTTCGAATTCTTTAAAAAAGGCATCCAGATCATTAGATTTACCTGCAGCATTATTGTGTAAAATATCAATGCTGTTAAATTTATTTTGGACATAGCTCACCATATTTTGTACCGATTCCTCTGATGTAACATCAACAAAGCAGGAGTAGGCTTTATTCGCATTTAATTCTATATTTAACTCCTGCGCCAAAGATTCTCCCTTGTCTTTATTAATATCTGCTATGATTACGACAGCACCGAACTCCGCAAGACCTCTAACCACTTGGCTTCCAATTATGCCAGCTCCTCCTGTAACAAGAGCTATTTTGCCTGTTAAATCAAATATTTGTCTCATCAAAGAAAACCTCTCTTATTGGCAATAAACTCTACAAATTCAAAATCCAATGGTGAATCTATATCAATAGATCGTTCCTCCGGCATTTCATATAATAGTGTTTTCGATTGAAAAATAGAGTTTTCATTTACAAAAGACCCCCGTTTCCAAGCATATATGGAAGCATTCATGTCAAAACACTCGGGGGCATCCTGTCTTCGCGTCACAGTTTCAGGCAATGACTTTGATAAATAAACATAACCTTCATCATTTCTTTCAACCAAATTGAAATATGGATTTCTACGAGCAGGCATTCCTGTGATCACATTAGAAGCGGTAGTGGTTTTTAATAAGTCCACCGTATTTATGATATCTATATCTTCTCTGAGCGGGGAGGTGGCATCTAAATCAACGATTATTTCCGCTTTGCTTCCACTATTTCTTTCTATTTCTTGTACACAATGTTGAATAACAGGGAGCTTTGCTGATTTGTCATCAGCTAACTCAATGGGTCGCTCAATTAGAAAATCAGCACCCCATTCTTCTGATATTTTTAGTATCTCTTCACTGTCACTACTAACTGCTATATGTGTGAAAATACCGGCTCTTTTGGCTTGTTCAATAGAGTGGGCTACTAAAGGTTTATCTAATAGCATTTTTATATTTTTATTTTTAACTCCTTTTGAACCCCCTCTAGCACATATGGTACATATATTACTCATTTTTAATCCACTTCCCTTCTCTATTTGATTTTTCGATTTTATCGATTAAATTCACACTTTGCACTGCTTCATCAAATGTGCACAAATACTGTCGTTTATTTACCAGATCAAGCAATTGATCTTCATATGTTTTATTTCTAGTAATATGAACTTCTTGGATGATTTCCCCATTTTTTAATAATTTTCCTCGAATCAAATCCAGTTTATAAGTATCATGAAATGTATTAACAATAAGAAAACGTTCGGTAGACCGATCTAAATAATTCAACATAACTTGGACCTGGGGTACCTTATCCATTTTTAATAGTATAGATACAGAGTCTTCTGTCTCAATGTCTAAATCACCTATTTGACCAGTATTTGAGACTACACTATTCCAATCTCCAAACAACCATAAAATATAATCTAATTCATGACTCAAGTCTCTTAATACCCCGCCTCCTTTTTGCCGGGATGCTGAATAACTTTGAGTATAGTCCGTACCCGGTCGCCATTCCGGTAAATACTGGCCTGCATATACATTCACAGTCAGTACCTTTTCTTTTTGAATCAATTTATAAAGTTCCATCATCAACGGATGAAAACGCAGATTATAACCTACATACACTTGAAAACTTGAAAAGTTATACTTATATGAAACCTCTGAAAATAAAGGTTTTTCTACCAATACTGCTCCTTTAAAATTCTCGTTATCGATAATGCGTAAGGTTTGTAAATGTTTATTGGTTTCGTTAGCTATAATAATTACATTTGGTGTTAACGTTCGAATAGCCTCTTCTATATTATAAAAAAAGTTTTCATAGGGAAATTCTCTTTTTGTGACTACTCCAACACCCCACTCTTTACTTTTAATTAAGTTATAGTGTCTTTGTCCAATAGAACCATATCCTATAATCAAAATCATTCAAATACCTCATAAAAATCATTATTTGCCTGCTGATAATCATCGTACCTTCCAATATCCAGCCAGTATTCACGCAAAGGAAAAGCAGATAACGAATAATTTTGCTCCATCATTTTTCTAAAGAGCTCCGGCATGTCATAAAATTGGTTGTAGGGGATAAGATGCAGTAGTTCAGGATCAAGCACATAAATTCCTGCATTTACGAATTCTTTGTGTAGAGGTTTCTCTTCTATACTTGTAAGTTGATCACCATTGGTCCGAATAACCCCATACGGCACCTGATATTCATATTCTCTGACACACATCGTACCGTAGGATTGATTATCTTTATGGAAGCGGAGTAGCTGCTCAAAATTAATCGTGGTTAATAAATCCGCGTTCATAACAAAGAAAGGTTCATTAATTTCATCTTCAAGTAACGATAAGGGACCGGCTGTGCCGAGATTTATCGATTCATCTATGTATGTGATAGAAACTCCAAACGACCGCCCGTCCTGAAAATAGTCTTTAATTAATTCGCGTTTGTAATTAACGCATAGATATATGTCTGTAAAACCATACATTTTAAAACTTTCAATAATTATTTCTAAAATCGGTTTTTCGCCTATTTTTAAAAGCGGCTTGGGCATTGTTTCTGTTAGAGGACGCAGGCGTGTTCCTAATCCTCCAGCCATTAGTACTACTTTATTCGGTTTTTTCGGAGCTTTTTTTACTTCTTGTTTAGAAATAACTTTTATTAATTGGTAATCATCGTTAACAACAGGAAGATGCTCCACGGTTGAATGTTGAAAAATAACTGTTGCATTTTCATCATTTACAGCAATAGTCGGGTTTGTATTCATGACTTGATCCACTTTTTCTTTAAGACTAACACCTTTAAGAAGTCCACGTCGCACATCACCATCTGTCACTGTTCCTAATAAATAATTGTGTTCATCTACTACAACTGTGAATTGACTTGCTTCTTGATCTATTATCTTCATTGTTTCCAATATTGTTTGGTGTTGGTTTACTACAATTTTCTCCCAATTTTGCACTACAATCATCCTTTGAAAATAACTATTGAAACGATGGATTCACTTTAAAACGATCTCCAATAGTTAACGCGCGTTGCTCGGTTTCTTTTTGAAAAGCATATTCAGTTACCTTGAGCATTGTGTCTTCAGTTTTCACAAAAAAACAGTAATCCTTTTTATTAATAATTTCACCTTCTTGTCCAATATATTGAACGGACTCTCTTATTAATTCTGCGTAATTTATAATTAATGTTTCACCCGTGGTTAAAACTGCATGTGCACCAGGAGCCGGTGGGGCAATGCCACGGATAAAATTATAAATTCGTTCACTAGACCAGGACCAGTTAATAAATTCATCACCTTCCCTTCTTTTGGTGCAATAGGAACCAATAGGATGGATACTTGTTTGTTTCACAGGATTCTCTGTACCAGAATCAATCTCATTTATTGCTTCGACCAATACTTCCGCACATAAGATATGGGCATTTTTCAACACCTCATTGTAAGTGTCCTCGCGTTCTATACTACAGAATTTTTGTTTTATAATATCTCCTTCATCAACAGCTTCTTCCATATAGTGTGCTGTTACACCAAAACGTTGTTCGCCATTAATAATAGCCCAGTTTAATACATTTCGCCCTCGATAAAAAGGGAGTGCTCCGGCATGACAATTAATAGAACCAAAAGAGGGTAATTCTATCAGCTCTTTTTTAAAAATTTGGTCAAACGACATAGAAACGTTTAAATCTAATTCATATGATCGAAAGATAGACATTGAATATTTATCATTTACATTTTTTAACGAAAAAACCGGGATACTATATTGATTTGATAGTTTTTCCAGATCCTTATCTGGTGTAGAGTATCGTAAGACAACAAACGAAATGGAAAAATTGCTGCGAATGAGTTTATCAAATGCTAATTGCGCCCACTCACCATCGCCAAAAAATCCAATTTTCAATATAATAAATCTCCTTTTCTAAAATCTGAGTCAGAAACAGCATATAAATATTTATAATAGTTGTTAGGTTTTATTCCGTTTCCCGGTCTTTTGACAGCCATATTTTCTGAGGTTAATCTTTCTCCTTTTTTTATATCTGTTTTAGCTACCAAGCTTTTCATAGCAGGGTTTTTATTTTCCTTTTCTAGACTTGTCAATGCTTTTTGATAGTTTCCCTGTGCTCGTTCAGCTAATCGAACTCCTGTTACCAAGTCCTTCAATTCGTTTGGTTCAAGAGAAGCTAAATGGTCAGGACCAGGCAGATTTCTGTCTAATGTGAAATGTTTTTCAATTACCGCGGGGTAATAAGATACTGATGCGATCGGTACAGCTGTTCCTTCAGAATGATCGGAAAATCCAGTGTCAAGACCAAACGTATCTCTTAAATAAGGTATAGATAGCAAGTTCACACTTTCAGGCGGTGTGGGGTAAGCTGTTGTACAATGAAGAAGAGTCACATAGTCTTTTAATAACTGCTGGGCTTCTTGAGTGTGATAAAAATCGGCGATTTCCTCTGGTTCCATATTTATTTCCCCTGCGTATCCGTAAGCAATATAAGAGAGTGCTTCCTGAATTTCATGAATTTCGGCCATACCTGTTGATAAAATAATCGGTATTTGTTTTGTTGCAATATGATACAAAAAGGGCACATTGGTTAAATCGCCGGATCCGATTTTGATTCTCTGCACCCCAATATCTTCAACCAGAAAATCCACACTGTCTTCATCAAATGGCGTAGATAGAAATTCGATCTCTTTTGAATCACAATAGTTTTTTAGATGTACGAAATGATCACGAGTAAGTTCAAGCTGTTTCAGCATCTCATATTGCGATAACGTTTCACCCATGTTGTCTGTTTGATATGATGCCTGTTTTGCATCCCTCGTCACCAGCTTTTCAGCTTCAAAGGTTTGGAATTTTACCGCATCAGCGCCTGCTTCTGCAGCAGCATCTATCAATTTTTCAGCAATATTTATATCACCGTTATGATTCACACCGGCTTCGGCAATAATCTTAATCATGTATTGGACACCTCATGAAACGATTTTTTTAATAAAAAGGAGCATTTATCGTATTTTTTTATGAAACTATAAATTTTTTGAGAACTGTCTCCTTCACCATATGGGTTTGTCACGTTTCTACAATCCAATCTTTTAGCATCTTTTATAGACTTATGAATAGAATCTGCTGAAGCATCACAATCTAACACAGAAAGTGCTTTCAGCCGTCCTTTTTGTCTATCCCCTATGTTTACCGTTGGTTTTTGAAATGAAGGAACTTCGTATAAACCGCTGGAAGAATTTCCAATAACCACGTTTACCTGTTGAATCATACTGAGGTACTTCAACTGCCCCAATGACTCAAACAAATAAGCATTGCTTCGATTCAAGCAATATTCTTCAATCATATTATTGATGATTCGCCCCTCGCTATCTGCATTTGCCTTTGTGAAGATAAGAGTAATAGATTCATAGCTACATTCCAAATCTAAAGCCGTCAGTAGACTCTCACATTGTTCTTCTGCTTTTCCTGGAGCCAACGTGGCAGGATGCAGTGTAATCAAAAACGATTGATTTCCAATTGAAATTCCCAGGTTATTTTCAAGTTCTTCCCTACTTAACAGAGATAGATTCTTTATATTATCAATACCAGGACTTCCAACATTATATACGTGCTTAGGGTTTTCACCCATTTGTATAACATTTTGATAGGATTTATCATTAGTTACAAAATGTAGATGAGACATCTTTGTAATGGCATGACGTATACTTTCATCTATCGCGCCTTCTGTTGTATCTCCACCAGCTATATGAGCAACCGGTATATTAGCCGGTAAAGCTGCCTGGACAGCTGCCAGTATCTCGTAACGGTCACCTAAGACTACTATAAGATCCGGCTGCAGCTCTTCATATGCGTCGGCAAAACCAATCACTCCCAGTCCGATTGATTTGCTGATGCCTGCCGGGGTATCACTTGATAACAGCATTTCCACTTTTCTTGTAATAGTAAATCCATCTTCTTCAATCATTTGGTAAGTCAAACCGAATTCCGGAGATAAATGCATTCCTGTTACAATAAGTTGAAATTCAATCAAATCATCGTATTGTAATTTTTTCATTAAGCCATAAAGTAGTCCATATTCTGCCCTGGTGCCGGTTACGACAGCTATTTTCATTTACATCACACCACTCGGTAAATTAATGATTCTCGCATAAAGACTCTCCGTCTGAGTTAAGTCCATTTTCGGCATATCCCGGTACATCTCTAAATAATGCATCGGCTTCCAAACCGGTCTTGCCAATATCTGATGGTCATGAAGTTTCTTTATTATATGGTCTCGTTGTTCCATATCCGGATCATTCAGTAACAACCCATTTAACCAATAGTTACTCTTCGTCCCTTCTCTTTCTTTAATAAAAGAAATGCCTGATATTTCGCTTAAAGCTTCAGCATACTGCCCGGCCAGCTTCCGTTTTGTCTTTAAAAAGAAAGGCAGCTGTTCCAATTGCGCACACCCTAATGCAGCATTGATGTTGGGCATTCTGTAATTATAACCAACTTCATCATGAACAAATTCAAAGGAGTGAGAAACCTTCGCAGTGGAAGCAAGGTGTTCGACTTTGTCTGCCATGTCTTTATTATTGGTGAGCACAGCTCCCCCGCCTCCAGTAGTTATAATTTTATTACCATTGAAGCTTACTGCTGCTACGTCTCCGAGTTGGCCGATATGTCTGCCGCCTTCATAAGATCCCAGAGCTTCTGCCGCGTCCTCAACAATTTTTAGATGGAATCTGTCTGCTGTTGATCGCAGTTGATTTATAAATGCTGGGTGACCAAAAGTATGCATAGGTACAACCGCTCGAATCCAGCGGCCGGTATGTTTATTGTAGCTGCCCTCAGAAGTAACAATTGCATGTTGCTTTAAATACGTTTCTAACTTTGACACATCGATACCTAGCGAACTCTCTTCTACATCTACAAAATGAGGAACAGCTCCTGTGTGGGAAACAGCATTGGCTGTTGCAACAAATGTCAATGCCGGCACCAGCACTTCATCACCCTGTTCTACACCTGCTGCAAATAAAGCCAGCTGCAGAGCAGCGGTCCCATTGACAACAGCAACGGCTCTATTAATTCCTGTGAATGAACAAAGATCCTCTTGGAGCTTGTTTACATAAGTACCGGCGGACGAAACCCACGTAGACTCTATCGTTTCCTGAACATACTTCGATTCATTTCCCTGAAAGACCGGCGCGTGCAGCGGTTTAGGTTCACCATTCTCCGGCAGTACACGCTGGACTGCCTGCAGTATTTGCGATTCCAGTGTCATATATTATATCTCTCAGTTCTATAGTTCTTTAAGTTCTGTTTCTGCAAAAACCAGTCCGCTGTCTGTTTTAATCCACGTTTCAATCCTTCGACGCCTGAATAATTTGGTTCCCAGCGGATGAGTTCTTTAGCTTTCTGATTGGCTGCCCATAATCTTTCCACTTCACTTTTGGCAGGACGGATTCGTTGATCTTCTGTTTCAATAGTCAGAGATGATACATCCATAACCTCAACTATGTAGTCTACCAAGTCCCCAATCGATACCTCATAATTACTTCCGATGTTAATAACCTCACCAATAGAAGCTTCATGTTTCATCATATGAATAAAACCAGTTACTGTATCGTCGATATAATTAAAATCCCTGGTTGGATGGATGGATCCTAACTTTATATCGGTTTTTCCTGCGGCTAATTGTGTAATGATCGTTGGAATGACAGCACGTGCAGACTGCCGGGGGCCGTACGTGTTGAATGGACGGATGACTGCCACAGGAAGGTCAAAAGACCGGTAAAATGATAATGCTATTTGGTCAGCACCGATTTTAGATGCCGCATAAGGGGACTGACCCTGGATAGGATGATTTTCATCAATCGGAACATACTGAGCAGTGCCATACACTTCACTTGTAGACGTATGAACAACTTTTTTTACATTCTGCTCGCGGGCTGCCTGCATGACATTCAACGTTCCCTTAATATTCGTGTCCACATAAGTATCCGGAGAATGATACGAATACGGAATCGCAATCAACGAAGCCAAATGCAGGACAGCATCACATTCCTTGACCGCTTCTTTTACACCGTGGGGATCCCGGATATCCCCACTGAATACGTCCAAACTGTGCTGTAATTCCTCCGGGCTGTCATCCAGCCATCCCCAAGAATTAAACGAATTATATTGAACAAAAGCCCGGACATCGTAACCGGCTCGAATCATTGTTTCCGTTAAATGAGAACCTATAAAACCATCTGCACCTGTGATTAAAATTTTCATATTATTCCTCCAATAATCAAAAAAAACTTCATAATATGAATATCGGACATGCAAGGGAATATACAATTCCGGTTGTAACTTCTCCATGAGACTACATCTAAAAGCATTATTTACCGTGCAAGTTTTATTGCTCCAGCTAGTCTTTAAAATATCTAAATTCACTTTGTAAAGCTAAAGAAGTAATAAGAGATAAAAATAGAAAACAATATCTAAAAAGAAAAGCACTTTCACCATTGTAATTTGAAACATGTACCAAGCAATGTTAGCTGCAAAAGTTTAGTTTATTAATTTGCAAAATTAAATTGTATCCATTCTTTTATCTTATCATTAACTTCATATTCAAAAATATCTTTAACTAAAATTATATCATTATTCTGCAGTGCTTCATTTATATCGTTTAAATATTGCTTAAAATTATCATACTCTAAATACTTTGTTTGATGAGATAAAGTCAAGTACGTGGCTTGCATAAACCATTCAAGTCCTTCAACAATCGCGGGAAGCAAGTTCATGGCGTCATCAAAGTTTTGTCTATCAATATAATCAATGAATGTTGTAATACCCTCCGTTAAATTGTAGGCATAACTTTTTGCTGTTTCCAGTGTCTCAACTTCAAGTTTTTTCTCATTCATATATTTCCTCCATTGTCTCTTCAATAAAAAAATCATTATTGTCCACATTGTTATTTAGTTGATTAAGTATGACAGCCTTTCCTCTTTTATATTCCTCACGCAAGATTGGCATGAGTTGCAGTAATTGACGTACCTTTCCCCACAAAAATTCGTAATACTTTATTATTTCTTTTCTTGTGCTAATTACATTTATATCGTGTCCATGTTGATTCAATTGAAGAATAATCGGCACAACTATAGAACGGAAATGATCATATTCCCAAACTTGATCCATATATTGAATACATTGTTTTAGAATTCTTTTAGCTAAATCTTGTTTTAATACATTCTTTTTTATGGACACAATATCATGAATTATTTCAATCTTTCTATCAATCTTCTTTAATAATTTCTCTATCTCCTCAAAATTAGACAGTTGAAAATCTATGAAATCGGCGAAATTTTTCATATCCTCATTAGTTGAACCCGGCTCTAATTTGCCCATATCTTCTATGAAACTTCTTTTTTTATTCGACGAAATATATCTTTCTACAGTTTCTTTCAATGAAATGTGCTCAGCTCCATGGATAAACGCCCCACCTTCAGTAGCGTTTATAATTCTGTTTGGTGTTTGAGAAATTTGTTCCTCAAACCAATTACGAAACAAATTCCATGTAGCATGTGTTTTCACCTTGCTGACACCGTCATAAGCGATTGTATACTCTACATTTTGTTTTGCCTCTTCGATAGTCTTTCCTTCCATGTATGTTGAATTAGCGTGGGAATATCCTTCTTCACTGTAAGCCAAGTCTTGCCCCAATAATATTATCGGGTCACTTTTTAGACGCTTTGCCATTGCGAAACTCATATGGGCACAACTTGATCCAACGTCTTCAATATTCGTAGATTTAAAAAATTCTCCAAATCGATTCTCTACATACTTAGTTGAACGAAAAGTTATTGCTTTTGCATTTGGAAATTCTGATAGTATTTCAGGGTAAACTAATCCTTCAGCAAACAGCACAGTATTAGGATGAAACGTTTTATTCTTATAGAATAAATCATAAACCTTTTTCATTCTTTCTGTAGTTGATACCGCATCGGGAATAATACTATAATTTAAAAGTTTCTCATAACTAGTATCCGCACAAAAAATAAGAACATGCTCTTGAATATTATAGAGTTCATTTATATTTTTATCCAAGGATGGCCCTGATGCAACACACACAATCGGCATCCCTTTGTAATATTTCTGTAACTCTTCAATATTCTTAGAGTAAGGAAAATGTGGGCTGTTTGTAAACATATGACGTATTCCAATCAGCGTATCCTTTATATCGTTTCCTGCCGAGGTATAACGCGCAATTATTGTGGTTTTTATTAATTCAATAAGTTCCTTCAGATTGGATTGCTCATATAAAGTAAAGGCATAATGATTTACGAATAATTCTATTTCTTTTGAAAAAGGGAAATGTTTTTTTACTTCATGAAGCTGCTCATTTATTTGGATTTTCGATCCGCTTATTATCAATACTCTATTATCGTTAAATAGGTCCTGGAGATTGTAATTTGAATTTAATGCCGCTGCCAGAATACTCGGGTTTGGCTCTATTATAATTATGAATGCATTCTTTTTTTTGTTTCTATAAAGCTCTTCAAACTCATACCCATATCCAATTCCTACTTGAAATATAGTGGGACTGTTAACGTTTACTTGCTCAATACGTGTTCGTGCTTCTTTCTTTGGATTATATTTACTGTTTAAATATATTTTCTTTTGATTGTATTCCGCTACAAGAATTGTATCTCCATGTTTAGATTGCTCATAATTAATATTGTTTATACTTGTAGAATTCAATAAAGAACATAGGTAGGGGTTCTTATTTTTTATTATTTGATAATTCTCCTGCATAACTCTCATCTCCATAATAATTCTACTAGTAATATCGGCAAATAATTTATATTATTAAACCAAAAAAAAGCCGGCATTAGCCGGCTTTTTTTTATTGCAATAGTTGCAGTACTTGTTGAGGCTGCTGGTTTGCTTGAGCAAGCATAGATTGTGATGCTTGAGCCAATGTGCTGGCACGAGTTTGTTCCATCATCTCTTTTGCCATATCCACATCTCTAATACGCGATTCAGCAGCCTGTAGATTTTCCGATGAATTATCTAGATTAGAGATAGTGTGATCCAAACGATTTTGATTTGCACCAAGTTTTGAACGTTCAGCTGAAACACTTTCAATCGCACTATCTATAGCAGTGATTGCAGATTCAGCGTTTTCAGCTGTATTGATATCAATACCTTTCGTCGCTGAAACTTCAAGACTACCACTAGCTCCTGATTCTACAGTTACGCTTCCATGTGTAAGGTTCTCACTAGTACCACTAAAGGAGAAGGCAGCACTGCCTTCAAGAGAAGCATCGCCACTTCCAAGATCATCAGTTGTGATTCCAGATGCTGTTTGTGCTGTGAAGCTACTTCCATCTTCACTTACTGCAACAACGTTTCCATCGGTATTTTCAAGCGCATATTCTACACCAGAAAGACCATTACTCCCACTAGAAGTGTCGCCAACTTCTGTGGCTTCATTTAATGCTACAACGTTGTATTGACCTTCTGTAATATCACCACCAACACCTGAAGCAACGGTTCCACCATCTAAATTGTGACCTACACCAAGAGCTTCAGATCCCATATCTTTAATACTGAGAGAAATATTCTGCCCTTCGTTCGCACCAGTCTGGAACTGCTCTTCGAATTCGCCATTGAGTAGTTTTTTCGTATTAAACTCTGTATTTTCAGAAGTCTGGGTAATTTCCTCAGTCAGCTGGTCTACTTCTTTTTGAAGTTCTGCACGGTCTGCGTCGGTGTTGGAACCGTTGGCAGACTGTACGGCGAGTTCACGCGTACGCTGAAGCATGCTTTGGGTTTCTGATAGGGAACCTTCTGCTGTCTGGATCATGGAAATTCCGTCCTGGGAGTTACGGCTCGCTTGATCCAAACCGCGGATCTGACCGCGCATTTTCTCGGAGATTGCAAGACCTGCTGCATCGTCTCCTGCTTTGTTGATGCGTTGACCGGATGAGAGTTTCTCCATCGAGTCCTGCATGTCGTTGTTGTTCTGGCTCATCTGATTGTAAGTATTCAACGCCGGAATATTACTGTTAATAATCATAAAATAGTTCCTCCTTGAGTTTGTGTTTTACGTTCCGCTGCCACGTCCTTGTGGCGGAAACGTCCGCTTGGGTGCTCGGAAGATCCTGTCGGCCGCCAGGGTCTTCTGCGCCCTTACATACCTTATATCGGCATCTGTTCTCTATGTTTAAGGATATTTTTCATTTTTTGTGATGTTCTTTTTGAAAGGAGGTTTTCCTTCCTGTCTGCACATCTTTGCTATAATAATGCAACATTGTTAGAAAATGATGGATTTTTCTGTAAGGCTGTGGTTATATAGTAGGTATAGATTCGACATCAAGACCTTTCAGCTATCTTGAAATGAAGGAGGAGAAAAATGGAACATATGCTGGAATTTAGAGCGGTGTACGAGGTGACAAAGAGTACAGTCGGGATAGTATCGATGCTTGATGGGGAAGTTAAAACGAGAGTGTATGAAACAGATGGGTCGACCATTTTCACTGCACAGCCGGCAGAAAGCATTATGGAAGAAGCCTGCCTGGAAGGCGGGTCGTCCATGGCAGGGCGGCTTACATACGTGAGGAGGAAGCTTGGATTTAAGTACCGGCGTCCGGTTCCGGTGAATGAGAAAGAGGGACTCTATGCGTTTCCACTGCATGGAAGCCCTGGAAATCAAGACAGTTGGTTTTTCTATTCCCATATCCTCCGGGTGGAAGTGGACAAATATGACCAGCGGACCTACCTGGTGTTTCGGAACGGACAGCGCGCGGAGGTGAATGCCTCCTATTACCATGCGCAGCAACAGATTCTGAAAACGAGCCGCTGCATTACGATGATAAAAGGTAAGGAGGAACAGGTGCATTAATCAAGATATGAGAATCCAGCCTTTTTCAATCGCGCGTTTTATCGTGTGGGTGCGGTCGTTCGCGCCCATTTTTCTCGTCAAGTGACTGACGTGGTTATTTACGGTGGCGACGGCGAGAAAGTTTTCCTCCGCTATTTTGCGGTTGCTTTTGCCCTCGACGATTTTCTCAAAAATCCGCAGTTCCGCATCTGATAAAATGGTGCGGATTTTTTCGATATTCAGATGAAGTTCGCGGATGGTTTCTTCGCGTTCTTCATGCAGTTCGCGGTACTGTTTCACCAAATGCGGCTGGAACATTGGATCGACATATATTGGGAACTGCTGGGACTGCTGAAAGTGCTTGAACCACTGGCTTTCCTCCCGGTCGGAGGCCAAAACGATGGAAATATCATACGGAAGAAGGTGTTTTACCAGTTCCTTTTTGTCCGACGGAAGATTGAGCCCCAATCGGAAATACGTTTCTGCCGCCTGCAGTTCGTGGACTTTCTCATATATTGTCTTTTCATTACAGGTCGATTGATAGATGGTGTTTTTCTTCAGTCCATCTGTTAAAGCATCCATTAAATGAGATGCTTCTGCTTCGACCAGTGGCTTGTCCAACTGCGCCGCAGCCCTTTTCATCCGGTCAGACCCATCAAAATCGAGAAAAAGGGTTGGGAGTTTCGCCGCTCCATAATCGTTCTGATATACGGTCCTGGCCATTCCTTGATTCCCCCTGGTTGTTATCCTGGCTTCATGAGAGTGTTGGTTCACATCTGCGTGTCGATTTATAGCAGTATTTACTCTTCTTACGTAAATATTACCTTCCAACGGGGTTTTGCGCAAGGAACGACAGTACCTTTCTTCCTGATTATAATCATGCCACAACCCAAAAAATCCTACCTTAAGCCTAATCAGCCACTATTCGACGAATTTTTTACTTTTTCATTTGTTGGGAAAGAGCTTCCAGAATGGATAAATTATCATAGCCGGCGGCTTCGTTGTTTTCTTCCTGAATGGAAAGATAGACTTCATGCCGGTGGATGTCCACATGACCCGGGGCATTGATGCCGAGTTTGACCTGGTCGCCTTCGACAGCGATGACCTTAATCTCAATATCCTCCCCGATTTGAATCGACTCGTTCGGTTTTCGCGTTAATACGAGCATATCAGCGGGCCCCTTTCTGCTCCGCATGATGGTTATGCGGGAAAATGAAATGTTTTCTCTCGTACGGGGATTCGCTGAGAATGTGCTGCTTGCCTTTCTGCGCGGCCATGTTCAAGAGGATCGGGGCCTGTAGATTGGCTGTGGTTTTGGAAAAAGGCTCTTCCAGTGTGAGTGTAACAAAAAGCGCTACATCTTCCTGTCTTTCAATAGCCAGCTGTTCGACGACCGAATCCGGGACTTCCACCTGGTAATCATTGAAAAACTGAAACGGATCTGTCACGACGAAGCCAAGCTGCGGGGTGTGAACAGACTGCAGAATAAAAAATACCTCATCGCTGCTGAAGGGGAGCAGTACGAAGGCTGTCTCTTCTTCAAACGCGGGGAGGCCGTGGTCAAAACGTATAATACGATTGTCGTCAATGGTTACTTCTCCAAAATATTTCGTCTGGATATTCAAGGATTTATCCCCTCTTTATCGGTTGTGATTACAACGCACGGTTGACTTCAAGGCCGCGGACGTTAAAAGAAATGTCGGAGCGCTGGCGCAGGTAGTGCTGTACTTCCCAGCGTGGAATGTTGATGTCAGGTTCGTGTGTCTGTACATCATAGCGGGTCTGCGGCCGCTCCACATCAAAGCGAACCTCATGCGGTTTCACGTCGAAGTTCACCGCGTCGATGCTTTTTGGAATCCATCCCGGTTCGATTTCGTGCTCAAACATGCGTCCATTCTCTTTGGCCAGCTGTGCGAACACTTTGCCGCCGCCCCCGTTTTCATGGATAGCTTTTATCTGTTCGCCTTCGCGAGCGGTCTTGGCCATGTATTCCGATACGTTCTGTTTCGCTTCCTGCAGCCACTGTTTGTGCTGTTCAAGCGGAGGCACCATACCCTTCTGCCTGCGCGCTTTTGACTGGTCGATATGCACTTCCGCCGGTGTAATGGAGATATCGACCGTATCCCTCAGATTCTGCTCGATCCTCACCTCCGCCGGGCGCTGCTCCAACTGCATCGGCGGCCGTGATATATTCGTGCCGATTCTGGCATCTGTTGTGCGTATTTCAACCATCGGCATGTTCATAAATCAGACCGCCTCCTTTGAGATCAGCGCAGGAAATCCATCAGCGTCGGCTGAATGATACGTGCGCCCGAAGAAAGGGCCGCCTGATGCACATTTTCCTGACTCATCAAGTTCATGATGACTTTCTCCATATCGGCATCTTCGTTTTCCGACATGATTTCTTCCGCTGTTACTTCCTGATTACCGAGCCTGTTTTCAATCATCTCCACCCGGTTCTGGCGGGCACCGACTTCCGCGCGCTCGTTCACAATGTTGTCGATGTGCTTGTCCATCGTGTCGAGATGATTTGAGATTTCTTCCGACCCGGCATTTTCATCACGAAGAGTAGCGCTCAGGCTGGTGAGATCCTGAAAAAGACCATTCTGGAATGTGTTTTCCGGATTGGAATTGACCGGCATTTTCACGCCCTGCATGACTTCTATTTCCACGTCATTGTTGTTGGTACTTTCTTTAGTCACAATGATTTCTTCCTTGTCAATGGAATTACCACCGCCGTCTGTGATGTTTTCCAGGTTATTTTCGTTATCATAATTCAACGTTATGGATGAATTAGCAGGATCTCCACCTACATGGAAGGTGTATTCATTTTCAGCTGCATTTGTATTGGTGTGTTCGTAAACGTCACCATTGTTCGTTATCTGATAATCTTCAAGGTTCTCCTCCCCTGGATTTTCCGGGTTAAGAACAGGGGGGGTTGTAGTATCTGTCCCGTTAAATATATGTTTCCCGTTCACCTCAGAGTTCGCCATGTCCGCAACATGCTGTGTCAGCTGTGTAACTTCTTCCGCTATATTTCCACGCTGTCCTTCTTCATAGGAACCATTCGCAGCCTGTGTCGTCAGTTCACGTACACGCTGCATCGCGTCTGTCGCTTTACCCAGCGCGGAGTCGGTGGAATCCATCCAGTTATTCACTTCCCCGACGTTACGCTGAAACTGCTGAATCTGATTCGTTTCCCCGCGGTACCGGATGCCGCTCATCGCAACGACCGGATCCTGGGAGGCTTTTGTGATCTTTTTTCCGGTAGAGAGCTGTTCCTGCAGCACGCCCATCCGCTCAAAACTCTGATTGAGGTTATTAAGCGAATTCTGTGCCAGCATCGATTGAGTTACCCGCATAGGGGTCACCTTCCTTTATTCACGTATTAGATTCCAACACGTCCCATGTTATTGATGATCCGGTCGAGCATTTCGTCCACCGAGGTGATGTTTCTTGCTGCTGCGTTGTACGCCTGCTGGAACTGAATCATATTCGTCATCTCTTCGTCGAGCGACACACTGCTCACTTCCATCCTGCGGCTGTCGACGTTTTCGCGAAGCGTGGCGCTGTTGTCCATCATCTGCTTTGCTTCCGCCGTCTGTACTCCGTACTCCCCTATAAGGGACTGGTAATCCTCGTCGAAATGATCTTGTTTAATGTTCGAAAGTGCTGTCGCATTGGAACCATCACCGGCATTACCATCCAAGGAAGCTGCGATTTTATCTGTATCATTTTTTATGGTATCTGTGACTTCTATAGCAGAAGCTGCGCCTTCCGTATCCGTTGGAATATTAAAAAACGCTGTATTGCTTGTTCCATTCAAACCAGTTCCCTGCTGATGCTGCTCGTTAAAAGAAGTAGCAAAATCATGAGCAAGCTGATCGAGCTGATCGTTTAAATCCGGATATGTGCCGCTTAAATCATTCCCTTCAGCGTCCACTCCATCATGCATCTCAAGCATCCCGGCAAGTGACCCCGGGGAATTTTTAATATCAATATCCGCTGCAGAGCCAGTTCCTGATTCCCAATTCAGTGTTACGTCTCCTATTGTTTCGGAGTCTTCGCTGATACTAACTGTGCGATGATCCAGACTATCACCATCAATCAGTTTAATATCGTCACCGCCATTTTGCATCCGTTCCCCATCACCGTTAAGAAGATAGACGTTCACTTTACCTTCCGCGACATCGCTTGCGAGGCCTTCGGGTTCCATCTTTTCCACTTCGATATTCATACGCTTGGACAAATCGTCAAGCAGACGGTCACGCTCGTCGTACATATCATTGGGTACCTGCCCGTTCGGCTCGACATTACCAATCTGTTTGTTCACGCTGTTAAGATTGCTGAGCAGGGAATTAATTTCGCTTTCATTGGTGCCGATCTGGTTGGAAAGATCCGCTTTGTTGGACTCGAGCGTATCCGACATATAGTTGAATGAATCGGCAAGTGCGATACCCCGTTCTTTCACCACCGCCCGGGCTCCGGAATCTTCGGGGTTCGTCGATAAATCCTGAAGGGCATCGTAAAACTGGTTCATCCGGCTGGAGAGACCCTGATCCGACGGTTCATTCAGCAGTTCTTCCATCCGCTCAAGCGACGAGTGACGGGATTCCCAGTAGCCGGACTGGGCGTTTTCGCCGCGGAACTGCTGGTCAAGATAGCCTTCGCGGATGCGCTGCACGGATTCGGCTTCCACACCGGTTCCAATCTGGCCGGGCATCTGCGGCGCATTTCGTGCGGCGGCAGGATACGGTTCGGTCTGGCCGAAATTGACGCGCTGGCGGCTGTACCCTTCTGTATTGGCATTTGATATGTTGTGGCCGGTCGTATGCAGAGCTGCCTGCTGGGTTCTCATTCCGCGGGCTGCTGTCTCTAATCCATGAAACGTCGACGTCATGCTCTCTCCTCCTGTTTTTGGGATTTAGTTATGCTTTGGAATCAAAAAACGAAAAGCCGTCTCTCTTTTTTTGTTTCTGTTCATCCGGATGGCTGTAATGTACGGCTTCGGGGTCCGGCTGAATCATATCCAGGGTCATCTGCACGAACTGGCGTGAGTCCTCCACCATCTGCCGGTTCAAAGCTTCTTTGCTGCGGAGGGAGGCCATTTCCTGCAGAAGACCCTGCTGCAGCTGCAGGAGCGGCTCATGATGACCTTCGGGCAGGTACTGAAGAAGAACACTGACTGTCCCTTCCGTTTCACCGGCCTCCCGGCTTTCCAGATAGGAAGCTACCGCCTCCTGCCGTTCTTTCTCCGTTTGTTCAATCGCGCGGATCTGACGGCTCTCCTGTTTCAGAAGCTCTGTCAGTTCTTTCGTCTGGTTCGTCTTGATCAGTTCCGTTTTCCGGGCGGAAATAGTATTCAATTCTTTGTGCTGCTGCACAAGACGGGCCATCGTCTCAAAAATGGCTTTTACGGACATACGCTACCCCGCTTTCTATCCAGAACAGACACCGATTATTTACCGGACCAGAAATCCAGGAATTTCTGCGCAGACTCCTGTGCATCAAACTTGTAGCTTCCGGAGCGCACTTCGTTTTTCAGTTCCTCGATCCGTTCACTGCGCGCCGTTTCTATATCACCGCTTTGCTGCATCTGTTTGGCCTGGTTTGATATTTCCACTTTGTCTTTTTCCTGCTGCTGTGTTTCCGGTTTTCCTTGAGGCTGGGCATCGGCTTGTTTTTGATACGGGTTGTTGACCGATCCTAGTGGATTGATATTCAACACGCTCACCTCCCTGTATCGTTTCATCTATAATAAAGTAAATGGTATCTCACCTGTATCATTTATTATATCGGATACAATGCGCCGGTTTTAACCGGTACAAATGTCTCAATTCCAGCGGTTGCCCATGGAATGATAGGTCTGGTGGCGTTTTCTTTCTTCTTCCTCTTTCTCCAAGCGCTCTTTTTCCCGTTCCTCTGCCTGCAGTCCGCTTTCGATACCGCTTTTGCAGGAGGAACATATCCGGCCTTCTCTTATGGGACTTCCGCACGACTCACACGAATATGTCAGATTCGGGAACTGGTTCAGGTGAATCCGGCCTTCTTTAATAAAACGGGTGATGTCCTCTTCCGGTACACCCGTACTTTCCACGACTTCCTCCATTTTCGCCTGTCGGTTATCGCGTTTTCGGATGAATGTATATACTTTCTGAAACATATCTTCTACTTCTTTGTGGCATTTATTGCATACCGACCGCAGGGATTTAACGAAGAGATCCCCGCAGCGCGGGCAGTTTTCCAGGCTCTGCACGTTATGTCCTCCTTTTATTACCCTCTTATCAATGTAATGGAACATACATCGGCCGCACCGTTTTCCATAAGAGGAAGCGCTGCTTTTCTAAGCGTTGTTCCTGTAGTGTAAATATCGTCAAAAAGGACAAAATGTTTACCTTCGATGTCTTTTTTATCCCCTTTCAACTCAAACGGCCGTGACGTAGAAGAGAGCCGCTCCGCCCTCGATTTCTTGCTTTGTTTTTCTTCGTGGGTGGAGCGCAGGAGAATGTCGGAGGGGTCCGGGGTGCGGTGGAGCGAAAAGCCGGCAGCGGCAGTAAACGAGGCAAGGATAGCAGCCTGGTTAAACCCTCGTTCCTGCAGGCGCTGCGGGCTGAGAGGCAGCGGAACCGGCACCGCACCGGCAGGATAGGTAAGATACAGTTTACGGATCCGGTGGCGGAACGATTCAGCAAGCACAGCGTCTCCCCTGTATTTCCAAAGCGCCGTCCAGTCTTTCATCGCATCATTGTACGGAAAAAGGGAAACATTCCGGCGGAGAATCCCGCGCCAGCACGGATCGGCTTCCCAGCGTTCGCAGTCCACGCATGTGCCGGCATGTTCCACCGGCCGGTTGCACGTCTTACAAACCGGCTCCTGAATCGGCGTAAAGAGAGACCGGCACTCCCGGCACAACCCGGAATTTTCAGGGAACAGCAAGGTTCTCCAGCTTGCGGTGGATGTTTCAGACTCCCCGCAGTACAGACATTCTGCCATATCAGCGCTGCACCTCTTCTCTGTTCATCGACGTAATATGACGTTTCGCCGCGGCCATTGCCTCCGTTTTACCTGCGTGAAAAAAGACGACATCCCCATCTGGATAGTCTGCACTTCTCCCGGCTCTTCCGGCTATTTGAACGAAGGCACTTTCGGTGAAAATGGCTGCTTCTGCGCCGAGAACGGCAACGTCTGCGTTTTCAATTGTCACACCACGCTCCATGATAGTCGTTGTCACAAGAAGAGGCACCGTACCTTCCCGGAAGCGGCGGACGGTTTCATGGCGGTTGTCGTGGGTACTGTGCACTCCTTCGATGAATGGCTCTTCTTTTTTAAGAATGGCTGTCACCTGTTCGAGTACAGAAACGGAAGGAACAAATAAAAAGGCTGGTGTTCCGCTGTCGATGCGCCCGCGGCACCAGTTTTTCACCGCGGCGGGAAAGCGGCCCTTTTGAAGCAGGCGCTTCCACGAAGCGGCCCACTGGAAACGCGGCACCGGGAGCGGAAAACCGTGATAACGGCGGGGGATACGTACGCATGGAAGCTGCTTTCTTTTCACCTGACGCTGGAGAGAGGCAGGAGGTGTTGCCGTCAGGCGGATTAAAGAGGCGTCGGGTCGTGCTGCTTTTCTGACGGCGTATACAAGCGATTCGTCGGCAGAGTAGGGAAAGGCGTCTACTTCATCAATGATAACCGTGTCAAAGGCTTCCGTGAATCTCATCGCCTGATGTGTGGTCGACAGGACAAGCTGTGCCGGTTTCTGTTTGTCTTCACTGCCGCCGTAGAGTGCGGCAAGAGCGACATGGGGAAAGGCTACCTGAAGTCTAGGGGCAAGTTCAAGAACCACATCGGTACGCGGGGCGGCGATCAGAACGGTTCCGCCGAGTTCCAGCGCCCGTGCGACACCTTCGAAAAGCACCTCTGTTTTGCCTGCTCCGCAGACCGCCCAGATTAAGATTTCTTTTTTTTCTTCCACAGCCTGTACGACGGCACCGGATGCTCTCTGCTGCCCGGGGGACAGCGTTCCCTTCCACTGCAGCACCGGTTCTTCCAGCCTTGGATACATAGGAGGAGCTGTCCAGGAATAAAGAATGGAGCAGGCACAGATCCTCCCCATCTGCACACAGTGGCGGCAGTAGACGCATGGTCTGCCGCAGCGGGCACACGAAATCGTGCCGAAACGGTGCCGGTTTGTGTTCCCGCAGCGCCGGCATTGATGTTCTGTTTTGAAGGGGATGAGACCGGGACGCGCCTGCATCCAGCCTGTCAGAAGGAGGGATTTCAACATGTCGGGATGGATGTCTATTTCTTCGAAAAGCAGTTCTTTTCCGCTGTCGCGTTCCTGTAGATGGTGATACGCGGCAGGGAGAGGCGTACCGGGGGCAGAAGAGGAAGGCAGTAAGGGGAGACGGCTGATCACGTCCGGACCGGCGGTAATCTGCATGGACTCCTCCACCCAGGGGGCGGGCAGACAAACCGGATCCGGACGACCGGAAACAACCGCATGGATAACGTTCATCGGCATCTTCCTTTTTTATTGGGATAAAAGACAGGATTCAGAAGGCAGTCTGCACCAGCCGATGCCAAGACCGCCTTCTCCCAGATGTGTACCGATTACGGGACCGAACCAGCCGGTATCGACTTCGACATTTGGATACGTTTCAGCCAGATGTTCCCGGAGCTCCTCTGCTTTCTCCGGGCGGTTGGCATGAATGACCGTGGCCCGTACCGGTTCACCGCTGCGGGCGTCTTCATCAAAAAGCTGAAGAACGCGGTTCCACGCTTTTTTTTCGGTTCGTACTTTTTCAAACGGAACAATCAGCCGGTCATCAAAATGGAGGATAGGCTTTATCTGAAGCAGGCTGCCGACAAGAGCCTGCGCGCCGTTCAAGCGTCCTCCGCGGTGGAGGTGGTTCAGGTCATCCACGATGAAATACGCCCGCGTCCGCTGTTTCATTTTATCGAGCCGTTTGAGAATCGTTTCCGGATGCTCGCCTGCGCGCGACATCGCAGCCGCTTCCAGCGCAAAGTAACCCTGAGGCATACAGCTGATTTCAGAATCAAAGACATACACGTCCAGGCCTTCGACTTCCTCTCCGGCAGCAGACGCGGTCTGAAAGGTGCCGCTGATGCCGCTTGAAAGCGTAATGACAATCACAGCATCGTACTGCCGCACCAGCGTTTCAAAGGTTTCGATAAACAGGCCGGGTGCAGGCTGGGAGGTCGTCGGCATGTTGGATGTTGTTCTCAGTTTTTCATAAAAAGCCTCCGTGGAAAGCTCTACTTCTTCCTGAAAAGCCTGTCCGTCAAAAATGACGTGCAGCGGGAGCACCGTTATACCGTTTTTCTCTGCTTTTTCTTTCGGCAGGTATGCCGTACTGTCTGTCACAATGGCAGTCGAAGTCATAGCAGGACCCTTTCTCTTTTCCATCGGATCGGTATTACCTTACCTTTACCCAGCCTTTTTTAATGGACTCTACAACGGCCTGGGTGCGGTCATTGACGTTCATTTTCTGAAGAATATTGCTGACATGGTTTTTGACGGTTTTTTCGCTGATGTAAAGGCTCTCGCCGATCATCCGGTTGCTGTAGCCATCCGTCATCAACTGAAGCACTTCACATTCACGACGTGTAAGAATGTGGAGCGGTTTACGGTATTCGACTTCTTTATAGCCGATTTCTGCCGCCTGAGCTTCCACATCGGCATCACCGTAAGCCAGGCGCCGGTATTCCTTGATCAGATTATGGGTTACTTTCGGGTGGATGTAGGCACCGCCGCGGCCGACTACTTTCACAGCTTCAATCAGGGCATCGGCATCCATCTCCTTCAACAGGTAGCCTGCTGCTCCCGTTTTCAGAACATGGGTCACGTAGGACTCATCATCATGAATCGAGAGTATCAACACTTTCACATCCGGATATTTCTCGATTAAATCGCGTGTTGCTTCCACGCCGTTTGTCCCCGGCATATTCACGTCCATCAGGACAACGTCCGGATCGTTTTCTTCAACGAGAGATACGACTTCGTCCCCGTCGTCGCCTTCTGCAACCACTTCGAAGTTCTTCTCCATATCGAGAATGCGCTTGACTCCTTCTCTAAACAGCTGATGGTCATCTATAAGTATTAATCGTATCATCTGTTCTTCCTGTTCCTGCATGGATCGTTTCATCCTTTCCTGTTTTCGTCTCTTTTGTTTTTTTATTCTATTACATTTAAGCGGAATCACTGCCTTGTCCCGCCGAACCGTCGAACGTTAAATGGAGCATAATGACGGTTCCTTTACCGGGAGCGGAATCAATCGTCAATTTTCCGCCAAGGGCGTTGATACGTTCCCTCATTCCCATCAATCCAAAAGAATTCTCATTCCCGGCGGATGGGTCAAATCCTTTCCCATCATCCTTTATGACGATAGAAACGTAGGAATGTTTCAGTTCGATTTTCACTTGAACATCCGTTGGTTCTGCATGCTTATAAGCGTTCTGAACGGCCTCCTGGACAATTCGGAACAACCCGACTTCAAGATTTGGAGAAAGACGGATGTCACTCTGCCCGAGAGAAGAGAACCGCACATTCATGTTCGTCTCTTCTTCCAGGTTGCTCAAATACTTATTCAATGTAGGGACAAGACCGAGATCATCGAGCGCCATCGGACGCAGGTCATAAATAATCCGCCTTACTTCAGCAAGGCTGGACTTGATCATCGTCCGCAGATCCTGAATTTCTTCCAGTGCTTTGTCCATCCCCTGTTCACTTTTCACTCTTTCCACGAGTTCAGAACGAAGAAGAACATTCGCAATCATCTGGGCCGGCCCATCATGAATCTCCCGTGCCACACGTTTTCTTTCTTCTTCCTGTGCTTCTATAATCTTCAAGCCGAATTGCTGTTTTTCTTTAGCATCTTCGACCATTTCCCCTACTTCTTTGAGATCACCGGCCAGAAAATTGTACACAACCGTCACCTGGCTGACAAGCGCTTCTGCGCGCTCCATCGTACCTTCAAGCTGGAGAAGACGCCGCTCAATCGTATCACGACGCTCGCGCAGCTGCTTTTCCTCCTGCTCGAGTACCGCAAGATTCACCTGAAGTTCATTCGCCCGTTCATAGGCTTTTTTCACATCTTCATTCGTGTAGTCTTTAAAATGACGGCTGACTTCGGCGAGGCGGTTTCTCGCAAAACGAGCCTGCATTTCCGTTCTTTCCGTTTTATCAATGACCGATGATACGTTGTCGCGTACTTCATTCAGTTCTTTCTGAAGCGATTCATACTCTTTCCTCGACTTTTCGCTGATTTCAAAAATCTGTTCCTTGCTGTCACCAACAGTGCTCAGCATCTGGTCGATAATTTCATCCAGTGATAGCTTTGTTGACAATAGTGTCACCACACTTCTATTGTTTGACAGAACCTCACAGTTCGTTATGATTATTTTAGCACACTCTGAAGGACCTATAACCCTTTACCGAGAAAAAATCAAACTTTTCCATATTCTGCGTTTATCTGAGAAAATACTTTCTCTTCCTACAGGATATCATGTCTGGTGCTTTCATAGTTTTACAATATGATTATAGTATAATTACATCAAAAGGAGGAATGCTCCATCATGCCGGATACCTATTATACCGTAAAACAACGAAAAACGAATGAAATAACCATTAATAAGTCCCGTTTCATTGCCCACATCGCTCGTGTTACAACCGAAGAAGAGGCACAAACCTTCATTGATGCTGTAAAAAAAGAACATGCCGGCGCGACACATAACTGTTCCGCTTATCTGGCGGGCGAAAATGATGAGATTCAAAAAGCGCACGATGACGGCGAACCATCCCGCACCGCCGGAGTTCCTATGCTGGAAGTATTGAAAAAGAAAGAATTGAAAGACACCTGTGTCGTTGTTACCCGCTATTTCGGCGGAATCAAACTCGGTGCAGGCGGGCTTATCAGAGCTTACGGACAAGCGGTCAGCGAAGGCCTCGAAGCTGCCGGAATAGTGCAGCGGACACGTATGAAAGTGATGAGTGCTTCTGTGGATTATACGCTTCTCGGAAGAATCGAAAACGACATCCGTCAGTCTTCTTATTTACTGAAAGATATTTCTTATGAAGACATTGTGACATTCTACGTGTATGTGCCGGCCGACGGAGAAGAGGCATTCACTTCATGGCTGACAAACACCGCAAACGGACAAATCGAGATAACCGAAAGCGAAGAAACATACCTTGAACAGGATGTATCGACATAAACCGGCATTATTTCCCCGGAAATAATTTTTTTGCCCTCAGCATGTAACCTCACCGATGTATATGCCGTCTTATATTTTAGAGGCATATAATGCCCTTTTCTTTGAAAAAATATTATATTTACGAACCACGCGCAGTTATGTAAAATGATGGAGTCTGGACATCCGGGAATTTACTTTACTGAAGGAGAATACTATGGCTGAAAAAGAACAAAATACAAGATTAGCACGCCGCAAGCGGAAAAAACGCCCCGTGCTAAAGGCATTTATGATTCTTGGGTTGGTTTCCTTCGTGCTTCTGGGCGCGATGGTCGGCTACTTCGCCTGGAAGTTTACCACGGTCGCAGCAGATACCCAGGAAACATTGGAACGGGGCGATAAATCGGAAAAACGCGAAGTCGCTGTGGATCCAAACGAAGACAATATTTCGGTTCTTTTTATGGGCGCTGATGACCGGGACGGCAAACTCCAGGGGCGTACCGACGCGATGATTTTCGCCACGTTCAACCGGGAAGAAGGATCGGTCAAAATGACAAGTATCCCTCGTGATTCTCTGGTGGATATACCGGGCCATGGCGAAGATAAGATTGCGCATGCCAATGCATTCGGCGGCACCGACCTTGCTGTTAAAACAGTCGAAAATGCGTTGGATGTGCCGGTCGATTATTATGTGAAACTGAATTTTGAAGCATTTATCGAGATTATCAACGCGCTGAACGGCGTGGAAGTCGATGTTCCGTTTGATTTCACGGAACAGGACAGTGAAGGCAATAAAGGGGCAATTTCTCTTGAGGAAGGCACGCATATGCTGGACGGCGAAGAAGCTCTGGCTTTTGCGCGCATGAGAAAGCAGGACCCACGCGGTGATATCGGACGTGGCGACCGTCAGCAACAGATTATTTCTGCGTTAATTAAGCGCAGCGCTTCTATCGGCTCCATTCATAAGTACGATGATGTGATGGAAAGCGTGCAGGACCACATGAAGATGAACTTCACCGTCGGCGATCTCGTTTCCTTCCATAAGTATGCCGGTTCTGTCGATAACATTGAACGTCTGCAGCTGAAAGGGTCGGATGTCAGATACGATGGCATCTATTATTACCAGCTGCTCCCGGAAGTAACCGAAGACGTATCACAGGAACTGCGGAACCACCTTGAACTGGACGAAGAATCCTCTTCGGACAACAGTGCTGAATCTCCTTAAAGGAGGTTCAGCTTTTTTTTGGTTGTGGGGAGTGGGTGCTGGCTGTTGGTGCTGGGCGCGCGGTTGTGTTTCTCGATCGATATTGCCGGTTTATCGATTGATTCTGCTTTTTCTCGATTGCTTTTCCCCCATTTTCGATTTTTCTTGATCGATTCTCGGAATTTCTCGATCGATACTCCGGATTTCTGCATCAATTCGGGCGTGGACCGCTTTATACCAGCGAACCCCTGCCTCGCTTCCGGAAACAGAGGAGCTGCAGTCCTTTCTCGATCGGTTCTCCCGATTTATTGATTGATTCTGCTTTTTCTCGATTGGTTTTTCCCCATTTTCGATTTTTCTTGATTGATTCTCGGGATTTCTCGATTGAGGCTCCAGATTTCTGCATCGATTCAGGTGTGGATAGCTTCACACCAGCGAACCCCTGTCCCGCTTCCGGAAACGGTGCTGCCTGCGCCCCTTTCTCGATCGGTTTTCCCGATTTATCGATTGGTCCTCTCGTTTCTTGATTGATTCTCCACCTATTCTCCAGTTTCTCGATCAATTGTCGGCATTTCCCCGTTGATTCTCTAAATATTGGTCAGGTCATAGACCCGTCCTTTGTTTTTCCGGTTATGCGGAACGTTCAGGGACTGGAGCAGCCGGCGGGTGACTTGGCTGGAGGGAAGGTTAAGAAAATCGCAGCATTGCTCGGTGGTAAGGAATGGATGGATAAGGGCATTATAGTCCTGAAGCGCAGACCGGGGCGCATCTTTTGAGCTGAAGCCGCAGAAAGGACAGCACCAGTGCCCGTTTCTGCCTTTTTTCATCGGCAGTTTCGCGCACTCCGCGCACTGGACCCCGCGTTGCACATCGGCCGGGGTGAGGTCGAATTCCTCGAGAATTTCCACTTCTTTCGGACGACAGGCTGAGATCAGCTTGTCCGAAACCCTTTGGATGGATGAAAACGGTGTGGCTGCCTTTCCTTCCCTGCGCTTGTATGTTTCAATTTCAAATGGAAGCTGGGCGGCGTGAATGACATTGGTGAGAGGAGCCTGAATAATAGTAGAGGGAAAGCTGATGACAACAAGGGGATAGATGGGCGGAAGAACGAGGGAATGGTGTTTCAGCCACTCTTCCAGCTGCAGCTTATGCCGCTGCACTTGCAGACGCGGGTCCGTAAATCCTTCCTCTTCTCCGTGCAGGCGCCGGGTCATCTGATATCGGTGTTCGTCAAAGTGAAGCGTACCGGCTAGATTTTTCACTTCTATTATTAATGTGAAGGTCGGGGTGAGCAGGAGGGTATCCATCTGGAAGTGGGACGTCCGGCTGAAGAGGCGCAGGTCATGCAGAATAAGATGAGGGGGATCGAGAAACGATAAATGATAGTCGATGGCTTTTTCCCCGCGGTAGCCTGCCGCATAACGCAGGTACTTCTGTTTCACCTCGTCCCGTTTTGGGTGCAGCTCCGGCAGCCGCCGCTGCAGAACCTCCAGTTTCTCGAGAATCTCCGGTTTCGTCCGGTGTTTTTTGATCATGGCCTCTTCTCCTTTTGTATGAGTCTCTTTGATATTCGACGATTATTCGCTCGTTCCTTCTTTTTTCTCAATCGATTCTGTCGATTTATTGATTGATCCGCTCTTTTCTCGATTGATTCTTCTCGCATTCTCCATTTTCCCGATTGATTCTCTGAGTTTCTTGATCGATGCTCCGGATTTCTGCATCGATTCAGGTAGGCATCGCTTCACATCAGCGATCCCCTGCCCCGCTTCTGATAACGGAAGGCCTGCGTTCATTTCTCGATCGGTTCTCCCGATTTATCGATTGATCTGTTCTTTTCTCGATTGCTTTTCCCCCATTTTCGGTTTTTCTTGATCGATTCTCGGAATTTCTCGATTGATGCTCCGAATTTCTGCATCGATTCGGGTGGATACCGCTTCACACCAGCGATCCCCTGCTCCACTTCCGAAAACAGAAATGCTGCGTTCATTTCTCGATCGTTTCTTCGGATTTATCGATTGATCTGTTCTTTTCTCGATTGCTTTTCCCCCATTTTCGATTTTTCTTGATCGATTCTCCAAGTTTCTTGATTGATGCTCCGGATTTCTGCATCGATTCAGGTGGATACCGCTTCACACCAGCGATCCCCTGCTCCACTTCTGATAACAAAGGAGCTGCAGTCATTTCTCGATCGGTTCTCCCGATTTATCGATTGATCTGTTCTTTTCTCGATTGCTTTTCCCCCATTTTCGGTTTTTCTTGATCGATTCCCGCCGTTTCTCGATTGATGCTCCGGATTTCTGCATCGATTCTCATAAAAATGACCAAAAAAAAGCTCCCTGCCGGAAGCAGGGAGCGGGATTTATGGTCGTTTCGGTAGGTTCAGCTTATTCATCAGGCGCATGACCGGCCGGTATTGTGTGTTGACGAGACCGACGAATTCGGCCATCAGTTCAATCGCGATCAGAAGAAGCATCATAATCACAAGCGATACCCACAACGTGGAAATGGTGAACATGACCGCAGACATTCCGAAAAACAGGCTCATCGCGTAAATAATCATAACCGTCTGCCTGTGGGTATAGCCGAGCCGCAGCAGGCAGTGATGCAGATGCGACTTATCCGGTGCGGAGAGAGGCTGTTTGTTCACTACCCGGCGTATGATTGCAAAAAACGTATCAGAAATCGGCACCGCCAGTATAATGACCGGTACGACGAGTGAAAATATCGTTACATTCTTAAACCCTAAGAGCGAAATGACGCCGATCATGAATCCGAGAAAGAGCGCTCCGCTGTCCCCCATGAAAATTTTGGCGGGGTTGAAGTTGTGCACGAGAAATCCGAGTGTCCCGCCGAGCAGCGCAATGCCGAGGGCGACGATGAAAATGTCCCCCTGTATGATGGAAAGTACTGACACGGTAGCCAATACGATGGAGGATACTCCTCCGGCCAGCCCGTCGAGGCCGTCAATCAGGTTTATTGCGTTTGTAATACCGATAATCCAGATCAGTGTAAGCGGAATGCTGAACCAGTTCAGGTAAAGCCGGCCGTCAAACGGAAGGTTGATGAACTCGACCTGGACTCCTCCCATAATGACAATGACAGCTGCGGCAATCTGACCGAGCAGCTTCCATTTTGCGGATAACTCTATAAGATCATCAAGAAATCCTGTGATGAAAATAATGCTTCCCGCCGTCAGAATATACGGCATATAGGCGTTTTCCGGCTGCAAAATGAGCAGGCCGACAAGAAAGGCTGCATAAATTGACAGTCCGCCGAGACGGGCCATGGCTCCTTTATGAACTTTCCGGTGATTCGGCTGATCCGTCGCCCCGATTTTAAACGCCAGTTTCCTGACAACCGGAGTCAAAATGAGCGAAAGAAGAAAACAAGTGGTCAGCGCCAGTCCAGTTATCATTTTGAACCTCCTCCATTACCGTTACCTATTCTGCGATGTTTTATGTATGTTGTATATCACAGGGCAAATCGTTCAGATTTTCACCTTATTTTTTCTAATCAAAAACGCATTCCACCGAATTATATCATATTTTGCATAAAACCGTACCATATCTTTATAAAAATCTTTGATTTCTTCTTTCTACGTATTAGACGTCCTTTTTTCCATTAAGGTTTCATATCTATTTTTAGTTCGGAAGAAATCTTTTTTCTTCCGCTTAATATTGGTATAATTTTCTCCAGCACATGTTTTCATATTTTACGACATATTTCCTGTGAACCGTGATGTTTTTTTCATAGTTTCATAGGAGAGAAGGAGGATGAAGATATAATGAAACGTTATTTTCTGGCAGGGGCGGCGAGCTCTATTCTTGCTGTAGGCGCTGTTGTGACCACTCCGGCACTTGCTCAATCGGAACCGGTTCTTGCGAGCGTGGACTGGGTCGTTTCCCAGATTGAACCACTGGAGGAACGGATCAATGATCTGGAAGAACGTATCGGTGAACTGGAGAGCGACGTCGAAGAGCTGCAGCAGCAGGAAGAAAACTAGGTATCTATTTTGAATCTGTACATAGAAAGAAGGATCTTTAGATGTATAAAAAAATAACCGCAGCCCTTCTGTCGGTTCCGATTGCCGCGTTCGCTGCGTCTGCGGCCGACGCGGCGGAACCGCAGGATTTGTACAACGAACCGATGACGATTAAACTTGTTCCCTCTTCCAACTTTAACGCCGACATTCACGGCTCCTACCAGCTGATTGACCAGGCAGATGGAGAAACCGTTGAAATGGACAATGACATTCAGTTTCGGTACGGCGAGGACAATGTGACGGTGAAAGTTTCGGATGATGACAGTGTGATGCACACCTCTTCGGAAGGTTTTATCCTTCAGGAGGACGGAGTATCCGACAGTAATTACGTGGAAATCAGTTCTGTCAAACGCGCCGGAACGTCCTTCCAAACGACGGCGTATCGGGGATCTTTTGTTGTAGACCCGGCGGAGGAACGCAGTCCCGATGAGGCAGCGGGCGATGAACAGAACCGCAGTGACAGCGAACAGCCGGATACAGTGGAACGCCTCCAGTTATTCAACGTGCTGGATATGCAGGATTACTTAAAAGGTGTCGTGCCAAGAGAGATGTCAGCACAATGGCCGATGGAAGCGTTGAAAGCCCAGGCGGTTGCCGCCAGGAACTATGCGAAAGTTAACATGGACGCGAACGAGTTTCTGTATGACACGACCACCCATCAGGTCTACCACGGTTTATCCGGGGAAAGCAGCCGTCCCAACCAGGCGATACGGCAGACGGATGGAATCTATGCCGAATACAACGGCAGACTGATTAATGCCTATTTCCACGCTAGTTCCGGGGGGCACACCGAAGACAGCGAAAACGTCTGGGCCAATGAAGTGCCTTACATCCGCGGAGTGGACGACCCGTACGACACCCACAGCGCCAATCCAAACACGGAGTGGACCGAAGAAATTAACCAGGAAGCTGTCAGCGAAGCCGTCTTTCCTGATAGCAGCTGGGTATTGTCGGATCTTGAAATTGTTTCAAAAAGTGAAGCCGGCCGCGTGCAGCAGATCCGTGCTGTCGGTGTAAATGAGGAGTCAGGAGAAACGAAGGAGAAGATGCTGCCGGCAGGCTCTAATTCTGCCGATTCGATCCGCTGGGACCTCGGATCTACGCTGCGCAGTACGATGTTTGATTTATCCAAAGATACAAACAGCGTTTCCGTGAAAACAGCAGACGGCTCCGAACAGTCTTTTGATTCTGCTGTCGGCATGAAGATCCGCCAGTCCGACGGATCCGATGAAGCGGTGGCCTATGATAATGTGGCCGTCCAGACCGGGTCCGGTGTTGAGTACCTAAAGGCCTCTGCCTCCGCTTACACATTCACCGGAAGAGGCTGGGGACACGGCCTCGGCATGAGCCAGTGGGGGGCCTATAACATGGCCCAGCAGGGAATGAGCTACCGCGACATTCTCACCCACTATTATACGGATATTGATATTGTAGAGCGCTGAGATTAAACGACCCCGGGCGGTTCATTGAACCGCACCGGGGTTTTTTTGTATGGGGGGGGGTTGGAGGGAGTGGGGATTTCTCGATCGATACTCGCCGTTTCTGCATCGATCCCGGCGGGCGCCGCTTCATCGCAGCAATCTCCTTAAAACGGAGCCGCCGGTGCCCTTTTCTCGATCGGTTCTCCCCATTTATCGATTGATCCGCTCTTTTCTCGATTGCTTCTCCCCCAATTATTCATTTTCTTGATTGATTCCCGCCGTTTCTTGATCGATTCCCGGGATTTCTCGATCGATTCTCCCGATTTCTTGATTGATTTTCTCTTTTCTCGATTGCTTCTCCCCCAATTATTCATTTTCTTGATCGATTCCCGCCTTTTCCCGATCGATTCTCCAACTTTCTCTATCAAAAACCCCGGCGGGCACACCCGGCCGCCGGGGTTCGTCTTATTCTACTGCTCTATAAAATAATCATTCATCGTGCGTGACATAAAGAGGGCGAACTGGGCACGGGTGGTCGTTTCATTCGGACGGAAGGCGTCACCGGCTTCCGATGTAATCTGCTGATCGGCGATGATGTTGATTTCCTCATAGTTCGGGTAGTCTTCGCCGATATCGGTGAACGAATGCTGCGTCCCGGCGTCCGGCAGGTCATAGGCTTCGACGAGCAGTGCTGCCATCTGGGAGCGTTTCAGGCCCTCCCCTGCCATCATCTCGCCGCCGCTTCCGGTCATGATGCCGTGATATTCCAGCGCGGCAAGGGCATCATACGCGTGATGATCCGGGCTCACGTCCTCCGCCTGAATCTCATAGTCTTCCGGGGCTTCAAGATTCAGCTCGGCTGTCAGCATCTTCGCAGTCTGAGCGCGGGTGATGGTCTCCCCGGGTTCAAAGCTGCCGCTCGGATAGCCGCTGATGACGCCCTGATCGGATAAGTATTGAATTTCTTCAAAGGCGAAGTAATCAGAGTTGACATCCGGATAAATCGGCTCTTCCGGAATGGTCGGTTCCCCGGCACCAAGACTCTGAATGTCGCTTTCGAGTTCAGCCATGCGTTCTTCTGTCTCAGCAATACTGCCTTCTGTTTCAGCGAGCCGCTGTTCTGTCCATTCCACACTTGCGGCGTTTTCAGCTTGATCAGCCTGGGCCCCGTTTCCGGAACATCCCGCCAGAACTACCGCGCCGAGCAGGCTTCCGCCGAGCATGGCATACTTCCACTTCATTCCCATGATGATCTCCTCTCCTTCCAGTCGCTTATTTTCTTCCAATTCCGTGATAAATGATACCTTCGGCTTTCATGATGCCGGGATCCAGTGCATTGCGTCCGTCAATCACAACGGGGCGTTTCAACTGCTCCTTGAACTGGGAAGCGGTGAGTGCTTTGCATTCCGCCCACTCGGTCACAAGAAAAGCAGCATCTGCATCTTTCAGTGCCTCGAGCGCCGTATCCGCATAGTACACATCCGCCGTGATCATCTGTTTCGCGTTGTCGACGGCCACCGGGTCAAAAGCCTGAACGTTCGCCCCTTTGGCGTCCAGATCTTCAATGATCTTAAGCGCCGGCGCTTCCCGTATATCATCGGTGTTCGGTTTGAAGGCAAGCCCAAGCACCGCAATCGTCAGACCTTCAATGTCATCGTCGAAAATCCGCGTGAGATGTTCAATCATGCGGCGGTTCTGCTGTTCATTCACATCATTGACCGCCTGCAGCAAAGACGGGTGGTAGTCTTTTTCCTCCGCCAGGTACTTCAACGCCTTCACGTCTTTTGGAAAACAGGAACCGCCGTAGCCGATTCCCGCTTTCAGGAATTTCGGTCCAATCCGGTGATCAAGACCCATGCCGCGTGCCACGGCGTTCACATCCGCATCATAGATGTCACAGATGTTTGCCATCTCATTAATAAATGAAATTTTCGTGGCGAGAAATGCATTGGAGGCATACTTGATCATTTCCGAACTGCGCGGATCCGTCACCACAATCTGTCCGGTGAGCGGCTGATGAAGTTCTTCAAGCATATCAGAAGCCCGCGTCGAGGAAGCCCCGATCACCACACGATCCGGATGGAACGTGTCTTTCACGGCAGAACCTTCTCTCAAGAACTCCGGCACGGAGCAGACATCGATATCGGCCGCCGGCTGCTGCTTCTCTATAATCTGCTGCACAGCTTCGGATGTTCCGACCGGAACCGTTGATTTATTGACGATGACTTTATACGTATCATTTACTGCTCTGCCGATTTCCCCGGCCACTTTATAAACAAACGACATATCAGCAGCTCCGGTTTCGGTTTCCGGAGTTCCGACAGCAATAAGAATAATATCGGACTCCCGGACAGCCATCCCAATATCGGTGGTAAAGGAGAGTCTGTTTTCTGCTTTATTTTTTCCGACAAGTTCTTCCAGACCCGGTTCATAAATCGGTATTTCGTTTTCGTTTAACCGGTCCACTTTTTCCTGAACATTGTCGACACATATCACCTGATTGCCAAGCTCCGCAAAACAGGTTCCGGAAACAAGTCCGACATATCCTGTTCCAATAACGGCTACATTCATTTTGTTTTCACAACCTTCTTTTTTGCGTAATCCAGCAGATCATCGATTTCCCGGAACCGCAGCAGTTTCATGAATACAATCAACAATACGGCTGCGGCTGCTCCCCCGGAAAGTAAAGCTATGTAGGGGTTCATGCTCCCAACGAGCTGTTTAACGGCATACAGCCCTCCCGCCATCAAAAGGAGGAGCGCGGCGGGTTTTGCGATTGTTGTGACCCATGGTACATGAGACACCTGATATAATTTTAACACAGATCGGGTGCCGAACAGGAGAAGACAAAAGTTGCATATCGATGCGATGGATGTTCCCCAGGCCACACCGGCGGCACCAAGAGGATCAAGAAGCAGCAGAGCAATGCCTGTGTTAATACCGAGCACCGACAGAAGACTGACGACAACCGGATAAATGGAATGTTCATAGGCGTAGAAAAACCGGGTTACATACACGTTCGCCGCATGGAAAAACATTCCGATCACAAGAATCTGGAGAAGCGGCACCGTCATCGCTGTCGATTGATCGGTAAAACTCCCGTACTGAAACACAACGCGGATGATGTCTTCCGCGAAAAAGACAACAAATACCGCGACGGGGAGAATCGACAGCGCCATCCAGCGCAGCCCTTTGCCGTAAAGATTGCTGATACCTTCCTGTTCGCCGGCGGCAACTTTTCTTGACAGCATCGGATAAACAACCGTCGTCACCGCCATCATAAGAACGCTCTGCGGCAGCTGCACGATTTTGGCCATGTAGTTCAGGGCGGATATGCTGCCTTCCTCGAGAAAGGAGGCAAACACCCGGTGCATCAGAAAATAAAGCTGGAGGGTTGCCCCTCCAAGGAGGATGGGGACTCCCAGTTTAAATGTGCGCCATACTTCCGGGCTGCGCCTGAAACGGAGTCCAAAGTGAAAGAACCGTTCCCGGCGGATGAGATAAACGAGAAACGCACACATAAGCGCCGCGCTGATCACCGCTCCCCAGGCGTGGGAAAAAGCACCGAGCCACGGGAAAAAGACGACGGCGATCGCAAGAAACGATCCGTTTAACAGCAGGGTCGCGGCAGCCGACCAGGTAAATCGGTCATTCACATTTAACAAACCGGTCAGCCACATGGAGATCATTAAAAAGAATGTCGCAGGCGCCATTATCCGGAACAGATCTGTTGTCAGTTGAAACTGCTCCGAAGAAAGGCCGGAGAACAAAAGGCCGATAACCTGATCCGAAAAAACAACCAGCCCGGCGCTGAACAGGACAAGTCCCAGCCCGAGCCATGCAAATAGCTGCTCCAGATAGTCCCGTCTGCCAAGCGGTCCTTCTATCTTTGTATAGACCGAGATAAAGGCGGTTGTCACCGCTCCCCCGACCACGACATAAAAAAAGTTCGGAAGGGTATAGGCGGTGATAACACTGTCGGCCGCTTCGTTTGTTCCAAACTGATAACCGATAACAATCTCTCTGAATATCCCGAGAAAACGGGACAACAGATTAATAAAGGCGACCGCGCCGATGACCTGGATAAGCCTTTTTCCTTTCATGTGTTACACGTTCCTTTCAGGTGCAGGCGTCATACCCGGTTAATGAACTCCCGCAGGATACCGAGGATGTGATCCCTTCCGCTCACAAACGGAGCCGGTTCAAATGTCCGGGCCTCCTCGAGCGCCTGCTCCAGACCCGTTGGATGATCGATCGCGATAATATGGCCGGTCGACTGAAACTGTTCCACAATTTCGGTCTGATGGTCGTCATTGTGCTCGCCATGCGCAGAAAGACGCGGCACAGCGATCACCGGTTTTTCTTTCTTCACACCAGTGATAATCGAACCGGTGCCGCCGTGGGAGACAATGACACGGGCTTCATCAAACGTTCGTTCCATTTCATCAAACTGCAGAAACGGAGTCAGGTTCATGCTGCTTGTTGAATAGTTGGTATGACCGGACTGAACGACGACGTCCTCTGTCACGATACCGTCGTCAATGAGGCGCTGCATTTCGTCCAGCAGCCTTGTGAAAGGCAGTTCATGGGTTCCCAGTACGACAAAAATCAATAGATCGACCCTCCATGCACCGCTTTCGGGTAGTGTTTGAGCATCGTTTCCCACTGTACGATAAACAGATCGGCAATGGGATACACGAGACGCCCGGATAACGTCGGCGATGAGGTCTTGGCAAAGCTCTCAATAAAGACGACCTTACGCCGGAAAAGTTTCGCAATCCAGCACATCGGCACCGCGGTATGCACACCGGTGGTGACAACGACATCCGGCCTCTGTTTCAGAAAAATCCCGAGTGATTTGAGGCAGTTGAACGAAAACTTGAACAGGTAGCTCAACGGATAATTCCGCGCTCCGTAAACGAGAAAGGACATCGGGTGCTCTGTTTTCATTCCCTGTGTGACAACGGTCTTTTCCGTTACAAGATAATAATCATATTCCTGAAACAGCGGCTTCAGCTGCATCAATTGCGTCAAATGGCCGCCGACAGAGGAAATAAATAATACGGATTTCTTTTTTTTACTCATAAATATTCGTTCCTTTGCTGTGCCTGCCGGTAAATCTCAAGCACTTGATCGGTGATGGCTTCCGCGTCATTTGCGGCTGCCTTTTCGTACCCTTTTTCGATCATTTCCGTACGTTTGTGCCTGTCTTCCAGCACGTGTGCCATCTGCTCGGCAAGAGATACCGGGTGTTTGGGTTCTGTCACCGCGCCGGCACCTCCGGAAAGGACCCGGCCGAGGCCGCCGGTGTTTGTCCCGACGACCGGCGTTCCGCATGCCATGGCCTCTACTGCAACCAGGCCGAATCCTTCCGTATGGGAAGGCAGCACGAATAAATCGGAAGCTGCCATCCATTCCGCTACTTCCTGCTGGGTTTTTGCTCCGTGAAAGGTAACAGCTTCCTCTGCTTCAAGCTCTGTCAGCCGGTCTTTTAGTTTCTGCAGGTAATCTTCCTGCCTTGCCGGCCCTATGACATGCAGGCGGGCATTCGGCAGCTCATACTTCACTTTAGGAAAAGCCTCTACCAGGTCTTCGATCCCTTTTTCTTCAATGACATTACCGACGTACAAAATATGTTTTTCGTAAGGAGATAGTTCCAGCACTTCCTGCATATCCATCTGCGGCCGTGGATAAAACACCCGGCTGTCGACGCCCATGCTGAACATCGAGACCTTGTCTTCCGGGACATCGAAATCATCCACCACCTGCTGCAACAGGTCCTCTCCCACCACGATGACATGCGCGGCATCCTGAAGAATGCGCTTCGTCTGATTTCTGATAAAGCGGCCTTTTTTGGCCATTTTATTCAAGTCGCCCCCGTGGCAGGTCACAACGTAAGGAATATCGTACCGTTTGGCCATCATCCGTGCCGGTACGCCGGAAGGAAACGCGTAATGAGCATGAATGACATCGACATCCTGTCCGGAAGCGCGCAGCCTCCGGAATGTGCTCCACATCCAGGAGCTGTATTTTTTAAGAGCATTCTTTCTGCCTGCTTCCGGGTTGGTAACGGCTGCGACATCCACCTGGTTTCCTTTATTCATTAAGGCTTCGACCTGGTTTTTGACGAAAATCCCAAATGTCGGAGCAGAATCGGAAGGATACATGTTGCTGATCACAAGAATCCGCATAGCTCATTCCTCCGTCTTGTCGTATTTATACCAATTCACCGCCACTGCAAGAAACAGCCAGAACAAAAGGGCAATTTGGTGATTTTCCCAGGCTGTGGAGAGCGTCCCCATCAACAGCCAGGCAACGGTAAACGTGATGATGAAGAGCCCGACCCACCTGTGCTTCGGATCAGCTGCATGGGTCATTTTTGCCATTGTCTTTAAAATCGCCACGAATATGAGCGCCAGCAGAAGGACTCCAACCACTCCGTATTCAACAAGGACGTAGAGCGCGTTATTATCTACGGTTCCCATCGTCGTCGGCAGGTCTTCATGCATGAACTGGTGCATTTTCGCGTTGAATACAAAGGCGGCGTTGCTTCCGAACATGCCCGGACCGACTCCGATAACCGGACTGAAGGTGAAGACGGTAAGCCCGCTTAACACAATCAGGTAACGGTAATTGCTCGAGAGGTCAAACGTGTTCGCGTTGCGCTGGGCGAACCCTTCAAACATGAACAGAGCCGCCACATACACCACGGCAAATACGATGAATAACCCTATTGCACCATAAAGCATCATCCGGAACGCTTTGTTTTTTCTGAAAATAAGGCCGACCAGACCGAAACAGCCGATCATAGCGAGGAAGGCCTGGCGGGAAAAAGTCAGTCCCAGTCCTGCAAGCAGGAACAGTCCGATCACACTGTAGATCAGCAGTTGTTTTTTCGTCAGCTCCTTGCGGTACACAAACAGGTAGATAACAAGCAGCAGAATAATCCCCATGAGATATCCACCGAGGGTGTTACTGGAATCCATGAATCCAAAGGCGCGGACTTCTTCTCCAATGGACACGCTCCGCCGTTCTTCCACGTCCCGGAGCGGAAGCGGGATTTTGAAAAGAATCTCAAAGATTCCCGCCGCCGACTGAAGAACACCAAGGCCGAGCAGAACATGAAAGACCTGCCGCACAAATCTGCCTGGAATGTCGACAGCAAGCAGAATGAAAAACAGGATCAGGAACTGAAAGATCGCGCGGACTCCGAATACCCCTTGCGCAAAGGGAACATTGTTGACAAACATGCTGAACAGCGCAAAAACAAAAAATACGATTAAACTGGTGTTCAGTGGATTTTTAAAGCGCTGCAGCAGGCGCCGGCGTCCGATATCCGGGTGCAGGAGCACGACGGCGGCCATCAGCATCAGCAGCCCTTCGGTGACGTAACCGAGCAGGGTGGGGATAATAGGCAGCCAGTTCGACCATATTCTTGTGAAAAGCAGCTCAAACGACGTCCATATGACAATCGCCATCGTTGCCATAAGAAGCAGTTGATTCGTCCTTTCTGCCGGCAGGTATTGATAAAATAGGTTATTCAGCCTCTTCATCCTAGTCTCGTCCTTTCAGGCGGAGCAGATTCATGCCTTCAACCGCTTGTTCTTTCAATGCTTGGGAAACAGTTCGGATCTCCACCTGCAGGCGTGCCCAATCCTGTTCCGCTTTTTCAAAAGCCGGCAGAATCTGCGTTAAATCTTCTACATCCGCTGTATAATCCTGGTGATTGATTTCTTCCATAAAGTCTTTTACTTTCTGGTGGTAGGCTACGCCGATGACCGGTGTCTCTGCAGTCACTGATAGAATCAGGGAGTGAAGCCGGGTTCCGATCACAAGATCCATACCGGCTGCTTCACGTGCAATTTCCTGCGGAGACAGGTTGGCTTCCTGAATATGTACATCATTTTGGCGCTGCATCCGCCCGGCTATGTCTTTTGTTACTTCTACATCTTCGGGGTACTTCGTAGAAAAAAAGGTGATCTCCACCCCTTTTTTATCGATAAGTTCATCAAGCGATGCCGCCATCCCGTCCAGATACGCTTCATATTTCGCCGTATCGGACTGCGGCCAGTACCGGGTGCTGAAGTATGGAACAGCCGTGACTCCCACCTTTCGTACCGCCGATGACGTTTCATGAACCGAGTCCACCGGTACAGAAAACGCCGGATCGTAAATGACGTGAATGTCCCCCGGTGCACCGATCTGGTGCAGCAGCCGGCGTGACTTCTCATCCCGGACGGCAACAGAAGAAGCGGCACGAAGCAGCCGCTTAATAAAGAATGCCCCTGTCCTTGTCTGAATCGGACCGGCTCCAACGCCGTGAACCGCTACGCGGCAGCCTGCCCGCTTTGCTGTCAGTCCAACAACGCTGTATAACGGAGCGTCCCGTTTATACATGTCCATTAAGAGGCCCCCGCCGCCGATGATGACAAGATCCAGCTGTTTCATCACTTTCCGGCTTTCACGAATCGTTTTCAGTCCGGACTTAAGCGTCCCGCCTTCTTTGTACAAAAGAGGATGGGATACCATGCCGTGGCGCTCTTTCGTATTGGCGGGGTCATTGCTGAACACCACAATGTCTTCTTTTTTTATGCCTCCCTCCGTTGTCAGTTGATGGAGGAGTCCGGCAAGAATCGCTTCATCGCCGTTGTTATTATGCCCGTAATTGCCGATAATTCCAACCTTCATATGTATACGTACCTGACCTTTTCTTATATGTAGAATCGTAAGACAGTGACAGTGCTGCGCACATGTTCACGCACGCAGCACATACATTCACCTTTTTTTCCATTATACACCCGAAATCTGTTCAATCCTAGTTTTGATTTTTTTACAATAAACGCGCAGGTGTAAAAAAAATGACGCATGCAACAATCGCTGGGTAAAAGGGTTCAGTACCAGCACTTTAACTAAAAAGAGCTGCTCCCATTATACTGGAGCAGCCTGCTTATTCTGTTCTTTACCTGCTATTCAGAAAAACATCGACGTCCTGCCGTCCGGGCATACCGCCCTGCGCTCCTATTTTCTGCACAGAAAGAGCAGCAGCGGCGTTTGCCCAGCGGCAGGCGTCCGCAAGTGGATACTGCCGGGTCAGTGCAGCCGCAAGCGCCCCGTTAAACGTGTCCCCCGCCCCTGTCGTATCCACCGGTTCCACCGGGTAGCCGGGGATATGCTTTTCCTTGTTGTCCTGGGTGAACAGCACACCGTCCGCCCCTTTTGTCATAATACATCTCGAACGATAGATGGATGGATCGGCTTCATTCTGAAAAAGGTGCAGCAGCTCATGTTCATTCGGGGTAAAATAATCGACGTTATCCAGCAGCGCTTTAGGAAGATGCTGGACCGGGGCTGGATTCAAAATGACAGTCGTGCCATGCGCAGCCGCCAGTTCTGCCGCTTTTGTTACACTTTCCACCGGAATTTCAAGTTGCAGCAGCAGAATGTCACTGTCTGCAATCACATCTTCATGTGCTGCTGCAACCTCCGGAGTAACAGCGTTATTCGCGCCGGGAACGACAATAATGCGGTTATCCTGTTCGGCCAGGATAATGGATGCTGTCCCGGATGATTCATTTGGAACCTGTTCCAGATATTCGGCCGAAACACCCTGCTCTTCCATATGTGTGATCAACCGTCCGCCAAACACATCACTGCCGACACGGCCGATAAAATGAACATCTGCTCCCAGTTTCGCAGCTGCTACAGCCTGATTCGCGCCTTTTCCTCCGGGGATTACGGAAAAATCTTCCCCAAGAATGGTCTCCCCCTGCTCCGGCATACGGCCCGTACTTGTCACCATATCCATATTAATGCTTCCCACGACTGTAATTTTTTCCGGCATGCCTATCACCTCTGCATGATTATTGCTTTCTTCTTTTCAAATAAAAAGGAGCCTCTCTGTGAGAAAGGCCTCCTTTCACCGGAAAATGCCGCCGCGTGGCATGCATTTATTCCGGGGTGTAAAAATTCTGGGTGTAATACGGCTGCTTTCGTATTTCGTCAAAAGCCACGCCGACACCAAGACGCTCGTACTCACCCAGCAATGCTTCGCGGTGCCCTGTATCAGAATTCATCCAGCTTTGATGCGCCTTAATAGGACTGACCTGGCCGTAAGCAATGTTCTCTGCCGCATTCCTGTACTCGATACCATCTCCGGACATCCGGTCAAACGGATCTTCTCCGTCCTGATTTTCATGAGAGAAAAAGTGGTTCGAAGCCATATCAACACTGTGGGATCTTGCTGTCGAAGCCGCCTGGTCGTCCCATGTCAGAATACCTCTGCTGTAGCGCTGACGCTGGGCATTGGCCAGATGAAAGGTGAGGCGTTCAAAGCTCTCTTTCAGACTCTGATCCGGCTCAGCGTAGTATTTTCGAAAGCCTTCTTCCACCCGGCTGTCGATAACGAGCACCGCTGTAATCCGGTGGTCGCGGTGTTTGTCGTAGAAAAAGGTTTCATACCGTCCTTCTTCTTTATACGTACCTGCTTCCTGGGTATCTATACTAAAGCGGGCACCGCCTTTTTGAATATGGGACAGCGGTTCCCCGTATGCATCGATCACATCCGGCTTCGTGTCATCCATTTCGATATTACGCGCGCCCTGCCATGTATCCTGGTTCGAATAGGCAGCCACCACTTCGTTATCTTGAATACCAAACTGCACGTACTCATCATACCGGGTATGATACAGGTACCAGTCAAATCCGTAACGGCTCTCAAGCACTGCCTTTTCCTGCCCGAGTTGTGCTTTCATGGAATCCTTGGAGTCTCCCAGCGCAACGCCCCGGAAGTGCCAGACTTCCTCTTCACTGTCCACTCCTGAAGAAGGCATGTGAACCTCATCCACCCGGAACTCCTCACTTAATGCCCGGGATAAAAAGACAGAAAACTGAGCTCTTGTTGTGTCTTCTCCGGGACCGAAGCTGCCATCTTCACGGCCGCTTGTTATCCGCTTTGCTCCCAGCGTTTCAATGGCGTCAGCTGCCCAGAAATCCTCGGAAACATCGGAAAATGTTTGTTCCATGCTTCCTTCAAGACCAAACGCGTTCGACAGAACCACAGCCATTTCGGCCCTTGTCAACGAATCGCCCGGCTCAAATGTATTACCGCTGCCGGTCATAATACCTGCTTTGGCGACTGCTGCTATATAAGGGTACATCGCAGCCCCTTCTTCAACATCCTGGAACGAAGGACCACCTTCTTCCACCAGCTCCAGACCAAGTGCTTCCGTCAGCATTTTTGCAGTCTGGGCGCGGCTTACGTCTTCCTGGGGCTGGAAGGATCCATCTTCATATCCATTTATAATACCCTGATCCGCAATATACTCGACCTCTTCCGATGCCCAGTAGGTTTCATTCACATCGTCAAATGCTTTGGCAGAAATCGAAAATAGAGACAATGCCAACACACAGGCGGCGGTGATAGATACATAGGTTTTTGGTTTCATCTGTATTCCTCCGTTTCCCCGCTTACAAGATATCTTCTTCTCCTCTATCTTGGTTATGTACTATTACCTTCATTTTACCATTAATAAACAGGAAATGTAGGGTCATTTCTCTTATTTTTGCTTGTCATTTGTTTTAATAGGTTGACTTTTTTAATTTTTAGTTTAAAATTAATTATACAAATTAAACAAACTAAAAATATTAAACAATTACAAAAGGAGGATCCTCATGTCTTCCGAATGGGATAAGCTCGAAGAAACACGCGATGTAATGGAGAGTGCCATCGCCCAGTCGATGGTTATTTACGGCGTCACGCCCTCTGTCGGACGCATTTACGGGGTGCTGTATTTTGCCGGCGAACCGATGTCCATCGATGAGATCAAAGTACAGGTTGCCATGAGTAAGGCATCTGTCAGCAACGGACTCCGCGAACTGCAGGAAACAGAGATGGTAACCAAAGTATGGAAAAAAGGAGAACGGAAAGATCATTTCATTGCGGAAAAAGATTTTCTGCGGAATTTCATTAATTATTTTGTGAAAAAGATACGGCAGGAGCGCAATCTATTGATGAAAGCCGCTGAACAGACAAAGCCGGCTCTCCAGGAAATGACGGAAACAACCGATGATGAAACCGTACGGGAAACAGCCCGCCGGGATTTGGAACTGATCCAGGAGGCTCAGGATTATCTGGACTGGACTACCCGTTTTGCCAACACCCTTGAATCCAGGGAAATGCTGGAGTATATTCCACCGACAAAAAAGAAATAAAGGAGTTCCACAATGAATAAACAAAAAACCGCTTTAGTATTAATCGACCTTCAAAAAGAAAGTAATTTCGGCTTAATCCGGATGGATGACGTCATCGCCAACACTCAAACCCTGATCAACGCCTGCCGCCGGGAGAATATTCCGATCATTTATACCCGGCAGATTAACCGGAGCGATCAGGCCGGACTTTCTAAAGATGAACCGTTGAAGGAAGACGGTACGCCGTACTATTACGCTTCCCACACCGAAAACATCGAAATTATTGACTTTATCGCGCCGGAGAACAGCGATATTGTCATCGACAAATACCGCTGGAGTGCCTTTTATGAAACAAGCCTGGATCTCATGCTGAAAGGTCTTGGGGTTGAAGATCTTATTATAGGGGGTGTCGTAACAGATGGCTGTTTGATGACGTCCGTGTTTGACGCTTATTTCAGAGATTACCATGTTCATCTCGTGAAAGACATGTGTACTTCTTCCAACGAAGGGTCACATATGGCGGCTATGATGATCATGGCCAACTGGGTATATAACCTGGAAGTCTATGAAACCACAGAGCTTATTAAACGGTTTAAAAATGAGTCGTATCAGCACTGGACCTGCGACCGTCCGGATTCGCTTCCATTCACACCGGAAACGATGCGGGAATCCTATCAATATTTACAACCACGAAAGGAAGTGCAATAACGTGAAAAAAATAGTACGATATCTTACTCCGGCAGTTCTGGCAGCACTTACAGCCTGCGGCGGAGGCGGTGAAGAAGCTTCCGACAGCGGAAGTTCCAATAACGAAGGACAGTCGGAACAATCACAACAGGAAAGCAGCAATGATAAAGGCGAAACCATCACCTTCGGAAAAACATCCTGGACCAGCACAGCAGCACCAACCCAGATTGCAAAGCAGATGCTCGAAGAAGCAGGATATAACGTAGAAGTTGAGCTCCTCGATCAGCCGGTCATCTGGGAAGGCATGCAGTCCGAAGAAATTGATGTCTTTATGGACGCCTGGCTCCCGTACACCGAAGAGCAGCTTTGGAGTGAATACAAGAGTGATCTTCAGAAAGTGTCCACCAGTTACGAAGAAGTACCGACCGGCTGGGTGGTTCCGGAGTATGTAGAAGCAGAATCGATCGCGGACATTAAAGAAAATCCTGAGAAGTTCGGCGGTAAAATTTACACCATTGGTGCCGGCGCCGGTATTGTGAATACATCGAAAGAAGTAATGGCGGATTACAACCTCGAAGAAGCCGGTTTTGAACTGCTGCCATCCAGTGAAACAGCGATGATCAGCGAGTTGAAGTCAAAAATCAGCAATGAAGAACCGGTCATTATCACCGGATGGCGCCCGCATTCCATGTTTGTCGATTATGATTTGAAGTTCCTGGACGAACCCAAAGAAAACTTCAAATATGACAATGTGTACGTGCTTTCCTATAAAGGCATGGAAGAAAAATATCCGGAAGCCTATGAGATTCTTTCCAATTGGAGCATCAGTGTCGATACACTGGAACAGATGATGTATGAATACGCCCAAAATGATGTTCCGTTTGAAGAACTTGCTGCAGACTGGATCGAAGAAAACCCTGATAAAGTCGACGCCATGATGGAAGGACAGGAATAAAAAGAGTCTGGGACAAAAGAATACCGTTGCCCTGATTATCCGAGGGATGGAACAAGTACCTGCGTTTTCGCAAGCTGTTCCATCTCTCGGATTTTTTGTTGTTTAGAGAGGTTTCCGGCAGTCACCCCTGCCCCCGGCGGGAAAGCGGAGAATTGGGACAAAAGAGTGCTGCATGAAAAGGCAGCAGACGGGCGCTTTGAATGCGGCCGCTCTTCGCCGCACGACAGAACCACCGGGAAATGGAAGCAAAAAAATCCCCGTTCGGAAGTTTAATCTTTTATCCGAACGGGGATTTGCATGTTAGTTACCAACTGTAATAGTCGTCGATGCCGTTCACAACTGCCTGTGCCGCTTTGTTCTCATAGCCGGATTGTTTCATCCGGTTGGCGTCGTGGGTGTTTGTAAGAAATCCAAGCTCAATGAGCGTACTCGGCATCGTCGTATTGCGGATGACATAGAATCCGGTGTCTGCTACACGGCGGTAGCCCATGTCCGTTTCCCGAACGAGCCGGTCCTGAATGGACTGAGCAAGTTCACGGCTTTCTCTCGCTCTGTGGCTGCTGTCGTAAAACGTTTCGGCTCCGTTGGCAGATGCCGTTGCCGCGTTGGCGTGAATACTCACAAAGGAGTCCGCATCCGCGCGTTCAGCAATATTCACCCGGCCGCTCAAACTGACGAAGGTATCATCGTCTCTTGTCATGACAACATTTACACCTTCATTTTCGAGTTTGGACTGCACACGGAGTGCCACATCAAGAACAATGTTCTTTTCGATAAGGCCGTTCCCCTGAGCGCCTGGATCATGGTCGCCGTGTCCGGCGTCTATGACAATGGTTTTACCTGCCATGCCGCTCTCACCGGGTTCCCGTTCATCCAGGTAACCGCTGTGGGTGTAAGCCCAGTCTCCGTTATACTTAATGAGAACCCAGCTTCCGTTGGTCTCTTCATAAATCTTTACGGTCTCGCCGCGGCTTAGACGGCCAAGCGAATCATTGGATGCACTCGGACCTTCCCGTACCATCAGAGTGGAGGCGGTGACTTTCCCTTCTAAAATAGGATCAGCGGGTTTGTCTGTATTATCCTGGTCTGAATCGACCTCGTCCACATTGGTGACGTAGTTCCCGTGAACATAGCCTTCACCGCCGTGACCATCGATTTTCAGCCAGCTTCCGGTACGTTCATGCACGTCGATGGTGCTTCCGTCCTGAAGTGTGTACAGTACATGGTTTTCTGTTCCAGGTCCGCTCCGTACATTGAGCGGTGTACTGGCATCAACCACGCCTTCATAGAGGATTTCGCTGCCTGTGTCTTCCGGAGGCTGTTCCTGACTGCCATCGTTTCCATCTTGAATATCCCCGTTCATCGCTCTGGCGATGTAGGCGGAGAACTCAGCCCTTGTAGCAGCTTCATTGGGATTGAACTGTCCTGAGTCTTCTATGATATCTTCATCAACGAGGGTTTTTATGTACCCTTTTGCCCAGAAATCATCGTCTATATCTTCATAATCGACCGTTCCTGCTGCGTCTCCGGAATCCTCACCAAAAAACGCGCGGGCGGTTACTGCTGCGACTTGTGCTTTCTCAATATTACCACCTGGATTAAAGTTTCCGTTACTGCCTTGAAAAATGTCGAGCTGTGCTGCTCTTTCGATGCTGTCATAAGCCCAGTAACCAGCGTCTACATCTGAAAATGACGGGGAACCGGCGTACGGTGTCTGTTCATTCAGGGCGTTGGTTATCATAATCGAAGCCTGTGCCCTGGTCAGAGATTCATTCGGACGGAAGTTTCCGCTGGCATCACCGGTTGCTACACCTTCTTCTGCCAGATACTCAATTTCAGCTGCTGCCCAGTGACCGGATCCGACATCGGAATACCTATCGACTGCTTCTGCTGTATTCCCACCTGCGACCGGCAGAACAGCCAGAATCAGAGCAGACGCAAGCACTGCAAATATATTCGTTTTCAAAGACCTGTTCCTCCTCTCTGTTGTTTTCCCCATTGCTGTGATTATTGTACTTCGTCCAGGGAATGCCTTTGAATATTGAAGTACTTGTTTTTCATGAAAAATTTCCAGACATATGAAAAGTCCGGCATCATTCTCCAATCCGTTCCTTCTGCTACATAGAATATCATGACTTCACCCCGGAGACTAGCAGATTTTACGAAAAGATAGAAAATGGTAAAATACTAGCGACTCAGGTTACATGACTGTTACAAATGTGATCTTACTGTAATGTACGTGGTAATTTCTGTCCTTTTTTTTCTCCCGATTTTCATATAAAATAAAGACGTTATGATTAAAAACAAATGACATCAGCGTTTGCTTCAAGCGGACGCTCATACTGTGAAAATCAGGTGATATAAACATGAGAAAATGTATAATCGGCATGTTTGGCGCGTTTATCGTTTTGTCGGGATGCTCTACCTACGGCATGAACCAGCATCTTGAAGAAGAACAGCGGATTGATACCGAACAGTACGCATATGACGATGAGAACTTTGTTTATGACACGGAAACGCTCCAGGAGCTCGCGGAACGTTTCCGGCTTGACGAACTGTCGGAAAGCAACGTCAACAGTGTTATGGAAGAAGAAATTGAAAACGGGAACTTTAATGAAATTATTATTTATCTGCGGGAACTTCAGGCGGAAGAGGAAGAGGAGGCCGCTGCTTATTCAAAGCGTTACACCGAAGCCCTCCAGGCCCACATTGAGCAAAATGATGACCCCGCCACAGCTCTCGTTGAAGACGCAGCGTCATTACTGCAGCAGCAGTATGAGCTGAACCCTGAAAGTGAAGAGAACCTGATTGACTATGCCAACGTACTGATTGAATCCGGGTATAACGTAGATAAAGGAACGCAGCTTTTATTTGATCTGGAACAGCAGATGGAAGAAAACAATGAGCAGCCTGGACGGGACATGCTGCTTGCGCTGGCGAAGGCTTACCGCGCTGCCGGTAATTATGAAGAAAGTCTGCAGCGGTATGAAACGTTAACTGCTCTTGATTCCGAGAACCCCACCCATTATTACCGGATGAGTCAGGTTTATGCGGAAATGGGAGACGCCCAGGGTGAGCAGCAGGCTGTTACCCGCGCTTTTGAGCCTACATCCGAGTTTCTTAACAGCTACGGCGACGACTCCTACCAGCTTTACAAAAACTATCTCGACTCCTCCATTGAAGGTGAATCGTAACAATACGGCACATCAGTCTCCGACGAATAAAAAAGCTCCCGGTTATCCACGTGGATAACCGGGAGCTTTTTTACGGAAAACAGCACTTCAGATCGTCGTTCGGACTGGTACCTGCGCTATTCTTTTGTCCCGGAATGGTTCTGTTTAATTTCTCATCGCTGCCTTCAAAAACAGGGCAAACTGCGACCGTTTCAGATCTTCATTCGGCCGGAAAGCTTCTACGGTAGTGACTTCATTATGATACAGGGTGTTGATTGCTTCATAGTTCCAGAAATCTTCCCCGATATCTTCAAATGAATGAGAATCAACCGGTGCTTCCAGTGTTTCTTCAAAACCCGAAACCAGAATGGAAGCCGTCTGTGCACGCGTCATATTCTCGTTCGGGCGGATGTTTCCATCACTTCCTGTCATAATCCCGTGATACTCAAGGATACGCATGGCATCATAGCCGCGGTCTCCTGCCTTCATATCAGCAGCCTGCAGCTCATAATCGCCCGGCGCTTCCAGGTTCAACGCATCCACCATCATGGAAGCGGCGTGACGCCGGAGAATCGACTCATTCGGCCGGAACTCCCCACCCGGATACCCGCTCAAGATACCACGCACTTCCAGGTAGCCGACAGCCTCTGTCAATTCCTGTCCCCGCACGTCATAAAAGTTGGTAACATCACCGCGGCGCGCATAAGCGCTGGCCATGTAGCCATGGATATCCGCGTAATAGACCGGATAGTACACAAAATGATTGGTCGGGCTGTTGTCATGAGCTGCCGCACCTTCCACCTCAAGCGGGGTATAAAGAGAAATATCTCCGACCGTGCGGGACGTTGTCGATGGCCCTTCTCTGAAATTCACCTGCGTACCGGGATCTTCTCCATAGGCGTAAATATTGTCTCCATTCTGAGCCATCTGGGTGGACGGTGTCTTAGTATCTGTTTCCACTTCCTGCTCTTCAAACCGGATACGATCTTCCCCGTCCTGATATACCGCGTTCCATTCCGGAAAATCAACCTGGCTGCTGCCGAGCAGACTGTTGTTTTCAATGACACCGTAAACGTCTTCCTGGTATACCTCTTCTGCTTCAGTCGGATCGTTGCGGCGGTCGAGACCGTTGTAGGCAAGAATGGCAAAATACCAGTTCTCAAGCACCTGTTTATTCCCATCATTAACAGTCGGCAGCACAGAACCTGTCCAGTTCCATTTTTCGTTCAGAAGATCAACCCCGACTTCAATATTATAAGCCGTGTCCTGTTCCAGTCTGCCTTGATCAACGCTGCGGTCCTCCAGATCATTTTCATCCAGAGTCACCTGCATGATGCCCACGCCCCCGTCTTCATTTTGATTCATGACAGGGTTCCCATTCTCATCAAACTGCCGCATAGCGGTTTCCTCATATGCAATCGCTTTAACAATCTCGGGAGGAATATCATGTTCCAGCGCGGCTTCTGTCAGCAGTTCCTTTTTTTCCTTAAAAGACAATGCCTGCTCGTCTGAGCCGCTTCCTTCCTCTTCTGCAGCCCCGGCTGTTCCAGCTGCCGTTATGCTGCCGGCAAGAGCCAGACCTGTTATAAACTTTTTCATTGTTCCTCCCCTTTCTATGTATCTATCTACCTCTTATTATAGCAGAAAATCCTGAATCTTCCTATTTATTTTCGTGCCTGAGAATTAATGAAATAACCCGGGAATTAATGATATACTGAGGAAGTGACTTTTTTGAAGGCAGGCGGAACGTGGCTCTTCCACCCGCGGAAGATTCTCTGCCGTCTGCTTCGGAACCCCCGTTCAACCGGGGATTTAGCCATCCGTGACTGCTTTTTCAAATGGACTGTCACGGATGTTATACCGGGATCTATAAGGAGAGAGCGCTGCATGTTAGCTTCTTTGAAAAAAATCATTGGAGACGAACAACAACGAAGACTGAAAAAATATAACAAAGTGGTAGAGCGGATTAATAAGCTGGAACCGGAAATAGAACAGCTGAGTAATGAACAGCTGCAGGCGAAAACAGAAGAATTCCGCGGCCGCCTCAACAAAGGGGAAAAACTATCATCCATCACAGAAGAAGCCTTCGCCGTCGTCCGCGAAGCGTCCCGCCGGATTATCGGGCTTCGTCATTTTGATGTGCAGCTGCTCGGCGGACTGACACTCAATGACGGTGACATCGCGGAAATGGCCACCGGAGAAGGAAAAACGATTGTCGCTTCCCTGCCGAGTTATCTGCGCGGACTTGAAGGAAAAGGTGTTCACGTCATCACCGTCAACGAATACCTGGCCCGCCGCGACCGCGATCTGATCGGGCAGGTGCATGAATTTCTCGGCTTAACCGTCGGCCTGAACGTTCCGAAACTCGCCAAAGATGAGAAACGCAAAGCTTATGAAGCGGACATTACATACGGCGTCAGCAACGAGTTCGGTTTTGACTACCTGAAAGACAATATGGTCCAGAGTACAATCGAAAAGGTACAGCGGCCGTATCATTTTGCTATTATCGATGAAATCGACAGTGTTCTTGTCGATGAGGCAAAAACACCGCTGATTATTGCCGGAAAAACAGAAGTTAACCCTGGACTCTATCAAATCTGCGCCAAGATGGCCCGCAGTTTTGACCCGGAAAAAGACTACCTGTTTGACCCTATTACACGTTCTGTCAGTTTGACAGATGCCGGTATCACAAAGGTTGAGCGGGCGTTCGGGGTCGACAACCTGTATGATTTGGAGCATCATACCCTTTATCACTTCGTGCTGCAGGCACTGCGGGCCCGCGTCATGTTTAGACGCGATGTCGATTACATCGTAAAAGAAGGTGAGATCAAGCTCGTTGACATGTATACCGGCCGCATCATGGAAGGCCGTACGTTCAGCGACGGTCTCCACCAGGCGCTCGAAGCTAAAGAAGGTCTTGAAATTACCGAAGAGAACAAAACCCAGGCTCAGATTACCATTCAAAACTACTTCCGGATGTACCCGGCCCTTTCCGGCATGACCGGAACAGCCAAAACCGAAGAGGAAGAGTTCCGCAACCTGTACGGGATGGATGTTATCCAGGTTCCAACCAATAAACCGAGAATACGTGAAGACCGGGACGACCTCATTTTTGCGACAGCCGATGACAAATACCGGGAAGTCGCCAAGGAAGTCGCCAAACGTCACGAAAAAGGACAGCCTGTGCTGATCGGAACGACCTCTATCATTCAATCAGAGACGATGGCGCGTTACCTTGATGACCAGAAAGTGCCTTATGAGCTTCTCAACGCCAAGAGCGTGGAGCGGGAAGTCCAGTTGATTTCTCTTGCCGGTCAGAAAGGCCAGATTACCATTGCCACCAATATGGCCGGACGCGGCACCGACATTATGCTCGGCGAAGGAGCAGCCGAAGCCGGCGGTCTCTTTGTACTCGGCACGGAACGTCATGAAAACAGGCGAATCGACAATCAGTTGAAAGGCCGTTCCGGGCGGCAGGGGGACCCTGGTGAAACACAGATGTACGTCTCCCTTGAGGATGAAATGCTGCTCCGCTTCGGGGAAGAGGACATTGAAGGGTTGAAAGAAAAACTAAAAACCGATGATAACGGCGTCGTGCAAAATGATGACGCCCACACCATTATCAACCGGGCTCAGGAAATGTGCGAAAACGCGAATGCATCGCTGCGTGAATTCACATTAAAACTGGACGATATCGCCAACGAACAGCGCCGCGTCATCTATACGCTGCGCAATCAAGTACTGGAAAGCGACGATCCGCTGCAGTCCTGGATGAATATCGTCAAGTCCAGCACGAAAAAGCTTGTGGAATCCTACTGCGGGGATGAATATGTACCGGAAGAATGGGACCTGCGGACACTTGAAACAAGACTCAACCGCATTATCGTAACCCCGGGCATCCAGCTCCCTAAAAAGGCGGAAAATCAAAAAGACATCATGGATCTTGTCGAAGAAAAAACCGCGGCCTTCCTTGACGAAGTGGAACAGCTCCGTGAACGTAAAGGGGTGCAGAACCAGGCCCGCAAAGTGCTGCTGACCAACATCGACCGGCACTGGCTCAGCCACCTCGAGGAAATGACCCGCTTAAAAGAAGGCATCGGACTTCGCAGTTACGGGCAGGAAGATCCGATGCGGGTTTATACAAGGGAAGGCTATGAATTGTTTTCCCGTATGTATGATTTAATTGAACAGGACGCTTCCGTTCATTTATCCAAACTAATCCGCCCGCTGATTTTACCGGAAGAGGTGAAAAAATAATGCTTCCTTTTTTTCGTAAAAAACGAGACGGAAAACCGAAAATGGAAGGAAATGAATCAACCGTTTCCTCCGAAGAACTATTAAATGAAACGAGTGACACCGAAGGTCGGGAAAAGCAAATCGACACGGATTTGTCGTTTCATCCGGATTGGGATGTATCCAAAGAAGATCAGTATTCCTTTCAGTTTCTCAATATGGAATGCCCGCCTCTTGCGCCGAACCAGATTTCGCTTTCGGGCATCAGCCTGCAGCATAACGAAGAACAGGGGTCTGTTCAGGTGACGGCTTTCATCCGCAGCAGCCTGAATAAAACCATTAAGCTGCATGAAACGACGCTCGTACTGCTGGACAGTTCCGAGCAGGTGCTCGGCCGTAAAACCATGGACCTTGAAGAAGCAGGTGACATTCCGCCGTGCAGCAGCCGGCCCTGGAACATGACATTCAGCGAACAGGAACTATTCACGACCGACATTCCGTCGGAAGGATGGAAGCTTGCGTTTCAGCTCAAACCATCTTCCCGCAAACACAGCCTGGATCTTCAAAACAGCTGGGAGCAGTCTCTTGCAGAAAAAGACAAGCATGAACTGCAGAACATGGTGGAGCGGCTCGACCCTCCAAAGCCGGGGGAAGTGAACTTCATGGGATTAAAAGCCGTCCAGAAAGACAATGGCGATCTGCATGTGACACTTCTCATCCGCAATGGCAGCGAGAAAAATGTAACGCTCGAACAGATTCCGCTTCAAGTCGAAGACGCCGACGGTACCACCGTAGCAAAAGGCGGCTTCACGATGAATGATTTCGGTATCAAAGCCAATACAAGCAAACCTTGGACCTTTATTTTCCCAAGCAGCATGGTTCAGGAAGGCGAGATCGACCTGAGCAGCTGGAAAGCCTATCCGATTCAGAAAAATACAGCACATTAAATTGCTAAAACCGGGGATGCAGCGCGCATCTTCCGGTTTTTTTGTACGCAGGAGCCGTATTTTTGGCTGATTTCTGCTGAGCTTATGGTGTTTCCGGCTCGATCCCCCAAGTTTATCGATTGATCTGCGGTTTTTCTCGATTGACTCTCTCTTTTCTCGATCGATTCTGGCGGCGAAGTGTGATTTCTCGATCGGTTCCCTCGATTTCTCGATCAATTCTCCCTTTTTCTCGATTGATTCTCCAACTTTATCAATCCATCCACAGCATCTCCCCTCGACGGCAGCCATAAATCTGGATCTATGGCTGATCAAAGTCTATCGACCGTATCGCGGTTTTTCTCGATTGATTCTCCGGATTTCCTGCTCGATTCTCTCTTTTCTCGATCGATTCCGGCGGGATGGCGTGATTTCTCGATCAGTTCTCTGGATTTCTCGATCAATTCTCCCTTTTTCTCGATTGATTCTCCAACTTTATCAATCCATCCACAGCATCTCCCCTCGACGGCAGCCATAAATCTGGATCTATGGCTGATCAAAGTCTATCGACCGTATCGCGGTTTTTCTCGATTGATTCTCCGGATTTCCTGCTCGATTCTCTCTTTTCTCGATCGATTCCGGCGGCGGGGCGTGATTTCTCGATCGATTCTCTGGATTTCCCGATCAATTCTCCCCTTTTCTCGATTGATTCTCCAACTTTATCAATCCATCCACAGCATCTCCCCTCGACGGCAGACATAAACTTGGATCTATGGCTGATCAGAATCTATCGATCGGATCGCGGTTTTTCTCGATTGATTCTCCGGATTTCTTGCTCGATTCTCCCTTTTCTCAATCGATTCCGGCGGGATGGCGTGATTTCTCGATCGGTTCTCTGGATTTCCCGATCAATTCTCCCCTTTTCTCGATCGATTCTCCAACTTTATCAATCGATCACCCTACCTCCCCTCCAGCAGCGAAAGGGCTCCCTATGAAAAAAGCTTTCCCCTGTTTCCCCAGGAGAAAGCTTTCTTTCACTTTATAAATCTTCCAGTGCCCGTTCCATGAAGACGGTAAATTGAGCTCTGGAGACGGCTTCGCCGGGACGGAAGCTGCCGTCACTGCCACGGGCCACACCGTAGGAAGCAAGTGTTTCGATAGCGCCGTGCGCCCAGTAATCTTCATCTACATCATCAAAGGAACTGCCGCTGCTCTCATTTTCCAGGTCAAACGCCCGGACAAGGATGACAGCCATCTGAGCACGGGTCAGTTGTCCGTTTGGACGGAACGTGTCTCCACTGCCCCGCATCAACTCTTCATCCGCCACCGCGGCAATGTCCTCGTAGGCATGAAAGTCGCTTGTTATATCGGAAAACTCAGGAGACGGACGGTCTCCGCGCTCCAGATCAAAGGCACGGACCATCATGCTTGCAGCCTGGGAGCGTTTCAGTTCTCCCCCGGGGCGGAACGTTCCATCATTGTATCCATTAATGATACCCCGGCCCGCCAGGTATTCAATGCTGCCGGAGGCCCAGTAATCACGGGGCACGTCGTTAAATGCAGACGGCGCATTTACTTGAACCGGTATATCAAAGGAATTACCGGCCAGCTCTACTATAATACTACCGGATGCACTTTCTCCGGAAGCGGTGAAATGACCGCTGCTGTCTATTGTTCCAACATCTCCCTGCACGCTCCAGTTGATCCGGCTTTTATCAAATAATAGCTTGCGGCCGTCCGATAAAGCAGGGTCTGCTGAAAGACTGACCGATTCGCCGGTCTCCACATTCAGTTCCGAATGAGAAAGATTCCATGTGTCAAAGCTGTCTGTCACACTCACGCCGGTCGAACCGACCTGGTTCCCGTCCACACTGGCCTGAATCCGGCCTTCTCCGGCCTGTTCGGCTGTGAACGTAGAACCTTCCATACTTCCGGCACTGCTGCTGAAGTTCCAGTTAATATCAGCTGTCCCTGCATCCACAGGATTGTAATACTTGTCCATCCCGTACATCGTTGAAACATTTATCTGATGGCCGGTAAGCAGTACTCCGTCTTCTTTTGACAAAATCAGTTTATCAAGAGATGACCGCGGTGCTGTACTGACGGCCTGCAGCGTGGAGGACACCCGGCGCTCACCACCGGACAGCTCGTTCATGACACTTGCGTATCCATCCCCGTGCTGCCGGGCCACTAAGGTCGAAGAACCTCCTCCATCAAAGTTCAGCGCCCGTTCTGCTCCTATGTCACGCATATACTTCGCAATATCACGGATGTTTGCCCTGTCCATCGTAACCATGTAGACATTATCTCCGCTTTCATCCACACCTACGGCAGTGCGCTCGGTTTTGGATGTATACCGCCAGCTGTCCGAATTCATCGTAATGGCAAGTTCGCCGTTACGGACAAGCTGCGGCCCGCTTCCGAGGACAAAAGACGCATCTTTCCACTTATCATTAATAGAAGCACTGACTGTAATTTCGTCTCCTATGCTCACATTCTGAAGCTGGTCATACCGATCTCCGCGGGCGGAGAGGACAAATCCATTCTCCGGAATCGGAGCATTTCCTGCTTCATTGTAAGCACGGATATCTGTCACCGATCCGCTTATTTCATCCCCGAACGAAAAACTTCCCGGATTGCCGGATGCCGTCTCCACAACAATTTCCATACCGTACTGATTCGTGCCGGTACGATTGTTAATATAAGAGGATGTGAAAAGAACGGCTTCATTGTCCAGACGCTGTGTATTGATATTATCCACCGTCACAGACGATCCATTCACTTTTGCCGACACATTGGCATCATACTGACCGATGGCTGCCTTCCCGTTCCTTTTCTCCCCAAAAACAATCGGTTCACTGCGGTAATGTTCTCTGGAATTGGAGATACGCCCAAAACTGATGATTTCATTGTCTTTCGTTATGATACTGAAAGGCAGCTGAGTCGATCCTGATCCCATATCGAAGAACGAAGCATTCACCGCGCCTATGACTCTATTCCCTTTTCTTGTGTTATTTTCCGCCTGCTGGGACGTGGTACGCAGCTGATCAAGCGGCTCCGGCACATTGACATCGAGCTTGCTGTATTCTTCGGTCAAATCTACCTGTAGAATGTCAGCGCCGGTCGCATCGTCGCTTTCATATGATACCCCCGGGCCCACCTGGAACGAAGAAGCCCCTGCTCCCTGGGCGGCTGAAAAAAACAGCGCCCCGGACACCATGGATACGATTCCGCGGGTCATGTATTTCTTCATTTTCATTATGTATAATCCTCTCCTGTATTTTATTCTATGAAGCTATGAACATCACGCTAATTGTAGATTATTCCAATTGGTGGAACGTGTCAATCCAATCCACGAAAGTTAGGAAAAAAGGTCGAACCTTCAAACGTAACTGCTGATAACCTTTTACCACATCTATCATCTGTGAAAAGAAAGAGGCAGAGACAGCCGCTTCCCGGCTCTTCATATAACCGCACAGGCATTCAATATGAAAAGACGAAGCAGGGTCCGTATCCCGTACTTCGTCTTTTCAACTATGCTGTTTCGTTTTGTACGCGCTTCTTGCAGCAGGCTGCCGGCGCGGGGGAAACGATGGTTATTCGGTTTTGTGCAATACGTCTTCCAGGTAGGAACGAACCGGGTCGTTCAGATCCTCCCGTCCAAGGGCAAAATCGACAGTAGCTTTTACAAATCCGAATTTATCTCCGACATCATAGCGGATGCCGCCGAATTGGTAGGCCAGAACGTCCTGGGTCTGATTCAACGTCTTAATTGCATCCGTCAGCTGAATTTCATTACCCGAACCTGGTTCGAGGTTATGAAGGATATCAAAGATTTCCGGACGCAGAACATACCGCCCCATAATCGCATAATTCGACGGAGCCTCGTCCAGTGCCGGTTTTTCCCTTAAATCCGCAAGTTGAAGAACACCGTCTTCCCCTTCTTGTCCTTTCGGTTTCACAATACCGTATTTGGACACTTCTTCATCAGGAACCTGCTGCACGCCGACCACAGAAGACTCGTGGGCCTCGTAGGTCTCGATCAACTGTTTCAGACACGGCGTTTCCGATTTAACAATGTCATCCCCAAGCAGTACGGCAAACGGTTCATCCCCGACAAACCGGCTGGCACAGGCAATGGCATGCCCCAGGCCTTTAGGTTCTTTCTGGCGGATGTAATGGATATTAGCCATATTGGATATCTCCTGGACTTCTTCCAGCTGCGACCATTTTTTCTTCTGAGCCAGTGTTTCCTCGAGCTCGTAAGATTTGTCAAAGTGATCCTCTATCGCCCGTTTACCGCGGCCGCTGACAATAATAATATCCTCTATTCCCGATTCCATTGCTTCTTCTACAATATATTGAATAGTCGGCTTGTCCACAATCGGCAGCATTTCTTTCGGCTGTGCTTTTGTTGCCGGCAGAAAACGGGTGCCAAGACCAGCTGCCGGAATAATCGCTTTCCTTACTTTCACACATATCACTCTCCGTTCGATGAGCTGTTTTTACTGCTGTTCATTCCAAACGAGAAAGACATCACTCGGCCGCGGGGTGATTTCAACCTGCCCTGCGGTCTGTGCACTTCCGCTTGCATCCGCCTCCACAAGACCTTCCAGAATACGCTTGGCATCAGCCGGGGCTCCGAGTTTTGCTGCTGCCTGCGCCGCCAAATCAAAATTGGCTCTGCTCGTCCGCGCCACAGCAAATTCCCTCATTTCCCCCTGATAGGCCTGAAACAGGTGATAGTATTCCTGATCCGCGGTACCGAAGCTGTTGTCATTTCGGGCATAGAGGGTAACCCCGGCTTCTCTGTAAAGCGGCCGGACCATTTCTGTATATTGGTTGGATCCTTCCGACGTGAGATCTAACATTTGTTCAGCTCTCCACACCGAGTGACCGCTGTCATCGATCCGCTTAAAAAATACGGCGGCCTGGGCCCTTGTCAGCTTGCCATTCACATCAAAACGTTCTGTCTGTGTTTCTCCGTCCTGGCGTCCTGTTGTCAGATCTTCTTCAAACATCCAGGCTACTGCTTCCTTTAATCCGGGTTCATGAGCTTGGGACTGAGCAATAACCTTAGCCACCGTCCCTCTTGTCACGGCCCGGTTCTTCACAGCATTATCACGCAGACCGGGCATCCTCAGTTCATATTCAGACAGTGTAACGTAGGCGGGCTGCGCCCAGTGCTGCAAGTCAGATGGAGTACCGCTTTCCATGTCGAAATACCTTGTCAGCATGACAGAAAATTGTGCTTCTATCATATCGTCTCCAGGATGAAAGGAGCCGTCGTCATAACCATGAATCAGCCCTTCATTCTCCGCCCACTGAATGTCTTCAGCGGCCCAGTAGCTGTTGTCCACATCCGTGAACTCAGCTGCGCCGGCGGGTGTTGTTATGTAAAGAAGAGCAGCCGCCCCTGTCACAAACGCAACTGTGAACAAGCGGCCAAGCGCCGGTTTGTACTCATATTTTTTGTTTGTCATTGTTTACTTGGAATCTGATAATCCAGACTCTCTCATCCACCTCCCGACTTTTGTTTCTGCCCCATTATACCTTGCTTTTATCCTTTATGGCTACCATCCACATCCCAAAATAGGAGAAGCAGCACAGCAAAGGCGGATTATGTCGAAATATTGTTCTGGTTTTTTTCGAAAAATCTGGTATATTTATAGTAATCTCAGACGAAAGGAGGACCGTTGGTTTAGTTATTTTATCACCCATCTCAGGAAGCCCCCGATGTTTCATGCTTCCCCTCTACACTCTTTTTCCATTTAACTAACAGCTGTGTTCCTGATTGAATCATGAAAAAAGAACTAATGTTCTACTGTGACAGCAAGTGTCTGTTCACGAAAAGAAGTATCCACCCCGTCTGCTTTTTTTGTGCATAACACTGGAATATGCTGTTCCAGGACCCTCATTATGGATTAAAATCCATCCGAAAGGAGGTAATTCATGTTTAACAATGTAACACTGGTAGGCCGTTTCACCCGTGATCCTGAACTCACCTATACGAAAGATGGAACCGCAGTATGCAACTTCACACTCGCTGTGCAGCGTTCGTTCCGGAACATGCACGGTGACATCGATGCGGACTTTATCCCTGTCACCGTTTGGCGCAAGCAGGCGGAAAATACATCTCTTTACTGCCACAAAGGAGCGCTCGTCGGTGTAACCGGAAGAATCAATACGAGAATCTATGAAAACAAAGACCAAAAAAGAGTACAGATGGTGGAGGTAAACGCAGATCAGGTTCGCTTTCTGAAATTAAACGGTTCCTCTGAAACAAGCCGGACTCCTGTAAACAGAGAAGAGAAACCGCTCACACCAGTACACCCGTCAGAATCTGCCGCCATGACAAAAACAACATAATTCTGGTATCCACGCTGCTTTTCGCTGAAGCAGTCCCCTGTCATTCTTCGAAATTTGTCCTCTATTCTCCCCTCTACACCGCTGAAAATCCCTGTTTCAGCGGTGTTTCTGCACTTATTCGTGCACAAATAACCCGGTTTTTGATTATACTTTTATATCGGAATTATAATGATTATTTGTTAAAATAGCAGGAAAGGGGTGCTTGTCCGAAATACGACATTCCCTTTGAGTACAACACATTATTGATACCACCCGGAGCCTGGTGAATCATTCCTTTGCGGCCATTCCCTTTTTTTCGCACGGCTGGTTTGAACAATAAACAGTCAGGATATATAATGGGAAGAATAGATGTACTTTTTCCTCTTGCCGGCCGGAAAGGCTCAAACAGGGTCGGGACACGGGTTAATTTATAAGGAGGTGGAACGTATGGCATTTGTAATCACTCAACCATGCCAGGACGAAAAGTCCGGAGATTGTGTAGACGTATGTCCAGTGGACTGTATTGAAGAAGGTGAAGATCAGTACTATATCGATCCGGACGTCTGCATCGACTGCGGGGCATGCATTGTCGTATGTCCGGTAGAAGCGATTGTGGAAGATACAGAACTCACACCTGAAACAGAACCTTTCCTTGAAAAGGCGAAAAAGTTTTATGGCACGACATAAAACACAATAGAACAAAAAAAGGGCATCCACCGTGGATGTCTCTTTTTTTATGATCAACAAATGTGCGGATGCGGACAGCGTCTTTCCCTTGGTCATTCCGGTATCCACCGCTTTTTCATTCTCATTTGTCAGATTTTCTATCAAGCAATCCTCATTTTTACACTTTACCACCCTGTCTCGTCTTCTTATTCATGTTAAAATGATTAAAATATACGGGTGAGCAGGAGGGATAGCTTGGACAAACAACAAGTAACGGACACAAGAAACCGGCCGCTTCGGGATCTACGGATATCGGTCATTGACCGTTGTAATTTCCGCTGCACCTACTGCATGCCAAAAGAGATCTTCGGGGACGATTATCCCTTCATGACAGAAAAGGAACTATTATCCTTTGACGATATTGAAACACTGGCGCGCTCGTTCACAATGCTCGGTGTCGAAAAATTAAGAATAACAGGCGGAGAACCACTTCTGCGAAAAGATCTTCCCGCCTTAATCGAGAGACTCTCCTCCCTGCCGGGCATAAAGGATACCGCGCTGACAACCAACGGTGTGTTTCTTGTAAAACAGGCCGAGGCGCTGAAACAAGCAGGACTGGACCGCGTGAACATTAGTCTGGATGCTGTGACTGAGCACATTTTTCAGAAGATGAACGGCAGAAATATGAAGCCGCGTGCGGTCCTCAACGGTATTGAGGCTGCACAGGAAGCAGGGCTTGGGGTGAAAGTGAATATGGTCGTCCAACGCGGAGCAAATGACGAAGATATCCTTCCCATGGCACGTTATTTTAAAGAACAGGGGGTCACGCTTCGTTTCATTGAATATATGGATGTCGGCACAAGCAACGGCTGGAATTTCACCGACGTCGTTCCTAAAAAAGAAATATACGAAAAATTAACCGGACTGGCTCCTCTGCACCCTGTCGAAGATGCTTATTTCGGAGAAGTCGCCAACAGGTACCGGTACGACGGAACCGACACCGAAGTCGGTTTCATCTCCTCGGTATCCGATACATTCTGTTCCAGCTGCACCCGGGCCCGCATCTCAGCGGACGGCCGGCTGTACACCTGTCTTTTCGCAGAAGACGGACATGACCTCCGCCCTTTCCTCGGGGATGACCCGGATACTGATGGGCTTGAAGACCGGCTTTCTTCCATATGGCGGCTGCGCAGCGACCGCTATTCAGAAGAACGGACCGAAGAAACAGTACGAAACCGCCGGAAAATTGAAATGTCCTATATCGGCGGGTGAAAGGAGAGCACCCGGATGGAATACCGCTACAGCAGACAGGAACAATTCGCTCCGATTGGAAGAGAAGGTCAGGGACGGCTTTCTTCTTCGCACGCGCTGATTATGGGGTGCGGCGCCCTGGGCAGTGCCTGTGCGGAAATGCTCGTCCGTGCCGGTATCGGATCTGTCACGTTGATCGACAGGGATGTCGTGGAACGTTCGAATCTTCACCGCCAGAACCTGTATGCTGAACGTGATGCAGATGGCTCTGTGCCTAAAGCCGAAGCTGCAAAAGCGCGGCTTCTGGAAATCAATTCCGCGGTGAACATTCATACCTATGTTATTGACGCCGGCTCCACTCAACTCGACAAACTCGCTCCGATGTGTGATGTGATGGTTGATGGCACTGATAATTTTGACCTCCGCTTCATTATGAATGATGCTGCGGAAAAACACAGAGTGCCATGGGTGTTCGGTGCGGCTGCCGGAAGCTTTGGCATGAGCTGCCTTTTCCTGCCGGGAGAACTTCCCTGCCTGCATTGTCTCATGCAGGGGATGCCGGACGGGGCTGTGACCTGCGAGGCATCCGGCATCCTCAGCCCGGCAGTGCAGATGACGGCCTCCTTTCAGACAACCGAAGTGATGAAGCTGTTAACGGGAAATACCGGGGCCCTTCACAAAAAGCTCGTCTTGTTTGATATTTGGAACAATACCCAGCAGCAGTTCGGCTTTTCTTCCATGAAAAATCAGAACTGTCCAACCTGTGGTACTGCACCGGAACATCCTTACCTGACGAAAACGGCCCATTCCAGCATCCGCACCTTATGCGGGAGCAATACAGTACATATTAATCCCGGGGAAGAGGTCCATTATGACTTTCTGCTGCTTGAAGAGCATCTTAAAAAGCACGGCAAAGTGAAAAAAAATGAACACCTGCTTACCTGCCTGCTCCCGTCGCTGCGGCTGGCTGTTTTCACCGACGGGCGCATTTTGATCCACGGAACGAACAGCCCGGATGAAGCAGAAGCCGTCTATCGTTACTACATTGAAACAGCAGCTTATACCCGAGAAAAGGAGCCGGAAACATGATGGAAAAAAGAAACCCGCTGCCCGTACAGGAAGCTGTCGCAAAAATCATGGAGCAGCCGATGGAAGGCAGAACGGAGTGGACCGCTCTGGAAGACGCAGGCGGGTGCGTTCTCGCTCAGGATATCCAGGCGGACCATGATGTTCCTCCTTTCGACCGGTCCCCGTATGATGGATTTGCCATACGGGCACGCGATACCACGGAAGCCTCCCGCGAGCACCCAGTGCCGCTTCATGTCATAGACGACATCGGTGCCGGGACCGTATTCGGGGGAACGGTGGACAAGGGGCAGGCGGTCCGGATTATGACCGGCGCTCCAATTCCCGGCGGCTGTGATGCCGTCGTCATGCTCGAACTGGCCCATGAATACGAAGAAGAAGACCATCAATACGTTGAAGTAAAACGACCGTTTCAAAAACACGATAATATTTCATTCCAGGGAGAAGACACCGAACAGGGTACAACCGTCATTCAACGCGGAACACTCATCCATCCTGGTGTAACGGCGGTTCTCGCCTCCTTCGGTTACGGACAGGTCCCCACCGTCCAGCGTCCCCGCATCGGGGTGATCGCAACCGGCAGTGAACTGCTTCCTATCACCGCACCACTGGAACCTGGAAAAATACGAAACAGCAACGCTTATATGATTATGGCTCAAATCGAACAAGCGGGGGGAGAAGCCGTGTCTTTCGGCACCGTGGCCGACGATTTTGAGAAAACTTTCTCCACTGTGAAGGAAGCGCTCCGTTCCGTTGACATCCTTCTCACGACCGGCGGAGTATCTGTCGGAGATTATGACCACATCCCGGATATTTTAAAAGAACTTGGGGCCACGGTCCATTTCAATAAAGTAGGCATGCGTCCGGGAAGTGTCACAACGGCTGCAACGCTGGGGTCACAGCTGATTTACGGACTGTCAGGGAATCCTTCCGCCTGCTATGTAGGATTTGAACTGTTTGTGCGGCCGGTTATTCGAAAAATCCTTGGTTTTGCTGCTCCGCATCTAAAAAAAAGGAAAGCCGTGCTCGGAACTGACTTTCCCAAACCCAACCCATTTATGCGGTTTGTACGGGCAGAGCTGAAAGAAGAAAATGGAGGATGGAAAGCGTATCCGGCCGGTTTGGATAAATCCAGCTCGGTAACCTCTCTGTCTGATGCATCAGCCTTGATTGCCCTTCCCGGGGGAACAAGAGGTTACGAAAAAGGGATGGAAGTGGATGTATTACTCCTTCATTCCATGGAAGGCAGTGAATGGCCATGGGACAATATTGTCCGGTCTTACAGGTCGTAGGGTTCCAGGGAAGCGGAAAAACCACACTCATGGAAAAACTGATTCAACGTGCCGCCCGGTATGGGATGAAGCCGGCGGCTCTGAAACATCACGGTCACGGGGGACCTTTAAAACCACCGGATTCCCGTCCGAAAGACAATATGCGCCATCACCAGGCCGGAGCTTTCCTCACAGCGGCAGCAGGATCCGGCCAGCTGCAGATGGACGTGGATAGCAGCAGGACTCTGCCGGAACTCCTCGCGTTCTATCAGTTTTTTGAACCAGGTATTATTTTTGTGGAAGGATATAAACAGGAATCTTATCCAAAGGTAGTGCTGCTCCGGAACAGCAGCGACCGTTCCCTGCTCCGTGAATGCAGCCGCGTGATCTGCGTTGTCACTCCGGAATCCCTGCAGGAAGAAATGGATATTCCCTGTTTTCTTCCAAACGATGAGGAGCACTATCTTCCTTTCATCCTGAACGAAATGGAGGTGCCGGATAACCATGGCACTCTTTGAGATAACGAGCGAACCGATTGCCGCCGATACCGTAGCAGGTAAGGTGAAACGCCCCGAAGCCGGAGCTGTCGTGACATTCAGCGGCACCGTCCGGGAATGGACGAACGGCCGCCGGACACTGAAACTGGAGTATGAAGCATACCGCAGTATGGCGGTAAAACAGATGGAAAGAATCGGGCAGGAGGTGCAGGACAGATGGCCCGACACCCGGACAGCCATTACCCACCGCGTCGGTGAACTTCATATTACAGAAACCGCCGTTGTCATCGCCGTCTCTTCCCCGCACCGCCGCTCTGCCTATGAAGCAAATGAATATATAATAGAGCGTATCAAGGAATTAGTACCGATCTGGAAGAAAGAATACTGGGAAGACGGAACCGCATGGGTTGGAGATCAACTTGAAACACACCCCTATTCAAAAGGAGGGCCCCCGCTCTATGATTAATATACTATTTTTCGCCCGTCTCCAGGAAGAAGCCGGCCGGGAAAGCCTCCATGTGGAGAAAGCCGGATACACCATCAGGGAATTGAAAGAATGGCTCGACGAAGAATACCGCCTTACCGGATTGAATCGCACGATGACCGCGCGGAATGAAGAATTTACAAACGATGATGCGGTCATAGCAGACGGCGACACCATCGCTTTTATCCCGCCGGTGAGCGGAGGATAAGTACCGGTAAACAATACAGCGTTGATTACAGAAAAAGGAGCTCATCCCAAATCGGGTGAGCTCCTTTTTTATCGTCGGCTTTTATTCAGCTGGTGTTAGATCCTCGATGGAATCAATATCCATATATTCCGGAACAACCAGACCGGTGCGTACACCTTCCAGGTTATTACCAAGGTTATCAAGGCTGTCTTTATGTTCTTCAAAAAGATCACCGTGTGTCAGTGGAAGCCACGCAGCAACCATACCGTCTGCTTGCCCATCGGCAACGGACTGCCACATTACTGCGTTGTCAAGCGGAGTTGTCGTTACTTCGAATCCCATGTTGGAAAGAACTTCGCCTACAACGTGAGTAGAAGCAACTTCTGTTTCCCATTCAACGTAAACGAGTTCAATTTCTTTGCCGTCTACCTCTTCAGCACCCTCTGTCCAGGAATCAACCATGTCCTGATTTTCCTCAACGAAGGATGTCGCTGCTTCTTGTGGAGAAGCGCCATTTTGGATTTCAAGCATCACGCTGTTCATGGATTCTTCATCCCACTGGAACTGATCAAGAACCGTGTATGCGTTTGGCATATCTTCTTCGAGTCCCTGACGAACCATCGTCTTGATATTTTCAGCGTCACCGAATACATTTTCCGGATCTTCGAGGTATTTCAGATCATACTGCTGGAATTTCCAGTGTGGACTCCAGCCTGTTACGATGATTGGCTCTTCATTATCAATAGCCTCTCCCAAAGCTGTAGTCATCGCACCGCTCGACGAAGTAGCTACTTCCCATCCGGCCAGGCTGTCATACGTTTCTAAAGCCTCTTCCGATGCTCCTACAACGCCGGCTCCGGCTTCTATACCGGTAATCTGGTAATCCATCTGTTCCCCGTAGTTAGTAGAACTCGAACTGTCTTCCGAACTTTCACCGCCGGATTCACTGTCTGTCTGTTCTTCCTCTGATCCACCGGATTCTCCCCCGGAGTCACCCGATTCTTCTTCTCCTCCACTGCCGCAGCCTGCGGCTGCCAGTGTCATTGAAAGACCAACAGCAAGACCTAGATGTTTCCAGTTAAATTTCAACATTGTTAAAATGTCCCCCTTAATAGTGATATATATGGTTAACTTTTCTATGATGAAAAGTATCCACCGTAGTCATAGAATCATACAGCTTTTTATTTTGATGTGTTCAAGCTTTGTGTAAAGCGGTCAATTATAATGGCCAGAATAACGATACCAAGACCTGCCACAAACCCTGATCCGACTTCCGCACGCTGCAGGGCGGAAAGAACATCTCTTCCAAGCCCCGGTGCTCCGATCATGGAAGCAATAACAACCATGGAAAGAGCGAGCATCACCGTCTGGTTAATACCTGCCATGATGGTCTGTTTGGCCATCGGCATCTCTACTTTAAACAGCTTCTGAGAACCGGTGCTTCCAAAAGCCTCGGAAGCTTCAATAAGTTCCTCCGACACCTGTCTGATACCAAGGTTCGTAAAACGAACGGTCGGCGGCGTCGCAAAGACGATGGATGCAAAAACACCCGGTACCATTCCAATACTGAAAAAGGCAACCGCCGGAATCAGATAAACAAAGGCCGGCATCGTCTGCATGAAGTCCAGAACCGGTGTAATGATGCTTTGTGCGATTCTGCTTTTGGACATGAGAATTCCAAAGGGAACACCAATAATGACACACAATAGACTGGAAATAAGAACCAGTGTGAATGTGGACATCAGTTGTTCCCAGGCTTCCTGGTTGTAAATAAGCAGCAACCCGACCAGCGAAAAGGCGGCAAGTCCGAATTTCTTTCCACTGGCGAAAAATGCGCCGATCACAACAAGCAGAATCACAATAATCGGCGGAACGGAAGCCAGGAAATTCGAAGTATTTTCCATGAAACTGCCGAAGTGTTCCTGGATTGGTTCAAAAATGAACGAAAAAATATCTGTAATTGTATCCGTCACCCAGGTTACCCCTTCAGCGAGCGGTATCTGTGGAACATTTTCCATAAAGTCAAGCATTTTCTGTCGTCACTCCATTCTCTCCTGCCAGTGCACCGATGACGGCGCCACGGACAATCACTCCAAGTAGTTTTCCATCCTCTACTACCGCAATTGGGACCGGAGAATCATAAATCTGTTCAAAGATCTCGTTTAAAGGTGTGTCTTTATCTACCGTAGGAACGTCAGTGTTGAGTATATCATTAATGTTACGTACATCTTGATTCCGGGCATCCGAGGCTGTATCAGCGGTTACATACCCTTTCAGTACACGTCTGCGGTCCGTAACATAAATGCTCGAAAGACCTTCCTCCCGCATTCTCTCCAGTGCCACACGGGGGCCGTGTTTATCGATATCAACTGTTTCCGGACGTTTCATAATATGTTCAGCGGTCAATATCTTCGAACGGTCCACATCTTCCACGAATTTTTCTACATAATCGTTGGCTGGATTAACAAGGATATCCTCCGGTGTACCAATCTGCACAATGGAACCATCCTTCATCAGAGCGATACGATCGCCGATCCGAAGCGCTTCATCCAAGTCGTGGGTAATGAAAATGATGGTCTTCTGCATCGTTTCCTGAAGGTCCAGCAGCTCATCCTGCATCTCTTTACGGATGAGTGGGTCGAGTGCCGAAAATGCTTCATCCATTAAGAGCACCTGGGGGTCATTTGTCAGGGCGCGGGCAAGCCCGACACGCTGCTGCATCCCTCCGGAAAGCTGTCCCGGTTTCTGGTTCATGTAGCCGTCCAGACCAACGAGTTCCAGTGCTTTTTCTGCTTTTTCACGCCGCTCTTCTTTGTCAACACCCTGGATTTCCAGGCCGAATTCCGTATTGGACAGTACGGTTCTATGTGGAAACAACGCAAAACGTTGAAATACCATGCTCATTTTTTCGCGGCGGATTTTGCGGAGGGATTCTTTATCCATGGTGGCAAGGTTTTCCTCTTCCACATAAACATTGCCTTCTGTCGGTTCAATCAAGCGGTTCAAAAGCCGGACAAGCGTTGATTTACCACTGCCGGACAACCCCATAATGACGAATACTTCGCCTTCCTCTACTTCAAACGACGCTCGGTTCACCCCGACCGTATTCCCTGTCTGCTCTAAAATTTCATCCTTAGACTTATGTTCGTCTAACAATTTTAGTGCTCGCTCAGGGTGCCTTCCGAATACTTTTGATAAGTCTTCTACTTTAATAACGGGCACTATCTTCCACCTCTTTGTTTGATATAGCCAGATTCCTCTTTAAATCAGCGATTATCGTGACAATATAAAGCATCACGGCTATTATTCATAAAATTGCGATGACTATTTATACTTTACGCTACCAGGCAGAAAGTATCAAACAGCATATGAGCCGTATGTAGTTTATTTAAATCGTAAAGTACAAACTGTACGGATTTTATCTCCTTATTTCTACAAATGGCTCTTCCTATCGACAGTTTTGCTCTTTAATGCTTCGTTTTGTCTTTCAACATATGTCTGTTAAGATTTTTTTAACAAATCACTTATGACTGCAGTGGGACTAACTGATTGAAGAAAGGGGAACCACAATGGCAGAATATGAAGATGAATTATGTACGGGCTGGGACGAACTACATGGGATCCGGCACCGCTTTATATCTGTAATGGCCCAGAATATGGGGCTTTATAATATTACAGAAACAAACGGAAGATTGTACGGATCAGTCTTTTTCTCTGAGCAGCCGATGACACTTGATGACATGAGCGAAGCGCTTGAGATGAGCAAGACCAGCATGAGCACCGGGGTACGGCAGCTGACGGAAGCTTCCATGCTGACACGCGTCTGGGAAAAAGGAGTGCGTAAAGACCTATATACTGCAGAAGTAGACTGGTATCAATCGTTTACTTGTATCTTCGTCAACCGCTGGCGGGAAGCAGCCGACAACAACCATAAAGCTGCAATCGATGCCAGAGATCAGCTGGACCAACTTCAGCAGAAAGCAAGGGAAAGCAGACTGCAGGAACAAATCGGCTATGATCTGGAGAAACTGGATTACGCCATTCATTACTACCGATGGCTGGATGAGGTCATAACTCTTTTTGAAAACGGAGAAATATTTGAGATTGTACCTAAGAAATAAAGGGAACAGTATCCTCTGATCTGTTCCCTTTATTTCTGTTTTTAAATATGCTTTTTGTATGTATATTATGTTATGGTGAAAGACATAGAATTTCTTATACAGAAAGGGGCGGCTTCTGCTTGGAATTACATGAAATTATTCAGAACCGACGCGAAATTACCAACTTTAAAGACACACCCATTCCAGAAGATAGCATGCAGAAATTAATGGATGCTGCTGCTCTTGCTCCTGCCGGCAATAATCTTCCTTCCCGTGAATTCATTGTCGTCCGCAGAAAAGAGACATTAGCACGTCTTGCAAAGACGCCGGCCACTGTATCCTGGGTGGAACACGCAGCGGCTGCTGTTGTGGTCACCGGCAGGCCGGATGTCAGTAAGTACTGGCTGCAGGATTCCTCCATTGCCTGTGGATTCTTGTGGCTGGCTGCTGTAAACGAGGGGCTTGGCGGCGCATTTGGGGCTGTATATCATGCTCAGGATGCCGGGGAAACAGAAAAACGGGAAGCACACGTGCGCGGTGTTCTGGATATTCCAGCAGACAGACATATTACCGCCATCCTCGGATTCGGCTGGCCGGTTTCCCACCCCGGAGCCAAAACACCTCCGGAAAACAGTGAACTTCTGCATGACGAAACATTTTAAGCGTAACGATAGAAAAGGGGCTGTATTAAAAGCCATTAAACGTTAAGGCATCCGCTGCAGGCGGACGCTTGCACTCCAGAGCACAAGGGCGACATCGGTTCGCCGGGCTCACCGTGTCTTCTTTGCACTCCGGAGTACAAGGGCGACATCGGCTCGCTGGGGCTCACCGTGTCTTCTTTGCCGCGGGCAGCGCCTCAGCTACATGGTGGTAAAGGAGGATCGGCTAAGTTCGGCACGTCCTGTGCCGGCGCCCGTCACAGGACGTGACCGGTTTTAGCCGGCGAACTGCTAAAATGGAGTCGCCGCCTTCCGCTCCTGCCCGTGATTCCATTCTCTTTATCAAAAGAAGAGTCTGGGACAGAAGAACATGAGGCGGTAGATAACACGAATGTTCCGGGTCACTTATCAAAAGCCGTATAAAAGCGGAGCTAAAATGCTTCGTCTCCTGCGGGAACAGCACGAGTCTCAAGACCCCGCAGGAAGCGGTTTTCTTCCGAGGAGGCTTGAGCCGTGCCCGCGGAAAGCGAAGCATTTTGGCGCAGCGGCTTGTCTCAGCAACGAAAAATACCGAACGATTTCAAAAAATTGTTCGGTATTTTTCTATCTTATAGAAGTTTTGTCCCAGACTTTTCTGCTTACCCTTTCACTGAACCCGCGAGCAGTCCTCTTACGAAATACTTTCCAAGCAGAATATAGACAAGCAGCGTCGGCATAGCAGCAAGAAGTGCGCCGGCCATCTGTACGTTCCACTCCACAATCTGACTGCCGGACAAATTCTGCAGAGCCACCATGACCGGCTGACTGTCCGAGTTGGTAATGGTAACAGCAAACAAAAATTCATTCCATATATTCGTAAACTGCCAAATGGCAACAACAACAAAGCCGGTAATCGAAAGCGGAATCATGATTCTTCTGAAAATCCCGAGAAATCCTGCGCCGTCTATTTTTGCCGCTTCAATCATGGTGTCTGGAATACTTGCGTAGAAGTTGCGGAACATGAGGGTCGTAATAGGGAGACCATATACAACGTGGGTTAAAATAAGCCCCCAGATCGTATTGTAAAGATCAATCGTGCGCAGAAACTGAATAAGAGGGATTAAAATACTCTGGTAAGGAATGAACATTCCAAACAACATGAGCGTAAACAACAATTCAGAACCTTTAAACTTCCACTTCGACAGTACATATCCATTCATGGCTCCAAGAAGAGCCGAAAGCAGCGTGGCCGGAATAACAAGATAGAAACTGTTCATCACATTTGGAGCAAGTTCCATAAACGCCCGGCCGTAGCTGCTGAAATCAATACCAGAGGGCAGTTCCCACATCGTACTTAACGATACCTCTTCAAGCGGCTTCAGACTCGTCACGATAATCACGTACACCGGGGATAAAAAGACAACAGCCAGAGCCAGCAGTACCGCGTATTTAAAGATATTCGTCCAACGAAGAACTGTCATCGGTTTTCCCCCTTCCGGTTATACCAAAGATACGGCACGATGAAGACCGCAACCAGTACCAGCATAATAATCGCAATCGCCGCCCCTTGCGCGTAATAGTTTCCCCGGAATGTCGTCTCAAACATATAAACACCCGGTACATCGGTTACAAAGTTAGCTCCCGACCCTGTCATTGCATAGACGAGGTCGAAAATTTTCAGCGAAATGTGTGCCATAATAATAACGACACTTACGGTTATCGGCATCAGCATCGGGATAACCACTCTCCGGTAAACCTGTCCTTCACTTGCTCCGTCCACACGCGCTGCTTCCCGGAGTTCCTCTGGTATTCCCCGGAGACCGGCAAGATACATCGCCAGCGAAAAGCCGGTCATCTGCCAGACTGCCGCAATCACAACAGCAAGGATGGCCACCGGCAGACCAAACTCGATCGCCCCCCACTGAAATCCAGCCAGAATATTTGTATCCGTGTACCATCGCGGCTGTATGCCAAATACTCCAAGAAACTGATTGAAACCAGTGGAAGGGTTCAGAAGCCACTGCCATACCACACCGGTAACAACAAACGACAACGCCATCGGAAACAGAAAAATATTACGAAATATCGATTCCCCTTTCAACTTCTGATCCAGAAGAATGGCTGTCCCCATACCGAGCACAATAACCATTCCAATGAAAAACAAGGTGAAAAAAAGCGTATTCCGAAGGTCCGCCTGAAAGCGGAAGTCACTGAATAAATACAAATAGTTCGATAAGCCGGCAAATGAAAAGTCAGGGGTCAACGTGTTCCAGTTACTAAACGAAACGTACCCCGTCCAGCTGATAAATCCATAGACAAACACGGCAATCAGAATCAGCGAAGGAGCAAGAAAAGCCGCCGCTGTCCACTGATCCCGCGTGATACGTCTCCTGCGTACCGTTTTTCCAGCCATAACAATCCTCTCCTGATACAATCCTGATTTCTTCCTGCGATAAGAAAAGCCCGGCCGTTCTCAGCAGAAGGGCCGGACCCTGTACAGCATGTTATTCCTGCGAACGGGCACTCTCCAGTGATTGCAGCAATCGCTCTGTATCCCCTTGGGTCACAAAGATATTTACTGCCTGATTGGCTTTGGTCAAGTATCCTTCTGATGCAGCCGACCCGTGGGCGAGACTCGGTGCCAGGCTGGCTTCCCGGAAATCTTCAATTGTATCTGTTCCGTACTCATCGTAGTTGCTCTCATCGGCGTCCACCCGTGCCGGTATCGAGCCTTTCAACGGATTGAACGTGTCCTGCCCTTCCACCGAGCCAAGCAGCGCGAGGAATTGCTTCACCTGATCTTCATTCTCCACTCCGCTTGGAAGTCCGAATGTGTCCGAAATCACCATGAAGTTCCCTTCTGTTTCCGGAAAGGCAAAGTAGCCGAAATCTTCGTTTACTTCCATCTCCAGATCGTTACTGAAATAGCCTTTCGCCCAGTCCCCCATATTAATCATCGCTGCCTCCCCTTCGCTGACAAGCTGCGCAGAATCCTGCCAGTTCCGGGACGCATGATCTTCATTGACGTAGCCGAGCATCTGTTTAAACGTTTCAGCCGCTTCTACCACGCGCTCATCATCAAACGCAATCTCTCCGTCCCAAAGCGCCTGATAATCTTCAGGTCCGAGTGTTCCAAGCAGAATATTTTCAAAGATCTGTGTAGCTGTCCAAGCCTCTTTATCTCCAAGGGCAAGTGGTGTCACACCGGCTGCCTGCAGTTCATCAGCAACTTCCATGAATTCTTCAAAAGTCGAAGGCGGCTCAAGACCGTTCTCTTCAAACACACTCATGTTATAAAAAATGACGTTGCCGCGATGAATGTTGACTGGTACCGAATAAATATTCCCATCCTGGCTGACCATATCTATCAGCTCTCCCGGAAATTTGTCCATCAACCCTTCTTCTTCATAAAAATCGTTCAGCGGTTCCATCTTATCCGCGGCCACCCAGCTCTGGTTCAGCTCTTCGCCGGCATGAACCTGGAAGGTGGAAGGCGGGTCATTTCCCTGCATCCTCGTGGCAAGCACCGCTTTAGCATTCGTTCCAGCCCCTCCGGCTACGGCTGCATTTTCCACCGTTATGTCCGGATGCTCTTCCTGAAATAAATCAATGAGCGCATTCAATCCGGCTTCTTCCCCAGCGCCGGTCCACCAGCTGAAAATTTCAAGATCCGCCTCGGAACCATTTCCACCGGACGCTTCTTGACTTCCGCCGCTTTCTCCGGTTTCACCAGTCTCCTGTTCTTCTTCTCCCCCGCTTTCTGTCCCTGAATTCTCAGCTCCACAGGCCGCCATCATCATAATGAGCCCCAGCAGTCCAATCCAAAGCATTCCTTTTTTCATGATTCTCCCCCTTTTCGAGCGAAATTATGATAACGCTTACAAATATAATTATAAAGGGTGACAGGCTGTTTCTATAAGATAAACAATCTGTACATTCTTATGAATATCTTCATTTTTTTAAGATGCTGTTCTGATACTGTTTCGGAGATAGAGAGTAGTGTTTTTTAAACACGCGGCTGAAATAGTTTGGATCTCTATATCCGACCATATAACTTATTTCTTTCAGGCTGTATGTCTGCTTTTTCAAAAGCTCAACTGCTTTTTCGAGTCTTTTCCGGGTAACATAGTCCGTCAGGTTCTCCCCCATTGTTGTTTTAAACAACTGCGAGAAATAGGAAGCACTTATTCCTGCATGTGCCGCCGCATCTTCGAGCGTTAACGAAGCTGCAGGATTTTCATCAATCCATGCTTTCGTCCGCTGCATCTTATCAAGGGAGCGGTAGTACTGCCGGACTTTGATACAGCTCGACCGAATCAGTTCAAACCAGTCGTCATCGCTTTTCATCCGGTGCGGCTCTTCTTCCGGTCCATCGATACGTCTGTCACGGAGTATCTGCTTGATACTATAGTACAGTTCCTCTGTCTTCCTGTTTTTCTCCGACGCCTCCATCAACTGCAGCACGTACGGCATGGCCTTTTGAATATCAGCTTCCTTTACGGCTTCCCGGATTTTATCCAGCGTGTTGTGCGTATCATTTTCAAACGAACCTTCATTTTCCTTTTTTTTCTGAAGGTGAACGAGGGCTTCCACATAGGAGCGGGATAGGTTTCCGCCCTTCCCGGACAGCTTTCCTGTCCCAATCAGAAATGAACCCCCGCGTTCGCGCTGGATTCTTTTTTCGAGCCGCGCTGGTTCATTTAGAGACAAGCGTGAACTGCTTATCATACATACGATGACCTGCTGTCCCTCTTCCTGATTTACAATCACGTCATCCGATGTCCATCTGTTCAGCTCCTCAGCAGTTAAAACAAACGTTTGATGATGTTCTTTTTCGATGACGAGAAAAAAACCGGATTCCATTTCCGGATACAACTCGTTCAACAGGCCGTCTGTCCCTGGTGTATCGTGAATGATATAAGAGAGCAGAAGCTGCTTTGCGCGTTTTAGATTATGCTCCTCCTGCTTCCACTGCTTCCTTTCTTCCTTGATATCTTCCATAACCCGGCGGACTGCTTCCACGGTTTCTTCTTTTTTGCCCGGTTTCAGGATATATTCCTTCACCCCCAGTTTCATGGATTTCCTGGCATAATCAAAAGAATCGTAGGCTGTTACCATAATGAAATGAACGGACGGGAGAAACGTCTGAATTCGTTCCACGGCTTCCATCCCATCGATTCCCGGCATTTTAATATCCATCAGAATAATATCCGGTTCATGCTTTGCTGCAAGCTCCACCGCCATTCTCCCGTTTACTGCTTCTGCGGTAACGGAATGCGAGGGAAACTGTTCTTCCAGAAACCTTCGCATCGCTTTACGTTCCAGCATTTCGTCTTCAGCGATCATAATATTCATCCTTCTCCTCCTCCCGCGGCACCCGGCTCCTGTTTTGGCAGATAAAGCCGGATTCTGGTACCTCTGTTTTGTACCGACGTCATCTCCATTACCTTGTCCGTCTGGTAGAATAATTGCAGGCGCCGGCGTACATTCACCAGACCAAGCCCGGTGGAATGCCCGACATGATCATCATCCGGACGGTCCGGGTCAAATATATGCTGCAGTTGATGCTCTGTCATGCCAATCCCGTCATCCATCACTTCCACCACCGCCTGTTCTGCTTCATTATTGATTTGAACAGTTATCGTGCCCCCTTCTTCCAGCGGCTCTACTCCGTGAATGAAGGCATTCTCAACAAGAGGCTGCAGAACCAGCCGCGGCACACGTACAGACAGCGCATCCTGATCCATATCCATATGAAAGGCAACCCTCCCCTGAAACCGCGTTTCCTGGATATGAAAATAACTTTCCACCGCGTTCACTTCTTCTCTCAAAGCCACCGACTTATCAATGTTTCCCAGATTATACCGAAGGAGCACTGACACAGACTCCATCAGCCTCGATGTATGATCCGCCTCTTCCAGATAGGCCATCTTTGAAACCGTATTCAACGTATTGAATAAAAAATGTGGATTTATCTGATTCTGCAAATGTTTCAGTTCCAGTTCCTTCATTAAATGGTCCATCTCTGCCTTTTCTTTCATTTCTTCCACGTACATACTGATGTCTTCACGCATCTGATTAAACGTGTCACCCAGCAGTTTCATTTCATCACTGGATTGAATACGGACTGGTTCTCCTTCAAAATTCCCTCCCGACACTTCTTCTGCGGCTTCGGAGAGCTGCTGCAGCGGCCGGTTTAATCCGGCTGCGAACCAGAATGCAAAGAAGACCGCAATCATAACTGTCGTCAGAAACAAAAACATCGTAAAGATCCCAAACGCTTCTTTTCTTTGCTGCAAATCCGCATAGAACTGTTGATATTCTGTCAGTTCCCTATCAATGAGAGTCAGCGTATTCTCCTGAATATAAGAGGCTGTGTTCCGCGTTTCCTGCAGATAAGCGGTGTAGCGCTCAATATCGTCCTGAAGAACAAAACCGACGGTAATCTCACTGTTTTCAATTAAAGAGTCAATCAGATTCAGATAATTCGACTCCTGAATTTCACCTTTTGCAGCCCCGCTTTCCTCCAGCTTGGCCGCCTGTTCGCTTAAATCCGTACGGCCGGCATAATAGGCGTTCAGATTCTCCTGCGATGGATCGCGGACATAAGCGTTGGTATCTTCATAAAGGGCATCGGCCTGCTGGGAGATCGTGTTGAAAAGAAGGAAGCGTTCAAAACTGGTATTATATTCATCCATCAACCGGCTCGAACTGATATATATGGAAACGGAAACAATATGGAATAATAAAATGAATACAAAGAAATAGAAAAGGAGTTTCCCCCGTATGGAAGTGAAAATAGTCTTCAAGATGCCACGTCTCCCTGCCGTATGACTTTTGTCTTCGTGTGTTGAAGCGGCTCGGTATATCCATTTTCAAGCACGTCGATCATAACTTCGATTCCCTTTTTCCCCATTTGTTCCGGGTACTGGGCAATCGTTGCATCCAATCTGCCCTCTTCAATCAGTGTCATCGTTTCCGGCAGAATATCAAAGGCCAGCATAAACGGCCTCTCCCCTACCGTAATATCCTCCACGCCCTGTACCATTCCGATTCCATCCAGCGCACTTGTGCCGAATAGGGCATTTATATCCGAATGCTGTTTTATCATCGTGTAAGCAGCTTCTGCCGCTCCCACTTCAGAAATGTTGGATTCGCGTACATCGACAACTTCCACTCTGTCCCGCCCTGCCACCGCTTCCTCAAATCCTCTGATCCGCTCCTGTTGATTCAGCGATTCCAGATTTCCTGTAATAATACCAACACGCTGTCTTCCTTCTGTGGCCCGAAGCATCTCCTCACCAGCCAGACGCCCTGCTTCCACATTGTCCGTTCCGATATAGGCACGTCGTTCACTATCCGGACGGTCGCTGTCGACGGTAAGAACCGGAATCCCTTTGTCTTCAGCCTTTTCCACAAGCTCCCTGAATCTCGGACCAGGAAGACCCTGCGTCAATATACCATCCACCTCGGCGGCAATCATCTGATCCATCGTGCGGAGCATCTCCCCGCGGTCCGCTTTTTCCGGTCCGATGCTCTCCAGGTAGATATCATGTTCCTCCGCCGTCTGCTGTGCGTGCTTTTCAATCATCCTCCAGTACTCATTGCCGGTTTCCTCAACTAACAGAACGACGTGGTAGTCATACTCCTTGGATAACGTTTCTGTCCCCTCCACATAGAACGTTTCCTTGCCGTAATAAAGCATGAATAAAAAGCAGATTCCAAATACTAAACCTCCTCCGGCGTATAAAACGGTTCGTCTTCCCCCGATCATCCTGTTCCCCCTCTCTTTTTTTCTGTCTATCTCATTCTTTCGACAACCCCTGTCTTTTTCCTTCTTTTTACAAACGAACGTTCGCTTTTCATTTCTGTTCGGTTCTTTCATACTGAAGAAAGGAATGGATTATACGACATAAGGAGGAGTACACGTGGATCCATCTTTTTTAATACAGGGGTTATACGGGAGGGCAGCACACGTTGCACCGCCGGAGATTTTTGAAGGACTGGATTGGAAAAAGGCAGGGGAAAAGCCGGAAAACAGCCCCCATTCGGTATGGGATATGCTGTTTCATATGACGTGGTGGCAGGATCACCTGCTGCAGATGCTGGCAGGGCAGCATCCGCCTTATCCGGAACATAACCAGAGCACGTTTCCGGACTCCTCTCTGCCGGAGAACGCAGAGCAGTGGAACAGCACGCTGCAGCGGTTCCGGGACGGGTTGAAGGAAGCAGAACGTGAAGCCCGAAAGGAACTGGAAGAAACCGGCTTTGATGACAACGGGACAACGAGAGGCGAATTGATGATGGACTTGATTACCCACAACAGCTATCACGGTGCGCAGGCCGCCCAGATCCGGCGGACGACCGGAACCTGGCCCCCGCCCTCCGGAGGACAGACATGGTAAATCCACCCTTTTAAACCAAATGAGAGACGAATTGTCCGCATGTGACGTACTTCTACAGGATAATGACATTCAGAGGCGAGTTGATTGCCTTAGGACTATTCATCCCTCTTTTCCTGCAGCGGCAGGCGCTCGTTGCTGCGTCGACCCGTTCATTTTCCCGCTAGCACACAGCCTCGATTCGTTCCTAATGACGTTTACGGGGGCACGGAGCCCTCTAAAGTGCTTTCGGCATCCTTCCTAGTGACGTTTAGGGGTACACCGGGGGCTCTAAAGTGCCTCCGACGTCATGCCGAACGACGTTTAAGGAAGCACGGAACCCCCTAAAGTGCCTTAGAAGCCATTGAACGTCCGTCCCCCAACCTGAACGCAACAAACAAACGTCTGCATTTTTCTGCATCTGTACTGCCAGAGCTGCTCCCTTTTCCTCCGTTATACCAACTGACGTCGTGGTCACACCGCGGAGCAGCTCAGGTGCGGTTTCGATTCCGGCAAACGGGGATGGAACGGCCAAGGTCCGTCGGCTTCAACGAGCAGCTGATCCGGTAGTATCACAGCCGCAAGCCGTGCTCCAGGAACGAAGAATGCCGGACGATTCACTTAAGAATCGTCCGGCATTCTTCGCTTCTTTTAAAGATTTTCTTCCAGAGACTTTTATTTACGCTGTTCCTGTCTTCGTTTGGCTTCTCCTGCCAGCACATAGAGAATAATGTTGGAAGCTGTGTGCGCGGAGAAACGGTTCACGTCCGTTTCCGGATAGACTTCCACAAAGTCCATGCCGGCGAGACCTTTTTTCCCGAATTCATGAATAAGCGTCAGTAGTTCATACGAGGTCAGGCCGTTCGCATCCGGCGGTCCGCCCGGGTTGAACGCGAAGTCGAGCACATCGCTGCAGATAGTGAGATACACGACATCGACATCGGTGGAAGCCTGCCTGTAAATCTCATCGGCCATTTCGTAAATACTGCCGGCTTCACGGATATCACGGGTCGTGATCGTCACGGCACCGGCGTCTTTGGCGTAGCGCCCGGCTTCGGGTTTGTTGCGCGGCCCGTGAATACCGGAATGAATCAAGCTCTCGTTACGGACGCCTTCCAGCTCATAAAGACGGGCAAACGGTGTGTTGCGCGCGTATTTCTCATTGCCGTGTGCGGGCATATTGTCATAATGTGCATCCAGATGAATGATACCGACTTTTTTGCCCTGTTCTTCTACGAGTCCTTTAATGATCGGATACGTAATGCTGTGATCGCCGCCGAGTCCGATTGGAAAAACATCTTTGTTCCACAAGTGATTCCGCGTGAAATCGGTGATCCGTCCCATCGTTTCTTCTGAATCGTTCCAGTTGATCGTGACATCCCCGATATCCCCGAGCGACAGATGATCAAATACGTCAATAAAATCAAGTTCCGGGAGAAAACCAGAGTACCTGCCGGACGCGAGCCGCATCGATTTCGGTCCGAGTTCACAGCTCGTATAATCGCCCCATGTCACGCCGCCTTCCCATGGAACTCCATAAATAACAGCATCGACTTCTTCTGCATCGTTCACTTTTTTGCTATGTAGAAAACCCGGCGTATTGCCGTACACATATTCCATCGTCACACCACCTGCTCCTTTCCTGTCTTTCTTCATTTAAGTGTAGCGAATACATATCCTTCGTGCAAATACCATAATCTATCCTTATATTGACGTTCTCATACGATTTCTTTACGATGGAACACACGCTGAAGCGGTTCAAATCAAAGGAGGAATGCAAAATGGAAACTTTTACGTTCTGGACATGGTTCTGGATCTTTTTCCCGATGCCTCTGCTTGTCATCTGGGCCATTCTATCTTACGTGAAAGAGAATGGAGGGAATAAATCATGAGTCCTGTTTATGTCACGTTTGGCTTATACCTTTTATTATTGCTTACGGTTGGTGTCATTACATACCGGATGACGCATTCGATGTCGGACTATGTTCTCGGCGGCCGGAAATTAAACAGCTGGGTGACAGCATTTTCGGCACAGGCCAGTGACTTCAGCGGGTGGCTTCTGCTCGGCCTGCCCGGCGTAGCGTATGCCTCCGGTATGAGTGAAGGAAGCTTATTTCTGGCCATTGGTCTTGCTGTCGGTGCTGCGTTCAACTGGCATTACGTCGCCAAACGCCTCCGGAATTATACATACACCGCAGGCGATTCCATTACCATATCGGAATTTTTCGAGAACCGTTTCCGCGACCAGTCCCACCTTGTCCGCATGGTCTCGGCTGTCTTTATTGTGATTTTCTTCATGTTCTATACTTCTTCGGGGCTCGTTGCCGGCGGTAAGCTGTTTGAAACGACATTTGGTTTTGATTATACGACCGCCCTCACCATCGGAGCGCTCATTATTTTTGGCTATACCTTTCTCGGCGGCTTTATTGCCGTGAGCTGGACAGATTTTATTCAAGGATTTCTCATGTTCCTTGCGCTTCTCATCACACCGATTATTGCCATCCAGCAGATGGGAGGTTTCGGCGAAATACTGGCCAGGCTCGGACAGATTAATCCGTCGCTTCTTTCTATCGGTGAAACGGTACAGTTCAGTTTTCCTGATAATATATTCTGGGAGTCCACCGGCTCCATATCCTTTATTGCTATTATCTCTTCCCTTGCCTGGGGCCTGGGCTATTTCGGGCAGCCTCACATTCTGATGCGTTTCATGGCTATCCGGAGCGTAAAAGACATTCCAAAATCGAGACTGATTGCCATTATATGCGGTCTCGTACTGCCGCTTTACGGCTCCCTTCTTGTGGGGACGGTCGGCATTGCCTATTTTGGACCGGAGAACCCGTTAAATGACCCGGAACAGGTATTCATTGAGCTTGTTCAAATGACATTTAATCCATGGATTGCCGGAATGCTTCTGGCTGCAGTGCTGTCTGCGATTATGAGCACCATCGATTCACAGCTGCTCGTTTCGTCCAGCGCGCTGATTGAAGATTTTTACCGGGTGTTTATCCGTAAAGACGCCTCCCAGAAAGAACTCGTATGGGCGAGCCGGACCGCTGTCTTTCTTATCCTGTTGATTGCCTTTATTCTGGCCTTTAATGAAAACAGCACCGTGCTGGAACTGGTGTCGTATGCGTGGGCCGGATTCGGAGCGGCGTTCGGACCGGGACTGCTTTTCTCCCTATTCTGGAAACGCACCACCATGCCGGCAGTCGTCACCTCGATTATACTGGGCGGCGGAACCGTCCTTCTCTGGGGATTCACCGGCTCCGATCTGTATGAACTGGTTCCCGGCTTTCTGCTTGCTTCCCTTGCGATTGTCGTGATCAGTCTGCTTGGCTCCAAACCATCAAAAGAGGTAATGGATGAGTTCGAACAGGTGAAAAACATGTAGAAACGCTGTATTCCATACCAGACGCCGGACGTGTTTTACAGCCATTTTCCCTCACAAAGTGTCTGGTATTTCCTTATTAGAACCATTCCAGCGTCCAATTTGTCCATAATACAAACATGAGAGACATGTTGAGACGCTTTCTACCGAAAAAATGTCCACTAAATCATTTTAGTGGACATTTTTATATACAGAATGACTGTAAATTTCCCTGCGGTCAGGGTCAGCGGCTGGTCCCGCGGAGTGTCAGGGTGGTGGCAATCTCTACTTTCTTGGCGACGGTCCGCTCTCCGCAGAGTTGTTCCTGGATCAGGTCAACCGCGCTTTCCCCCATTTTTTCCGTGTATACTTTCACGGTGCTGAGCGGGGGATACATGTATTTGGAAATACTGACGTCGTTCACACTGATCAGACTGATCTCCTCCGGGACCTGCACACCGTTTTCATGAAGCACCTGCAGGCACCCGACCGCCATCGTGTCATTGGCGCTGAACACGGCATCCGGCAGATTGTCCCGATGTTCTTCGAGCATGCTTTCCATCAGTTCCCGCCCGGATCCGACGGTGAAGCTGCCGACATAAAACAACGCTGGATCATACAAACCCCGCTCCTTCAAAAAGGATTGAAACGTCGTTTCCCTGGCGTCTTCAATCGGTTCGGATGCAAGACGGTACGTTTCGCGCCCGCCGATGTAACCAATCCGCCGGCTGCCTTCGTTCAGAAAATGCTGCAGTCCCTTTTTCGCTGCCTTTTCAAAGTTCACCGTCACAGCATCATACCACTCGCTGTCCGGAGAAGAATCGACAAACACAATAACAGGACTGACATCTGTCAGCGCCTCCGCCTGTTCTGTGCTGAATTTCCCAACCGCGATAATACCGTCGGTTCCACCTGGTTTCTGCCGGATAAAGTCGTCATAGACATACTTCACGAACTGAATACCCTGCGTTTGACAACGTTCTTCCACCCCAAGCCGGATGGACATGTAATAAAGGTCTTCCAGTTCTTCTTGTTCTGTGTACCAGTGCACGACCGCGACAGAAGCAGAAGCGGGCGCTTTTCGCTTTCCTTTTTTATAGTCCAGCTCTTCTGCTGCTTCAAAAATCTTTTTTTTCGTCGATTCTGTCACTGACAATGATTCATCGTAATTCAGCACCCGTGACACCGTCGCGAGGGAAACCCCGGCTTTTTCTGCAATATCCTTGATGGTGGCCATGTCTATGAATCTCCTTTTTCACTATATGGCGAACGAAAAGGTGGTGACCGCTTTATAGGTTTCTCCCGCCTGCACGAGACAAGTCGGCCGGCCAAGTTCCCGGAACGCTTCCGGCAGGCGCTGGGTTTCAATACAGATTCCTGCGTACGGTTCTCCATCTCCCTGTTCCAGTTCGAGGGTGCTGCTGAGCTTATTACCGGTATAAATAACGGCTCCAGGCTCTGTTGTATCCACTTTCATCGTACGTCCACTCTCTTCTTCTTCCAGGTAAACAGAGCGCCCGCTGTCTTGATCAAATACAAAAAAATGATCAAAGCCACCGCCTCCTGTATCGATCTGCGGGTGATCCGCACCGAGAACTTCGGCGAGACTGGTCTCCTCTCTGACATCAAACGGCGTTCCCTCTGCCGGAACGAGCGTGCCTGTTGGAATCAATTTATCATCAAGTTCAAACACAAATTCCACCGGCGCCTGAAGCGTATGAGCCGCGAGTCCGCGTTTTTTGTCTCCACTTAAATTAAAATACGCGTGGTTCGTGAGACTGATCCACGTCGTCCTCTCCGGAATGGCTTCGTATTCGATCGTAAGGTTCCCTTCCCGGTCCAGGGTATACGTTACCGTCACCTCCACTCTGCCGGGATAGCCTTCCTCTCCGTCTACACTCTGAAGCGTAAACGAAACAGAAGGCTCCCCGCCATCGCTTTTCACCTCATAATTCCAGAAGCGGTGGCTGAATCCGGTGGAACCACCATGAAGATGATGATCTCCTTCATTCAGGGACAAATGGTGGATTTCATCTCCAAGCTGCAGGCGGCCGTACGGTATTCTTCCTGCCACGCGTCCAACCACAGCACCAAGGAACACGCTGTCCGTCCGGTAATCGGCCGGGTCGTTGTAGGCGAGGACAACATTTTCAAGCCGGCCGTCTTTGTCCGGAACGTACAGTCCGCGGAGCCTGCAGCCAAAATTCAGCACATCGGCACGCATTCCCTGTTCGTTCTCAAGAGTGATCTGAATCAGCGCTTCCCCGTCCCAGTGATCAATGGTTTCTTCTTTAATCATCTTCGATTTCCCTCCTGCTATTTCGTATCATTAATCGTCTGCAGCAATGCATGAATACCTTGTTTCCCGTCTTCCGTACGTTTGAACACTCCGGCATCCTCCAGCACCCGCAGAAATTTCCTGCCTGTTTCTTTTTCCACGATATCCGCCGCTTCCGCTTCGTCTTCCACCGGCTTATGCGCCGCTTTCATCTCCTCGGCCCAGGCCTGGTGTTCTTCTGCGACCGTTTCCTTCCTGCCTAGAAGGTACTCTTCCACTTCTTTCAGATCACCCGCCAGACGTTTTGGCAGTACCGCGAGCCCCATCACTTCAATCAGACCGATGTTTTCCTTTTTGATGTGGTGCACATCTTCATGTGGGTGGAAAATGCCCATCGGATGCTCTTCATCCGTCCGGTTGTTCCGTAGAACAAGATCCATCTCAAACGCTCTTCCCCTCCGCCGGGCAATCGGGGTGATGGTGTTATGCGGCGTTTCGCCGGTATGGGATAATATCTTACGCCCAGGATCATTATACGATGTCCACACATCCAGAATGTGACTCGAAGCGCTCACTAACGATGCCGGGTTATCCGACCTCAGCCGCAGCACCGTCATCGGCCACTGGACAATCGAAGCCTGGACGTCCGGATGCGCATCCAGCGGAAATGATTCATCATCGGGGGCTTCGGCAAGCGCAAAGTCATAACGTCCGCCTTGATAATGATCATGGGACAAAATGGAACCGCCGACAATCGGAATATCTGCATTGGAACCCATGAAATAATGCGGGAACCTGCTGACAAAGGAAAGCAGCCGCTGAAACGTCTGTGTCCCGATAACCATATCCCGGTGTTCCTCAGATAATAGAATACAGTGTTCCGGATAATAGACATAAGGAGAATATTGAAGATACCAGCGTTCTCCCTCCAGCGGCACACGGATGAGCCGGTGGTTGGAACGCGGAGGGTGTCCAATCCTGCCGCCGTATCCCTCATTTTCCATGCAGAGTACACAGAGAGGGTAAGAAGCTTCTTTTTTCAGCTCTCTCTCTTTTTCAATCTCTTTCGGATCTTTTTCGGGCTTCGACAGGTTGATCGTAATATCAAGCGTGCCGTACTCCGATTCTACCTCGTAGTGGACATTTCTTGCGATCCGTTTCGTCTGGATATAGTTTGAGGACCGGCTCAGGTTGTAAAAATAATCGGTCGCTTCTTTCGGATCTTTTTCGTATTTCGCATAAAACCGTTCATTCACAATGGATGGAAGCGGGATAAATACGTTCATTAAAGACGCCTGCAGCTGTTCTTTTTCTTCTGTCATGGAACCGGTAACGCCAAGAGTTTCGGCTGCATCACTGATTTTTTCAAGAATACCCGGAATGTCTTCGTCCAGCCGCTGCGATTCATCCGGACAAAAATCATCAATGCCGAGCTTCAAAAGCAGCTGATTCCGGCAGTATACCGTATCTTCCGAGGCGATCAATCCGAGGTTTCCGGCCTGGTGGACAAGAGATTCGACCCATGCACATACTTTTTCTACAGTCATCATGAATGTCCTCCATATCCGTTTGGATTTTTGCGGTGCCAGTTCCAGGCATCCCGGATCACAGTTTCCAGTTTTGTACGCACCGGGTTCCAGCCGAGAATGCTTCGTGCTTTTTCCGACGAAGCAATCAGACGGGACGGATCGCCGGCTCGTCGTTCTCCGTTCTGTACCGGGATGCTTCCGCCGGTAATCTTTTCTGCTGCTTCAATCATTTCCTTGACCGAAAATCCTTCACTGCTTCCAAGATTGAATACATCGCTCTCCCCGCCTTTTTTCAGATGCTCGAGAGCCTGCAGATGGGCGCTGATCAAATCTTCCACGTGCACGTAATCACGGATGCATGTGCCATCCCTTGTGGGGTAATCATCACCGAAAATAGTAACCGACTCCCGCTGACCAAGTGCTGTCTGCAAAATAATCGGTACAAGATGGGTTTCCGGCCTGTGGTCTTCCCCGACCCTGCCGCTCTGCCGCGCCCCGGCGACATTGAAATAACGCAGGGAAATATAACGGATGCCGTGGGCCGCACCTGCCCATTTGATCATCTTCTCCATCCCAAGTTTCGTTTCCCCGTATGGATTCTGCGGGCGGGTCGGCGCCTCTTCAGTAACCGGCACTTCGCCGGGTTCTCCGTACACAGCGGCCGTGGACGAAAATACGATGTCACGGACACCGAATTCAGCCATGATTTCAAGCAGAACCTGAGTGCCGAACATATTGTTATCGTAGTAAGCAAGGGGTTTTTCCATAGATTCTCCAACAGTGGAGTGCGCGGCAAACATAAGCACCTGTTTGATTTTTTTACGCCGGAACACGCTTCGCATGAATTCTCTGTCCCGGATATCTCCTTCATAAAACACAGCACCTTTGGGCAGTGCTTCTTTGTGGCCGGTCCCGAGATTATCAATAACGACCGGCTGCTTTCCCTGATCAAGCAGCTGATGGACAGCGTGCGATCCTATATATCCCGCACCTCCGGCAACAAGAATACTCATTGTATCACTACCTCTCCCTGTAATCGTTTAGCGCCGTCGCCTGCCTTTGCTTCATAAATAGCGGGGGCGTATCCGATAACGGCTTCATACTGCTTTGCGACATGATCCCGGAATATATCTGCTTTTTTCGTTTCCACCAGCGCGATGGCACATCCTCCAAAGCCTGCTCCTGTCATCCGGGCCCCGATCACACCATCCTGTTCCCATGCTGCTTCCACGAGCGTATCCAGTTCCGCGCCTGTCACCTCGTAATCATCCCGAAGTGATACGTGGGAAGCATTCATCAATTCTCCAAATCCGTCCAGATCACCGTCTTTCAGTCTCTTTAACGATTTTTTCGTACGGTGGTTTTCGTACACGGCATGGCGGGCGCGCCGGATCTCTGCTTCACCTTTAATATGCCTCTTCCATTCTTCAAACTCATTCGGCTCCAGCGAACCGAGAGCTTCGATATCAGCATATTGTTTCAGATTTTCAAGCGCCGACTCGCACTCCCTGCGCCGGTCATTGTATTTTGAGGAGGCCAGGGTGCGTTCTTTGTTTGTATTCATAATCATCAGTGTATAATTTTTTAAATGAAGAGGGGCGTATTCATAGAGAAGAGTCTGGCAGTCGAGCAGGATGCCGTGATCGGCTTTCCCCATCCCAATCGCAAACTGGTCCATAATACCGCTATTCACCCCGATAAATTCATTCTCTACTTTCTGTCCGAGTTTCACGAGTTCAACCCGGTCTATCTCAAGATTGAACAGATATTCCAGCATCACCCCGGTTACAAGTTCAATGGAAGCCGAAGATGACAATCCTGCCCCGTTTGGTATATTCCCGTAATACAGCACATCGATACCGCCTGAAATGTCCCAGCCCGCTTCGAGCAGCTTATACATCATGCCTTTCGGGTAATTCGCCCAGCCATCGTCTTCTTCATATTCCAGACTGTCCAGGCTCATCTCAATTATGCCGCTTTCAGGCATATTCTCAGAATAGAGCCGTACCTTCCGGTCGCTGCGTCCGGCAGCAAGCGCATAGGTTCCTTTCGTAATCGCACATGGAAAAACATACCCGCCGTTATAATCCGTGTGCTCCCCGATCAGATTAATGCGGCCCGGCGCAAAAAACAATTGTATGTCCTTGTCTCCAAACTTTTGTGTGAACGCTTTCTTCAAATCGTTTACCTGCATACCGTTTCTTCCTCTCCCTTTTCCTTTCTTTCATCTTACGGGTTCACCAGGTAAAATTTCAAGTAAAATTTTAATTATTTTTACTAAAATGGGTCTTCTTTTTTCCAAACGTGCAGCTCCTGCCCCTTCAGGAACTACCCTTTTCATTGTTGTTACTTGCTGACAACGATCGATAACTTGTAATTGGCGTGTTCCTGCAGGCTTTCCAGAAATGTATCCACATGCTCGTGTGATGGAAACTTACATTCAAGCAGGTAACAGCCGTCACCACTTATTCTATAGTTATTAATAATATAAGGGTCCTGTGTCTGAATGAAAGAAAGATACGGCTTATGAGCTGTGTGGATGATAATATGCAGGAAAACGTGGACAGGATACCCCATTTTGGCATCATTCACCTTCACGGAATATCCTTCGATTACCCCGTTTTCCTCAAGTTTCGCCACCCTGTCCGACGCTGCCTGACCGGTCAAATGAACCTTTTCTCCAAGTTCTTTCATCGTCATCCGGCTGTTTTGAGACAATTCATTCACTATATGATGATCCGTGCGGTCCACTATTTCTCCTCCTTCTTTCTTTACATTTTCAAGTGCATCCGTTGTCATACTTGATTCGTTCTATGTATACAGCCCATCCTTATCCCTTATAATAAATCCAGATTGAATAAAAGGAGGCCTTTAGTCATGAACATACAACTTATTCGAAACGCAACACTGCACATCGACTATGCGGGCAAGTCGTTTCTTATCGATCCATTTTTGTCCGAAAAAGGGGCGCAGCCTGCCTTTCAAAACGCACCGCGCGAAGACCAGAATAATCCTTTAGTGGAGCTGCCTGTTTCGGTGGAAAATGTCATCGATGTCGATGTTGTTATCGTAACACACCTCCATCCCGACCACTGGGATCAGGCGGCTGTCGATGCGCTGCCTAAGGACATTCCGCTCTTCGCCCAGAACGAAGAAGACGCGGAACATATCCGTCATGAAGGGTTCACCCACGTTCACGTACTGCAGAAGAATTCTTCCTTTGAAGAAATCCAGCTCGCGAAAACCGAAGGAGAACACGGACGCGGGGACATCGTAGACATAGCCGGCCCTGTATCCGGTGTCGTTTTCAACCATCCGGATGAAAAAACACTGTACATCGCCGGGGATACCGTCTACAACGAGTACGTCAAAGAAGAAATCGACACGCATCAGCCGGACGTCATTGTAGTCAACGGCGGCGACAACCAGTTTAATGAAGGCGGGTCGCTAGTGATGGGCAAAGAAGACATTTATGAGGTACACCAGGCTGCGCCTGCCGCCTATATCATTTCCGTCCACATGGAAGCTGTCAATCACTGGACCCTGTCGAGACAGGAGCTGAAAGACTACGCCGAAGAAAAGAGCTTTGCTTCCCGCCTTGCTGTACCGGATGATGGACAAACATACTCCCTGTAGGAAAAATACGTATGAAAGAACGGTTTATCGTTCCTTCATGCGTATTTTTTATTGGTACGCCTTTTTTGACAGAGGCTCGTCCGGTGCGTACCAGCCAAACTTCTGCGTTTACCTGCCGAAGACGGCCATTTACATGCCAAATGAAGATTAATACTTTCCGAATGTAAAGATACAAGCCGACAAAGCGCAGATACATGCCAAGTCATGCGGTTTACATGCGGAACAGAAGCCGTTACGAGCGAACCCCGCTGCATGGATCCCCCGGCGTAATTACTTCCGATGCTTTTTCTTGAGAAAACCGCAAACAAATAGACCCGGACGATTCATCCAGGAAGTCGGCAGCACCAGGTAAAGCACCTTCCCATAAGAATCGTCCGGGTCTTATTTATCTTTGCATGTCCGTTTTAAAGAACATTTTTCGAATCCGCTTTCACACTCTGCTGCAAAGCACAACACACAACTGTCTTACGATGTATGCTGGACCAGCAGTGTTTCTGCCATAGAAATGGAGTACTCTGTCGCTTTTTCTGCACCTATCAACGTTGTCATGGAAGTTGTCCCTTCGAGAAGCAGTGTCAGTTGATTTGCTAAATCGCGTTCGTTATTTTTCCCTTTCTCTTCAGCCAGCTGCTGAAAATACCGAAGCAGCTTAAATTTGTGTCCCCTTGCAATGTTTTCAATTTCATTATCCATTCCCGCGTAGTCCTCAATCGCCCGCAGGAACATATCGCCTTTGTAGGACTGCTCCTTCAGCCAGCGGCCGTGAGCTTCCACGGCGGAAATGAACGGGGACTCTGAATTCACTTCCACATAGGAATCCAGGTAGGACCAATAACGTTCCTCCCGCTGCCTCAATACTTCTTCCACGAGATTATCTTTGGAAGAAAAATGATTATACAGCGTCATCGTGGCAATATCTGCCTCACTGATGATTTGCTTCAGACCAACTCCGCGAAATCCATACTCGTAGAACAGTCTTTCAGCTGTTAAAAGTAATTTATCCTTTTTTGCAGATCGACTCATATACTATGCTTCCCCTTTTTTTAGAAAGAACAACCTTTATGCTTCAGATTATCAATCAATGATGTGACAGTCAAACCTATTCTCCTCATTGTCTGCGTCAAGTTTTTCTCGGTAAGCCTGAAAGACGGCAGTTTCCGGCCCTCTCTTATTGTACACCGTGAATCTCCTACCGCGCTCCGCTTGGTGGCCTCGCCGGAAGGTCTGCTTTCTGGCGAAAACAGACCTTCCAGCGAGGGTTAGGAAAGGCTCTTTACCATATGGCCCATCGCTGTGGAATGGGCGGCATGCAGCGGTATGACACCGGCTGTCGTCCCGTTGGATGCCCGGGCCGGGTCCCGGAGAATATCGGTCATCCGTACCATGCGGGCCCATTGACGCTGCTGCCTTACCGAGCGCGGTTGATATCGATGCAGAT
>NZ_FOTY01000067.1 GCF_900114715.1 Salibacterium qingdaonense
GACAGATTGTAATATCAAGTGCAACACTCTTTAAGTTTTGGGGGAGGCGTCAAGATATCGTGGAATACCGGAGTGAAACGAGGATATGCCGCGAAAGGTCTTGACGGCTTATCTGCTTCCCACCCTTGGAAGCGGCGTTCAAAGCGACGATAGATCGTTTTGAACGGCTTAACCATAAGGGTGGGAAAGGAGAGCCCTCCCCAAAAAAGCAGCTCATGACAGCTTCGTGTAAAATGTTAGTTACCACACAAACAAATCACGGAGGTGCTGTCATGAGCTATCAACACCTTAGCACATTTGAACGCGCACGTATAGAAACCCTGCAGGAACTCGGTTATTCCATTCGATCCATCGCCGCGAGGATCGACCGGAGTCCATCTACGGTATCCAGAGAGTGCCATAGAAACAAGGAGACAGACGAGTCCTATTGTTCCGAAGCCGCCCACCGTCACTACCAGACCCGCCGGAAGCGCTGCCGTCCTCAAGGCAAATGGACGCAGGACCTGGCTCAGAAGATTGATGACAAGCTAGACCTGACCTGGTCACCGGAACAGATTGTCCACCGCCTGGGAGAGGACACGCTGAGCTTTAAAACAATTTACCGGTGGCTCTACCAGGGGCTTCTCACCAAGAACACGGACGCTTTACGACACAAAGGGAAACGCCGGAAACCCAAAGAAACCAGAGGACGATTTAATGTGGGGACATCGATTCAAAAGCGTCCCAGAGAGATTCGAAAGCGGGAGACATTCGGGCACTGGGAACTCGACACCGTCGTATCCAGCCGGGGACGGAGTAAAGGGTGTCTGGCGACCTTTATTGAACGAAAAACCAGATGGTACATTGCTTTGAAAATGGCGGATCGCACCGCCTCTTCTATGGAAAAAGCAATTCGTACGCTCCATGAAACATTACCAAACCAAGCTTTTCAAACGGCTACCGTCGATCGGGGAAAAGAATTTGCCTGTTACCCAAGAATCGAGCAGGAATGCAGCATTGATGTTTATTTTGCGGATCCTTATTCGTCCTGGCAGCGGGGCAGTAATGAAAATGGGAATGGGCTCCTTCGAGAATTCTTTCCCAAAGCAAGTGATTTAGCTCAGCTTACCGAAGAAGAGCTCCAACAAGCACTGGCTCTCATCAACGGACGTCCGAGAAAATGTTTAGACTGGAAAACCGCTCACGAAGCATTTGAGCAGGAAGTGTTGCACTTAGGTTGACAAACCGTC
>NZ_FOTY01000018.1 GCF_900114715.1 Salibacterium qingdaonense
GACTTTCAGGCAGGTTGCCCACGTGTTACTCACCCGTCCGCCGCTCGTTCCACGGATTTCCACCCCGGAGGGTTTCCGTCCGCTTCCCGCGCTCGACTTGCATGTATTAGGCACGCCGCCAGCGTTCGTCCTGAGCCAGGATCAAACTCTCCATTAAAAAAGTTTGATGCTGTGCTGTGTTTCTTATCTGTATGGTCCGCAGACCATTTGAATTGACAGACGCTTGACTTTCATTCAATTTTCAAAGGGCAGTTTGTATGCCGCCTCTCAAAGCGACAAAATCTATATTACCAGCTTCCCAAATCATAGTCAACACTTTTTAAAAATTCTTTTTGGCAAAGCTTTTTAGAATCGAATCGCTGAGCTGATTTCCCTTTTCCAATGGGCGGGAAGACAGGAATGTAACTTGTCACCCATTTCGTCAACTATACTGATATCTTCAGGTCGCGTGTCACTTAGAATCTCCATTTTTTATCACACATCTGCTTATATTAGTACGAGAAAATGATGCATTCAAGAGAAATCGCCCTTAACCTTAAAATCTGTAGTCAAACGTCCCGGCTGTTTGATACATAGAAAAGAAGATGGGCTCCGAATCCGCCGCATCCGGGACAGCGGTTGCGGATTGTTCTCAACATTGCTCGGTATAATAGGTAAAGACAAGGGAAACGGAATCTATGTTACTTCATTCATTGTGTACTACTTTTGGCCGGCACGCCTATTCATATATTCCAAGACCATCTCGTTGCAGGCTCCTGAAAAATGAGTAAACTACTTTTCTTACTGGTTATTCCTGTAAGCATTTGTGCAGTATCAACGTTCTATACTACGTTGATACTAAGAACGCTTTTTCTTGATAGTTATAAAAATTTCTAGACGGACCAGTTCAAGCTTTGGCCGGTAAAGGCGGTTGTTTGGCATGTATTTGTGTTGATTCGGCATGTATTCCAGCCTATTTGGCCTGTACCGGCGGCCTCCGCTTGTATTACGGTGCACTTGGCTGATAAAGCATGCGGTTTGGCATGTATTCGACAAAAGTCCGCTGGTAACACCCGGCCCACCGACCAAACCCCGCACATGCACACCGCGATAAACATAAAAATCCGGACGGTACCGACAGCCGCGCAGGGCTCTTCGGATACTCATCCGGATGTTTACGTTCCAAATGTTTCACTTTTATAAAAGAGGTTCTAAGTCAATTGTTGGGGTAGAGGCCGTCGGTCTCTGCCCCTTTATCCTACTTGAATATCCTGATCTTTCATCTGATGATGTAATAAAATTTCACTCCGCAGCTGATCCTATCGTTGAAACCCAAAGGCATTTCGTTTCATCACCTTTGTCTGATTATTTAACCCTTCGATAGGCTCGTTGGTATAACCAAAGGTGAAGCTGTTTAAAATCTCTGTCTGCCAGTTCTTCAGGGTTTGGGCTGCCTTTTTCAGTTCTGCGAGACCACTGGCTTCCACCTCTTGATAAAAAGCATATAATCCTTCTTTGATGCCTTGTCCCGGGTTTTCTTGTTCCTGCTTGGCCTGGTCAAACCAGAAGCGGAACATTTCTTTGAGTTGATAAGCATCTGTCAGCTCATGAGATAAGTTCAGATACCACTCTAAATACCAGTACTGCTTCTCACTCAGGGTTGCGGGGGATTTGTGAAAAACATGTTTCATGCGTTTGCACTTTCTGCGGTCATAGTCATGAAAGTCTTTCTGAACGTTCCGGCGAACTAGATCCAGAGCCCAGTAAATATAACGGCAGAAATGAAAGCGATCCGCGATGATAATCGGAGATCCTAATGCCTGCTGGACAGCGGATTTAAAGGAAGGGCTCATATCCATCACCACAATCTCCACCTCCGCCCCTTTTTCCCTTAAATACGGCTTGATAGTGGCGGCGGTGCGATCCGACAGAATATCAAGAGGTTCCCCGGTCCGACCATCTGCGATAAGAACTTGATACTTCCCTTCATCTGTATCTCCTTTACACTCATCGATGGCAATGACCTCGGGTAGTTCCTTCACTTCATGAATCATGGGCCCCGCAAGCCGGGCATCTGTGCGCTTTTCGTTCCTTTTCCACATGGATATAATACGTAGAGCCTATCGTCTCTGTTTTCATCACGTTGAATCCTTCTAAACCGGGTACATTCATGGTAAAATGCATAAACACGCAACTCCTGCCCTTTCTTGTTTCTCGACAATTCAAGGATAAAGGAGTTTACGTGTTTTTTAGCACGAAATGGTTTTAAAACCCCAACATTTATTGTAAAGCCCTTTTCTTCCAGTTATAAATCGACGTACTAATGTAGTAAGCCCCCGCAGAAACTTCTCTCTGAGGGGCTTACTACATTCAGGATTTTCTGATGTACAATGGATTAACCAAGATATTCTTCGGTATTATCGCTCAACCAAACGGAAATATCGGCTGACATCACTTTTCCTTGAGCAACATCCACTGTGAAGTTCTCATTCACTGAATCATTTTTCTTGATGTTGTAACCGTTCTTCTTTAAAAATATATCAACAGCTGCAAAGGCGGTCCGTTTATTGCCGTTATGAAAGCAATGATTTCTTGCTAAGGACTCGAATAATGCCGAAGCTTTTTCAAATAACGTTGGATAAGCGTCTTCTCCAAAAGCCGATTGCTGCGGGCGGTGGACAGCTGATTCCAGGAGTCCTTGTTCTTTAATACCTGCCTGCTCTTCGTCATTGAATTTTTTCATCATCATAAAATGAATCAAAGCGACATCTTTTGTTCTCAAGTAATGTACCGCCATTTATCTATCCTTCAGCTTTTCAAATACGTCATGGTGATCTTCGAACGTTTCAGCAAGCATATCTATCATCTCCGGGTCCACATCCTCTTCCCATTTCCGCTTTTTATTCAATACGATTTTGTTATCCTGCACCTCGAATTCGATGTCATCGCCCCGGTTAATCTTTAAAGAGTCGGTGATGGATTTGGGCAGACCGACACTCAGACTGTTTCCCGTCTGCGTCACTTTACGACTTTCCTTCGCGCTCATAGAATCACACTCATTTCTTATCTAACTTTCCTCATTATGTGTTTATCCTTATAGTACTTACATGTATTTATTATTACGTAATTACATTTTAACAGCCCGTCAGAAAAAAAGCAAGTGTCGTAGAAGTGAAATCAGCTTCCCTGCCAAAGCAGTGGAGATGATCTGGTGGTAAGCGTCTAATAAATAGCTTCTTCTTCCAAAAAGTCTTTTACGATATGATTTCTGGTATTTTCAGTTTCGCTGCGGACCAACGATAAATCTTTATTTCCCAGGATGGTATTCACTACTATATGTGGTATCGATATATCTTCAGGCAGCGGCACTGTATTAATCACAAGGTCTATATCTTTTGTATTATATTGACTTAAATTAAACAACTCCGTCGTTTCCTCAATAAATAATTGGTTCCCGAAGTTCGCTTTTAGTTTATAGTAAAGAAGTTTTGAGCTTCGCTTGATCGTTAAATCAAATGCAACAGCGAAAGCCATCGTCATTCCATTATGGTAAAGGTGACCCAAAAATATATTATACCGTTTACATGTTTACGTTCGTACCCCTGTGTTATAATGCAGATAAACCTGCATACTTCTTTGGAAGCAGCATAAAATGAAAAGGAACCGCAGGTGCGGTTACACCTGCGGCCTTGCACAGCAGCCGCTTTAAGAGCGGAGGGCTCTGCCCGGTTTCCGTTATGGAAATAGACTGCACACCTTACCTGGGGGGGGCGGTCTATTTCTTTTGCGACATGATTAACACAATTAACGTCCCAAACATCACCATCAAGGATAATGTCTGATACATGTCTTCTTCAAGCGCCATGGGGTTAAGAGTAAGATATGGATTTCCCGGTCATTTCCTCGAAATCTTTATTCATGATTTCCCACGATGTTGCGATGTCCTCATCGAGTCCGAACAAACCGCTCCGGCCTACAATGTAAATATCGGGACCTGCGGCGTCGATTTTCTGGAAGGATTTGCGATTGGAAGATCCGTCCATTTCAATGACGTAGGGATACCCTTTTTCTTCGCGCAGCTTTCTCAAGTCGACAATTTTGTCTAATGTGCTGTCGATAAAACGCTGACCGGCAAACCCTGGATCAATGGTCATGATGGTTATCTTATCGACGAGATGAATATAAGGATAAATCGTCTCAATGGGCGTTTCAGGGTTTAACACGACCCCTGCTTTTAAGCCGGCGTCATGAATCTGGTCAATTAACCGGAAAGCAAGGCCGTCCAGGACTTCCGCGTGCATGCAGATCCATTCGCACTTTATATCAATCAGCTGCTGCACCCATAAGCTTGGATTCGTCACCATAAGATGAGCGGAAATAGGTAAGTCACTTAATTTTCTGACCTCTTCGATGAACCACGGGGATAATGTAATATTAGGAACGTAGTGTCCATCCATAATATCCACATGATAGGAATCGGCATGTTTGTCCAGAAACGTAATCTGCTCGTTGAATTTATCCAGGTCCATCGTCATGAGAGACGGTGAGAATTCTACATTTTTCATCATTCATCATTCTCCTTACGTTACTTTAATATCATCTAACTCTATGTCGTCTTCGTCTTCTTCTCCTTTATCTTCTGATTCCAGGATCTGCTCTTTTGTCTTATGCTTCTTAATTAAAGCTAAAACAAACGCCGTGACAATAACATTCACCAGCAGTCCTGCCACCCCGGCCCATGGATTGGACATCGTCGGAAGCATTAATACGCCGCCAAATGGAACCGTTGCGTCAGCTCCCAGAGACATCGATACGGCTCCTCCTGCCGCTCCACCGATAGCTGTGGCAATGATAGCGCGGATAATATCATTCATAACAATGGGAATAACGCCTTCCACAATATTGACAAAACCCATCGGTACAGCTGACTTCAATGTTTCTGTTTCAACTTGGGTATAGATGTTTTTCTTAAATAATTTTGCGACAAAGTAAGCCAGTCCGAAGCCGATCGGTGTGGCTGTATTCACCAGCTGCAGTGCTGTAATGGGTCCGTTTATACCTTCAGCCTGCAGGGTCAGCACAAAAGCAAATACTGTTTTGTTAATAGGACCGCCGTAGTCCACACCACTCAAGATACCGATAACCCCGCCAAAAACAAGTAAAGAAGACGATCCTAAGTTTTCAAGAAAGTTGGTTAATAATGATGTTAACGCAGCAACCGGCGCACCGATAATGTAAATCATGATCAAGCCGCCGATAATGGACGTGAAGAATGGAACAATTAACGTCGGCATTAATCCTTTCGCCCATTTCGGAACTTTAAGGTATTTTAGGACGGCGAGCGCAAGGTAACCGGAGAGAAAACCTCCCAGGATGCCGCCTATAAAACCAGCTCCGATGACATTAGCCGTTAAGCCGATCACAAAACCCGGTGCTATACCCGGCTTTTCCGCAATGGAATAAGAAATTCCTACAGCTATAACCACAGGCAGTAAGCCGAGCGCCGTTCCACCCATAGTAGCCAGCGCGTCCCATAGCGAGAACTGCCCCTGCACTAATTCTTCCTGACTTTCACCGCCCAGTCCCATGCCAATCGCTATGAGAAATCCGGCACCACAGACAATCGGGATTAAATAAGAAATCGCTGTCAATAAATGCCCTTTAAGATTTAATTCCTTTAATTTATTCATCGTTTGGCCTCCCCTGAAACTTTTAAATAGCAAAAGCCTCTTTTACATCTGCCGTTTTGTCTGATTGCAGCAACTTTTCCACCACTTCGTCATTTCCTAGTTTTCTGGCAAACATAGATAATAGTTTTAAGTGGTTGTCCGCCCCGTCATTGTCATTACCGACGGCGAAAAGAATAATCCCTTTGACGCCGTGATCATCCAGTGTTTCCCACGGGATTTCGCTTTGAGTAATACCGATCGCCACGCCAATTTCTTTCACAAAGTCACTTTTGCCGTGAGGAATCGCAATATAATTCCCAATACCTGTCTGACCGATTTCCTCCCTGTCGTAAATATCTTTCATAAAACGATCAATATCTGTGATATAGTCATTTTCCAGAAGTAAGCCCGCCAATTCGTGTAACGCTTCGTCTTTCGTCCGGGCCTTCATGTTTGTTTTCATCGTACGTTCATTCAAAATCTCATTTATTTCCATACATTATACCCCGCTCATATTCAGTGTTATTGCTTCTGTGCCAGTACTTCTTCTGCTTTTTTCACTAGTTTATTAGGCGATTTCACCGCAACGTCGGTTGCCACTTCGATCATACGTTTTCCGTCAAAACGCTCACGGTTATTGAGTTTCACATCTGTTGCCAGAATGACAATATCAGCTTCCTCAATTTGCTCGGCCGTTAATTCATTCTCTGTTCCAATCGTCCCCTGCGTTTCCATGGAAATCTCATGACCTGCTTTCTTTGCGGCGCTTTCCAGTTTTTCCTGGGCAATATACGTATGAGCAATTCCTACGGTACACGCTGCAACTCCAACTATTTTCATTACGATTCCTCCTGAAATGTCCTTATTTTCTGGTGAAAATCTGCTTCGTTTGCTGTCGTTACTAATTCTTCGACAAATGTGTGATCAGCTAAAGATCTGGTGAACCGGGCAATCTTCTGCTTTACGGCTTCTTCTTCGTTTTTTCTGAGTAAAATAGCGATAATCAAGCGAATGTCTTCGGACGTTTCCCCCCAAAGTACGGGCTTTGCCGGTCTTAGAAACACAATTCTGCTTTCTTCCACGTGTTCGCTTTCAACATGGGGCAGCAGTACGTGTTCTGCTATTAAAGGAATGCCCGCTTGTTCCCGCTCGAACAGTTGGCGGGTGATATCCGTTTTCTGCCTGGATGTGCCATTTGAGCACCCCGCTTCGGAAAGAAAGGCATACATCTGTTCTTTTGTGTCTAACCCGCAGTCAAAATAAATCTGGAATAAAGAATTATCGTTCATGGTAAATCTCCTCTATTTTCTGCTGCAGCCTTTTTTGGTCATCCATCGTGAACATCGCACTAACCAGCAGTGACTTCACAGGGACTTCGTCTTCGAGGTGGATTGTGCTTATAATCAATTCGACATCGGAGTACGTCTTTTTTAACGATTTTGTATCCCGCGTTGCCACGACGTCCACAATCTCAAGCTCAGGGAACTTTTTTGAAGCCTTGGCTTTCAACAATTCCGACGTTCCAATTCCCGTTGTACACATAATAAGAGTTTGTATAGGAGGCTGGTGCTGGCTTGTTTCCATCATCTTCGCAAAGTAGAGCGTGATAAATCCGTTCTCATCGTCATTGATTGCCGGTAAATGAAACGTCTCACTGACGCATTCAGAGACTTTTTTGACACGGGAAAATATCTCTTCATATGTCACTTTAATTTCACCGAGCAATCTGTTCTTGATGCGGATTTTATGCTCCAATCGGTTCAGCATCGGTTTAATATGATTAGCCAGATCATTAAAGATCGACTGATTATCTATCGTAATCCCAAGCCTCGCGCTCATTTCCTTCATGTACACGTCCGTCACCTGTATCACTCCGGTTGAGAAGTTGGATGGAACGTCAAACGTGCCCTGCATTCTCGATGACACTAAATACTGATAAAGAAAATACACTTCGATGTCCGGCAGCGTTTGATGTAAGTACCGTTCCATATGACAAACAGTCACTTCAGCGACTTCTTTTAAATCCGCATCCTTTTTCATCATTTCTGTTTTCTCCTGATCGATCTGCCCTGCAAAGGGGAAGTCCGGACTTTTTCTCGACCGGCTTAACAAAATATACAAGTGAGAAAAAATATTGATGTTGTAAGGGTAAGGTATGGTGATATTTAAGTTCTTTTCAATGTTGCGCAGCTGATCTAATATGAACAAAACATCATACTTATTGAAATTAAGCTCCGGATTGGTTTTTAAATCATCGATATCAATAATATTAAATATTTCAATAATTTCTTTCATGGCTTTTCTGATGTTTGTTTCTTCTCCTAATACAGCGATCGTTCTGTTTTTCCTCTCCAGCGTTAAGTCGTATTTTTTAAGCTCTTCACTCATCGTCTGTTCGTCCGTGAAAATAACCGAATCGCCTACGTAATAGTCACTGAACAATTGGTGAATGTTTATAGCTTTGGGCGAAGACAACAGTAGCTCTTCCATCACCCGTTTACGCCTCTCTTCCGGGGAGAAATTGTCTTCTTTATCATTTCTGATATTCTTCTGATAGTTCATGAACTTTTCGTAATCTAAGGTGTATCCCCGCCCTTTTTCCGAGACAATCATCGAATGTTCTGTACTCTCCTCATTAATTTTTTTAATCAAACGATAGACGGTCTTTTGAGAAGTTTGAAGAATGTCTGCTAACTCATCTGCCGTTACATAATCCTGATTGTTAGAAAGAAACAGCAGCAGCTTTTCTTTGCGATGATCTTGTACACTCACAGCACCCCTCCCTTCTGTTTCTATCGTAACGCAGTTCAAAGAAAGCGCTTCCTTTAAAAATGTCCGTTGCAGCGGACAACCTTCTGATAAACGTGTGTCCAGTATGAACACAGACTTTCCCGTTCTCGTGTTGTTTTCCAGTCACGGTTGATCACCACACTGCCTTTCTCTAATAAGCTGTAAAAGGTAAAAAAGAGACCCCGCCGCCCGCAGAAACGGGCAGCGGAGTCTCTTATCCCAGAGTATGATTATTGTATCACAGCGCCGCCTGCCAGAGCAGAACGACCGGCCAGTGTTCAATCTAATCAAGAAGTTACACAATAGGCAGATAAAGGTTTACGCCGGCGGGCTTTGTGTTATAATTCAATTAACAATGTATATTGATTTAGAAACCGCATAGACTGAAAAAGGAACCGCAGGTGCTGGTACACCTGCGGTCCTGTACAACAACCGCTTTAAGAGCGGATGGGCTTTGGGTACGTCCTTTAGAAATAGACCGCACACCTTCACAAAGGGCGGTCTATTTCTTTTTAGACGTGATCAACACGACGAGCATGCCAAACATCACTATTGGTATCGTTTAAATATTAAAAATTTTCCAATTCATTCATCTATACTTCTTAGCGGTCTCGTCGGAGAATTGTAACTACTGCACCCTTTTTCTTTAGCCCTTCACCGTGCCGGGGTCAGGCACCGAAATCCACACATCATGAATTCCGGCTTGTCGAATCCTTTTTCTTTTGGTCACTTCCATGCCGAGGATGAAAACCACGATCAACAGAAATGCGGCAATACCTGCTGCCACTGAAAGGCCAAAGGACCCTGTCTGCCATAAGACCAACAGAAAAAAGCCATACCAGAGATATTACTTTTATCTAACGGCTATGTTACAGCACCTATAAAAACTTCCAGGCTTTCTTCTACACATTCTGTTATTAGCTCTATAAAAGGCTGGAATGTACGATTCATGCTGGCCAGCTCTAATACTTCATAATATTTATATCTTTTTTCATCTTCAGCTTTTACAACTGCTGGCGGGTATCCGTTCTGCATAAGAATAAGATTCATCAATAAACGCGCCGTTCGTCCATTTCCATCAGAGAAAGGATGGATATATACAAATTTAAAATGGAATAACGCTGCCAATTCTACAGGATGCAGTTGGTCTTTATTTTCTTCATACCATTTGATCAATTGTTCCACTTCATCTTGAACTTGTAAAAAGTGAGGAGGGTGGTGTTGACTACCAGAAATGCGAACGTTTATTTGACGATAACGTCCTGCATTATGGTCATCAATATTTTTAAGGACAAGATAATGAACATTTTTGATCAACGAATGATTCATTGTTGAACCTTGGTCGATCTGTTCTTCAATAAAATCTATAGCTTCAGCATGATTAATGACCTCAAAGTGTTCACGTAATTTTTTTCCGCCTACCGTTAATCCTTCTTCCAGCACTAATTTGGTTTCCATTAAGGATAAAGTGTTTCCTTCTATTGCATTGGAATGATAGGTCCACTCTACCCTGAAATGTTCTTTTAGGTTTCTTGTCGCTTCAGGTGGCAGCGGACGTAACTGATCTAACTCCTGTTTTAACTGGTTAACCTTACTGAAGTCCATCATACACATCCACCTCTTCCTATTCACCCTTCTGTTGCCGAAGCGAGTATATTCATACTACCACAGGAAGAGTAGATTGAAAAAAATACCCTTCAGCAAACTGTGGTCAAGTTTTCTCAAAAGGCCTGAAAGAAGACAGTTTCCGCCCCTCTGTAACGGATGGATTAGAATTATTACGTTTGGCTTGGTCAAATTAAATACATTGAAATTATAATATTGTGACTTTATTTGTGAAAAGAATATGCTGTTTCCCTCTCTGGTGCTTCCAAAAATCACCTGCACAAAGACAAGGCCGGGCCGATACTTCTTTTCCATCGGCTCCGGCCCGTTTCATATTATTCTTCTTCCTTGTCCAATAACCCTGCGATCTGCTCCACCACATAATCCGTGGCTTCTTCCAGCGAATACCGGCTCGTGTCGATGTCCGGATTCTCCGGTCCTATCACGCCGTCGGCCGATGTCATATTCGTGACACGGTCGATGAGTAGGTTCCATTCCTGCATCCTTTTTCTTTAGCGCTTCACCGTGTCGGGGGTCAGGCACCAAAATGAATGATGTTTCGAATATAACTGTCTGGGAATGACGTCTAAGGATAGTTAATGGTTAGGGACATACGAAACAAAAAGCTGCCCGCCGGGTAGTATGGGAGGGATAAAGATGAAGATTTTAGTGACAGGAGCAACGGACGGTATCGGCATGGAAACGGCGAGGATGCTGACCGAAGAGGGCCACGAGGTGCTGCTGCACGGGCGGAGCGAAGAAAAGCTTGCGAATGCGGCCAGGGAGATTGGTAACGAAAACGCCGGGAAGTATGTGGTCGATTTGTCCCAAATGGCGGACGTGAGAAGCTTCGCCGAAGCAGTCAAGGAGAAGCACGAGCATCTGGACGTTCTCATTAATAACGCGGGCGTCTACAATGCGCCGAGTGAGAAGACCGAAGACGGGCTGGACATCCGGTTTGCGGTGAATACGATCGCGCCGTATATCTTAACCAGCGCGCTGCTGCCGATCATGGATGAGTCGAGCCGCATTGTGAACGTATCCTCAGCGGCCCAAAAGCCGGTGGATGCAAAGGCTCTTTCGGGAGAGGCAGAACTGCAGGACGGAGAAGCGTATGCACAAAGCAAGCTGGCGCTCACGATGTGGACGATGGAGCTGTCGCATCGTATCGACCCGGTGATTGTGGCAGTGAACCCGAAGTCCCTTTTAGGAAGCAAAATGGTGAAAAAGGCGTTCGGGGTCGAAGGCGGCGACATTACAATCGGCGCGGACATCCTGTACCGCGCTGCGCTCTCGGATACCTTTGCCGACGCGTCCGGAACATATTTTGATAATGACCGCGGTGACTTCGGCGACCCGCATTCGGATGCTTTGGACCGTGACAAACGTGCCAGGCTCCTCGAACAGATAGACACCATGATCGGAACATAAAAAAGCCTATCCGTATGTATGCAGGACTCCAGGGGCAGGGGTTCTGCTTTTCCTTTTCGGGCGGATGTCTTCGGGGCTGCCTGCCCGCTTTCCGCGGGCGCCGCCTCAGCTGTATCGTGCAGCTGACGCAACTCCGGCTGGAGCCTGAGCACCGGGGGTCAGGCACCGAACTCATAAACATGATATAATAAATGAAACAACGCCTGCCTACGCTGAGAGGGGGAGGGGTTCCCGCCAAAAATGAATAAAAAATCATCATCCCATGATATCCTTAACCCAAAGAAGAAGGGGAAAGAAGGGAAACAAACGATGAAAGAAATGGATATAAGCGACTTAAATCAATATATTCAATCCAACAAAAAAGAGGCGAATTATCAAGTCAATAAAGAACTATCAAGTATAAAAAAACGACGTCTTAAATACAGAAAACGTTCTGACGATGAAATAGAAGCCCTTAACCGGATTTGTATAGAAAAATGGAAAAGAGCGGAACGGGAGGGGAAGATAAAAAGAACGGGAAAAAAGGAGCTTTATTATGCGTTCGATTGAGGCGTTACAAGAGGAACTAAAAGAATTGGTCCCTAAACCAAAACTTGAAAAGATGACAGTATTCGCTTCTTTAATCAAGGAAGATCGGCTACGTTCAGCAACTCCTGGCAGATGCCGATCTGACTCCCAACACGCGCGCCCCCGGTGATCTTCAGCGGACGCCGCTCCGGCTGGAGCCCGAGCAAACGGCTCCGTCCAACGAAAAAGGAGGCAGGCACCGAAATGAGGATTAACGTTCGACCTTTGCAGCATTTTTTTGATGATCGTAACAATACGTCTTCCCGGCAAACTTTGCTGGATTCGCTAAACAGTAAGCCTTCACTTTTTCTGACAGCGGCTTCCGGCAGACATAGCAGAATGCCTTCTCTGTGTTATCCTGCTCTGCCGTCTTCTTGTTCCCGTTTTTCATCAGAGCCGCATGCTCTTTTCGTAAAGCTGGGTCTTCAATATTGGCCTCTTTCAGCTGATTGTATATGTCCTGGATGTCCTCCTGATTGTACAAGGGCGCGTCATTCAGCAGTTTCTCTACATTCATCTTTCTATGTATACACTCTGACAGCTCCGTATCGTAAACTATGAACTGGTCTGCTTTCATATCTCTCAGCTCGGGATCCACCTTGAACGTACAACGTCTGGTGAACGAAACGATAGAAAATAATTTCTTGTCTTTGGTTATATCCAGAGAGGATTTCACCGCTTCTAGATGTCCATAATTCTGAAAGAAAGGATTCATCATGTGAAACTTATTATTCACATTCCAGTGCTTATCTTGTTTCCCGCCTTTGATCTCTCCGGCATAATTCTTTGTCTCCATGATAATGAGCCCGTAAGGAGTGATCACGATATGATCGATCTGGGACCAGCCTGTCCGTGATTTTGGATTTTCTATCATGATATCACTCAGGTATTTATAATCTTTCGGGAGCTGGTCCAGCTGGATATTGATTTTGAACTCTCCCAGCTCCCCCTTTCTCTGAGACTTATGATGACCAGCCTTCGATGTCCGGTTATCTGCTTTTGCGGGAGCCTGTTTGCTGGATTTCTTTTCTGCTTCTTTCTTCCCAAACCACTTCTTCAAAAACCCTGCCATAAAAAATCACCCATCCTGCTTCCAGCTTTAAATGGGTATATTATATCATGAATGAGAAATCATACATTATGCTCAGGTTTATGAGTAAGTTAAATTCTTGAACCTGTCTTCTTTAATCCTTCACCGTGTTGGGGGTCAGGCACCTAATTAAACATCACCATTTTATATCGTTTGTACATCACGAGCTTTCCGACTCATTTACCTCTACTTCTAAAAAAAAGAGCAGCCCCCGTGATGAACTATTCACGGGGCTGCTCCTCTCAAGTGTTATTGCTTTTCTCTTTTTAACTCCTTTAAAATGGCGGCACAGATAAATATTAATATGACAGCAAACGGAGAAGCCACTACAATGGAGATTGTTTTAACGGAGTCCAATCCACCAGCCAGTAAAAAGACGGTTGCTGAACCTGCCGTAATAATTCCCCACATTATCTTCAGCTTGTTGGGAGGGTTGAGATTTCCCTTGCTGCTCAGCATACTCAGCACCATAGTGGCAGAGTCTGCCGACGTAACAAAGTAAGAGAAAATTAAAATCATGGTTATAAAGCTCAAAATCGGGCCCAATGGCAGGTTACTTAAAAACGCAAATATCGCACCATTCACATCAGCGTTAATGGCCGCCTGCAGCGCTGTATTGCCAAGATCATGAATCATATGGATGCCGCTGCCACCGAGCACAGCAAACCATATAAAGGAGATTCCAGTAGGCACAAATAACACACCTATAATAAATTCCCTGATCGTTCTGCCTTTGGAAATCCTGGCGATAAACGATCCAACAAATGGTGCCCATGTCATCCACCAAGCCCAGTAGAAGACAGTCCATGTACCAATCCAGCTGTTTGCCTCCCTGTTATAAGGCTCCATCCGAAGACTCATCGGAATAATGTCACCGACATAACTGCCGGTGGAGCTGATGAGTACTTCAAGTATCTGCTTGGTCGGCCCCATAAACAAGACGGCAAAAATGAGCAGAAAGAACAACGACATATTCAGGTTGGATAGATATTTGATACCTCTGTTTAAGCCTGACCATGAAGACATAATAAATAATACCGTACCAACCGCAATCACTGAAAGCTGAATCGGTAAAGTATCTGGAACGCCCCACTGCGCGTTCATACCACTGGTGATCTGCAGTGTACTTAAACCGAAGGTACTAGCAACGCCCACTGCTGTAATAAATACCGATAGAATATCAATCGTGTTCCCAATAGGCCCATTGATTTTATCCCCTAACAAGGGATGGAAGATGGAGCTTACAGCACCCGGCATATTTTTCCGGAACTGAAAATAGGCCAGTCCCAATGCTACTAACGCATAAAGGGCCCATGGATGCAGTCCCCAGTGAAAAAAGGTGTATTTCATAGCGAGGCTGGCAGCCTGCGGGGAGGAACCTTCGCCTAAAGGCGGGTTGGTGTAGTGATTAACCGGTTCAGTCACGCCCCAAAACACAAGGCCGACGCCCATACCTGCACTGAAAAGCATGGAAATCCAGGAGAGTGTACTGTAGGATGGTTTATCATCATCTTTTCCTAATCGGATGTTTCCGTATTTCGAAAACATTAAATAGAAACAAAGAAAAACAAAAAATGCCCCGATTAAGAGATAAAACCAATTAAAATACGTAACGGCAAAGTCGAGAAAAGTTTGTGCTTTCTGACCCAGCCAATCGTTAAACACCACACCGACGATAACAAATAAAATACTAACTAATAACGAAATACTTAATACGATATTTTTTTTAAACAAAACATACCTCCTATAAAAATGCGAACCAAAAAATAATAACATAAACCGGCGTTCGGATTAAGGATTTTTAGCAAAACTTTCATTGCAATAATAAATGCAGCAACTAGTGGGGTTGATCGTATCCGGTACGGTCCAGATCAGGTACAGAATCAACTTATGAATAGATGCCGGTGGTCTTTGTGTTATAATTTAAGTATCGATGTATACTGGCTTAGAAATCGCAGCTTTAAGAGCGGAAGGCCTGCCCGTTTTCAGCTACGGAAATAGACCGCACACCTTAGCCGAGGGGCGGTCTATTTCTTTTGGGACATGATCAACACGACGAGCGTGCCACGCATCACTATTGGTATCGTTTAAATATTAAAAATTTTCCGATTTATTCAACTATACTTCTAAAATGAGCGCTGCTATATACAAACGAGCCGGGACAGCAGCTGCCCGGCTCGTTTATGGCTGTTATTATTCTTCTTTGTCCAACAACCCGGCGGTTTGCTCCACCACATAATCCGTGGCTTCTTCGATCGAGAGTACCGCATGTTCTTAAGAAAGTTCTTTTTAAAGCTTCAGCGACGGTCTACATACGAACTGTCAGCAGCGGATCGTTTCGATGAACCAATTCCGTGCCGATGACAGTGATGTCTTTGACATGGTCCTGATTGGTGATAATGATCGGTGTGATGGTGTTGTAGCCGGACTCTCGGATCTTCTCTTCGTCACATTCTATGATCAGCTGCCCTGCCTGAACGCGGTCACCCTGCTGGACGTGGGAGGTGAAAGGCGCACCCTCCAGTTCGACGGTGTCGATGCCGATATGAATGAGGATTTCAATCCCTTCATCGGAGGTAATACCGACAGCATGGCCGGACGAAATCGAGGTGGTGACGACGCCGTTTACCGGAGATACTACTTGTCCTTCCGCGGGAATGACAGCCGCTCCCCCGCCCATAGCGCCGGACGAAAACGTTTCTTCCGGTACGTCTTCAAGTGGAACAACCTGTCCTGCCAGGGGGCTGGCTATCGTTACATCCCCTGTTTTCTGGTTAGTTTCTCCGGCTGCCGCGGAAGGAGATGTTTCTTCTTCTATCGGGCTTTTCTTCTCATTCACTCCGCCGAAGAAATACGTGATGACAAAGCCTATGAGAAACGCTGCGATGGTCGCTGTCACATATCCCCAGAACTCACCATTCAGTCCTTCCTCGGGATTGACGTACGTCGGGTACGAAAACACACCGAGCCCGCCGAAGACAAACAGTTTGGAGCCAAAATACCCTGTGATACCGCCGCCCACGGCTCCACCGATACAACTGATGATAAATGGCTTTTTCTTCGGCAGCATAATACCATAAATCGCCGGCTCCACAATACCGAATACAGCGGAAATAAAGGCGGGGATACTCAATGCTTTGATTTTTTCATCATTGGCCTTTACCAATACCGCCAACATCACACCTGCTGTGGCGAGCAAAGAGGCCATCGCTGTCGCTAAAATAGGATCATATCCCAAGGTCGATAAGTTATTGAACGCCAGTGGAACAATACCCCAATGCAGGCCGAAGATGATAAGAACCTGCCACATCGCCCCAATGAAGATACCTGCAATAACAGGACTCAGATCAAACAGCCAGGTTGTTCCTCCTCCGAGCAGCGAACTCAACCACGTAGCGATGGGACCAATAATTAGAAAGGTGGCCGGTACGATAGTAATCAATGTGAAGGTTGGAACCAAAAACGTCCGCACGACACTTGGAATAATTCGTGAGAAAAATCGTTCCACTTTGGTTGCGAAGAACGCAGCGACAAGGATGGGAATCACCGTTGTCGAATACGTCATGAGAATCACCGGTATTCCCAAAAACGTTGTGTTTACCGGAGATTCAATGACACTCCCGGTAAAAATCGAAAACAGCGGATCCCCCTCTGTCAAACTGACCATCGTCGGATGCAGCAGAGCCGCTCCGATGGCCATTCCTATAAATGGACTCCCTCCGAATTTTTTCATGGCTGTATAGCCTAAAAAGATCGGTAGAAAGTAAAAAAGAGCATCTCCCACAGCATTCAGAATCGCATACGTTCCTGATTCTTCCGCTATCCATCCCAATGCATTAAAAAGGGAGGTGAATCCTTTAATCATCCCGGATGCCACCAGCAGGCTCAGGATGGGGGTGAAAATTCCCGCTATCATATCAATGGCTTTATCAAGTACTTTGCCCTCTTTATCATTCTGCTGATGCTCCTCTCCCTGCGAGAAGCCGCCAACCGCTGTTAATTCTTTGTATACCTCCGGAACATGGTTTCCTATGACAACTTGATACTGCCCGCCGCTTTGCAGGACCTTTACCACGCCATCCATCTTTTCAAGTTGATCAGTTTGGGCTTTGGATTCATCTTTTAATTTAAAACGAAGCCTGGTAATGCAATGAATCACACTGTTCACATTTTCTTTTCCGTCGACCAGCTCCAATATCTTTGTTGCCAGCTCCCTGTAAGTCATTCCATTCACTCCTTCCCCCTTAACCGCGGGGTGGTTTTCTTCCATGAAGACTATTTAATATACCGCTTTCATTATCCAATAAAGGCAGATGCCACCCCACCTACAAAGAGGCAGCTGTGGTGACCATCTGCCGCCGGGTAACGTTAGTCAGACTCTTGCTGCTTATCCGCTGCAAATATAATACCGGCTGTTTGCCGCGCCTTTTCGTAAACGTCCATGACGGACTGGGAGTAATGAAGAAGTTCATAGCATTGTTGAACGTCCTGATTCTTAAATATTTCTCGAAAAGCAAGCAGTTCGTAATATAATGGATTCGTCATTATCTGGTTGTTCAATTCCACCGTTTTCTCTCCCAGGTGCAGATGAATGCGTTGGCAGCCGTTCGCTCCGTTCTCTACGTGAAGATAGCCATGTTCGCCCTGTACAAGTACGAAGTTTTTGCTTTTCGTGTCTTTGGCTCCGGCGCACTCCGCTGTGAAATGATCGTACTGCATCAATAAGACACCGGACGTATCAATGCCGTTCTCATGTTTATTGGCAGCGTAATGGACTGTTTCCGGCGCGCCGAACAGATTCATGACAAAGTGCAGATTATAAATGTTGATATCCGCCAGAGCCCCTCCTGAAAATTCAGGATTGAATACGTTGGGTGTTTCTCCATGTAACAACGCGTCATACTTGCTGGAATACTGGCTGTAATTGCACTGCACCAGTTTGATAGAACCAAGCTCTTGGATGCAGTCTTTGATGGTCTGATAATTCGGCAGGTGAATCGTCGTAATGCCTTCAAACAACAGGAGGTGATTCTTCTCGGCGAGCGCCGTGAGACGATTCGTCTCGGATGCCGTAGAGGTGAACGGCTTCTCGCAGATGACGTGTTTCCCGTGCTCCAATGCTTGATAGGAATGAGCATAGTGCAGGCTGTTCGGAGACGCGACATAGATCATGTCCACCTCCGGATCGCGGAACAGCTGATCCAAATCGGTATAAATAGCCGGCACTCCGTATTTTTCGGCCAGGGGCTGAGCGCTTTCTTCCCTGCGTGAATATACAGCGGTGCATTCTACATCATCCAGCTGTTCGACTGCGGACAAAAACATATCTACAATAAATCCTGTTCCAATGGTACCGATTTTCATTGAGAGCCGCCTCCTATCTCTTAAAACGTAAATGGATCACTTTGCTGCCTTCGCAGCCTGAAGCCCATCTTCCAATATCTTCAGCACCGTCGTTACTTCTTCGTCTTTGACCGGCTTTTCCGTCTTGTAATAGATGGCCTGATAAAGTTTGTCGTACAGAATACCGTAATTCGTTACCTCCGAAGGCACTACTTCTTCCTGGTTCAGGCCTTCTTCATCCACGTAGGAGAGTCGTCCCCAATTGCTCCGGTCTTCCGGTTCCAGTGATATTTCGGTCGGGCCATCCGGATTTTTCTTCTGGTGCCCGCTGCTGTATTTAATAAAGCTTCCTTTATCACCGTGAACGATAAATTTAGGGTGCTCGATTTTCACGGCCAGACTGCATTTAATGGTTACTTTCGTTCTTCCGAAGAAGAAGTCTATATCTATATAATCATCCGACTCTCCCGGAAAATAAATGCTCCTTACATCATAATGAATATCATCCGGTACACCGTATATCGAAACCATCTGATCGATGGTGTGAACAGCAAGCATGTACAACACCATGAAGTTTCCCTGCTTCACTTGGTGCGGCATAAAGTAATCGTAATGAGACTGGATTTCAATAATGTTTCCGAGCTTGCCGCTTTCGAGTACCTTCTTCAGTGTTAGAAAGTCACCGTCAAACCTTCTGTTTTGATTGGCCATTGCAATGAGATCTTTCGATTCGGCTAAAGCAAATATCTCATGCGCTTCATCGATGGTCGGGGTGAACGGCTTTTCCATCAACACATGTTTGTTGTGATGAAGCGCTTCTTTGGCATATCCCACATGGCTGTCCACATGGGTGCAGATGACCACCAGATCAACATCGTCATCGTCATAAATATCCTGCATGTCCGTCGTGAATTGTACCGACGGATACCATTGCTCATGTTCTGTACCTTCCCTCTCCCGGTCTTCTTCTCTACGGAAAATGTATTTGACACGGATATGGTCCTGCTTCGCCAGGTATGGCAGGTGATAATTCAAGACAGCGTTCCCAAAACCGATAATGGCTGTATTCATCATGATGCATATCCCTCTTTTCTCTAATGAATAAGCTCATCCTAGCACAGAAGTGGTGTACTGCTAATGCTTTTTTACGATTTAGGTAATCGCTTTCACATTTCGCTTATGAAAAAGTCCTTTTTTTGAAATTGAATTTCAAAAGTGGTTTGTATACGTCAGGAGCTGATTTTCTTTCCCAGTGATATAGCGTAAAATAGGTTGTATGAACACCGCTTTATCAGAAAATGAGGGATGCCGCGTATGTTACTCAATAAAATGAAATACCGGAAAGACTTAACCAGCCAGGAACATAAAATTGTAGACTATATCCTCGATCATCCGCCGGCCGTCTTTCAAATGACGGCAAACGAACTGGCCAAAAAGACGTATACCAGCTCTTCGACAGTAGTGAGACTCTGCAATAAATTAGGGACAAAAGGTTTTCCGGATTTTCAGCTTCAGTTGGCACTGGAATACAAGGAAGCTGGTCCGGCAAAGGAGTGGCGGCAGGCTTCGATACAGGGAGGAACATCCTCTGCAGAAAGTTTCGATCTTGTGCCGCTTATTTATGAAGAGGCGCTGGTGGAGACGAGAAAAAGACTCTCTGTGGAACAACTGCAGGACATCGTCAAGCTGCTGAAAAAGGCGGGGAGTATCGAAATCTACGGAGTAGACTTAAACTACTATATCGCACAACAGGCCTGCACGAAATGGAACGAGGTGGGGTGGCATGCCTCGGCGTATAACAGCGTGAACCTTCACCTGTTAACCAACACGCAGAAGAGCGCAAACGTCGTTTCCTTTGTGATATCCCATACCGGGACAAACCGGGCGATTATAGACATAGCTAAGACGCTCAAGTCTTTCAACCGGACAGTCATTGCGATATCAGGCAGTACCGACAACGAATTGACGAAAATATCTGACAAAACCATACAAAGTTATTACAACCAGGATGTCCTGCACCTGACAAAAATGTTCAATATTATCACCACACAGTATATTTTCGATACATTATATGTAGCGAGTATTGAAGAATAATACTGATTCAAAAAACCGTGCTTTGCTGGCAGCATGCTGGAGGAAGGTGTGGCTTTGTTAACGCCAAAGGATTTTCCTCTTCTAGAGTTCAAAGCTTTGAATACCGTGGGACACGTGCTTGATCATCTTCGTTGTATTGTTGATGTCCTCGATATATCGATGCGTGTGCGCATTCCGGGCATACTAAGAAACCAGACTTCTCTTTCGTGAAAGTCTGGTTTCTTAATAGGACATATTATGATGAAAACCTTTGAATAATTTCTTCGGCTATCATTTTAGACGTTCGTTCCTGCGCTTCTTCGGTCAACCCTGCAATATGCGGGGTAATCAAACAATTATCAAGTTCCAGCAGCGGATGATTCTTTTCGATCGGTTCGTGTTCGATGACATCGAGAAAGGCGCCGCCGATTTCTTCGTTTTTGATCATCTCATAGAGGTCGTTTTCTTCCACTACGCCCCCTCTGGAGGAGTTGATAAGCCAGCTTCCGGGCTTCATGTTTTTCATTCGGTCTTTATTGAGCAGATGCTTTGTTCCTGAAGTAAGCGGAATATGAAGGCTGACAAAATCGGACTGGCGCAGAACCTCGTCCAACTCCGTCATCCTAATGCCGGTCTCCATAACCGCATAATCATACGGTTTCACAAAGGGGTCGTATCCGGTAACATTCATTCCCAGCGCTTTCGCCCGGTTCGCAGCCCGGATGCCGGTTTCGCCTGTCCCTACCAGTCCCAACATCTTCCCGTACACTTCCCCTTTTGTAAATCCACGCCGATCCCAGCCGCCGGATTTCACATCGTGAGCTGCAACGGCAAGCGGACGTGTCACATGAAACATCGCAGAGATGACGTACTCTGCTACCGAAGCCGCGTTTGCATTTTTTGCCGTGATGACTTCAATCTCCATTTTTTTAGCCGCATCCAGATCTATGTTATCGAGTCCTACACCTAAGCGGCCCACCACTTTCAAGCGGGAACCTGATCTAAGCAGCGTTTCATCTACCTTGGTCTGGTTTCTGACGATAAGAGCGTCCGCGTCTGCCGCTTCCTTTTCCAAAGATTCCCGCTGCTTCCATAAATCCGGGTCATACAACACGTCATACCCCTGAGCCTTTAACAATTCCATACCGATCGGCCAATTCATTTCCGTAATAACAATTTTCATCGTTACCCTCCTTTTTACAGCGGAGATGGAAAGGAAAGATCATATTTCTCCCCTAAACGCTGTAGTTCTTTCTCTATGTTTTCCGGGAGCGGGATGCCTTCAGACTGACTTTGTTGATACGTTCGTCCTCGCCGTTCTCCCGGGTATAAAATTTCTTCAAACCCTTCGGCCAGCGGGGAGGCTTTTATTTCTCCAAGCATCTGCCCTACCCGCTCTTCATAATCATCGAGGTTCATCCAATGTTTAATATCGAGAAGAATGAAAGCATGACCCACGTCAGCCGGAGGATTACCGGATTGAAAGATACTGTTGACGTGCGTGCCAAACGCCGCTCCGGTTAAAACGCCGGCCATCATTTCAACGGCCATCGCCATCGCGTACCCTTTTGCTCCTCCCAGCGGAAGAAGAGAACCTGCGATAGCTTCTGTTGGATTATTTGTTTCGTTGCCGTTTTTGTCCAGCGCCCAGCCGTCCGGTATCTCTTTTCCTTCTTTTTCCGCTACTAAAATATTACCGCGCGCGACTTTGCTCGAAGACATATCAATGATTATCGGATCCCCGTTTTTATGAGGAAAGCCGAAGGCCAGAGGATTCGTGCCAAAGTACGACTTACTTCCTCCCCATGGCGCAATGCCGGATGGGGAATTGGTAACAGCAATTAACGCCATATCTTTTTGAAAGGCTTTTTGGCAGTAATAGGCTGCGGTACCAAAATGATTGCTCTCCGAAATAAAAATGCTTGCCAATCCGTGTTTTTCCGCTGTCGGAAATGCTTTGTCCAGGGCTTTACTCGAGACTACCTGCCCCAAGCCGTTATCCCCTTTTACTTTCAAAACGGCGTCGTTCTCTTCAAATGTAAGGTCCGGTTCTGGATTGATCTGCCCTTCTTCCAACCGTGGCACGTACATGAGAAGCCGGTTAATACCGTGCGTACCGGACCCTTCCATATCTGCCCGAATCAAGGAATCAGCAGCAATTCCCGCTTCCTCGGCAGGCATCCCTGTTTTTTGTAACAAGACTTGGCTGAACTGCTGCAATGCTTGACTTGAATAACGCTGCTCCAATGCAAAAACGCCTCCTTTTTATTGTATAAAAACTCCCGTTGGAAGCTGGACTAAAAAGACATAACGAAATAACAAGAAAAAAACCACTGTTACAGCAATCGCACTTCCGGCTGCGTTCATCATCCTCTTTCTTCCGAACACAAATCCCTCCTGCAGATACCAGGTCATTCCTCCTAAAAATATCAAACTTGCCAGCAAAAACCCTGCAAACCATATTAAAAATACATAAATTAATAGTCCTATCCCTGTGGTTATCGCTTCTTTGGTGAATATTTTGGATGGTTCTTCCTCATTCTCCGCTGTTTTATATAAGCTTACAAAAAGATATATCACAGAAAATAGAAGAAGCAGGCCCAACACAAGTATTGGAAAAACAGCGCTCATCGTATTAAATGTTCTCGCAATCCACAAGCCTCCGATAGCAATGACTATGAATAATATCGCACTTCCTGCATCTTTTCTTTTTTCCATTTCTACGGCTCCTCCTTTCATTACTCCTGTGTCTTTGTTTTTTTCAGCAATTTCCCTATATAAGGGCTTAACAAAGAAAGAATACAGAACAGTATAAGAATAATGGTTATCGGCCGGCTGACAAACAGCACAAACAAATCTCCAATCCCATCACTTATTAAAATAGACTGCGATAACCCTTCTTCAGCAATAGGGCCAAGAATAAGTCCAAGAACAATCGGAGCCGGAGCGAAGCCTCTTTCGGATAAAACATACCCGATTAAACCGAACACAATTAACGTTACAACATCAGTGAAATTGTTCCGAATCGCGTAAGATCCGATAATCGTTAAGAAAACGATCGCAGGAGCAAGATAATACGTAGGAATATTAATGACTTTTCCAATATATTTCGATCCAAAAATAGCAAGGACCAGCATCACAATATTTGAGAGGATAAATGCTGTGATAAACGTGTAAATCAGTACTCCGTTTTCTTCAAAAAGGTTGGGGCCCGGCTGAATCCCCTGCATGAGAAGGGCACCTATGATAACAGCCGCCGGTGGCGCCCCCGGGATTCCAAGCGCTAACAACGGCACCAGCGAACCGCCTACTTCAGCATTGTTAGCACCTTCCGAGGCTGCCACTCCGCGCACGTCCCCTTTTCCAAACGTAGACTGATCCTTGGATAACCTGACGGTGGCATCATAAGATAACAGACTGGCAACATTTCCACCGGCACCGGGAATAATTCCCACAATGATCCCCATAACAGCCGACCTTAAGATTAAAAAAGGACGCATAATAACCTGCCTGAAAACATAACCGATCACACCCTTTTCTTGTTGAAAAGACTGGACCTGTTCGGTGGGATCTTTTTGATTCTTGATCATTTTAATGACCTGGGGAATACAGAAAAAGGCTATAAGCATCACGATAAGTTCAAATCCCGCCTGGAGTTGAGAGAACCCAAAGGTGAATCTAGAAGAACCCCCAATCGGGGCGAGTCCTACCATACTCAACAGCAGACCGATGGTCCCTCCGATTAAGCCTTTCAGCAGCGAGCCCGAGGATAAGGTTGCTACCATCGTTAACCCGAGAATAGCTATCCAGAAAAACTCCGGAGGACCAAATTTTAGTGCCAAGGCTGCAAGCAGCGGAGTTAAAAAGAGAAGCGCAAGCCCCCCAATAACCCCACCGATTCCAGAACTTACGGCAGCCGTGATAAGAGCCCGGTCCGGTTTTCCCTGTTGTGTCATGGGATAACCGTCAAATGTTGTTGCTATAGAGGAAGGCGTGCCCGGTGTATTAATTAATATAGCGGCAATACATCCTCCGAAAATCGCGCCGATATATATTCCGCCAAGTGTAATCAAGGCCGTGTCAGCAGGCATGGAAAAGGTGAACGGAAGCATAACCGCAATCGCCATCGTTGCCGTGAGTCCTGGTAAAGCCCCTACTACCATTCCAGCTGCTACTCCAAATATCATATAGATGATAGTAAAAGGCTGACTTAACGAAGCTAATACTTCTTGGATGATCTCCATGTTTCTGCCTCCTATTCACACACAGGAAAATTTATTCTATCTCTCCAAGCTCTCTCATCGTTTCTTCATATTCTTCGGACAGTTGATCGATATGCTCCTGCGTTTCTTCCCGTCCCATGGCCAGCGGCTCAAAACCTTCATTTATCATTTCTTCCTGAACGCTTTCATCGTTTGCAATTTCAAGAAAAGTCTCTTCCAATGTCTGTATGATCTCTTCATCCGTATCCGGCGGCACCGCTACACCTCTGTCAATACTGGCTGTGAAATCCTGACCTGTTTCCTGGAAAGTAGGTACTTCAGGAAGCGCTTCAAACGTTTCTTCCGCCCCAATAGCGAGAATATTCATATCCTCCTTATACGTTACTAAATCATTGGAATTAGCAAATACTGCATCCGTATTACCCCCGAGAAAGTTCTGAATGGATTCCGCCGCTCCTGTGGAAGGAACATATTCCATATCCAGATCCTCTATATTCGATAGCTGCATAAAAGCTAAGTGGTGGCCGGAATACGTGCCGGAACCTGATATTGTCATTTGCTCTCCGCTGTTGGCCTCTTCAATAAAATCATCCATCGTCTCAATATCACTATCCGCCGGTACAGCTAACCCTATCGGTGTACCCTGAAAAATGGCTACAGGATTAATTTGATCCGTTTCATAACCAGCATCATCCTGCGTCATTGGCTGTAAAATGATATGGGGAATATTCATCCCGGAAATGAAGTGTCCATCCGGCTGTTCTCCCACAAGTTCGGTCCAGCCAACAGCGCCCCCTGCTCCTTCTTTATACGTTATATTGACATCTGTATCTAGTTTTTCCTCCAACATAGGTTCCTGTCTTCTTGCTTCCACATCAGACTGTCCCCCCGGCCCAAAAGGAATACTGTATGTCACAGTCTCACTTGGATAATTGGAAGCACCTCCGCCTGTTCCACAACCCGTGACCACAAGAATGGCTGTCGCTGCTATTGCTGTAAACTGAAAATGACGTTTCATTGAAGACTTCCCCCTTTAAAGGAATTTAACAGTAAACGCTTTCATATATTTGAAAAAAAAACAGTCTCTGAACAGAAAAGGTGGTTTTTCTTTCGAGACTGTTTTTTTCAGCTGCCTAGGCACTGCGGTACAATTTCGTCATGACAAACTCTACGTGGCCGAGTGCTTCTGCACTGGTCAGGCGTCCGTTTACGGTCCGATGCAGATTATTCATCAGCATATCTCCGGCCTGGGTCAGGTTAATTTCTCTGGAGAGAAGTCCCTTTACATCCACGTCAATATGCTCACTCATCGTTTCCGCTGTGTCAGGATTGGCTGTTATTTTAATAGTTGGTTCAATCGGATTTCCGATAATGTTGCCCTGGCCGGTTGGGAAGAAATGGACGACAGCGCCGCCGGCAGCCATCAATGTAATGCACTCTGCTGCCGCTGAAGAGGTATCCATGAAATAGAGACCGTTTCCGTTGGAGGGCGCTTCTGCCGGCTCAAGAACACCGATCACTTCTTTGTCTCCGGTTTTTGCGATATTACCGAGCGCTTTTTCTTCAATGGTGGAAAGACCGCCTTTGATATTGCCCTGGGTCGGCTGCGAACCCAGTAAATCAACAGCCTGGGATTCAATTTCATTAATGTAGTCGTTATAAACGGCCATAAATTTGTCTTTTAACTCAGGTGTTGCCATCCGGTCCGCGATTAAGTTCTCTCCGCCTGTCAATTCCGACGTTTCTCCAAAGAATACGGTCGCGCCGGCATCTACCAATCTATTGACGGCCTGCGAAACAGTAGGGCAGGAGCCCAGCCCTGTTGTCGTATCCGATTCCCCGCATTTAATACTGACAGTCAGGTCTTTTAGTTCCACCGGTTCTTTTTGTAGTTCGGAGGCCCACTGTACGTATTCTTTTGCTTTCCAGGAAGCCTGCCTTACTGTTTCAAGGTCTCCATGACCTTCAATGGAAAAACCAGTTACCGGCTTGCCGGTTTCCGCGATACTGTCTACGATTGTTTTTGTCCAGTTATCTTCAATCCCTATTACCACAACAGCGGCCACGTTCGGATTAGAGCCTGTGCCTATCATCGTTCTGAAATGAAGATCAAGATCCGCACCGTATTGCAGACGGCCGTAAGCGTGCGGCAGTGGCAGCGTACCCTTAATTTGGTTGGCTACCGCTTCGCAGGCGGCATTGGAAATGTCATCCACCGGTAAAATAACAACGTGATTGCGAACACCGACTTTTCCATTTTCTCTGCGATATCCGTATAATTGATTCATATTTACCACCTCTTCGTTTTAATATTGTGTGTGTGAACATAATCACCTTTGGAGATTTTTTTCGTACTTTCTCCAATGGTGACCTGGTATTTGATAACGTTTTCACCTTCTGCCAGATCGGCCACCGATACCTTATGCCCTAAAGGGATATCACCATGGGATGTTACTTCAATTGTCTTTTCATTATCCATGTAAACCCCCATTACGTTTTCTCCTGATTTAATAGGAGATGTGGCTACACCGACGTGATCCCCTTGGTTGTGAATCAAAAACTTATGCATTGGGTGTTCCTCCTTTATTGGTTTATAGGTTAGGTGACCCAACCAATTTAATAACAGCATATAAGAGTATTCTAAAAATTTCAATACCTCATGGTGTTATTTTTCCTAAAAAGATTATGAAGGTTTTCTATATCCTTTATCAGCTGAAGTAATGAATAACAGTTACTGCTCTGGTTCAGCACTGCTGCTTAAACTTTCCATAATCGACTTTTCTACACTTTCGAGATGAACGGCCATGTTATCCTGAGCTTTTTGAGCATTTCTCTCCTGAAGCGCCTGCACAATCGTTTCGTGTTCATCCACCGACTTTACCGGCCGGCTTGGGATCTGCATCGATTGAATGCGTGATTCCTGCAGCAAATCGATGAGGTTATGCATAACGTGGATTAGGACTGTATTTCCCGACATATGAGCCAGGGTGAGATGAAATTTCTGATCCAGTTCAGCGAGTTTCTGAAAATCATTTTCGCCTCTGGTTTCTTTTTTAGCTTTATTCACAATCTCCGTCAATTCATTCATTTGATCCTCTGTTGCATGTTTTACCGCCCACTCCACTGCGCTGTTTTCTAAAATTCGCCGAATGGAAAACAAGTCTTTTAACTGATCGGTAGAGACAAAGAAAAAAGAAGCCATTTTACTGATTTGGTATTCTTCGGAAGCTACAAATATACCGGTGCCATGTTTAATCGTTATGTAACCATATGCTTCAAGGATTTTATAAGCTTCCCGGACCGTATTTCTGCTCACCTTTAAATTTATTGCCATTTCCCGTTCACCGGGAAGTTTTTCATTCACTTTATATTTCCCGTCCAGGATAAACTGCTTTATATAATCAGCGGCTCTTTCTGATATTCCTTTTCGTTCAAACTCAAATGTATCAAACACGGCGACCATTCCTTTCAATTGGATTATTGACCCAACCACTTTATTAATTATTACTATATCAAAAATATAGATATATTTCTAACAAGTTTCTCTATTTTTCATGAAAAATACTAATATATTAAAGTCTTTGTTATTATCTGTCTCCCTGTACTGTGAAGGATATCAAGACTTTCTTTCGATCTATTTATTAATTGAATTGATAAATAATATAAAAAACCCTCATAACCACTTCCTTTTTTGCTGTGCTAAGGTGTTTTTAACAGTCCTTATTTGGAAACAGAAAAAAGGTGGGGTATGATGATATCCGGACAACGGCTCCCATATAAAGCGGAACGTGTAAGCGCTGAACAAAAAGAGAAAATGCTTGGTCTGTATCAAGGCATTCTGCTGACTTTTATCTTGGCAATGCTCGCGGACAGTCTGGCCAACCTTCCTTTCTTTTCTATCCTGGGCGTTATGATTATTGCGATAATGCTCGGGATGACGTGGAAAGCGAGCATGAATGTACCGGTACATGCAGCCGCCGGCATCACCTTCAGCAGCAAGTATATATTACGCGCAGGGATTGTTCTGCTCGGGGTCCGCCTCAATCTTGTAAACATCATGGAGATGGGAGTATCCATTTTAATCATTGATGCGTTTGTTATCGCCGGGACCCTCGGGTTTATCATTTATATCGGAAAACTGCTTCATATCGACAAAGGCCTAACCCTTTTAATAGGCGTCGGAACAGCTATTTGCGGCGCTGCTGCGATTGTTGCCGCTACTCCTGTGTTAAAAGGAACGAGTAAAGAAAACGCTCCGCTGGCTGTCGCCTGTATTGCTATTTTAGGCACGGTCGGAGCGATCGGTTATATCGTTGTCTATCCCTTTCTCGGCATTGATAATGAAACGTATGGCATTCTTGTCGGTTCCACACTGCATGAACTGGCCCACGTTGTTGCAGCAGCGGTCCCCGGCGGAGATGCCGGGAGCGAATCAGCGGTTGTCGTGAAACTCGGACGTGTTTTAATGCTTGTCCCTGCTGTGCTGGTTTTATCCGCTATTTACAATCGATCCACGGGGGAAAAAACGAGCATCAAGGATATTCCCTTCCCTTGGTTCATTCTCGGATTTTTAGGCATGAGTGTGTTAAATACTATTGGTGTTTTTTCTATCGGTATTCAGGACTTTCTCACTTCGTCAAGTGTTTACCTTATGGCGATGGGAATGGCTGGATTAGGGCTGAGCATGAATATTCAAGACTTTCAAAAAGCAGGCCTGCGCCCGGTTTTACTTGGTGTCCTGGGGTCCATTTTCATCGTCCTCCTCGGCATAGCACTGTTGATTTTGGTATGATATAAGAAAAGCGCAAGCGCCCTGAGCGGCTGGGCGCTGCAGCCGGAGCATGAAAACGCCAACATTTTATACTTTCAAACATATTGAAAAAGAAGGGGGGTTGGGAGATGAATTTAGAGCATTTGAAAGCATTTTACATCTTAGCAAATAATCAGAACTTCTCCGAAACCGCAAAAATTCTACACCTTGCCCAGCCTACAGTCAGCCTTCAAATCAAAAACCTGGAAAATGCACTGGATGCCACTTTATTTGAAAGAACGACAAAAAGTGTGAAGCTCACCCCCTCCGGCGATGTGTTATACAAGTATGCCGATCAGATTTTTTCATTGGTCAGCCAGACGGAACGGGAACTCGATCTCCTTTCCGACACGATCCACGGAGACTTAAAAATCGGAGCGAGCCTAACGATCGGCGAACACATTCTTCCGTACGTGCTGGGACGGTTCCGAAAAGAGTTTCCAAACGTGCAGCTGTATTTGAAAGTATATAACTCGGAGCAGATCATGGAACATCTGGCGAACGATGAGATTGATTTAGGGTTTATTGAGTCGACGAAAACCTACCCCGATTACCAGCAGCTTGCTTTTTTGGAAGATGAGCTTGTCGTCACAGCTTCCGGTTCCGCCTCTTCTCCTATCCCTTCGCACGTGCAGAGTATAGCACCGGAGGAACTGTTTGAATTCCCGATTATTATGCGCGAACCGGGCTCCGGCACGAGGGAGGTTGTAGAAAATCACCTGGAAAATAACGGGCTCGAACCAAAAAAGCTTGACGTCATCATGGAACTCGAGCATACGGAATCCATCAAGTCCGTCGTGGAATCCGACCTCGGCATTATGATCATTTCAAGAAACGCCATCAAAAAAGAACTCGAACTCGGCACCCTGCGGGAAATTCCCATTAACGGGATCCGCTTGCGCCGCTTCTTTCACGCCGTCTATAAAAAAGACAAATTAACACTTCCCGGTGAATCCTTTTTAACCTTCATCCAAAATCACTACCTCGAGGAAAACTTTCAGATATAAAAAAAGAGCCGTATCCCTCTTCAAATTTTGGGGGATACGGCTCTTTTCAGTATGTCTCTCTTGCTGACCCTTACTTTTAAAGAGTTTTTTTGTAAATGGAAAGTTCAGACGTGTTCTGACAATCACCTTTCCGGACAGTGAGAGAAAAAGTGAGGCTCACACTTCTTTAAGCATCTCTTTCACGTCGACAACCTCTCCTGTTTTGATCGATCGTTCCGCCGCTTCTCCGATAACAATGGACCAAAAACCTTCGTCGGCGGTGGCTGTGGATTGCTGCCGGCCCTGGATGTTATCGATGAAATATTTGTGTTCATAATAGGTGGCCCCGTTGTGACCGCTCTCTTGTATGACAGCTGGATAGCAGGGGGTTCCGATTTTAGCGGTTCCACTCTCCCCGCTTAATACTTCTAAATGGGTGGACGGCCGTTCGACAGGAAGAAAATCTTCGTTTTCATAAGCTTTCAACCGTCCTTGACCGCCGCAGATTGTTATTTCTTCATAAAACATCGGGGCAAACATGCATAAATTAAAGGAAGCTTTCTTACCATTTTCATAAACAACAGTGACAAACGCATCATCCACAATATCGGAACGGCGTCCTTCATACTCGAAGTCACGGAAATTCACGTCCATATCCCCTACCGCGTAAACTTTTGCGGGCTTGGATTCCGCAAATAAATTCATCAAGTCAAAATAGTGGCAGCATTTCTCCACCAGCGTCCCTCCGGAATACTCGGAAAACTTGTTCCATTGATCTACTTTATCCAGAAAAGGAACACGGTGTTCCATGATGCTGATGGTTTTCACGTCGCCAATCGTTTTCCGCTCCAGAATTTCATGGAGGGCTTCGCTGTAAATTGCTTTATATCTGTATTGAAGGCCAATCTGGAAAACGCCGTTATAGGATTCCGCCATTTTTTTAATTCGCGCGGCATCTTCAAGCGTTGTTGCCATAGGCTTTTCCACCATAATATGTTTTCCTGATTTCACCGCTTCCTCGAGCACTTCGAGGTGGGTGAAATTCGGGGTACAGATAATCAAACCATCTACTTCCGGATCCCGGCAGGCTTCCTGTAACGTGCTGTACGTTAATAATTCACGGCCGGGGAATTCCTCCTGAAACATGTTTTTCGTATTTTCCACACTTCCGGCGTTAATGTCATAAATGCCATGGATGACAGCTCTTCCTTCGAGCATCGTCACCCGGATGTGTTCCTGCCCGATCATGCCTGCGCCGATTATATTAAATTTATAGTCCGGGCGGGACTCCGCAAATAAATATTTATCTTTATCCATTAAATGATCGGATTTAAAAAAACCGGTATAATAATTGTTGCTGGTGTGTTTCTCCTGCATCTCTTCTGCCTCCTCCAGCCTTTTTATAGATTAAAAACGACAAGGCGTTCTTCTGTCATTTCTTCTATTGCATACTGCGGTCCTTCTTTTCCACTTCCACTCTTTTTCACGCCGCCATACGGCATATGGTCTACCCGGTACCCCGGTGTATCATTCACGATAAGTCCGCCGACTTCTATCTCCTCAGAAGCCTTCATGGCAAATGCCAGCGAATTCGTGAACACACCTGCCTGCAGGCCGTAATCGGAATCGTTTACCCGGAGGATGGCTTCCTCCTCGGTGGAATACGGATTAACGACAACAATTGGTCCAAACGCTTCTTCTTTGCTTACTTTCATCTCATCTCCCGTTTTGGTGAGAATCGTCGGTGCATAAAACGCTCCGTTTCTTTTGCCGCCTGTAATCACTTCCGCTCCTTCGCGGACAGCTTCTTCCACCCATTCTTCAATACGCTCCGCTTCGTCCTCTGCTATCATCGGGCCGATTTGTGTTTCTTTTTTGGAAGGATCGCCAACTTTCAGTTTTTCTGTTTCCTGTTTTAGGTTCTCTACGAATGTCTCGTATACGGTTTCCTGAACATAAATTCTCTGGACGGATATACAAACCTGGCCCGCATTATTAAAGCTTTTTTGAGCACAAACTTGAGCTGCGGTTTTTAGATCAGCGTCATCATGGACAACCGCTGCTGAATTATTACCGAGTTCAAGCGCCACTTTCCTGAGCCCTGCTTTTTCCTGAAGCTCCCGGCCAACTTCGGGGCTTCCCGTGAAAGTGTACATATTCACATCCTGATTTTCGCAGAGCCACGTCCCTATCTTGGAGCCGGAGCCTGTCACTACATTAAGACGTCCGGCAGGGAGTCCCGCTTCCTCGAGGATTTCTGCAAGTCTGATCGCAGAGTAAGCAGTAGCACTCGCAGGTTTAAGCACAACGCTGTTCCCCGCGGCAAGCGCCGGGCCGACTTTATGGCAGACGAGATTCAGCGGAACATTGAATGGGGTGATCGCGGCAACAACGCCGACAGGGACTCGTTTGGTGTAAGCCTGCCGGTTTTCCGATCCAGGCGCCGCTTCTACCGGAACACCGTCTCCTTGAATCCGTTTTGCCTCTTCCGCGGAAATTTCCAGCGTCTGTGCCGCTCTTGCGACTTCTCCCTTCGATTCATTAACAGGCTTACCGACTTCAGCTACAAGAATTTCTGCAAGTTCTTGTTGATTCTTCATTAAAAGTTCCGCCGCTTTTTTCAACACTTGATAACGCTCATATGGAGGAAAAGGTTTCTTTTTTGCCTGAACCGCTGCCTGGACCGCCTCATCCACGTCTTGGCGTGAGGCTTTTGCTGTTTTCACGTATTCAGCCTGGGTATACTTGTTATAGATCGTCACGACGTCTTCCGTCTGTTTCCACTCTCCACCGATCAAGAGGCCTGTGGAGCTGGTCATCATTTTTGCCATTATAATACCTCCTTATTAGTAAGCAGATTCTCCGCTTTCTGATGACTGCCGAATATATGAATCTTTTCTTTGACTTTTTCTTTCATTTTTTCTTTTCCGCGTCCAAGGGAGTTCGCCACTACGAATTCATCTTTGTTTTCTGCAAACACTTCCTGTACGCCTCTTGTAAAAGCCTGTCTTAGTTCCGTATCCACGTTGATCTTAGCTACACCCAAAGAAATAGCACGCTGAACCTGTTCATCCGGCACGTCCGAACCACCGTGCAGGACAACAGGCCGTTTCACAGCTTGTACGATTTCTTCCAGCCTGTCCAAACGCACATTAGGTGTTTTTCTGTAGATCCCGTGGGCCGTTCCTAAGGAAGCGGCTAAGTAATCTACATCCGTTGCTTCGACGAAGGCTGCTGCTTCCTCTGTTCTCGTGATCATGGCATCTTTTTCATCTACGGTGATATCATCTTCGGTTCCACCGATTTTACCAATTTCTCCTTCAGATCCTATGTTCAAGGATGCTGCGATATCCGCTGTCTTTCTAGTCAGAGCTGTATTTTCTTCAAACGACAGTGCCGAACCGTCAAACATTACGGATTGAAATCCTAGCTGCACCGCCCGCATCGTCTGGCTGAAATTTCTGCTGTGATCAAGGTGAATGCATATCGGAACAGATGCATTTCGCCCGTACCAGTCAATCAGCATCTTCATTGGTTCCATTTCCAGGGTTTGAATGACTTTCTGTCCAACCTGGATCATAATGGGAGCCTGTTCTTCTTCCGCCGCTTCCACAATGGCCTGAACCGTTTCCGCATTATGAGCGCTGAAAGCCCCCACGCCGTAACCGTGATGAAAGGCGTGTTCAAGCATTACCTTTCCACTCAAAAATGGCATGTGCTATCTCTCCTCTTTATCTGTTAAGTTCAATATCGTAATGATACTGGTCGCTTCTATATCTCGTTCTGGTGTATTCCATGGGATGGTCATTCATCCCGAAACTTAAACGTGTCATTTCAAGCAGTGCTTCGCCCGGGCGGATTCCGAGCAGATCTCCTTCGTGCTGAGTAGCATTAATCGCAATAATTTTTTCCGATGCTTTTTTTAAAAAGACATTATGGTCTTCTAAAATCTCATAATAACGCGCTTCATTCAGATCATATTTCATTAAAATATTTCCGATATCGTTCGGCCAGCACGTACGCTCCAACGCAACAGGAATATTATCAGCAAAACGGATACGTTCTACTAGTAAAATAGAATGTTCATCATCAACTTCCAACATCGTTTTTTCTGTGTATAATTGGCCGCTGAATTCCGCCCGGATCAGTTTGGATTTCGGCGTCTGGCCTTTTTCCACTACTTCTTCGGCAAAGCCTTTGAGCCGGCCGAGGCTTCCGACCAGTTTTTGTGGTTTTACAATCGTTCCGCGTCCCTGCGTTTTTTCCACCAGACCTGTCTGTACAAGGACTGATATAGCCTGTCGTACCGTGCTTCTACTGACATCAAACTCTTTCATTAATTCCTGTTCGGTCGGAATAAGGGAGTGGGCCTCCCACTTCCCTTCCTGAATCCGCTGAATAAGGATATCTTTAATTTGTAAATATAATGCTTCGTTTTTATTTTGATTTATTTTGTTCGATGACATGGAGATTCCTCCTTTTTAAAGGGGGAGGGTATGAACTTACATCAGAACCCACCAGCGGGCGGAGCCATTCATTGTAAGCCTTCTGATTTTGAATAAAGGAAGGAGGCAGTATCCTTTCTCCGCTGGCGGCTACCTCGTGAAGCGCAACGGGAACATAGTCAATGTGGTATAAAGCGGTATCGGCGCGCTGCAGCGAAACCATCACTCCCGTCTTCTTCTCTCTTACCCAGGATGCTCCTGTTTCTCCGGTTATAACTGCTTCATTAAAATCCGTCGAAGACACAGCAGCTGAAAAACTTCGCTGGTTCATACCGAGCAGCTCTGACCGGACCATCACATCCATGTTCTGTTTGATAAGATTTTCTATTTCTTTTGAGACGCCTCCTAAAACGGAGCGTCCCTGCACGCGGTCTCTTTCCACCTGCTGTCCCTTTTCCCATGAAGCGCCTTCACTGACGATAATCAACGCTGTCCCGTGCTCTTCCAAAGCATGCGTGGTCTTTTTCATTATGACATCAGGAGAAAGGGGATCTTCCGGAAGGCTGATAACGTGAGGGCCATCCTGTTTATAATCGTTAAGAAAACCGGCCGCTGCTGTCAGCCATCCTGCATTCCTCCCCATTGTTTCAAGAATCCGGACCTGCTCGAAATTACTCATAGCCTGCAGATCCCGACTCATGTCTCTAGCGGCAAGCGCTGCGTATTTCGCCGCGCTGCCAAAACCAGGGGCATGATCCGTTTTGGCCAGATCATTATCCACGGTTTTGGGCAGGCCGATGACTTGCAGTGTGTAATTCTGCTGCTTCGCTTCTTCCTCAATTCTCTTTAAGGCTTCCATCGTTCCATTGCCGCCGATAAAAACAAGCGTATTAATTTTCTGCCGGCGTAAGTTTTGAACAGATTCTTTGATTTTTTCCTCATCGAATTCGTAACGTCCTGCACCCAGGAAAGCACCGGGTACCTTTTTACTTTCCATAACATTCGAGATTAAAGCATCGTCTGCTTCCAGAAATAGTTGATTAGCCAGCCCTTCATATCCATTAACTACAAAGGTGATAGCGTGGTCTTTATATAATTCTCGGACAAAACCGGCTAACGTAGCATTAATGACTGCTGTGGGACCTCCGGATTGCCCAATGGCAACATGTTTCATATATCTCCCGCAGCTCCCTTCAGTTTTTCTTATAGACAGAAACGGGCAGGTTCAGTTGGTTACCCAGCTCGATTAAGTCTTCGGTGACATCCTCATGAACAAGACCGTAATGAGGTTCGAATCCTTCGTCCATCAAATCATACAAGGTTGGCGTGACATCCGTTTCCAGCTGCACCTCCACCGAAGTGCCATTAAAACGCTGCGGGGTATCGAGAGCTTCTCCTCTCATTATCAACAGTCGGTAACCTTCCGGCGTCCAGCCGACCCTGAATATCGTGACCCTGCCCGGTTTTAATCCAAATTCCATCGTGAACCCAAGTTTCCGGTTGGGGTGTACGCCGGGACGCGCTCCCTGCTCCGGGTGAGCCAGAGAGTAAGCGCCGGCGCCGCAATGCCAGTAGACAACAGAGTTAGCCGCTTCATTTACGTGAACCATATCGCCGAGGTATGGGGCTTTTCCGCCCGCAAGCTCCTGCAGAATAAACATGGTGACTGCCCCGTGGATATCGGATTCGCAGGATGATACCACCCCTTCTTCGGTAAATTGAGACAAGGTGGAACAAGCGGCAGTACCGAGTTCATTAAAAAACTCAGGATAACAGCGGATAGCAAGCGCGGAAATATTCTGTTCCTTTATTTCCTGCCTGACATAAGAAGTGAACTGAGCAAACCGCTGGACGGTTTCATCTGCTGATTTTAATCCAATGACCTGCTGCTTGGCTTGTTCTATTTCCGGTTCCCATTTTTCTTTTGGCATTTCCTTGCTCTCATCAAATGATTGTTGTAAATCCATTTCGAGAACATCAATGCCGAAAACCTTTTTCAACTGTTCTTCATCCGTATCGGAAAAGAAAAATCCCGGCTGATGCTCCCCGATAACGCCAATTTTAAAGTCCTTCAATTCGGAGAGCAGGGTTTGTATTTTTACTTGCTGCTTGATCCTGTGCTGCACCTGGGCCTCTTCGGTATTTCCGAAAACAAACGTGTACCGGCGCCCCTCACACTTCAGGACGTGGCTGGTGCTATTGCCGCCGGTGAGAGAATTCAACCGGAGCCTCGCCCCAACTGCCGGCTCTCGAATCGACCACACAACCACAGGAACATCCAGCCTATCTATTACCGCCTGTATATACTCGCCATCCGCAAACGTGATGCTTTGATAAATAACAACGGATATACGACTTTTATCGATAGTTTCCAGAAATTCTCCCAAGTTCTCCTGGGATGTGAAAATACTTTCCGGTTCTATCACCTGATCCGTCAGCTGCCTTAGAAACCGGGAGCTTTTTTCTCTTTCTTGTTCTCCTGTTTCCAGATCAAAGGTTTTTTTTCCTACGGGAAGATATAATATATTCTCCACTCCGTTCCCTTCCTTTCTTTATATCATGAAATGAAACACTACTAAACTTGCTGTACATATACATCCGTGCCGGTAATACCGGAATGGGCTCCCTGCTCCATGAACTTCTTGTTTTCCGGGTGGGACAGCAGCCATTTGTTTTTCATAAACAGCAGGGGATCGTTTGATTCCTCCTCCAACGGGGCGTTTGTTCCGCTCGGCAGAATAACCATGCATTTAAATCCCTGATCCGCCACTTTACAAGGCGCTAAATGAAGCGTGGTCTGGTACAATTCCACCGCCGTAAGAGCCGGTATATAAAAGGCATGAATATCGTCTGTGTGAAATTGACCCTCCTGTATATCGAGAATGGAGCCAATCAGCAGGATGAAATCTGTTTCTCCGATATTGATTTCACTGCCTTTGTGGTATTCAAGGCCGGCTAAACTCGAGCTGTTTCCGTTACAGTACCCGATCTGAACAGGCATCTGCCCATAATAGCTGTCTTCGATCTTGTTCAAAAAAGGGGCTTTCTCCCATTCCGGCACAGATCGCACGTATTTATTGCCTATTTCAGGCACCGTTGTCTCTTGTATCTTGGCCGCAGCTTCCTCTGCCGGAAAATCCTCAAGAACCTTTCCGAATCTGGAAAACGAGGGATCTGTAACATGACAGATGGAAAGCTGCGTGTTTTTCTCCTGCAATTTTTTCAGCACTGCGCGTCCTTCCTTTCCTTCTCGTTTATCATTTAACTGCACCGGATGTCATACCTGCTACAAAATACCGCTGCAGGAAGATGTACATGATGACCATAGGGGCGGACGCAATGAGAACTCCCGTGAACAACATAGGATAATTTGTGGAATATTGCCCTTGAAAATCCAATAATGCGAGCGGCAGCGTTTTATAGGCATTATCTGTTATGAACAACAAAGGATACAACAGATCGTTCCAATGCATCACAAACAAGAAAATGGCGGTCGCGGATAAGGAAGGCAGGGATAAAGGAAGTGTGACTTTTGCGTACATTTTCCAGTTGTCTGCCCCATCCACAGTAGAAGCTTCAAACAATTCTTTCGGGAGCGTTTTCATAAAACCAGTCAAAATAAATACCGCGACAGGAAGAGTGGAAGCAATATTCACCAGGATCAAACCGAGAAGACTGTTTGTCAGACCAAGGTTGAGGACCAAAGAATACAGCGGTACCATGTTCACTTGCGGCGGAACCATCATCCCGAGAGAAAATAATCCAAATAAGGAGTTTCCTTTCCAATTGTTCAGTCGGGTAATACCATAAGCAATCATAGAAGCGAAAAAGAGAGTAAGAGTTACAGAGAAAAGGGTAACGGTTGCACTGTTCACAAAATACCCCGCCATTGTCTGTTCATAAAAAATGGAGATAAAGTTATCAAAGTTAATGCCGGCCTCCGGGAGTCCCAATGGATTTTGAAAGGTTTCCTCCCGGGTTTTCATGGAGGTCAGCATCACCATAATCAGCGGTATCAGTATTAACACCGCATAGATGAATATCGCAAATCTTCTAAAAAACATTCTCATCTTTCCTTTCTTTAGTAGGACACCCGGTTAGACCGCAGTACTTTAAACTGAAGGTACGTAATCAATGCTATAACACACATGAAGATGACGGAGATAGCTGAAGCGTACCCAAAATCATACCCACGAAATGCTACTTCATAGATATACGTTGAAAGGATTTCCGTCGTATTGTTCGGTCCACCTCCTGTCATCGCAAACACTAAATCAAAGGCCTGAAATGATTGAATCGTCGTGTAAGCGATAACGATAGTGGCAGAAGGAGCAAGGAGCGGCCATGTTATTTTTTTAAAAGTCTGCCACTTCGTAGCTCCTTCAATTTTTGCCGCTTCGTATAAATCAAAGGGAATGGCATGGAGCCCTGCAACAAAAATGATCAACATCTGCCCTGCATGGAACCATACTTGTGTAAAGGCTAAAGCATAAATAGCTATATCCCCATTTCCCAGCCAATTCAGAGCTAAAAAGTCAAGCCCGATCAAACTTAATATTTGATTGAGGATCCCAAGGGAGGGATCATAAACAAAGGTCCAAATAAAAGCAACCGAGACGGAAGAAAGAATGGTCGGGAAGAAAAATAATGCCCGCAGCATATAGTTGACTTTTGTATTTTTTACAAGAAATATCGCAAAGATTAACGCGATAATAGTTTGGAATATTACTACAAAAAGCATAAACTCTAAATTATTACCGACTGACTTCACGAATACACTATCTCCGGTGACAGCTTTTGTATAGTTTTCAAATCCGACAAAGTTGAAATTGGCGCTGATCCCATCCCAATTTGTGAAAGAATAGAAAACGGCACTGAACGTCGGATATAGAAAAAATATAGAATAAAGTATCAACCCAGGGATGAAAAATAAATATATCGTTTTAGAAATTTTCATGAAATCAATCCTTTTTATAGTTTACACGCTGCGAGCCCATTTCTTTAATCGATGTTTTCTTCTACAACCTGCTGGGCTTCATCAGCAGCTTCTTCAGGACTCGTTCCGCCTAATACATTTTCAATGGATCCAAGTACTGCATCTTCTACAGCTGCCTCTTTAATTAAATAACGCGGCTGGAATCTTGTATCTTTTTCATCAATCCAATGAGAAGTGTTCTGTAAGGATTCCGATTCATAATCCACATCGTTTACTGTTAAATGTTGTCCGGTTTCGTTCGCATATTGGGAAGCTATATCTGGTTGACTGAGAAATTCAATAAAGGCTTTCGCTTCTTCTTTCTTTTCAGAATTTTTATTAACCGCGAGCATGAAAGTCGCCGTATGAATACCTTCATATTCTACTTCTTCTTCTGAGACTGTTATTGGAGGAAGAAAACCCAGCTCCAGATCTGAATTTAACTCTTTCAACGAAGCCATGTGATAAGAACCTGTGGCCAGCATTGCTGCTTCTTCATCCGCTACCATCTGCATCGCTGAATCCTGATTAGTGCCTAAAGCGTCCTCTTGAAGATATCCATTTTCATTGAAATGCTGAAAATCTTCCAGTGTATTGATCCACCAATCGTTCGTAAGCGTTTCTTCTCCACTTTCCAATTGAGCGAATATATCTTCATTTTTAGCATTGTTCATCATCATACTGTTCATCATTTGGTTCGGCCCAATATCCGCACCAGGGAAAGCAATTGGTGTGATATCATTTTCCTTCAGCGTTTCTGCCATCGCTTGATATTCCGACCAGCTGGTTGGAACTTCAATTCCCAGTTCTTCAAACATACCTTTGTTGTAGACTGGCATATTGAATACCATCTGGTAAGGAACCGCAAGCTGACTTCCCTCAGATTGACCGACTTCGAGCGAGGTTTCAGCAAAATTATTTACAAACTCTTCATCTGATAAATCAGTGAAAAATCCTGCATTGTTAATGGTTTCAAACTGTGTGCCGGGAAAAGAAGTGAAAACATCCCCTGTTGATCCGTCCCGAAGCATTTGTTGAGCGTTAGACTGATATTGTTCGGAAGGATACGTGTTCATTTGAACGCTGATGCCCGGGTTTTCTTCTTCAAATTGTCCAATAATGTCATCAAATACTTCCTCATCTTCCCCGCGCCAGTGAATAAAGCTGATTTCTGTAGTATCCTGGTTTTCTGCAGAAGAATCTTCTGATCCGGACGAATTTGAGTCACCACTGTCTGATTCTTCCTGACTGCTGTCAGCAGCACAAGCCGCCATCAGAACAACAAACAGAACCAACCCGGCGAACATACCTAATTTTTTCTTCAATGAAATAACCTCCTATAAATTCATAATTATAAATCTTAAAAGGTACGGACCTTTTGCTCCAAAAAATTAAAGCGCTTTCATATCCTTAGAAAAAATAAGGGCTTCTCAAACACGCCATTTTAAACTCCCCCTTCACAAGGATTAATAAGATTCTTACTTGATATTATTGAAACATTCTTTCTTCTTTTTATCAATACTTTTTTAAATTTTACGACAATTGAAATATTAAATAGGTTTTATCTATTTTCACAATGACTTTTTCTACGCACCTTCTTCCGTGGTTTGTTTGACGCATTGCATGAACTCCTGTTGTTGCTGGATTACAGGAAATGAGTCAGAGCCGGTTACTGGGCCCCGCAGAACTGAAGATGCCGGTGAAATCTTGTGCCATAGGCGATGAGCAGGCTATATTCCCAGGTTCATCTTCTTTACCCCTTCACCGCGCCGGGGGTCAGGCACCTCTTTCATAAGATGTTGTTGATGCTCCTTATTGAATAATGGTTTACGTATGTATTTCCTGTGGTATAATTTGATTAAATACGCATACTTTTGGGGAAGCAGTATAGAATGAAAAAGAACCGCAGGTGCTGGTACACCTGCGGCCTTGTACAACAGCCGCTTTAAGAGCGGAGGGCTTTGGGTACGTCCATTTAGAAATAGACCGCACACCTTTACAGAGGGCGGTCTATTTCTTTTGCGACATGATTAACACGATGAACGTGCCAAACATCATCATTTAAGATAATGTCTGATACATATCCATAGGCATCACCTCCCCTCCGGGAGACTAGCCGACCGCCCTTACAAACCCTCTGTTGTACACGTTATAGTTTATTATAAACCCTCCCGGCTGCGGAGGTTTTCTTTATATTTCCCGAACGAGAAGAGCACGAGGAGCTGACTGGAGAAATAGAAGAGAAGGAAAAAGAGCTGGAAGAAAAATCGGAAATGCTGGATGAACGGGAAGAGGAAATAGAGACTCGAGAGAATGAGTTACAATCCGAAGAAGAAAAGTCGGCCTCCACTTCTTCAGATGATCAAAATAACGGGGGTGGAGCAGCCGCAGGCACGACGCTATTGGTAGCTGGCATTGTGGGAGGATCGCTTTGGTATCGAAGAATAAAAAATAATCTTCCAAGTCTTTAATGGAATTCAGATACCTGATCCCTGATCTAATGCGTCTTTCTCTAATTTTACAGTATTTATTTCTTCTTGAAGCTTCTCTACGTTGAGAACAGTTATGACCGCCACTACAGCTTCGAGCGCTTCTATTTTTTCATCTCTTGCCTCTATTTTCTCTTGAGAGGAAGATAATCTCTCTTCCAGCGTGGCTATCTCCTCTTCTAAATCATCAACTTTCCCGGCATTTGTATGATTCGAACCCGCGGGTTCCTGCTCAGAACTGCCTGAAGAAGAATCACTCGAGGAGGAATCTCCACCATTATGGTAGTGATATCCTGAACAAAGCCCTTTGGACGCAGAAAATAACATCATGACAATACCAATTACACTCAAAACATACCGTCTGATTACAACCAACCTCCTCACATTTAATGTTTCCTAGACTAAATTATTCGAAATATTCTGATATAAAACGATATAGTACTACTTTGACATTTTTCTCAAAAATCCTTCCAAATAGAGAAACTTTGCCAAAGCCTGACATACTATCTTCTGCTTCTTCCTTGACAAAAAGTGTTCAATTTTAATGAGCAAAAACTGTTCAAAATAACTTGACGGTTACACCAGTCTTCAAATTCAACAATCTTCAATTTCCTCGCTACCACGAAAGCTTTTCGAAGTAAATCAGAGGTCCTGGAGTCGTCATCCATAGCCTCCCGCTGCAACATTAATACAATAGGTTCCATACCCGCTCTCCCTTTGCTGTGAGTTTAATTGACACCCCTAATTTTACTACGATGTTTGAAATATTTCGACAAATACTTGTGATATACTCCACGTTTTTCCTTCGTTTTGATATAATCGTCATAGATAATTATAGGTGATGCTTTCATCTACTCATGGAAGATGCACTACCGTATTTTTCAGCAAAGCGGGGATTTTATGGAACTCATCCAAACCGAAGAACAATTAAAGCAAAATGTAAAACAATTCAACAGCTATTGGTATGATCCATTATATGTTAAAGACTATCTGGCATTCTTGAAAAAAGGACGTACGTTTGTTGTTTGGAAAACGGGCGGTGAATACCTCTTTGGTCCAAGCCGAATTGTGGGCTATATCGGAAACGATGTGAAACAACAAATAAAGAATAAAAATGAAGGGGTCTACATTGACGGACGTGTAACGAATAAGCAGATCACGAGCGTCTTAAATCAAGACTACGCCTACAGCGAAGAGCTGGACCAACTATTTCAAGCTATTTGCCATGATATGGGTGTCGAACCTGAAAATCATACTAGAAGCTATTGGTTCCTAGAATCTATTGATGCGGATGTAGACAAGGAAGAGTGGACGGATGGATTTTCCGAAGGGACAGAAAAAACATCCATGCAAAAAAGCAGAACAAAACAAGAAAAATTCCGCAAGAATCTCCTTTCGTACTGGAAGGGCTGTGCACTAAGCGGATTTACCAATGGCGCCCTGTTAAGAGCTTCCCATATCAAACCTTGGCATGTGTGTAATGATGAGGAACGGGTGGATCGTTACAATGGCTTATTATTACTGCCCACTTATGATGAATTATTCGATCGGGGTTTTATATCCTTCACCAGCCATGGCGATATTATGATTTCAAAGACACTCACTGCAAAGGAGCGAAAACATCTCGGGTTGTCTTCGTCCCTTTCCATAACGGTAGAAGAAGAACATAAACCGTATTTATGTTTCCATCGCAAGTTTCATGGCTTTGACCACTCGGAGGATGATTGAAGAGAACGGAAACACCGTAGCCAATAGAACACCTAAGGAGGGGAGAGCCATAGCTTTTCTTTATAAAAATGACGATGCATTAACCTCGATTTTTGAATTAGCGGGAACGAAAGAAGATGACATGACAGCCAGTGCTGCATGGACCTTAGCCAGTGATCCTCATTTTCTCCAGGCATTTCTGGATCAATTCCTGGATCCAGTAACGTTAGACCATATTGAATGGGACCAGATCCAGATTTTGATGCAGAACTACATGCCGAACAAAGGGATAACGGATCTCGAAGTATTTCAACCTGACTTATTTCATATCATCCTAGAAGCCAAAAAAGGATGGGTACTTCCTGCTGATTCCCAGCTTCAGCATTATTCGAATCGTTTTTCATCTCAAACCGTTCATCGTTTGGTTGTCCTTTCGGAATGCAATGAACGACGCTTTCATAAGATGTTTCCAGATCCCTTTCTAGGTGGCATTCCATTACAGTACATGAGTTGGGAATCGTTGTACGAACTGGCGAAAGAGGTTCACGCCAAAAGTAAGCACAAACAGAAATTCTGGTTACAGGACTTTATTCACTATGTAGAAAAGGTGGTTCCTATGCAGCAGACCGATTCCAACTGGGTATACGTGGTTTCTCTATCCGACGACAAACCTGATGGCTGGGATATTTCGTGGAAAGACATTGTCGAGAAGAAAAATTATTACTTTCACCCAACTGAAGGAGGGGGATGGCCTAAAAATCCTCCCAACTATATAGCGTTTCGTTATGATGGCCAATTACAGTCCATCCATCACATAGACGACTATGAGGTGATTGATGACTTTCATCCCTTTATTCAAGAAATACCGCCAGGTGCCATCAATCCCCACTTTCTTTACACATTAGGCCCTCCTATTTATCCCCCTAAAATCATCAAAAATGGCCCAAGTATTCGTTGGGCGAACCGTGCCTGGTGCATGCTTGATACGTTGCTGACCAGTGACACCATTACCGAAGCAAGAGAAATATCTGTGGCAAGGTAATGCCTACAAAATAAGAAGGAGTGCTGGCAACCACATTCCCAAGCATTCCTTCTTCTTATAGAATCCAGTGTCTGTTATTATAGGTCCCAAAGGCTTTCCGCTTTACGAATGGCGTTTAGCTGACAACATAGAAAATAGCATTCTTTTCTTCCATCCGCCGACAAGTGCGTATCCCATTTAGCGTTGGCGTAGAATGCAGTTGACAAAGGCGCGGTGGACATTGTTTGTTCCTTCTGCACCTATTCGTTTTTACACATTCAACATTTCGGTATTCCGACAAGGGGGCATTAGCATGCTTTTCGGAATACCGAAATATGCATCCCTGCCATATCAAGCTTTTACCCTGCCGCAAGCACTCCACGCTGCGACACGATAAAAATAGTAGAAAGGTAAAAGGCGCCGCTATTCTACATCTTCCCTTTATACAAAGCCAATACAGAAAAAAGGATAGAGAGCGATAAGCTCTCTATCCTTTTTCTTTCGATGTGATAATGCTTGTCTCATCAAAAATCTGATGATCCAATTCTTCGTATTTCCAATGTAAAATGTCGTCAACGATCATTTTCTGTAATCGACGTTTAGCCTTCTCTGTTTCCTCTGTACTATTTGATGCATAGGTTACATGAACATTCAAGTGGTTACACCTCCTTTAGCTGCAGTATAGCCACAGCGGGGGAGGTGTATTCTCTTTATTTCTTCGAAAGGCGGAACGGAATATCGATATTAAAGTGCGTTATTTTTTCAAATTGATTTGGTTCTCGAATATTATACTTCACAGAAACATGAATATCTTTGCCGCTGACTGTCACTTGCTCCACCAGCTCTTCAATATAAAGCTTTTTTTTCTCTTGAGACATCACTTCGTAATTTTTCAGTTGGGTGATGAGATGATAAAAATGATAGATATCATTTTGCGTAACAGCCATTTGTTGCAGCCTTTGCTTCACCTCCCGCTCCCGTTTTTCATAATCAGCGGCTTCTTGTCTTTGTTCCTTGATTCGCGCTTCATACATTTGAACCATTTCAGGATCGGTTGTTTGTTCCACATTATGCAGAAGATTATGGATGGCGCCGTAACACTGTTCGACTCGTTTTTTATAAGCTTCTTGTTCGCTGTATAATCCATTTGTTTTTTCATTGATTTGCAATTGGCTTGTCTCCAGTAATTCATTCTCATCCATGGACGCAAGTTCTTTCGTCACACATTGCAGCACCTCCTGGTCCAATTTCATGGCATCTACTCTTTTTTGGACTCCATGTTCAGCTCGGGAATAACAACTATATTTGAGATACTCGGACTTTCGTTTACTCCCGTCTTTTCGGGTATACTGATTTGTTCCATTATGAGCCATCATTTTGGTTCCACAAACACCACAATAAACCTTACCACTTAATAAAAACGTTGAGCTCGGTTTGGGCTGGCGTTTCTGCCCCCTTTTGACACCTGATCGACTCACCATGATTTCCTGTACTTTGGACCATTCCTCTAAATCAATAATGGGAACCACCCAACTTACTTTTTGATCATACCCTTCGGCTTCCTCGGCTGGTCCTCTTCTTTGGGATGTTTGAAACCCCCAGCGGTAATACCCGCAATATATCTTGTTTTGAAGAATATTAATGACGGTAGAGGGATAAAATTGTTTCCCCCATTTGGTTTTATACCCTTGTTGGTTTAACAAATGAGCAATCTGCTCGGCCGAACAACCTTCATAGAGATAATAATGAAACATATTTTTGACGGCGTCTATTTGACCAGGAATCTGTTCCAACTTCTTTGTCATTGTATTCCATTGGTACCCCGTATAACTACCGCCGACATAGTTCCCTGATTTGGCACGTTGTCTTAGGTGATCTTTAATTCTATTTCTTAATTTACTGACTTCGGCTTCATCACGCCAGGACGAGATAAGCGTATATAATTTTTCCATTTCATCGTTGCCCATCGGCGGCTCGGTGGGATCGGCAAATAGTAATTCACAATCTGCCTTGTCCATTAAGCCATTGATAAGAACGGCATCTTCTACCGAACGGACAATTCGGCTTTTCTGCCAACACACCACACCATCAACGTCTTCATCCATCATCCTATTAAGAAGTTTTTGCAGCTGGCTGCGATTTTCGATGGAGACATTGTAGGCCGATGCTTCTTCCTTGATAACCTCAACAACGTCAAAGCCTTGTTCTTCGGCAAACCGTTCACACATCTTGATTTGGTACGACAGACCTTCGTTATTTTGTTCTTCTAAGGAGCGGCGCGCAAAAATAATCATTCGTTTATTTTGATTCAAGCTGTTTGTCAAATCGGACTCCTCCATTTTCTAGTGACATGTCTAGGACTGTAGAGGAGAATGTGATACAATAGATGTGTGTGACGTATCAAAGGGCTTTCTTCCGAGAAAGCTCTTTTTTCATTCTCCTTCCCCGTTATCTGGTTACTTTCTAACCACCACCACCTCCTGTTCTTCGAATCGGACCTCTCGAAAAAAAAAGGCCTCTTTCTGTCACAATTTTTATCGTAAGGGTATAAGAACCCATTGTTAACAGGTAAATAAAGGTAATTGGTATTGTTCTCTTGATTTTTATTTCTTCTTATTTTATAATTTTATGTTTTTCTTATATCTATCTTTTTTCTGATTTTCTAAGTTTTTTAGCATAAAAAATTATATTTTTCGCCGTTTATTTCTTTTTGGACATGGTTAAACTAGCCCGTAGACACCCGATTTTTGAACAACTGATGAAGTGAAATTTTTCATAAGCAGGACAACATTTCCTTTTAAATCATTTCAAAAAAGAGAAAAAAGGCGGGTAATAGATTCCATCTTTTAACAATTAATGTTTCTGCGCTTTTTTACTATCTTGGAATTCCTTCTCTTCATCCTGCCCGCTACGGGGTTCCTGTGTTTATTTTTCTTTAAAGCTGTTAGGAGGTTTTCGTTTCATTCATCCTATCCATCATAGGTGGATTCTATCCCCCAACGGCCCATTTCCTATAAAAGCGATAAACCATGTAAAAAAAGGAGACGTCTCATCTCAGCAGACATCTCCTCTTTTTTTCTTATAGACCGCGGGAACGTTACATAATCTCTTGGGTAAAGGAAAAGCTAGCACGCAGGAGGGATAACAGATGAAGCATGTTACGCTGGCAAAGTTGCTGGAGACACAGACCCATCATCATATACTGACGTTAAAACAAACCCTGCTTTTTTGGAAAAGGCAGGGCGTCATTTTCTTTCAAAAAGAAGTGGCGGACCTTTCTATGTCGCAGGAATTTGCCCTCTATTACTATCTCGCAAAAGGAAATAACCCCGATTTTAATGCCTTTCCTGTACCAACGTCTCTCGTTGCCCACGCATCAACGAAACGAGGGGCTCAACAGTTAACCAACTATTTTCAATCCTACTACGACACGAATCAAACGCTGTTTGAGGATGAAATGACCCTGCATAAATACGTCGGCCTCGATTATTCCTGGTTTTACAGCGTCCCTAACGATGGGGGATAGCTCAAGAAACGGGCTTGCGAAGGCTTTATCGGGTGATTCCCTTTTGTCTTATCGTAGATATGAGGAATATTTTTAGAGAAAGGATATAAATTCCTGGTCGTTGGTACAGAATGAAAGAAGGAGGTGAACCTTACTTCAACGTCTCCATCGAAAGGAGGGAAAACCGTGACGAAAAAATTTACCGCTCTCGGCAATCGGTTAAAAAGCCTGCGGAAAAAACATCAACTGAGCCAGACGATTTTGGGCGAAGCCCTGGGGGTGACGCACGCTTACATCGGGTTTATAGAAAACGGTGATCGAGGAGGCTCGAAAGCCTTTCTTCAGAAAGCGGCGGACTATTTCGATGTGCCCTTTTCCGAGCTCTGGGAATTGCGCGAGAGCAGCCTGGCATACCCCGCATCAACGGCCGCCGCGTCGCAGGAAAAGTGGCCGTCGTATATCGAAGACTTCGCTTCGATGTTAAACGCGGTGGAAGAACAGGCCTGCCGTCACCTCATCGAAGCGTTCACAGCCCAGCTTCAGGATAAACTATACGGCCTGCTGACGCCGTACGATCTGAAAGAGTTGAAAACCCTGCTTTTAAAGGTGAAACAGGCCTGGTTGCAGAGTCTGGATCCCGTATCCTCGGAAGAGGAGGAACGACAATTTCAGCTCGAAGAACGAAAAGGCTATATCCAGTTCCACGACAAGCAGGTCTTCTTCCAGCTCCAACAGGATGACCACGCCTTAACGATAACGCTGTTGACGGCCGATCGTTCGAACATTCAGGCGATCGAACAGTGGCTGGATCACGCTCATGCGATCTACACCACCGACATGGCCATCCCGCACCTGAGTGAAGCCCAGCAGGTAACCCAGTTTATGTGGTTCAGCCCCCTGGTATCGGTCGCTCACAGGTACCGTTACATCATCGATAACAACTTGGCGTTCAACCGTCTCCAGTGCAGTGAGCCGCAGTTAAACTGGTACATGCAGCAGTCCATCGTTGCTTCACTGCCTGATGAACAACACTACTAGACCTTTGGTCTTTAAAGAGGAGGGTGGGCTTTGTTACAGCCCCAGAAAACCGATGTGCCTCACTACACCCAGAAGTTTCTGCGGCATTTGAAACGACAGAAATACGCCGAAGAAACCCTGACAGGGTACGGCAAAGACCTGAAACGCTTCACCCAGTTCCTGCAGCAGGAGTACAACGATATCGTTCGAATGAGCGATATCCAGAAAGAAGATATTCTGGACTACCTGACAGCACTGGAGGAAGAGGGACTGAAACCCAACTCGGTGAACCGTCATCTTTCCACCATCAAAGCCTTGTACAAGTACCTGGTGCTCGAGCTCGATTTCCCGATGGATATCGGTGCCAGGATTAAGCAGCCTAATATCTATACACCGCTGCGGGAACCTCTGTCCTTTGATGAAATCGAGCACTTTCTGCAGACAGCGGAAAAGGTGTCCCGCTTCTACTTTGTGTTTTTCAGCTTCCTGTATCATACAGGAAGCCGTTTAACACCCGTACGCACCCTGCGACGAGAAAACGTCGATCTCCAGCAGCAGAAAGTGTATTTCCCACGTATTAAAAACGGAAGAGACCTGCATCTGCCTTTGACGGAGAAGCTCTACAAGCCGCTGGCTGCGTTTATGCTGGATTATCGCGACATCCAGACGGACTACGTCTTTCCCTCGTCCGTCAAGCCGAATCAGCCTGTCAGTGCCACCCACGTCCGCAAAAAGCTGCGGGACCTTGTGAAGCTCGCGGGTATTGATAAACATGTGACGCCGCACCTTTTCCGTCACAGCACAGGCACCCATTTGACGCTGTTGGATGTGGACCAAAAATTTATTGCCAGCATCCTCGGCCACTCGGATCTTCGATCCACCGCCAGGTATCAGCACCTCCACGTGGAAAACCTGCGTCCGAAACTCAAGAAATTGTGAGCAGGCTTTACCGTGGTGGCATGGAACCAAAACGGTTGAGTCAGAGGTGCTCTGTTTAAAAACAGAGTGCCTTTTTTCGGTTGCACCCTCCAAAAATGCGGATGTTTCTATCCCCATTTTCTCCTGATACGCAGGATTTATACGAAAAAGCCAAAAAAACATATAAAATAAAAAAACATACAAATAGCAAAAAACGAGAAAACCTCATCCCGAAGGGTGATGACTTCATCTTTTTGGCTTTCGAGTAACGTCATAACCCAAAAGGGTTCCATCTTAATCAAGCAGAAAGTGTTAACGCTAATTTAGCAATTACAGCTTCCACTATTCAGAGATGAGAACGACCCGTTTAACAATCCAAATTGGCTGATCTCCGTATCCTCATTCGCATATGATAACGTTTTTGTTTTGGAATTTTATATAAAAGTCCAAGCATCGAAAAAATTATTCTTTAGTAATATTCGCCACATTCTCGCCATCACGGACAGCTTGAACATTTACTTTCATGTCATTATATTCATTTTTCAATTCATCAGCATATTTATTCGCCAAATCCTGAGCATCATTATCGCTCACTTCTTTAGCAAGCATAAGTGTTCCAATAGCAGTATCGTCCTGAGTGTAGACTTGTCCGTCAATAACCCCGTCTTCTTCAGTTACCTGCTTCGTTAACTCTTCGTTTTGTTCTGTGGAATTTGATTCTTCTTCCTGTTGGTTCCCTTCATTTTCTTCGTTTGTTGTATCTGATTCTTCTTGTTCATTTGTCGTTTCTTCATTTGATGAACAACCCACAGCTAACATCAAAATCAGAATCACACTTATGAAAAGTCTCACGTTCATAATGGTTAGTCCTCCAAATAGTCATTCTTTTATTATTATACCATGGAAGTAAACGGCAATGCTATTTTATCGGTTAAAACACAAAGTATAAAGGAGCTTGCGTGTTTTTAACGCACGAAATTGTTTCAAAACCTGAACATTTAATGTATAGCTACGGAAATAAACCTTTTGAAAATCACTGACTGATTTCCTTCATTCACTTTTTTAAGTAAAAATCCTGTGAAGATCATTCTTCACAGGGTTTAGGTCGCTTATGACAATACTATTCTCCAGAATTATAGTTTTCTATAGCATCTCCATTATATTGTACAGCATCATTTGCAAAGTCGGAAATATTACTTAACGTATCATTGTCAATATCAATTGTATCTACATTCACACTCGGCGCAGCAATATTATCACTGTGCGGATCATAATCCCCAGTACCAATCCATATACCAGCACCATATTCTGAACCTGCACTAACATTGTTCGAGATTGTAAGGTTACTCATCGTAACATTGTTTGCATACACAGCAATACCTTGATAAAATGTACTGTCATCTGCTGAATTCCGTTCAAGATCTAGATTACGGATTTCCACGTTTTCATCATTTGTGTTTGCAATGGTGACAGCAGGAACACCTTTAGATCCACTATCTGGAGTAACCGTAAGAATTTTTCCATCACCATCTATGGTCAGACCACGTTCGATAGAAATCCTGTCTGATAAATCATCGCTGGAGGACCCATTAGTATAGTCAATATCACTTTCTAAAATAATATGACTAGTTGAACTATCTGCTAATGCCGTATCTAGTTCCCTTGCAGAATTGACGGTTGTTGCGCCATTCTCGTCTTATACTATCCAAATAGAATAGTTTTCGATTCGAGCCTTCACCATGCAGGCGGCTTTCACCGCACACGGCGATCCGTCAATGTATCTCTTCCATGTTCATTTCCCAATATAAAATGCAATTACAGAAACATTTACCTTTATCACCAGCTGAATCCTAATGATGATAAAGAAGTGTCCTTGTACAATAACAAGTAGGTTAAGGTAATTAAAAGAGAGAGCCAATCACTCGAAAGTAATTGGCTCGCTATTGTTGGGAAATAAATTGGTAGAGAAATCACTGACTGGGTTCCTTCGCTCGGCTGGTTTTTACCTCTTGTCACATTACTGCGGCAATACAAACGGCCAGCTGTCATCACTACTATGAACCCGCCGCCACTTTACAGGATCATCGGTGCTTTTCCCACCTTCGTCTGTAAAGCTTCAAACGTTCCGTTTTGCCTATCCCTTGGTTGGATGACCGTAGGCTTCCACTATTCAGGTATGAGAACGACCCGTTTAACAGTCTGAATTGGTCGGATCGCCGTATCACCATTGCAGATGACAGGAAAAAAGGTGAACTCCTAGCTCAACTCTCACCCTTCTCTACCTCACCCTGCCTACATGGATTCATTGTCCTAGCCATAGCCACCTTTTAAGGAGCCCCGCCTCTTGAAAGAGTACGACTTCACCTGACTTCGCCCCTTTGATCAGAAAAGGATCGCACTGGACGCAGGAGGATCAGACACATGGCAGATAGACTGTTTACCATGGTTCAGACTTCCACTGAACAAATCAGCAAAACAGTTAAAGACAAAACGGCATATGGAGAAGGGAACCAATATTCACCTAAACCACATGCCGTTCTCATTGTCTTTCCTTCTTTCACTAGATTACTAGCTTATAAAGGAACGTTTCGTTTGTTTATTAAGGAGTAGTTGTAATACTAATAGTTTCATTTGTTTCTTCACCATCAGTTACAGCACTGGAAGGTACAACTACTGAATCTCCTCCATCAGTTGCATTAAATGCACTTCCATCATCATAAATGTTTAATGTGTCAGGAGCTTGCCAACCTGCTACTGAACCAGCAGATGAAGTATCATCATATGAATACTCGACACCATTTACAGTAACTGATGGTTGGTCGGACCCAACTGCTGATACATTCTCTGTAAAGCTAACGGAAATATCATTAGTAGCATTAGCAACTGCTTTGGTAGAAACTGGTGCTGCTTCATCAGTGACTTTACTTGCAGATGCATCTATATTAGTATCCGCGATTTGATTATCATTACCATCAACAAATGCGCCAGCTTCTGCTTCAATAGCTTCAGCTTGGCCATTATCACCAGTAATAAACAACTCTCCGTCATTAACTGGTGTCAATACAGCTGATTGGCCATCAGAAGACATTTCTACAGATGCCTCAATACCATTGTCAGCTCCGTTAACAGCATCACCGTTCTCATCAAAACCATCAACCAATACGTTCTTGGACGTATCATGAGTTACAGCTTCAGAGAAGTTCAACTCAACTGACTCAGAAGATTGCAGTGTTACCTCTGTTACTTCTGGAGCGATGACATCTACAGCTTGAGCCTCTGCTTCAGTTACTTCATTTTGTACTTCATCCAATGTCGTGTCTTGTACTTCACCAGCAGCTAAACGCAACGTATAATTCTGATCTTCCATCGAAACATTATTATTTACGTTTTCGATCAAAATCTGGTTATTGTCTAACTCTAAATCAGGATGTTCATCAGTTACATCTTCTCCATGAAAATGTGCTGACAATCCTGCTTCAGGTGTTGTTGTATAGTTCTGTTTATTAATAATATCTAAGTCAACTGAACTATCCCCAGCAGCCTCAACCGCTTGATTGAAAGTAACCACAGCGTTAACTTGCCCAGATACTTTTTCTGAAGCAAGGTATTCTAAGTCAGCAATAGATGGAGCTTCTTCATTTGATTCTACACTAAATTGATAAGTTACTGCTTCATCATTAGTGTTTCCAAAGGCATCTTCCATAGTACCAGCTGCAATTTCAACTTCATAAGTGTGACCACCTTGGAAAAATGACGAATTATCTACATCAAGTTCTAAGTTACCGCTAGTTACTGCTGTAGTTCCAGCAACACTTGCTGTGTTGGTAGTATCTGTCACATCAGTCACGCTATTAACAAGACCTGCGCTGGCCGATTTATCCGCTAAATCAATATCAGCTTCTACAGTTGCTGCATCTCCAGCTGTAACATTAACATTCTCTACAGTTGGGGCTTCAGACGGTATATCAATTTCAAATCCTTCATCTATACCGAATGCTTCACTATCAGGGTAAACAGTATACGGTGCGTTAGTTGTATCTAAATCGCTACTTAGAGTCAACTTAACGCTGTTTTCTTCAGAGTTATAGACAGCTGAATCAACAGCAATATTATTATAACTATTATCCAATACATCAAAGTTATTGACAGTTACACTAGTAGGATCCACTTCTTGGCTGAATTGAACTTCAACCTCATTAGCGTTAATCGCACAAAAGTAACTGAATTTTCCGAAAAATTTATTTATATAAAAGCCATGAGACTCAAGCAATTGGGCAAAGATGTTGCTCTACCCTTTGTTGCTCAATAGAAAATCAAGTCCAAAAGTTGCAATACAAAGTTCCTCAATAAAAAGACCTTCCAAGAAATACAGTAAACAGATTTCCCGTAGTTTTATAAAAGGGGGGGGGGTTGCTTGGAAAACTCGAACCAGCCGGACATCCATATGGACCAGTCGAACCGATATAAACGTCATGCCGCTCAACAAATCGAGCAAAATGCCCGATTACCCAAGCGCTTTTGGTGACCCAAAAAACGTCCTCCCTCTCTTTTTTTGAAAAATAAGGATGGTGTCTAATCAGAATGACGTTCTACCTTTTTCCATCCACCACTTTAGATCTAAGAGATCGTAATACGATTTGGATTGTTTCCTTAATTAGAGAATTTAAGGTCAGCGACGTCCTCAAAATTAACATCATGAGGGACTTCATCATTCAGCATCAGTTCTCGAATGAGTTCCAGTTTGGCTGAGACTCCCAAGCTTAGGAACTCTTCACCATCAGCGTCCATTCGAGAAAAGGGAACATTTCGAACAGCAAACTCTTTATCCACAACACTCCATACGATATCTTTTGTTGGTTTCTCGGCTTCACTATTCATCGCAGGAACCTCCCTATACAAGATACTCATATGAATGCCTCCCCTTTGCGTTATAAATATTTTTACCTATATAAGAAATTTTAAACCTTATCTCTGAAATATTCAATCTCCATTTAAACGTTTCTTTATTTCCTCTAACATGGCAGCCGTTTCTGGATTGGTTTCCGTAATGGAAGTCTCCATTGCTTCCCCTTCTACATTTCGAGGAGCAACGGTTATCATCTTAATAACATGATTCCCTTTCTTTCCCCATACAAAACTGATAGGTAATTTCATCCCCTCGGGATTCTCTTTTTCCAATGTTGTATACGAAAGAGAAGGATAACCTTTAAATTGGGCTTTTGTGACAGTATCCGTATTTTTCACTCTGTTTATGAGACCTATGATGGTATCTCGATCATTAGAACGAATTCGTTTTAGGCTTCGTTCACTGCTGTACAGGGAAACCTGTATAATCTCATCGTCAAGAAGTTTGGCAGCTGGTATCCCTGAAATAATCTGGTCTTTATAATGTATAACCGTTTGTTTCTGCTTTTCTGTTATGTAAGACAAGTCTTTGCCATGCTTTTCTTCCCGCCGAAGTTGAGATTGCAAGAAATCAGCAGCAATACCTCTTATTTCTTTTATCTGATCCTGTTCAAAAAGAATGATATCATTGATAACCAGGGTTTCCTCGTCCCTGAATGTTACAGTGAACCTTGACAAGTAAAACACACTCCCTACTGTACCCTTCAACTCAGCCTATAATACAAGGTGTCCCGTGTCAATTCTCTCGGCCAACCACTTAGACATGGTCTTCCAGACTGGCAATCTACATACTATAAGAAACTTGACTTTCCTTCCACTTATTCCAATCTATCGAAGCCTTTAAAAGAACACTAATCATGACAATCAAAACCGGTATTAGACTTAACGTTTCGTTGATTCCAACGTTGTTCGCAAGAAAAAAACAAGTAACCCCCGTTGATAACATCCATTTATACTGATTTTTAGTAATAAGCTTCACCTGATAGGTCTTTTCTACATTGTTACAGACAGACACCCCATATAATAAACCAAAAAACAAAAGCCCAGTAACCACTGATAAAACACCCATGAAATTTTCTATAATATATTGAATGATCTGAAAGGCAGCGAAACCTAGGAGACCAATAACCACTACAGGCATGATTTTTTGCATGGATAAAATCCCCCTCTATGAATGTAGATTATGGGAAGGATCGCCATCAGGATTGGAACGCAGATATCCTCCACCATCTTCTTTAGACAAGTTGATGTCGGTGTTTCCATCTCCATCTCTATAGTACCCTTCCACCATCGTACCGTCCTCTGTCTCATAACCACTAACTTCATGGGGATCTACGGCATGGAGATTCGAAGGTTCTTCGGCATCCAAACCACCGGCCATAAGATCAGCGGAGGCTTCATCTAAAATCGTATCAAAGAGAATAGCATCAATAGCAAGAGTGAAGGGCACGCATATAATGGCATATCTCAGGATGAAAATAGGGATGTACCTTACACTCCGGAACCAAATCACTAAATTAATCCATATGATGCTCCACGTAATAACAAACCAACCATCATATAAGGTGATATTCACACCTAACGTGAACAAGGTTATGGCTATTCCCACTACCATTTTTCCTTTATGTTGAGACCAAATGGTAACAAAGTCCTCACTTACCTTTATGAATCGATACCCACCTATGATAAAAGATATTACAGCTAAAATGGATACAGTTCCAAAAATAGACATTCAGCTATCTTCCTTCCTGAATTCATGAAAGAGGCGTATGGTCTTGAGGTTAAACAATGCTTCTGTGCCCTAAACGGGGCGGCATATAATACCACAAGAATAAAAGATTAAGGGGTTTCGGCATTAGTTCTTTAGTCCTTACAAATAAATTTTACCATATTCGAAACGTAGATGGAATTCCATTATAAAAAATATTTATAGCTCCGTATTGGAGATATTACTGTTTTCGATGTTCTTCCTCTATTTCGTAGATCAACATGTTTCAGCGATTGTCCCACCGGTGCTTCTTATACAATCTTTTGTATTTCTAAAAGGGCTTTCTTTGAGCAAATTGCTTATTTTTCATGTTTTTGTTGACAAATCAACTTTCCCAATTTACTATTAGTTATATACTAAGTTAATAACTAAGTTATGGAGGTGATGGAGTGAATATTTTCATGGTACGAAGTAAGCCACATGGAATAGAACGAATGGACACTTTTTTGGAAAAGAACCTAATTGCTGTGGGATGGACGAGTACAGGAGACCTAACCCATGCCGGAAAAGAAGAAATTCGAAGCTCTTTATTATCATTAGGTTATGAAGATCAATCTTTAAGGACGAATCTTGGTCTTTTGAATTCCTTTGTAAACACAATGGAAGTTGGGGATCTAGTACTCATTCGTAAAGGGGAGACGGTTCATATCGGAAAGGTAGGAGAGTACAGTTGGAGAGAGGAATTCACAGACTTATTCATGGCTCACACCCGCTCAGTCACCTGGATCACGAAAGTTCCTTTTGAACAGTTAAATGCAAAAGTCCAGTCCCTTCTAAAAAACATCCGCTCTATAAGCAAATTCAAGCACAATGCAGAAGAAGCTGAACTCCAAGCATATCTGGATCCAACTTTACGAGATAATGCTGGTTCATCCATTAATAAAGATTTATATGACAACACCATTGAAGTTTTAAAAGACCTAATGAATAATGCAGAAGACGAAGGGACGCGATTGGAAGCAGCAAAAGAACTTATGAACCATCTTCGCAAATAATTTCAACACGTAATCAAATTGGAGGGATTGCATTGTTAAAGAACATGGATGGTAAAGCAATTACTGAAGTGGCTTACAAAGCAAATTACACCAGACTGATGAAAAAACTCCCCCAGGATAAACACCGAGCAATCGTTACAGAGCTAGATAGAATTGCAGATCAAGAAGAAGTCCTAACCTCAAGCTGGATTCCAGGAAGCGACTGGAGAGGAACTGTATATGAGCCTATATGGGAAGCATGTGGCAGAAACGATGAAGTAGCCGCTAAGTTTTATGGTCAAATTCTGTATAAAGTAATCATAGATCATCCAGAGGAATGGTTGTTTGGGAAGTACGATCATGCTAGAGGGAAGACATATTTCAGAGTGAATACACATTAACCTTCCTCTATTGAAGTTCCCGTTTTGGTATGGAATGTATATATAAGGGAAGGGTCTTATTGATAATCTCTTTACCCTTCACTAGAAAACAAGGGCTCAGAGTTTGGTTGGTTCTATTTCCATTCAAGTGGGGCGGTAGAAAAAAAGAACAGTGCCTTTTCCGGAGGGCACTGTTCTTCTGCTTCTTTATCTTCGATGAAGTAAGTTTTCCACTTGATGTTGATAGCCGTACCTCTCGAAAAATTCGATCAAAGCGACTTCAAACATCTCACGTTGGGTGATATTATTCTCCTGGCTGTAAGCCTCGACGACGTCCTTTAAGCTCGTCACCATCTGGATGGTCTTCGTGGTTGCTACTCCTGGAAGTACATAACGAGGGAGTTTAGCCGTTTCCCCACCCGGAACCACTAGATCAAGAAGGCGTTCTTTGTGTTTTTCCAATAGAGCTAAAAGAGGAAGATACTGTTCCAACTTTTCTGTTGGCTGAGCATCGTTCTGTTCTTGGAGGGGAGGAGAATAATCTTCTTCTAAGGGATCGAGGGGCAAATCAGGTTCTATCTTTCCCACCTGTTTCACATAATTTCCTTTGTCGTCATGCCATTCATACCCCCGGCCTTTCATATACTGGGCCATTTCCAAATGATCCGCAAATTGCAGCTGTTGAGCGACTTGTCGTACGTCATTGTCTTCCTGCTCCAATAATAACGTAACTTGGCCTGCTTTCGTCCGGTCTCTTGGTTCATAAGGAAGGGGCTCTAGTTCCTGGGCCCATTTGTAGGTTTGATCACGACGGTCCCAGCTGAAACCTTTCCGGCGCATGTAAATATCTAAGGATTTATAGGTCTTGTACCCAAAGTGTTCTGCCAATGCTTCCCTTGTTTCTCCTTTTGCAAGGCCTCGAAGAATTTCTTGGACCCGGTCATCTTGATGAGCGTCTTGGTATTTTTCATTCTCCATACCAAACATTCCTCCTTCTGCATCCTATCCTGTTAAGCTCCGTCACAGGGTGTTCATAGATTTTTCAAGTTCTTCGTAGTTCGAATGTAAATAGATTGATGTTGTTTTCAAATCAGAGTGACCTAAGATTTTTTGGACATGCACAGGGCTGACTCCCTGTCGAATCAGCCGGGATGCACAGCTATGGCGGAGCGTATGGGCTGTAATTTTATTCCATCAAAGTTTTGTTGCTGTTTCAGCCAGGACTCGATTCACATAAACGGGGGACAGTTTACCCGTCTTCTTCGTTGCAAAGAAATAGGCGGTAGGGCTGTTTTTGTCCCTCCGATTTTTATAGGATTGGAGGATTGGAATTAAATGATAATTAAGAGGGACGTAACGGTCTTTGTTTCCTTTGCCTTGCCTTACATGCAGCTGTTTTTTCTCCAGATTGACGTCGTCCTCCGTTAAGGACAGACACTCTGATATTCGCAGACCGCTGTAATACAGAACCTGCACCACGAGCTGTATCAGCTCATGGTCTATAGCTTGAATTAACTGTTGGGCTTCGTGATCATTGAGATATTCCCGTTCTTTCTGCTGAACAGGGACTTTTTCAACAGCAGCTGCCGGACTTCGCAAAAGGTATCCTTTTTTGACACAAAAAGTGAAAAAGGAACGTAAGGTATGCAGATGGCGGTTCCGGCTGGAAGGTTGATAGGCTTTCTCTTCTTTCAGCATGGTCAAGTATGCTTCGATATCTTCTGTATTAATTTCATCCACAAAAACCTGGGTATTATACCGGGCCGATAAGAAGGTACCCACCATCATCAGATCTTTTTGGTACCCATCAATGGTTTCCTGGCTGCGCTCCATGGTTTTCATCCACTGTACAAATTCTTGAACGATTTTTTTAAGTGTCATCATCGTCATCTCCTTTTGGTTGGCTTTTCTTCTTTGATGAGGCAGGTGTCTTTCTGCTTATCCTTATCGTCCACGGTAGTAAGGATTTTGTGGTTGATACTTCTTTTTTCGTGGATCGGTAAGCGTCAAATAGACCCCACCTTTTTCTTCCGTAGAGATTCTGCCAAACTAAACGTAATCTCGATGAAGAAAAGGAGGTACAGCTTTTGGATCCGGTTGAATATCAGGAAACATGGCGCCGTCGTATCGCAGCATTTCAGGAAAGTGGTTTGAGCGTTCCCCAGTGGTGTGCCACGCAGAAAAACATCACCATTCCTCAGGTTCGGTATTGGAAAAAGAAATTTGAAACACCCTCTTCTCTCCCCGCATCATCCCCTTCCCCTTCCTGGGTGGAGATGGACGTTGGTTCTCAAGGGGCGCCCGCCCCTTCGGCCGACCAAGC
>NZ_FOTY01000016.1 GCF_900114715.1 Salibacterium qingdaonense
TGTTAATGCTGTTTTCAAATGACCGATTGCTGACGGCGTTGCCTGTCCATCCATAGACGGGTATACTGTCCATAAGAAGCCATAGAAAGGAAAAAAGAGACTCCGGCCCCACTCGTCCCCACGAGTACCGAAGTCTCTTATCACAGTATATGCTTATTATATCACAGTATCGTCTACTGCCGACAGAGCATTCCACTCTTTTTAGTGAAAAGTATGGAAGTGTTACCTTGTCCTGTATGCCGTGGAACCCTTCGGGTTATCGGCAGCCGTAACCGCATATGGAAGCAGGCGGATGGAAGTTCTCCACGCCTTCGTCTCCGACGCCTTCGCTGCCAGGAATGCTCTACCGTTCACCATGAACTGCCGGATCTATTGATTCCCCATAAGCATTATGATGCCTGTTGTATGGAGGATACGATAGCGGAGCAGGAAAGGGATGATTCCGTGGTAAGTGCGGAATCATCAACGATGATTCGTTGGAAACAGGGATTCTCTCATTGGCTGCGAATGGTACTTCTTATGCTGCAAACGTTGTTGTACCGGTTTGGACGTCAGGTGCCGAATTCGTTTTTGTCCCCGACGGGTTCGTCCATACTTTCGATCGTGGGACCATGGGTGGGAGTGAAAAAAGGGTGGCTGGTTCGTCTTGTCCAACCGTTAGTAAACACTCATATTTACCAACATACCCGTTTTGCGTTTTTGTCCAGATAGGGATCCTCTATGCTTGAAAGGAATTATTATTTCTTTTAAAGGAGAGGATGTTCATGTCGTCCCATGAAAAAGCAGAAGCCGTAGCAGCCGAACGAATGGAAGTCATTGCTCCATTAGTAGAACGTGGTCTGGATTCGGCCGAAATGATGGAGCGTCGACGTCGGATTAGTAAAGAAAGCGGTTGGTCCGATCGTACGCTGCGTCGATATGTGCAAGCCTATCAGGAACAGGGTTTTACGGGACTGAAACCGAAAGGGAATGGGCGAAAAGGACGTCGTGTCATTCCGGAAACCGTTCTGGAACAGGCGGTTTATTTACGGCGGGAAGTGCCGTCCCGCAGCGTAGCTCAAATCATTCAAGTACTGGAATGGGAAGGGTATCTGCAACCGGGGGAGATAAAGCGGAGTACACTTCAGGAACAGTTGACCAAGCGCGGATACAGTTCGCGGCATATGCGCTTGTATCAAGATCCGGGTGTAGCCGCAAGGAGGTTTCAGCATCAGCACCGCAATCAGCTGTGGCATTCCGATATTAAATATGGTCCTTATCTTCCGATCGGTCCGAATGGAGATAAAAAGCAGGTGTATCTGGTAGCTTTTCTGGATGATGCCACTCGTTTTCTGATTCACGGTATGTTCTATCCCATATTAGATCAATCTATTATTGAAACGGGGTTTCGACGGGCCGTCAATGCCTATGGTGTGCCGGAGCGTGTCTATTTTGATAACGGGAAACAGTACCGAACCAAGTGGATGAAGCGAACGTGTGCGAAACTGGGGATTCGGCTTCTGTATGCGAAGCCCTATTCCCCGGAATCCACAGGGAAAGTCGAACGATTTAACCGCAATGTGGACGCTTTCCTCGAGGAAGTACGCCTGGATCCCCCGGAGTCATTGGATGTATTAAACCGACGGTTTTATGCCTGGAGCCAGCAGTGTTATCAACAAAGGCCGCACAGTGCACTGCCGGAAGAACGGACACCGGAAGTCGCGTTTCAAAAAGACCCGCAGCCCATCCATTTTGAAGATGTTGAAACCATAACAAACGCTTTTCTTCATTCCACCTCTCGAAAAGTGGATAAGGCTGGATGCATCAGCTTTCAGGGAACACTATATGAAGTGGGCTTATCCTTTATAGGAAGCCAGGTAGATGTTGTTTTTGATCCAGCAGATGTGACAACCCTGATGATTGAATACGCTGATTATGAGCCATGGCAAGCAACAGAGGTAGTGATTGGACGCAAAGCGGGAGCTCGTCCTAAACGGCCGGAAGGTCAAACGAAACAGGAGACAACCCGTTCCCGGGTTTTAGAAGCCGCTGAACAAGCAGAGGCCGAAAAACAAAAAGCCCAGCGTCCCGTCATTTCTTATATCGCTGCGGAAGGAGGGGATTCCCGTGTTTGAGTCTTTTTATGGATTTCAAGCAACGCCCTTCAGTCGGTCGATTCCTTCTTCTTCCCTTTACCAGGCTCCACGTCTGGAAGAGGTACAAGGACGACTGCGATATGCGGCCAGCCATCAGTTGTTTATGATCGTCACAGGCGATGCGGGAACCGGGAAAACAACCCTGTTGCGACGATTTACAGAGACCTTGGATCCCCAGCAGTATCAGGCCTTGTATCTCTCTGATTCCAAACTTACACCCCGGCATTTTTATAAGGGGTTGTTAGAACAGCTGGGATGCGAAGCAAAATTCTACAGAGGAGATGCGAAAAGGCAGCTGCACCAGCAGATTGAGATCATGAGAGGCGTTCAAGGGCGTTATCCTGTCGTGATTGTAGACGAAGCCCATTTATTAGATCGGGAGATGCTGGAGGAAGTGCGATTCCTTCTCAATGTGCAGATGGATGCGATGAGCCCGATGGCTCTCATTTTGGTGGGGCAGAGTGAGCTTTGGGATCGTTTGAAACTGCAGTCTTTTGCGGCGATACGCCAACGTATCGACCTGCAGTACCAACTTCCGCACTACGACAGATCCGAAGTCGAGGGCTACATAAAGACTTCCCTTACGTATGCTGGAAATCAGGCAGATATCTTTTCTGATGCAGCTATAGAGGAGATTCATCAGTACACAAACGGCACCCCAAGGCTGATTAATAAAGTGTGTACCCATTGTTTAATGTATGGTTCTCAAAGTGGCCATCGCATTATTGATGATCACATGGTGAAAGATGTCATAACAGGAGAATTTCAATAGCAGGAGGAGAGCGATTCTCCTGCTTTCTTTCGTCTGTTCCCGGACAGACTGCCTGTCAATTTGTGGACCATACGGTCCAGCAATAAACGGTCAAATTTCCCTAGCAGTAACAGTTACCGGCCAAACGGAACCTGTTACAAGCCGAACTTTATAATTTACAAGCCAAATAAGCAGGATGACACGCCGGCACCACAAAAACAATGCAGTATGAATCTACGCATGCTTAACCGGCCGGGACGGCGTTAATAACATAATGCTCGTCCTTCCAGGCAGAACATTCTGCCTCAAACCCATTATCACGAATGATCTGGAGCAGGTGATCCGAAGGAAGGCGGTGGGAAAGCGGAGGACCGGATTCTGTTTCGACTGCTTCCCATTCGACAATCATCAGCTGCCCTCCTGGTTTTAATAACCGTTTGATTTCGTTTAAGGTTCCGCTGACACTTTCCACTTCATGAATGACAAAAGCGGCCAGCACTTTATCAACGGAATCATCCTTCATCTCCACCTGTTCCAGGTTACTTTCTACATAGTGCAGGCGGAACTTTTCCTGTTCCGCCCGCTCTTTTAACATCGCCAGCATCTTCGGTTCGAGATCGACCGCATAGACTGCGCCTGCTGTTCTTTTTGCAATGGAAAGCGTGAATAACCCGTTTCCTGATCCAAGATCCGCCACGTCATCACCGGGTAAAATATCCAGCTGATCCAGGATATTCTCCGGTTTTACTACATCGATTCGTTCTTCTGCCAGCAGTTTTTCTGCTTTTTCAGGATCAAATTTTTTCTCCTGCATTCTACGTTCTCCTTCCAATCAGCGCATTTCTTATCATTAGATGAACAGATTAAGATTCGATTGTTCCGCCTCGGACAAGTAGGAGGCCACTCCGGCGTATTCGAGCCCGTCGATGAGCTCCTCTTCTTTTAATCCCATAACGTCCATCGACATCGTACAGGCAACCATCTTAATATCCAGCTCCTGCGCCATTTCTATCATTTCCTGAAGAGAGGACACATTATGGCTTTTCATCATTTTTTTCATCATTTTCGGTCCCATGCCGCCGAAATTCATTTTGGAGAGACCGAGTTTTTCCGGGCCGCGCGGCATCATTTTTTCAAACATTTTCTCCATGAACTTCTTGTCACTGCCGCCTTGTACATTTTCCTTCCGTAGTACATTCAGACCCCAGAAAGTGAAAAACATTGTTACCTGTTTGCCCATTGCCGCGGCGCCTGTCGCGATAATGAAACTTGCCATTGCTTTATCGAGATCGCCGTCAAAGACGATCATCGTCGTACCGTTCTTTTCTTCTTCTGCCATGATCAAGGCCTCCTTATGCTTTTTTGATCCAGAATTTCAGTGTTTCGCCTTCGTTGTCCTGCTGCAGGAGTTCATGCCCGGATGACTTCGTCCAAGCCGGGATGTCGGACGCGGCTCCTTTATCAGTCGCGTGGATTTCAAGAATGTCACCGGCGTTCAGATTATCAATTTCCTTTTTGGCCTTCACTACCGGCATCGGGCAGGCCAGCCCCTCGGCGTTCAATACTTTATTACTTTCCATGAAAAATCTCTCCTTTGTTAAAATACTTATTTCAAATGTTCACCTTTTTGTTTTATGATACAGCGCATCGGTTCGGGCCGATTTCCATTTCGGTCTTCTCTTCTTCTGCCGGCTCCACCTGTCCCATGTTCGTCTGACGGATCGTTTCGTAAGCGTTAGGCTGGGGCGGCAGATTTTCGGTTACCGCCCGGCGGAACGCGGCTTCGTCTTCGATATTCAACCCGTGGTTGCGGGCATACAGATCGGCAAGTTCCGCCATGACAAGCCCGTTATCATCAAGTTCTTCATGTTTCGAAAAGTGGGCCGGCAGTACAACCAGATCTCCATCAAGATCCGCGTAGCGGCTGTACAGAGTTTCGCGCAGATCGCCGACCCAGTCTTCAGCTTTTCCGGCGAGATCCGGACGACCGATAGAGTCAACGAACAGAATGTCGCCGGTAAGCAGGTACTGATCATCGACAATCAGCGACGTACTGCCGATCGTATGCCCCGGGGAGTACATAGCCTGAATGTCTATCTCCGTTCCCCCCACCGTTAATGTTTTCCCGTCTTCGAGCGGTTCATAGGAAAAAGTGACCCCGCCGGCATCAGCTTCCGGAAGCAGGTACGACGCGCCGAAGCGCTCGGCAAGGTCACGGCCTCCGGAAATATGATCGGCGTGCAGGTGCGTATCCACCGCATATTTCAGCACGGCCTGTTTCTCCTCGAGAAAAGAGGCAAACGCATCGGTCAATCGCACCGGATCCACAATGGCTGCTTCTCCGTTCGAAATAACAGCATAGGAAAGGCATCCTTTTCCGATCCGGACAAATTGATAGAGTTCCCCTCCATCGGTGAGATCCGCTGCTTTGACCGGCTCGATATGCTCACTCCATGTCTTCATGCCGCCCTGGAGGTATAAATAATCCCCTCCGTCCGCTTCTGCCAGCATATCTGCGACAAACTGCGATGATCCTTCTTTTGCACAGACGACCAGGACTTCTTTATCCGATGGAATCCGATCAAGAATCTCATCGACCCCGTCCAGCAGTTCAAAATACGGCTTATTGATGACCTCCACGTTTTTTCCTTCAACTCTCCAGTCCTGAAATTCGTCTTCATTTCGTACGTCCAGGATGAATAAAGGCTCCTGGTTCATGACTTTCTTTGCCAGTTCCGCGGCTGTTAAGGCTTGAATTCCCATTTCTTTTCCCCTTTCTTATTCCTTTTCTTCCGTTAGAACGCCATCCCATTCCGACATGCCCGGCTTCACATTCACGACATGGTCAAAACCATTCCTCTGCAGCATATGGGCTGCCATGCTGCTGCGGCGGCCGGTTCGGCACACGACGTGAATCGTATGGGAAGAGTCCAGCTCTTTCATTCTGTCTTCCAGTTCTCCAAGCGGAATCGACACCGCTTCCGGGATATGGGAAAACCCGTATTCCGCCGGCTCCCGGACATCAAGCACCGTGACATTGTCCCGAGTGCGGACCTCGTTTAATGCTTCGTTGGTGACTTCATGAGGAAACGGCGTTTCTTCTTTCGTTTCCTCCGGATCAGCCTTACGCACGTAATGGTACAGTACATCACCCGCTTCTCTCGTGCCGACGTATTCATGCCCGGTTGTTTTCGCCCAGCCCTTGAGATCGGCAAGCGACCCGCGATCTGTCGCCTGGACTTCCAGCACCTCACCGGCATTCATGGTTTCTACCGCCTTTTTCGTTTTAACAATCGGCATCGGGCAGCCCAGCCCTTTGGCATCCACCCGTTCATTGACTTCCATGCTCATTGTATTACCTCCTATATAAATATACGGTACGGGGTATATAAACCTAAAAAATATATACATATACCTGTATGGGTATATTAATCCGAAAAAATAATTCTGTCAACCTTCTTTTATTATCCCACAATAGCAATCCACATCTTAATGGCGGTCGCCAGGATCAATAAAGCCAGGATGCCCTGCAGTATTTTTGTATTTACTTTTTTCCCGAATGCTACGCCAAGCGAAGCCGCCAGAAGGCTCGCAACTACCATCACCGCCGCCGGAAGCAGCAGCACCTGTCCGGTCATCAATTTCCCGGCCGTTGCGCCGATCGAAGAAATAAAGGTTACCGCAAGAGAAGTCGCAATAGTCATACGTGTTGGAATCTTTAACACAACGAGTAAAATCGGAACGAGAATAAACGCTCCGGCCGCTCCTACAACACCGGCACCGATGCCGACAACAAAAGCCGATCCGGCAGCAATGGGGCGGTTAAAAGACACTTCATCGTTCGGAATGTCTTCTCTTCCCTTTTTCGGAATAAACATCATGATCACAGCAATCGTGGCAAGGATCGCATACACCATGTTCACGCCGTCATCTTTCATAAGATTGGAACCCAGGGCCCCGATTAAACTGCCGAGCAGAATACTGATGCCCATGTATAAAATAAGCGATTTATTTAAATATCCGCCTTTACGGTAGGCCCATACCCCGCCTATCGTGGCAAAAAACACCTGCACGGCGCTGATGCCCGCTACTTCGTGGGACGTAAATGCAGAAAAGCCGAGAAGCGGCGGGATATAAAGCAGCATCGGGTATTTAATAATGGAGCCGCCGATACCGACCATCCCGGAAACAAAAGATCCCGCGAATCCAATGAGAAATAAAATAGTGATAAACAGTATACTGTATTCCATCATGTGCTCTCCCTTCCTTACGCTTCTATATCCCCCTGCCATTTCATCATACCGCCGGTCATATTCTTTACATCATATCCATTTTTCTGCAGATATTTTGCCGCTTTCGCGCTCCGGTTCCCGGAACGGCACACCATCACATACTGTTCGCTCGTATCCAGTTCTTCCATTCTTTCCGCGAGTTCATCCAAGGGAATATTTACCGCCTGCGGTATCTTTCCCTGCCTGACTTCCTCCCGGGAACGTACATCAATGACCTTCACCGTTTCACGCTGTATCTGCTGTTCCGCCTCTTGCGGTGATAGTTTTGAAATAGACGAAAACATACACTCACACTCCTTCATATACTATTACCCCTACGGGTATTATAGAAAGTTAAAAAAATTTATTTTTTTATCTACTTTTGCCGAGCAGTTCTATCGCTTCCTGAACATATTGCGACGTGTCGCCACCTTCTTCCATTTGTTCGCGGATACACTCTTCCAGATTCTCTGCGACAATTTGGGCCATCGCACGATCCAAAGCCGTTCTTGCGGCTGACATCTGATAGACAACTTCCTTACAATCTTTGCTTTCGTCCATCATCTTCTGTACGCCGCGGACCTGTCCTTCGACACGCTTTAATCTATTTTTCATTTCTGCTGTATATTCCATATTTTCACCTCTTATCATACCATATGGGGTATAGTATACACCGGCATGAAGGATCCGTCAATATTCCCTTATAAGCATATCGGGGAAGGCCCTTATGAAAGATAAGAGCCGGTTCCCCTGCTTTTATTCTGTCTCCAGATTCTCGTTTTTCCACCTCATCATGCCGCCCAGCATATTCTTCACATCGTACCCTTTATTCAGAAGAATGCTGGCGGCTATGGCGGAGCGTTTGCCGGAACCGCAGTGCACGGCTACCGGTTTATCTTTCGGCGGGAGATCCACATCGGTTCCGGCTGGCAGATGGCCGAGCATGATGTGCTCCGCTCCCGGAATACGCTCCCGCTCCCGTTCATCCTGAAACCGTACGTCCAGCACCCGTATATTTCCCTTTTCTTTTTCCTCTTTCATTTCCGTCGGCGTGATGTTTTCATACGTGCGTAGACGGCCGGCACGTTCTACAACGCCCGCCGGTATGAAGCCTGCGATACGATCCATTCCGATACCGTACAGGGCATCCCGCATCGCTTCGTGATCGGCTTCGGCGCCGATCAGGTAAATATCCGATTCATAATCCGTCAGCCACCCCATCCATTCGGTAAACGCTTCCGGATAAGAAATATTGATCGTGCCGGATATATGACCGCGGGCATAGGCAGCCGGATTTCTCGTATCAACAACCATGTTATTTTCCTTCTCAGCCAGCTTCTCCACTTCATCAGCATCGATGGACAATAACACCGGGGAATGAACATCGGATAAATACGGTGCCCCGTACTTATTGATTTCTTTCATGTTGGCAAAGTAAGTCGGCGGTTCCGGCTGGCCATCCAGCAGAAAGTCGACAAATTCCTGCTCCTGCTCCGGCTGGAATGCCGGATTAAACATCTTTTCATAGCCAACTGTCGAGGTCGGCACGGCGCCAAGCGCTTTACCGCACGAGCTTCCCGCGCCGTGCCCGGGCCAGATCTGCAGGTAGTCTTCAAACTGTTTGAACAACTGAATAGAGGTAAACATCTGTCTTGCGCCGGCGTCTGCGGAATCTTTTACTCCAACGGATTTTTCCAGAAGATCCGGACGCCCGACGTCTCCAACAAAGACAAAGTCACCGGTGAATACCCCCATCGGTTTTTCCGGATGGGCGCCGTCTGTGAGCAGATAAGAAACATGTTCCGGTGTATGCCCCGGGGTGTGCAGCACATCCATCCACACATTGCCGACGTGAATTCTGTCTTTGTCGCGCACTGCTTTTGTATTCAGACTGGAGGCAAAGGCATAACCGCCGTTTTCCTCCCCTTCTGCGGAGTGATAGATCACTGCACCTGTCCGGCCGGAAAGTTCCACCGCCCCGGATACAAAATCCGCATGGATGTGTGTTTCCAACGCGCCGGTAATGGTGAATCCCTGTTCTTCTGCAATCTGAAGATATGGATTAACATGCCGGGACGGATCGATCACCACCGCTTCCCCGGTCTTCTGACAGCCGACCATGTAGGACGCCTGTGCCAGTTCATTGTCATAAAAATATTTCAGGTACATGGGTTCCGCCTCCTTTATATTATTCCCGTTTACACTATACCCCGTACCGTATTTTTTGTAAACATCCTTATATTATTTCTTTCAAGAAACGAAAGAAATATACAAGGTTTATTTATTGAAACCAGTCGAGTCCGGCCTGCACGGAATACGCTGTTAATACCCCGTACAGACAAATACTGATGCCGGAGGTAAGCATCAGCTTTTTTCGGCTCATTCCAAGAGAGCGGCAAACGGCTGCTACAGCCCAGACTCCAACAATCACCGTAGTTAACAGTACCACCAGACCGCCGTACCGCTCGATCTTTCCCCGGAACCGGTTATGCTCCAATCGGTTCATCCAGCGCTCCAGGCGTGGGATTTTGCATAACTGTTCATAAAAAAAGAGAATGGTCGGCACCGCTGCAAAATTTCCAATACCCGCCCATAGGACTGCAGATGCCGGACTCATTCCCGCTACCATGACAGCCGGAATCGCAAGATAAATTTCAAAAAAAGGAAAATACCCCATACCAACAGCGGACACCGCAAGCAGAATATATTCCATCATTCAACCACTCCCCTTCACCTGTCCTTTTCCTTCTCGATCAACGTAAAAAGATAATGTTTTATATGATCCTGTTCCTGTTCGGACAACGGCTGCAGGTCGAACATATTCGCAAACCACAACCCGTCACTGACAAGCCGCACAACTGACGCCAATTCATCGGAAACGCCGTCCTGTTTCATTTTTTCATCCATTTCTTTATATGCCTCATTCCAGGGCTGGATTAATTCCGGGTTGGTCGCGATGGCAGCGAGAAGACTGTTGCTGACATTCAACAGATCCGAGCTGTTGAGTTCCTTCATGGAACCCTTCAGATATGCTTTGTTATAGGAAGGTTCCTGTTCATAGGCGTTTTCAATGCTTCCGGCGAAACGGGCGGCGACCTGATCATTCATCGCCGTGATTAACGCTTCTTTGTTTGGAAAATGATGAATCAGTCCGGCTTTGCTCATTCCGCATTCCTTCGCCACGGCATCGAGCGTCAGACGATGCAGCCCCCGCTCCGAAACCACCTTGGAAGCACCTTCAAGAATCTGTTGTCGTTTCTCCATCGTTTCACCTTCTTTTTTTACATTACCTACCGACCATTTGGTAGGTTATATTCTACAGATTTCACGGAAAAAATTCAAGCCGGAATAAAGGAAAAAGTCTGCAGCTGATGACAGCCACAGACTTTTCTGCACTTAAAATATGGGGTGTTTCAACACTTTGGTGTCAAGGGTGTCTCTTTTATCGACTTTTAACAGTTTAGCAATAGTTTGTCCGGCCTGCGCCATGGAAAACGGGGCATCATTGTGCGCGGATGGAAAACTGCTGTTTACAGAGGTCCCATAAAACATCGCTATGCCTAAATTGGAAGAATGATTTGTCGAAGCTGTTGGAATCTGGGGACCGTGGTTCGCTCCCGGGCCGGAGACCGGTGCGGTCACGTCTTTATTATTTTTGCCCCAGACAAATCCTTTATTATACGCAAATATAACGTCTCCCACATCCGCACCCCAGTAGCCGATGATAGCAGCATCCTGTTTCTTTATCGTCAGAGCGGTCACCGGGAGTGTTTTTTTACCGGTGGAATGGCACCAGGCGGCCAGTGTACGAAAGATAGCGTTCTGTACTTCTTCGTATTCTTCCGGCGGCACGATTCCGTTTTGCTCTCTGCCCTGCAGGTTCACAAATACTTCCATGCCTCCCCTTTCATCCTTTAGATAAGCTTTGGATTCGCTCTGAACCTGCTTTCCTTCTTCATCCAGTACACAGAGACCGCATTCTTCGAGCCGTTTGTGTACATCACAGAAGTAATGATTCGGCACATCACCGTGATCTGAAGCAACGATTAACGTCGTGTCTTCCTGCTTATCTTTTAGGATTTTTCCGACCGCCTGATCGAGTACTTCGTAGCTTTTCCTCATATTCTCTTCATACAGCGGAGCTTCTTCCGGCGTATAAAATGGAGAAGCAGGGTCGTATTTTCCGAGACTTGTATGATGGGTTTCATCATTTAACCGAAATACGGTGGCAAATAAATGATAGTCTTTTTCCTCCAGCAGTCCAAGAGCCGCTTCCGCCAACCACATGGCCTGATACTTTCCTTCTTCAAAGCTTGTTTCGTGATACTTTTCTTCCGGAGACGCCGTGACTGTCCAGTTAGAAATAAAAGGGCCGCACCGGTTCAAAAGATATCCTTCGAGTTCCGCATCGTTGGACAGTCCGCCTTCTATTGTTATCTGCGACTGGAGCAGATCCATCTCCTGATTCTCCCGGTCATAATGAACAAGCTTGAATCGTGTCATCCCGTTTGTACCATCTTCAAGCGGCAGTGTTACCCACTCACTCCATTCATTGAAGTTGATTTCCACAGACCGGCTTCCCGGCAGCATCATAATTACCTTATCCTGAGTGAACGGCTTTACAGTGATCACTGCTTGACCGCCGCTGCGAAGAGAGATGGAAAATACCCAGCCTTCGTCCGTTTTTTCAACAGGGAACCGATTGCTTTTGATGTGATGAGCAAGCGTCCCGACCGGGGGCCATCCCAGAAACTCGTTCACTCTTTTTTCCGGCCATTTACCTGGATTTGTAGTGTACACAGCTGACGGTGCCGCTTCAAAAGAAGGATTTGCGTAATAAGGCGCAAAACAGAAATGACTCGTTCCTTCCGTGGACAGCGTCTGAGGAAAGTGGACCAAAGCCGCTTGTTTGTTCTCTTCCTCCATTCTGCCAAGAAGGTTCTTTTCATTCTCTTTTGATACATTCTGTCCTTTCCAGCTGTCTCCGGGAGGCTGACCCGCCAGAAATGATACCCAGTTTACATCCCCCCATGTTGAAATATAGGGGAGTAATGCAGCGTCTACTCCCTCTTTTAACATTTTATTCATGTTAGGCAGATGTCCTTCTTCCGCGAATTTGTAAACCAATTCCGGAATTAAACCATCCACACCGAATACGATGACCTTTTGTTCTTTCATTCCGCCTCACCTCCATTTCATCAAAGCTACTGAAACACCTGAACACTGTACTCATTGATAACATCCCGATTGACCTCCACCCCTATGCCGGGTTTTTCAGGGATCTTGACTTTTCCGTTTTCCATCCGGACCGCATCATATATCAGATCTTCGCGGAACGGATGAGAAGATTGATCATATTCAAGATACGGCTCCATCGGGTTCAGTGATAAAGGAACAGGCGGCAGCGAGGCTATATACTGCATCGATGCCGCAAGGCCAATACCCGATCCCCACACATGAGGAATGAGCATTGTATTATAGGCCTGTGCCATAGCTGCAATTTTCTTCCCTTCCGTAAAACCTCCGGAAGAACATAGATCAGGCTGTAGAATGTCCAATGCACCACCTGAAATCCAGTGCCGGTATCCTATTTTACCGAAAATATTTTCTCCGGCAGCGACATAGGTTCTTGTTAGATTTTTAAGCTGTTTATATCCTTCTAAATCTTCCGGCGGCAGTGGTTCTTCAAAAAAGTGAATGTTATCAGATTCGCTTTCCAGTAAAATTCTCCGCGCAAGCGTTGCGTTATATGCGCCATTAGCATCCAGCATAATCTTTGGCTCATTGCCGACAGCTTTCCGGATTTCATGAATATATTCAAGATCTGCTTCCACGCCGAATCCGGTTTTCAGCTTAAAAGCGTTGAAACCTTTTGCTAAATGACTCTTGGCTTCTTCTATCCCCGCTTCTATATCATCCCGGTCCTTTTTCCGGTAAAAACCTGTAGCGTAAGGAACGATTTCGTTTCGAAATCTACCGCCAATCAATTTGCTTACCGGTTTCTCCAGACTTTTTCCTATAACATCCCAAACCGCTATATCGACACCGCTTATCGCATTCACCGCGGCTCCGGCCTGTCCATAAGGCCGCGAGATATTATACATTTCCTCCCACAAGACTTCTGCATCAAAGGGGTCTCGTCCAATAAGGAGAGGTTTAAAGCAGTATTTTATAAAGGAAGCTGCAATCTCAGGAGGCTGGAGACCGTGACAGAGGGATTCACCCCAGCCGGTTATTCCTTCATCTGTAACGATTTCTGTAATAACCGTGCTGCGCTTTTCTACCCACCCCTGAGAAAAAGAAAAAGGTTCCTCCAGCGGCGTTGTTAGTACATGAGGTATGACATCAATAATTTTCATTTCTTAGACTCCTTTTGATTAAGCTTTCTCGTTTGTTTTTTTACTGATTAATGATCGAATGACCGGCAGCAGAATGGATAATAAGGATAATAAAAGAAACACAAGCGAAATAGGTTCGGTAACAAAAATCATCCAGTCTCCTCTGGATACTGATAAAGCTTGTCTGAAAGAGGTTTCTGCTATCGGTCCCAGTACAATGCCGAGCAGCATCGGTGTAACAGGGAAACCGAATTTTGGAGCTATAAATCCGATTAATCCAAAAACAAGCATGACTTTCGCGTCAAAAACAGTATTATTTACTGCAAATGAACCTATGAAACAAAGAATCAACAAACTGGGAAGCAGCATATTAACGGGGATATTTTTTATCTTCGCAAAGAATTTCACAGCAAAATATCCTTGGAACAGCATCATGATATTTACCAGAATCAACCCAAACATAATAGTGTACATCATGTCCGCCGAAGTCTGGAATAACTGCGGGCCGGGGGCAAGTCCCTGCATCATCAGAGCTCCAAGCATCACCGCCGTCACGGTATCCCCCGGAATGCCCAATGTCAAAAGAGGAATCAGCGTTGCTCCGGTTACCCCGTTATTACCTGCTTCAGCCGCTGCGATACCGTCCATGGACCCTTTTCCGAATTCTTCCTTGTTTTTCGAAGATCTTTTAGCTTCGTTATAACTGAGAAAGGAGGCAATAGCCGGTCCAGTCCCTGGAATCGAACCGATAAACGTTCCTATGGCACTTGATTTAACAATCGTCTTGAAATGTTTAAAAAACGTTCTTATCGATGAGGCTGCTTTCTTTACATTACTGACTTCCTCATTTGATTTGATATGCGCTGTCTGCGATTTATTTATGATTTCAGATATCGCAAACAATCCTATGAGAGCCGGGATAAGATTGATACCACCGATCAGTTCATCATTGCCAAAGGAAAAGCGGGACAAGCCGCCGATCGGATCAATACCAATCGTGGATACAAACATCCCGAATATTCCCATGATGACCCCTTTTCTCAGATTGTCACTACTGATACTTGCGATCATCGTCAAACCAAATACCGCTAACGCAAAAAACTCTGCCGGGCCGAATTCCAGTGCGAATTTTGACAGCTGAGGAGCTATCAACAGCAGTGCCAGGCCACTGAATACACCTGCAAAGACTGATGCAAACAAGGAGATACGGAGGGCTTCAGCAGCTTTACCTTTTTCAGCGAGTGCATAACCGTCCATTACCGTGGCTGCAGACGCCGGTGTTCCAGGTGTACGAATTAAGATAGCTGAGATAGAGCCTCCATATGTTCCTCCACAGTACATGCCAAGCAGCGCCATCATCGCCAGAGTCGGTGACATGCCATAAGTAATCGGAAGCATTAATGCCACACCCATTGTGGCGGTTAATCCTGGCAAGGCACCAAATATGAAACCGGCGAATACTCCAAGGAAAATGACTAGAATATTATTAAAGGTGAAAACATCGATTAAACTGTTTACTATTACTTCCACGGGACCCACCCTTTACATATTTATACTAAGGAAGTTGAATGTACAAAAGTTTTTCGAAAATGTACTGAACCAGAAAAATAATTCCTACCATCAAGACATACAGATACCACTTTCTTACGGAAAGTACCCACATAATAAGCAGCATTGAAATAATGGTTGCAGGAATATAATGAATGGTTTCAATGATGTAGACATAGGCCGCCATGATGATAAAAACGATAATACCAATCCATTTACTTCCCTTCTCTTCATCCTTTTCCTTTATCTCTTCTCTATGCTCCGATTTTTTTGTGAACGTTCCTATAAATGACAAAGCGCTGATAATAATGACAGCTACAGCCAGAACATTGGGAAAAAACGCAGGTCCATACGTAGAAGAATTTTGATTCACTTGTACTTGAGTTGGAATAAGTACTTTCCAGGTCAATACTCCTATCATAAATAGAAAAAGCCAGATATAACGCTCTTTGGATGCCACTTATAACTCCTCCTGGAAAATAAGGATGAGGGTATGAACACCCTTCATCCTTTTTGCAAATTTATAATTATTCTGCGGAAAGACCCATGTTTTCAATAATTTCACCGTGCTGTGTTTTATTGTCCTTTAATCTTTCTACAACTTCTTCCCCACTTAAATCCATCGGCGTGAGATTGGCATCTTCCAGAAATTGTTGATAACTATCACTGGCCATAGCTTCCTCTACAATTTCTGTTAATTTATTTTTTACATCATCCGGTGTTTCCTCGGACACGAGCAGAAACTTCCAGACACTCATATCAATCGAATATCCTTTTTCTTCAAATGTTGGAACATCCGGAAGTTCTTCGTAACGTTCCGGGGAAAAGACTCCAAGAATTTTGATGTCACCTGATTCTACATGCTGCATAATGCTTCCGGGATGAGCGGCAATGGTATCTACATGTCCTCCAAGCAAAGCGGAAACCGCCGGATTCTGTCCTTCGTAAGCAATACTTTCTGCCTCTATCCCGGCTTGATCAAAAAATCCTGCTTGGGCCAGATCCGGTAAGCCGCCGGCACCGGAATGTCCATATGAAATTTGTGTGCCTTCCTCTTTTGCGGCAGCAAGATCCTCGATTGAATCCCATGGGGAATCAGCGTTTACTGCTAATACAATCGGTTCATAGGTCAATCCCGTAATAGCTTTAAAATCATCAATTGAATATTGGACATTTTTTAAATGAGGCTGAGTGGTGAATACACCAACTGCATCCAGAAGGATCGTGTGGGCATCCGGCTGGCTTTGTGCAACTTCAGCTGTTGCGATCGTACCACCTGCCCCTTCCCGGTTTGTTACCGTTACATTCTGATCAATATTCGAACTCATAGCTTCAGCCAGGGCACGGGCCGTCTGATCACTGCTTCCCCCTGCAGCCCATGGGACAACAATTTCAATCGGTTTGGTTGGATAATCTACTTCTGCTTCCTGCTCTGAACCTTCTTCACTATCGGATCCTGCGTTCCCGCTTTCATCTCCTCCTGACGCATTATCACTGCTACTTGAACCACATGCTGCTAAAAGGAACAGGAAAGACAGTACCGCCAATAAACCCAATACATTGCTTTTTCTCATTTTTTATACCTCCATGTAATAGAATAAATAAAACATGTAAAAACCAGCTCAACCAATACTCATAACTTTTTGTATTCGTTTTCATTTCAGAAATTTTAAAAATCTAATCGATTAGATTTAATAAAAAAGAAAGTTCGGCTTGTTTAATAAACCCTTTGACTGCCACATGTATTTCGAACAATAAGGCTGGTATCGAGAACAATATTCTGAAATGATTCATTGGTATCCTTATCATTAATTTTTTCGATCAACATCTGCATGGCCTGTCTACCTATCTCATATCTCGGTACATGCACAGTAGTCAACTGCAGCGAAGAGGTCATAAATAAATCATCGTAGCCTATAATAGCAACATCATCAGGAATAAACATCCCTGCATCTTTGACGGCGTCCATAGCACCTACAGCCATAAGATCTGAACTGGAAAAAATGGCAGTTGGTCTATCATTACTTGAAGAATTTAGTAATTGCATTACTCCGTTGTAACTGGTGTCGTAATCCGTTTTTCCTTCCACGATCCAATCCGGTCGCAGTGGCAGTTCTGCATCATTCATGGCTGCTTCAAAACCTTTTTTTCGATTAATGCTTACAGTTGATCCCAGCAGTCCTTCAATAAACGCTATTTTTTCATGTCCGTTTGCTATGAGATGGCGGGCAGCTTCATACCCTCCAGAGTAATTGTCAGCGGTTACAGAATCTACAGCAAGACTTTCTATACTACGATGTGCAAACACGACTGGTATCGGAGTTTCCAGCAAAGACTCAACTTCCGCCATATCTTTTTCCATGGCATTAGCTAAAATGAGACCATCAATTCCTCCCTGCCGAACTTGATTAACAGCACCAGAAAGCTGTTCTTCTTTATCTTCGGTATTAATCATAATTAATGTAAAACCATTTTCTTTTGCTACGTCCTGACAACCTTTTGCAAGATCAGGATAGAAAGGGTTCGTGATATCAGGAAGTACTAACGCAATAGTATGGTTTTTCTTCACTCTCAAGCGCCTTGCAATCTCATTGGGAACATAATTCAGTTCATCAATTGCTTTGAGAACTTTGGCTTTCATTTCATCGCTGACCGGCCGGTCATTCAAAACGTATGATACAGTTGCAACGGAGACTCCTGCTTTCCTGGCAATATCTTTAATAGTGACCAACTTCTCCACTCCTAAGGAAATCTAATCGATTAGATTGATTTTAGTATACGTTCTAAAACTTTTGAATGTCAATATAATTTTCTGTATTTTCTATTACGATGTTTTTAGTCCCTATGTTTTAAACAGAATTTGTTATAAGATGGAATCAAATAGAAGTCAATCTAGGATGATACATAATGAGGCAGTTATTCTACTTTGGATGGGAGCAGGCGAAGTCCTGTGTTTTTCCCCTTGTTATTTTTCTCAGTCTCGGCCTGACTCAGGTGGTTAGTGTTCCCGGACTGGCACGGTATGACCTGATTTTTCTGATTTGTATAGCGGCGCAGGCACTGATGCTTGTTTCCCGCATGGAAACGATGGATGAGTTGAAAGTGATTGGTGTGTTTCATCTTATCGGACTGGCGCTCGAATTGTACAAAGTACACATGGGGTCCTGGAGTTATCCGGAGGAGGCCGTGACAAAAGTGTACGGAGTGCCGCTGTACAGCGGGTTTATGTATGCCAGTGTGGCAAGTTACATGTGTCAGGCATGGCGGAGGCTTAATCTCCACCTTACCCACTGGCCGCCGACATGGTCAGTAATGCTGCTCAGTGCAGCCATCTATTTCAACTTCTACACCCACCACTTTATCTATGATGTCCGCTGGATTCTGAAAATCCTCACCCTTTTTGTGTTTCTGCGTACCATGGTGTTCTTCACAGTAAGATCCTCGACCTACAAAATGCCGTTGTCCCTGGCGTTTGTTCTGATTGGGTTTTTCATCTGGGTGGCGGAAAATATCGTAACCTTTTTAGGCGGCTGGAGCTATCCGCACCAGCAGAGTGGATGGGATATCGTCCACCTCGGAAAAATAAGTTCGTGGCTGCTGCTTGTTATTGTCAGCTTTCTGATTGTAGCGATATTAAAGCATTTAAAAACTGCGCAAAGACCGTAAAATACCAGGGTTCAGTATACAAATTTAAAACAAGAGGGTCCAAACACATTGGGACCCTCTTGTTTCCGTAAGACCTCTATTCCTCGTCTATTGATTCTATTAATTCTTTTTCAAGATCGATACGATAGCTTTCCCTGCTGCTTTCCTCCGCATTTTTCAAATGAATCTCTATTTCCTGGTTCTCCATCTCTGTCTGCATCTGTTCATATCCCTGGTTCAGCGTTTCCTGCACGACAATGTCTCCATCACGGATGCCAAGTAAATAAGTATTGTCTCCATACGCATGGGTGAAAGCCATCAATCCATCGTCTCCTGCTTTTTCCGTACGAGCGGTGGCGTATTCTAAAGACCAGCCCCCTATTTCTTTTTCAACCGAGTTCCAAGTCCGTTCATCGCCATCAAAGCGAAATAGTCCGGAGGATCTTTCAAAAGCGAATATATCATTTCCAAAAGCTACGAAGTCATAAAAATCACCGCCTCGAATCGTCGTCCGCTCATCCGTATCCGGGTTAATGGCCAACAAACCTTCAGGGGAGCCTGAAAAGATAAGTCCTTCTGTGACCTCTAAATCAAAGGAATTCATTCCCATAATACGTTCTTTGTTGGAACCATCCATATTCATATGAAACGTCTCACCTTTGTTACTATAATACATCCGGTCTTTATATCTCTCGAAGACATAATAGTCGTCGTCATTATTTTCATATCCTTTTTCCCGTTCTTTAAAATCGTCCTCGAAAATTATCTCCCGGTTGGAACCATCCAGCTCCGCCTTCTTCCAAGAGGTGACGTTCTCCTGTTGATCGTATCCAACGTAGTACAAATGATTTTCATAGATGTGAGGATTATTGACCGATTCATCGAGTACTTTTTCCTCATCACTTCCATCTGTGCGTACGCGGTGTAAATGATAAATCTCTCTGTTGGAACCAGCTTCTGTGCTGTCACTTAACAAATAATATATCCAATCCCCTTTTTCTAACAGAACCATTCCTTCTTTTATTCGAGGATTTCTCTCGTCAGCAGCCAATACCCTTTCTGTCTGACCCGCGGAATTGGTTCGGATGATTTCATGATCTTTTATCGTATATGTCCAGTCATCCTTGCTCACTTCGACTCCACGTTGAGCTTCATTCGAGGTTTGCTCTTCTTCCCCGCTGCTTAATGCGTTTTGAAGAAATACAGAAAACTGAGCCCGGGTGGTCGCGTTCCCGGGACGAAAAGTCCCATCTTCATAACCTGTTGTAATATCCTGCGAAACTGCCGTGCTGATCGCTTCAATAGCCCAGTAATCCGCTGGAACATCGCTGAAACTCTCCTGCCCGGAGGTCTCCCAGTCAAAACTATTCTGCAGAACCACAGCCATTTGGGCGCGGGTAATATGTTCTCCCGGACGGAATATCTCCCCGTTTCCGGACATGATTTCCTCTTCCGACACGGCATTAATAATATTTTTTCGGTCATATTCAGCGGAAATATCTTCATAAGCAGCATCGGGACGGTCAGTGACCTCAAGATCCAATGCTTTTACAATCATAGAAGCCGCCTGAATACGTGTAATTGGTTGATTTGGTTGAAAAGTTCCATCCGGATAACCGCTGATTATATTTTGTTCCGATAAAGAACGAATGCTTTCATCCGCCCAAAATTCATCCGAAACATCCGAGTAATTCGCCGCCTCGACGTCGGATCCACTGCATGCCATTCCAACTGTCCCCATAAATAGAACAGCCAAAGCTATAAATTTTCTCATAAGTCCTCCATTACTAACATTTTCTTATGTCAACTTATCAATTCTTATTTATTCATGTAAATAGATTTTGAAGGTTTAACATCACGGCTGTTGATTATGCAAATATAGGAAGCGTTTCGTTGGACTCCGCCTTTCCTGCCCGCTTTCACCCTCCGGGCACAAGAGCGACATCTGCTCGAACTCCCGTCGGTCGTTCTCCCAGTGTCTCCTTAGCCGCAGGGCGTCGCCTCAGCTACCGGGAAAATCACCCGGTGATCTTCGGCTGACGCTTCTCCCGCTGGAGTCGGGCAGACGGCTCCGTCCAACGAAAAAGAAGGGGGGGATACATGCTTTGATCACAGATGCACCCTCCTCATAGAATCCTTCCCCATTCCTTTATATGGTAAATCAACAGGCGTGGTTTAACATGAAACACTTTATATAAAATATCTCCCTGACATCACAAATCAGGGAGATAATCGTCATCCATATTTTCGAATCAGTTTAGAGAGAGTTGACCGCTTGTTTAATGTGCGTATTGCCGCCTACCAGCTGAAATTGTTTTCCAATCGTTGAATCGTTTTCGAGGCAGGCGGTGATGACGTCTGCCACATCCTGCCGCGGCACTTCCCCGCGGTCCACTTCCACTTGTGCCTGCACCTGGCCGGTTCCTTCTTCATTGGTCAGCATGCCGGGCTGCACGATGGTATAATCCAGGTCGGATGCTTTCAGCCATTCATCGGCGTAATGTTTCGCGGCGACATACGGCGAGAATGATTCAGGAGCTTCGAGAATGGCTTCGCGGCTCGTATCAAACGAGCTGACCATCACAAACCGTTTCACTCCGGCCTGTTCCGCCGCCTTGATCGTTTTTACCGCTCCATCCAGATCAATCATCATTGTTTTATCTTTTCCGGTGTGCGGCCCGGAACCGGCCGTAAACACGACGGCGTCCATCCCTTCAGCAGCTTTGGCGATGGCATCGATACTGCTTTCAAGATCAACCACGGCAGTTTCTGCGCCAAGCTCTTTAAAATAAGACGCCTGTTCCTCTTTACGGATCATCGCTTTGGCTTTCAGCTTATCACTGTTTTGAATCGAAGATACGAGATGTTTACCAATCTGGCCGTTTGCGCCGACAACAAGAACGTTCATATGATTCATCCTTTCTGCAGCAAAATGTTTTCTCTCATTATGTTACATTTCATTCCAGCACTTTCATCGTAACCTGCTTCCAAAAATGATGTCCAGTTATCCGCTCGCATGTCTTCGGCGGAACACTACAGACACTACGTGCATGCTTCCCGATTTTGGAAGGTTTAAACCCGCCGTGCATGTATTCCATCGTACGACTTTCTGCATCAGCGAAGGACTCGCCGCCGATTGGACACTGCCGGGCAGAACCTTTATGCCGCATAAAAAAAGACACGGTTTTTACGACCGTGTCCTGTCTGATTAGTTATTCGTTATGTATCGCGTAGTTGTTATGTAAATGGCGGAGGAGGAGGGATTCGAACCCCCGCGGGGCGTTAACCCCCTGGCGGTTTTCAAGACCGCTCCCTTCAGCCGAACTTGGGTACTCCTCCGTATGGCGCAGGCTGTTCTCTCAGCCGACAAACACAATAGTATCATATGAGATTATTCCCTGCAAGACTCTTTTTATACAGATTACGGACAGTCACTGCCGGATAACATAGGAAAACGAATCTTTATACTGTTTCAGTTCCACGTTAACATCCGCGCTTACTATGCCGTCAATATGCGCCAGTTCCTCATTCACAAACCGGACGAGGCTGTCATTGTCTTCGAAATAGGCCTGAATAATTAAATCGTGCTTTCCGGAAAATGCGCCGATGAATCGTACTTCGGGGAACTGCTGCAGGCTCTTGGCGATATTGTCCTGTTCCCCCAGTTTTGTGGAGAACCCGATAATAGCCTGTACATACAATCCAACCTTATTAGGGTTCGTATGAATAATGAATTCAAACACTTCATTTTCCAGCATTTTATTAATCCGCGACCGCACGGTTCCTTCACTCACATCAATATAACGGGAAATTTCACTGTAAGACCGCTTGCCGTTTTCCTGCAGGTAGGAAAGAATTTTCATATCCGTCTGATCCAGTTTCACGGGACGTTCCTCCTCTTTGGATAACGTTGAGGGTACACGAAAATCAGAATGACCGCCTTCGTAATATATTATAAAAGCTATAGTTATTATAAAAAAAATACAACCACGCTTGCAAGGCTTCCGCTCCATTTGTTCGAATAATGCGAATACATACAGATCGGACCGGCTGGCATAAACAGCCGGTCCCCTTTCTGTTGTTTACTTTGAAATATAAGATTTATTACCCATGTAACCGCGCAGTACGTCCGGGATCTTGATGGACCCGTCTTCCTGCTGATAATTTTCCATAATGGCAGCAACGGTACGGCCGACCGCAAGACCGGAACCATTCAGCGTGTGAACAAATTCGGTTTTTGCTTTTTTATCCCGCTTAAAGCGGATGTTGGCCCGGCGCGCCTGAAAGTCTTCAAAGTTACTGCAGGAGGAAATCTCTTTGTAGTCTTCATAACTTGGAAGCCATACTTCAATATCATATTTCTTGGCGGCGGTGAAACCAAGATCTCCGCTGCACATGTTCATCACACGATAAGGCAGTTCCAGGCGCTGCAGTACTTTTTCGGCCTGACCGGTCAGCGTCTCGAGATCCTCATACGACTGCTCTGGCAGTGCAAACCGGACCAATTCCACTTTATTGAATTGATGCTGCCGGATTAAACCACGCGTATCGCGTCCAGCTGACCCCGCTTCCGACCGAAAGCAGGCACTGTATGCGGCATAAAGAAGCGGAAGGTTTTCCACGTCCAGAATTTCATCCCGGTGCAGATTCGTAACCGGTACTTCCGCTGTTGGAATCAAGAAGTAATCTTCTTCCCTGATTTTAAACGCGTCTTCTTCGAACTTCGGAAGCTGGCCTGTGCCGGTCATGCTGTCCCGGTTCACCATATACGGCGGCATAATTTCTTCGTAGCCGTGCTCTGCTTCGTGCATGTCCATCATGTAGTTAATCAGTGCACGCTCGAGCCTCGCTCCGGCCCCTTTATAGAAAACAAACCGGCTGCCGGTTACTTTCGAAGCGCGTTCAAAATCCATCATGCCAAGGTCGGCTGCCAGATCCCAGTGTGCTTTTGTTTCAAAATCGAAGGAAGGTTTGTCCCCCCAGCTACGTATTTCTTCGTTATCAGACTCGTCCATCCCGTAAGGTACGCTTTCATGAGGAATATTGGGGATACGGAGCATTAAATCTTCCAGCTGCTGTTCAATTTCTTTCAACGCTTCATCCAACTCTTTAATGCGCGAAGAAACTTCCTTCGTCTCCTGAATCAAGTGATCAGCGTCTTTTTTCTCGCGTTTCAGTTCAGCCACCTGCTGGGAGACCTCATTTCGTTTTTGCTTTAACTCTTCGGTTTTTTGAATGTAGTCCCGTCTCTTTTCATCAAGGTCCTGGAAAGTATCCAGATCCGCGATATCTTCCCCCCGCTTAGCCAGCTGGCTTTTGACTTCCTCAAAATTATGCCGCAGTTCTTTTACATCAAGCATATTTATCCTCCTTCATTTTCTGCTGATTATCTTCTGTTATGGTGATGGAATCCAACGAGAAAAACTCCCGCCCCTTTGATGTAAAAAGGGACGGGAGTTGAGACCCGCGTTGCCACCCAAATTGCAGCATTCATACTGCCTCTTTGCACCCAGTAACGTGGATGAACCGGAAAAAAATACTGACGGGATGCCGTGTTCTTTTTTTCACTCCGGGCAGGATTTTCGATCATTCTGCAGCTGGTTCACAGCGGCCACCAGCTCTCTGCGTGTCAGAAATGCCGATACTATTGCCCGTCCTTGATTTTTCCGATAGATAAACATTCCTATGATGAACAAACGCATCTTTGTGTTACGTTACAGCGGTGTGTTCCGGAGCCGTTTCTTTAGATTCCCTCACCATCTGTACAAAATATTGATGAAACCGTGTGTCGTCCGTCAGTTCGGGATGAAAGGAGCAGGCAAGCAGATGGTTCTGCCGCGCTGCCACGATTTCCCCATTAAATGACGAGAGAACCTCCACATCATCTCCGGTGCTGGAGATGAGCGGCGCACGGATAAACACCGCTTCAATATCTTCGGCTACATCTTTGACAACGAGTGTCGTTTCAAAACTTTCGCGCTGACGTCCAAAAGCGTTGCGCTGCACGTTCATATCCATCAGCTGCAGGTGCCCTTGCGGTTCCTGCGCGATACGGTCGGCCATCAGAATGAGACCGGCGCAGGTGCCAAATATGGGTTTCCCGGCAGCAGCGAACGCACGAAGCGGTTCATAAAACCCGTACTTATTGACGAGACGCCTCATCGTAGTGCTTTCACCGCCGGGAAAAACAAGGCCGTCCAGTGCCTCCAGCTGATCCGTACGCTTTACAATAACGGTTTCCACATCAGGAGCCTGCAGGCTTTTTATATGTTCCTGCACGGCCCCCTGAAGAGCAAGCACACCGATTTTCAGCATATGCCGCACCTCCTTTTACCAGCTGCGGTCCTGCATACGCTCCGACGGGTCAAGCGTGGACATTTCCAGTCCCTGCATGGCTGTACCAAGTCCTCTGGAAAGCCGGGCAATCAATTCATAATCCTGATAATGAGTGGTTGCTTCCACTACTGCTTTCGCGTACTTATCCGGATGTTCGGACTTAAATATACCCGATCCCACAAAAACACCGTCCGCGCCGAGCTGCATCATCAGTGCAGCATCAGCAGGCGTTGCAATACCACCGGCTGCGAAGTTTACTACAGGAAGCTTTCCTGTTTCTTTTATACCCAGAAGCAGTTCATAAGGAGCTCCCAGGTTTTTCGCTTCTGTCATCAGTTCATCTTTGGACATGCCGGCGACTTTATTTAACTCGGATTGTACCATCCGCATGTGACGGACCGCTTCTACGATATTACCTGTACCTGGTTCCCCTTTGGTGCGCAGCATGGAAGCCCCTTCGCCTACACGGCGGAGTGCCTCTCCCAGATTACGCGCCCCACACACAAATGGAACGGTATATTCGCTCTTATCGAGGTGATATACTTCATCCGCCGGTGTGAGCACTTCGCTTTCATCGATATAATCCGCGCCCAGTGATTCAAGCACCCTGGCTTCCGCGATGTGTCCAATTCTTGCTTTTGCCATGACCGGAATGGATACAGCACTCATCACTTCTTCAACAATCGTCGGGTCGGCCATACGTGCCACACCGCCGGCTGCACGGATATCAGCAGGTACACGCTCCAATGCCATCACCGCTACAGCTCCGGCCTCTTCCGCGATTTTTGCCTGTTCAGCGTTCACGACGTCCATGATGACGCCGCCTTTCTGCATTTCCGCCATTCCTCGTTTTACTCTGTCTGTCCCTCTATCTGCCATCTTCCATTCCTCCTGGTCCTTCGTTATATCGTTTCGTTCCGTATCGTGTATCAAGAACAAGACGTGATGGTATCATTTATTATAACACTACCACCTATGCGAATAAACACCCAGGCCCTATAACAGTCCCTGTACAAAACTTGAGGCGCTGTTCCACATACTTCCGAAGAACCCGCCCACACTCCGCATCGTAAGAGCGAACCAGCCGGCTTTTTCAACTCCTTCATCGAGAACAAGCGGTACTTCCTGTGATGTTTCATTCACACCGGAGAGAGACTGCGGTGCTCCTTCTCCGCTCAGCGTGATGGTTCCGATTTCTGTACCCTTTTCAACCGGTGCTTCCAGTTCCCCGTTTTCATTCAGCACATCCTGATTAATGTTGACTGATGTATTTATGTTTTCAGCATCTCCGTCTTCCAGAAGGAGAGACAGGCTGCTTCCGGCAGAAGCGGATACGGCGTCATCCTTTCCGTTTACAACCGGAAAGGATGACGCGTCTTCAAAAGACTGCCCTTCCTGAACTACTTCTGTCTCAGAGAGGTTGTCAAATCCGTAGTCATACAATTTGGCAGTTTCTTCAAAACGGGCTGTCTGGGAATCGGTTCGCATAACTACTGAAATGAACCGGGTGCCGTTTTGTTCTACTGTGCCTGTGAAGGCATTGCCCGCCATCTCTGTGTATCCTGTTTTCAGTCCATCGACTCCTTCATAATCCAGACTCCCGTACATACTGCCGGGGAGCATCCAGTTCCAGTTATCCATGGAGGTATTTGCGCCATTCTCACGGAATGTTTTTTCCGTGATGCCCGCCGTATCCAAAACATCCGGGTACTCATTCAGCAAATGATAAGCGAGCTTTGCCGATGCCCGGGCCGACATCATATTCTCGGTGTCCGGCTCGGTACCTTCCGGGTGGAGTCCATCCATGGAAGCATTGTTCAGTCCTGTTGAGTTCACAAATTCATAATCTTTCATTCCCAGTTCTCCAGCTCGTTCATTCATCATGTCTACAAAATCGGACTCGGTCCCTGCAACATGCTCGGCTAAAGCAATGGTTGCGCCGTTTGCGGAATATATAGCCATCGCTTCATACAATTCCTGAACGGTATATGTACGATTCGCTCTAAGCGGTACATTCGATAAGGCATTATTCTGGGAAATTTCCTCTGCTTTGCTCGTTACATTCACTTCAGCGTCCCAGGATGTTTCTCCCTTTGCTACAGCTTCATTAACAAGGTACTCAGTCATCATTTTTGTCATACTGGCCGGGGGAAGAATAAGATCGGCTTTATTGCTGTAAAGAACCTGACCTGAATCAGCATCCACAAGTATTGCCGATTCTGCTGCAAGATCGGGTTCCACTGCCTGTACATCTGTTTCTGTCTGGAATAATAAACCGGCAGTCAGCGGTACTGCCGCAATCATAGTTAGTATACTTTTCTTCTTCAATCTCCTGCACCTCCACGCTCTACTTACACAAAGGATATTTTATCACACGAACAGTCAAAAAAATAGATTGCTCCGGTCCCAAAAATACAGGTTCATTATTTCCCGGGAAATATGAAATCCCCCGGAGAGAAAAGAAATACCCTGCTTTCTCTCCGGGGGACGGCCATCCTATAAACTGTAATTCGGAGCTTCTTTCGTTACCTGGACATCGTGGGGGTGGCTTTCCCGGAGTCCGGCATTTGTAATTCTGGTGAACCGGGCATTTTCACGCAGATCAAGCAGATCTTCACTGCCGCAGTATCCCATACCAGCGCGGATACCTCCAAGCAGCTGATGAACGGTATCTGTCAACGGTCCTTTATAAGGAATACGCCCTTCAATGCCTTCAGGGACCAGTTTCTGATTGTTTTCCTGGAAATAACGGTCTTTGCTGCCCTGTTCCATGGCCCCCATCGACCCCATGCCGCGGTAAACCTTGAACTGTCTGCCCTGATAAATTTCTGTATCTCCAGGACTTTCTTTCACTCCGGCCAGCATACTGCCGAGCATCACAGCGTGACCTCCTGCCGCAAGTGCTTTGACAATATCCCCCGAAAATTTAATGCCTCCGTCGGCAATAATAGGGACATCGTGCCGGGCAGCTTCTTCCGCGCAGTCAAAGACGGCGGTGATCTGTGGAACGCCGACACCTGCCACTACTCTGGTCGTACAGATGGATCCAGGTCCGATCCCTACTTTTACTACATCCGCACCGGCTTCAATAAGTTCACGGGTTCCTTCCGGTGTTGCCACATTACCGGCGATAATGGTTACATCCGGATAGGTATCCCGGATTTCTTTAAGTTTATCCAGCACACCTTTTGAGTGTCCGTGTGCCGTATCAAGCACAATCGCGTCCACTTCTGCCTTCACGAGTGTATCAATACGAATCATCGCATCCCCTGTCACACCAACAGCAGCGCCGGCAAGCAGTCTTCCCTGTTTATCTTTTGCCGACTGCGGAAATTCAATAACTTTCTCGATATCTTTGATGGTAATAAGTCCCCGCAGTATCTCATCACTATCAAGCAGAGGAAGCTTTTCGATACGATGCTTCTGCATTATTTTCTCGGCTTCTTCAAGCGTTGTTCCTACCGGTGCTGTAACGAGATTGGAGCTGGTCATAACGTCCCTGATCTCGATGGAATAATCCTCAATGAAACGAAGATCCCGATTAGTGAGAATACCGACCAGCTTCTGTTTTTCATTCACAATTGGAACGCCCGAGATCCGGTATTTTCCCATCAGGTACTCCGCATCGTACACTTTCCGTTCAGGCGTTAAAAAGAAAGGATCTGTAATAACGCCGCTTTCCGAGCGTTTCACCTGATCCACCATTTCTGCCTGCTCTTCAATGGACATGTTTTTATGAATAACACCGAGTCCGCCTTCCCGGGCAATAGCTATTGCCAGCGGCGCTTCCGTAACAGTATCCATTCCGGCGCTGACAATCGGTATATTAAGATTCAGTTTATCAGACAGTGTTGTCTTCAGCGACACATCACGTGGATGAATATCCGACCGGTCCGGCATCATAAGGACATCATCAAACGTTAACCCCTCTTTGGCAAACTTATCTTCACGCATTGTAACACTCCACCTTTCTGCATCGTTTTTGTTCTCCTGCTTACGAAAGAAGGATGATTCATAACCAGCCTGTAAACAGCGCATGCTAAAAACCAACTCTGAGATTTTCTAATATCTTATCATGTTTTGTGCCTGATAACGAGAATTATGAATAAGTTTAAACTTTCTGATTTATTCAACGAACAGAAAGGTGCTGACGATGAAGCAGAATGATTTGCACAATTATTTCTCTTATTATGCCCCGTATGAAGCACAGAATGTGCTGCAGCGAAAGCTCGAAAAGGAATATCTCGCCCGCAGTGCCTCCACCCATGATGCCCTTCAGTGGAGCTATCGTAATACACCTGCATTTCACTATGAGTGGCTTTTGGGACGCACGTACTGGACAGAAGGAGCACAGTCATCACTTTTAACACGTCCTCTTCTGCTTTTTTACGGTCTCACTCATCTTCTAAAAGGTATTCTCCTTACCGAAGATCCTCATTATCCGGCGGCGGCTGATATGCTTGCCCACGGGGTGACGACGAGAAAAAAGAAGAGAAAACAATTTACGTTTATGGAAGATGAAGTGAAGATACAAAAACAGGGGTTCTTTCCGCATTTTTCGTCACGAATGTTTCACGTGAAACATTCAGCAGGGGAGAAATGGAAAATTAACCACCTTTTTTTCAAATGGGATACCATGGTTCATTTGTATCTTGATGTTTACGGGGAAAAAGCACTTCCGCGCGTGCAGCCGGCTTGTGCCAATCTTACGGTGGAACATGTCTCTCCTGCAAAAGAGCAGTCAATCTCCTTGATTCAAAAGCAGCTTGAACAACTTGGTATTGAGGTGGAAGGTATAAAAAAAAGAACAGCTGATTCTGTTCTTTTTTCGATAAAACGACTTCCTGACAATGTCCATTCCCAGCTTGTACAGCGGGGAAGCAACTATTACATGCCGCCTTCTTTATTGGATACCGCCAAGATGGCGCCGCTTTGCGTTCATTACCTTTTGTTGTACGAGTTAAGTATGCTCTGCCGGTACGAAGGGGAATGGTGGGGTGACCTCTGCACGCAGCGGCAGGGCGAAGATTACGCCTTCATTCATTTTTACCTGGAATGGGTGCTGGCTGAAGTGCCCCGGCAGTTCACGGGATTTTTCAGCTCTGGAGAATCTCTTCAATAAACGGTCCCTTATTGCCCTCCAGCTGCATAATATCCTGATGCGTGTCGGAACGGACCATCGGTTCAGCCGGAGATTTTTCATCAATGTAAATGATGGTGGCAGTGTCCCCATTACTCAATCTGACATTGCTTCCGATGGAAAATGTAATAAGGGCCCCCGACAATAACTGAAGAACCTGCGGATCCAGTCTTCCAAACTCTTCCCGGTACATTTCATCAATGACTTTATACGGCGATCTTTTTTTCCGGTAAGAATGTTCACTTGTCATGGCATGATAAACATCGGCCGTACTTACGATTTTACTTAATGTATGAATACTTTCTGACTTCATCTGAAGGGGATAGCCGCTTCCATCTTCCCGTTCATGATGCTGCAGAACACTGAGAAGGACCTGAGTGTTTACTGCTTTTGTTTCTTTTACCATTTGATACGAATAATACGGATGATTTTTCACCTGCTCATATTCCCATTCTGTTAAATGGCCCTTCTTCTGCAGAATTCCCCCGGGGATCCTTGCCATGCCGGCATCACACATAGCACCCGCAATCCCCGCCTGCAGCCGTTCCTTATTGGAAAGGCCCATTCTTTTAGCCAGAAACATGGATAAAAGAGCCGTAGATACAGCGTGATGGTACAAATATTCCTCTTTTGTGCTGTAATGGTGCAAAGAAAAAATCTGATGAGGGGATTCAAACAGTTTTTCCGCCGGGGGTGCAAGGAGGGCGCGGATCTTTTCCATTTCAACGCGGGCGCCCCCTGTCCACTTTTGAAACAGGTCTTTATAAGTCTGAACGGCGTTTAAATAAACATCCAGAAACGTTTCAGGCGCCTGTTGTGTTTGCCCCCTGTATTCATCTTCTTCCTCTTCCATCTCAGCCGGCGTAAAGGGAGTGCCGTCATTCAGTTTATTCTTCACATGAACGTGTGTAACCATGAAGGCGTCCAGTACATCCAGGTGTTCCTGATGCAGAACGGTCTTTTTTCTGATGAGAGGTCGGGACGTAACCGCAAATATGTCTTCTCTCAGAATACAGCCTTCCTTCAGATACTGCCGCTTCACTTTCATGCCTTTTCCCCCTCCGGCTGCTCGATTGGCGGCCCTTTATATGCATCTTGATTCTTTAGTCTTCCGGCGGTGTGTCATCAAGTTCTTCCTCGTTTTCCACCTCGGAAGGTGTCTCGATTTCTTCCCTTTCATTCTCAGGAAGCTCTCCGCTGCTTTCTTCCATCTCAAGTTCATTTTCCGGCGTTTCCACAGGCGCTACAGTTGAAACTACTTCCCCTTCAGAAAGACGAATAAGTGTCACTCCCTGGGCATAGCGGCCGAGTCTGGAAATTTCGCGCGCTTCCATCCGGATGAGAACGCCATGGACAGTCATAATCATAATATCGTGATCATCAGAAATACAGCGCATAGAAACAATGGATCCATTCCGTTCTGTTAAATTGCAGGCCTTAATCCCTTTTCCGCCACGATGCTGCACTTTGAAATCACTGATCGGCGTGCGTTTGCCAAAGCCTTTGTCGGTAACTATCAGTACTTCTTTTCCTTCCGAGGTCATATCCATACCTACAACCTCATCCCCGGCCGTGAGTGAAATAGCTTTCACCCCGGTTGCGGAACGGCCCATAAAACGGACATCTTCTTCGTTAAAGTGAATGGCTGTTCCGTTTTTCGTTCCGACGATGATATGTTCATCTCCGTGTGTCAGACGCACCCCGTACAATTCATCATCTTCTTTGATATTGATCGCAAACAGGCCGCCTTTACGTATATTGGAGTAGGCGGAAAGCTTTGTACGTTTGGCAATGCCCTGTTTTGTCAAAAAGAACAAATAGGCATCATCCGAAAAAGCCTCCACCGGAATAACGGTACTGATGTATTCGTTTTTCTCCACCTGAAGCAGATTAATAACCGGTATCCCTTTAGCTGTCCGCTGCAGCTCTGGAATTTCGTAAGCTTTCAGACGATATACTTTCCCTTTGTTTGTGAAAAACAAAATCGTCTGATGCGAACTGGTTGTAAACAGATGTTCAACAAAGTCGTCGTCATTTGTTCCCATCCCCTGAACACCACGGCCTCCACGACGCTGACTGCGGTAAGTATCTATCGGCATCCGCTTAAGATAACCGTGGTGGGAGATTGTAATAACCACGTTCTGACGTGGAATCAGGTCTTCGTCTTCGATTTGATTTTCGCCGGCAGTAATGAGCGTCCGGCGCTCGTCATTATACTTGTCCTTCACCTCATTCAGTTCTTCCCGGATGATTTCAAGAACCCGTTCTTCACTGGCAAGGATTTCCCGAAGCTCCCTGATCCGATCCATCAAATCGCTGTATTCCTGTTCGATTTTATCCCGTTCCAGCCCTGTCAGACGTTGAAGACGCATTTCAAGAATCGCCTGGGCCTGTTCGTGTGTCAGAGAATACTGCTCCATTAGACCGTTTCTTGCGATGTCGGTTGTCTGAGAGTTTCGTATCAAATCGATCACAGCATCAAGATGATCCAGAGCAACACGCAGACCTTCCAGAATATGGGCTCTCGCTTCCGCTTTTTTCAGTTCAAAAGCAGTACGGCGCTTGATAACCACTTTCTGGTGCTCCAGATAATGACTGAGGCACTGCTTCAGGTTGAGCACCTGCGGACGTCCATCAACCAAAGCCAGCATATTGATGCCGTAACTGGTCTGAAGTGCTGTCTGTTTGTATAGATTATTCAGCAGAACATTGGCATTAGCATCCTTTTTCACTTCGATGACTACACGCATCCCGTTGCGGTCGGATTCATCACGCAGATCGGTGATGCCTTCGATTTTCTTGTCACGAACAAGCTCTGCAATCTTTTCTATCAACCGGGCTTTATTAACCTGGTAAGGAAGCTGATCTACGATAATAGCTTCTTTACCACTTGCGTATTCTTCAATATACGCATTAGCGCGGATGGTAATAGAACCGCGTCCTGTCTGATAGGCGCGCCTGATGCCGGATCTGCCCACAATCGAAGCAGCGGTGGGAAAGTCAGGTCCCGGAATATATTCCATTAAGTCAGGAACTGTCATTTCGGGATCTCTGCTGAGAGCAAGCACTCCATCAATCACTTCACCCAGTTGATGAGGCGGAATGTTAGTCGCCATTCCTACAGCAATTCCTGCCGCACCGTTAACCAGCAGGTTCGGGAATCGGGAAGGAAGGACAATCGGTTCTTGTTCATTACCGTCATAGTTATCCTGATAGTCAATCGTATCTTTGTTGATGTCGCGTACCATTTCAAGCGAAATTTTGGACATTTTCGCTTCCGTATAACGCATGGCTGCCGCGGCATCTCCGTCAACGGAACCAAAGTTGCCGTGACCGTCCACCAGCATATTGCGGTAGCTGAAATCCTGCGCCATCCGCACCATCGTTTCATAAACGGCCGAATCGCCGTGGGGATGGTACTTACCAATCACGTCCCCAACAATACGCGCTGATTTACGATATGGTTTGTCCGGTGTCATACCGAGCTCATTCATCGCAAAAAGAATACGGCGGTGCACCGGCTTCATGCCGTCCCGCACATCCGGAAGTGCCCGGCTTACGATAACACTCATCGCATAATCCAGAAATGAGGTGCGCATTTCCTGGCCTATATTTATTTCCGTTACATTTGATTCATCTTGATCTGCCATACCTTAAACCTCCCAATTCTAATCCGTCCCCATCATGCAGCGAAAGGGACAGAAGAAACAGCATCCCTTTTATCCAGGTGAAACGGCCCGCTATACATCCAGGTTTTCTACATAGTGGGCGTTTTCCTGAATGAAATCCCGTCTTGGTTCCACCCGGTCTCCCATCAATGTTTCAAAGATTTCATCCGCTTTCATTGCATCTTCAAGCTGGACCTGCAGGACAGACCTTGCCTCCGGATTCATCGTCGTCTCCCAGAGCTGGGACGGATTCATTTCGCCCAGTCCCTTATAGCGCTGATATCCCGGCTTCGGCTGCTCCGGCAGTCCTGCAAGAACCTGTTCCAGCTCGTTTTCTACATAGGCATAACGGACCGTTTTCCCTTGTGTGATTTTGTATAAAGGCGGCTGAGCGATATAAATATATCCACTTTCAATCAGCGGTCTCATATAGCGGTAGAAAAACGTCAGCAGCAGCGTACGGATATGAGCGCCGTCCACGTCCGCGTCCGTCATAATAATAATCCGGTGATAACGAGCCTTGGAAATGTCGAACTCGTCTCCGATCCCCGTACCAAGTGCTGTAATGATAGAACGGATTTCATTGTTGGCCAGAATCTTATCCAGCCGCGCCTTCTCTACGTTGATAATTTTGCCCCGAAGCGGTAGAATCGCCTGAAAATGCCGGTCTCTTCCCTGTTTGGCAGAACCGCCTGCGGAGTCTCCCTCTACAATGTAGATTTCGCTGATGGATGCGTCGCTTGAAGAGCAGTCCGCCAGTTTTCCCGGCAGCGAACTCACTTCCAGCGCATTTTTGCGGCGTGTTAATTCTCTTGCCTTCTTCGCAGCATCTCTGGCTCTTGAAGCCATCAACCCTTTTTCCACAATCTGTTTTGCTGTTTCCGGGTTTTCCGACATGAATCTGGAGAAATGCTCGGAAAATAAGGAATCTGTAACAGTACGCACATCACTGTTACCAAGCTTGGTTTTTGTCTGACCTTCAAACTGTGGATCCGGTATTTTTGCTGAGATAATGGCAGTCAGTCCCTCCCGGACATCGTCGCCGATCAAATTCGGATCATTTTCATTGAATAAATTATACTTTCTTGCATAATCATTGATCACACGGGTTAATCCTGTTTTAAAACCGGATTCGTGCGTCCCGCCTTCATGAGTGTTGATATTATTGGCGAACGAGTACAAGTTGCTTGTGAAACTTGTATTATACTGAAAAGCAATTTCCACCTGTACCTCGTCTTTTTCCCCTTCGATAAATACCGGCTCATCATGGAGTGCTTCTTTCTGGCGGTTCAGGTACTCCACAAACGAAGCAATGCCGCCTTCGTAGTAATACTCTACTTCCTCCACCTGTTCATCACGCTTGTCGTTGAATGTGATACGAAGCCCTTTGTTAAGAAAAGCAAGTTCCCGAAGACGCGTGGAAAGAATATCATATTCAAATTCAATGCTTTCGTCAAAAATGCGCTCATCCGGCCTGAAATGAATTTTTGTTCCATGTTTATCGGTCGTTCCGATCGTCTGTACTTCCTGCTTTGGAACACCGCGTTCATAATTCTGATAATAAATTTCACCGTCACGGTGGATTTCCACTTCCAGCATTTCAGACAGGGCGTTCACGACCGAAGCGCCCACCCCGTGCAGTCCTCCGGAGACTTTATAGCCCCCGCCTCCGAATTTTCCGCCGGCATGTAGAATCGTCATGATAACTTCCACTGCGGGTCTTCCCATCTTCTCCTGGATACCGACGGGGATTCCGCGGCCGTTATCCTGCACGGTGACACTGTTATCTTTTTCGACTGTGACAAATATGTGGTCACAGTATCCGCCCATGGCTTCATCAATGCTGTTGTCGATGATTTCCCAAACGAGGTGGTGCAGTCCGCGGCTGCTGGTCGTGCCGATATACATTCCCGGACGTTTTCTTACCGCTTCAAGACCTTCCAGTACCTGTATCTGACTTTCATCGTACGAATATTGATCTACTGACAATTTATTCACCTTCGCTTCCATCACGAGTTCCAAGTTTTCTGTACGTCCGGTGTGTTCTGTTCATCTATTTCAGCTGTTGTGTATATCAGGTCTGCGTTGTATTTTCCTGATCTTCGGTGTAGTCTTCGTATTCCGAAATGGCCTGGGCCCGCCGTTTCAGTGTCAGGGTGGAAATAGGAGACAAATATATTTTTTCTGTCGTTACAACGACCGATTTCGTCTGTTCTGATGAAATACGTTCCACATCCTCTTCAGCCCGGGAGGATAAAAACTGCTGGGTTATGCTGGAGGAATCATGGGTATCCTGATCGACTATCGTTATAACGTCTTTCGACCGGATCACCTTATCTCCGCCTAAATGAATAAACATCCGATCCACCTCATTTCATCTGTCTCAGTGTTCCGGCTTCGGCAGTAAATGTCGAAGCCTGTTTTAACGTTTCGTGTTCAATACCGTCCACGCTGGTCGTTGTCACAAATGTCTGTACCTTCCCCTGAATCGTATGGAGAAGGTGGGACTGCCTGTTATGGTCCAGCTCGGAAAGAACGTCATCCAATAATAATATCGGGTATTCCCCGATATTATCGTGTATGAGTTCTATCTCCGCCAATTTGAGAGATAAGGCGGCAGTACGCTGCTGCCCCTGAGATCCGTAAGTCTGCACATCGCGCCCGTTGATACGCATCATAAGCTCATCCCGGTGAGGGCCGCTTAGTGACAGACCACGGCGGATCTCATTCTGGCGGTTCTCTTCGAATTTTTTTCGGACATGCTCTTCTATCTTCGACAAGTTCATGTCTTCTGATACCTCAGTGGTGGGAGCGTATTCGACCTTCAGCTCTTCCTGGTTCTTTGTAATTCTGCCGTGAATCTCCCCTGCCCACTCCTGAAGCAGGTGCAAAAAGGAAAACCGTCTGCTGATCACCTTAGCTCCCGCCTGGGAAAGCTGTTCAGTGAGCACATCCAACATCGTTTCCTGTTCCTGGTCTGGAACGGGAAACATATTCTTAAGAAGCTGGTTCCGCTGCCTCAAAATCCGTTGATACAACATCAGATCATGAAGGTAAACAGGGCTGATCTGGCCGATTTCCATATCTATAAAACGCCGCCGCATGGAGGGGCCGCCCTTCACAAGGTTTAAATCTTCCGGCGCAAACATCACGACATTGCATGTGCCGACGTATCCGCTTAATTTCTGCTGTTCCAGTCCATTGATTTTGGTTTTCTTTCCTTTTCCGGAAACAATGACTTCAAGAGATAATGGACCGGTGTTCTTTTCAAGCTCCGCTTCAATTCTGGCAAAATCCTGTTCCCACTGAATCAGTTCCCTGTCCTTTGACGTGCGGTGGGACTTGGCAAATGCCAGAACATAAACGGCCTCCATGGCATTGGTTTTTCCCTGGGCATTCTCGCCGAGGATAACGTTCACTTTATCTTCCACGTTCAACGTGACGTCCGCGTAGTTGCGGAACTGCTTCAGGCGGAGTTTTTTTATATGCACGCTATCCCTCTACGAACGATTGGAAGAAATGGTTATCTTTCCCACTTCTTCAATATCGATTTCGTCTTCGTGGTACAATTTCCGTCCCCGTCTTTGTTCCGGTTCATCATTTACAAACACTTCAAAGTCGGCCAGAAATAATTTTGCCATCCCGCCGGAATCAATAACTCCGGCCTCCTGAAGCAGCTGCCCCAATGTAATATATTCGGTTTCAATCGTGACTGTCTGGTGCATCTTTTCTCCTCCTGCATCCGGCGACGTCTCTTCTTCGTCTTTCAGATTCGCTGTTTAATCAAACTGTAACTACGAACGATATAAGGTTTCATTCCCTATTTTACTAAACTATAACGATAACGCCAAGTAGTAAAAAAAGAAGAGAAACATCCGTTTCCCTTCTCAGAAAAATTCAGGCTGTTCAGTAGGTTCGTACGGGAGAAAACAGATGCAGCATCCGGTCATGGTCAGACGGACGAATAACGAAAGGACTCATAGCCCCGGTGAACATAATATGCACGGCTTCACTGTCAATGACTTTCAATGCATCCATAATGTTCTTTCCGTTAAATGAAATCCGGAGTTCCTCCCCTTCTACAGAATGACACGTTATTCTTTCTGTTACTTTTCCCACTTCAGCCGAGACAGAACTAATTTCGATATCCTGCCCTTCCAGTGTTTTAAAGTTAATCACATTGTTTTTTGCCTCTTTGGAAAGAAGCAGTGCCCGCTCCAGTGAATGCAGCAGATCTTTTGTTGGAATCTCCATCGTCGTCTTGGAATGGTCTGGAATCATATTACTGGTTACCGGATATTTCCCATCCAGCAGCCTTGAGAAAAATAACAGATGCCGGAATTTAAACAAAACCTGGCTTTCTGTAACGACAATTTCTACTCTTTCATCCGTATCCTCAAGAATCTGCCTAAGCTCGCTCATACTTTTCCCTGGAATAACAACGTTGGATATATCAAGCGGATCTCCTTCCGACTCAATTGCCGCCTTTCTCATTGCAAGACGATGACTGTCTGTTGCAGTACAGGTCAATTGATCCTGTTCGTTTTCGAGGTTTACACCTGTTAACACGGGGCGTGTTTCCTGAGTGGACACTGCAAATACAGTCTGTCGTATCATGTCTTTCAAGAGATTTTGCGGGAGTGTAAACGTTTGGTTTTCTTCAAGATTTGGAAGACGCGGATACTCTTCTGGATCCAGACCATTCAAGTTAAACACGACGGATCCTGAACGCAGCGTTGTCGCAAATTGATCCTGAACGAGCAGTTCAATTTCCTCTCCAGGCAGTTTTTTGACGATATCGGCGAAAAAACGCGCCTGAAGTACAATGCTCCCTGTTTCTTTCATATCGATATAGTCATTTTCTTCATCCGTTTTCGGAATAAATGATTCGATGGAAATATCAGAATCACTTCCTGTCAATGTAACGCCTTCTTGGGATGCATCTATCTTAATTCCTGTCAAAATAGGAATTGTCGTTCTTGTAGAGACAGCTTTGTTCACATGCTGCACGCTTTGCACGAAGGTTTCCCGGTGAATAACAAAATGCATACGACATCTCCCTTATATATTATATTTATTAATAAATACAGCCGTAATAGCCGTAGGTGTTGTGTATTCTGTGGATAATGCAGGATATGCCCGGAAATCCGGGGTTGTACACATGTGGAAAAACTGTGTACAACTTCAGGAGGTTTTGCACATCATGTTTGTATCTTGTCGATAACTTCCTGGACGGTTTTTTGCAGTTCTGTATCTGTGTCCATCATGGAAGCTATCTTTTCATGAGCGTGAATAACCGTCGTATGATCCCTTCCGCCAAACTCTTCTCCGATTTTTGGAAGAGAAGCTTCGGTCATCTCCCTGGATAAATACATAGCGACCTGCCTTGCAAAAGCAATGGTTTTTGTACGTTTTTTTGCTTTCAGCTCCTGGAGTTGGACGCTGAACTGTTCGGCTGTCGTTTTTTGAATGTCGGCGATGCTGACTTTTTTAGGTTTGGCGTTCGGTATAATGTCTTTTAACGCTTCAGCTGCAAGATCTGCGTTCATATCCTGATTAATCAAAGAGGAGTATGCAACGACTCTTATAAGAGCCCCCTCCAGTTCGCGGATGTTTGTATCAATCTGGTTGGCAATGTACAGCATAACCTCGTTTGGAATATCTAGTTTTTCCGCTTTTGCTTTTTTGCGGAGGATAGCAATTCTTGTTTCAAGGTCAGGCGGCGTGATATCTGTGATTAAGCCCCATTCAAAGCGTGAGCGCAGCCTATCTTCAAGCGTTGGAATTTCCTTAGGCGGCCGGTCGCTGGAGATGACGATCTGTTTGCTTTCTTCATGCAGGGCATTAAACGTATGAAAGAATTCTTCCTGTGTTTGTTCTTTTCCGGCCAGAAACTGTATATCATCAATTAAAAGCACGTCCACACTGCGGTATTTGTTACGGAAGTTAACTGCTTTGTTGTCACGGATGGAGTTAATGAATTCATTGGTGAATTTTTCAGAGGAAAGATAGACAACCCGTGCGTCAGGGTTATGATCAATCACATAATGGCCGATGGCATGCATCAAATGTGTTTTTCCAAGTCCGACCCCGCCGTAAATGAAGAGCGGGTTGTAGGCTTTGGCAGGGGCTTCAGCTACCGCAAGAGAAGCAGCATGGGCAAACCGGTTTCCTGACCCGATGACAAAGGTATTAAATGAGTACTTGTCGTTCAGCATACTTTTAGGAATCTCATCCTGCTGACTCTCTGCCGGAGCCGGCATTTTTTTCATTTCGTCTTCCACCGAAAAATGATTTTCCTCCCCGCTGTCCGGGATAACGAATTTCACTTGAAGCTCTGCTCCGGTTATATCCTGCAGAGTATCGGAAATCAGTCTGGAGTAACGGTTTTCCAGCCAGTCTCTGGCGAATTCGTTTGGAGCGGTGACTATAATCATATCTTCTTGAATTTCTGCTGCTTTCGTTGATTTCAACCATGTTTCATAACTTGGTTTACTGACTTTTTTTTGAATGACCGAGAGTGTTTGATTCCATAGATCTGTAATATTCTCCAATATGTACGTCCCTCCTTTTTTGTGGCTGCTGCCGGGATAAAGGGCAAAGAAAGGCCTCCAACTCTAGGTGTGCGCGGATGGAAGCCTTTTTTGATAACACATGTATGTTGTGTATTTGGCAGGGGAACAACACTGTCTCCCCTGTAAGAGCACTGTGGACAGTTTTCAAGTAACAATATTATGGTAGGAAAACAGCCTGTTCACAGCATGCACATCATTGTGGATAAATGCATCCACGAGGTGTGAATTATTATCCACACACTTATGCACACATGTGGATAATAAGCACCCTTTTTTCACTTATCCAGAGTAAAAACATATTTATCATACCAAAAATAAAAACCAGTGACAACGCCTTTCCAAAAGGTTATCCACAGCATCAATACCTTGTGTACAGAATTTATCCACACCACTAGATTATGTGTGCAACTTGTAGATAACATTGTCTACAGCTATACTGTTCCCTTTTCGAACTTGTCCACAGTCTCAGAGAAGATATACGACAGGGGTTTCTGAAGAAAGAGCCCGGCATGGAATGAAAGGTTGACAACGAAAACCGTTCCTCTATATAATTTACGGGAATGTCCTTAATTGAGATATTCCTCGAAGGAGGTGTACAAATAAAATGGGAAAGCCTACATTTTCGCCAAACAATCGGAAACGTAAAAAAGTACATGGATTCCGGGAACGGATGAGTACGAAAAAAGGACGGCAGGTCCTTAAGAACCGCCGCCGCAAAGGAAGAAAAGTTATTTCCGCTTAAGACCACTGATTCCACAGTGGTCTTTTTTCGGAAATAAAAATCTTTTGTTTTTTTGTCAAATATCTCCGCTGTAAAAAGGCAGCCTGGCTTTTTGCGGCGGTTTTCAGATACATACCGTAGAAACAAATGGAGGAGTACCGGGTGAAAAAGGCATATCGGATTAAAAAGAATCACGAATTCAGCCGTATTTTTGAAAAAGGGAGGTCATCTGCCAACCGCCAGTTTGTTATTTATGTCATGGATAACAGCAGGAATGACTATTACCGGACAGGGCTGACTGTAAGCAGGAAAATGGGCAATGCTGTAACAAGAAACAGAATTAAGCGGCTGCTTCGGGAAGTGCTCCGGGATATCGATAGTCAGATTGAGGTGGGCAGGGATTATATCATTATCGCCAGGAAACCGGTAGCGGATATGGACTATGCCCAGATTAAAAAGAGCCTGAAACATGTCATGAATGTAGCAGGGGTGTTGAGAAAGCGTGACAATCATAAATGATTCCTTTTTTTTTTCCTGCTTCTCCGCTAGAATATAGAGTGGCTCGTTTTGTCAAGTGTCAGCGTTATCATTTATTTTTATTACATGAATAAAGACAAGGTTTTAATTTTTTCCAAGGAGGAAACTCATGTGTCTAAGAAACTAAGCTTAGCGGCGGTTCTGGTTGTTGTGATGCTGTTCATGACAGGCTGTATGAATATAAATGAGCCTATCACAGCAGAAAGTGAAGGAATCTGGAATTCGTTTTTTGTTTATCCACTTTCCTGGCTGATCATTAAAATTGCGGAGATGACCGGTGAAGACTACGGCCTTTCCATTATCATTGTTACAATCTTTATCCGGGTTCTCATTCTGCCGCTTATGATAAAACAGACAAAAAGTTCGGCTGCTATGCAGGAAATCCAGCCGGAAATGCAGAAGTTGAGAGAAAAATACAGTGCCAAAGACCAGCAGACGCAGCAGAAACTGCAGCAGGAGACGATGGAACTGTTCCAGAAACATAAAATCAATCCTCTTGCCGGATGTCTGCCGATCTTTATTCAAATGCCGATTCTCATTGCGTTTTATCATGCGATTATGAGAACCGAAGCCATTGAAGAGCACACATTTTTATGGTTCCAGCTTGGACAGCCGGATTACATTCTGCCGATCATCGCCGGAACAACGACCTTCATTCAACAGAAGATGATGATGGTATCTGATAATCCGCAGATGAAGATTCTTATGTATATGATGCCGTTCATGATTACCGCTTTTGCCTTCTTTTTCCCATCTGCACTTGCTTTGTACTGGGTCGTCGGGAACATTTTCATGGTGGTGCAGACGTATTTCATCACCGGACCGGGCGCCAGAAGAAAGAAGCAGGAAAAAATGGAAGCTAAATCCGGAGGGAGTAAATAAAACGTGAACATCGTTAAGGTTTCGGGAAAAACCATTGAAGAAGCGGCAGCTTCTGCAGTAACGGAGCTCGATGCCAAAACGAAAGACGACATTGATTACAAAGTAATCGAAGAACCGAAAAAGGGCTTCCTTGGGCTGATTGGAAACAGGTCCGCTGTGATAGAAGCGCAGCGAAAGCTGGATCCTGCCGAAGAGGCGGATCGCTTTCTGCGCGCGGTTATTGAAGATATGGGGGTGCCGGTTCGGGTGAGCCAAGAAGTTACCAGGGACAGAAAGGTTATTTTTCAGCTTAACGGTGAAGATCCGGGCATTGTCATCGGCAGACACGCAAAGACACTGGATTCTCTGCAGTATCTTGTACAGCTGGCTGCCAACCGGTATGCGGACAAACATATTACCGTTACGATTGATGCCGGGAATTACAGACAGCGCCGCCGGGAGACCTTGAAACAGCTGGCTGAAAATCTTGTTTCCAAAGCAGAACGAACGGGTGGAAAAGTGATGCTTGAACCAATGCCTCCGCAGGAACGCAAAATTATTCACGCCGCTCTTTTGCGCAGCAAACGAGTAAAAACGTATTCCGACGGCACAGAGCCCCGCCGTTATGTTGTTATTGCTCCGATATGACCGTCGGTGATTCCTTTAACTTATTTTGATTAGAAGAGGACACAAAACGCAGGAAAAAAAGATCGGGAAAACAGAATATAGGTCAGATAACAATCCGAACAATGGTACGATATGCTGTTTTAAGCATTCGCCACTGTTCGGATTTTTTTGTAGGTGAAAGCTTTTAACATGTGGTGCTTCGGGTACCTGGAGGCAGTATTCCTAAGAATGCTTTACTGCTTTGAGTGTGTACCAGCGGCTGCCTGCTCTTCTCGTAAAACGAAAAAGTTGTTCACAGGAGGAGAAATGGGGAGACTGAAAGAGGCGTTTTACTTGTCCACATGTGAATAACTCAAGCCTTTCTTTTTCACACCCTATATGATATTCTATTATGTTAGGGAAACGTAAAAATCCCCTGTTAAAAAGGGGTTAAATAGAGAAGGAGGGAGACAGGAGGATGGAAGGTGATACCATTGCAGCGATTTCCACACCGTCCGGTGAAGGTGCAATAGCCATCGTACGTATCAGCGGAATGGAAGCGGCGGCTATCGCGGAAAAACTATACAGAGGGAAAGTATCATTATCTTCGGTTGATTCCCACACGATTCATTACGGAAATGTAGTAAATCCGGAAACGGAAGAGATTGTCGAAGAAGTGATGGTCTCTGTCCTCCGCGCCCCTAAAACATTCACCCGCGAAGATATTATGGAAATCAACTGTCACGGCGGTATAGTATCTGTTAATAAAGTGCTCGACCTCGTTCTCAGCCAGGGAGCCCGCCTGGCTGAACCGGGAGAATTTACTAAGCGTGCATTTTTGAACGGACGAATTGATTTATCCCAGGCAGAAGCGGTAATGGATTTAATCCGCGCGAAAACAGACAGGGCCATGAATGTCGCCATGAAACAGGTGGAAGGCCGGCTTGCCGGACGCATTCGCAGTCTTCGTCAGCAGCTGCTCGAGACGGTGGCCAATGTAGAGGTTAACATCGATTATCCCGAGTATGATGATGCAGAAACTATGACGCTGGATACACTCACAGGCCGGGCTGCTGCTGTCCGTGATGAAATAGATAATCTTCTTACGACGGCGCAGCAGGGGAAGATTCTGCGGGAAGGGTTGTCCACTGCTATTATCGGCCGTCCCAACGTGGGAAAATCTTCGCTTATGAACAGCCTCGTGCATGAGAATAAAGCTATAGTTACCGAAGTTCCCGGAACCACCCGGGATATGCTGGAAGAGTACGTGAACGTCCGGGGTGTTCCACTCAAGTTAATCGATACAGCAGGCATCAGGGAGACCGAAGATATTGTCGAGAAAATCGGAGTGGAACGATCCCGTCAGGCTTTGAATGAAGCGGAGCTGATTCTGCTTGTCGTCAATAGTTCCGAGGTTCTCACCAAAGAAGATGAGGCCCTGTTTGAAGCGATTCGTGGAATGAATGCTGTGATTATTTTAAATAAAACCGATCTCCCGCGAAATATCGATGAAGCGCGTATCCGGGAGCTTGCGGACGGACGTCCTGTCATCACGGCTTCCCTGCTTCAGGATGAGGGGATTGATGAACTGGAAACATCCATTTCGACACTCTTTTTTGATGAAGGAGTGGAGGCCGCTGATTTAAGTTATCTCTCCAATGCCCGCCATATCGGCCTTTTAAACCAGGCGAAACAATCGATCAACGATGCGGTGGAGGCAGCGGAAATGGAAGTTCCTGTTGATATGATTCAGATTGACATTACGAGAGCCTGGGAACAGCTGGGAGAAATTATCGGCGAAAACGTTCACGAGAGTCTGATTGATCAGTTGTTTTCACAATTTTGTCTTGGAAAATAAAAGGAGGTAAAGCATATGCCATATGAAGGCGGCGAATACGATGTCATTGTGATTGGTGCCGGTCATGCCGGAGTGGAAGCAGGCCTGGCCGCGGCACGTATGGGATCACAGACGCTGATGTTAACGTTGAACCTTGATTCTGTAGCGTTTATGCCGTGTAATCCGTCTGTTGGAGGACCGGCAAAAGGCATTGTCGTTCGGGAAATTGACGCACTCGGCGGAGAGATGGCACGAAACATTGATAAAACGCATATTCAAATGCGGATGCTCAACACGAGAAAAGGCCCGGCGGTACGGGCGCTGAGAGCACAGGCTGACAAGTTCCTTTACCAGCAGGAAATGAAAAAAACGCTGGAAGAAGAAGAAAACCTCGTCCTTCGCCAGGGACTGGTGGAAGAACTGATTGTCGAAGACGGCGTCTGCAAAGGGGTTGTCACCAATACCGGTGCCTCTTACTATGCGGAAACGACAGTCGTTACAACAGGCACGTACCTCCGCGGCAAAATTATTCTCGGCGATCTTGCTTACGAAAGCGGACCGAACAATATGCAGCCTTCCATCAGCCTGTCACACAGCCTGCAGGAACTCGGTTTTGAGATGGAGCGTTTCAAAACAGGAACGCCTCCCCGGGTGAACAGCGGGAGCATTGATTATGATAAAACAGAAATACAGCCCGGAGATGAAAAACCGAGGGCTTTTTCCTTTGAAACAGTCGACTATATCACGGATCAGCTGCCCTGCTGGCTGACGTATACAGGAGCAGATACGCACTCTCTTATTAATGATAATCTTACCCGTTCTCCGATGTATTCGGGAATGGTGGAAGGAACCGGCCCGCGTTACTGCCCTTCCATCGAAGATAAAATCGTCCGTTTTCACGATAAACCCAAGCACCAGATTTTTTTGGAACCGGAAGGCAGAAACACGTCGGAAGTTTACGTACAGGGTCTTTCCACCAGTATGCCGGAAGATGTCCAGTTTAATATGCTCAAAACGATTCCCGGTCTTGAGAATGTGCGGATGATGCGTCCGGGTTATGCGATTGAATATGATGCTATCGTGCCGACCCAGCTCTGGCCGACCCTCGAAACAAAGAAAGTGGAAAATCTGTTCACTGCCGGTCAGATTAACGGCACCTCCGGCTATGAAGAAGCAGCCGGACAAGGTATTATGGCAGGTATTAACGCGGCCCGGAAAGCACAGAATGAAGAAGGTGTCATTCTGAACCGTTCCGATGCTTATATTGGTGTCTTGATTGATGATCTGGTCACAAAAGGAACCGACGAACCGTACCGCCTGCTGACCTCACGTGCGGAATACCGGCTGCTTCTGCGTCATGACAACGCTGATCTGCGTCTGACAGAAATCGGCCGGAACATCGGAATGATTAAAGAGGACCGCTACGAGCGTTTCAGCAGGAAAAAAGAAGCCATCGCCAAAGAAAAAGAGCGGCTTGAAAATACAACGGTGAAGCCGGGTGAAGAACTACAGCAGATGCTGGAAGGAAAAGACTCCTCCCCAATGAAAGAAGCGGTTTCGGCAGCTCACCTTTTGAAACGTCCGGAACTTGGCTATGATGACGTGGTTCCCTTCGCACCAGGCGGTGACACACTATCCCCGGATGAACAAGAACAGGTCGAAATCCAGACAAAGTATGAAGGGTATATTGCCAAACAGCTCGAGCAGGTGGAGCGCATGAATAAAATGGAAGAGAAGAAAATCCCGCAGAATACGGATTATACGAAGATTTCAGGACTTGCGACCGAAGCGGTCCAGAAGCTTTCGGAAGTCAAGCCGGTCTCTGTCGGCCAGGCTTCCAGAGTGTCCGGGGTGAACCCTTCTGATATTTCCATTCTGCTCGTTTACATTGAGCAGGGTAAATTGGCTAAAACAGCAGAAGCATAAGAAAAAGAACAGCTCCAGGGTGTCAGACCGCACCATACCCTGGAGCTGCTTTCATAGGAAGGAAAATGGAGGCACATTGATGACAGAAGATTTATTTTCAGAATGGCTGAAAAACCAAGGAATCAATCTGACAGACAGACAGCGGCACCAATTTGATGCATACTACCATAAGTTGATAGAGTGGAATCAAAGAGTGAATTTAACATCGCTGACCGGTAAAGCAGATGTGTATGAAAAACATTTCTATGATTCGTTGACACCTGCTTTTTATTATAATTTTCAAAACGATCAAAAGCTCGTCGATATTGGAGCAGGGGCGGGTTTCCCAAGTCTTCCCATCAAGATTATCCACCCACATCTACATATCGTCATCATCGATTCACTGAAGAAACGAATTTCTTTTTTAGAGGAGCTTATTGAGGAACTGCAGCTGAAGCAGGTTCAGGTGCTGCACGGACGGGCCGAAGACAAAGCACATGAATCGGGGCACCGGGAACGGTATGATACAGCGATTTCCCGGGCGGTGGCTAAAATGCCTGTTCTGACAGAGCTCTGTCTTCCATTTGTGAAACAAGGGGGGCATTTTCTTGCATTAAAAGGAGCAGAAGGGCTGGCAGAAAAAGAACAGGCAGGAAAAGCCTGCCGGACACTTGGAGGGCGATGGGAAGAAGCTTCCGCTTTGACGCTGCCAAACGAAGAAAGTTCCCGCTATATTCTAAAGATGGAAAAAGTGGATACTGTGCCAAAGAAATATCCCCGGAAAGCAGGAACTCCTTCAAAGAAGCCGATCCTTTAAGGCAATGGTAGACATTGGTTACAAGCATGGTAAAATAAAAGCAGAAGATAGATAGAAAGACGCTGCTGTTTGAAAGATTAATGATAGATTTCAGCTTTTAGTAAGGTGGTGTGAGGCAATGAAGCAGTCGCTTCAAAAGTGGTTTGGTCTGGGGGATCAACAGGGGGATAAAGAAGCCGATCCAGATGAGATTAAGCACATTCCTGTTGAAAAAATTACAGCCAATCCATTTCAACCGCGAACCATTTTCCAGGAGGAAAAAATTGCGGAACTTGCCCAGTCCATTCGTACCCACGGCCTGTTGCAGCCCATAACTGTTCGGGAGAAGGAAGAACATTTTGAAATCATCGCCGGTGAACGGCGTTGGCGTGCGGTTTTATCCTTGGGAATGAATGAAGTTCCGGCAATCGTTAAGAATTTCAATGATACCGAAACCGCTTCGGTAGCGTTGATTGAAAATCTGCAGAGGGAAGAGTTAACCGCGATTGAAGAGGCTTCCGCTTATGCTGAACTGTTGGAACTTCATGGTCTGACCCAGGAAAGTCTGGCACAGCGTCTTGGAAAAGGACAGTCGACGGTCGCCAACAAAATGAGACTCCTTCACCTGAGCCGCGACACCCAGCAGGCACTGAAGAATAAGCAGATCACAGAGAGACACGCGCGTGCGCTGCTGCAGGTGAAAGAAGAAGTGGAGCAGAATCACATTCTTGAAATGGTTGTGCAGCGGGAATTGAATGTGAAGCAGACCGAGGAGCTCATCAAAGACAATTCGGAACCGAAACAACCGAAAAAACAGAAACCGGCCCGCAAGCACTTCTCCAAAGATACCAGAATTGCGATGAACACGATCCGTGAATCGGTGGAGATGGTTGAGAACAGCGGAATGGATATTGATACAGAGGAAGAGGATCACGATGAATTCTACCAAATTACCATTCGTATCCCTAAAAAATAATCCGGCTCGTTGTGCAGGTCGGAACGAACCGGGTCCGCAACGGCTGCCCTCCCCGGTTTAAGGCACGGGGGAGATTGATAAACGCTTATACAAAGTAAAAAGGTGGAATGTTTCACACCAGCAAGTGGAAGAAAGTAGGTGTATCGATGGCAAAGGTTGTCGCAGTTGCAAACCAAAAAGGCGGTGTCGGTAAAACGACTACGGCTGTAAATATCAGCGCCTGCCTTGCACACATAGGAAAGAAAGTGCTTCTCGTAGACATAGATCCTCAGGGAAACGCCACCAGCGGTGCAGGAGTTGAAAAAGGGGACGTTGATGAGTGCATCTACAACCTGCTGGTGGAAGATGCCGATACAAAACAGGTGATCCGCCCTTCCAGCGTGGAGAACCTGCATGTTGTTCCATCCACTATCCAGCTTTCGGGCGCTGAAATTGAACTCGTTTCCACCATTTCCCGGGAAATACGCCTGAAAAAAGCTCTGTCGGAGATGGAAGACGATTATGATTATATGATTATAGATTGTCCTCCTTCCCTTGGGATGCTGACGATTAATGCTTTGACGGCAGCGGATTCGGTGCTTATACCGGTACAGTGTGAATATTACGCGCTGGAAGGGCTGAGTCAGCTTCTCAATACGATACGCCTCGTACAAAAACATCTGAATACTGATTTGTGTATAGAGGGAGTACTGCTTACCATGCTTGATGCACGTACCAATCTCGGTATCCAGGTGATAGAAGAGGTAAAGAAATACTTCCAGGAAAAAGTATTTGAAACGATAATACCAAGGAATGTGAGACTGGGGGAAGCCCCCAGTTATGGTCTTCCGATTATGCTTTATGATGCCAAGTCAAAAGGGGCACAGGTATATTTAGACTTAGCAAAGGAAGTGACGGCTGATGGCTAAAAGACTAGGCAGGGGTTTAAATGCTCTCATCCCGGATGAAGGCAGTCAAGTCGAAGAAATCAAGGTGAAGGAACTGAGACCCAATCCCTATCAGCCCCGCAAAACTTTCACGAGTGAAGCAATAGAGGAATTAAAGGAATCTATCGTAGAGCATGGCATTTTGCAGCCGCTTATTGTCCGCAAAAGCATTAAAGGATACGAAATCGTGGCAGGAGAACGGCGCTATCGTGCGGCTAAAACGGCTGGCATTGAAAAGATCCCGGCTGTTGTGAAAGACTTGAGCGATGAACAGATAATGGAAGTTGCCTTAATCGAAAATCTGCAGCGTGAGAACCTCAACCCGGTCGAAGAAGCGAAAGCTTACGAAAAGCTGATGACATACCTCGGCGTTACACAGGACGAGCTTTCCAAACGTCTAGGGAAAAGCCGTCCGCATATTGCCAACCATCTACGGCTGCTCCAGCTTCCTGCTGACGTGCAGCAGAAACTGGCTGAGAAAACCTTATCGATGGGACACGGCCGCACTCTGCTTGGGCTGCGTGATAAAAAACAGGCTGCCGATATTGTAGGAAGAATAGAAAAAGAATCCTTGAATGTCCGTCAGACGGAGGAACTGGTGCAGCAGCTGAATCAAACGGCCAGTTCCGATGCAGCAAACAACAAAGAAACGAAAAAAACGGAAACTTCTGTTTTTCTGCAGGCGAAAGAAGAAGAACTCCGCTCCTACTTCGGCACCCCCGTGGCTATAAAACAAGGACGTAAAAAAGGAAAAATAGAAATAGAGTTTGTAAACGATGACGATTTACAGCGTATCCTGGAAATGCTGGAAAATGAATAACAAACGTTCTACAGTGTCATGCCTTATATATTAAAAAACTGCCGAACGATTCACGTAAGAATCGTTCGGCAGTTTTGTTGTGCATGAACCATTAAAATACTCCGCTTTTACTCCGGACCGGACCCGTTCCGTGGACACTATATTACCTGACAGTATACGCAGTGTCCACGGGATTCAACCGGTGGACACTGGTTCCTGATTTCGGCAGCGTAGTGTCCACTAAACGGGGATTCGTACCCACTATTCCTGTGGTTTTAAATGATAGTGTCCATGACCCGCGGAAAGCGAAGTGTTTTGACGAAGTGGTGCAGCATGCAAACCAGAAATGGGCTGTATCAAAAACCGTTATAAGTTAAGAGATCCGCTGCAGGCGGACGTTTATACTCCAGTTCCTGTTTCAGGCCGCCTGCATTTTTACTTAGGATCCTGCAGAGACAAGGCGCTCTCGGATGCCGAAGAGCCGTTTCGGTGGGTGGCGGGGTTCATGGATCGTTGCAAGACTGAATCTGCCGAAGTCCCTTTCAGTTTGCGGTCTGCCCGGATGAACGCTTCCGAAATGCGCTCTGACATTTTCATGACAAGATGAAGCCTGGTGTTCTGAAGGACGAAATATTCCATCATTCCGCTCACATTGACGATACCGGTCAAATGCATCTCACCGACTTCCGGAAGTTTTTTCTTCATTGCTGCACCAGGCATGACCGGCCCTTCCGTGAAATTAATGATACCGACATTCTTCAATTTTCCCAGGCAGGCGTCCACCGCAATAATATAAGGAAAACGATGTTTCTTCTCGATTTCTTCCATGGTTTCCTCCAGATTCACGGCATGAACGGGGTGTTCCAACGTTCCGTACACGGTAAACCGCTGCAGAAACTTCTTTTCAAGGGAGGAACCGACCAGCGGTCCGAGTGAATCGCCGGTGGAGCGGTCTGTTCCTATACATACGATAATGAGATCGCGGCGGGGTGATACGTGCTGCAGTTGTTCAGACAGCTGCACGGCCAGGTGGGCGGAGGCGGTGACTTCTTCGGCATGCACATGATAACGGTAGGGGTTGGAAGCATGAACAGGTTTTTTCCCAAGCATATTAGCCTCTCCTTTTTCATAGTAGTTCCAGTATAGGAATTCGGTATCTTTTCTATACATGAGACACAGGGATGAAAAATTCCGGACAAGGGAGAAATGCGCTGATGGTTGTTGATGGGCTGAAATGGATGTTTCTTATTATAGGTACGACAATTGGGGCCGGTTATGCATCCGGAAGAGAAATCTGGCAGTTTTTCGGCCATGAGAGTGGACTGGCTATCCTGATTTTCAGCGTGCTGTTTACGGTTTGTTGTTTTGTCGTGCTGACCATCAGCTATCAGGAGAAAACAGAAAATTATTCTGTCGTCCTGACCAGGTTGATGGGCCCTCGTTTTTCCAAGGGGTATGATGTTCTTATCATTGTGTATTTGTTTACAACGACAGGAATTATGATTGCCGGCGGTGGTGCGGCGCTGGAGTATTTTCATGTTCCGTTCACTGCTGGAATTCTCTTCATGTGTGTACTCTTATTTATTGTATCTATCCGCGGTGTGAAGGGGCTGACCGGTCTTAATAGTTTTCTCATGCCTGTTCTAATTATCAGTCTCATAATGACATTGACTGTCTACTTCAGATTGAATGCTGATTTCAGTTTTTCAAACTGGGTATCCCAGCGGAACTGGGCATCCTCTCTCACGTTTACGTCCTTGAATCTGCTTCCACTTGTAGCAGTGCTCTCTACAACCGGCACACAGATTAAACACCGTGGAGAAATCTGGATTGCCAGTATCGGAAGCGGCAGTATTCTCGGCAGCGTTTCTTTTTTATATAATGAGTCTCTTCTCGCGGCGGCAGAAGATATCATGTTGTACGAGATCCCGCTGTTTGCTCTGCTTGAATCTTATCCGCACTCTGTTACAGCTTTTATGGCGGTGTTATTATGGACTGCTATTTTCACCACAGCTGCGTCCGGACTGCATGGATTATCAACCAGGCTGCGTTCCATGTTGGACATGCCGTCCTGGCTGCTGGCGGTTCTGCTTCTCTGTCTCATGCTCCCGGTTACGGAACTGGGTTTTTCCAGACTCGTTGCCCTTCTATACCCTGTTTACGGGATTTTAAATTTATATTTACTGGTTGTTGTCCTAATTCATCCTTTTTTCCTACGTAAAAGGTTTTGAAAAAAGATAGAGATCTTTATTATTTCCCGGGAAATAATAAAGATTCGGAACGGGAGGATTGTTTCTTTTTATAAGATAGGATAGGATATTACATATAATACAATTGGAGTATCGGTTAGTAGAAATGAGGTGTAGCCATTGGTTGATATGCCTTTTGCCTTACATGATGTGGTGGAAATGAAAAAATCTCATCCGTGCGGGGAAAATAAATGGAAAATCATTCGTATGGGAGCCGATATCCGTATCAAATGTCAAGGATGCGGGCACAGTGTTATGCTTCCGCGCCGGGAATTCCGAAAAAAGATGAAAAGAGTAATCGAGCACGCAGAACAGTAACCACAGCTTGTTTTTCAGCGGGCTTGTCTCTATAATTGGACAGGGTGAAAACGAAGCAAATCCATAGAGTAATGGATTCTAAAGGAAGTGACACGAATATGGCGTTGACAACAGGCATTGTCGGCCTTCCCAACGTCGGGAAGTCCACGTTATTTAATGCAATTACACAGGCCGGCGCGGACTCGGCCAATTATCCTTTCTGTACGATAGATCCCAACGTAGGTATCGTGGAAGTGCCGGATCCGCGGTTGAATAAGCTGACAGAGCTTGTCCAACCGAAAAAAACCATTCCGACGGCGTTTGAATTTACCGATATCGCAGGTATTGTGGAGGGAGCCAGTAAAGGAGAGGGACTGGGGAATAAGTTTCTTTCCCACATCCGGCAGGTGGATGCCATCTCGCATGTAGTCCGTTGTTTCAATGACGGCGATATTACCCATGTTTCCGGAAGCGTGGATCCTATCCGTGATATTGAAGTCATCAATCTTGAACTTATTCTGGCTGACCTTGAAACCGTTCAGAAACGAATGGACAAGGTGGCTAAACTGGCGAAATCCAAAGATAAAGATGCTTTGGCTGAATATGAAGTGCTGCAGAAACTTAGTGATGCATTTGAAGAAGAAAAACCGGCCAGAAGCCTCGAATGGACCGATGACGAACTGAATCTGGTTCGCGGTTTTCAGCTGCTCACGATGAAGCCGGTGCTATATGCGGCCAATGTCAGTGAAGAAGATTTATTAAGCGAAGGAGACAATGAGTACGTACAGGCTGTAAAAAACTATGCCGCTGAAGAAGGCTCCGGTGTTATTACGGTCTGCGCCAAAATTGAATCCGAGATTGCTGAACTTGAAGGAGAGGACCGGCAGGAATTTCTGGACGACCTCGGTATTGAAGAAGCCGGGCTTGACCAGCTCATCCGGGCGGCCTATACACTGCTTGGTCTTGAAACCTACTTCACGGCAGGAGAACCGGAAGTCAGAGCCTGGACTATTCGCAGCGGCATGAAGGCTCCGCAGGCGGCCGGAGTGATTCACAGTGACTTTGAACGCGGCTTTATCCGGGCCGAAGTGGTCAGCTATGACGATTTAATGGATGCCGGATCGATGAACGCGGCCAAAGAAGCAGGAAACGTACGACTGGAAGGAAAAGATTACGTCGTAAAAGACGGTGACGTCATTCATTTTCGTTTCAATGTGTAATAAAAAGAAGAACCGGGCTCTGTTATGCAGCCCGGTTTTTTGTGTGCATGGCATGAGTTACGGACAGTTTCGGGTGGAAAAAGTTCATGACCCATGAGTTGGGGACACTTTGGTGGTGTGGCTGGCGCGAAGTGTCCGTAAAACAAATATAATGGACATTTCTACACGGAAAATGTCTCTAACATCCACAATGAGAGTGAAGATTCCTGATTGTACACTCTCTCCGTTTTTTAAGCACCACTTTTCGGCTTCGCTGCATAAAAGTGGACCTCAGGACTGCGCTGGGAGTCACTTTTCCATACAACATCCGCTAAAGTACACCGGACCCCCTGCGTGCTGTTATTCCCGGGAAGGAAGACAGGCTCTTTTTGGTTATTGTCATCTACTCCCTGTTCTGCTACAATTATATGTTGTGAGTGAAATATCTATAACGATTTTGCTCCTTGCTCTTTTTAAAAGAGAGAGCCGTAAGACCAAAAGGAGGTGACGCATATGCGTAACTATGAAGTGCTTTATATCATTGCTCCAAGCGTTGATGAGAACGGAATCAAGGAAATGGTTGAGCGTTACAACAACGTCCTGACCAATCAGGGAGCAGAGATTGAAAAAGTCGACGAGATGGGAAAACGCCGTCTGGCTTATGAGATTGATGACCTGAAAGACGGTTATTATGTCGTTGTATATATCAAGGCAGAGCCGGGCGCAACCGATGAGTTCGAACGCCTGGTTAAGATGGATGATAATGTCATCCGCCACCTTGTCGTTAAAAATGAAGACTAAGGATAACCAGTGGGAGGAGTTCCAAAATGATAAATCGTGTTGTTCTGGTTGGCCGTCTAACCCGCGATCCTGAGCTGCGTTATACTCCAAATGGTATAGCTGTAGTCAATTTCGGCATCGCCGTAAACCGCCCGTTCACGAATCAGAATGGAGAACGGGAAGCTGACTTTTTCAATTGTGTCGCTTGGAGAAAACAGGCCGAGAACGTCGCAAACTACTTGAAAAAAGGCAGTCAGACCGGGATTGACGGTCGTCTGCAGAGCCGGAAGTATGAAAACCAGGAAGGACGCCGTGTCACCGTTGTGGAAGTGCAGGCTGAAAGCGTGCAGTTTCTCGAACCACGCGGGTCTTCCGGCGGCGGTGGCGGCGGTGCCCCCCAAGGGAACCAGTACGGCGCCGCGCAGAGCTCCGGCCAGCAGAACCAAGGCGGATCTTCCAACCTGAACGATGACCCGTTCGGCAATGACGGTCAGCAGATTGATATATCCGATGATGATCTGCCATTTTAATAAAACTCTTCCCTTCTTCGTATAAAACGAAAAACTATTTTAAAGGAGGTTGAAACTTTATGGCACGCCGTAGAGGTAAGAGAAGGAAGGTATGTTACTTTACAGTCAATAAAATCAATAAAATTGACTATAAAGACGTAGAACTGTTGAAGAAATTCATCTCGGAACGCGGTAAAATTCTTCCGCGCCGTGTAACTGGTACTTGTGCCAAGTCCCAGCGTCAATTGACGAAAGCAATCAAACGTGCCCGCCATGTGGCGCTGCTTCCTTATGTAAGGGAACAGTAAGGCGCAGGTAAAAACGTTTCCCGATCCGACCGGGAAACGTTTTTTATTTCACGGCTGCACGTCAGGACATTCTTTCTTTTTTCAGGATAATGGCTTACAATAGACGAATGGATTCTACATAAACACGGATAATGATGTTTTGGCTTATATGAGAATGCGATGGATGAGGTGACGTTACTTGCAGCAAACGAGAAGGATAACGGAAGGAGCCGTGTTAAGCGGTATTTTTATTGTCATGCTTATGCTTGCTGTATTCGTTCCGTTTCTCAGCATGATACTGCTTTGGTTCCTGCCTCTGCCTTTTATTATATTTACGGCTAGATACGGTTGGAAGCCGGGTCTTGTGATGGCGGCCGTATCGATGCTGCTGTCTGTCTTTTTAACTGCGCTTACAGGTCTTCCCTTTGCCATATTGTCGGCACTCGGCGGTTTGACTACGGGGGAACTGATGCGTCGCAGGAAAGAGGCTCTGCTTACAGCTGCTGCCGCCAGTGTCGCTTACACCGGCGGCCTGACGGTTATTTATGCCGGCACGGTTCTTTTCTTTAATATCGATCCACTATCGGTTCTTCAGGATATTATGAGACAGTCGATGGAGCAGGCACAGTCCATGCTTTCTTCCCTGGGGCAGGAAACTTCCGGGGAACTGGAGCAATACGGGGAGATGATTGACCGCTTCGGGCGGATGGGGCCGCTCTTGATTGTGTTCACCGGAGTATTATATGCTTTTTTGACGCAGTTCATTGCCCATAAGGTTATGCGGCGTATGAACATGGAAGTACAGACGTTTCCGCCGTTTCGGAACTGGAATGTTCCACGTTCCCTGCTGTGGTATTATCTCCTTACCTTTATTGTATACTTGGTAGGAATCGAAGAAGGCTCAGCGGTCCAGACTGTAATATGGAATCTATTCCCTTTACTGGAGACGGCCATGGCTCTGCAGGGTTTTACGGTGATCTTTCATTATTGTTATAGTAAATCTATCCCAAAAGCCTTCCCCATTCTTCTCATGATTTTTGGGTTGATTCTGCCTTTTATCCTTCTATTGGCACGCATGTTGGGTATCATTGATTTAGGATTTCAATTGAAAAAACGTCTGGAATCTGACACGAAGTAGGGGTTGACAATATGCCTAAGTTTTTAATGAACCGCTGGCACGGTCTGCATGTAACCTTATTGTTCACGGCAGCTGCCTTGTTCATTGGTTTATTGACGATATATCAATGGATGCTTGGCGTCGTTGGATTTTTAATCCTGGCATTTCTGCTTATTTATGTGCTCCAGGCCAGAAAAGCATTTGAACGCGATCTGGAAAAGTATATACAAACGTTGTCCCATCGTGTAAACAAAGCCGGTGAAGAAGCAGTCACCAGCCTGCCTATCGGAATCGTTCTGTACGATGAAGAGTACCAGGTGCAGTGGGCCAATCCATTCATGATGAATTACCTGCCGCGTGAGTTTCTCGGTCTTCCGCTCAATGACGTGTTTGAAGATATATCATCCCCGATCAGAAAAGGGGAGACAGAAACAGAGTTAACACTGAGTGACAGGCACTATACGATATACATTAAGCATGACGAACGGCTGCTGTACTTTTTTGATATGACGGAAACGAAAGAAACCCAGTCTCTTTATGAAGAAGAACAGACGGTTATAGGTCTTGTTTATCTGGATAATTTCGATGAAGTGACCCAGGGGATGGATGATCAGATTAGGAGCAGCTTGATGAGCCATGTCACAACATCTTTAAATGAATGGGCGGAAGAGCATCAAATTCTGCTTCGCAGCATTTCATCCGACCGCTTTATTGCTGTGATGAACAAGAAAGCATTAAAGCAGCTGGAAAAGACCCGCTTTGAACTGCTTGATTATGTCAGAGATGTAACCGGAAAAGAGAAAGTGTCCATTACACTGAGTATCGGTATCGGAAGCGGGGATTCTTCGCTGCGGGAACTTGGAAGTCTGGCGCAATCCAGTCTGGATCTTGCTCTTGGACGCGGCGGTGACCAGGTTGCCATTAAGGAAACAAACGGGAAAGTGCGTTTTTACGGAGGCAAATCCAACGCAATGGAAAAACGGACAAGAGTCCGTGCCCGCGTTATTTCCCACGCACTCCGCGATTTTGTGCTGGAAAGCGATCAAGTTATTATCATGGGGCATAAGAACCCGGATATGGATGCGATCGGTGCTGCCATCGGTGTGTTGAAAGTAGCCGAAGTCAACAACACAGACGCCTATGTCGTTGTCGACCCCAATGAAATTAATCCGGACGTAAAGAAGCTGATGGAAGAAGTCGGTGATCATGAGTACCTCTGGTCCCAGTTTATTACTCCGGAAGAAGCGTTTGATGATTTAACACGGCACACGCTGCTTGTTGTGGTGGACACTCATAAGCCATCCATGGTTATTGAACCCCGTCTCGTTGATGCAGTCGACCGTGTGGTGGTTTTAGATCACCACCGGCGCGGGGAAGAGTTTATCAAGGATCCTGTCCTCGTATACATGGAACCTTATGCCTCTTCAACTGCAGAACTTGTGACCGAACTGTTAGAATATCAACCACACAAGCTGTCGATGGATGAACTTGAATCCACGGCGATGCTTGCCGGTATTATTGTGGACACGAAGAGCTTTGCCATCCGGACGGGTTCCCGTACGTTTGATGCCGCCTCCTTCCTGAAATCCCACGGAGCGGACACAACGACGGTGCAGCGGCTTTTGAAAGAGGATATCGACCAATACGTGCGGCGGTCCCACTTAATAGAGAGAGCAACGATTTACCGGGATGGCATGGCGGTGGCCAAAGCATCAGAAGAAGAAATGTACGATCAGATTTTAATTGCCCAGGCTGCCGACACCCTGCTCACGATGAATGATGTGAAGGGATCATTTGTACTTTCCAAACGTAGTGATGGAAAGGTGAGCATAAGTGCCCGCTCCCTGGGTGAAGTGAATGTGCAGCTGATTATGGAAGCCCTCGGCGGAGGCGGACACCTTACCAATGCCGCTACGCAGCTTGATTCTGCGCTTGATGAAGCAGAGGAAAGGCTTAAGCAGGCCATCGATGAATATCTGGAAGGAGGAACCGAGGAATGAAAGTTATTTTTAACCAGGATGTAAAAGGAAAAGGGAAAAAAGGTGAAATGAAGGACGTATCGGAAGGCTATGCCCGGAACTATTTATTCAAGCACAATCTGGCTGTGGAGGCGACAGCAGGTAATGTGAAAAACTTGAAGGCTAAACAGGAAAGCGATGAGAAAAAAGCGCAGCAGGAACTTGAAGACGCGAAGAAATTCAAGGAACAGCTGGAAAATACTAAAGTTACTGTTACCGCAAAAGCAGGAGAAGCCGGCCGCTTGTTCGGCGCTGTATCGACAAAACAGATTGCAGAACAACTGAAGGATATGGGCATGAAAGTGGATAAACGAAAAATTGAACTCGATCAGCCGATCCGCACACTCGGCGTCACGAAGACACCGATTAAAGTGCATAAGGAAGTAACAGCGGTCGTTGATGTCCATGTAGTAGAAGAGTAAACGCAAGTCCGCTTCTTCATACGGCTTATAATGTTCCGTACGTTATAGGCCGGTTTTTTTCTGTTCAAGAAACAAAGGAAAGGCAGGAAGATGGACATGAGCGATATCATGGCTGAGCGCAGGCCCCCTCAGAATATTGAAGCAGAGCAGGCCGTTCTGGGCGCTGTTTTTTTGGAAGCCGGGGCCTTGGTTACAGCAACAGAACGCATAACACCCGAAGATTTTTATCGCGTGTCTCATCAACGAATCTTTCGGGTGATGCTTGAATTAGGGGAAAAAGGAAGCCCGGTGGATGCAGTAACGATGACTTCGGCGCTGCAGGATTATGAGTGGCTTGAGGAAGTCGGCGGCATTTCCTACTTAACGGATCTTGCCAATGCTGTGCCGACCGCTGCCAATGTGGATTATTACAGCCGGATCGTTCAGGAAAAATCGATTCTGCGCCGTTTGATTCAGGCAGCGACATCGATTGTCTCGGAAGGCTACAACGGCGAAGATGAAGTGGAGGATATTCTGAGCGACGCAGAACGATCCATTCTCGAAGTCGCACAACAGCGCCGGACGAGCGCATTCGTCTCCATCAAGGATGTTCTGATTGAAACGTACGACCATATCGAAATGCTGCAGAACCGTGAGGACGATATTACCGGGGTGGCGAGCGGATTTGCGGAACTGGATAAAATGACGACCGGTTTCCAGCGCAGTGACCTCGTGATTGTCGCGGCCCGTCCATCGATGGGAAAAACGGCGTTTGCGTTGAATATCGCCCAGAATGTGGCAACGAAATCGGCGGAGAATGTCGCTGTCTTCAGTCTGGAGATGGGGGCGGCACAACTTGTACAGCGGATGCTGTGTGCGGAAGGAAACATTGACGCCACGAAACTGCGTACGGGATCACTTGAAGAAGAAGACTGGGAAAAACTGACGATGGCAATGGGAAGCCTGTCATCGGCAGGCATTTACATTGACGATACACCGGGTGTGAAAGTGAATGAAATCCGGGCAAAGTGCCGGCGTCTGAAACAGGAACGAGGACTCGGCATGATCATGATTGATTACATGCAGTTAATCCAGGGATCCGGCTCCCGCGGAGGAGAAAGCCGTCAGCAGGAAGTTTCCGAAATTTCCAGAGGGCTTAAAGGCCTTGCCAGAGAACTTGACGTGCCGGTTATTGCACTCTCCCAGCTTTCCCGCGGTGTGGAGTCCCGACAGGATAAACGGCCGATGATGTCGGATCTTCGTGAATCCGGCAGTATTGAGCAGGACGCTGATATTGTATCGTTTTTGTACCGCGAAGACTACTATGACCAGGAAACCGAGAACCAAAACATGATTGAAGTCATTTTGGCCAAGCAGCGGAACGGTCCGGTGGGTTCCGTGGAGCTTGCCTTCATCAAAGAATACAACAAATTCGTCAATCTCGACCGGCGTCACGATGAACGGGAGGCGCCGCCGGGGGCATGATTCGAAGCCAAGGTAATAAGAGCCTTGGCTTCTTTATATATGGACTTTTGTACCGGGATGTAAACGGAGCGTTTACGTATGTAACAAAACATTTATTTCGTCTTTCAAGAAGAAAGTGTAGTATTTTTTGAAGAGGTGATGAAATGAATGTCGAATTCGGAACGAAACTAAAGCAGTTAAGAATGGAGCAAGAGTGGACACAGAATGAATTAGCAGAGGAATTAAATGTAACCCGGCAGGCTGTTTATAAATGGGAAACCAATAAAGGGTATCCGGACATCCAGACTCTTATAAAAATCAGCGGAATCTTTGAGGTAACAATTGATGATTTAATCAAAAATGATAAAAAGTTACAGAATAAAATAAAAGTAGATGAAGACGAATCGTTTGACCAATTTTCCGATCCAGGTTTTTATCTTGGTATGATTCTTGTCCTCCTTGGTATTTTCGTTTTTGAAGAATCCTCGTTTTTACTTATTATTGGGTTATTGACGATTGTATTTTTTACCGACATGGTTAAATCCTTTAAGACTCTTTTTTAAAGCGGGAGGTTAACGTTTTTACGAACATAAATCTCTTCCTGTCACAATAATGTTCGTGTTTTATTGACTTTTTAAGGTGGGATTGATACACTATGTGAGGGTTTTCAGCCTGTGGCTTTTACATAGAAAAAATAAAGCGGCCTGGGAACAGGTGCGGAGGTGGACAGTTTGTCATCAATCGTAATTGTAGGAACACAATGGGGAGATGAAGGCAAAGGGAAAATTACAGACTATCTTTCGGAAAATGCAGAAGTTGTTGCCAGATATCAAGGTGGTAACAATGCCGGTCATACCATAGCGTTTGGTGGAAATACGTATAAGCTTCATATGATTCCGTCCGGTATTTTTTACGATAATAAAACGTGTGTCATTGGGAATGGGATGGTGATTGATCCCAAAGCGCTTGTCGAAGAACTGAAATATCTCCATGAACGAGGAGTGGATACAAGCAATCTCCGGATCAGCAACCGGGCGCACGTCATTCTCCCGTATCATGTGAAGCTCGATGCCATGGAAGAAGAAAGCAAAGGCACCAACAAAATCGGAACCACCCGGAAGGGAATCGGACCTGCCTACATGGACAAAGCGGCCAGAATCGGCATTCGTATCTCCGATCTTTTGGATAAAGAAGAGTTTAAAGAAAAACTCGACCGGAATTTAAATGAGAAAAATCGTCTTCTGCAGAAAATCTATGAGACGGAAGGGTTTCAGATCAGCGATATTCTCGATGAGTATTATGAATACGGCCAATTTTTCGCGGATTATGTCTGCGATACATCCGTTGTGCTTAACGATGCGGTGGATGAAGGCCGGCGTGTTCTGTTTGAAGGAGCCCAGGGAGTCATGCTTGATATCGATCAGGGAACGTACCCGTTTGTGACTTCCTCCAATCCAATTGCCGGTGGTGTCACGATCGGATCCGGAATCGGTCCATCTAAAATCCATCATGTCGTCGGGGTATCGAAAGCTTATACTACACGTGTAGGCGACGGTCCGTTTCCGACAGAGCTCACGGACAGCGTGGGAGAACAGATCAGGGAGACCGGCAATGAATACGGAACAACAACCGGCCGCCCGCGTCGTGTAGGCTGGTTTGACAGCGTCGTCGTCCGACACGCCCGCCGTGTCAGCGGTATCACGGATCTCTCTTTAAATTCTCTCGACGTGCTGACGGGAATTGAGACAGTGAAAATATGCACGGCTTATAAGTACCGTGGTGAAATTATGGAAGAGTTTCCTGCAAGCCTGAAAGTACTTGCCGAATGCGAGCCGGTCTATGAAGAGATGCCGGGATGGACGGAAAATATTACGGATGTTGGTTCGCTCGATGAACTTCCGGAGAATGCCCGCCATTACCTGGAACGTCTGTCCCAGCTGACGAAGATTCCACTCAGCATTTTCTCGGTCGGTCCGGATCGAAATCAGACCAACCTTGTCCGCGGAGTATGGGGCGTTTAACCTGCTATCTCCTGCCTGTTTTGTCCTTTCTGGATGAGAGAAAAACAGGCAGGGTTATTTTTTTCAAAAAACCGGTTGAAAATCAAAAATCGACGTGATACTATTAATTCTGTCGCTGTAAACGATGAACAAAAAACGGGAGCCATTAGCTCAGTTGGCAGAGCATCTGACTTTTAATCAGAGGGTCGGAGGTTCGAATCCTCCATGGCTCACCATTTCAAAACAAAGGGTGTGCAGGATTCTCACCTACGGTTCCCCTGCAGCGGGGAGTTGTTACAGGAAGCTGCAGGACTAGCTTCGCGTCGGAATCCTTCATGGCTCACCATTTATTACAAACGGCCCGTTGGTCAAGTGGTTAAGACACTGCCCTTTCACGGCAGTAACACGGGTTCGAATCCCGTACGGGTCACCATTTTCTTTTTTAACTGAAACAATGAAGAACTGACACAGAAATCCGCCTCCTTGCTTTTGGAAAGAAGAAGCAGGAAGGTCGAGGAAACAAGAAAGTGGAGGAGGGAACGTACTCCAGTACGTGACCTGACGACACGAACGCAGTTGACGAAGAGATCCGCCTCCTTGCTTTTGGAAAGAAGAAGCAGGAAGGTCGAGGAAACAAGAGAGTGGAGGAGGGAACGTACTCCAGTACGTGACCTGACGACACGAACGCAGTTGACGAAGAGATTCGCAGCTTATTCTTTTCAAAAAGGGCCTGTGGTGTAGCGGTTAACATGCCTGCCTGTCACGCAGGAGATCGCGGGTTCGATTCCCGTCAGGCCCGCCATTTACTTACTATTTTGCCTTTAGCCAAAAAGGCATCATAAGAGGCTCGATAGCTCAGTCGGTAGAGCAGTGGACTGAAAATCCTCGTGTCGGCGGTTCGATTCCGTCTCGAGCCACCATCATTCAAAATAGAGAAACCCGAACGTCTGGCATATAGTCCAGACGTTTTTTGATAGCACAAAACAGAGAGTCAAGAGATTCAAACCATGATAACCCATCGTACTCCCCTATGTTACAATCATAGGTAGATGAGAAACAAACAAGTCGTCCGCCTTTTCGTTAAGGAACACGAAAAGAGACAGGCTGGAATTCATGCAGGAAACGGAGCGAATGGAAATGGATGAAAAAATACTCGTCGTCGATGATGAACAACCCATCGCCGATATTCTGGATTTTAATCTGAAAAAAGAAGGTTTTGAAGTCGAAGTAGCTTACGATGGAAATGAAGCATTGGAGAAAGTACACGAATTTGTGCCGGATTTGGTACTTCTTGATATCATGCTTCCTCATAAAGATGGCATGGAAGTATGCCGGGAGATCCGTAAACATTTTGATATGCCGGTTATCATGCTGACAGCCAAAGATGCCGAGATTGATAAAGTGCTTGGGTTGGAACTTGGTGCAGATGATTATGTCACCAAACCTTTCAGCAACCGGGAACTGCTTGCGCGCGTTAAAGCTAATCTCCGTCGTCTGCAGACGGCGCCGGAGGAAAGTTCATCGAAACAAAAATTGATTGAGATCGGTGGTTTAACGGTGGACCCTGATGCCTATCTGGTTTCTAAACGGGGAGAGGCCGTTGATTTAACACACCGTGAGTTTGAACTCATTCATTACCTGGCAAGACATATAGGACAAGTTATGACAAGAGAACACCTTCTTCAGGCTGTGTGGGGCTACGATTACTTCGGAGATGTCCGGACAGTGGATGTGACCGTCCGCCGTCTGCGGGAAAAAGTAGAGGATAATCCAAGCTATCCAATGTGGATTGTGACAAGACGTGGTGTAGGATATTACGTGAAGCACCCTGAACAGGAGAAGTAAGCATGAAATTGGGTGGTTTTTTTCAATCGATCCATTTTAAGCTCATCACCATTTTCCTCCTGCTTATTTTTATTGCGGTACAGGTGATAGGTGTTTACTTTACAGGGGAACTGCAGTCGCAGCTGGAAAAGAATCACAAAGAAATGATCCAGGAACGTGCGGATCTGCTGGAGTATAACGTACAGGAAGAGCTGACGAGAAGCCGGGACGAGGAGGAAGAACCGCTGGAGGATGATATCGACAACCTTCTTCAGGAATTCTTCTCCATTGAAGGGATGGAAGCCCAGGTTATCGGCCCGAACCAGCAGATTCTTGGGACATCAGAATGGAATGACCAGAATCTGGTTGGCCAGCAGAGCACCCGTGTCCGAGTGGATCGAGCACTTATCGGTTCACCGGTGGAGGATATTGTCCGAAGTCAGGATGGAGACCGGCTCCGTGTTGTCGCCCAGCCGATTGAACAAGGCGGGGAAATTATCGGAGCGATTTACATCGAAGCAAGCATGGAAAGTATGTATCAGGAAATGAACCAGATTAATTCCATCTTTATCAATGGAACTATTATTGCACTCGGACTTACCGCTCTGCTTGGCGTACTGCTGTCCCAAACAATCACAAAACCGATTGTTGATATGCGCAGGCAGGCCAGAGTGATGATGGATGGAGATTTCTCCAGAAGAGTAAGGGTGTATGGCCAGGATGAAATCGGACAGCTGGCTGAATCGTTCAACTCTCTGACATTGAACTTAAAAGAAGCTCACGCGACAACGGAAGGAGAGCGGAAAAAACTCAGTTCTGTCCTGACGCACATGACCGATGGTGTCATTGCAACAGATGAATTGGGACGTATCATTCTAATGAACAGAAGAGCTGAACAGCTCCTCCATGTAGACAGCAGTCATGTTATGGGAGCGTCTCTCCCAGAGCTGCTGCATTTATCAGAAACGGTGGCCCCCAGTGACTTGTATGATTATGCTGATTCCATTTTACTGGATTTTAGTGATGAAGACGAAGCACGTCTGGTGGAAGCGAACTTTTCTGTCATCCGAAATGAAGACGGTCCGGTAAACGGACTGATCACCGTTTTGCATGATGTAACGGAGAAAGAAACACTTGAACGAGAGCGCCGGGAATTCGTGGCCAATGTGTCGCATGAACTAAGAACACCGCTTACGACAATGAGAAGTTATCTGGAAGCGTTGGAAGACGGGGCTATGGAAGATGAAAACCTGGGACCTCGCTTTCTGCAGGTTACCCAGAATGAGACCGAGCGGATGATACGGCTCGTGAATGACCTGCTGCAGCTTTCTAAAATGGATAGCGATGATCTAACCCTGACGTTTGAAACAGAGGATCTCGGAGAGCTTCTGGAACAGATGGCGGAACGTTTTGAGATGATTACAAAGGACAGGAATCTTCATTTCTCCAAGATGATTCCGAACCAACCGTTATATGTTGACATTGATAAAGATAAAGTTATGCAGGTATTCGACAATATTGTTTCTAATGCGGTGAAGTATTCACCGGATGGGGGAACGATTACGATTAAGGTAACCCCGGGGCCTCAGACGGTTAATGTGGAAACCACGGATGAAGGTGTAGGTATTCCAAAAGAAAGCCAGCCTAAAGTCTTTGACCGGTTTTACCGGGTGGACAAAGCAAGAGCCCGCAACCTTGGTGGAACCGGGCTCGGCCTTGCGATTGCGAAAGAATTAATTGAATCCCACCACGGCTTTATTACGATCGACAGTGAATGGCAGCAAGGGACGACCGTTGCCGTGACACTTCCTTATTCAGCACTGGAAAAAGAAGGGGTTGTAGAATGAAAGAACGTATAAAATCCTGGGCCCTTGCTTTATTAGTAATGTTCAGTATGTTTTTGACGTGGCAGCTTTGGACATTTCAACCCAATTTCGCTCCTCTTAATGAATCAGCTGCGACTTCAAATGAAGAAATTGGAGAGGAACGGAGTTTGAATGATGTGATAGAACCGTCCCAGCTGGTTTTTCATGAGGGAGTCAGTTACACTGCTTTAAACGGAACCAATGATTTGTTTGCGCGTTTTTACGATGAACTGCTGGATTCCCAATTTCAAAATATGACGGTGCGGGAGAACGTATCCAGAGACAGTTTATATGAAGCACCCCGCACAGCAGAGATTATTTTTCCTGCTTCTGTTCCAGATGAGGTTCTGTCACAGATGTTTCAATTCGAGGAAGAGGATCCGGGTCTCCCTATTAATTCGGTCGATCGTATGATTCTTAGGGACCAGGGGGGCAATTCGGAGAACCTTCTGGTCACCTTTGCCTCCAACGAGGAATCTTTTGTACTTCAAGGGGAAACCACCTTCAGTATGTCATCGTTCCGGGAGAATTATATTCTGCAGATGGATGAGTATAAGCCAGTTTTTCCTTATGACCCCGGAAATCAGTCATCTTCGCTTGAAGTATTGTATCTGCCGGAAAATTCGGTAGAGTACAGCACGTTGTCGGATACATCGACGGACATTGATTATAATCAGTTTTTAAATTTATTGTTCAGTGATGCGGAGTATGTGGAACAGTACCGCCGTGAAAATGGGGAGGCCTCGTTTACAGACGGCAACCGTATGGTAAGTGTAGAAGAAAATGGGACGTATTTTCAGTACGTCAATCCGGTATACAGTGAGGGCACCTCCTCCAGTCAACGTCATGTGATTGATGCTACTTTTGGGTTTGTGAATTCCCGGGGAGGATGGACCGATGATTACAGGTTATATGACTGGCAGCCGCAGTCTGAGGGGCAGCATGCGACGTACCGGATGATTGTTTCAGGACTTCCGGTGTTCACATCGGGAGGTCCGGATATTTCTTCTATCAATGTGACGAGATCCGGTGGACAGATTTCCGAATATTCCCGTCCACTGTTTGAACTCGATGATTCTCCAATTGATGCAAGAGGTTCCATTGAACTGGCATCCGGCAGGGAAGTGGTTGAATACGCAGAGCAGCAGTTTGATCCTTCCTTGATTGAAGACATTCAGCCTGGGTATCAACTGGAGAAAACGGACAGCCTTGTTTTCCGATTTGAACCGAGCTGGTATGTTAAACATGATGGAGCCTGGTACCCGGTAGACCCGGATGACACCCAGACGGGCTCCACCCCGGAGGGATAACATGGACTGGAATCGTACGAAAACCATATTTATTATCGCCTTCCTGCTGTTAAACACGTTTTTGATGCAGCAGTTGTTGGAGCAGCAGGGCCAGAGTGAACTCAATGTGCGGGCGCAAAGTTCCACAGAGGAGGAACTTAATGCGAAAAATATAACCGTCACGGAAGAACTGCCGGAAGAAAGGGATGAAATCAGTCACATTGTCGGTGAATCCATAGATATTGAAGAAGAAGTGAGTCAGCAGGCCGGTGAAGAAAATGTAACGGCTGTGGATAATAACTTTGTGGAAGTAACCCTGGAGAATACGTATGCAGTGTCCGGTGAAGAAGACATTCAAAACTTTTTGGATCAACAGGTCTGGAACGGTTCCGATTACATGATTGAAGAGATAAATGAAGAAGACGGGCAGGTCCTTTTAAATCAGGTATATGAAGAGAAAGCAACCGTCACCTATGCTGAAAATCCACTTGTCCTGTTCCTTAATGATGACAATGAAATAGAAAGTTACCTTCAAAGTTATATGGAGTTTGAAGAAGGAGGAGAACAGAAAGATATGCTGTCTACGTACGGGGCGATAGACAGGCTGTTAACTGAAAATATTCTCTCTAATAATGACGAAGTTAATCAGGTGGAACTCAGGTATTATAGTCTCTTTGCGCCGGAAGGCTCCAATCAGGTAATGGCTCCGATGTACAGTATGGAAGTAAATGGAGAAAATGAGTATCTGGTAAATGCGATTGGAGGGGAAGTCCGAACGCTTCAGGAAGTGTCGGAGGACTCCGGTCCGGTTGAGAATCCTTCCGAAGACACAAGCCAGGATGAACAGTCCAGCGAAGAGAATGGCGACGAAGGAAACGGTGAAGAAAACAGTGAAGAAAACAATCAGAATCAGGAGCAGTAATTGGAGGACTTATCATGGCACTATCGTTCAGCGTACTCGCCAGCGGCAGTACAGGCAACGCTGTTTATGTAGAAACAGATAGACAGCGGCTGTTAATTGATGCGGGTTTAAGCGGAAAGAAAATAGATAGTTTATTCGAACAGATTGCCCGAAGCCCTTCAGAGCTGGACGGAATATTCATCACACATGAACATACCGATCATATTAAAGGAGCAGGAGTGCTGGCGAGAAAATATCAGCTCCCCTTGTATGCCAATCCAAAGACGTGGCAGGCGATGGAAAGCAGTATCGGGAGGATTGCTGCGGATCAGAAGTTTGTGTTTGAACAAAACGCCGTCCAGACTTTTGGAGATTTGGATATTGAATCATTCCCCGTCTCTCATGATGCAGCGGATCCAATGTTTTTTGTCTTTCACCATGAAGGAAAGAAATTTACTATCGCGACGGATATGGGATATGTGACGGAGCAGACAAAGGGATTGATCCGTAATTCCGACATGTATGTGTTTGAGGCGAATCATGACTTGAATATGCTCCGCATGGGACATTACCCGTGGAATGTGAAACGCCGTATTCTCGGCGATACCGGACACGTATCGAATGAAGATGCGGCAGCGGCACTGGCAGAAGTGGTCGGGGACAGAACAAGCCGTGTCTATCTGGCTCATCTCAGCCTCGACAATAATATGAAAGAACTGGCCCGCATGTCCGTCCAGCAGATTCTTGAAGAGGAAGAGTCCGGTGTCGGGTACACGTTTCATCTATATGATACAGATCCTTATGAAGCAAAACCACTCGTGACCCTGTAGGAAATATGTTTAAAAAGAAACAAACGGGACACGATAAAGGATAATTACGGAACATGGATGAAAGGTGACGACATGTATGGGGTATGACAACAATCATGGAAAGGGACCTTCACAAAGAAGAAAACGCCAGCAGAAAAGAATCGGGCAGGCGGCACTCGCTGGTGCTGTCATCGGAGCAGTCCTGGTCTTATTCGCCGTTCCTTTTCTTTATGAATCCAGTCTGTTTCCAGGCACGGGGGATGACAATCCCAAAGAAGGACTGGAAGCACAGCAGCCGCCTGAAGATATTTCATTTCAAGGAGAGGCCGAACAGATGCAGGTATCGGTTCAATCCGATACGACAGAAGCAGTCGAAAAGGTATCGGACGCGGTGGTTGGCGTGTTTAACCTGCAGCAGTCTGATTTCTGGGAAGAAGAGAACGGATCCGGTGCCAGTCAGGGAACAGGATCCGGTGTTATTTACAAAATGGAAGGTAACACGGCTTTTGTGGTGACCAATCATCACGTGATTGAAGGAGCCGGCCAGGTGGAAGTCAGCTTATCAAATGATACCCGGGTGGATGCTGAGGTTATTGGATCTGATGTACTGACGGATCTGGCCGTTCTTCAAATTGATGCCCAAGGAGTGGAAACGGCTGCTTCTTTTGGTAATTCAGATAACCTGAATGTCGGCGAACCTGCGATAGCAATTGGCAACCCGCTTGGTACACAGTTGTCCCGCACTGTAACCCGCGGCATCATCAGTGCCGTGGAACGCAGTATCCCCGTGGATTTGAACGGAGACGGCGAGTCGGACTGGAACGCGGAAGTGATTCAAACCGATGCTGCTATTAACCCCGGGAACAGCGGCGGTGCCCTCGTGAACATCAATGGACAGCTGATTGGCATTAATTCCATGAAAATCGCACAGTCGTCTGTGGAAGGTATCGGATTTGCTATCCCTACTTCGGTTGCTGTTCCAGTGATTGAAGATCTGGAAGCAAACGGCGAAGTAAAGCGTCCGCAGATGGGTATAACCCTCCGGTCTCTTTCAGAAATTCCAAGTTACCACTGGCAGGAAACACTGCAGCTGCCGCAGGATGTAGATAACGGCATATTTATCACCAACGTCGTTTCCGGTACGCCGGCAGAACAAGCTGGACTCAAGCGTTATGATGTGATTACAGCGATGAATGGAACACCCATCGCCGATGGTCACGATCTCAGAAGATATTTGTACACGAAAGTGCAGATGGGAGACACAATAACCATCACGTTCTATCGTGAAGGGCAGCAGCAGACGACAGATATGACACTCAATAACCAACGGCAGTTTTAAGCGTAAAGCCATTAAAAGCGTTGAAGAACGTTTTTGATGGCTTTTTTTATAGCAAACCGATTCGCTCGGGGTGCAGGGTAATCCTGCTTTTCGACTTCTCCCTTCCTTCGTCAGACGAATTATCCACTACTGCAGCCTATCCATCTTCAGCTGATCTGTGTTTAGACAGGGGATCAGTTCCTTTCTAAGGATGTTGTGGATAAGTGTGATGTGGTATAGTGAAAGATGAGATGATACCAATGCACTTTGCAAGTCCGGATTCCAGCGGAAAAACCCTTGGTGAAGCAGTGGAACAGACCGTGAAATTTTTTTATATAAATATACGAAACGACGGGGAGTATTCCACAACCTATACACACTTCAGCAGATAAGGTGTGCACAAAATTCAGAGGACTCCGCAAGTGCGGGTGTGAATATGTGAATAACTTTTGTGGATAAATGTTGTTTGAGTTGTGCACATGTGTACAACTGCAAAACAGGGGAGGACGTATGCAGATTCAAATCGTAAGTGTCGGAAAAGTTAAAGAGAAGTATATCAAACAGGGAATAGAGGAGTTTGAGAAACGCCTCGGTCCATACTGTAAGCTCACGATGGGGGAAGTGAACGATGAGCAGGCGCCGGAACAGATGAGTGAGAAAGAGAAGGAGCAGGTTAAGGAGAAAGAAGGAGAACGGATCTTACATAAAATAAAATCGGGCCGGCATGTGATTGTGCTGGATCTGGACGGAAAACAGTGGTCGTCAGAAAAACTGGCGGAAAAGATGGAGCAGTGGAGCCTTCACGGACAGAGCCAGCTCACGTTTGTCATCGGCGGCTCCAACGGTGTCAGCGACGCTGTACTGCAGCGCGCCGACGACAAACTCTCCTTTTCCAAAATGACCTTCCCGCACCAGCTTATGAAACTGATCCTGCTCGAACAGATATACCGCGCGTTTAAGATCCAGAAAGGGGAGCCTTACCATAAATAGGGGCGGTTTTTTTAATATCATTTTGTAAAACAGAATAAAAAAGTAATAAAACAAATAAGATGTAACCACTTTGAGAAGATCAAAATTGTGATATCATGGAATAAAATGCTAAGTAGGGTGGTTGCGTGGGTTTACTTGAGGTCAATCAAATAAAGAGCAAATTACAAGAAAACTACACAGGTATAATTGATTTAAGTGACGTAAAAAACGTTTCTCCAGAAGAAGAAGAGAAGTACTTTTTAACCAGAGCTCTAGCAGCTTACAGTATTAATATTTTATACCCGGCTGTTGAAAAGCAGAGTGTTGTAAATAGTATAGTTGATGGATCTGATGATAATGGTATAGATTTAATTTTTTATAATGAAGAAAGCAATGAATTATGCATGGTTCAATCCAAGTTTAACAGCACTGGTGCTTCCGAACCAAACCTTGGTGAGATTCAAAAGTTTACAACAGGGGTTAAAGACTTAATAAATTTTAAGTTTGATAAATTCAATCAAAAAGTAAATGAAAGAAAAGAAGAAATAATAAGCATTTTGGATAAAAGTAAACTTAAATTTAAAATTGTTTTAGCATACACTGCTTCAAATTTGTCGAAGCATGCGAGAAGAGAGTTTGAAGATTTACTTGAAGAATTAAATGATCTCAGAAATGTTGCAGACCTAGAGATAATAAATCAACAAAGGATACATACATTATTAATTAGTAATGGTAGCTCAAGAGTAATAGATATAGACGTGAATCTAACAGAATGGGGAAGGTATGAAGGAGATCTAGAGGCATTTTATGGTCAAATAAATGCCACTCAATTAGTAGAATGGTGGGAGAGTTATGGGAACTCTCTCTATGATTATAATTTAAGGAAGGTTCTTGGTAATACTAAGATAAATGAAGAAATGTGGGAGACATTAGAAACTGAACCAGAACTTTTTTGGTATTACAATAATGGAGTTACGCTTGTGTGTAAAGAGGTAGATAAAAAAAGGAAATTCGGTAGCTCAAGAGCCTTTGGGGAATTTGAATGTAAGGGGATAAGCATAGTAAATGGAGCCCAAACAGTCGGTGTTATCGGGAAGTATGGTCAGGCTTCTATAGAAAATAAAGAGAGGTTAGAAGATGTATTGCTTCCTTTTAGAATCATATCTATAGAGAGAGAAGATGAAGACGGGGAAACTTATTTTGACGAAACTTTTGCCGCTGATGTTACTACAAAAAATAACCGTCAAAATCAAATAGAGAACCGGGATTTTATTGTTTTAGATCCATTGCAGAAGAAAATAGAAAATGATCTGGCTATGGAAGGTATAACCTATCATTTAATGAGAAGTGAAAGTGAAGATGACTTGGATGACGATACAACTAATTTAAAAGAAGCCACAAGAGCATTAGCCTTTGCATCGGATATAGATTCTACTATAGTTGTAAGAAGAGAGATAGGTAATAAAATATTTTCAGATATTAATGATCCCCGTTATAAAAAACTTTTCAACCCTAGCGTAACTAGTTTTTATGTTTGGAATTGTGTCAATATACAAAGGTTAATAGATAATAGCACCGAAGAGGTTAAAAAGAACGTTGATGACAAAGAAAAAGCTATATTAACTTATGGTAAAGAAATAATTAGTAAGTTTATATTTGAAAAGATAAATAAAGCAAATATAGAGAAATACAAAATTCAAGAGAAAAAGGAATTAATAGAGTTCGACTTGAATCCTGAAATTGAAAAAGCACTTGCATCTATAAAAGAACATGTTGAATCTTATGATAAATCTATATCTAATATATTCAAGAGTCCAGGAGACATGAAAGAAATTTACAAAAAGATACTGGAAGAAGATCAAACAACTGGAACGCCTGTAGAAGCCGAAGGAGTTTTTGATATAAGTAGTGTTGAAAACCTTAGTAGGTTGGAAAGATTGCAGTTTTCTAATTTTATGAAGAAAATTCAACACGATCCATTGGCTAAGGAGTTTTTTGAGAACTGGATTTTAAATGTTTATGATAGTGAAAAGCATTCAATTGGATATAGATCAAATATTCATTTTTATTTAAATGAAGACAAGAAAGCAACTGACAAATTTATTTTCAGGATTGCATATTATACAAAATTAATAATAAGTTTTGAAATTAATATTTTTGATTCGAAATATACAAGTGTTTTATATCAGAACCAAGACTTTTTAGAATGGGCCAAAGAAAAAACGGATGATAAAAATCGACTTGTAGTAGATAATGAACATGATTTAAAAATGCTTTATGAAATAAATAAGTTTGTTATATAAGAAAAAGAGTCTGGGACATGAGTACGGCGGACGACTTTTACCACTTATGCCATCTTTTTTACCACCTTTTGCGGATAAATGTACCACTTTATGCGGTGCTTTTTACCACTTTCAAAAAACGGGTGAAACCAGTATTTTTGTGGTTTCACCCGTTTTTCATTATTGTTTCTACAAGAGAGCGTTGCTCTCTTCCTGTTCCTTTTCTTGTTGAACGCCAAAACGTTCCCGCATGGATACTTTTCCATCAAGAAAAATGTCATACGAATCATGGACAATACGGTCTAGAATGGCTTCTGCCAAGGTGCCGTCTCCCAGCTTTTCATACCATCCATCAATATCGAATTGG
>NZ_FOTY01000041.1 GCF_900114715.1 Salibacterium qingdaonense
CCGTCTTTCAAACCATTACTTCGGACAACGGCTCCGAATTCAGCGAGCTGACGCAAGCCATTGACTGCGACCAGGTGAACGTCTATTACACCCATCCCTACACTTCTAGTGAGAGAGGCACGAATGAACGTCACAATGGGTTAATCCGACGGTTTATACCGAAAGGGAAATCCATCGACGATCTGGACGATACCGTCGTTGCTTATGTCGAGAACTGGTGCAATACGCTTCCCCGCAAAATCCTGGGATACCAATCTCCTAATGACCGATACGAACAGGCGTTGGCCACAATTATATAATGACAGATAATGGAATTTCGGTGGTTGTTGCATTTATTATTGCAATTCAAGATTTTATACGTTTCAACTTTTGCTGAAGTCCGGAACGGGCCTCCGGCCGGCAGGGGCATGTGCTGTTCCTATAACTTTTCCACCTGGGTGAATTCAAGCTCCACTGGTGTTTCACGTCCAAACATGTTGACGTGGACTTTTATTTTCTGTTTTTCCGCGTTAATATCTTCGATAGTACCTGTGAAATCGGCGAACGGACCTTCTGTTACTTTCACCGCTTCCTGCAGTTCAAAATCTGTTTCGGCTTTGGGCTCCTGCTCTCCAGCCTGACGGAGAATATGCTCCACTTCTTCAGGTAGAAGCGGGGTTGGTTTCGAACCAGCCCCGGTAGACCCGACAAACCCTGTTACTCCAGGTGTATTGCGCACAACATACCAGGAATCATCCGTCATAACCATCTCCACAATGACATACCCGGGGAATATTTTGCGCATAACCTGTTTGGTCTTTCCATTTTTCACTTCAGTTTCTTCTTCAACCGGTACAAGCACCCGGAAAATTTTGTCCGTCATCTCCATTGAGGCGACGCGCTTTTCCAGGTTCGTTTTCACTTTATTCTCATAACCGGAATAGGTGTGAACCACATACCAATTCATTTCCATTATTTGCTGGACGGTCCGTCCTTCCCTCCTTTTATTCGGAGCCTTCTGCTCATGCCTTTACTCAAGAATAATTCGAACCAGCTCTGACAACCCGAGATCCACGACCGCAAAGAAAATAACAAAGAACACCACCGTCACTAAAACAACAATTGTGTATTTTGTCAGTTCTCTTCGTGTCGGCCAGGTGACGCGCTTCATTTCTTTCCCTACTTCACGCAGAAACTTCACCGGGCTTTTTGTTCCGTCAGCCATACAGCCACCTCCAAACGAGCCAAACCGTCCTGCCTTCCACAGACGGCCGCCTTTCTCCTCTGATCCAACTATGTGTCTATCTTTTTTGTGAACAAATAAAAAAACAACCGCTCTCAGCTTCTTCCATCCGTTCCATGCGGTTTGTTTCTCCCGATTATTCCGTTGTTTCCCAAAAACACGCAGGCTATTCTTTTCAGCTGCCAATCAAGGTATCTAATGGACATACATTCTGCATACGCTAAGTCACTTTATCATAAAAAAAAGAGCATGTCAATTTACGTTGACACGCTCTGCAGCCAAAAAGAAACCACCACGTCACACAATTTGAAAACGCTTACTTTCATTGCTTAAAATTGAAGGTCTCTTTATTCCTTAAGAACCGACACCCTTTACTTCGACACACTTCTCTAATTTTCGTTTTACGCGCTGCAACGCATTATCAATAGATTTCACATGACGTTTCAGCTCTCCTGAAATTTCCTGATACGACCTCCCATCCAGATATAACATCAGCACTCTCTGTTCCAAATCACTGAGGACTTCACCAATCCGCCCTTCAATATCATGTAGTTCCTCACGGTTTACAAGAAGCTCCTCCGGATCACTTCCACGCGATTCACAGAGCACATCAAGAAGCGTCCGCTCCGACTCTTCATCGTAAAGAGGCTTGTCCAGCGACACATAAGAATTAAGCGGCATATGTTTCTGCCGTGTGGCTGTTTTTATAGCAGTAATGATCTGACGTGTGATACACAGTTCCGCAAACGCGCGGAAAGATGACAGCTTGTCCCCCTGATAGTCGCGGACCGCTTTGTACAGACCAATCATCCCTTCCTGTACAATGTCCTCCTGATCACCGCCGATCAGGAAGTAGGATCTGGCTTTGGCCCGGACAAAGTTCTTGTACTTGTTAATAAGAAATTCCAGCGCATGACTGTCCCCGGAGTGAACATGCCTTATAAGCAGTTCATCTTCTGTTCTTCCGGTATACTGATGTCCGTTTTCTTTGAGGTCAAGACCCAATACAACCCCTCCGCCCTCGACTGATTGTAGATTGCAGGAATATATAGCAATATTATATAGGAATTTTTATGAAGGCGTCAACAGCTCAACGGCCCCCTCGACGCCATTTTTCAAAAATTTCAGCTATTTCGCGCGGAAGGGGAAAATTCGACATATGTTCCTGCCGCGCCTGTTCGGTTACATCCCGCGATATGTTTTGTTCCACCATTTCCATTTCCACCCGTAATTCGCGTGCGGACTTGCGCAGGGCTCCACTGCCAAAAGTAAAGGACTGTTCCGCATAATCCGAGGTGGCAACGTAAACTCTTGTTTCCACATTCTTTAATTGTCCTACCAGTTTTTCAATCCGTTCATCCGCTGTTTCGTTCTCTTTTGTAAAAATAACATCCACCAAATACTTTTGATACAAGCGGCCTGCTCCTTCCACCATATGAGCATCAAAAATCACTTTGATATCCCAGCCCTTGTAGGCACGGTATTCGGCCATCTTCTGCACAAGGCGGTCTCTTGCCTCTTCCAGATTTTTATCACGTAATTCTTTTAATTCCGGCCAGTCTCCTATTATGTTGTATCCGTCCACGAGCAGTATATCTTTCATGCTAGACGCTTCCTAACGGAGAGCGGCGGCGGTAAACTTCATACATAAGAAGAGAAGCTGCTGCTGAAACGTTTAACGAGGACACTTGTCCAGCCATGGGAATCGACAGCAGAAAATCACACTTTTCCTTTACGTTGCGGCTCATCCCTTTTCCTTCGTTTCCAACGACGAGGCCGACAGGAACCGAGGCATCCAGCGTCCGGTAATCCTCTGTCTCCTCTCCCGCAGCTCCGGCCAGCCACAGCCCTTCTTTTTTCAGTTCTTCCATCGTCCGTGCCATATTGGTTACCCTGGCTACCGGAACGTGGGCTGCAGCACCGGCAGATGATTTGAAGACGGTATCGGTCAGTCCCGCAGAGCGTCGTTTTGGAATAATAACTCCGTGGGCGCCGGATGCATCTGCCGTACGGATAATCGCTCCAAGGTTGTGAGGATCCGAGATTTCATCCAACAGTACAAAAAACGGTTTTTCCTGCTTTGTCTCTGCAGCCGCAAACAAATCTTCCACCGCTGCATAGGACACGGCCGGCACGGAAGCCAGCACCCCTTGATGCGCCGTCGTTCCGGAAAGATCGTTCAACTTATTCCGCGGTACCGTCTGCACGACAATACCCTGCTCTTTTGCCAATTTCTGCACATCACGGATCTGGCCCTTCCCAGAGCCCTCGGCGAGCCAGATCTTATGAATCGGCTTCTCGGCACGCAGGGCTTCCAGCACAGCATTCTTTCCGTATATCCATTCGTCTTTCATTCTTTCTCACTCCCTTCCCTTATCTTTACAGCATAAGTAATAAGCTCTTCCAGTCTATCCCCCCGGCCGCGGAAGTACACGTATCCAATCAATGCTTCAAACGCAGTGCTGTACCGGTACGTGTTTTGATCCGTGTTTTTCGGGACCGATCCAGATTTTGCATTTCGACCGCGTCTCGCTGCGGCGGCTTCCTCACCGGAGAGCATATCCTCCTGCAGCAAGGCATGCATCACTTCAGCCTGGGCTTCAGCGGAAACATAAGTGACAGCGCTCCGGTGAAGCTGATTCGGCCGTACGCTTCCAGAGGCGATAAGGTAGTGGCGGATGTGAAGATCATAGACGGCATCTCCCATATAGGCAAGCGCAAGGGCATTTAACTGTCCTGCATCTACATACTGATTTTTACCTGTCATGACTGCTCTCTTTTCCATCGTGTGCCCTGCGGGGTATCTTCGAGAATGATCCCCTGTTCCTTCAGATGATCCCGGATTTCATCCGCTCTCGCAAAATTTCTTGATTTCCTGGCCTGCACCCGTTCTTCCATCAACGCTTCAATCTCTTCATCCAGCATACCTTCCGACGTTTCCACCTTGATATCCAGCGCCGATCCGATTTCACGAATCGTGTCCAAAAAGGATGTCAGCACTTCTTTGGACGTCTGTTTCTCCTCAAGATAGAGGTTGGCTGTTTTGATGAGATCAAACAGGACCGTGATACCGTTGGCGCTGTTAAAATCATCGTCCATTTCACGGATAAAACGCTGCAGGTGTTTTGATGCGGTTTCCTTCCACCTGCCTGCTTCTCCAAAGTCCGCACTTTCCCGGCGGCGGTGCTTCAGGTTATTGACGGTAGTCTGAATCCGTTCCAGGCTGTTTTTGGCACTTTCGAGCAGTTCTTCATTGAAATTCAACGGACTGCGGTAATGCGCCTGCAGCATAAAGAAACGAATGACTTCGGGAGAATGCTTTTGAATAATGTCATGAACAAGCACAAAATTCCCGAGTGATTTGGACATTTTTTCATTATCAATCTGGATGTAGCCGTTATGCATCCAGTAGCGGGCCATCTCCTGTTCATTCAAAGCTTCCGACTGAGCCATTTCGTTTTCGTGATGCGGAAAGGCCAGGTCCTGTCCGCCGGCGTGAATATCAATTGTCTCACCCAGGTATTTCTTCACCATCGCCGAGCATTCGATATGCCACCCCGGACGTCCGCTGCCCCACGGGCTTTCCCAGGCGATTTCCCCTTCTTTGGATGACTTCCACAGGGCGAAATCAAGTGCGTTCTTCTTTTTCTCCCCCGGTTCAATACGGGCGCCAAGCTGCAGATCCTGAATCGATTGCGACGACAACTTGCCGTAACCGGAAAAAGACCGCGTGGAAAAATAGACATCCCCGTCTGCTTCATAAGCATATCCTTTGTCTATCAATGCTTTGATAAACGAAATGATTTCAGGCATCGTTTCTGTCACCCGCGGATGAAGATCCGCTTTATCCACCCCGAGCGCTCCGGTATCTTCAAAGTACGCCTCTATAAAACGCTCTGCGAGCCGGGGAACCTCTTCACCGAGTTCGTTCGCGGCTTTAATGATTTTATCATCGACATCGGTGAAATTCGAAACATAGTGAACATTGTACCCGCGGTATTCGAGGTATTTGCGAACCATATCAAACACGATTGCCGGACGGGCGTTCCCGATGTGGATATAGTTATAAACGGTTGGTCCGCACACATACATTTTCACTTCGCTGCCGGACATCGGCTGAAATGCTTCTTTCTGCCGGGTTAGTGTGTTATACAGCATAATCCCCATTCAGTCATCGGTCCCTTCCTTTATCGTTTTTCCTTTTTGCTCCGCAAGCTCTCGTTTCAGTTCCGCAATCTCCTGTTCCAGTTCTTTAAATTTATCCGAGACAGGATCGGGCAGCTTATGATGATTCAGGTCATTGCGTTCCACTTTCACTCCGTCCTGAACGACGACTTTACCCGGAATGCCGACTACGGTAGAGTTGGGCGGCACTTCTTTTAAAACAACAGAGCCGCCGCCTATATTGGAATTCCGGCCGATTGTCATCGACCCAAGAATTTTGGCACCAGTCGCAATCAGCACATTGTCTTCAATGGTCGGGTGACGTTTCCCTTTTTCTTTGCCGGTGCCGCCAAGTGTCACACCCTGGTAAATAGTCACGTTGTCTTTAATCTCACATGTCTCTCCAATAACAACACCCATGCCGTGGTCAATAAACAGGCGCTGGCCGATGACCGCTCCCGGATGAATTTCAATCCCTGTAAAGAAACGGCTGATCTGGGAGAGAAGACGTCCCAGAAAATACATCTTCTTTTTCCAGAGCAGATGAGCGATCCGGTGGGACCAGATAGCATGCACGCCGGCATAGGTGAATACGACTTCCAGCCTGCTTCGGGCAGCAGGATCCTGTTCAAACACCACGTCCATATCATTTTTTAACGTCTTCCACATAGCGTATTCCACTTCCCTCCCCCGGGTGTAGTAAAAAAGCGTCTCCGTGCATGTTTTCTGCACAGAGACGCTTGTCTTGAAACGCGGTTCCACTCTGTTTAAAAGAAATACCTCCCGCGGGATATTTCTTTTCCCTTCCTGGATAACGGCATTACTGCCGCTTCCGCCTACTATCGTTTCAGCGGAAGGCTCAGGGATGCATGTTCAGCTGCGTCGTTCCAAAACCACTCTCAGCCGCGGTGATTCTCTCTGTCTGGACGAAGCGCCGCTTACTTCTTCCCGTCTACACTTTCTCTTTTTTATTGTGATGCTGCGTGCTTCAGCCGCTCCTGTACAGTTTCTTCTCCAAGCAGCGCGATTGCCTGCGGCAGCTCCGGACCGTGTGTCTGCCCGGTCACCGCTGCCCGGATCGGCATAAACAGTTTCTTGCCTTTATGTCCTGTCGCTTTCTGCACAGACTTGATAGCTGCCTTTATTTCATCCGGTTCAAAGGCCTCAAGAGCTTCCAATTCTTTTGAAAACTGCTCCAGGACCTCCGGCACCTGTTCTCCGGACAATACATCTTTGGCATCTTCATTATAATCGATTCCGCTTTGAAAAAACAACTCTGTCAACTTGGTGATTTCCGCGGCGCAGTGCATCTGTTCCTGATAAATGGAAACGAGACGTTTCGTCCATTCATACTGCGTTTCACTTAATGAATCAGGCAGTTTGTCTTCTTTCTGAAGGTAAGGAACAGCCAGTTTTGTAAGTCGGTCCAGGTCCGCTTCTTTTACATACTGGTTATTCATCCAGGCTAGTTTGTCGTTGTCAAAAACCGCCGGCGCTTTGGAAACGCGTTCCAGTGAAAACTGCTCCTGCAGTGCTTCCATCGAAAACAGCTCTTCTTCCCCGACAGGCGACCAGCCGAGCAGCGCGAGAAAATTGACCAGTGCTTCCGGCAGATACCCAAGTTCCTGGTACTGCTCCACGAACTGCATAATGGATTCGTCTCGTTTGCTCATTTTCTGACGGTCGGGATTAAGAATCAGGGAAGCATGGGCAAACATCGGCTTTTCCCAGCCGAATGCTTCAAACACCAGAGCCTGCCTCGGCGCGTTGGACAAATGCTCTTCCCCGCGGATAACATGCGAAATGGCCATCAAATGATCATCGACGACGACCGCGAAGTTATAGGTGGGGATTCCGTCTTTACGAGCAATGACGAAATCACCGATATCATCTGTTTCAAACGTGACATCTCCCCGAACCTGATCCGGTACGTGTACGCTTTTGTTTTCAGGAACACGAAAACGCACGACCGGCTGGATTCCCTGATCTTCGTAGGCTTTTCTCTGTTCCGGTGTCAAATCACGGTCGCGTCCGCTGTATTTCGGAGCTTCTCCGCGGGCAAGCTGTTCTTCGCGTTCTTTCTGCAGTTCTTCTTCCGTCATGTAATCATAGTACGCTTTTCCTTCTTCAAGAAGCTGCTGCAGATATTTTTCGTAAATATCAATTCTGTCCATACAGCGGTAGGGAGCGTAAGGACCTCCTTTGTCCACACTTTCATCCCAGTCGATGCCGAGCCATTTCAGGCTGTCCATCAGTTTATCCGTGGCATCTTCCACATTTCTTGCCTGATCTGTGTCTTCAATGCGGACAATAAACTTTCCGCCCTGACTGCGGGCGAACAGAAAGTTAAACAACGCAGAACGCGCTCCGCCGATATGAAGATGTCCTGTCGGGCTTGGCGCAAACCGAACTCGTACTTCGCTGCTCATAATCCTCCACCTTCCATCATGATTAGTTCTGTTTTTTATTAGACGTGCTTTGCGCCTCCATCTGCTTCTGCTCTGTTCTCAAGCAGGATGACAGCATGAGCGGCAATACCTTCTTCTCTTCCCGTAAATCCAAGCTTTTCGGTTGTCGTTGCTTTTACATTAACCCCGGAAAGGGGATTTTTAAGCACACGGGCTATGTTGCTTCGCATCTCATCAATATAAGGTGCCATCTTCGGTTTCTGCGCAAGAATTGTACCATCTATATTGACTAGTTGGTACCCCTTCTCCCGAACCAGCTCATAAACCTGCTCAAGCAGCAGTAAAGAGTCCATGTCTTTATAGGCGGGATCCGTATCTGGAAAATGAGCACCGATATCACCGCCTCCAACAGCACCGAGCAGCGCATCCGCCACCGCGTGCAGCAGAACATCAGCGTCGGAATGCCCGTCCAGCCCTTTAGGGTGCGGGATGGTCACCCCTCCCAGTATAAGCGGGCGCCCTTCTGTCAGCCGGTGTACATCAAACCCATGTCCTATTCTCACTGCCCTTCCCCCTTCGCTTTTTCAGGATCGCTTTGGCGACGACCATATCTTCCGGGGTAGTCAGTTTAATATTATCATAACCGCCTTCCACGATATGTACCGGAACGTTCATCCGTTCCACTAGGCTGGTGTCATCCGTCCCCCGGAACTGATCTTCTTCGGCTTTTTGATAAGCATCGTAAACAACGGAAAACTGAAAAGCCTGCGGTGTCTGGACGGACCAGACACTTGAACGCTCAATCGTTTCGGTTACTACACCATCAGCGACCTTTTTCACTGTATCTTTCATGCGGAGACCGATTACTGCTGCCCCCTGCTCTGATGCTTTGAGGACCAGTTCATGTATATGGTCTTCCGTCACAAACGGCCGCGCTCCGTCGTGGACCAGAACAATTGCGTCATCTGAGCCGTCTGCCTTCTTCAGTCCTTCAAACACACTATCCTGTCTTTCCTGACCGCCAGTCACAATATGTTCAATTTTACTGACGTTCCATTTCTTGAATAATGTGTTCATCGGGCCGGTTTCATCATCATTGGCGACGACAATAATCCGTTCACACCACGGGTCCTGTTCAAAAACAGAGACGGTATGAACGATTAAAGGCCGGTCCTCGAGCATCAAAAACTGCTTATTATGACCGGCTTTCATCCGCTTGCCCTGTCCTGCCGCCGGTATCACGACTGTATATTTCATATTACCTCTCCAATAACTGAGCTCGCTTTAAAATCAGGCTCTTTTATCATAACTTGAAAGCCCTCAGGTCGCAATAAGAAAAGCGCACAGCGCCCCGGACAGCGGAAACCCCTTCACCAAGAAACCCCCCTGCCTGCATGAGACAGAGGGGCATTTCGTTTATAAGGCTTTTTCCATCAGTTTTGGTTTGGCAAATATCATACGACCCGCACTTGTCTGAAGGACGCTGGTTACTACAACCTGAACTGTTTTGCTGATGTACTCGCGTCCGCCTTCCACGACAATCATCGTTCCGTCATCAAGATAGGCGACACCCTGATCCTGTTCTTTCCCGTCTTTGATAACCTGGACATTCATTTCTTCTCCTGGGAGTACGACTGGTTTAACAGAATTGGCCAGGTCATTGATGTTCAGTACTTCCACACCCTGCAGATCGCATACTTTATTCAGGTTGAAGTCATTGGTGACAACCATGCCTTCGCGTATCTTCGCCAGCTTCACCAGTTTGCTGTCCACTTCATGGATATCTTCGAAGTCTCCTTCATAAATCTCCACATTCACGGGCAGTTCTTTTTGAATCCGGTTTAAAATATCCAGACCACGGCGGCCGCGGTTTCGTTTCAATACATCGGACGAATCCGCAATATGCTGCAGTTCTTCCAGCACAAATTCCGGAATGACGAGTGTCCCTTCAATGAATCCGGTCTGACAGACATCTGCGATACGACCGTCTATAATAACGCTGGTATCCAGAATTTTAACCTTAGCTCTTTCTTCCACAGGTACTGTTTCCTCTTTCTTTTTTGCCGTGGAAGCAGCACGTGCGGCTGGAAGCAGACTTTTAAGCTCCTCACGTTTCTTGAAGCCGAACTGAAAACCAAAATAACCAAGAAAAAACGTGATAAAGATTGGTAAAACAGAGTTAACGACCGGAAGATACAGGGAATCCAGCGGCAGGCTGATGAGAAACGCCACTACTAAACCGAATACAAGACCAAATGTCCCAAAGAGCACATCGGTAACCGGGGCTCTCACAATCTTTTCTTCCAGCACCCGCATTCCGTGGACAATATGGTCAGCCACCCAGAACGTTGCCGCAAATACAATAACTGCGCCGAGAAGTGCGCTTACATATGGATTGCCGAGCCAACCAGGTATCGAGCTATAATTTAGTAAAGATATTAATTCCGGTATAAAGATAACACCCAGCGTGCCTCCGGCCAAAATAAAAAATAGTTGTACAATACTTTTCAGCACACCCTCTCACCTCCTTTTCATCATTATGGACAATATTTCTATTTTCAAACCCTGCTGCCGAATTTCTTTATATCATCTATCCAGCAAGGGGGTTTTAATTTAAATGTAGCAAATTTCAAGGTGATTGTCACAGATTTTTGGAAATTTTCATTGTATCGTGAACAAATTGTAATTCCGATGTCACATTCTACAACAAGTTACATTTTTCACCATTGAAGAGTGGAGTGTTCAAGACACACTTCCAGTGCTTCTTCCAGCGTCGATACGCCGACGACTTCAATATTTTCAGGGTACGTCCATCCCTCCAGATTTTTCTGCGGTACAACCGCCCGTTCAAAACCAAGTTTGGCCGCTTCATAAATTCTGTCCTCCACCCGGGCAACCCGTCGTATTTCGCCGGTCAAACCCACTTCACCCACAACGACATCCGCCGGGTTGGTTGCATGATTACGGAAACTCGAAGCAATGCACACCGCCAGACCAAGATCAATCGCCGGCTCATCCAGTTTCACACCGCCTGCCACGTTCATGTAGGCATCCTGGTTCTGCAGCAGCATACCGAGCCGCTTCTCAAGAACGGCCATCAAAAGAGCAATCCGGTTGTGATCCACTCCGGTTGCAGTCCGCTTCGGATTGGAAAAGCTCGACGGTGCAATGAGAGCCTGTATTTCAACGAGTACAGGACGGGTTCCTTCGAGCGAGGCTACAACGATGGATCCGGCACTCCCCTGGGTTCGTTCCTCCAGAAAAATCTCGGACGGATTTTTCACCTCTTTCAATCCCATTTCCTTCATCTCAAAAATACCGATTTCATTCGTTGATCCAAAACGGTTTTTTACGGCACGGAGAATGCGGTACGTATGGTGCTGTTCCCCTTCAAAGTAAAGGACCGAGTCGACCATATGTTCCAGCATTTTCGGGCCGGCTATTGCTCCCTGCTTGGTCACGTGACCGACGATAAACACGGCAATACCTCTTGACTTCGCTATTTTCATGAAAGCGGAGGTGGTTTCACGCACCTGAGACACACTGCCGGGCGCAGAAGATATGCTGGACTGATGCACAGTCTGGATAGAATCAATTACTACCATCGTGGGCTGAATCTGATGAATCGCCTGATCTATCAAATCCATGTCGGTCTCTGCGAATACAAACAGCGTATCAGCGTGAACCCCGAGACGGTCCGCTCTTAGTTTGGTCTGTTTTACCGATTCTTCTCCGGAGATATAAAGCACACTGTGATTCTGTTCGGCCAGTACCGACGTCAGCTGCAGAAGAAGGGTGGATTTTCCTATTCCTGGGTCCCCGCCTACCAATACGAGTGAACCCGGCACGATTCCCCCGCCGAGTACCCTGTTCAACTCCGGCAGAGATGTATCTATTCTCGGTTCTTTTTCTCCCGCCACCTTCGTTATTGGTTCCGGCTTTTTCGACGCCTCTCCGCTCTGCTGAAACGATCGTTTCGCTCCGGAACTGTCTGCCGGTGCCTCGATTTCTTCGACAAGTGTGTTCCATTCTCCGCAGCCTGGACAGCGCCCCATCCATTTTTGTGATTCATACCCGCAGTCCTGACAGACGAATTTTGATTTTTGTTTTGGCATCAAGCGTCCCCCGCTTTATGTTCGAGTTCATTTTTGATATAAAACAGCTGTTCGCAAAAGGCCTGAGCCTTTTACAAACAGCTGATGCTATTCAGATATACTCTCTTTTACGTTTTGGCTCCGGATTTCGTTTCAACAATATACTCTCCGTCTTTCACATCGATATATGCTGTGTCTCCGTCTTTAATCGCACCGCGCAGGAGTTCTTCAGAAAGACGGTCTTCCACCTGGCGCTGCAAGGCACGGCGCAGTGGACGAGCTCCGTATTCCGGATCAAAGCCTTCGTCTGCGATTTTATTCCGGGCCTCTTCACTGAGCTCAAAGTTAATGCCCTGCTCTGACAGCCGTTTTTTCAGCTGTTCGGCCATCAAGCCGACAATTTCTTTGATGTGCTGCTTCTCGAGACTGTGGAAGACGATGATCTCATCAAGACGGTTCAAAAATTCCGGGCGGAATGTATTTTTCAGTTCGCCCATCACTTTATCGCGCATGTCCTTGAAGTTTTCTCCTTCATCAGTATTGGTGGTAAAACCTGCATAGTTGTTTTTACGGAGCAGGTTGGCACCTACGTTTGAAGTCATAATGATGGCCGTATTTCTGAAATCCACGCGGCGGCCTTTCGAATCGGTCAGGAAACCGTCCTCAAGAACCTGCAGGAGAATATTGAAGACTTCCGGATGCGCCTTTTCCACCTCGTCGAGCAAAATAACGGAGTACGGATTACGACGGACCTTTTCTGTAAGCTGGCCGCCTTCTTCAAATCCTACATATCCCGGCGGGGAACCAACCAGGCGGCTGGTGGCATGACGTTCCATGAATTCAGACATGTCAATGCGGATGATGGATTCTTCATCTCCAAACAGTGTTTCTGCAACAGCTCGTGCCAGTTCTGTTTTACCAACACCAGTTGGACCGAGGAATATGAATGAACCGATCGGGCGTTTAGGGTCCTTCAGCCCCGCACGAGCACGCCGCACAGCCTGGGACAGGGATTTCACCGCTTCATCCTGGCCAACCACACGGTTATGAAGAATTTCTTCCATACGAAGCAGCCGCTCGGTTTCTTCTTCGGCAATTTTTGAAACCGGAATACCGGTCCAGCTTGCTACGACCTGGGCAATGTCTTCGGCTGTCACTTCTGTATTTTCCTGACCCTGCTTTTCTTTCCATTCGTCTTTCATATTTTCGACTTCTTCACGCAGGCGCTGTTCACTGTCGCGAAGCGATGCCGCTTTTTCAAATTCCTGACTCTGTACGGATGCATCTTTTTCCTTGCGGGTCTCTTCCAGCTTCTGTTCCAGCTCTTTCAGATTAGGCGGAGCTGTGTAAGAGCGGAGTCTTACTTTTGAGCCCGCTTCGTCAATCAGGTCAATGGCTTTATCCGGAAGGAAACGGTCGGAAATGTAACGATCCGAGAGTTTAACAGCTTCTTCGATGGAAGCGTCCGGAATGGTGACACGGTGATGGGCTTCATAACGGTCACGAAGTCCGGCCAGAATTTGTACCGATTCTTCCGCAGTAGGTTCATCCACTTGAATCGGCTGAAAACGGCGTTCCAGCGCTGCATCTTTTTCGATGTACTTCCGGTATTCATCGAGTGTCGTAGCACCAATGCACTGCAGCTCACCTCTGGCAAGCGACGGTTTCAAAATATTGGAGGCGTCAATTGCCCCTTCTGCGCCGCCGGCTCCGATAAGGGTGTGGAGTTCGTCAATAAAGAGAATGACATTCCCGGCCTGACGGATTTCTTCCATCACCTTTTTCAGCCGGTCTTCGAATTCACCACGGTATTTGGTCCCGGCGACAACGGTTCCCATATCGAGTGTCATAACCCGCTTGCTGCGAAGAATTTCCGGAACCTCATTGAAAATAATGGACTGCGCCAGGCCTTCGGCTACTGCCGTTTTACCGACACCAGGTTCGCCGATAAGTACCGGGTTGTTTTTCGTCCGGCGGCTAAGCACCTGAATGACACGTTCAATTTCATTGCCGCGGCCGATGACCGGGTCAAGCCCCTCTTCTTTCGCTACGGCAGTCAGGTCACGGGCAAGACTGTCCAGTGTAGGGGTGCTGGCATTGGAGTTTCCGCCGGCAGGCGCAGCCTGCTGCTGATTACCACCGGAGGATTCATTATTGCCAAGCAGCTGAAGAACCTGCTGGCGTGCTTTATTCAGGCTGACACCCAAATTATTCAGCACTCTGGCTGCAACACCCTCTCCTTCTCTGATTAAACCGAGAAGAATGTGCTCTGTTCCTACATAGGAATGACCAAGCTTTCTTGCTTCATCCATGGACAGTTCGATAACTTTTTTGGCTCTCGGCGTATAATGAATCGTTTTTGACCCTTCCTGACCGGTGCCGATCAGTGATTCCACTTCTTTTTGAATCTGGTCTGAACCAAGATTCAACGCCTGCAGCGCTTTGGCTGCGATACCTTCTCCCTCCCGGATCAAACCGAGAAGAACGTGTTCTGTTCCTATATTGTTATGGCCAAGCCGGATAGCTTCTTCCTGCGCAAGCGCCAGTACTTTTTGAGCTCTTTCCGTAAAACGTCCAAACATCATCTATGCGCACCTCCACTTTTAAATAACTTACTCGTCACTTTGTTTCTCCAGTTCCATTCTCTCACGAATCAGCGCTGCACGTCTCACGTCACGCTCATCCGCCCGCAGCTCTTTTTCAGCATACTGCCGAAGAAAACCCGGCTGCGTTAAAATCATTAACTCATTCAGGATATTACCCGAAATTCCCTTGATTAAATCAAGATCAATACCAAGACGTACATCTGACAGTCTTTCCGTTGCTTCTTTGGATTCCATGATCCGGCTGTTTTTCAAGATCCCAAAGGAGCGGAACACTTTATCTTCCATGTACGTCCTGGATGAACGCATCAATGCATCTCTTGCCATTCGTTCCTGCCGGATAATCTGCGTTACAACGCCTTTCAAATCTTCGACAATATCTTCCTCCGGCTTTCCAAGCGTCATTTGATTGGATATCTGAAAAAGATTTCCCTGGGCTTCGCTCCCTTCACCGTAAATTCCGCGAACGACAAGCCCTAACTGGTGAATGGCAGGTAAAATTCGATTCAGCTGCCGCGTCATGACCAGAGCGGGCAGATGCATCATGACAGACGCTCTCATGCCGGTGCCGACATTGGTCGGGCAGCTTGTTAAGTACCCCCGCTTTTCATCAAAGGCATATGTTATCTTTTCTTCGGTCCAGTCATCCAGCTTATTGGAAAAATCAAGTCCCTCACTCAGTTGAAAACCACGGAAAAGCGTCTGCATCCGTATATGATCTTCTTCATTCAACATAATGCTTACCGACTCATCCGGACTGAGCATGACAGCACCGGATTGAGAGCGCTCCGCCAGATACGGACTGATTAAATGCTTTTCCACCAGCACCCTTTTTTCATTGGAATTCAAATCGTCCATGTTCAGGCGTTCCAGAGAACTTCCGGTCTGCAGCCGAATCGATGAAAACTCCGCGGCTGTATCATTAAGTACCGCTTCAGCCATTTCCGGAGGAGCAAAAACAGGGAAAGGATATTGTTCCATATTACGGGCAAGACGGATTCTTGTGCTTAATACAATATCACTGTCCGGCCCCGGTCCACTTTTCATCCACGGGCTGATCGCTTCGGAAATAAAACGCTGCAGTGACATCAGGCATCCTCCTCCCCGCTCTGCATTTTTCTTTCCAATTCCCGGATATGGTCGCGCAGCCTCGCCGCTTCTTCAAACTCTTCTTGTTCTATGCTTGTGCGCAGATCTTCGCGGAGCTCTTCCATTTCGCGCTGCACCTTCATATTTCCACCTGTTCGTTTTGGAATTTTTCCGGTATGGCGGTGGTTTCCACTATGTGCACGTTTTAATATCGAATCCAGTTTTGTTTCAAACGCCTGATAACACCGGGCACATCCAAACCTGCCAGTTTTGGCAAAACGTTCATATGTTAAACCACACCTATCACAAACAGGCTGCCTTGGTTCCTCTGTTTCCTGCGGTTTAAATCCATTGTTTCCAGATATATGCTCAACATTCAACAGACCGGACAATAATTCATGAATAGAATAACTGTTCGACCCCGGAATCTGTTCTCCTTTATTCCGGGCACATTTATCGCACAAGTGCATCTCTGCTTTTTTTCCGTTTATGATTTTAGTGAAATGCAGAGCAGCCTGGCGTGTCTGACATTCTTGACAAAGCACTTTCTACGTCCTCCCTCCCCGTCCATTCTATTGATACCGCAGACTCTGCAGCATGGCCTTCAACATTTTCGCGCGAAGCCAATCCCGTTCTTCTGCGTATTTCAACGATAGAATATTCCGGTCCAGAGCGGATGCCATCACATTTGCCTCCCGCCTGGATACAGCATTCTCTTCATACAGGCGCATAATAATACTTTCTGCTGTTACCTGATCAATCCCTCCATCAATCAGCATCAACAGTTGATTAATCAGTTCGGCGTGATCGTCCACCTTTACTTTTGTAATACGAATGTACCCACCACCGCCCCTTTTGCTTTCCACAATATATCCTTTTTCATTTGTGAATCTGGTGCTTATTACATAATTAATCTGTGACGGTACACATTCAAAACGCTTTGCCAATTCACTTCGCTTTATCTCAATTAAATCCTTCTCACTTTGAGTAAGAATCTGCTTTAAATATTTTTCAATACCATCAGAAATGTTACGCAAAAGGGCCAGCCTCCTTCCCTTTCCATATCTATTTTAGAACTACTGACTTTGACTATCTTTGACTTTCATCATAATACAAAAAAACAAAAAAATCAAGCTCTGCCCCACTACATAACCATTTCCACTTTCTGCACCCCTTTTATTCTGATTAACTGGTCATAGAGGTGAGCCTGATTTGTATCCGGCAGGCTTTCAATGTCAAAAGTAAAAGATACATTCTCTTCCGTGCTTCCTGCTATATTTTTCACCGTAATATTCTGTTCTTCAAATACTTTCATAATTTCAGAGAGAGAGGTATCAAGGCTCTTTAATGTTACCTCTACCTTTTTACGGGTTGGTGTATCCTGAAACAGCCTCTCGATATTGTGGAGAAACAACAGACTCAACAAAACAATGATGGTTGTTAAAAGTGCAGCGAAATACATACCAGCTCCTGCTGCCAACCCTATAGCAGCCACAACCCAAATAGATGCTGCCGTGGTCAATCCTTTCACTGAGACTCCCTGAACAATGATTGTCCCTGCCCCTAAAAATCCAACGCCGCTTATGACATAGGAAGCCAGACGAGACGGGTCATATGCAGAGATATCAGGATTTTCTTCGAGGTAGGGCTGGAACCCAAACAACGCCATAACCATTGCCAGACAGGCTCCTGTGCCAACAAGCAGGTGTGTTCGAAATCCAGCCGGGTGCTTTTTATACTCGCGTTCTGCGCCAATAAGACCAGCCAGAGCTGCAGCAGATAAAATCCTGGCCATAATTACGTAAGATTCCTGTGTAATAAATGCATCCATAAAACGCCTCCTGTTCATGTAACATACAAACCGCATACAATCACGTTTTAAAAATCATACCATATCCAACAGTTTCCCATAACACCCTTCTCATAATCTTCATAATCCATCGACTTCCGGGAGAAGCGGTTGGTCGATAAATGACAGCTTACAGCTAGTTCTGTCTTGCTTCCCCTCAGGATTGGTCAATAGAAACACGCTATCAACCATTTCTCTCCGGACCCCTTGGGAAACACAGCCCATTGGTTCAATCCACCGACCACTTCAGGTCTTCTTTAAATTTATATTAGTACCGGCAGCCCGAATGGCATGCAGCATTTCAGGAAAGTCGTTTGAGGGTTCGCGGCAGCGTGCCATGCAAAAAGATGATATCCCCCTTTTTTCCTATCATACGCAGTATTGGAAGGGTTATGGCACGGCTGTTGATTATCCAAATATAGGAAGCGTTTCGTTGGACTCCGCCTTTCCTGCCCGCTTTCCGCGGGCGTCGCCTCAGCTACATACCGGAAGGAAGATCGGCTAAGTCCGGCACGTCCTGTGCCAACGCCGATCTGACTCACCTCGTATGAGCCTCCGGTGATCTTCGGCTGACGCTTCTCCCGCTGGAGTCGGGCAGACGGCTCCGCCCAACGAAAAAGAAGGGGGGATACATGCTTTGATCACAGATGCACCCTCCTCATAGAACCCTTTCCCATTCCTTTATATGGTAAATAAACAGGCGTGGGGTTATGGACTTTTTGCGGGGTGAATTGAGTCTGTGACAAAAATAAAATAGGCGGAGGAAAAACACGAATGTCCGGCGGCGTTGTTCAACCATCGTACAGCAGCGGAGCCAACATGCTTTGACTCCTGCTCCAAACAGCACGAGTCGCGGGTCCCCGCAGGGTGTGCGATCAGGTCAGCGCCCGCACGTGACATACTTCCACAGGCTAATGACGTTTACCGGGGTACCAAACCCTCTAAAGTGCCTTCGGAATCATTCATAGTGACGTTTATGGACGCGCCGGGTACTATAAAGTGCCTCAGGCGTTATGCCCAACGACGTTTTAGGGGGTCCTTTTCCCCCTAAAGTGCCTTCGGGACTATTTCTCTCCCTTTTCCTGCCATGACGCGGGCTCTTTGCTGCGTCCGACCCGTTCATTTTTCCGCTGCATGCCGTCTCGATTCGTTCCTAATGACGTTTACCGGGGCGCGGGACTATCTAAAGTGCCTTCGGAATCATTCATAGTGACGTTTAGGGACGCGCCGGGTACTATAAAATGCCTTCGGCGATGTGCCCAACGACGTTTTAGAGGGTCCTTTTCCCCCTAAAGTGCCTTAGAACCCCTTTGCAACGAATGTCCGTTCCCCCAACCTGAACACAGCAAACAAACGCCTGCATTTTCTGCGTCCGTACGGCCGGATCCGTTCAGGTGTTGTTTCGATGCCGGCCAACGGGTCCTGAAACGACCGGGTGCAATGAAGACACGGTGAGCCCCAGCGAACCGATGTCGCCCTTGTACTCCGGAGTGCAATGAAGACACGGTGAGCCCCGGCGAACCGATGCCGCCCTTGTGCTCTGGAGTAAAAGCGAAGTATGTTGGCGCAGCGGTGCCTCTCCAAAATGAAGAATGCCGAACGATTAAAAAAATCGTTCGGCATTCTTCATCTGATACAGGTTTTGTCCCAGACTCATAGTAAACGTAAGCGTCAAATAATCCCCACCTTGATAAAAGGATGGGGATTTGTCGTTTATAAAACAGGGCTATGATTGGACAGGAATGCGGCAGCGTTCTGGAAGCTGCGTAGACCAGGGAAGCCATTCATCCAAGGAAGCATCTTCCTGCTGCTGGGGCAGCGTCTCAAATAAATAGGTTAGATAGGGAAACGGATGGAGATGATTTTCTTTCGCCGTTTCGATAATGCTGTAAATGATGGCGCTCGCTTGAGCGCCGCGGGGTGTTTGGGAAAAAAGCCAATTTTTGCGGCCGATCACAAAAGGTTTCATCGAACGTTCA
>NZ_FOTY01000013.1 GCF_900114715.1 Salibacterium qingdaonense
TTTTGGTCAACTTCATCATAACGGAATAACGATGGCTTTAGCTATACCTTTAACTATGCCTTTAGCTGTTGCATTTAATTTTACAATCAAGCAAAATTTATGTAAGAGAGATAATCCTCCAAAAAGCTTGACAAATAGATAGTGTAACCGCATTCAAATACAATGTCTCTTTTTGAATCGTCTAATAATTTTAAAAAAGGGATTGACCGAAAGCTTTAACCGGCGTATTATAAATGTCAAACACGTAATTGACACGGATAATTTTCAGAATAACCATGCATTTACGTTACCGTTTAATATTGAAGAAACATCAGAGGTGATCGGGCATGGGGGAACAATGGATTTATCTGGACGGAGAATTTGTTGAAAAAGAAAATGCGAAAATTTCCGTTTTTGATCATGGTTTTCTCTATGGTGACGGTGTGTTTGAAGGTATCCGTGTCTATAACGGCAATGTCTACAAACTTGATGAACACCTTGTCCGCCTTTATAATTCCGCAAAGTCGATAATGCTTGACATTCCGTACACGAAACAGGACCTTACAGACATTATTGTGGAGACGCTGAAAAAGAACGATCTTCGCGATGCCTATATCCGTCTTGTCGTTTCACGCGGCGTCGGGAACCTTGGACTGGATCCGGCATCGTGTGCGCGCCCGCAGCTTGTCGTCATTGCGGAAAAACTCGCTATTTACCCGAAAGAGTTTTATGAAAAGGGTCTGGATATCGTCACCGTTGCAACAAGAAGAAACCGCCCGGATGTATTGAGCCCTAAAGTAAAATCGTTGAATTATCTAAATAATATTCTTGTGAAGATTGAAGCTGGTCTAGCCGGTGTGAACGAAGCGTTGATGCTGAATAATGAAGGATATGTAGCGGAAGGCTCCGCAGACAACATTTTTATTCTGCGTGAAGGAGTGCTGTATACCCCTCCCGGCTACGTGGGAGCTCTTGAAGGAATAACCCGCCAGGCCATTGTTGAACTTGCCGGTGAAATGGGTTATGATTTAAGAGAGGAACCTTTCACACGGCACGATGTATACACGGCCGATGAAGTATTTCTTACCGGAACAGCTGCTGAAGTCATTGCTGTCATTAAGGTGGACGGCCGCATTATCGGCGACGGGAAGCCGGGTCCTGAAACACAACGGATTCTGGAAGCATTCCGTGGGAAAGTGGAAAAGGACGGCGTGAAGATTGAAGCGTCCCGTTCAGAAATGGAAATAAGCTGAAACAGCCCGGGGACAATCCCTGCTGCATATACGATAACAACTAAATGATGGAATACGCTGAAGAGGACCATTAGTCTACAGTCCGGCCTTTACAGAGATCCGTGGAAGCTGAGAAACGGAACTGCCGCTGTAGATGAACTCCCCTCTGAGTGCCTGTGTGAAAGCTTTAATGCCGGTAATACAGGCCGGGTGCAGCAACGTACACTTCACCCGTTATCATAACAGGCAGAACATGGCAGTCGTTCTGCCGCCAAGGCGGTTTTAACCGCAAAAAAGGGTGGTACCGTGGAAAGAAGTCTTTTCGCCCCTTTAACTGGAGTCATTCCAGTTGAAGGGCGGAAAGACTTTTTTATTTCAAATGTTTTAAGGACTAAACAAAACCAGGTATAAGGAGGAAGCAGAGATGGGACCAGAGACAGAAGAAATGCAGGGCCGTGAGCTCAAAGATGAAAACCAGGAAATGACGGGAGCGAGCATGCTTATTCAGGCGCTTGCCCGTGAGAATGTCGATGTCATCTTCGGCTATCCGGGCGGTGCCAATTTAACCACGTACGATGAGATTTACAGAACAGGAATGCATCATGTGCTTGCCCGTCATGAGCAGGGGGCGGTACATGCAGCGGAAGGGTATGCCAGAGTTTCCGGAAACCCCGGAGTCTGTGTCGTCACCTCAGGTCCCGGGGCAACCAACGTTGTCACAGGCATAGCCGATGCCATGATTGACTCGCTTCCTCTCGTTGTTATTACCGGCCAGGTGGCAACCAATGCAATCGGCACGGACGCTTTTCAGGAGGCGGACGTTATCGGAGTGACGATGCCGATTACGAAACACAATTTTCAGGCACGGGAAGTAGAGGACCTTCCGCGTATGATTAAGGAAGCCTTTCACATTGCTTCTACCGGCCGGCCTGGTCCTGTGTTAATCGATCTGCCAAAAGATATTGCGGCAGCTTCCGGTTTTTTCAACTACAATCAACCGGTAGAACTTCCTGGATATCAACCGACTGTCATTCCCAACAAGCTTCAAATCAAGAAGCTTGCCGATGCGGTAAGTGAAGCAGATAGACCGGTTGTTCTGACCGGCGCCGGTGTGCTTCATGCACACGGGTCAGATGAACTCTATGACTATATAACGAAACAGCAGCTCCCTGTTGCCAGCACACTGCTTGGTCTCGGTGCTTTCCCGGGAACCCACGAACTGTCTCTTGGTATGGTCGGCATGCACGGTACCTACACCGCAAACATGGCTTTGCATGAATCCGATCTTTTAATCAGTATCGGTGCACGCTTTGATGACAGGGTGACGGGGGCACTTAAGCACTTCGCGCCGAATGCCAAGGTCGCCCATATTGATATCGATCCGGCCGAAATCGGCAAAAACATCGAAACACAGATTCCTGTAGTAGGGGATGCAAAAGAAGCACTGCGGATGCTCAATGAATATAACGGCACCCCCGGTGAATTTTCGGAATGGAAACAACAGCTCCAGGCATGGCAGGAAGAATACCCGCTCTGGTATCACGAAGAGAAAGATTTTCTTAAGCCACAGCATCTCATGGAAATGATTTATGAAGAAACAAAAGGAGAGGCTGTTGTCACGACAGACGTCGGACAGCATCAGATGTGGGCTGCCCAGTACTATAAATTTGACCGGCCCGACTGCTGGGTAACTTCCGGCGGGCTGGGTACCATGGGTTTTGGCTTTCCCGCAGCTATCGGTGCTCAGTTTGCCGCACCGGACCGGCAGGTTGTAGCCGTGCTTGGCGATGCCGGATTCCAGATGACGGCACAGGAAATGTCCATTCTGCAGGAATTGAACCTGCCGGTAAAAATCATTCTCGTGAACAATGCTTCCCTCGGCATGGTCCGCCAGTGGCAGGAATTATTCTATGAACAACGCTATTCGAACTCTGTTTTCCCGATTCAGCCGGACTTTGTAAAGATGGCGGAAGCCTATAACATCAAAGGCTGGAAAATAGAGAACCCGGGTGACATGCAGGAGGTGCTGCGTGAAGCGCTTGCCCATTCCGGCCCGGTGCTGATGGACTGCCGGGTGGAAAAAGAAGAAAATGTCTATCCGATGATCGCGCCCGGAAAAGGCCATCATGAAATGGAGGGGATTAAACCGTGAAACGAACCATCATTGCAACAGTAAATAACAATTCAGGCGTAATGAACCGGATCACAGGGCTGTTTGCCCGGAGGCAGTTCAATATTGAAAGCATCACCGTCGGCATGACGGAAAATCCTGAAATTTCGCGCATGACGTTTGTGGTAAACGTTGATAACGAGCGTGGACTTGACCAGGTGATCAAACAGCTCAACAAACAGGTGGATGTACTCAAAGTGCGGGATATTACCGATGATTCGATTATTGCAAGAGAGCTGGCGCTTATAAAAGTTGTCGCCGCTCCGCAGCATCGAGGAGAAATATCAGCACTTGCCGAGCCGTTTCGGGCAACTGTGGTGGATGTGGGCCGTGAGAGCATTACACTCCAGGTAACAGGAGATCAGCAGAAAGTGGAAGCCTTAATAGACCTTTTGAAACCATATGGAATTAAAGAACTGGCCCGTACCGGCATCACCGCTTTCAAACGCGGAGCGGTAAAAAGTGATTTTGAAACGCCGAAACATTCTATCTTAAATTAATCTACAATTTTACTACAGAAAAAGGAGAGATTTGATTATGGCTAAAGCACTTTATAACGGAGATATTAACGAGGGAATTCTGCAGGACAAAACGGTAGCGGTAGTCGGATACGGCTCCCAGGGTCATGCCCACGCAAAAAACATGAGGGAAAGCGGCGTTCACGTTATTATTGGACTTCGTAAAGGCAAGTCCTGGACAAAAGCAGAAGAAGACGGTTTTGAAGTATATACTGTTAATGAAGCAGCCCGCAAGGCTGATGTCATTATGATTCTGCTTCCGGATGAGCATCAGACGGCCACCTACGAAAATGAAATCAAACCTGAGCTCAACTCTGGGAAAGCCATCGCGTTTGCGCACGGTTTTAACATTCACTTCAGCCAGATTGTTCCTCCGGAAGATATTGACGTGTTCATGATCGCACCGAAAGGACCGGGACACATCGTCCGCCGTGTATTTGAAGATGGTGCAGGCGTTCCTTCCCTTATCGCGGTATATCAGGATGCCACCGGCCAGGCAAAAGACATCGCTCTCGCCTATGCCAAGCAGATTGGAGCAGGACGTGCCGGAATTATGGAAACAACGTTCCAGGAAGAAACAGAAACCGACTTGTTTGGAGAGCAGGCTGTTTTATGCGGAGGTACGTCCGCCCTTGTTAAAGCCGGATTTGAAACGTTAGTGGAAGCAGGTTATCAGCCGGAGGTCGCCTACTTTGAGTGTCTCCACGAAATGAAACTAATTGTGGATCTCATGTATGAAGGCGGCCTGGAAGGCATGCGCTACTCCATTTCAGACACAGCTCAGTGGGGAGATTTCCAGGCAGGGCCGCGCATCATTACGGATGAAACAAGACAAACCATGCGTAATATACTCTCCGACATCCAAACCGGCCGCTTTGCAAAAGGCTGGATTCTCGAAAATCAAGCCAATCGCCCGGAATTTAATGCAACCAATGCGCGGGAAAACAGACATCAAATTGAAGAAGTCGGCCGTGAACTGCGTGAAATGATGCCGTTTGTCGGCAAAAAATAGAAAGGAGTGGTGGCAAGTGCGGAAGGTCAATGTTTTTGATACAACGCTTCGTGACGGAGAACAGGCCCCGGGTGTGAATTTTAATTTTGATGAAAAGATGCAGATTGCCTCCCAGCTGGAACGCCTCGGTGTCGATATTATCGAGGCCGGGTTCCCGGCCTCATCCAACGGTTCGTTTGAATCGGTGAAAAATATCGCTGATACGGTAAAGGGAAGTTCTGTCACAGGTCTTTCCCGCACCGTGACAAAAGATATCGATACAGCCTGGGAAGCGTTGAAAGGCGGCGAAGAGCCGAGACTGCACATCTTTATCGGCACGTCACCGATTCATATGGAGCATAAACTTCGTATGACACCGGAACAGGTAATAGAAAATTCTGTGGAAGCGGTGAAACATGCAAAGAAGAAATTCCCGCATGTGCAGTGGTCTGCAGAAGATGCCTGCCGCTCCGATCTTGACTTTCTCGTAAAGATCATTGAAAAAGTTATTGATGCCGGTGCTGAAGTGATTAACCTGCCGGACACCGTCGGGTATGTCACCCAGGATGAAATCCGCCGCCTTTTCCGCTATATCAAGGAAAATGTTCCTAACTCGGATAAAGCGATATTGTCCACGCACTGCCACGATGACCTCGGTATGGCAACAGCTAATTCCCTGGCTGCACTGGAAGCCGGAGCCGGACAGGTGGAGGGAACCATCAACGGCATCGGGGAACGTGCCGGCAATGCTTCACTCGAGGAAATTGCTGTAGCACTGAAGATCCGCAATGACTACTACAAGGCCGAAACCGGTCTGACTCTGAATGAAATCAAACGGACCAGCACCATGATCAGTAAACTGTCTGGTATGATGGTTCCCAGTAATAAAGCGGTCGTCGGGGACAACGCATTTGCTCATGAATCCGGCATTCATCAAGATGGTGTGCTGAAAAACAGTTCCACCTATGAAATCATCACACCTGACCTTGTCGGAGTGAATGCCAACCGAATGGTGCTCGGCAAATTGTCCGGTCTGCATGCGTTCAAGAATAAAATCGAATCACTCGGTTATCAGGCATCGGAAGAAGAACTCAAAAAAGTGTTTAAAGAATTTAAATCACTGGCAGACAAGAAAAGTGAAATAACGGATGAAGATATTATGGCACTGATGTCAGAAGAAAAAGCCGGAGAATCCGTCAGCTACTACGAGGTGCAGACACTGCAGGTGAATTACGGCACCACCAACATTCCAACGGCGACTGTAACGCTGAAAAATCCGGATGGTGAAACGATTCAGGATGCAGCAACAGGATCCGGCAGTGTGGAAGCTGTATACCAAACCATTGAACGAATGATCGGAGGACATGCGGATTTGAAAGATTACCGCATTCAATCCATTACCGGTGGACGTGATGCTCTTGCTGAAGTTTATGTACTGATGGATTATGAAGGAGAGGAAGTTTCCGGGCGCGGCACTGCAAATGATGTTCTGGAAGCTTCCGCCCGGGCTTATATCAATGCAATCAACCGTGCCCTCAACTATCAGGACGGACGTGATCTTCAGGCCGAAAAAGTAAATGTGTGACACCGGCCGGCAACGAAAGCTGTAAGGGAGAGAAGACGATGAAGAAAACAATTACCGTTCTTCCGGGAGATGGAATCGGCCTGGAAGTTGTAAAAGCTACCACCACTGTACTGGATAAAGTCGCAGCGCTTTACGGTCATGAATTTGAATATAAGTATGCCGATATCGGTGGAACAGCTATCGACAAACATGAAAACCCACTTCCACAGGAAACAGTTGACACATGTAAAAGCAGTGACGGCGTCCTGCTTGGAGCGGTAGGTGGTCCGAAATGGGAGAACCACTCTTCCGGATTGCGTCCCGAACAGGGACTTCTCGGTATCCGCAAAGCACTTCAGCTTTTTGCAAATCTTCGCCCCGTGACCGGTCATGAAAGTCTGACGGACGCTTCCAGTCTGAAAAAAGAAGTGGTTGATAATGTAGACCTCATGATTTTAAGGGAACTGACCGGTGGTATATATTTCGGCAGCCCGCAGGAACGCAGACAGGTGGACGGAGAAGAAGCAGCGCTTGATACGATGATTTATAAAAAATCCGAGATTGCGAGAATTGTCCGCCAGGGTTTTGAAATGGCACAGCTCCGACGCAATAAACTAACGTCGGTCGATAAAGCAAATGTGCTGGAATCGAGCCGGCTCTGGCGTGAAACGGTCGAAGAAATAAAAGGAGACTATCCGGATGTGGAAGTCGAGCACATGCTGGTCGATAATGCCGCCATGCAGATTATCCGTGAGCCTAAACAGTTTGATGTGATGGTAACCGGTAATATGTTTGGTGATATTTTAAGCGATGCCGCTTCGATGCTTACCGGCTCGCTCGGCATGCTGCCCTCAGCAAGTATCGGGGAACAGCCGCCTGGGCTTTATGAACCGGTTCACGGTTCTGCTCCTGATATTGAAGGACAGAACAAAGCCAATCCGCTCGCCATGATTTCCTCGGCGGCCATGATGCTGAAGTATTCATTTAAAATGACCGAAGAAGCTGACGCTCTGGATCAGGCAGTCTCTGACGTGCTGAGTGCAGGCCATCGTACAGGCGATATTGCGAAAGAAGGCGAAACCGCGCTGTCTACAGATGAAATGACAAATAAAGTAATTGAAGTAATGAAAAAATAACCGGGAAAACCGGGGGAGGTAAAGTGAGGGAAGCGGAATGAAACCAAAAACAATAATTGAAAAAATCTGGGAGGAGCATAAAGTACACTCAGAAGAAGGAAAACCGGATTTGATGTATGTTGACCTGCAGATGGTACACGAAGTGACATCTCCACAGGCATTTGAAGGGCTGCGTCTTTCAGGACGGAAAGTCCGCCGCCCGGATTTGACGTTTGCGACAATGGACCACAACGTACCGACGGAAAACAGATCTTCCATCACCGATGCTGTATCCAAAAAGCAGATGGAAACCCTGACAAATAACTGTAATGAATTCGGAGTGGAAATTGCGGATTTAAACAGCCCGAATAATGGTATTGTGCATATTATCGGGCCTGAACTGGGCCTTACCCAGCCGGGTAAAATTATTGTCTGCGGCGACAGCCATACGTCTACTCACGGCGCGTTCGGTGCGCTTGCTTTTGGTATCGGAACAAGTGAAGTGGAACACACGCTTGCCACCCAGACGCTGTGGCAGTCACCACCTAAAACAATGGAAGTACGCGTCAACGGACGTTTGAATCCGGGAGCAACGGCGAAGGATATTATTCTTGCTGTCATCGCTAAACACGGGGTGGATTTTGGTACAGGGCACGTACTGGAATACACCGGGGAAGCCATCCGTGGTTTAACGATGGAAGAACGCATGACCATCTGTAACATGTCCATTGAAGCAGGTGCAAGAGCCGGCTTAATCAGTCCGGACCAGGTAACGTTTGATTATCTGGAAGGACGCAGACACGTTCCTGAAGGCGAAGCGTTCAACGAAAAAGTGGAAGAATGGCAGGCGCTTGCCACTGACGAAGGCGCGGAATACGACGCTGTTGTGGAAATTGACAGTGAAGAGATTCAACCGATGGTGACATGGGGAACAAACCCGTCTCAAGGTGTCGGGATTCATGGCACCGTTCCTTCGCCGGAAGACGCGCAGACGGGCGCAGAACGCAAAGCCATTGAGCAGTCCCTTGAGTATATGGATCTGGAACCGGGCACGAAGATGACAGACATCCACATCCAGCATGTATTTCTTGGTTCCTGTACGAATGCCCGTATCAGCGACCTCCGCGCTGCTGCCAAAATCGCAGAAGGCCGGACCGTGGCAGATGGTGTGCGCGCTATGGTTGTTCCTGGATCGCAGCAGGTAAAAATGCAGGCGGAAGAAGAAGGGCTGGATAAAATCTTTAAAGATGCCGGTTTTGACTGGAGACAGTCCGGCTGCAGCATGTGTCTGAGTATGAATCCTGACTTTGTTCCGGAAGGGGAGCGCTGCGCGTCTACCTCCAACCGTAACTTTGAAGGACGCCAGGGTAAAGGCGCAAGAACACATCTTGTCAGCCCGGCTATGGCAGCAGCTGCCGCTATTGCCGGACGGTTTGTTGATATCCGGTATCTGGATGAAGCAGTAACGAACTAATAATCTATGAAGAAATGGGGGAACGAAAATGGAACCACTCGTGATACACACTGGGAATACGGCGGTTTTACCACGTGTCAATGTGGATACGGACCAGATTATTCCAAAACAGTTTTTAAAACGTGTTGAGCGCACCGGCTTCGGACAGTTTTTGTTTTTTGACTGGAGGTTTCTGGAAGACGGCAGCGACAACCCGGAATTTGAGCTGAACCAGCCTCACGCTGAAGGAGCGACTGTTCTGATTGCCGATCATAACTTCGGAAGCGGATCTTCCCGGGAACACGCTCCATGGGCACTTCAGGATTATGGATTCCGGGTTATCATTGCACCCAGTTTTGCTGACATTTTCTACAGTAACTGCTTCAAAAACGGTATTCTGCCGATACGTCTGGAAGAAGAAAAAGTGTATCGATTGATGGAAAAAGGGAAGAATCAAAAATATGACGTGATGGTCGATCTTCCAAACCAAAAAATCACCGATGAACAAGGTTTTGAAGAAACGTTTGAAATCGATAATTACTATAAAGAAATGCTCGTTAACGGTTGGGATGAGATTAGCATTACACTGCAATATGAAGATAAGATCGATAAGTTTGAGAAAAGCATGAACGTATAAACAGAACTCTTTCATTAACGAAAATATTCGTATATGCTAAGTACCGGGATAAAACAGAAAGGCAGCCTGCGTAAAGGCTGCCTTATTTTTCCATGACCATCACGGACAGGAAAGGGGGAGTGCACCATGAAAGAAAAAAAGGAACCGGAGCACAATATTATTTCTTTTCCAGGCTCGGCGGACCGATTATCGACAAACGGACTGGAAGAACTGAAAAAAGGAAACAAAGAGAAAGCAGTCAGTTTCTTTTCCGAAGCCCTGCAGCATGACTCTTTTCACGAAGAGGCGTCGTATGGTCTTCTTCTCGGACTTGCAGAAACCGGGAGACTAACAGAAGGAATCAAACTGGCAGAGCAGTTGATGGAGGGGAACAATCACAACTATTTCGAGGTGCTCCAGGTGTATGTATCGCTGCTTGCGCAGGCAGGTGAATATCAAAAAGTGATAACAATCCTTGAAGGTGTTCAGGAAGAACATCGTTTTCCAGTAAAGATGGCAGAGCAGCTGTTTGAACTGCTTGAGTTGTCACGCACCATGGCAGAAACAACGGTGGAGTCTGACGTGGAAGAAGCACCCCCGGACCGCGACTGGAACCGCGAACTGAAGTCAGGTGGTTCGGAATATAAATTATCCATTCTTCAGGAAATGAAAGAATATCCCTTTACTTCCGTGGTACCGTCCGTGAAGGTACTCCTCACCGATCCGGAAATATCTCCTCTTTTAAAAAGCATGCTTTTGTTTTTACTGAAGGATTTTCATATGGACCGGGAAGTCGATATTACGAAACTTGAGCGCACGGGCACGTTTATTCCTGCTTCTCTCCCTTCCCTGGAAGAGAGCTCTGTGTACATAAAAGCAAGCAGCATTCTTCATGAAGTGCTGGGTCACGAGGAACCGGTCCTGCTTGAACATAGTATGGAACTGCTGAAGGAACTGCTGCTGTTTTATTATCCTTTTCCACCGCCGCTGCTGACAGCCGGACTGGCCGCGGTGGTTCATGCAGAAGCTGCAGGACGGATCGGATACTCCGTCAAAGCGGAGGATACAGCGTCCCGTTACAATATTTCCAGCGAAACTTTTTGTGAAGTGAAAGAAGAATATGATACATTAAAAACCGGAATATCACATATATAAAGGCAGCTTTATTCCGGTGAGAGCCGAGTAGTCCTTTATAAACAGAAATCCGTATTCGAACAGGCTTCCTTATGCCGTTTTTTCATTGAAATGAATATTTGATATGTTATAATAAGGAGGTTGTGAATACGGAGATAACCTATGAAACTTGGAGGGAAAGATAAATGAGCGCTGAGAATGCCAATTGGGAAAAACAAGAAGGGAACCAGGGCGTCCTGACAATCGAAGTCGATTCGGAAAAATTTGAAGAAGCACTCGATCAGGCGTTCCAAAAAGTAAGAAAACAGGTGGATATTCCTGGTTTCCGTAAAGGGAAAGTGCCGCGCAAGCTGTTTGAACAGCGTTTCGGTGTAGAATCTCTTTACCAGGATGCGGTGGACATTGTACTGCCGGATGCTTATTCCGAAGCCGTCCAGGAAACGCAGATTGAACCGGTCGATCAGCCGGATATTGATATTGAAGAAATTGAAAGAGGAAAAAATCTCGTCTTCAAAGCAACTGTTACCGTAAAACCGGAAGTAGAGCTGGGTCAGTATAAAGAGCTGGAAGTGGAAGAATTCGACACGTCCGTTTCGGAAGAAGACGTACAGGCAGAACTCGACAAACTCAAGGAACAGCAGGCAGAGCTTGTTGTTGTTGAGGACGGTGAAGTGCAGGACGGAGATACCGTTGTCATGGACTTCAAAGGGTATGTAGACGGTGAAGCGTTTGAAGGCGGCGAAGCGGAGAATTATTCGCTCGAAATCGGATCCGGTCAGTTTATTCCCGGGTTTGAAGAACAGATTACCGGCATGACTCCCGGTGAAGAAAGAGATATCACGATCACCTTCCCAGAAGAGTATCATTCAGAGGAACTCTCCGGAAAAGAAGCTGTGTTTTCCGTGAAGCTTCATGATATTAAACGCAAAGAACTTCCTGAGATGGATGACGAATTCGCTAAAGATGTGGATGAAGACGTCGAGACATTTGATGAGCTGAAGAAAAAGCAGGAAGACAAGCTGAAGCATGATAAAGAGCATGAAAAAGAACATCATGAACGTGATACGGTCGTTGAAAAAGCGGCGGAAAATGCTTCTGCTGATATTCCGGACGCGATGATTTCTTCAGAATCAGACCGCATGATGCAGGAATTCGACCAACGCCTGCAGTCACAGGGCATGTCTCTTGATATGTATTATCAAGTAGCAGGCACGGACGAAGAAGGCATGAAAGAACAGTTCAAAGGCGAAGCGGAAAAACGGGTGAAAATGAACCTCACTCTTGAAGCTGTGGCAGAAGCGGAAAACGTCGAAGCTGACGACGATGACGTGGAAAAAGAACTGGACAAAATGGCCGGCACGTATCAGCGGGATAAAGAAGAAATCCGGCAGCTTCTCGCTATGCAGGGCGGTACGGATGCGTTGAAAGACGATCTCAAGATTCAGAAGGCGATTGACTTTCTCGTAGAAAACAGCAAGACCGTACCGAAGTCCGAAGAAAATGAAAGCGAAGCAGAAGAGAACGAATAAAGGAAGTTAAACCCTAAAAGCGTGAATGAAGCTTTTAGGGTTTTTCATAACACAAAAATAAAAACCGGAGGCCGTCCAGTCAGAAAAAAGTCTGGTACATCATTATTTTTGTGAAAAAAGAAGGAATGCTGTACTTCATGGTTGAATATATATGAGGAAAGTGTCTATGATATAAGAGGCGTTTCTACATAAGATGCGGCAGAATATTCGTTTTTCCAGCCGTATTGTTTCAAGTCGGACCAGTGTGTATGATACAATGCAGATCATAATCATATACTATGGTCATTATGTACTCGAAGAAAATGTTCGGTATAACATGGAAATCATTTAAATGATTGTACTGAAACGGAAAAGTTCGTGTACAATATCCATGTAAGGGGTGAGAAAATGTTTAAGTTCAACGAAGAGAAAGGACAACTGAAATGTTCTTTCTGTGGAAAGACACAGGACCAGGTGAGAAAATTAGTCGCTGGACCCGGCGTTTATATATGCGATGAATGCATCGAGCTGTGTACGGAAATTGTAGAAGAAGAACTTGGCACAGAAGAGGAAGTGGAACTCGAAGAACTTCCGAAACCAAATGAGATCAATGTGACGCTTGACGATTATGTCATCGGTCAGGAAAAAGCGAAACGTTCTCTGGCTGTAGCGGTCTACAACCACTATAAAAGGGTGAACTCTGCATCGGCGAAACAGCAGGGTGATGTAGAACTTGCCAAAAGTAACATCTGTATGATCGGACCTACCGGCAGCGGAAAAACGTTGATGGCACAGACGCTTGCAAGAATACTGAACGTCCCGTTTGCAATGGCGGATGCTACATCGCTGACTGAAGCCGGATATGTTGGAGAAGACGTGGAAAATATTCTGCTGAAACTTCTTCAGGCAGCCGATTATGATGTGGAGAAAGCTGAAAAAGGGATTATTTATATTGATGAGATCGATAAAGTAGCTCGTAAATCGGAGAACCCATCCATTACAAGAGACGTTTCCGGTGAAGGGGTGCAGCAGGCCCTTCTGAAAATTCTTGAAGGGACAACGGCAAGCGTTCCTCCACAGGGCGGCCGTAAACATCCTCATCAGGAGTTCATACAGATTGACACATCGAACGTACTCTTTATCTGCGGCGGTGCATTCGACGGGATAGATCAGATTGTTCAGGAACGCCTTGGTAAACAGGTGATTGGTTTCGGTTCTGAATCGGAAAAAGCCGACATGGATAAAGATGAATATATGAGCCGTATTCTCCCGGAAGATCTTCTCCGCTATGGTTTGATTCCGGAATTTATTGGACGCCTTCCGGTTATCTCGAGTCTATCTGAACTTGACGAAGATGCGCTTGTGGATATCCTCACGCAGCCGAAAAATGCCCTTGTGAAGCAGTACCAGAAGCTTCTCGAAATGGATGACGTGGAACTGGAATTCACAGATGAAGCTCTACGTGCAATTTCCCGCGAAGCTATCGAGCGGAAAACCGGAGCCCGTGGTCTTCGTTCCATTATTGAAGGTATCATGCTTGACATCATGTATGATCTTCCGAATAAAGAAGATATCGCTGTTTGTACCATCACAGCAGAAGCCGTAACTGATGACGTATCACCGGTTCTCAAGACACATGATGGCAAAGAAGTTTATCTGGAAAGTAAAGCACCTAGAGAAAGCGCCTGAAATTAAGGCAGAACGGTCCAGCCGAAGCTCGGCTGGACCGTTCACTTTTATCGGCCTCCGTCACGTGGAAAAATAGGAAAGTCTCCAAGCCGCACACTTCCTGAAAAGATCACCACCGCTTTGCATGTTCGATCGCGAACAGCGGCATACTAAAACCGGGAAGACGGCAAGGAGGCTTAAAACAAATGAATCTGATGATGGGAATACTTATTGTTCAAATGATATTCGGGGTCATTGTGGGACTTTATTTTTGGAATCTGCTCAGGCAGCAGCGTGCAGGTAAAACAGCGATTCAAAAGGATTCTAAAAAAGAAATCGAACAGCTCAGCAGGATGCGCTCTGTTTCGTTATCCCAGCCGCTGACAGAAAAAGCCCGCCCTGCAGCATTGACCGATATCATCGGACAGGAAGAAGGGATCAAAGCGCTCAAAGCAGCGCTGTGTGGAGAGAACCCGCAGCATGTTCTATTGTACGGCCCGCCCGGCATTGGCAAAACGGCAGCGGCCAGGCTCGTACTTGAAGCCGCTAAATGTAATCCAGCTTCTCCGTTTAAGAGAAATGCCGCGTTTGTGGAAATAGACGGAGCAACCTCCCGTTTTGATGAACGAGGTATTGCCGACCCTTTACTTGGCTCGGTGCATGACCCGATTTATCAAGGTGCAGGTGCGATGGGTCAGGCCGGGGTACCCCAGCCTAAGCAGGGGGCAGTTACAAAGGCCCACGGCGGTATGTTATTTATCGACGAAATAGGTGAACTGCACAGCATACAGCTGAATAAACTGCTGAAAGTACTTGAAGACCGTAAAGTGTATCTGGAAAGTGCGTATTACAGTGAAAACAATCCACAGATTCCAACGTACATCCATGATATCTTTAACAACGGACTTCCTGCGGACTTTCGTCTTGTGGGAGCCACGACAAGGCAGCCGCATGAGCTGCCTGCCGCGTTACGATCCCGCTGCATGGAAATATACTTCCGGCCGCTGGATGACTCTGAGGTTCGGGAGATTGCATTTCAGGCCGGGGAAAAGAGCGGGGTTCAGCTTACGGAAGAAGCATTGTATTTAATATCCCGCTTTGCAAGTAACGGCCGGGAAGCAGTTCATATCGTTCAAATTGCGGCAGGAGCGGCAAAGGAAGACGAACGCTCCCTCCTGGGTCCAAATGATATAGAGTGGGTTCTTCAGGCAGGCCGGCTGGAGCCAAAACCCGGCCGGTCTATGCAGCATCAGCGCTTTGTTGGAAAAGTGAACGGGCTTGCCGTAACGGCGGCTGGATCCGGTATGATCCTTGACATTGAATCAGCAGCCAAAAAAGGCACCTACCCGGGTAATGTCACAGTAACCGGAATCATGGAAGAAGAAAATCACGCAACGCCTGTTTATTCCACCCGGCGGAAAAGCCTGGCTAAAAGTTCAGTGGAAAATGTGGTGACGGTGCTCCAGACGATGCATCTGCCGGTCAAAGAATATGATATTCACGTTAATTTTCCCGGCGGACTTCCAGTTGATGGTCCCTCAGCAGGATCTGCTATTCTCCTTGCTGTTTACTCAGCGGTAAAGCAGATAAAAGTAATGCCGCTCACAGCTGTAACCGGAGAGATTGGAGTTCGGGGCGATATAAAACCTGTCGGGGGAGTGCCGGAAAAAATTGACGCAGCATTTAAGGCAGGGGCAAAGGTTGTGTTTATTCCCCGGGAAAATGACCGTTCCTCCTTTCACGAGCAGAAAGAAGGTACAGTCATTCCCGTGGCAAGGGTGGAAGAACTGCTGAAAAAAGCACTACTGCCCGAAGAAGAGGCGGAAGGAACCACTCCCGGGTTCATTATACCGTCCGGTGACACCTCGGTTTCCTACCATGAGACCGAGGAACCTGGAATTAGACAAATGAATGAAAAATAGGATAGAATAAAACCATCATGCAGTAGAAAAGAAAAAGCGCACGATGCTGTGCTGTTTTATAGAGAAACAGACCCGCGACAAAGCAAGATGAAAAGAAGCGGGTCTTTTTTTAAAAGAGAAGAGAATGTTTTTTCTTTCCGGAAATTCCGGCGGGACAGAAAATATAAAAATTGCAGCGTTACAAGGTCGGGGTTTATCTCTCAGCTGTTCAGAGCAGCTGATTGCCCTGTGCGCCCGGACCGGAACCTGCCGCGGCTTCCCAGGATGCTTGCGCTTTTCTTATTTTACATATCTACAGTGATGGAAATGAACTGAAAAAATGGAGGTATTGCCGGTGGAACAAGAAAACCGAAAGATTCCGCTGCTACCGCTGCGGGGACTTCTTGTATTTCCGACGATGGTACTGCATCTGGATGTCGGCCGTGAAAAATCGGTGCAGGCTCTGGAACAGGCAATGGTTGATGACAGCGAAATCATGCTGACCAGCCAGATCGATTTATCCGTTGATGAGCCGAGTGAACAGGATATGTATCATATTGGTACACATGCGAAAGTGAAACAGATGCTGAAGCTGCCAAATGGAACAATCCGCGTACTCGTAGAGGGTCTGGCACGAGCGGAAATCAGCCGCTTTTTAGAGCGGGAAGACTATTTTGAAGTGGAAATGAAAAGGCTTGAAAACGAAGAAAACGACTATGACTCTGAAGAACTGGCTTTAATGCGCAACGTGATAGAGCAGTTTGAGCAATACGTGTCGATCTCCAAGAAGGTATCCAATGAAACACTGCAGTCCGTACAGGATATCGCAGAACCGGCGAGGCTGGCGGATGTCGTTTCTTCCCATCTGCCCCTGAAAATCGCAGAGAAACAGAAGCTTCTTGAAACAGTGCCGGTACATGACCGCCTGATGAAAATCCTGGAAACGCTCAATAACGAAAAAGAGGTGCTCGGTCTTGAAAAGAAAATCGGGCAGCGCGTAAAAAAATCCATGGAAAAGACGCAGAAAGAGTACTATCTCCGGGAGCAGATGAAAGCTATTCAGAAAGAACTCGGCGATAAAGATGGGAAGACAGAGGAAGTAGAGGAACTGAAACAAAAAATAGAAGAGGCCGGCATGCCGGAGAATGTGAAAGAAAAAGCTTATAAAGAAATGGACCGCTACGAAAAGATGCCTTCTTCTTCGGCGGAAAGTTCGGTTATCCGTAATTATATCGAATGGCTCACTGTCATTCCGTGGACGGAGGAAACCGAAGACCGCCTGGATATCAACCATGCCCAGCGTATTCTCGATGAAGATCACCACGGTCTCGATCAGGTGAAAGAGCGCGTTCTTGAATACCTGGCCGTTCAGGAAATGACGCAGTCTCTGAAAGGGCCGATACTATGTCTCACCGGTCCGCCCGGGGTCGGCAAGACATCGCTTGCACGTTCTGTCGCCCGCGCGCTCGAACGGAATTTCGTACGGATGTCGCTTGGCGGCGTGCGGGATGAAGCGGAAATCCGCGGACACCGGCGCACCTATGTAGGAGCGATGCCGGGAAGAATTATTCAAGGCATGAAAAAAGCCGGTTCGACCAACCCGGTCTTTCTGCTCGATGAAATCGATAAAATGGCCAGCGATTTCCGCGGCGATCCTTCTGCGGCCATGCTCGAGGTGTTGGACCCGGAGCAGAATAATTCGTTCAGCGATCATTTCATTGAAGAGCCGTATGACTTATCCCAAGTGATGTTCATCACAACCGCCAACAACGTGTCAACAATTCCCGAACCGCTTCTTGACAGGATGGAATTTATTTCGATTGCCGGCTATACGGAAGTGGAGAAGCTGGGAATTGCCAAAAATCATCTTCTTCCGAAGCAGACGGCAGAGCATGGATTGTCGAAAGGAAAAATTCAGTTTAAGGAAGACGCGCTTCTGAAAATTATCCGTTATTATACGAGAGAGGCAGGAGTGCGGAGTCTGGAACGGGAAGTTGCCAACGTCTGCCGGAAAGCAGTGAAACGTATCATTTCCGGAGAGCGTAAACGAGTCATCGTTACAGTGAACACGATAGAAGATATGCTTGGACAGCCGAAATACAGATACGGCAAAGCGGAGGAAACCGATCAGGTCGGTGCAGCCACAGGTCTTGCCTATACGACAGCCGGAGGAAACACACTATCCATTGAAGTGTCGCTGGCACAGGGCAAAGGAGAGCTGACTCTGACAGGCAAACTTGGAGACGTAATGAAAGAATCAGCCCAGGCTGCGTTCAGTTACATCCGGTCGCGTTCTGAAGAGTTGAAGATTGATGAGGATTTCCACGAGAAATACGATATCCACATTCATGTACCCGCAGGGGCGACTCCAAAAGACGGGCCTTCTGCCGGTATTACAATGGCAACGGCTCTGATTTCGGCGCTGACAAAAAGGCCGGTTAAAAAAGAAGTAGGTATGACAGGGGAAATCACCCTGCGTGGACGGGTGCTGCCAATCGGCGGTCTGAAAGAAAAAGCAATGAGCGCACACCGTGCAGGGCTGGAGACTATTATCATACCGGAAGAAAACAAAAAAGATATTGAAGATGTACCGGAGAGTGTAAGAAAAGGTCTTACCTTTATTGTGGTTTCACATTTGGATGAAGTATTGGCATATGCATTGGGGGAGGCAAATGAAAGTAAATGAAGCGGAACTCTTGATTAGTGCTGTCCGGCAGGATCAGTATCCAAAGAATAGTCTGCCCGAGATTGCTCTGGCGGGACGCTCCAACGTCGGGAAATCATCATTTATTAACACACTGGTTACACGCAAAAACCTGGCTCGTACGTCAAATAAGCCGGGGAAAACGCAGACACTGAATTTTTATGACCTTGAGGGCAGGATGATGTTTGTGGATGTACCAGGCTACGGCTATGCCAAAGTTTCCAAATCGGAGCGGGCAGCATGGGGGAAAATGATGGAGACGTACTTTTCCTCCAGAGAAAACCTGCGCGGAGTGGCGGTGATTATCGACTCGAGACACTCGCCGAGTGCGCTGGACATTCAGATGTACAAGTATCTTAAAGAGTTTGAACTGCCTGTTCTTGTCATTGCGACAAAAGCTGATAAAGTATCAAAAAACAAACGGCCGAAACATGTCAAACACATTAGAGAAACCCTGGAGCTGGAGAAAACAGATGATATTATTTTGTTTTCAGCAGAAACCGGACAAGGGAAAGAAGATGCCTGGAAATCAATCCAGGCTATGGTGTAGATACGTCTCCTTTCTATTTTCGCACAATGACCATATAAAGGCCGAAGCCAAGAAGCAGTAAGGGACCGAACATCTCTACAATATAGGATGCATGCGGTCCCGCAGTCTGTTTGAGTACAGAACTGTACAGAAAGCCGGCGCCGAGAATGGAGAGCAGAATCCCCGTAAACCATCCGGAATTTCTCGTTTTCAGCGAGTCGGCAAGAAAAGCGGCCCCGAAGTATAGAAAGTACATGCCGGTGTGGTCCGGCCAGAATGCGGTAAACTCCAGGAGATAAAAGTGGATTCCAAATAATGACAGAATCACTCCCGGAAGGAAGGAAAGCGGGATACGCCCGCTGATGCTTTCCAAAAGAAAAGCGGTCCCCGAAACCAGAAGCAGTACCGGCCAGGCTGTCCACAGTCCGCCGGCGGTAAGCTCCCAGTTTTCGACAATAAGCATCAGGGCAAGTCCGGAAACAATGATACCATAAAAGATGCTCTGCTTTTTCATATGTATCCTCCATCAAGTCATTAGAATGATGTCGATTATTTATGATATCATATAACAATACAATCTACAGCCGGGTTCCGCCCGGCTCTGTTTGAGAATTTAAAAGTCAGGAGCTGTTCACATTTCATTATTCATGTGGGATCCGGGCATGATATAATGAATGAGTGCAGACAAGTATACGTGTAAATTAGACGCTGAATAAAAGAGAGAGATATCGTGTTGCAATCGGGGGTGAAGGAAACATGCATATTATCGTTGCCGGCTTTGATTATAAAACGACCCCTGTCGAAATCAGAGAACAGCTGGCGTTTCAGGAAGAATCGCTGCCGGATGCGCTGCAGAAACTTAGAAACATGAAAAGCATATTGGAATGTACCATTATTTCGACATGCAACCGCACGGAGATTTATGTTGTTGCCGATCAACTGCATACCGGACGGCATTTCATTAAGAAATTTCTATATGAATGGTTCGGTCTTCCTATAGATGAGTATGGGGCTCATCTGAATATCCGGGAAAATGATACGGCGATACAGCACCTTTTCCGGGTAAGCACAGGGCTGGACTCTATGGTTCTTGGGGAGACACAGATTCTGGGGCAGGTGAAAGACGGCTTTTTTCTCGCGCAGAATGAGGGAGCTACCGGAACTGTACTGAATGAACTGTTCCGGCAGGCTGTCACGTTTGCGAAGAAATCACACAACGAGACAGAGATTAATGACAATGCTGTTTCCGTCAGCTACGCCGCTGTTGAACTCGGGAAAAAGATTCTCGGCGATTTCCGGGACAAGCATGTTATGGTGCTTGGGGCCGGTGAGATGAGCGAATTGACAGCCAAACACCTTTATGAAGGCGGAGCAGCTGAGGTGACAGTATTAAACCGGACGTATGCCAAAGCTGCTGAACTGGCGGAACGGTTTTTCGGCACGGCCGGCAGTATGGAAGAACTGCAGCGCTGTATGGAAAAAGCGGATATTGTTATTTCATCCACAGGCTCCAGTGATTATGTTATAGATAAGACATGGATGGAGAGTGTACTGAAACAGCGCCGCGGACGTCCTCTTTTCATGGTGGATATTGCCGTTCCACGTGACTTTGATCCCGCTCTGGAAAAGCTGGATAACGTCTTCCTTTATGATATTGATGATCTACAGGGTATCGTGGCGGCAAACATGGAAGAAAGAAAGACGGAAGCAGAAAAAATAGAAGCAGGTATTCAGGACGAGCTCGCTTCTTTCAAAGAGTGGGTGCACACGCTTGGTGTGGTACCTGTCATTTCCGCGCTTAGAACAAAAGCGTTGTCTATCCAGTCTGAAACGATGGACAGCCTGGAGCGCAAACTTCCGGATTTATCGGAGCGTGACAAAAAGGTTCTGCGTAAGCATACGAAGAGCATAGTCAATCAGATGCTCCGTGATCCCATTACAAGAGCGAAAGAAATGGCCGGAGAACCTGATGCAGATGAGTCGCTTGCGTTATTTACCGAGATATTCGGGCTGGATGAGGAAGTGGAAGCGGCCAGAGAGGCCGAAGAGAAGCAGTTAAAAGTGGAAGAAGCGGAACAGGAATGGGGCCGTAAAAAACGTCAGACCTCCCCTTATGCTTATGCTAAGGACATCAGCTTCCACTCCTAGGAGAGGAGTTGTCACGAATGGTTGCTTCTGCGGGTATTATTTATGCTTTAACGATTGTGCTGTACAGTCTGAGTGTGCTCGGATATTTTATTGATTTTCTGCAGAACAACCGGAAGGTGAACCGGATCGCCTTCTGGTTGCTTTCTATCGTTTGGATGCTTCAGACACTGTTTTTTGTTATTCGAGCGCTTCAGTATGACAGACTGCCCATCATTACACCGTTTGAAGGGCTGTTTTTTTATGCCTGGCTTCTCGTGAGTCTGTCTCTGATTATTAATTGGTTTTTCCGAGTCGACTTTCTGGTATTTTTCACTAATGTCGTAGGTTTTGTCATGATGGCTTTCAGCCTGTTTACGCCGGGCGGCGATGTGCCGTCGGATTTAAATGAGCTCCTCATTTCCGAGCTCTTGATTGTTCATGTGACTTTAATTATGGTAGGTTACGCCGCCTTTACGATAGCCTTTGTTTTTGCGGCACTGTATGTTTTCCAGCATCATCTGCTGAAGCAAAAACGCTGGGGAAAGCGGCTGCTGCGCCTCGATAATCTTCCGAAAATGGAACGTTTTATTTTCTGGATGACAACGTTCGGGGTTCCTTTTATGCTGCTGGGCTTTATTCTTGGGTTCGTATGGGCTTCGATTCAGCTCTCTCAGCTGCCTTGGCTTGATGCCAAAGTGATAGGGTCGGCTGTCGTGCTGGCTGTGTACAGCGCTTATCTCTATCTATGGGCCGTCAGGCATCGTAGAGGTTATAACATGGCGCTGTTTAATATAGCGGGTTTTATGTTTGTGTTGATTAACTATTTTCTATCAAGCGAACTTACTGATTTTCATTTCTGGTATTTTTAAAATACAGGGGACAATGTTTAGATGTATTCCTTCTGGTGCAGGATGGAAAAGATATTCGTCCCGGCAGCTGGTTTTAATGGATGGAGGTATATGATGCGTACGATTGTACTTGGAACGAGAAAAAGCAATCTGGCCATGAAACAGACCGAATGGGTCATTGATGAATTGAATCAACGCGGTCTTCCCTATCATTTTGATACAAAGAAGATCGTAACAAAAGGGGATAAAATACTTGATGTAACACTTTCTAAAGTGGGAGGTAAAGGGCTTTTCATCAAGGAAATTGAAGAAGCTCTCACCAATAAAGAGATTGATATAGCCGTCCACAGCATGAAAGATCTTCCCGGTGAAGTGGAAGAAGGTTTTACCCTGGGAGCTATTACAAACAGAGTCGATCCGCGGGATGTGTTGATTTCAGCAGACAATGTGCTTCTGGATGATCTGCCTGCCGGAGCTGTAGTTGGAACGAGCAGCCTCCGTCGTTCTTCACAGATACTGGCAAGACGGCCGGATATAGAAGTGCAGTGGATCCGCGGCAATATAGAGACCCGCCTCCGCAAACTGAGGGAAGAAGATTTTGATGCCATCGTTTTGGCTGCGGCCGGCCTTACCCGTATGGGATGGGATGAAAAAATTGTAACAGAATATCTGGATCCTGATATTTGTCTTCCCGCGGTGGGACAAGGTGCCCTTGGGTTGGAATGCAGGGAAGATGACAAAGAAGTTCTTGATGTGCTGGCGGAACTGAATGATGAGATTATCTCAAGACGTGTAACGGCCGAACGTGCATTTTTGCAGACCGTCGAGGGCGGATGCCAGGTACCAATAGGCGGCTACGCCATGCTTGAATCGAATGGAGATATCAGTCTCACGGCCATGATTGGGTCTCCGGACGGGGAAACAATACTTAAAACTTCCCGGAGAGGGTCTGAACCGGAAACGGTTGGGAAACTGGCTGCGGAGGAACTGCTGCAGCAGGGAGGTAAAGAAATTCTCGACAAAGTGAAAAGTGAGCTGGATCAAACATGACACAGGCCCTTGCCGGCAGAAGTGTTTTAGTAACGAGGCCTCCCGGTCAGAGTGATGTGATGAAGCGTTTGATTGAAGCAGAGGGAGGTACCGCTCTTGTTCTGCCGATGATTGAAACAATCCGTACAGAAGACTGGGATGTTTTGAAAAAACGTGCCGCGCAGAAAACGTGGGACTGGGTTATTTTCACAAGCGCCAACGCCGCCGCTTACTTTTCGGAACTGCTGTCGGAAGCTGCCATTACCGTTGCGAAAACATGCCGGACGGCAGCTGTAGGGCAGAAAACAGCGGAATCCCTGCGTAGAAGAGGATGGCCTGATCCTGTCCTTCCGGAGGTTAATGACGGAGACGGCCTGGCCGAAACGCTGCGCAGCCAAGTGAAACCGGGAGATACGGTTCTTTTTCCAAAAAGTGCACGAGCCCGCTCTGTTATTGTAGATATGCTTCAGGAAGCAGGGGCGGATGTGTATGAGCTCCCGCTTTACACAAGCGTTCCTGCGTTTAAAAACCAGGACAAGCTGGTGTCATGGGTATACGAGGGACGGATGGATTATGTAACATTTACAAGTCCTTCGGCCGTTAAAGCCTTTGTTCATTTTCTGAGAAACGTTCCGGAGAAAGACTGGAAACAACTGGACACGGTAAGCATTGGATCGATCACGGATAAAGAAGCAGCAAGGCAGGGCTTTGTCTCCCGTAGAACGGCGGATCCATCCACGGTCGAGGGCGTTGTACGAACATTAACAGTGTTTAAAAGGAGGATGACGTGATGAATGAGCTGACATTTCACCGGCACCGCCGGCTGCGGCGCACCCCGGGCATACGGAAAATGGTACGGGAAACGGTACTGCAGAAAGAAGATCTCATTTTTCCTATTTTTGTACTCGAAGGCCGCGATATAAAGAACGAAGTACCTTCGATGCCGGGGGTGTACCAGGTGTCTCTGGACCATCTCGGAGAGGAGATGGACCGGTTGGAGTCTTCCGGTGTTCCTGCCGTCATTGTGTTTGGCATTCCGGAGCACAAAGATGAGAACGGCACCCAGGCGTATGCCGAGGGAGGCATCGTGCAAAAAGCAATCCGGCAGATCAAACAAAATCATCCGGAGCTTACGGTTATTGCCGATACCTGTCTCTGCCAGTACACGGACCACGGACACTGTGGTATTATTGAACAGGGTACGATCGTAAACGATACGTCACTGGATCTGCTCACCAGGACCGCTGTAAGCCAGGCGGACGCAGGTGCTGACATTATTGCCCCGTCCAACATGATGGACGGCTTCACAGCAGCTATACGCCGCGGCCTGGATGAAGCGGGTCACACAAACATTCCGGTCATGTCCTATTCTGTCAAATTCGCTTCTGCATTTTACGGTCCATTCCGGGATGCAGCGCACAGTTCTCCTTCTTTTGGCGACCGGAAAACGTATCAGATGGATCCGCCGAACCGGCTGGAAGCTCTGCGGGAAGCAGCATCAGATGTAGAGGAAGGGGCGGATTTTCTCATTGTGAAACCGGCGCTTTCCTACCTTGACGTTGTGCATGAAGTGAAAAAGGAAACAGCTAAACCGGTTGTGGCATATAACGTATCCGGCGAATATGCCATGATAAAAGCTGCTGCTGCCAATGGCTGGATTGATGAAAAAGAAGTTGTCATGGAAAAACTGATGAGCATGAAAAGAGCCGGTGCTGATCTCATTGTCACCTACTTTGCGATAGACGCCGCGGCCTGGATAGATCAGGAATAATATCAAAAATCACAGGGAGCTGTCTTTCATCGCAGCTCCTTTTTTATAACGAACAAAGAAGAAGACAGGACAGGCCTTTGGTTTATTTGATAAGCTGGAAGGGGAAGATGAAAAGACATAGTAAAGGAGTGTTTGAAGTGAAAACGTTTGATAAGTCCCAGGCGGCGTTTGATGAAGCAGAACCGCTTATGCCGGGCGGGGTAAGCAGCCCGGTTCGTACGTATAACTCCGTCGGTCATCCGCCTGTTTATATTGAAGAAGGAAAAGGCTCCAAAGTATGGGACCTTGATGGTAATGAATTTATTGATTATGTTCTATCCTGGGGGCCGTTGATCCGCGGCCATGCTGATGATCATGTGGTCGAACAGTTGAAAAAAGCTACCGAAAAAGGCACCAGCTTCGGCACCTCTCATCAAATGGAAACAAAACTGGCTGAACTCATTATTGACCGGGTCCCTTCGATTGATGTCGTGCGGATGGTAAACTCCGGCACGGAAGCGACCATGAGTGCGCTCCGCCTTGCCCGCGGTTTTACAGGACGTGATAAAATCGTCAAAATGGAAGGTTGTTACCACGGTCACGGGGATTCCCTTCTTATTAAGGCAGGATCCGGTGTGGCAACGCTCGGCCTTCCGGACAGCCCAGGCGTACCATCTGGTACTGCTTCCAACACGCTGACAGTACCTTATAACGATCTGGAAAGTTTAAAACTCGCGTTTGAGAAATACGGAGAAGAGATTGCCGCCGTAATTATGGAGCCGGTCACTGGAAACATGGGTGTTGTCCTCCCTGAAGAAGGATTTCTGCAGGGTGTCCGCGATATTACGAATGAAAACGGAAGCCTCCTTATTTTTGATGAAGTGATGACCGGCTTTCGTGTCGGTTATAACAGTGCGCAGGGTGAGTTCGGCGTCACACCGGATTTGACCTGTCTCGGAAAAACAATCGGCGGTGGACTTCCGGTCGGTGCTTACGGTGGACGTCAAGATATTATGGCAAAAATCGCCCCGGACGGTTCGATTTATCAGGCCGGCACGTTGTCGGGCAATCCTCTTGCCATGACAGCGGGCTATGAGACACTCAGCCAGCTTACTCCGGCAGACTATGAGCGGTTCCGCAAGCTCGGAGACCAGCTCGCTGATGGACTGGAAGCAGCCGCCTCCAAGCACGGGATACCGCATCATGTAAACCGCGCCGGTGCCATGACGACGCTTTTCTTCACAGAAGAAAAAGTAACAGACTTTGCTTCCGCAAAAACATCAGATCTTCATATGTTCGCCGCTTATTTCCGGGAAATGATGCAGCAGGGCATATCTCTGCCGCCTTCGCAGTTTGAAGGAATCTTTTTATCCACGTCTCACAGCGAAGAAGACATTGAGAAAACGATTGATGCCGCAGAAAAGACGTTTTCTAAAATAAAGGCATAAAAAAAGAGCAGTACCGGGGATTACATCTCCGGGCTGCTCTTTTTTTGTGGAGGCGGGGAAGCAAAGGCGAGTACTGCGGCTGTGACAGGAAGAATGGTCATCATCCAGAGAATCTCGTTGTACTGTCCGAAATAGTCAAAAGCCATGCCGAAAGGAAGCGGGCCCAGTGCTGATCCTATGACAACAGCGGTTGTTGCAAAGCTCTTTAGTTTGCCGATATGATTAAGACCGAAATATTCCGGCCATATCATGTTATTGCAGATTTTTGTCATACCGTCAAAAACGCCCCATAACACAATGAAAATGATAACGCTCCAAACGGTTTGAGCATATACAAGAAGGACCAGTGTTAAAGAGCTCAAAAGAAAACTGAACGAGTAAACCATATGCAGTTTTATCCGTTCAACGACAAAACCTGCCGCAAGGGTGAACAAAAACGCTGTGATCGGCATTAAACTGAGTAGAAACGCAATGATCGGCCGCTCAATACCCTTTTCTCCTAAAATGGAAAACAAGTGAATCGTAATACCTGTATTCACCAAAGAGGGAACGACTGCACAAAACAGCGCAAACCAAAACGATTTCGTACGGATGGCGGCGTCAACCGACCAGGAGGATTCGTCCCGCTCTTTCGCTGATGCAGCTGCTGCTTCCTCCATATTACCGTTTTGGCCGTCATTATCAGGAAGCAGACCGACATCTTCCGGACGGTTCCGGATGAAAATAAACGCCGCAGGAACAAAAACGATAAGAAGTATGGTTCCCCAGAACATCCATGCGAATCTCCAACCTCCCAACTCGATGAGAAAGAAATGAACAGGCGGCATGGTGGCACCGCTGGCGAGAACACCGAGGGTCATAAAACTGAATGCACGTCCCCTCTGCCTTGAAAACCACTGGGGGACCAAAGTGTTTGGCACTAATGTCATCGACCCCTGCCCGAAAAGACGAAGCATAAAAAAGCCGATAAACATCATCACCGGTCCTATGACTGCACTGTTCCAAAAGCATGCTGCCCCAAGAAGTGTTCCGACAAGAACAGTTGTATATCGCTGCCCTTTTTTATCAATCAGGCGTCCTGTCAAAAACAGCAGAAGTCCGGCGGTAAGAGTAGCCCCTGAATAAAGACTGGAAATCATCGTGCGGTTTCCTTCAAACTCTTCAATGTAAATATCCATAAATACAGAAATGGAATACGTCTGTCCCGGCCCTGAAAAGAAGGCCCCCAGAGCCGCCATAGCCACAATCAGCCAGCCGTAAAAAAACGGCGGATGAAGGGGCAGTTTATCTTTCCCGATCCCGCGCGCCGTCTGATTATCAGAAAAATTCATCTTATCCCTAATCCCCTTTTCCTTATGTCCCTGGTCACAAATGGGCGAGAATCAATCGGTAAATATACGAATACATTCTATCAATCTGCCATATGAAACACAATGCAGCGGAATTGCTGTTCATAGTTTTTGTGGACACGGCATATAGTGAAAGGGATAACGAATGAAGGTTGAAGCTTTCATGATAGAGACAACCTTGCGCATACCTGATACAAAGGAGGGCTTAACGTATGACAGAAGCACACTCTTCGGAGCTGACGTTCAGTCTGGAAGAATCGGTGTGGCTGAATCAAGGCGAAAAGATCAAGGAACTGGTGTCACTGGGGTTGGATCCGGATATTAGAATTGAAGAAAAATATGATTATGTCGACATTAAAGGCGGGCTGTACTTGAAAGGGGAATATTATCCCGAAACAGAAAATCAGGAGAACGCGGAAGAGAGAGAGCCTGCTCCTCGTTACATTGAAAGAAATAATCGGAGAGAAGATGGAATCGGCGAACTGAAGCACTTTTTCCCAGTGGATGTGACGGTGCCGTTGAACCGGATTCATCATCTTGATGATGTGTATGTAACGATTGACAGCTTTGACTATGATCTTCCGGAACCAGGCTGCATTCAATTAACAGCGGATGTAAGTATTTCGGGGGTACAGGAACGCGTGCATCAGCAAGAGACGGGGGAAGTAGAGGAACCGGCTGCTGTTGAGCCCCTCCCGGTGTGGGAAATGGAAGATGTAATCCGGCCGGAGAGTGAAGAAGAGAGAGAACAGGACAGTTATGAAGAAGACAGCAAAGAGACAGAGTTGTTGGCAGATACGCAGCAAAGGGAAGAAGAGATGGATACAGAGGAAGATACATCTGACATCGTCACGTCTTTTCATACACGTGAAACAGAAGAAGACCCTCTCACGGCACATTCAAAAAGAGACGATGACCTGCCGGAGGAGCTGGAAGCTGAAGACGACAGCGGTACGGATGAAACGGGGGAACCAGGGGACCGGGATGATAATGCCTTGTATTTAACGAAAATGATGACGAGTGGAGAAGAAGATTTCTCCCGGCTTAAGATGTGCATTATCCAGGAAAATGAATCAATCGAACAAATTGCCCAGCGGTACCAGACAACGGCGGGACACCTGCTTCGATTTAACCGGCTGAATCATGAACATGTAGAGGAAGGGCAGATACTATATATCCCCGCCCCCGTTTCCACGTCCGGACCGGACAGCAGCTGATACCGGCTTCATACACGGTCATCCGTACGTTCAGCGGGTGACCGTGCAGCAAAGGTACGCACCGGTCAGCAAAAAGAGAAGCATCACGTCAAACGTGGTCGGAAAGATCAATGTACGGATTACTTGAAAAATAATCAGAATTAACAGTATCTGCATGACAGCAAGTTTCCACTTCCACCACCATCTCCGCTTCGGCCTGTGATGGTGGTGCTTTTTTTTATGTTTTCGGGGAGGGGGACACGGCGGGCCTGGATAAGGGGGATAACCCATGACAATCCTCCTTTCTGCAGGATGGATACTTTTCTCTCCTCTTATGCATATGCAGGTCCTCTATAAATGTTGCCGTTTGAAGAAGGTTCCTCTTCATGAAGGAATGCGCCTTGACGAGAGTGTCTTTTCCCCGTAAAATATGACTATACTTACTATAGAAACTGCGAACAACAGGGAGGAGTACGGATTATTCCACCTGAAACAGAGAGAAAAACCCGAGGCTGAAAGGTTTTTTGAGGAAGGATATCCGGAAGGTCGCCCTGGAGCTGCTTTTCTGAAACGGCAGTAGGAAAAGCCGGAGCCCCCGTTATCCAGATGAAGCGCACAGCCGAAACAGCTGTGAATAAAGGTGGTACCGCGAAACTCTTCGTCCTTTGAACAGGGTGAAGGGATTTTTTTATGCCGGAAACAAAAATTACAAGGAGGAAATGTGATGACGGAACAACATACAAAGATGCCGACCAAATATGACCCGCGTGACACGGAAACGAAGTGGTATCCATATTGGACGGAGCAATCCTATTTTGAAGCAGAAGGATCGGGGAAGAAAGAGCCGTTTACCATAGTCATTCCGCCGCCGAACGTAACCGGCAGGCTTCATCTCGGCCATGCCTGGGATACAACGCTGCAGGATATTCTATCCCGTCTGAAGCGGATGCAGGGGTATGACACGCTCTGGCTGCCGGGAATGGATCATGCTGGTATTGCCACCCAGGCGAAGGTGGAAGGAAGACTGAAAGAAGAAGGTATGGACCGCCATGAACTCGGCCGCGAGCGTTTCCTGGAAAAAACGTGGGAATGGAAGGAAGAATACGCTGAGTTTATTCGGCAGCAGTGGGCGAAACTTGGTCTTTCCCTGGACTATTCCAGAGAGCGGTTTACGCTGGATGAAGGATTGTCCACAGCGGTTCGTGAAGTTTTTGTTTCCCTTTACAATAAAGGTTTGATTTACCGGGGACAGTATATTATTAACTGGGATCCGGACACCCAGACTGCCCTTTCCGACATTGAGGTTGATTACAAAGACGTACAGGGTCACTTTTACCATATGAAATATCCGCTGAAAGATGGAAGCGGTCATATTGAAGTCGCGACGACAAGACCGGAAACGATGCTTGGAGACACCGCTGTCGCCGTGCATCCGGAGGATGAGCGTTACAACCATCTCATCGGACAGACTGTTGTTCTGCCGGTCATCGGTCGTGAGATAGAGATCATCGCCGATGAGTATGTGGATATGGAGTTTGGTTCGGGTGCAGTGAAAATCACTCCGGCTCATGATCCGAACGACTTTGAAATGGGGAACCGGCATAATCTTGAACGCATTCTGGTGATGGATGAATCAGGCACGATGAATAAGAACGCGGCCCGCTATCAGGGTCTTGATCGTTTTGAATGCCGCACACAGCTCGTGAAAGATCTGCAGGAAGACGGTGTACTGTTTGAGATTGAAGCTCACGAGCATTCTGTCGGTCACTCCGAGCGCAGCGGCGCCGTGGTGGAACCGTACCTTTCCACGCAGTGGTTTGTGAAAATGAAACCACTGGCAGAACAGGCGGTGAACCTTCAGAATCAGGAGGAAAAAGTACACTTCGTCCCGGACCGGTTTGAAAAAACGTACCTGCACTGGCTTGAAAATATCCGCGATTGGTGTATTTCACGCCAGCTCTGGTGGGGCCACCGGATACCGGCTTGGTACCATAAAGAAACGAAAGAGATGCATGTCGGTCATACGGCACCGTCCAACCCGGAAGAATGGGAGCAGGACGAAGATGTCCTTGATACGTGGTTCAGCTCCGCGTTGTGGCCGTTTTCGACGATGGGCTGGCCGGACAGGGAAGACTCGGATTTTCAGCTTTTTTACCCAACCAATGTGCTTGTTACCGGTTATGATATCATCTTTTTCTGGGTCTCCCGCATGATCTTTCAAGGTTTGGAATTCACCGGGCAGCGACCATTTAAAGATGTTCTCATCCACGGACTCGTCCGTGACGCCGAAGGCCGGAAGATGAGCAAATCGCTCGGCAACGGAGTCGATCCGATGGACGTGATCGACCAATACGGTGCCGATGCACTGCGCTTCTTCCTTGCAACAGGAACGACACCGGGTAATGATCTTCGTTTTCACTGGGAAAAGATCGAAGCAAACTGGAACTTTGCCAACAAGATCTGGAACGCGTCCCGGTTTGCGCTTATGAATATGGGAAATCTCGCTTATGAAGATATGGATCTGAATGGAGACAAAACGATTGCCGACCGCTGGATTCTTACGCGTCTGGAGGAAACTATCCGTGATGTAACACGCCTCATGGACAACTATGAATTCGGTGAAGTTGGACGTCTATTATATAACTTTATATGGGATGACGTGTGCGATTGGTACATTGAGATGGCTAAACTTCCTCTGTACGGGGATGATGAGGCGGCAAGACATACAACACGCTCGGTTCTTGCTCACGTACTCGAACAGACGATGCGGCTGCTGCATCCTATCATGCCGTTCATTACAGAAGAAATCTGGCAGCATCTCCCGCACGATGGTTCATCCATCACAGTGGCAAAGTGGCCGGCAGCCGATGAATCACGGATGGATCCGGAATCGGTGGAGGACGTGGATCTGCTGAAACACGTCATTCGTTCTGTCCGCAATACGCGCGCTGAAATGAACGTCGCTCCGAGTAAGGAAATCGATCTGCAGATGAAACCGCAGAATGACGACGTACAGAAACGCCTGGAACGCGGGCGCACGTATCTTAAACGCTTCTCAAACTCCGGGCAGCTGACGATTGATCCTGCTTTGAAGGTTCCGGAAAAGTCTGTCTCCCACGTTTTAAGTGGAGCGGAGCTTTATATGCCGCTTGCCGGACTGATTGATCTCGAGGAGGAAATCGCCCGTCTGGAAAAAGAGAAGGAGAAGCTGGATAAAGAAGTCGAACGCGTCCAAAAGAAACTGGAGAACGAAGGCTTTATCCAGAAAGCCCCGGAAAATGTCGTTGCCGAAGAACGGGAAAAAGAAAAAGATTACATGGAAAAACGAGAGAAAGTAACAGCCCGGATTCAGGAATTAAAAGCATAATAGATAGAAATCGAGAGGGATGCAGTCATGCAGACGTACAAAGAAGCCCTCAGCTGGCTTTCGGAGTTGAGCGCCCACGGCATCAGGCCCGGTCTGGACCGGGTCCGAATGATGCTTGAGGGGCTCGGCAATCCGGAGCGGCGGCTGAAGAGTATCCATGTTGGAGGAACGAACGGAAAAGGGTCGACGACCGCTTTTCTGAAAGAACCTATGAAAGAAGCCGGTCTGGTATGCGGCACGTTCACTTCCCCGTATGTACATGAATTCAGGGAACGTATCGCAGTGAACGGAGAGCCTGTATCGGAGGAAGATTTTCTGAAAAGCGCCCAAGCGGTGCGGCCGGTCGTGGAAAGCGTCGCAAAAACACCCTTTGGACCACCGACGGAATTTGAAGTACTGACGGTCATCGCGGCTCATTATTTCGCTTCCTCTGCCTTTCCCGATGTGGTTGTCTGGGAAGTCGGTCTCGGCGGAAGACTGGATTCAACGAATGCCGTTCATCCTATGATCAGCATCATTACCAACGTGGGGCATGACCACCAGGCGATTCTCGGAGATACCATTGAAGAGATTGCACGGGAGAAAGCAGGAATTATCAAGTCGGGCGTACCGGTTGTGACATGTGACACGAATCCGGAAGTGACAGAGATCTTCGAGGAAGCGGCTGAAGACGCGCGGACGAGACTGTACCGACTGGACCGTGATTTTCATGTCACACATGCAGAGCCAGAGTCTTCTGGATGGACGTTCTCTTTTCAGTCCATTTTAAACCATATCCCCGATTTGAAGATTTCGATGCTCGGCCGCCATCAAACAAAAAATGCGGCAGCAGCCTTGATGGCATTTCGGTATTTGATGCTGTATTATGCCCTGCCGGTGGACGAGGACCATATACGGCGCGGACTTCAGAAAGCGTCCTGGATCGGCCGTATGGATTACCGGGAAACAACACCGCCGCTCCTTCTCGACGGCGCTCATAATAAAGAAGGAATGGAAAGTCTGGTCGAGGCACTTGAGGACCATTTTCCTGAACGTCCCATTCATCTGATTGTTGGCATGACGAAAGAGAAGGATCCGGCTGTCCTTTTGGAACCACTGAAAACACTGCCCATTCAATCAGCGGCAGTCGTTGGTTTTGACTTTTTCCGGGCCGCATCGGCGGAAGAAACAGCTGCCCAAAGCCCTATTCCTGATACAAAAGCCCTGTCTGACTGGAAAGCAGCCTGGGAAAAAATGAAGCAGACCGCTTCACCGGGGGATATTATTGTAGCTGCAGGCTCTCTGTATTTTATTTCAGAAGTGGCAGCGGAAGAGAAAAAATAGAATAGTTTCAAAAAAACTGTGTCCAGGGCGGCACAGTTTTTTTGAATATCCTTCTTTTGCATGATAGGCGGGAGAAAGAAATGGTGTCTTGGATCCATTTGTGAGGAATTTTATTCCATTGACCCGAGCGGTTGGACATGCCATGATACGAAAGAAGAACGAAATCAGCAGAAAAAAAGAAGGAGGATGGGTCTATGGTCTTTGCTGCTATGGCGGCCGCAGCGGTTATCTGTTTTATTGTGCTCGGAAAACTACCGGCATCATGGAATCGGGGAACACAGGCACAACTTGTACTTTCGGCTTTATTAACCGCCGCACTCATATATCTGTTACATCAATTATATTCGTTCCCGGCAGCCGCCGTCGTTTTTCTCGTATTTATGCTGTTATTTTCTTTTCTTATTGGAAAACAAATACAGTATGCAGAAGAAGCTGCAGTAGAAGAGGAACAGTTTCCTTTCCTGAGAGAAGAAGACCTTGTGGGAAAAAGCCTGGAACCAAAGGCGCAGGAACCGTTTGAGAGAGAAGGCCGCAGGGAAAGGACGAATACAGACCAGGCCACAAGCGCACCAGAAGAAAACAAGCAGCCATTTCCTGAACCAGGGAGTGTGGGCTCCGTTACGGAACAGGAACTGATGGAGGAAGAAGAACACTTTTTTCAACGGAGAGCTTTCATGATTGAAGAAGAACCGCAGGAAGAATCAGAAGAAGAGACAACGGATACCCCGCTTTTTGTGCAGGAGGATGTATCGGATAAGGAAGTCAGCACATCCAACAAGGTAGAAGATGGTTCCTGGTCGGATAAACGGTCACGGCTGCTTGATGAGCTTGATGAACAGACCGCAGATAACCTGGAGAAACGGGTGGAGGACCGCCGATGAAACGAAATAGATACATAGAGAAATCGATGCTTCTGTTCACCTGTTTAACAGGCGTTATTCTGTTTTTTTCCATTGGAGGGGCAGCTGCGTATGAACACGTCTGGCCGGAAGAGGATACGCTTCCCGACGAAGCAGAAGCAGGCGGCGTGGATATCGGTGGGATGAAAAGATCCGAAGCTGAAGAAACCGTGTCCGATGCATGGGAGAACTGGCAGGAGCGTTCCGGCGTGGCTCTTCAGCTTTTTGATGAAGAAGTCATAATAGAGGGAGAACGTTTCAAGGCCGAAGTGGCGGAAACGGTGGAACAGGCGTTCACGGATCAGAATGTTTTGCTTCAGGTATCATGGGCGGACGAGGGAAACGTACTGCCGGAGTTTTTGGACCGCTTTACCTATGAAAACCTGCGGGAGCGGGTCGATATGAGAGCGTTAAATGAACAGGTCACAACAATGGGGAACATCACCAGGCAAAAGAAAGCATCGCAGGATATCGGTTCTTTCTTTATCGAAGAGATGCCACTGGAAACCACAACATTCAATAATGTGACACTGACACCTGATAATTCCGGATCGGCACTGGAAGACTGGGCGGATGCGCTAAACGGTTACGAAATGGAAGGCGGCTCCGTTTTCTCCCTTTTAAACGCTCTGAAGGAAGGCGGAAGTACCGTGTATAATGCACCGGAACTTGATGCGCTGGCCTCCGGTGTATTCCAGGTACTGGCAGCGGCCAATTTTGAAATGTCGGAGCGTCACATCAATGAAGAACTGCCTTCTTATGCCGCACCCGGCGAAGACGCTCACATAGAGGTTCCGGACCGTGATCTCAAATTCTACAATCCAAATATCTACTCGTACCAGTGGAACGCTTCCTGGAATGGATCGGAGCTCTCTCTTTCTCTGAGCGGACCTGAGTTCCTTCATTCCTATGAATTAGAACAAAGAAAAGAAGAGACCCTTAATCCGCGTACGGTGGTGCGTGTGGACGAAAACCGGACAACCGGAGGGCGCCGGACGCTCCGTGAAGGAGAAAACGGATATTACGCGGAAGCGGTTCGGGTAGTAACGGATGTAGATGGGGACGTGTTACAGGAAACGCTGCTTGGCCGGGATTACTACCCTCCGGAACAGCGAATCGTGGAGGAGAGCCTCCAGACCTCTGCCGAAAACAGCAGCACTCCACCTGATATTGAACCTCCGGAAAGCAGTGAAGACACCGGCAGTGATGATCCGGTGGGAGCACCGGGAGAAAAAAACGAAGACAGTGGTGCTCCGGACCGTGCTGATTCGTCCCAGCCGGAAAATTCCGGTGAAACAGCAGAAAACGGAACCGGCGGTGAAGAGGCGCCGGATGCAGAGAGCGGAGAAGATTTTAACGAACGGATGGAACAAGACAATCAACCGATCAAAGGATATGAGTAAAAAGGGGCGGTCTGTATGGCGGAAAAGCGGAAGCGGCTGGGAGATTTACTGCTTGAAGCAGCGTTAATCACCGAAGCCGAGCTGAATGAGACACTGCAGGAAAAAAGAACAGACCAAAAGCTCGGTGATGCGCTGCTTGAGCGGAAATACATTACGGAACAGCAGCTGATTGAAACACTGGAATACCAGCTCGGCATTCCAAGAATCAGCCTTTATAATTATCCAGTGGAGGAAGACGCCGTAAAGCTTGTGTCAAAAGAATTCGCTGAAAGACACGCCGTTCTTCCTCTGAAGAGAGAAGGAAACCGTCTTCGTGCTGCGATGGCCGATCCTATGGACTATTTTGCGATGGACGAACTGCGTGTATCGACCGGTCTTCAGATTGAACCGGTGATTACTACACGCCGCGAAATCATGACAGCGGTGCATAAACATTATCATATCCAGGAATCACTCGATGCTTTTGAAGAGCAGAATGTACCGGAGGAGATTGCAGATACAGCAGAACAGGGGGAAGCCCCGGTCATTCGTATCGTCAATCAAATGATACTGTACGGCCTGCAGCAGCAGGCCAGTGATATTCATATCGATCCACAGGAAAGCAAAGTACTTGTCCGCTACAGGGTGGACGGGGTGCTGAAAACAGAACGCGCGTTTCCAAAAAACATGCAGAACGTGCTGACAGCCAGGGTGAAAATCATGGCGGATTTAAACATCACCGAATCACGACTGCCTCAGGACGGCCGTGTGAAGACGACGATTGATATGCACCCTGTGGATCTTAGGATATCACTTCTGCCCACTATATTCGGAGAAAAGATTGTCATGCGGATTATGGATATGAGCAGTTCACTAAACGATATCGAGCAGCTGGGTTTAAACAAAGTGAATTTCACCCGCTTCAAAAACATGATTGAACGGCCGGCGGGGATGGTTCTTTTAACAGGGCCGGCCGGTTCAGGAAAAACGTCCACCCTGTATGCCGCCCTTCATCACCTGAATACGGAGGGGGTGAATATCATCACGGTGGAAGATCCGGTCGAATATCAGCTCGAGGGCATCAATCAGGTGCAGGTGAACAGCGGTATTGGTCTGACTTTTGCTGCCGGACTGCGCTCCATCCTGCGGCAGGATCCAAACATCGTCATGGTCGGAGAAATCAGGGACGCAGAGACTGCAGAGATAGCCATACGCGCGTCGCTGACCGGACACCTCGTCTTTACAACACTTCATACAAACAGTGCTGTCGCTGCGGTACCGCGGTTAATCGATATGGGCGTGGAACCGTACATGGTTGCGTCCTCATTGACAGGGGTTAACGCCCAGCGTCTCGTCCGTACGATCTGTCCGGACTGCAGAGAACCGTATGAACCGAACGAAATGGAAAAAGAACTGTTCGAAAAGCGCGGGCTTTCTGCAGGACCGGTATATATAGGCAGAGGCTGTTCTTCCTGTAATCAAACAGGCTACCGCGGCCGGGCGGCGATTCACGAACTGCTGGAAATGGATGATACGATGCGGAATATGCTGATGAACTACAAAACGGCTGCCGATCTGCGTACGTATGCGATGCAGGAAGGCATGATTTTTCTGATGGACGATGGGCTGCTTAAGGTAAAAAAAGGCTGGACAACCGTAGAGGAAGTGCTGCGGGTCGCTGTGGATGAATAGAAAGGGGAATGGGAATTGGCAGCATTGGATGCGCTATTGACAGAAGCGTTCGAACAAGGAGCATCTGATATTCACCTGACAGTCGGAGTGCCTCCGATTTTCAGAATCAACGGGGAACTTCACCGCAAAGGCGAAGATTCCCTCCGTCCGGCGGACACCGAAGATATGGCCCGGTCGGTTATGCTTGATCCGGTGTGGAACAAATTCCAGAAAAAAGGCGAGGTTGATTTTTCGTACGGCATACGGGGGGTCTCCCGGTTTCGTATCAATGCCTATTTTCAGCGGTCATGCATCAGTATGGCTATCCGGATTGTGCCGACGCGGATACCCGAACTCCACGAATTGCAGCTGCCCTCTGCCTTGGAATCGATTGCGCTTAAGCCGCAGGGGCTTGTACTTGTCACCGGACCGACCGGAAGCGGAAAATCCACAACACTTGCCTCTATGATCGATTATATTAACCGGGCGGTCAAACGCCACATTATTACGCTCGAAGACCCGATTGAGTATCTGCATAAACACGGTCTGTCTTTAGTGGATCAGCGGGAGATAGGGTTTGACACGCAGAACTTTGCAAGCGGCCTGCGCTCTTGTCTCCGCCAGGATCCTGACATCATCCTTGTCGGAGAAATGAGGGATCTGGAGACCATTTCAACCGCCATCACCGCTGCGGAAACGGGGCATCTCGTTTTTGGTACACTGCACACCACAAGCGCACCGGCTACCATTGACAGGATCATTGATGTGTTTCCGTCGGATCAGCAGGACCAGGTCCGTATTCAGCTCGCGACGGTGCTATCGGCCGTTATCAGTCAGCGTCTTTTCCGTAACGGTGACGATACGGGGCGGCGGGCAGCCACGGAAATTCTAAGGAATAACGGGGCCGTTCAGAATCTGATACGAAATGAAAAAATCCATCAGCTCCAGAGTGTGATGCAGACGAGCAGAGCTGAAGGCATGCATACGATGGAAATGAGCATACAATCCCTGCTGCAGGACAATGCTGTGTCTTTTGAAGAGGCATCACCTTTTCTGCAGAATAGCGATGCGAACCGCATATAGTGTCGTATTATCGTAAAAACACAGTCTGCTCCGGGTATTTTCAAGAAGAGGCGGGAGGACATCATGCCGTATTATCACTACAAAGGACGGAATAAAAAAGGCCGGATCGTCAGTGGAAGACAAAAAGGCTCTGATGAAAAAGAAGCAAAGGAGAGGCTGCAAGCTAAGGGAATTACGGCTAAAGAATTCACAGAGCTTGAAGGGTTTCTCTACCGTGATATATCGCTTGGGAGCGGTGTATCCGCCAAAGAGTTTGTGCTGTTTCTCCGCCAGTTTTCCACGCTGCTCCAGGCCGGAATTTCCGTCGTGGAGTCAACGAATATCCTGGCACAGCAGCTCTCGGGAAAACAGTTCCGCCGGATCTTATCGGAGATGGAGAATGAACTGCGCACCGGCCGTTCGTTTTCCCATGCGGCCTCGCAGCATCCTTCGATTTTCTCTCCTCTCTTTATTAACATGATGAAAGCCGGGGAAGCCGGGGGCAATCTTGACGATATGCTCGATAAAATGGCTTCCTACTACGAGAAACGGTACGAAACCCGTCGCAAAGTGATGAACGCACTCATTTATCCGGCCGTGATCGGTACCGTAGCGGCGGCAGTGGTCCTGTTTTTACTTCTTTATATCGTACCGACGTTCGCGGAGATGTATAACTCGTTTGAAGCGGATCTGCCTTTGATCACGGTCTTTGTCCTGAGGACCGGCGAACTCGTTCAAAGCATTTGGTGGCTCTTGCCTGCCGCTGCGGCCGCCGTGTTTTTTTCATGGAACGCACTTCGGAAGAGAAACCGGACCTTTTTGTACTATTCGGACTATGCGCTGCTGAAAATCCCTGTGTTCGGCACGCTTTTGCAGAAAGCAGAAATCGCACGCATGACCCGGACGCTCGGGTCGTTGTTTCAGAGTTCGGTACCGATTATTCAATCGGTTGCGATCGTGGAGGGAACGACGGGGAATGCTGTGATCACCGCTACCCTTAAAGAAGTACGCGGCGCGCTGGAGCGGGGGGAATCGATGGCAGGCCCCCTCGAAAAGATGTGGGTTTTCCCGCCGATGGTTACCCAGATGACAGCTGTAGGCGAAAAATCAGGGTCCCTTGACGCCATGCTCGACCGTATCGCGGACTATTACGAAGCAGAAGTGGATGCCGCCGCCGACCAGATCAAATCGCTTGTCGAACCCATTATGATTCTTATACTCGCGGTTGTGGTCGGCATTATTGTCGCCTCCATCGCGATTCCGATGTTCGACATTTTCGGACAGGTTCAGTAATAGAAAAAAATTCGTGACAAAAGAGCTATCGTTCACTATAATGAAAAAGAGCATAAAGAAACGGAAGCGAAGAACGATGATCTGTATGTGGGCACTTGGATCATCCGAAGCTGTTAGTGCAACCGGCCATTTTCAGTCCGAAAAAATGTTTCGGAGCTGGTGGCCTTTTTTTATGTTATACACAGGATCGAACAGGGTATTTTGTTTTAGGTACTTATACTTATATTCAGGAGGAATGCATCGTGAACAAAATGACAAACATGCTGAAAAATCAACGCGGACTGACACTCATCGAACTGCTCGCCGTCGTCGTCATCCTCGGAATCATCGCCGCCATCGCTGTCCCAAGCATCGGAGGCATCATCGACAACACCAAAAGAGACGCCCACATTGCCAATGCGGAACAGATGGTAAGTTCCACACGTCTTGCGATGGCATCTAATGTTTCGGGTTCAGAAAATAGTAGCAACACTTACTCATTAGAACAATTAAGAAGCAACGGATTCATTGAGAATATGGACAGTCCAAGCGATGGATCGTATAGCTCATCATCGGAGGTTGAAGTAGATGATAGTAGTGATCCAACTACCTACACTGTAACCCTTGAAGCTGAAAATGGTGGTACTTTCATTGATGAAATAACAATTGAAGCTCTTAGAGGAAATGGTGAAGATGAAGGAAGAGAGACAGTAACTCTCAATCCTGAGGACCCAAGTTCAGAGTAGTAAAATAAAGATGTACATGTTTACTATGATATAAAAATAAAATCATGAAAGCAGGAGCTGTATGAAAAGATGCGGCTCCTTTTTCATGAAAGAGAACATAACTACCGGAAGCGGGCGGAAGGCTGTGACTCCAGCGGGAAGAAGCTGAGGGGGCCCGCGGCAATGAAGATACGGTGAGAGCCGGCGCGTACCCACGTTGCCCTTGTGCTCTGGATTGAAAGCATCCGCCTGCAGCGTATGCCCAGAGTATGCCGCCGAGACACTTTTGGGCTGTTCCAGGACGGTCTTCTAACGTTGAAACAATGCCGCTTTGGTGCTCTAAACCACAAAATCCAGGTGGGAAACGGGGAAAGTGAAGGTTAGACGGGATCTAAGGGTTACATTTGGGGCAGGCGGGAGAAGAAGTGAATCTTAGAGCAGGGCTGAGCGTCACTTTCGGCTTCTTCGACATCCATTGTGCACCTTAGAGCCGGCATCGAAGCATAATCGACGCAGATTCGAAACATATCGCTTCTTAAGCGCTTGCCGCAGCGCTCTTATTTTCAAACATTTCTACCTCTGCTGTCCGGTGTGTGGTAAAATGGACGCAGGATTGTGAAAAAGGTCGGAGAGTGGAGAAATAATGGACTACGTTTGGCTCGTTTACATAAGCATCGCAGGGCTGGTGCTCGGTTCGTTTTTCAATGTGGTTGGCACGAGAATTCCGCAGGGGGCGTCGATAGTCCGGCCGCGGTCGCACTGTCCGTCCTGCGGTACTACGCTGCAGGCGCCGGATCTTTTTCCGGTGTTTTCCTATCTCTTTTTAAAAGGAAGGTGCCGGTACTGCCGCACCAGGATACCGGCGTTTTATCCGGTGATGGAAGCTGTTTCCGGCATTCTTTTTGCCGCGGCCTGGCTGCGTTGGGGCGCGGCATGGGAAACAGCGGCGGCACTGCTCTTGCTGTCGCTTCTTTTGATTATTACGGTGAGCGACTGGACGTCGATGCTCATTCCGGATAAGATTCTTCTGTTTTTTCTGCCGTTCATCGCGGTTCTCCGATGGAGTACAGTACCGCTCCACTCGTGGTGGGACCCTCTTGCGGGAGCGGCGCTCGGTTTTTCACTGCTTCTTTTGATTGCGGTCGTCAGTAAAGGCGGCATGGGAGGAGGCGACATCAAGCTGTTCGCGCTGCTCGGGTTCTTTTTCGGCTGGCAGCAGCTGCTTCTTGCCTTTTTCCTGTCCGTTGCCGCCGGCGCTGTTCTCGGGGGCTTCGGTCTTCTGACCGGGGCGGTGAAACGGGGGGTTCCGATGCCGTTTGGACCTTTTATTGCAGCCGGCAGTGTTCTTACGCTTTTTTTCGGAGAGGGTCTTTTAGCATGGTATACCGGATTTCTGTAACATCGAATCTGCGGGGAGGACCCGGTTTTTAACTGGAGGAACTTTTTTATGACGTTGTTTCAACGTAAGAAAGACAAGCGTAACGCGCTTATCATCAAAGATCACGTCATCCGGTACATAAGAGCCCGGAAGCCGGATCTGGATGACGTCGAAGTCATGGAAGAGCGTTATCTTCCGCCGGGAGTCATCCAGGAAGGCCGGGTGAAGGATGAGGAAACGCTCCGACAGATTCTAAAGGAGTGCGCCGATCTTTGGGACCTTCAAAGGAAGCCGGTGCAGTATTGTGTGCCGGATGCTTTTGTCGTAGCGAGAGAAGTTTCGCTTCCGGAAGAGGTCGGTAAAGACGAAATCAGTGCTTACCTGTACATGGAAGTCGGGGACAGCATCGCGGTACCGTTTGATGATCCGGTGTTCGATTACGTATACGTACCAAAGAGCCATGATGTCATTTTGCTCGTTGCCCCGCGGGGACCAGTGGAAACATATGCCGGACTGCTTGAATCCCTCAACTGCCGCCCGAATGCCGCAGATATTTCGTCCCTTTGTTTTTACAGGGCGCTCGAGATGTCTGAGGCAGTGGATCAGAACGCTCATACGCTGATCGTGCTTGTTGATCTCTATGCCGTCAACATCAGCATTTTTCACGAGGGCAGACCGCTTTTTATCAGCAGGATGTCTTTGGAGGCGGGAGAAGAGGACTGGTCGATACAGACGGGGCGTTTTCGTTCCTATCAACCAGTCTGGAACGGAAATCCAAAGACGCTGCAGCAGCAGGCAGTTACAGCGGCAGAAGAAGTGGAGCGGATCATGAACTTCTACCGGTATTCCATGAAACGCGGCGAAAAAGGGGTTGATGGTATTTTCACAGGAGGAGACCATCCCTTTCTGGAACGGTGGACCGACACGCTCGCCGGGCGTCTGGATATTCCGGTGAAAAAGGCCGGTGCCGCCAGGATTACGGCGGGGCAGGAAGAGGTTCCGATGCGTTATTACGAGAATGCGGGACTTGTTCTTAAACAAAACATACGATAAAGCAGCACAGTACAGACAGGGAGGGGCCGGTTATGTCAGCAGATATCAACCTGCTTCCGGAAAAAGAAAAACGTGATGTCACGTGGATCATGCTGGCAGGCGTCCTGCTCGTTTTGTTCCTCGCTTTGTTCCTGTTTTTTCAGATTGCTGAAAACAGGCAGCGGCAGGAGATAACGGAATTGAATTCGAGGCAGCAGGAGCTCACCGAAGCTCTGGAAGAAGAAACGGACAGCGAAGGGAAAGAAGCGCAGATTCAGGCCCACCGGAGTACGCTGGATGAACTGAAAAACACGGTGGTCCCAGCTTCACCGGTGATCCGTGCCGTGGCGCGTGCGCTGCCGTCCGATGGTTATATTCAGGCCTTTGATTATGCTTATCCTTCCACGCTGACGGTGACAGTGGAATTAAATGAAGTGAATCAGTCTGCGGATATGCAGTATGCGCTTGGGGAAGCCGCTGTTTTTGAAGATGTCACGATGGAGGCGCTGAACGCTTACAGTCCCTCAGGCGGAAATACAGAAACGACGCAGACGCCGGATAATCAGCTCCCCCGGTATGAAGCAGTGTACGAAATGAGTGTGACCGGCATTGCGGTCCGGGAGGATGGTGAAGCTGTTGCGGATTGATATGGAAAAGCGGCACTGGATCATGACTGTCTGTGCCCTGTTTCTCCTGCTCGTGTTTGCCGTGTTTCAGTATAATAACGGCTTACGGCCGCTCACAACGGAACAGGAGCGGCTGCAGGAGAATATCCAGACGGCAGAAGCGCAGCTGGAGGACCAAACTTCCGGTACAGACTCCGGTCAATATGATGAGTCGGTTCTTTTCCGAGGTCTGCAGCAGCTGCCCCTCAAGCCGCGGATAGAAGAATTTCTACTGGTTCTCGATCAGGCGGAAGAACGGTCGGGAAGTTACATTATGAGCGCAGAACAGCTCGACCCCGGCAGCGCACCTGCAAATGAAACAGAGACGGATCAGGATCAGGAGCAGGAGACAGCTGGCAGCACAGAACAGCCGGAAACCGAAAGCGGCGGTGCGGTGGAAGAAGAACAGAATCAGAACCTGGAACAAGCATCTTCGTCCATGTATGAGGAGACCGATACAGAGGTGCTTACGTATCACGTGCGCGTTCGTACACCGGAGTATGCCAACTTGATTCAGTTTGTAGAAGCAGTCGGCAATAGCAGCAGAGTCCTTAACATGGATTCCATCTCGTTTCAGGGACGGGAGGAAATAGTACGGGAAGATCAGGAAAGACAGCCGCTTGTCATTGATCTTACTGTTACCATTTTTTATTATGCAGGGAACTCACAGACACTTGAGGGCCTTCCGCCATCATCTACACTTGAAGAACCGGATGGAAATGACAATCCTATCCGCTGATCCGATGTTCAGTGACATTCTTTTCAGGAACGGGACGACAAGTCTCCCGTTCTTTTTTATTGCCGGTATGCTACAGTTATGGCACTCCCGGCACACAGACTTTCACCGGGAAATATAATGATGCCCGGCACAGGGTGAGAAGGAGGATGTCATGAAAAAGGACAAGCCTGGTTTTTCTCTGAAGATCAACGGAACAAACGTAAATGAAACAAAAAATACCGAGCCGCCGCGTGAAGAATCAACTCCTGAGATCCGGGACTGGAAGGCTCGGAGACACATGGAAGAGGCTGCTGCAGCAGTCGGTACAAAACAGAGAAAGCGTCCACGTCTTCCTCTTGGAACCAATCGCAAAAAGCGAAACCCCCGCCGGCCGGCTGCGAATAAAATATTTCAGCCTCCCATGTATTTTATTTCATTGACAGCAGGTGCTGCTGTGCTCGGATTAATTTTCGGCGTCATGCTGCTTCAATTTGTATCTGCCGGAGACTCTTCAACCGGTGCAGAACCGAAAGCGGATCCTCCTGGAATTACAGCCGATTTCAATGATTCTTTAACAGCTTACTTTATTCAGGCCGGCGCTTTCACAAAGAAGAGCAAAGGGATCGAAATGCAGCAGTCCCTTACCAGTGAAGGGTACCCCGGGATTTTGACGTATGACGGGGAATACTATTATTTATTTACAGGTGTCCACCTGCAGCAAAAAAAGTCAGATGAGCGTGTATCATTTTTTGAGGATAAAGGGATACAAGTTTTTCAAAAGACAAGAACGATCCGTGATCCCGAACCACTGGAAGGAAAGAAAGAATATCAGAAACAGCTGATCAGGGTGAAAGAACTGCTGGAGCAAGCGGTGGATAGAGAAAATGGTTCAACTGGAGAAGGTACTGTACGTGAAGCGTTCTCAGATTTTCTTTCTGAAGCATCATTACCGGAGGGCGGTACTAATACCAAACTGAAGGAATCGATTCAGGGTATGGAAACCGAGTGGCCGGAAAAAGGGGAAACTTCTGCTGCTTTCCAGGAAGCATTCATCGAAACGGTACTGTATTATGAACAGGCTGTTTATGAGTTTAACGGAACCGAAGCAGAAGAAGAAAAATCATAAAAAGGAGGAAAATATTTCTTGATGTTTTCCCGGTTGTTTGGTACACTTTTTTAACCACTGATATAATGCACTTAATATTGCATAAAAAAGGTGGTACTCCCTTCATGTCTTCTCTTATCCTTGCATCAAAGTCCCCACGCAGAAGTGAACTATTACAGAAGGCGGGCTATACATTTACCGTCCGCCAGGCCGAAGGGCCGGAAACGCTTCCCGGCGGATCAGCGCCGGAAGAAGCGGTGCAGCAGCTTGCCCGCCGGAAAGCCGAAGAAGTACTGGAACATTATCCGGATTCCGTCGTACTTGCTGCTGACACCATGATTTCTCTGGACGGCCGCATTCTCGGTAAACCTGTATCCAAAGAAGACGCCCGGCGTACACTGGAGGCGCTTTCTGGAAGAACTCACGAGGTTTATACCGGGGCAGCGGTTTTTACAAAACGCAGGAAGTCTGTGTTTTTCGTGAAAACCGAGGTTCGTTTCTGCCCGCTGGATACAGACTTGATTCAATCCTATCTTGCTACAGCTGAACCATATGACAAAGCTGGTTCCTACGCTGTGCAGGGACAGGGATCTTTGTTTGTGGAAGCAGTTCAAGGAGATTTTTACAATGTCATGGGTCTTCCTGTATCCCGTCTCAGCAGAGAACTGAGATTGTTTCACATTGTCCCGTCCTTTCCCCCCACTTATTGAATAAAAAAGGAGAGCGAGCTTTGCATTCATCCTCAGTTATGATCAAAGATGTCCCTTTTTCTGAACGCCCCCGTGAGAAAATGGCCAAATTCGGAGCGGAACAGCTTTCTAATCAGGAACTCCTCGCTGTTTTGATCCGAAGCGGTACCAAAGAGGAATCTGTTCTTCAGTTATCCCAGCGTGTCTTGTATGACTTTGACGGGCTGCTCATGCTCAAAGAGGCAACTGTTGAAGAATTACAGACCATCAAAGGTATTGGTCTGGCAAAAGCGCTTGAACTGCGGGCAGCTATTGAGCTCGGACGGCGCATCTATACGTATCATGAAGAAGAACGCTGGGTGATCCGGTCACCAGAAGACGTATCCGGTCTCGTGATGGAAGAGATGCGCTTTTTGACGCAGGAACATTTTGTTATTCTGTGTCTGAACACGAAAAACCAGGTGATTCACAGACAGACGCTGTTTATCGGAAGTTTGAATTCGAGCATTGTTCATCCCCGTGAAGTTTTTAAGGAAGCGCTGCGCCGGTCTGCAGCTGCTGTGATCTGCATTCACAATCATCCTTCAGGCGATCCAGATCCAAGCCGGGAAGACATTGATGTAACAAAACGGCTGATTGAAGCCGGCCAAATTCTTGGTATTGATGTGCTGGATCATATCATTATCGGTGACCGCCGCTTTACAAGCCTGAAAGAAAAAGGTTGTGTGTAGCGGATGTCTTTTGACTCTTGTTGAACCAAAATCTATCTTATACACTATAGAATGCTTGAAGTTATTGTGATGAGCCGTGTAAAATTTGTGAAAGAAAATGGAAAGTCTATGTTTTTCATGATGTTTTCAGTATAATGACATATAGCGGCACAGCTTCAGCACGGCCGCTTGTATAATGATAAATGAACCGCCGGGGACGTGCTCTGGTGTTACGGGATACAGCTTGTGAAGGATGAAGGGAGATACATAGATGTTTGGAGGCTTTTCAAAAGATCTTGGAATTGACTTGGGAACGGCGAACACCCTTGTATATGTTAAAGGTAAAGGAGTTGTCGTGAGGGAGCCGTCTGTTGTCGCTATGCGGACCGATACCAATACGATAGAAGCAGTCGGCAACGATGCCAAAAATATGATCGGCCGGACTCCCGGTAATATTGTGGCGGTCCGCCCGATGAAAGACGGTGTTATCGCCGATTTTGACACGACTGCCACCATGATGAAATATTTTATTCAGCAGGCGCAGCGCAGCCGCTCTATTTTCACCAGGAAGCCCAATGTCATGGTCTGTGTTCCGTCCGGAATTACTGCCGTAGAAAAACGGGCGGTGGAAGACGCAACAAAACAAGCAGGGGCAAGAGAAGCTTATACGATTGAAGAACCATTTGCTTCGGCTATCGGAGCCGATCTTCCGGTCTGGGAACCGACCGGAAGCATGATCGTCGACATTGGCGGAGGAACAACGGAAGTAGCGATTATTTCACTCGGGGGAATTGTGACAAGCCAATCCATCCGGGTTGCCGGCGATGAAATGGATGAGTCCATTATCCAATACATTAAGAAAACGTATAACTTGATGATTGGAGAGCGAACGGCGGAAACCTTGAAGATGGAAATCGGGTCTGCCGGATCGTTCGAAGGCATAGACAATCTTGATATACGCGGAAGAGATCTTGTTTCCGGACTTCCGAAAACGATATCGGTCTCCGCCGAAGAAATCTCCACGTCTTTGGCTGATACTGTTCACGCGATTGTAGAGACTGTCAAAAGCACGCTGGAACAGACGCCGCCCGAACTCTCCGCTGATATTATGGATAGAGGGATTGTGCTGACCGGGGGCGGGGCCATACTCCGTAATATGGACAAAGTTCTCAGTGACGAAACGAATATGCCTGTGCTGGTCGCCGAGGAACCGCTCGACTGTGTCGCGCTCGGTACGGGAAGAGCGCTTGAAAATCTGCATCTTTTCCGGTCGAAGGCGGGAATAACCGCTAGATCCAGCCGGGAAACCTTATAAGAAGGTGAACCGGTATGCCGCACTTTTTTTCCAACAAACGACTCATTCTGCTCATGGTCAGTATCATCGTGCTTGTATCCTTAATCGGTTTTTCGACGAGGAACAATGAAACGATAACCTGGCCGGAGAAATTTCTAAGGGATACGACTGGTGTGGTTCAATCATTGGTAAGCAGACCCGCTCATATGACAGCGGGTTTCTTTGGGAATGTGGCGGACATATTTAACGTTTATGAAGAAAACCAGATGCTGAAATCCCGTATGGAGGAATTTGCCTCTCTTTCAGCTGAACTGGAAACGGTCAAACAGGAAAATGCCACCTTGAGAGAAATGATTGATTCAGAAAGCAGTCTGAATGATTATACGACACGTACCGCGCTTGTCATCCACCGTAGTCCCGACAAGTGGACGGATATGATAGGAATCAATAAGGGCAGTCAAAACGGTGTATCAAAGAACATGGCCGTAGTAACATCGGAAGGACTTATAGGGAAAGTGAAGACGACTTCGGAGTTTACTTCCTCTGTCCAGCTTCTTTCGGACGACAGCCGCACCAATCGTGTTTCGGCTATGGTTGCCACAGACGGCGAACCTGTGTATGCTTTTATCGAAGGCTGGAATGAGGAAGAAGAAGGGCTGATGCTTCGTAAAATCCAGTCAGATGCTGAAATAAAAGAAGGGCAGCAGGTCATAACGTCAGGACTTGGCGGCCTATTTCCGAGAGGGCTTGCCATAGGGACCATCACTTCCCTTGAGCCTGATGAATTCGGGTTGAGTTATAATGCACTCGTTGAACCTGCTGCGGATTATTACAACCTCGAACAGGTCAATGTCATTGAACGGACGAGTGAAACATTGGATGATACGATTCAACAGAATACAAACGAAGAAAATGAAGAAGACGAAGAAGAACCGGTGGAAGTAGAGGATCCCGATGCTGGTGGAGGAGGCTCATCATGATACGATTTGCGCTTCCTTTCTTTATTTTTCTGTTGTTTCTGATGGAAGGTACGTTGTTTCAGATTTTCGTCCCACCTTCGCCGGACCGGGAATTTTATCTTGTGCCCAGATTCGTACTGATTGCTGTAGTGTTGACTTCCATCTACCGGGGCGCAGGAAGCGGTGTACTGATCGGCGCGGGGTTCGGTCTGCTGTATGACATTGTCTACACCGATATTATTGGGATTTATATGTTTAGTATGGGCTTTACGGCCTATATCAGTGCTTTCACATACCGCTCGGTCCGTACTAGTTTCCTGTGGCCCGTTTTAATCATCATTTCAGCGATATTTGTACTGGAGTGGATGACATATGGCCTTCATTACATTATTGGAGGAACGGACCTTTTGTTTGAAGAGTTTTTCATGATGAGGGCCCTCCCCTCCCTGATTATGAATGGAATAACGGCGCTGCTGCTTATTTATCCGTTCCAGCGTCTGTTCACCAGAATAAGGGAAACAGAAGAATTGCAGCACTGGTAAATAAATCTCAATGTTTGAGAAGGAAAAAACGGCAGTGATGTGGAAGGAATAATAATCGAGCCATGAATGAAAGAATGTTCATGGTTTGTGTTTCAGAGGTGGAGCATATGAAATCAGGACCCCCGAAAAACCTTGTTACCATTAAAGGAACAAAAGACGGTCTGACAATCATGATGGATGACCGCTGCTCGTTTGATGAGTTAAAAACAGAGCTGCAGGAAAAGATCGAAAAAGATAAACAGGTGTTCGGTCATGGTCCCGAAGTGGAGGTAACGGTAGACACCGGATACCGTTATGTAGGGACCAGTGAACAGGAAGAGATTATAAGTCTCCTGAAAGAGGCGGAATCGATAAGAATAAAAGAATTCCGCTCGGAGGTAATCAGCCGGGAAGAAGCAGAGCGTCTGCGGGAAGAGGAATCCTTGACTTCGATTACCCGCATCGTTCGTTCCGGACAGGTGATTTCTGTCCGTGGAGACGTACTGCTTCTTGGGGACGTTAATCCCGGCGGGGCGGTGGAAGCAACCGGAAATGTATATATACTGGGAACCTTGAAGGGCACCGCCCGTGCTGGACTGGAAGGCAACACGGGAGCTGTCGTATGTGCCTCGGTCATGGAGCCTACCCAGATTTCGGTATCAGACGTATTGTTTTACGCCCCCGATCGTTATGAAAAAAAACAACGGCAGAGACCTATGTTTGATGAACCCGTCTTTGCTTACATAGAAGCGCCGGATAATCAAATATCATTTGAAAAAACCAGACTGTTAACACAATTTCAAAACAAGTTATAAGCAGCACGCGTGCATGTCTGGAAGGAGGAATTGCAGTGGGAGAGGCAATTGTAATTACATCCGGTAAAGGCGGTGTCGGGAAGACAACGACATCGGCTAATATTGGCACAGCCTTGGCTCTGCAGGGAAAACATATATGTTTAATCGATACGGATATCGGTCTGCGCAACCTGGATGTTGTCATGGGGCTTGAGAACCGTATTATTTATGATCTTGTTGATGCAGCAGAAGGAAGGTGCCGGGTACAGCAGGCTTTAATCAGGGATAAGAGGTTTGACTGCCTTCATTTACTGCCGGCAGCGCAGACAAAGGACAAAAGTGCATTGAATCCTGAGCAGATGAAACAGATCGTGGAAGAACTCAAGCCGGACTATGATTATATTATTATTGACTGCCCGGCCGGGATAGAACAGGGATACAAAAACGCTGTTTCCGGTGCGGACCAGGCCGTGGTTGTTACTACTCCGGATACTTCTGCGGTAAGGGACGCCGACCGGATTATCGGACTTCTTGAGCAGGAACAGACAGGTTCGCCGAAACTTGTCATCAACAGAGTCCGCAGTCATATGTCCAGCCGGGGGGAGATGCTTGATGTGGACGATGTTGTATCCACTCTGGCTGTAGATCTGCTTGGTATGATTGTGGATGATGAAGAAGTCATCAAGGCAGGTCATCAAGGGGAACCGATTGCGATGAACCCCAAAAGCCGGGCATCCATCGGGTACCGTAACATTGCAAGGCGCATTCTCGGCGAGTCGGTTCCTTTAATGTCCATTGAAGAGAAGAAAGGTTTCTTTTCCAGACTCAAAGGAATGCTTGGGTTAAAAGCTTAAACACAGGGGGCTGTATCAAAGGATACAGCTCCCTTTTTGTAATAAAGAAAATGTAATCACGGGCAGGAGCGGAAGGCGGCGGCGCCATTTCAGCAGTTCGCCGGCTAAAACCGGTCACGTCCTGTGACGGGCGCCGGTCCTGGAACATCCTGTTCGTTGAAGCATCAGCCGTAGATCCCTATCATCGAGTTGTGGGTGGACACTATCATTGAAAAATAAGAAGGTAGTATCCATGGATCTCTCTTTTGTGGACACTGGGTTACTATCATCAGGATTTAGTGTCTACCGGTAAAAATCAATGGAAACTAATAGCCGGTGGAAAAGTTCCAGTGTCCGCGACTATTACCTTCATGGAAACTATGTATGCTGTTAGGCGGCTTAGTATCCACGGAGTTGCTGCGGTACGGAACCATCGCAGCCCCGCTCCAGATGCCGGTTCTTTTTTATCTGTCATGCTCCATGAACAGATTTACTTCTTTCCTGCATCCATGCTATAGTAAAATCAAAACTATTCCAATCCAATCAGGATACCGATGCCGCTTATTTCCCTACCCTTTATTACTGGTATCTATTATCGATTTTCCATAGGCTTTACTTCGTACTATCACGGACTATCCGGTTAAAAAAAGAGGAACCGGTCATAATGAAAAGAGACAGGTGAAGGAGGGAAAACAAAAATGAAAGCGGACTTCGATTATTTGTCGGCCGAAGAGAAAAGAAAAATCGAAGACCTCGAAGAAAAAGTCCAGCATACGGAAAATGATCAATTATTAAAGCGATATACCACAGAGATGACCATCCTCTATGAAAAAGCAAGGGTTCGTAAAGATACAAAGCAGTCCTGAAAAAGCACGGATGCCTTATATAAAGCCCCGCACGCAGACATCGTGCGGGGCTTTTAAGATGTGGTGGGAACGTACACACAGCAGCGTCGATAGGGCCTGGGCCGGACATCCCCGCATATCGTATTCAAGAGCATATGAATAGAGAGAATCCATATTGACATATAAGCATATTTTTATATAATGATATATATCACTACATAGGAAGACGAAGGAAAGGAGCAGATAGATGAAGACCATCCCGGAAGTGCCGATTGAAACAACTGCACCGGTTCTCAAGCTGCTTGGGGATAAGACGAGACTGACGATGACAGCGCTCTTATTGGAACGGGAGTGCTGTGTCTGTGAATTCACTGACATCTTTAACATGAGTCAGCCTTCCATCAGCCAGCATCTCCGGAAATTAAGAGATGCTGGGGTTGTCCTTGAAACAAGGCGCGGGCAGTGGGTGTTTTATGCTCTGAACACAGATCATGACATGTACCCGCTTATTGAAAGCATATTATACAGAATGCCCTCGCAAAAAGAAAAGCTGGACGAATTAGAGAAGAATGGGAACCATGTTGTTTGGTGTGATACGAGTCGTTAAGGAGTTTTTTGGAATATGAATGAGATTGTTACAGCTGTACTTATATTTTTGGTTACACTGGTTCTTGTCATCTGGCAGCCGAAAGGGCTGTCGATCGGCTGGTCTGCCATATTTGGTGCGGTGCTTGCCTTACTTGCCGGTGTGGTCTCTTTTCAGGATGTCGGAGATGTTGCAGGCATTGTCTGGAACGCGACGCTGACTTTTGTCGCTATTATCATTATTTCTTTAATACTGGATGAAATCGGGTTTTTCGAATGGGCTGCTCTTCACATGGCCCGGATTGCCAATGGAAGCGGCTTGAAAATGTTTGTGTATGTATCGCTTCTCGGAGCAGTTGTGGCAGCATTGTTTGCCAATGACGGCGCAGCGCTGATATTAACGCCGATTGTACTGGCGATGGTACGGGCCCTTCGGTTTGAAGAAGCAATGGTGCTCCCATTTGTTATGGCAAGTGGCTTCATTGCTGATACGACGAGTCTTCCGTTCATTGTGAGCAACCTGGTCAATATTGTATCCGCCGACTTTTTCGGTATCGGTTTCGCAGAGTACGCCTCGCGCATGATTGTGCCGAATCTGTTTGCCCTTACCGCAAGCATTATCGTGCTGTATCTGTACTTCCGAAAAAAAATCCCCAAATCCTATAACATGGAGGATCTGCGCCGCCCGGCTGATGCGATTCAGGATTTGAAAATGTTCCGCCTGTCGTGGCTGGTGCTTGCACTGCTCCTTACGGGTTATTTTGTCAGCGAATTTATTCCGTGGACGAATCCTGTGACGGGAGAAACCGAGGCGTTTCCGGTGTCGTTTGTTTCCGGCGTTATTGCGATTTTCTTTCTTCTTATGGCCCGGCGCAGCAAAGCGGTGGAGACGAAGTCTGTCATGAAAGGGGCCCCCTGGGAAATTGTGGTTTTCTCCCTCGGGATGTATGTGGTTGTGTACGGCCTGCGTAACGTCGGCCTGACTGATGCGCTTGCCTCCGGACTCCAGGCTGCGGCTGATCAGGGAATGTTTGCCGGCACGATGGTTACCGGATTTGCTGCAGCATTTTTATCCTCGATTATGAACAACATGCCGACCGTTATGATTAATGCGCTCGCTATTTCCGAGACAGAAACGATGGGAACACTCCGTGAAGCGCTGATTTATGCGAATGTAATCGGATCTGACCTTGGACCGAAAATTACACCGATCGGTTCGCTTGCTACCCTTCTCTGGCTCCATGTCCTTTGGACGAAAGGAGTCAAAATCAGCTGGGGCTATTATTTTAAAGTTGGTATAGTCATAACGATTCCGACACTGTTTATTACACTCACCGGTCTGTACATATGGCTGTTGATTATTAGTTAAAGGAGAATAAGAATGGCAAAAACAATGTATTTTCTCTGTACCGGCAATTCCTGCCGGAGCCAGATGGCGGAAGGATTCGGGAAAAAATATCTGCCGGACTGGAATGTTTACTCCGCCGGAATTGAAGCTCACGGTGTGAACCCAAAAGCAGTGGAAGTGATGAAGGAAACCGGGATCGATATGTCCGAGCATTCCTCGGACAAAATCGATATGGAACTCCTGCAACATGCCGATATGGTAGTGACGCTGTGCGGCCACGCCAACGACGTCTGCCCGGCCGTTCCACCGCACGTCAAACGGGAACACTGGGGTTTTGATGACCCGGCTCACGCGGAAGGGACCGAAGAAGAGAAATGGGCGGTATTTCAGCGCGTCCGTGACGAAATCGGGGAGTGTATCCGAAGGTTTGCCGTAGAAGAATAAAAAAGAGACAGGAACATAAGGCAATAATGATGGAGCAAAAAGGTTTCGATGATCGAATCAGGATCATCGAAACTTTTTTTGTCGGACGCAGCCGAATTTCTGTTATCCAGGGGATCCCATGCTTTTCCTATAATATCCTCCCGACTTTTTCATATAATGACGACAGAAGAAAAAAGAGAACAAGCTGTCTGATGGAAAAAGGGGGAGGAAGATGGACAGAAATATTCAGAAAGTACGCAGGCAGGTTCAGCAAAAACGACGCAGGAGAGCTGCTTCAAACGAGCGCGGACCGGCTTATGGATATTATCCGAGCCATAGTGATACACCTTATCATGAACCGGAGTTTTATGTATGGCAGAAACAGGAGAAACAACAGGAGCCGCGCAGGAAGCAAAGAGGAGTCTGGGTGCTGCAGAGCTTTCTGGCGGCGATGGTGTTCCTTTTAACCGGCATTCTGTTTCAGTCGGCCCATCCTGCGTTTCAGGGAGCAAAACAGTTTGTGGAAAGCTCCTTTCAGGAAGAATTCCCGTTTGCTTCGGTGACGGCCTGGTATGAAGAACGATTTGGTAGTCCGGTGGCATTCCTGCCGGATACGGGGGAGGAAACAAACACAGCTTCTTCAGATCCTTCACCGAAAGAAACAAACCAGGCCGCCGTTCCGGTATCGGGAACAGTAACAGAGAGTTTTTCGGAAAATGGAAAAGGATTGGTGTTGGAAACAGGCAGCGGCAGTGAGATAGAAGCGGTTAACGGAGGATTGGTGATTCACACGGGACCGCACGAAGATTGGGATCTTGCTGTTGGTGTGCAGCATTATGAGGGAGGAGAATCCTGGTATGGTCTTCTCGATAAGGTGGATGTGAAACTGTATGACCATGTGGCCGGAGGTGATGTGCTTGGGAAGGTGGAAGCCGGAGAGGGAAGCGGCAGGTATGCACTGGCGGTGAAACAGGATGGACGTTACGTCGACCCGATGGATGTGATTGCTGTTGATTAAACAGCTTCGTCTCCTACACATTCATCCGTTGTTCTGGGTGATGGCGGGAACAGCTGTATTGACGGGGTATTTCTATGATATTCTGCTTCTTTTCACGATCATCCTGATCCACGAACTTGGACATGCCGCCGCCGCTCTTCATTTCCAGTGGAGGATACGGAGAATATCGCTGCTTCCTTTCGGAGGAATGATGGAGACCGATGAATACGGAACCCGCCCACTCCGTGAAGAGACTGTGGTAGCACTATCCGGTCCTCTTGTGCATCTCCCGCTTGTCATTCTTTCTTACTCCCTTCAGGGCGCCGCTTTCTGGGGAAGCGCTGACCATGCCTTATTCATGCACTACAATATATCCATATTCTGTTTCAATATGCTGCCGATCCACCCGCTTGACGGCGGCAGATTGTTGTTCTGCCTCTATGCCGGACGTATTCCGTTTTATCAGGCGCAGCGAAATACAATGATAACATCCGGTGCTGTGCTTGCCGGATGCATCGTCCTTACCGCTCTTTACATTCCCATGCACGTACAGGCCTGGCTGATTGCCTCCTTTTTTGTAATGATACACATAAAAGAATGGAAGCAGCTTCCTTATCGTTTTTACCGGTTCTTAATCAGAAAAACAGAGGAACCACGTTCAGAGTATTGCGGTGAAAGTAATAATATATCCTGGCAGCGGCGGCCGGTAGATGCTGCGAAGCTGATTCACAGGCACGGAGAAGCTGCCTTTTATATTGTGGAAAATGGACAAACCTTATCTGAATCTTATATCCTTGAAACAATCACAAAAAAAAGAAGGGGTATGGAAACCCTGAAACATATTCTCGCAAGAAATGGAAAAAACGAAGAGAGGCACAATATTTATGATCGATATCTTTTTGAATACATCGACAACTGAACGAAGAGCGGCCTTGCAGGAAAATGGCAGGGTTACGGAAATTTTTGTAGAACGCCCCGATGAGAACCGGATTGCAGGCAATATTTATAAAGGACGTGTGAAAGATGTCCTGCCCGGCATGCAGGCAGCGTTTGTCGATATCGGGAGGGAGAAAAACGGGTTTTTGTACCGTGATGAACTGGCTGGGTATAAACAGAAAAAAGAACCGCTCGAAGAAAAGGAAAATCGGAGTATATCCGAGTTTATTACACAAGGCCAGACTGTGCTGGTGCAGGTGCTGAAAGAAGAGTTTGGAAAGAAAGGAGCCAAACTGACGGAAAACGTGTCCCTGTCCGGAAAGTATACCGTATACCTTCCAGAAGGCGGTTACACAGGTATCTCAAAAAAAATGCAGGAAGAGAACCGGGAAGGGTGGCGAAGCTGGGCGGCGGAACAGCTGAACGAGGAAGAAGGGGTGATCATACGAACGATTTGTGAGCAGCTCGACGTTGATATTGTTGCCGCAGATATCGATTACCTCCGCGAGGATTGGAAGGAGATTCTCTCCCTTGCCGATCAAACGCGTACTCCGGGTTTGGTTTTGAAGGACGGCGGTATCGTAGAACAGCTGCTGCGTGATTATTCCATGGACGATATTCATCAGATTACAGCTGATTACTTTCCCGTTGTCCAGCAGTTGAAACGGATGCTTCGCTTTGAGGAAAGAGACACAAAAAAGGTAGCCTATTATCAAGGAAGAGAAAATCTTTTTGCCGCAAAAGGAATTGAAAAAGAAGTAGAAAAAGCGTTAAAGCCCAATGTCTGGCTGAAAAACGGTGGATTTCTAGTCATAGAAAAAACAGAAGCTCTCACGGTGATTGATGTAAATACAGGCCGATACACCGGTGGAACGGATTTGATGGAAACAGTCCGTCGTACGAACCTTGAAGCTGCCGCCGAGATTGCCGTTCAATTAAGGTTGCGTGATATTTCGGGCATCGTCATTATTGATTTCATCGATATGAAAAAGGAATCCCATAAGGAAGAAGTAATAGGGGAATTAAAACAGGCTTTGAAAAAGGACAGAACGACAACAAATGTAACTGGTATGAGTACGCTTGGACTGGTGGAAATGACCCGCAAAAAAGTGAGAAGAGGCGTCGAAGATCTTCTTTTGGAACCATGCAGCGGCTGCCGCGGAACGGGGCGCCGTATCTCGGCGGAAACTCTTGCTTACCAGGCAGAACGTTATATCCATGAATGCCGCGGTATGGAATCCGAAGCTCTGGTTATCGAAATGCCGAAACGAGTACATGACTGGCTGCATGCAGAAGGTTCTTTCCTGCTTGAAACATGGACTTCCCGCTATTCATTTGTCATTTACACGATCCCCGGTGATGAAAAAAGCAGTATAACCATTCGTTACACAGGGATTGAAACGGAGGCCAGAAGAAGAAAAGAAGCATTGGAAAAACAGGCACCAGCGCGTCATTGACACGGTTTCAAGGCTGTGATAAGATGTCCTTTGTTAGTTGTTTGGCTGGCACCCAAACTTCAACCGCACACGCGCAGGTCTCAAGTCCGGAAACGGCACCTGTGCTGGCGAGTCTAAGTCATAGGAGGTGCAGAAGATGTACGCTATTATCGAAACCGGCGGCAAGCAGGTCAAAGTGGAAGAAGGCCAGGAGGTCTACGTAGAAAAAGTGGACGCTTCCGAAGGGGAAGAAGTCACTTTTGACAATGTTATTTTTGTCGGCGGCGGTGAAGTGAAAACCGGTTCTCCATATGTAGATGGTGCGAAAGTTTCGGCAAAAGTGCAAAAGCATGGACGCCAGAAAAAAATCACTGTCTTTAAAATGAAGAAAAGAAAAGGTTACCGCCGTAAGCAGGGTCACCGTCAACCGTATACGAAAGTTATTATCGACAAGATCGAAGCATAAGGCCGGTATGCCATGATAGAAATCAAGGTGGACCGGAATGAAAATGGGAAAATAGATGCTTTTTCGATGTCCGGACACGCAGAAAGCGGGCCGTACGGCTATGATTTGGTATGTGCCGGTGCTTCTGCCGTCTCATTCGGAGCAGTAAATGCTGTAGATGAAGTGTGCGGAGTGGATTTGGATGTCGAACTGGCTGATGAAGGCGGATGGCTTTTCTGCAGGGTGCCCCGGGGGCTTGCAAAACAGACCGGCAGAGAAGTTCAGCTGTTGCTGGAAGGTATGCTCATTTCCCTTCAGACAATTGCCGAACAGTACGGTGATTATATACACATTTCAGACTGACAGGAGGTGAGAAACATGATGCTGAATTTGGATCTTCAATTTTTCGCCCAGAAAAAAGGTGTCGGAAGTACGAAGAACGGCCGTGACTCCATAGCGAAACGCCTCGGCGTGAAGCGTGCTGATGGACAGCAGGTAACCGGCGGTTCCATTCTCGTACGCCAGCGCGGTACGAGCATCCACCCTGGTGAGAACGTAGGTATCGGCGGTGACGATACTCTTTTCTCCAAAGTGGACGGTGTTGTGAAATTTGAACGCCGCGGTAAAAAGAAAAAACAGGTGAGCGTTTACGCAAGCGAATCAAAAGAAATGCAGGAAGCGTAACTATCTGTGAAAAGCGTCCCGTTTTTACGGGGCGCTTTTTTTGTGTGATGTTGGAGGATGTATCAAACGCATTGTATTCCGATTCGGTGCGTCTTATCGTCCATTATCTATTCACCGGACGCCTGAAGTGGTCGATAGACTTGTTCTATGAGCTGTTTGACAACCACAGCAGCAGTTGAATGGTTTCTGAACAACCGTTATGAACTACTTTTGCTTTGAACTTCTCCGCAAACGGCTGGTACATGCTGCCTATCGATTGTTACTCCCGCATACCGTCTGGACAATGGAGAACCGCGGATTATCCCAATCAAGAAGAAAACGGGAAGGAAGCAGAAAATATCTTTCCATTTTTGAAGGTTCGGGTTTATACTGAATGCAGAAATGAAAAGGAAAGGCGGGAAACAATATGAAAGTCACGGTTATTGGATATTGGCACGCATTTCCGGAAGCAGGAGAAGCCGCCTCCGGCTATTTAATAGAAGAAGGGAACTTTCGAGTACTTATTGACTGCGGCAGCGGAGTGATTTCCCAGCTGCAGCAGTACAGTGATCTTGAAGACATCGATGCAGTTATTATTTCTCATTATCATAATGATCACATCGGGGATATTGGAGCTTTCCATTATTTTCGTCTGCTGCAGCCGGTCATTTCCGACAAACCGCAGCAGCCTGTGACTATTTACGGGCATAAAGAAGACCCGGCAGGATTTGAACATTTGTCTTTTAAAAATACTATCACCACGGAAGCTTATACAGCGGATAGCCCGCTTGAAGCCGGTCCTTTCACATTTACATTTTTCAAAACAATCCACCCGGTACCTTGCTATGCCATGAAGATTCAAACGGAAACCGCTGTTCTTTTTTACTCGGCCGATACCGCCTTTTCTACCGAACTGGCTCATGCCGCTTCCGGAGCCGATCTTTTGATCGCGGAGTCGACCGCATACAAAGGTGAAGACGGTGCAGCGTTTGGTCACATGACAAGTGAAGAAGCCGGACAAATGGCCGGGCTTGCCAAAGTTCCCCACCTTCTTCTTACCCATCTCCCGCATTTTGGTGATCATGAGCAAATGATAGGAGAGGCGAAGAATGAATGTCCCGATACAAAAGTTGAAAAAGCCTCCTCCGGCTGGAGTAAAACGTTATCCTAAAGCAGAAGCTGTCCTTTCAAAGGGCAGCTTTTTTTAGGATGATGAAAATCATACCTTATATTTTCCCGCCCCGGTTTCAAAAAGGCCGGGGTACCTGCACAGGAAAAGGCATCGCTCACGCTTATGTTGATAAACAAATACCTAGAAAAATTATTATCATAAAAAAGAGATTGAAAAGCAGGGGGGATGAGAAAGACTGTCATAACAGTGTTGTACACACGAAGCGACAAATGCTGACTCCGTTCTTTACATTTCTTCATGTATGTTTACACAATCTTTACATCAGCACCACGTGTTCTTAATCTTCATTTCTTATACTTGCACTTGTGAGTGGGGAGAGACAAGCTCCTTATCCATTTAAACAAGAAAAAGGAGGAAGTGCTTTTGAGTATGAAAAAAGTATGGCTGTTTATCGCGCTTGCTGCAATTGTTGCATTCGCGGCAGCATGTGGTGGAGGTTCATCTGAAGAGTCCGAGGGATCAGGAAACGGTGAATCGACCGAAGAAACCTCCGGTGGAGACGGCAGTTCTGAAGAAGCATCTTCAGGCGAAGGCAGTTCCGAAGGATCTTCTTCCGGCAGCGGTGAAGAAATATCCGGAGAAGTAGCAATTGACGGTTCTTCCACTGTATTTCCAATCATGGAAGCAGTTTCTGAAGAATATACAACCGAGCATTCTAACGTTCAGGCACCGGTTGGTGTTTCCGGTTCCGGCGGCGGATTTGAGAAATTTATTGCAGGAGAAACCGATTTGAGTAACGCTTCCCGTGAAATTGCGGACGAAGAAGCGTCCGCTCTTGAAGAGAACGGCATCAGCTACTTTGAAATGACTCTTGCTTACGATGGTATTTCCGTTGTGGTCAATCAGCAGAACGACTTCATTGATCATCTTACAGTAGAAGAACTGAAGCAGATCTGGGTTGACGGCGGTGCAGAAACTTGGAGTGACGTCCGCAGTGAATGGCCTGATAAGCAGATTCAGCGATTCAGCCCGGGCACAGATTCCGGTACGTATGATTACTTCCATGAAACCATCCTTGAAGGTGACGACATTAACCGTAACGCTCAGCTGTCCGAAGACGACAACGTACTCGTACAGGGCGTTCAGGGAAGCCCGAACGGTATCGCTTACTTCGGGTACGCGTATTACGCTGAAAACCAGGACAGCCTGAAAGTGGTTCCGATTGACAATGGCGACGGTCCGGTTGAACCAAGTGAAGAAACAATCAACGACGGTTCCTACGCACCGCTTTCCCGTCCGTTGTTCACGTATGTAAAGGAATCATCCCTTCAGGAGCCGCAGGTACTTGACTACGTACAGTTCCTGAATGAGAATGCCGGCGATCTTGCACTTGAAGTTGGATACGTCAACGCTTCTGAAGAAGTGTATCAGGAAAATGCGACAAAGATTGAAGAAGCAGCGGGCTCCGGTTCCGGTTCTGGTTCAGGAGAATAGCTCAGGCCAAAAGGTAAGATGCCTGCATCTTACCTTTTGTCTACGTTTATGGAGTTAGACAGAAAGGGGATGCACGATGTCAGACAATGAGCGGCCATCTATCCGTAAAATGATAGAAGATAAAGCTTCACAAAAAGGGGCAACCAATGCAGCTGAAAAGACCATGCCGAAGTTGTTTCTTATATGTGCCATTATTTCTATATTAACAACGTTCGGGATCGTCTTGACTCTGCTTTTCGAAACAGTAACGTTTTTTTCCGAAGTGTCGATTGTTGAATTTCTAACAAGTTCCGAGTGGTATCCGATGTTTTCCGATCCGGATTACGGTATCAGACCGCTTCTGCTTGGGACATTTACAGTAGCCGCTATTGCTATGGTTGTAGCAATACCGGTTGGACTGGCGGTAGCCATTTATTTGAGTGAGTATGCGAGTGATAAGAAAAGACGAACAATCAAACCAATTCTTGAGGTATTGGCCGGTATTCCCACTATAGTGTACGGTTTTTTTGCTTTGACCTTTGTAACGCCGGTATTGCAGTCTGTTATACCCGGACTGGCCATATACAATGCATTAAGCCCGGGACTTGTGATGGGAATTATGATTATACCAATGGTGGCATCTCTGTCTGAGGACGCCATGAGTGCCGTGCCCCAATCGATGAGAGAAGGGGCTTTTGCACTTGGAGCCACCCGGCTTGAGGTGTCGCTTAAAGTAGTGTTTCCCGCTGCATTATCAGGCATTATAGCTTCTTTTGTCCTGTCTATATCCAGAGCCATCGGTGAAACAATGATTGTGACGGTTGCCGGCGGCGGAAGTCCGGCGCAGGGTTTTGATATCACGTCCTCCATGCAGACGATGACCGCTTATATCGTACAGATGAGCCTCGGGGACGCCGGGTTCGGTACGACCGTATATTACAGCATTTATGCAGTCGGCATGACATTGTTTATATTTACACTGGTCATGAATATTCTTGCCCAGTTTATTTCGAAGCGATTCAGGGAGGAATACTGATGAAGGAAGTTAGCCAGGAAAACACATCGGGGACACCAACAGAATATTTATCAGCACCATCCAACCTTCCGAAAAGAGAATGGAAAAACCGGTTATTTAGAACGATATTTGCAACGGCAGTTATTTTCAGTCTGCTGATGCTGCTTATTCTTATTATTCGGATTATCACTCAAGGAATTGGCTCCATTGATTGGCAGCTCTTTACTAATTTTGCTTCCAGGCATCCGGACGAAGCAGGTTTAAAGGCACCGCTTATCGGAACCATCTGGATGATGGCATTGACCGGTCCGATTTCTTTTGTACTCGGGGTCGGCACAGCGATATATCTGGAAGAATACGCGAAGCCGAACCGCTTCACAACGCTGATCCAGACGAATATTTCCAACCTCGCCGGCGTACCGTCTGTTGTTTTCGGACTGCTCGGCCTTACGCTGTTCGTTCGTGAATTGTCGATGGGGCGCAGTCTTATTGCAGGGGCGCTGACGATGTCGCTTCTTATACTGCCGATTATCGTTGTATCTTCACAGGAGGCCCTCCGCGCCGTTCCGGCTGAATTGAAACAGGCTTCCTACGCGATGGGGGCGACAACGTGGCAGACGATATTCAAGGTTGTACTGCCGGCTTCGGTACCGGGCATTTTAACGGGTACTATTCTCGCTCTTTCACGGGCGATTGGAGAGACAGCTCCACTCATCATGATCGGAGCTCTGACGTACATCGCCTTTCTGCCCGAGAGTATTATGTCTCAGTTTACCGTCATGCCTATCCAGATCTTTAACTGGACAAACCGCCCGCAGGAAGAATTCCACATGGTAGCCGCAGCTGGAATCATTGTTCTTCTGGTTATGCTGCTTGTGATGAATTCCATTGCCGTATGGATACGGAATAAATTTCAACGTCGATTCTAAATTTTAAAAGAGGTGTTTTAAGATGCTCGCAAGTCAGGAAAAAAATACAGAATATGAGGACAACACCACAATTGAAACCAAAAAAACCGGGAATTCCGTTTATAAAGTCGATCAGCTTAATCTGTGGTACGGGGAAGACCAGGCGCTGAAAAATATCGAACTGGATATCCCGGAACAGGAAGTGACCGCAATTATTGGTCCGTCAGGGTGCGGGAAATCCACGTTTATTAAAACACTGAACCGTTTGACAGAAATGATCCCTTCTGTAAAGACCTCAGGTGGCATCTACTACCGGAATCAGGATATTTTCGACAAGAAATATAAAGTGGAACTGCTTCGGACGAAAGTAGGCATGGTTTTTCAGCAGCCGAACCCATTTCCAAAGTCCATTTATGAAAATATCGTGTACGGCCCGAAAATCCACGGCATCAAAGACAAAAAAGTGTTGGATGAAATTGTGGAAAACAGCTTAAAGGGAGCGGCTCTCTGGGAAGAAGTGAAAGATGACCTGAAAAGAAACGCGTTTGGTCTTTCCGGTGGTCAGCAGCAGCGCCTCTGCATTGCAAGGTGTCTCGCCATAGAACCAGATGTGCTTTTGATGGATGAGCCGACATCGGCACTTGACCCGATTTCAACTTTGAAAATTGAAGAGCTTGTACAGGAGTTAAAGAAAAACTACAGCATTATCATCGTCACACACAATATGCAGCAGGCTGGAAGAATTTCAGATAATACCGCCTTTTTCCTGAATGGTGAGGTTGTGGAGTATGATCAGACAGACAAAATCTTTTCGTCACCTGATGACAAGCGCACTGAAGATTACATTTCCGGCCGATTCGGGTAAAGACAGGGGGCTGATGTATGGGAGTAAGAGGAACCTATGAGCAGGAACTCGTCCAGCTAAAAGAAGATATTTCGACCATGGGAGAGGATGTGATTGCTGTGTTCAGGCAGGCACTGAATCTTCTTGAAAACCGTGATGACGAAAAAATAAAGACTCTCATTGAAGGGGACAGCGCCATTAATCAAAGGGAGCTTCAGATTCATGATGACGCTACAATGATGATTGCCCGCCAGCAGCCGGTGGCGACAGATTTACGTACAACCATTGCAGCTTTAAAAGTGTCCAGTGATCTGGAGAGAGTCGCTGATCTTGCAGTAGATATTGTGAAGGCGGCAAAGCGGATGGAACAGGAGAGCAACGGCAGCGAAATACAGGAAATCAGGGAAATGGCGGATGTTGCAGAAGAAATGCTTCGTGAAGCGTTGATTGCCTATCAGAATAGAGACTTGATGCGCGCGCAGCGCATTGCCACGCTCGATGATACGGTAGACCGAAAGTATAAACATTACATTCAAAGGCTCTTTACTTTGAGCGACGAAACGAATGCGGAGCAGACCACTCAGCTTGCATTCATCGGACGGTACGTGGAACGAATCGCAGACTACGGGACGAACCTTGCAGAATGGATAGTATATGAATCCAACGGAAAACACTTTGATTTAAATTAAATGGTACCGGTGCAGTAATGCTGTACCGGTTATTTTTATTTCAGTAACGATGACAACAGACATTATTAGGTATATAGAACTAAAAAATAGACTTTTCAACAAAAAATATAGCAGCATCTATGAAATTTTTCTTATAATAACCGATATTAGTGAAGTAATAGTTAGAAAAGAGAAGAAGGCAGCTTTTACCATAGATAACTTGCAGAATCAGGGGGTTTGGATATTGGGTCAATCTGAGTATTTAGAAGTGTTTATTGATGAAAGTCAGGAGCATCTGCAGACGCTGAATGACCATTTGATGCAGCTGGAAAAAGAACCGGAGGATATATCGATTGTAGGGGAAATCTTCCGCTCTGCTCATACTTTAAAAGGAATGGGTGCAACGATGGGATTTGAAGATCTTGCACGTCTGACACACAATCTGGAGAACGTGCTGGATCTTATTCGTCATGAACATATGAGTGTTACATCCCATGTCATGGATGTTGTGTTTGAATCGGTGGATGATCTGGAAGAAATGATTACTGACATTGCCGGCGGCGGAGATGGCTCCAGGGATGTAAGTGAGGCGGTGCAGAAGCTTGAAGTGCTGCAAAGCGGAGAAGACAAAGAAACAGCTGCAAAATCTGAAGCAGCTGCAGCTGTTCACGTGGAATCTTCACAGGATACAGACAATACAGCTGTAAGCGAATCCTATGATGAATATGAGCGGACGGTGCTGAAACAATCCCAGGAACAGGGGTACACTCCATATAAACTCGAGATTACACTTGATGAACAGACGATGCTCAAAGCAGCCCGCGTCTATATGGTCTTTGATGTGCTCGAACAGGTGGGGGATATCATTAAATCCACCCCTTCCGCGGATGAACTGGAAGATGAAAATTTCGAATCATCTTTTGTTATTACCGTGATTTCCAGTGTGGAGCTGGAGGAATTGAGACAGCGTGTTCTCAAAGTATCAGAAATAACAAATGTGTCTGTAGAAGTCGTTAATGTAGATGAACCCGCACCTGCAACAGATAACGGCAGTAATGATACACCAGAGAAGCCGGCTGAGGATGCTTCTGCAGAAAAGAATGAGCAGCAAGAAGATGCTGCTAAGCCTGCTAAAGCAGATAAACCAGAGAAACAGAATACAGGGTCCAAAAAAGGCAGTGAACTCAATAAGACGATCCGGGTAAACATTGACAGGCTCGATGTTTTAATGAATCTATTTGAGGAGCTGGTGATTGACCGGGGACGCCTGGAGCAGATATCAAGTGAACTTAACAACAGTGAGTTGAACGAAACAGTGGAACGCATGTCCCGGATTTCAGGGGATCTGCAGGAAATTATCCTGAATATGAGAATGATGCCGATAGATCAAGTGTTCAATCGATTCCCGCGGATGGTAAGAAGTCTTTCCAAAGAACTGGGCAAAAAAGTCAATCTTGAAATCACAGGTGCAGAAACCGAGCTCGACCGAACCATTATTGATGAAATCGGGGATCCTCTTGTCCACTTAATCCGTAATTCCATTGATCATGGTATTGAGCAGCCGGACGTCCGTGAAGCTGCCGGCAAATCACCTGAAGGAAATGTGCATCTTAGTGCTTATCACAGCGGCAATAACGTCTTCATTGAGATTGAAGATGACGGCAACGGCATTGATCAGGAAAAAGTGATAAAAAAATCGCTTGAAAATGGGGTCGTGAACGAAGAGGATCTTGAAAAGATGAATGATCAGCAGATATTTGGGTTGATGTTCGCTTCCGGATTCAGTACAGCACAGGAAATCACAGACATATCCGGAAGAGGCGTAGGGCTGGATGTCGTGCGCAATACATTTGAAACGCTTGGTGGAAATATCACCGTCAACTCCGTTTATGGCCGGGGCTCTCTATTTTCCGTGCAGCTTCCTCTGACACTTTCTATTATCGATGTCATGCTCGTTGAAATAGGAAAGGAGAAATACGGAGTTCCGCTCACCGCTATTGTAGAAACAGCCATCGTGAACAAAAACGAAGTTCACAGTGCTCACGGACAAAAAGTGATTGATTTCCGCGGGAACGTCATTCCGCTTGTCTTTTTGAATGAAATATTTGAAGTACCTGATACAGAAACAGCAGGCGAGGACGAGTATTATTCCCTGGTCATTGTCAGCAAAGGGGACAAAATTGCAGGACTGGTCGTGGACTCATTAATCGGACAGCATGATGTTGTTTTAAAATCACTCGGAAGTTACCTTTCGAACGTGTTTGCAATATCGGGTGCTACCATACTGGGCGACGGGCAGGTTGCTCTCATTCTTGATTCGAACGCACTGATTAAATAGGGAGGTGGCAGAAATGGCCGTAGAAACAGCAGAAGGATATGTAAAAGTAATCGTATTCCAGCTCAAAGATGAGGAATATGCAATCGAAGTGGATGACGTTCAGTCCATTGAGAAAATGCAGGCTGTCACCCGTATTCCGGGAGTGGAACCTTATATCATCGGGGTGATGAACTTAAGAGGTGTCATTACACCGGTGATGGATCTGAGAAAAAGGTTTGAACTGGAAAGCAGACCTTACGATGAAGCGACGAGAATTCTGGTTTTAAAAAGAGATAACAGTGATATCGGGTTTATTGTGGATGGAGCGAACGATGTCATGGATATCGCCGCTTCAAATATTGAACCTACTCCTGAAGTTGTAGGAGGTGTGGCAGAAGAATATCTACGCGGCGTTATAAAACTGGAAGAGCGCTTATTTACGCTTCTCCATATTGATAAAATTTTGAATAAGCAGGACGACAAACAGCGTTCCGGTATGTAAGGCAGACAAATAAAAACGTGAGGTGAAAGCATGGCTTCTGTACTTATTGTGGATGATGCATCATTTATGCGGATGATGATTAAGGATATTTTAACAAAAAATGAATTTGAGATTGCAGGCGAAGCGTCTAACGGCCAGGAAGCAGTGGATATGTATAATGAGATGAAGCCTGACCTGGTAACAATGGACATTACGATGCCCGAAAAAGATGGTATTGCAGCACTGAAAGAAATTCTGCAGCAGCATGCGGGGGCGAAAGTGATTATGTGCTCTGCTATGGGTCAGCAGTCCATGGTCATTGATGCTATTCAGGCAGGAGCGAAAGATTTTATAGTTAAACCATTTCAGGCAGACAGGGTTATGGATGCCGTTCAAAAAGTGATGGGATAAAAAAAGGGGAGCCTTAATATGAGTGCAGCACCGCAGATGAACGCACAGCATGTCAACGCGATAAAAAACGCCGCTGTCATCATTGTAAATGAACACCTTGGCTTGCAGATTGAAAAATCCAAACCATATGTATCCGGCAATCAGTTTATTTCTTCTGATATTTCGGTTTTGATGGGCGTTAACGGCACGTTGGAGGGCCAGATTATCTGTACGATGAAAGAGCAGACCGCCCTTTCTATTGTAGGAAGCATGATGGGTGGTATGAACGTTGAGACTCTGGATGAAATGGGTTGGAGTGCCATTCAGGAATTTGGTAACTGGGTGGCAGGAAAAGCCGCGTCTGAGCTTGCGAAGGCAGAAGCTGTTATTGATATTTCACCGCCGGTTATTAATGAGGGGAAGTCCACTTTCCGTATGGAAAAAACGTTTCTTACGATTCCTTTGACAAGTGATGCGGGAGAAGTGCTTCTGCATGTTTCGATAACGCCGAATACAGACAAATAAATCCGGTTTGCCGGCAGAGTCCGGACCTTTCGGTGCAGCTGCAAAAATCAGGCTGCCGTAAATGTTTGATGGCAGCCTGAAAATACATACCAGTAATCATTATCCGCGGGTTCCGCCATCTATAAGCTGTATTAATGAAGCGGTCGGTATATCCAGTGCCGCCACAGCTTTTCCAAGGGACCCTGCCTCCAGCGTTTGAGCCAGAAAGAGCTGAAGACGGCCTGCGTGCTGAAAATGACAAGAGTAATAAGAAACCCCGAGGCTGCCCCTATCGTTCCAAAGAGTTCCAAGCCGAACCCGTAAAAGAGGAAGATGCAGATCAATGTCTGCAGGAGATAATTCGTAAGCGCCATCTGTCCCGCCGCAGCAACAGGGCGTAAAAAAGAGGAGAACAGCTGTTTTTCGGTGATCGTGACAAAGAAAGCGACGAAGCCAAGCATCAGCATCGGCCCTGCCAGCATATTTAACCCCTGTGCTGTGCCATCGGCAAGCCAGAGCGGAACCGGCAGCAAGTCGTGAAGAAGAGCCGCATATAAAAACGATAGAAGTCCTCCGGCAGTGAGCATGGATATCATCGTTTTTTTCCACAATCCCCGGTACTCAGCTGCTCGCTGCACCCATTCTTTTTTCCCAATATACAGACCGATAAGGAACAAGCCAAGAATGTGCGGGACATTCAGCACCAAATTGGAAAGGACGAGCGGAACTTCTTCATTCAGCCGGAAATGGAGAATGTTAAGGTAGGATCCGGTGGAATACACGGCTTCTGCTTCTGCAGCGCTTGTGAGAATCTGTTCTTCGTATCCGGTCTCTGAGGCTGTCAGCATATTTGCGCTGATCGTAAGAAATGCAATGAAAACCGATGCCAGGCAAACCAGGACAACCACCCACGTTAGAATGGTGCGGGAACTCCGGTGGATAAACAGAAGCAGCAGCAGCCCTGCAGCGGCGTATGTATGAAGAATGTCGCCTGACCACAGGAAAAGTAAATGAAACAGCCCGGTCCCCATTAAAAAGGCAAGTCTTCGTTTGTAAAACCTATCTGCATCCATCCCCTTCTCTTTCAGTTTTTCATAGAAAAGAAAAAAACCGAGTCCAAATAAAAAGGAGAACAAAGGATAAAACTTGCCGGTTACAAGCCAGTCGATCATAAATGTCACTCCCCCGTCCACCATGTCTGAAGGAAAAGAAGGTGATGCTCCCGGAAGACTTTGCAGCTGGAAAAAAGGAGATTTAAACGAAGCCATATTGGCAGTCAATATACCGAGCAGTGCAAAGCCCCGCAGTATATCAAGGGTCTGGATACGTTTTTGTTTTCCGGCTGTATTCATTAAATCAACAGCTCCTTCTGCTCAAAATACGGCTTATACATGACACCATTTCTATTAAGTTTAACATGCTTGATAAAGGGATTGAAATTCTCCGGGAAGTTTCCCTCTATACGTTTGAATCATAATCGTGTATGATTTTTATGGGGAAATTTCAACCATATAGAGAAATGCTGGTGATGCATTGGTGAGTTTACATAATCCAATCAACGAAAAACAATATGATATTAACATGTTTTTTGTCATGTTCCTGTTCGGCGTTGTCAGTTGTTTTTACATTTACCACGCTCAGCAGATGGGGCAGTATGAAGCCACGTTCCATACATCACAGATGATGTATTATGTACTCGGTTTTGGTGTGGCATTTGCCGTTCTTCACTTTGATTTTGAGTACTACATGAATATTCACTGGTTTTTATATGGAGTCGGTCTGTTTTCGCTGGTGCTTCTCGATGTTATTGGTCCCAATGAAACATTCGCTCCCATGCAGAACGGGGCGGTAAGTTGGTTTGCGGTGCCGAAGATTGGGACAGTCCAGCCTTCGGAAATTATGCGTATCTTTCTCGTCATTACGTTAAGTGCGATTATTTATCGTCACAATTCCAGGCACCGTGAAGATCGTTCGATTCAGACAGATCTATGGCTGCTTCTCAAAATAGGAGTGCTGATTGCACCAGTTGTTTTCCTGATTTACCGGCAGCCCGATATGGGGAGCATTATGCTCATCGGGGCCATTGTTACAGCACTGTTGATTGTGTCGGGGATGTCGTACCGGATTCTTACTGTGTTAATCGGAGTCCCGATTACAGCCGGTCTTGCCTTTGTGTTTGCCTTTTACCAGTTTCCAGAATGGGTGGGACGTAACCTTCTTTCCAATCTTCCCGGGTATCAGGTGGCCCGCATTAACGGATGGCTCAACCCATTTGAACATGTGGATGCCGGATACCAGGTTCTTCAGGCAATGACAGCCATCGGCTCCGGACAGCTTTATGGTAATTCCGGTACATCGGTGTACATTCCCGAGGCGCATACCGACTTTATTTTTGCGGTGATCAGTTCGATGCACGGTTTTCTGGGAGGAGCATTTGTTATCACCCTTTATTTCGTGCTGCTGTACCAGATTTTAATGACGGGCCTCCGCTGCCATAATGCCTTCGGAAAATACCTGTGTGCCGGGTTGATCGGCATGTTTGCGTTCCAGATCTTTCAAAATATCGGGATGGGTCTCGGTCTTCTCCCGGTTACCGGCTTCACCCTGCCGCTTCTCAGTTACGGAGGAAGCTCCATCGTTGCGACAATGTTTGCCCTCGGTATTGTGATGAGTGTGCGTTATCATTCCAAAACATACTTTTTCGAACAGCAGAAAGAATAATACGCTGCGCAAACAAGGAAATGAAATTAAGATACAAGTTCTACCATAACCCGGACGATAGTCATTCGTGCTGCTTTGCTGCGTTGACATCGTCCGGGTTTTTTATTCTGCTTCAGGTACAGGGATTCCTCTTTTTTTTACATTGTATTAAACATTCAGAAAGAAGGTCGATATAAGTAATGAAAGTCACATGAGGCAAAGGTATTATTTACGGAGTATCTGAAACGGAAAATCTATAATGGACTCGATACTTAAGCCTCAGTTGTGTTACATAAAGATGGGGGATGAAAGAATGCGTAAACTGAATACGAAATTAATTCTTCTCACAGGCGGTCTCGTAACAGTGTCTTTGCTTGCGGCCGCAATTATTATTTATTACCAGATGACAGATGTCGTCGAGGAAAATGCAGCCGGGACAGGAACCAGTTCGGTGGAAAAGGAAAAACGTTACATAGAACAGTATTTTGAAACGTTCGAAAATCATCTTAATATGATCAGTGGGGACACAAGAGTTACTACTTTTTTGAAGGATAAGAGCGGGAATGGTCCGGATTATTCCAAAGGTTACAGTGGTGTGATAGAAGTGATGAACCGCCTTATTTACAACTATGACAGCGTGGAACTGACGTTCACAGGGGCGGCCAACGGGGGGACGCATACGACACCTCATGTGAATGTGGAAGACATGGATGCAACGACCCGCCCGTGGTATCAGGCAGCCGTAGAAACGCCCCAAAAGACAGCCTGGACAGAGCCTTACAAAAGTGAAGACGGCGGGAACTATGTCATCAGCGCAGGAAAGGCCGTCGTAGATCCGCTCACCAATGATGTGCTCGGTGTTGTTGGTATAGACGTGTCGCTTTCCCATCTGAATGAAATGATGGCGGAAATGGATGTGCCTTACAACGGCTTTATCACGCTGATAGGTGATAACGGATCGGTGGTGGCCCACCCGGAACAAGATGGTGTACAGCTTGGCGAAGGGGACCCACTGTATTCGGTTTTGGATACGGAGGGAAGCGGCCGCACCTCCCTGCAGCACCAAAATGACGAGTACAGCCTGTTTTATGACAGGATTGAAACGAACAACTGGGTAATTGGTACGGCTTTTTCAGATGACGCCATGGCGTCGGAATCAGCCGGTATCCGGGATACCATTATGATTATTGCTGCGGCGGCGATTATTCTTTCCGTTCTCCTTACGGTGATTATATCCAGGCGTATCACAAAACCGGTAAAAGAGATGCAGAAGAAAGTAAATGAGATGGCGGAAGGGGATCTTACCGTTCAGTTCCCGGGAAGTACGCATGAAGAAATAGACTATTTGAGCAGAGATCTTAATAAAATGGCTGAAAATCTCCGGACGCTTGTGGAGCAGGTGAAAGGCTCAGCCACCCAGGTGGCTTCTTCTTCCGAGCAGTTCAGCGCTGTTTCGGAAGAGACAAGTGCTTCCGGAGAGGAAGTAGCAAACGCTGTCTATGATATTTCGCAGGGTGCTGTGTCTCAGGCCGAGGAAGCGGAGAAGACGAAGCAGGAGATGGAGATACTCACAACAGCCTTTATGTTTCTCGAAGAACAGGTGAAAGAAATTGAAAACCGTTCTAAAACATCGGAAGAAATTAACGAAGCAGGGGCAGCCAAAGTAACAACGCTGACAGAAAAGGCCGGGGAATCCCAGACGATGATGGAAGAAGTAGAGCACGTATTCGCCCGTTTGTCGGAAAGACTCGAAGATATTCAAAAAGCGATGAGCTCTATCGGAGATATTTCCGATCAGACCAATCTCCTGGCCTTAAACGCCAGCATTGAGGCAGCGCGAGCGGGCGAACATGGAAAAGGTTTCGCCGTTGTGGCCGAAGAAGTGCGCAAACTCGCTGACGCTTCCAGTACATCCGCCGATGAAGTGAAAACCATCCTGAAAGGGCTGACGGATGAAGCAGACCAGGTGCATGAGACCGTAGAACGTTCCCGTCATGTTTCTTCTGAACAGCAGGAAGCGGTGCAGTCTGTAAAACATTCGTTTGAACAGATAAAAGAAACCGGAGAATCGATTTCAGCGGTGGTGCAGCGCCTTCTGGAAGAAATTCCAATGATGGACGAGCGCAGGCAGGCAGTGGAAGAGGCTATTACGAGAATTGCTGAAGTATCGCAGTCCAATGCAGCTTCTGCTGAAGAAGTAAATGCTTCCACGGATGAGCAGAAAGAGGCTATGCGTTCTGTGGCAAGCTCTGCAGAGTCTCTTCACGAACAAAGCGATACCCTTGCTTCGTTTATTCAGCAATTCAGGGTTGGACACACGGATAGTCTCCAGGAAAATGCAGATGAAGCTGCGGACCCGCACTCCGTTGAAGGCGAAGAGGAGCAAGTTGACGAAACAGAAAACGAAACAGAAGAAAATTTGGAAGAAGACACAAACACCGGGACTGAAACGGAATTTTCCAGCGGAGAGAATAAGTAAAAAAGGGAGGGGCTGTATCAAAAGGTACAGTTCCTTCTTTATATTTTCATAAAATCGCTTTTATGTAGAATGCATAATACTGAAAAAACATTTATACTGGACATGGTCTCTCTATTTTTTATGCAGTCAAGATGAGGAGGTTCATTCTGAATGGCAAAAAAACGCAAACGGTTGATTATGCGTTCTTCGATACTGGGAGCAATTACAGTAATGCTCGCTTATGTTTTTTATACTAATTTTATGTCCGGAGAAGAGACGAATGTCCAGGAAGGGGAGACAGCCCCTAATTTTGTGCTGGAAACGGCGGACGGCGAACAAGTGGAACTGAAAGACTTCCGGGGAAAGGGAGTGTTCCTGAACTTCTGGGGCACATATTGTCCTCCGTGTGAGGAAGAAATGCCCTACATGAACGAATTGTACAAGGAGTTTAAAAAACGCGGCGTGGAAGTTCTTGCCGTCAATGTTGGCGAGTCGAAGCTGGCTGTGAATCGTTTTGCTGACCGTTATAACTTGTCTTTTCCTATGCCGATTGATGAAAACAAGAGTGTTCTGGACCGTTACGGCGTCAGCCCGCTTCCTTCCACGTTCCTGATAGATGAAAACGGAACGGTGCAGCGTGTTCTTCTCGGTGCGATGACAGAAGAGAAAATGAGAGGGTATATGGAAGAAATTGAACCGTCCTGATTCGGTTCTTTTTCTTTGAATTACTGCTTGAGAGCAGGAACAGGCACGGTTTCTGTCGAACATACTTGATGAAGACGGAAAAAAACAGCATGCAGACCGAAAGTTTGTAATAAAGGAGTATCTTTTTAATGAAACAAATACGATATACTTTATTTTTGGCTGCCATCGCATGTGTTGTGTTTTTGCTGGCTTCTGACTGGAAGAGTGCCTATGCAGAGACGAAGGGTGAAAAAAGGCCCGATCCTTCCGCTGAAACAGCTGTGCTGATGGATGCCGGGACCGGACAGGTGCTGGTTGATAAAAAAGGAACAAAGCGGATGTATCCGGCGTCGATTTCAAAGATCGGCACCGCCATTACAGCGCTTGAACTGGGAGACCCGGAAGAAATGGTAACCGTGAGCCGACGCGCTGCAGATACAAAAGGCACATCCGTTTACCTCGTCGAAGGAGAGGAAATGCCGCTCAAACAACTTGTTCAAGGTCTGCTTATCAATTCCGGAAATGACGCCGGCACGGCGATAGCTGAGCATCTCGAAGGTACAGAAGAATGGTTTTCAAAGCAGATGACCGACTATCTCATCGAACAGACCGGTATCGAAAACACCTCATTCAGCAATCCGCATGGCCTCTTTGAAAAAGATCATTATTCTACAGCCGAAGATATGGCTCGTATTACGAGATATGCGATGCATAATGACGCTTTCCGTGACATTGTGTCGACCAAGACGCTTGAATGGAAAGGGAAGGGATGGGAAACCGAGCTGCGCAATCACCATCAGCTTCTTTGGGAATATGAAGGAACGACGGGTGTTAAAAACGGCTATGTTTCGGAAGCGGGCTATACCCTCGTTACCTCTGCCAAACGGCAGGGGAGGGAACTGATAGCAGTCGTTATGGACGCCGACACGAGTCGGAACGCTTACCAGGACACGAGGGAACTTCTGGATTATGGGTTTCATGCGTTTGAAAGGAAGACAGTACCAGAGGGAGCGCGTTTTCAGTCTCCGGATCAAAGCATTTATATTACTTCCGAAGAAAAGAGTTATCTTCAGGAAAAAGGAACAAACACGACATTAAAAGCAGGGAACGACGGCGAATGGAAAGTCTTAAATGACAGGAACCGAGTTATGCTGAGCGGCCCCCTGACGAAAGAACGCGTGAAATCCGGCGGAGAAAAGAAACAGAGTGCAGCCGTTATCCCGAGGGAAGAGAGCGGGATAAAAGGTGCCTTGTGGAACATGTGGAACATAGGGAGCAGTTATACTTCGACCACAGCCAGAACGCTGTATTATCATCTTCGATTATTGTTATAGAATAGGAGCGTTTTCCGTTGAATGAGCCGACAGAAGGACCGGACGATATGCCGCTTGGAACTGTCTGGAAAAGTTTCGCGTTTCTTGCTGCATCCGCAGTAATCCTGATTCTAATTTTTAACGGTCCGGAGTATCTATGGAATCTCTGGAGTCTGGACAACGCAGTACTGGAAACCGCGGCGGGAGCCGGTGCCGGGATAGTGTTTGCAGTAGTTGTTATCGGTCTTTACCACGTTTCAGTAATTAAACTTCCGGATAATCTTTACATCCGTTTGATTGAACAGCTGGCAGCGAAAAAATATGGTCTGTTCACCATTGCAGTTGGAGCAGGTATTTCGGAGGAAATTCTGTTCCGTGGTGCTCTTCTTGGTATTACAGCAGGTTATACAGGAGAAACAGCAGCACTGCTTCTTGTCTCCCTGTTGTTCATGGCGCTTCACATTCCGCAGTATAAGGGGAATGTGCTTATCCATATCATTGTTTTTATGATGGGAGCTGTTCTGGGTGTCTTGTTTTTACGAACAGGAGCATTATGGGCACCAATCGCCGCCCACGCCGTGTATAACGCTGCATTAACGTGGTTGATGCGAAAGAGACAGACGGTGACCGGAACGTGACAGACCTCCTGCTTTAATGATGATTTTTCAGGCGGAGTGCTGCCTTTTGCCATTCGCGCGTTGTAACCTCGTAATAGCTGACTCCTTTGTCCATTTGATTCTTTCCTTCCAGTTCGAATGTTTGTATATAGTCAAACGAAGAACGATACCGAGTGAATAGAGCGCGGAGTTCTTCCAGTGTCATGTTTGTCTTTACGTTATTCTCCATAATATCCAAAATATCTGAGCTGTCGGGAAGATGCCCGAGTGACATGGTGTCTTCTAAGAGAGCGGAGAGTACCTGCCGCTGCCTTTCATTTCGGCCCAGGTCTCCTCTTGGGTCGCTTTTGCGCATCCTTACGTACTGCAGTGCTTCTTCTCCATTCAGGGTAACCGGTCCTTTTTTAAAATGGAATGTTCTACTGTGATCGACGTTATCCTGAGAGAAAGCAAAGTCGTTTTTTACCTTCACTCCACCCAGTTGATCGACTATTTCCGAAAACCCCTGCATGTCCGCCTCCACCACAAAGTCAAACGAATAATCCAGCTTGTTTTCTGCGGTCTGTTTCACAAGTCCTGCTCCTCCGTAGGCGTAAGCATGGTTTATTTTTTCCCGGCCGCGGCCTGGTATGTTAAGTTTCGTATCCCGTGGGATATTAAACAGCAGAACGGATTCGTCCTCCGGGTTGATGGATGCTCCCATTATGGTATCAGCGAGGCCCTTTTCTCCAGGGCGGTCTCCAATTCCAAGGAAAAGAAAGGACACCGTTCCGCGCAGAGGACCTGAAGATTGAATGGATGTTCCGACATCTTCCGCGTAGTTGTCGTTCATTTCCTCTACATGTGTCCCGGCTTTTTGGTATAGATAATAGGCCCAGCCGGCTCCGGCAGTAAGAATGGTCAGCAGTACAGTGATAAATACAATAAGCGCGGGTTTCCACATAAAAACCGGAACTCCTTTTACAGCCTTTTTTTAGAATATATCATGAATAAAAGGTGAAAAGAAGTACTGCTTTGTCTGCATCGCCTGTTCATAAAGCTGTTTATTGCTTACAATATAAAGGGATGGAGATAGCGAGAGAAAGGAGAGAGGGAGTTTGGATGTAAAAGTAGCAGATCTTCCTGGAATCGGCAAAAAAATGACCTTCTACACCGCTCAAGGAAATATGATTGTGCTGGTCACCCATCACACAGGAAAAAGAGAATTGTACTTTTTTCAGGAACCGGATGATGATGAACCGGACTTTTCCATGGAGCTGACGTCCAATGAAACGAGGGAGCTGGGTGCGCAGCTGTTAGGTGCGATGTTTCAGCCGGTGGATAGTGACCAGATGAAACTTTTCCGCAGCAAAGTAATAGTGGAATGGATAGAGCTTCAGGAAACGTCCCAGTTTGCCGGAAAAACTATCGGAGAGTCGGACGTAAGGAAGAAAACAGGCGTATCGGTAGTAGGAATCTTCCGGAATAATGAAGTAATTGCGAGTCCGGGTGTGGAGGAAAGACTTGAATCCGAAGACACTATTATGGTAATTGGCAAAAAAAGTCAAATTGCGATATTCGAAGAAATGGCGGAAGGAGAGGGGTAATCCTACGTGGAATTGGAAATACCGGAGCTGCTGGCAGCAGGGCTTATTCTTTTTGCTATGTTTGTTATTGGATTTCTCGGGCTGAGAACGCGCATTCCCGATGTTATTTTGTTTATTTTAGCGGGCATCGTGTTCAGCGGTCTGCTGAGTGATTCGGATATTCTATACTTTGCAGGGGAAATTGGCATTGTGCTGCTCTTTTTTATGCTGGGGATGGAATTTCCCATCGGCAAGCTTGGAGCGATTGCGAAAAGAGTAACACCTGCCGGACTGCTTGACTTATTTTTAAATTTTGTTCTTTCAACAGGGATCTGTCTGCTTTTTGGTTTGGATGTTTTAACAGCCTTTCTCATCGGGGGTATCCTTTATGCCACCAGCTCCTCCATTACATTGAAAATGCTGCAGAATACGAAGCGGACCGCCAATCCGGAATCTGAATTCCTGCTCGGGGTGCTTATCTTTGAAGACATGGCTGCTCCTGTCATGGTCGCTGTTTTTGCAGGGATTATGGCAGGAGGAGAGGTGACAGGAATGGACTTTCTGTTTCTTGCGGTTAAAGTCACAGCATTGACATTGGCTGCCATATTCCTGGGAAGATTTGTTTTCTCCAAGTTGAAGACTTTTATCGACCGAAATGCAGGGTCCGACATTTTTCATCTGTTTTTGATTGGATTGGCCTTGATTGTCAGCGGTACGGCTGTATTCCTGGAACTTTCAGAGGTGCTTGGAGCGTTTCTGGCAGGGATTATGCTGGCTGAAACAGGAAGAAGTGAAACATTCGAGCCGCTTATTCAGCCGGTACGCGAATTGACACTGCCCCTGTTTTTCCTTTGGTTTGGCACTCAGATTAATCTGGACGGAGGTGTCATGTATCCTGCGCTGCTTACTGCATTAATTGGATGGTCCCTGCTTGGTAAATGGCTGACAGGCATGGCTGGTGGCCGCATGTATGGTTTGTCCCCAAGGTCGGCGTTTCGGGCCGGACTCTCCTTCACGCCCCGCGGCGAATTTTCGATTATCATAGCCAGCGCAGCTACAGCAGAAGTGATGGCGTTTGGCAGCTTGTTCATCGTCATTTCGTCCGCTGCAGGCATCGCTTTATTTCTGTATGCTCCTGCGCTCACAAAAAAAGTGTATGGGTCAAAGCAGAAGAAAATCAAACCAAATGCCCAGAGGTGAATTGACAGCCTTCGACAGCGGCATTATATTGTAACTTGTGTATCCTACAGAACACTCGGCAGTGTCCGGAAGCGGATCTGAGCCGTGCGGAAAAATCCGAACCGGATCTTTCCTGAAAAAACCTCTGCTGCGGGAGGAATCCATAGTGGTAAAATTAAATGAAGAAACAAGAGAATCGTATGTGGACAAAATTATGAAAGCTGTCATAACCGAAGAAATAGAAACATTTCGAACGATGTTTCTTGAACTTCACCCCGCAGATCAGACCGATGTGTTTTTGAGTCTTGAACCACCTGAACGTAAACGCGTCTATGAATTTTTGAGTCCGGACGAGTTCGCGGAAGTATTTGAAGGACTGGAAACCGAAGATCAGAAGCGGATTGCTCCTGAGCTGAATGAATACTATGCAGCAGAGATGTTTAACCGTATGTACGCCGATGATGTGGCCGACTTTTTCAGTGAGTTGGAAGAGGATCAGGCCGATACTATTTTACAGGCTATGGACCGGGAAGAGGCTGCCGACGTCCGTGAACTTCTGACGTATGAAGAAAACACAGCTGGGTCTATTATGACGAAAGAATACATATCGGTTAAAGCGTTTCATACCGTCGAGGACGTTATTGAACTGCTGCGGGAAAAAGGACCGGATGCAGAAACCATCTATTATCTATATGTCGTAGATGAAGCCGGGAAACTTGTCGGCGTGACGTCGATACGGGATGTTATTACCTCCTATTCCGACAAAACGATTGAATCGGTTATGAGCTCCCGTGTTGTGTCGGTACATGTGAAAACCGATCAGGAAGAAGTAGCGCAGATCATTCAGAAGTATGACTTTCTGGCCGTTCCGGTTGTTACGGAGCATCAGGTGCTGGTAGGCATTGTAACGTTTGATGACGTTATTGATGTAATGGAAGAAGAAGCAGCCGAAGATATTGGTGAGATTACTGCTTCACGAGGGGCCGATGTGACGCTCCGGCCGTTCCAGGCAGCTAAACGCAGAATGCCGTGGATTGTTCTTCTCATGTTTTTCGGCCTCGGGACGGCGGAGGTTATCAGTGTATTTGAGAGCACGCTGGAGACTGTTGTCCTGCTGGCTGCGTTTATTCCGATGGTGATGGGATCGGCCGGGAACACCGGTACTCAGTCGCTTGCGGTGGCGGTGCGGGCTTTGGCCACTGGAAATCTGGAAAAACGAGGATTCATGAAAACCATTGCGCGGGAGTTTCTTACCGGTTTTTATATCGGAGTTGCATGTGCCGCTGTTATTATCGTTCTTATTGGTCTTTTTTATGGTGACTTCTTTCTTGGAGTTATTGTTGGTGTGTCGATTATGATATCGCTAGGTGCGGCGAGTGTGATTGGAACGACGGTACCAATGCTTATTAATAAGCTGAAAATGGACCCGGCGATTGCCTCGGGCCCCTTTATTACAACGTTAAGTGATGTAATCAGCCTTATGATTTACTTTTTGATTGCGACCTCGCTGCTTCAATATATGCAATAGTGTAAAAAAATCTTTCTTGGTTTTTGAACGGGAATTTCAAAAATACGTTTACAAGGGAGCCGGAGGTTTCGTACAATATGAGTAATAAAACAGCGTAAGAAGGGGGAAGGGTATTGAACGAATCATTTGAATCCTACCATAATTACCAGAATCCCTTCCAACCTGTGTATAGTTCAAGGCTTGATCCGTGGAAGCATGCGGTACAAGAGGTCCTAAGTGATGTCACGGCACAGGTGCTGTATCTTGATCCGGAAGAGCGAACGTATTTCCGGTTGGTAGAGTGGTTTAAAGCGGCATGGTTTTCCCGGATTTCCTCGGATTATTTTTCTTATGATACATCCTATTATCTTTATTTGATACATGTATCCAGTCACTTCCTTCCTCACTTGGAAGGTGCATCCGGGACGCTTGCCGGCTGGATAAGATACCAGCCTTTCCATGGAGCGGCAGAGACACTGACTGTTCCTGTCGTCAAACAAGTTGACCGCCTTAAACTGTATGTATTTGAAACGGACCCTGAAATATTGTCGCATCTGGCAGATACCGCAGCGTTTCACGTTTTATGCAGCAGTGCTTCATTTCCGGATCTGCTCGAGATTGATTCTGCTGGAGACGGCCGCTCGAGCATACACACTCTGGGCACGTTCAAACGAAATGACTGGGATATAAAGGAATAAGGAGAACTGAACAAGGTCGGGGCTGTCAAAGGGCTGTTTTATTATAGCCTTTTGACAGCCCTTTTTATTATTTAACGTATAATAAAACCGCCTGACTCAATTGTCATTTTCAAACAAAAATTGTAATGGAATCGTATCAAAAGTCTGTGAATGGAAAAAGTATTTCGCCGGCTTTTCAGCAAGCGCTGGCGGCGGACGCTTGTACGTCAGCGCCACGCCTGTTGATTTACCATATAAAGGAATGGGAAAGGGTTCTATGAGGAGGGTGCATCTGTGATCAAAGCATGTATCCCCCTTCCTTTTCAGTGGAACGAACCCGCCGCCCAGACTCCAGCGGGAGAAGCGTCAGCCGAAGATCACCGGGTGATTTTCCCGGTAGCTGAGGCGACGCCCGCGGAAAGCGGGCAGGAAAGGCGGAGTCCAACGAAACGTTTCCTATATTTGGATAATCAACAGCCGTGCGTCAGCGCACAAGTAAGGCATGGGAGCTGGACTGAGATGGTTTCGTCCGCCGCAGTTCCGTGGACACTACATCGTTCAACAGCGTGCTTAGTATCCATGAAAGCAGGGTCGGGGGAAACTAAAGCCGCCTGTACCGGCAGGTAGTGTCCATTGATTTCTGCCGGCGGACACTGGTGCTCGTTTTCATCGACCCAGTATCCCCGAAATAGTACTCTGTGGACACTAATCCCCTATCTGCCGGTCTTAGTGTCCACAAGCGGATGAATGACAGCTGAAAGCACCCCCCCTGATATATTGGATCTGCGTTGCAGGAGGGTACTTTTGGCTCCTGGCTGTCGTTACATCCTTAGTATCATAAAAAAAAGAGCTGTACCTTTTGATACAGCTTTCATGAAATTCCTTTTTTCATTCAGTTTTTATTTCAATGCACTTGTTCGACTTCCCCAAATTGTTATTCCTTGATCAGATGCTGCAGTAAACGTCCATACGTTTTGTTCTTCAAGCGGATCCCATTGTTTAACAAAAACCCCGCTGTATGTTTCATCATCAACGGTGACTCGAACTTCATTTTCATTTAAAAGCTCCCACGTTCCTTCTATTTCACCTGAAACCTCATAGTTGTCATGTAATGTTATTTCCGATGAGGATTTTACTTCATCCGTATTATCTTTTTTATGGTTAATAAATTTATAGTCTCCCACTACATTTTCTTCTGATACTTCCTCTAAACTTTCACCGCTATAGCGATACGGCGCAGCCATAGGCCAATCATTTTCATTCATGTACAAGGGGTGCACACGTACTTCAAACTTTTCTCCAGAGTCTGGGAAACGTGTATGAAAAACAAGGTACTGTTGATTTGTATCAGGATCAACATAAACAGAATTGTGGCCGGGGGAAAAGTAACCTAAGCTGGCGTCATCTGATGTACTTTTAAATTCATAGTGCCCCATCAATTTGTTTCCAAATGGTGCATTGTCTGTATCCTCAGGAAGAACGGCAGGATTCCCTTGTGCATCAACGAATGGACCTTCCGGACTTTCGGACCGGAACACGCGCATATTGTATTCTCCATCCGATCCAAGCCATCCATATGTTTTATATAAAAAGTAGTATTTACTTTCCTCATCATACACGATATACGGTCCTTCGCCCGATTTTCCATATCCCCCTGAAATTTTTGTCCCGAAATAACGGTCTATCATACGACCATCCTCTGTTTCTCCGTCTTTCTCCGGGCGGATGACCCCACCTGTTTCTTTATTCAGTTCATGTAAAAAAATACCGCCGGACCAAGACCCATAACTCATCCATAGTGTTCCGTCTTTATCATAAAAAACATTGGCATCAATAGCGTTCGGATACATTGTATTGTTGTATGAACCGTCTTCATTAAACCAAGAGGGGTTCACTTCACTGACATCCCCCTCATCAACCAAATCAGGAATATTTGTGTTCGTCCATTTTTTGTTAACATCGCTGTTCTCATCATAGTCCTCCTGCTCTGTGAATCCGGAATAAACAATGGTATCCACGTATTCATAAGGACCTTCTATATCCTTAGAAACAGCATAACCTATCGCCGAACGAATATAGGTTGATGATGCGGAATAATAAATCATGTACGCACCAGTTGACCCGTCATCATTCACATAATCTTCATTCCAAAATATCTCCGGAGCCCATACAGCAAATCCTCCCTGACTGTCCGCATCGTCTTCACCAGCCCACTCAAAGGATTCCGATAGATTTGCCGAAAGATCTCCATATAATGAATTGTTGGGCGTTTCATATCCGTTTGTGAACGATTCCCAATTCATTAAATCCTTTGATTTTGCCGCTTCGATATGTGTGCCGAAAATATAAAACGTGTCCTCTTCTTTTATAATAGAGGGATCATGTACCGCAACTTCTGAAAAGTTTGGCTCTTCGTCTTTTTTGTTATCGTTCTCAGCAGATTCGTTGCTTTCCACGGTAGTTTCCTCCTTGTCACTTGTAATGGCTATCCAAAAAACAACACCAATGAAAACAACAGCTAGTGTGCTCAACATCATCCTTTTTAACACTTTCCTGCTTTCCATTCACCTACCCCCTCTCATTAAATGAACCGCTTACAAAAATGTAATGTCCTTACAAGTTAAACAATCAATTTCCAGACTACACTAATTGCTGAATTTTCTCAATATTTTTTCTGGAATTGTCCGTATATCTTTGAGGATTTTGTATATAATTTTTCTCTCTGCTTGTTTTCTTATGATTTTCTAATAGAATGCTTTTATACAAATGACGAAAAGGGGGGGACAGATATATAATACATAATCCAACTGGGAAAGGACGTTTTGGCTTGACTCTTAAGGTGGAGTAGTTCAAATGGCTTGTATGGGAAAGGTATTAATAAGTACTTTTACACTGGCAATGGAATATCAAGGGCACAGGGCAGGCAGTATCAGTGCTTTACTGGGAATGCTTCCGTTATTATTTGGTTCCACCTTCATCCCAGATTGTTGGTATTAATGAAACCACCGCCGTTCCGATGGGAGCCGTATTATGTATTACTGCAACTATCGGTTGTACTGCTTTTTTCCTTAAGACGGTTTGTCAACCTAAGTGCAACACTTCCTGCTCAAATGCTTCGTGAGCGGTTTTCCAGTCTAAACATTTTCTCGGACGTCCGTTGATGAGAGCCAGTGCTTGTTGGAGCTCTTCTTCGGTAAGCTGAGCTAAATCACTTGCTTTGGGAAAGAATTCTCGAAGGAGCCCATTCCCATTTTCATTACTGCCCCGCTGCCAGGACGAATAAGGATCCGCAAAATAAACATCAATGCTGCATTCCTGCTCGATTCTTGGGTAACAGGCAAATTCTTTTCCCCGATCGACGGTAGCCGTTTGAAAAGCTTGGTTTGGTAATGTTTCATGGAGCGT
>NZ_FOTY01000029.1 GCF_900114715.1 Salibacterium qingdaonense
AGCGCGTCCTCTTTTGCTTCAACCTGTTCTATCGATGAGCGAACCTATAGAAACCCTGTAGGTTTCTTTGTGTTGCTGCAAGAGCACCCTTTTCTAAAGAAAAGAAAACGAAGGCAGGAGCGGAAGGCGGCGCTTCCAGCGGGAAGAGCAGCAGCCGAAGATCCTATCAAACGGCGGTTTTTCCGTTTGATATAGCTGAGGCGCTGCCCGCGGAAAACGTCCGCCTGCAGCGGATGCTTCTTTGCCCCCAGCGTATTCCTAAAGTAGAAACGAGTTATAGATATAGAACGGAACCTCACTCAAACAATAACCCTCTTTATCACGGATTCAGGATGACAATTATTGTTACAATAATTGTCATGATAAGGTCTCTTTTCGCTTTGTATTTGCTTCCTAGGCATACATCGATGATAGAGGACCTTCTCTTTTTTTCCAATCATCAGCCTTCGTCGTTACCGAGAACTATTTTACACATACTATTGTTATTCTGGATTTCCTATAAATTGGAATAGGGAAACTCATATGAATGGAACCAGGATTGTTTCATAGAATGGGTACAAAAGGAGGGGACAACCTATGTCGCAAATACGACCGCTTCTTGATGTACCCCGCTTTCTCACGGCCTTTGTTTTTATCGTTTCCGGTTGCATGAAACTCCTTAACCCCGGCATGCTGAGCGGAATGGAGCTTCCGTTTCCAACCGTCGTCATGACCGCTGCCGCGTGGGTGGAAATCGGATGCGGAGTCCTTCTCGTACTCAACAAACAGGTGAAAAATGCCTGTATACCGCTGCTGGTGATTATCCTGGGAGCTATTATTCTGACAAAAGTCCCTTTGATCGAATCCGGTTTTCTCCTTTTTTTATTTGAAGCCCGTCTCGATATCGTGATGCTCGGCCTTCTTGTGCTGCTTTTCTATAAACATCCGGGATGAGGCCCTATAAAACATAGGACTTTTCATAAAACACCCTTCCCTCTTCATCAATGTGCGCCTTTAGTGCAGATTCTACGATCATCTCATAATGAAGAACATCGACATAATAAGGGATTGGAATCTCTTCATTTAATAACGTACTCAACCTCCCTCTCACCTTTTCTGTCACCGCTTCGCCTGCCACAGCCAAATCAATATCCGATCCTTTTCTGTAATAGCCCATCGCACGGCTCCCGAATATATAAACAGTTTCTATTTCAGGGAACTGATGCAGGGCATTCTGAATAAGATTATAACTTTTGTCTGTAATGCCGAACGAATTATTCATCATATTTCTCCTTCAACATTCGAAAGGTTTGAGTAATGGCAGGCGAAAATTCATTTTTAATTTTTTCTACAGCTAAATAAAATCGTTCTTCATTATACGTATGTGCCAGAATATTTCTGCTTTCCAGCATTTCCAGCCAAATTTCACCGTTATCTATCAGATTATATTGATAAGCCGTTTTCAGTACATCTCTAGGAAATGGAACGTCTACTCCCTGCGCTTCTAAAAAGTCCTTCAGTGTTTTCCAAGCTAATTCAAATGTATATTCGAACCGTTGAATCATGCCTTCCTTCTCCAGAGTGCTTAACGCGGGGTACTGTTCTACCGCTTCCATCAGCATTCGGTATGCCTTGTTGAAATTCTCAAAACACTGACGCCATCTTACGCCCTTCCCTCTCATTCATCGTTCTCCTTCACCCATGTCTTTTCCTTTTATTATAGACGAACGGCCGCAAAGAAAAAACGTGTCCAGCCTTTAAAATGACGGTGTGGAACATTTCATGCCGCCTACCACTTGGAGTCCTCTATAGCAGAATAGCGTCGCTTTTGGGGCTTGGTTTCCTCTTTTGGCAGAGGGGCAGGTTCCGGCAGCAGTAAATGCAGCGTAAACATGAACGGCACGGAGAAAAAGGCATGGCGGAACACATGGATTGTTTCTGAAGGACTTTCGAACCCTACGGGAATCTGATAATCTATCCAAACTAACGGAGGCATTACAATAGTAGTAAATAAAATACCTTGAAACAGCTTGCTTTTTGGAAGATTAAACGAGTAGAAAGCAACAGGGAAGATCCATATCATATAAAAAGATAAGGGAGAATAGATAAAACCACCGTCATATAAACCGCCATATCTGGATTCGTAAAAGTTATGTAACGTCGGCAGGACATTATCCAACAACACTTGAAGAAGGAAACCGAGGAACACGATTCCCATAATACGACCAATCATATACACGGAGTACCCCCTGGGTTTCAGGCTGTTCCAGTTCATGTTTTACCTCCTATCGTTTCCACACAGAAAAATCAGTATCACGGCTTGAATATCATCGTCCACCTTTTTCAACAATTGGCAGAAACGGATCTGATCCATTCGATGAAAAGACAAAACACACTACACGGTCTAAGAGCTGGAATATTCCGTTTCACTTTTGTGGTGTTTTTCTATCTTTTTTTGTAAGGGGCTTGGTTCCGGCAGCAATACGTGCAGCATAAACATGAACGGTACAGAGAAAAAGGTATACCGGAAAATATGGATTGTCTCAGAAGGACCACTAAACCCACTGGGGGTCCAATAGTCTATCCACACTAACGGAAGCATGATAATAGTCGTGAAGAAAATACCTTGAAACAGCTTAGTCTTTGGAATAGTAAAAGAATAAAAAGTAACAGGAAAGATCCAGAACATATAACCAAATATGGAAGGGGAGAGTAACCCTCCGTCATATAAACCACCATATTGGGATTGGTAGTAATTGTGTATTGTTGGCAGTATATTTTCCAACAACATTTCAAGAAGGAAACCAAGGCACACGATTCCTATAATGCGAACCGTCATCGAATCCGGATATTCTTCAGGTTTCAGGCTGTTCCAGTTCATGCTGTACCTCCCGATTCTTTTTGTCCTTTCATCCCCATTATACATAAAAAAAGGAAGGGTTTGACACCCTCCCTCTTTCATCAATTTTTTCTGTGATATGCCGGCGTTAGTCCATCACTTTGACAATGTCGTTCGTGAAGGCAACGGGATCTTCGACCGGCATGCCTTCGATAAGAAGCGCCTGGTTGTACAAGAGGTTCGTGTACAGCTCCAGTTTGTTCTCGTCGTTATCGTACGCGTCTTTGAGCGACTGGTAAATGTCGTGGTTGACGTTGATTTCCAGCACTTTGTTCGCTTTAATGTTCTGATTGTCCGGCATCTGCTGCAGGATTTTCTCCATCTCGATGGAGATTTCGCCGTCGGCAGCGAGGCAGACCGGATGGCTCTTCAGGCGCTTGGACGCGCGGACGTCACTCACCTTGCCGTCGAGCTGGTTTTTAATCGCTTCGAACAAGTCTTTGTTTTCTTCCTGTTCGTTCTTTTCCTGCTCTTCTTCTTCCTCGTCCTCAATACCGAGATCGCCGCTTGCCACAGATTTGAATTCTTTGTCTTCATAGGATGACAGCATTCTGATGGCGAATTCGTCGATGTCTTCGGTGAAGTAGAGGATTTCATAGCCTTTGTCGCGCACCATTTCCGTCTGCGGCAGCTTTTCGATGCGGTCAACGGAGTCACCGCTCGCGTAATAAATGTACTGCTGGTCTTCTTTCATGCGCTCCACGTATTCGGCGAGACTGACCATTTTCTGTTCCTTCGAAGAATAGAACAGCAGCAGGTCTTTCAGGTCATCCGTGTGGCTGCCGTAATCCATCTGCATACCGAATTTCAGCTGACGGCCGAACGATTGGTAAAAGGTTTCATAGTTTTCGCGTTCATTTTTCAGCATGCTCTGCAGCTGATTGCGGATTTTACTTTTAATATTCTTCGCGATCAAACGGAGCTGGCGGTCATGCTGGAGCATTTCCCGGGAAATATTCAGGGAAAGATCCTCTGAATCCACGATTCCTTTGACGAAACTGAAATAATCCGGCAGCAGATCGGCGCATTTTTCCATGATGAGAACACCGTTGGAATAAAGCTCCAGCCCTTTTTCAAACTCGGCGGAGTAATAATCAAACGGCGGCTGCTCCGGAATAAACAGAACGGCCTGATAGCGGACCTGGCCGTCGATGTCCAGATGGACATGTTTCAACGGCTTGTCGAAACCATAGCGGCGTTCCTGGTAAAACGCTTCGTAATCCTCATCCGACAGCTCGTCCCGGTTTTTCTTCCAGAGCGGAATCATGCTGTTGATGGCTTTTTCTTCGGTTACTTCAACGGTTTCTTCTTCATTGTCTTCCTTCGGCTGCTGCTCCGTCACGTCCATCAGAATTGGATAGCGGATGTAGTCCGAATATTTTTTGATGATCGTCTGCAGGTGACTTTCATCCAGATACTCTTCGTAGCTTTCTTCTTCGCCGCTTTCCTTCACTTTAATGTAAATCTCGGTGCCGTGGTTTTCTTTTTCGGCCGGCTCCACCGTGTAACCTTCTGCGCCGTTGGATTCCCATTTGAACGCTTCCTGGCTCTCGGCGGATTTGGTGTACACGGTTACGTTATCGGCAACCATGAACGCAGAATAGAATCCGACACCGAACTGGCCGATGATGTCATGGCCGTCTTCGATTTCATTTTCGTTTTTGAACGCAAGCGACCCGCTTTTCGCGATCGTACCGAGGTTTTCCTCGAGTTCTTCGCGCGTCATGCCGACACCGGTATCCTCCATTTTCAGGATACGGTTGTCCGCATCGGTGCTGACTTTAATGTAGAAATCATCCGGGTTGAACGTGATCGAATCATCAGTCAGTGCTTTGTAATACATCTTATCAATCGCGTCACTGGCGTTGGAGATTAGTTCCCGCATGAAAATTTCTTTCTGGGAATAAATCGAGTTGATCATGATATCGAGCAGTCGCTTCGATTCGGCTTCAAACTGCTTGGTAGCGGTCATGTTTCGTTCCCTCCTGACACATTCCGTCAATTTTTTAGCACTCTTTTATGCCGAGTGCTAAATTAATTCCATATATATTGTAACGATTCACACGAACATGTCAAGCCTGACAGACAGCGTCAGTATATTAACAGGAAAAAAATAATTTCTTCATACTGCCTTTATGTTCCCTTATTACAATAGAAGGTGATTATACATAAGAGGGTGGAATGATGATGAAAAAATCAGTAAGTGCACTGCTTGGAACAGGACTGCTGTTCAGCGCGGTTCTTCCGTACCAGGCTGCAGCGGAGCAGCCTCCGTTTATCCAGCACGGAGGGGAGAATGTGCTGAATGCCGCGCAGATTGCCCAGTATGACAGTATGGCCGGTGAAGGCGGAGCGGAAATTATGGCGTACGATACGGCATCCGAAAAGGCATTTGTCACAAACGGAGCCGAAGCCAGTATCGACATCGTTCATGTCAGCAGCCTCGGGGAACAGGATTATCAGCAGCTGGAAACGTCCAAACGAGTTGCCATGAGTGACTTTGGACTGGAAAATGTGTCAAACATCACAAGCATTGCGTCACACCCGTCCGAAGATTTAATTGCCGTGGCGGTTGTCAGTGATCCAAAAACCGATCCAGGACACGTTGTGTTTTTAACCAAAAACGGGGAGTATGTTCATGACGTACAGGTCGGCGCCCAGCCGGATATGGTCACGTTCACCCCGGACGGCACCAAAGCACTGACTGCTGATGAAGGCGAACCGGCTTCGGATTACAGTGTCGATCCGGAAGGTTCCATTTCCATGATTGATGTGGCGGATGGTGCTGTTGAAGCCGGTGGGCTGGAGGCGCAGACACTTACTTTCTCCGAAGACATGCTCGATGAGAAGGTAAGAACCGATTCCCGCGGCACAGCGCTGCAGCAGCTGGAACCGGAATACGTCAGCGTTACCGACGACAGCAGCACCGCTTACGCCGCCCTGCAGGAAAATAATGCGATAGCCGAAATCAACCTGGAAACCGCTGAAATCGAACGCGTCCAGGGTCTTGGTGTCAAAGACCATTCCGCGGAAGGAAATGAACTGGACGGCGCGAATAACGGCCGTACTGAAATTGAAAAACTGCCGCTGCTCGGCCTTTATATGCCGGACGCGATTGATACGTACACCGTAGACGGCCAGTCGTATATCGTCACTCCGAACGAAGGCGATGCCCGCGATTATGACGCTTATTCCGAGGAAACAGACATTGCTGATATCACGGATAATGTGGACTTGAACGCGGACCATTACGAAGGGTACACCCAGGAAGAACTGGATGCTGTCGTTGACGACGGTATTCTTGAAAAAATGGGAGAAACCGTCATTACAAATGAAAACGGGCAGGTAGACGGCACGTATGAAGCGATTTACTCCTACGGCGGACGCAGCTTCTCCATTTTCAACGCCGATACAATGGAACTGGTGTATGACAGCGGATCGACGATGGAAGATATCACCGCCGAAGCCATGCCTGAACATTTCAACACGGACAATGACGAGATACAGTATGACGGACGCAGTGACGCCAAAGGTCCGGAACCGGAAACGTCGGTAATCGGCGAAATCAACGGCACCACCTACGCTTTCACTGCCCTGGAGCGCTTCAGCGGCGTAATGGTGTATAATGTGACCAATCCGGCGCAAGCTTCCTTTGTCACCATGATCTCCAGCCGTGACTTCACGCAGGATGTTGCCGGGGATGTGGCACCGGAAGGTCTTGCTTTCATCCATGCTGATGACAGCCCGACCGGCAATGCCGTGCTCGGCGCGACCCATGAAATGACAGGCACCGTCGCTTTTTATGAATTCACCGCAGCACCCGGCGGGGACAGCAATGAAGAAAATGACCAGGTATTCGAGGATGTAAGCAGGGATTACTGGGCGCAGCCGTACATCCAGAACCTTCATGACGCAGGAATCGTTCAGGGCCGTCCAGACGGCACATTTGGTTCTTCCGAGAACGTGACGAGAGCCCAGTTTGCCGTCATGCTAAGCCGGATGCTCGACCTTGATACAGCAGACAACGGGCAGGCATTTGAAGACGTTCCGGGATGGGCCGCAGACGAAGTCAATGCCCTGCACGAAGCCGGCATCACCACCGGCAGGGAGGACGGCAGCTTTGACCCGCAGGCTTCCATCACAAGAGAACAGATGGCCGCGATGACAGTGCGCGCTTACGAACATGAGGCAGGCAGCGCAGAAGCAGCCGATGTTTCCTATGAAGACAGCGAAAGCATCAGCCCATACGCTCAAAGCGCGGTCGAAAAAGCAGCCACCCTCGAACTCATGACCGGCACTGAAGACAATCTTTTTCAGCCAAAAGAAGACAGCACCCGCGCGCATGCTGCTAAAGTCGTCTCCATGCTCCATGGCACGCTCGAGCAGTAAGCAGCTGCTCGTTCCCCGCACCATGCATAATCTCCCGGCTGTCTCCATGATAAGCCGGGAGATTTTTTGCTGCTGCAGACAGGCCGCACTGCCCTTTTGATAGAAAGCATCTGTCCGTTGACCAGAACAAAATGAAACAATCCTATTAACAATCCAACTACAGGAGAGATATAATGTAATAAATTCCTAATCAAGGAGGGCGTGCATTGAGTGCAACAGCAAAAAAGAGTTTTCTGATTCTATATTGGGTCATACTTACCTGCGGTGCCGCTTCCTATTCCCTTTTTTATTATCCCGACATCATGATCATCAGCATCACCGTCCTTCTATTCTGCAGCCTGAGCACGATGCTTATTGCCAGTGCACTGAAAAACCGGAGGCTGCTTATACAAAGTATTATGTTACTCATCAGCCCTCTTCTTGTTTTAGGCGTGTGTGTGTTGATCACAGCGTTGTTTAATGTAGAACCACCGGATATGTATAAGTGACTACTGCTTTTATTTCCTCATGCTGGGTGAAAATTTGAAACTCCGGGGACGAGAAGAACTGCCCGGATCTGAGGAACATAACACAAACGAGGAGTAATGCGGACACCGCTGTACAGCTCCTCCAACTATAAGTATAAGGCCCCCTTTTCCTTCGCTGAAAAGAGGGCCTTTATTTTATCCATGATGCAGCACTTTACGCACAAAGCCGTCCAGCCGCGACACATCGCTGATATTGCGGTTGCACTGCTCACTGTCGATGCAGATATGGTGACCGAGCGCCCGGTAAAATTCCGGATTGTCCGCATCCGTCTCATGCGTTTCAAAGGTGACGAGCATCACCGGTGCCAGTTCCCGGCAGAAATAGCAGTAATCCTGCCGTTTCGCCGGAGTGTAGCGCCCTTCCATCCCAACGATCTCCCCGTCAAGATCGTAGACGATGAACTTTTTGCGGTGGCCCCCGTCATTCCAGCCGATGTACGTCCGGTGCGCAAAATCGACGTCCCCAAGATCCGGCATCTCCATTTTCTTATGATGCGGAAACAGACGGCCGATTTGTTCTTTATCAAGAATCGGAAAAGGCTCCACATAAGGCTGGAGCGACCCGATAAACGCCTCCACCCCAATGCTTGTCTCCACATCCGAAAGCGGATCAATCACATCCTCCTGCTCCTCTGTCAATACCGGCAGCGCCTGCTTCACATGCTCGGCGGCCTGCCCTTTCACAGCCTGCATCACCCCGGAATCTTCCACATCCCGGAAGCTCTGCTGAATATAGCGTCCCTGGTTCTTGATGAGATTCAAATGATGATTTCGAATGAAAGGTTCGGTCATTCCTTCGACTCCCTTCTGTTATCTTTGTGCTGCGTCCGGCTGTTCACTTTTTTATATGGTACCTTGTCCACACCTCCATCAGCAAGCCAAAGGACTTTTCTCCGCCGCTGCGGCGCTTCTACACGTCACAATCACCATCCCCCAGCCCGATTGTGACTCTTACTATCCATCTAACACCCACAATCCCCATCACCTCACCTGATTGTGCACCTTACACGCTTTCTAACCATCACAATCCACCAGTCTGCCACTCAATGTTACTCTTAGAAGCCTGACGGCGCTTCTAAACGTCACAATCACCATCCCCCAGCACGATTGTGACTCTTACCATCCATCTAACACCCACAATCCCCATCACCTCACCTGATTGTGCACCTTACACACTTTCTAACCATCACAATCCGGCTCCCAACCGGGAAAAGTGACCCTCAGAACCCGGATCCACCCACACCCAAACCTTTGAACGAGAAAAAAAGCCGCCCCGGTATTCCGGGACAGCTCAAGGGTTACTGCATCATCTGTTTAACAATCTTTTTATTCTTGTCCTTGAAGCGTTCATTGTGGGACGAAATGAGTCCAGCGGCCGGCGCTTCCGGCTGTACGAACTGTTTCGCTTTGTTGACCGCATTCGCCGCATCCTGGAAGGCGCCCGCAATCAAGTTCAGCTTGCCGTCATGCTTCAGGATATCGCCGGCGGCATAAAGCCCGTCGACCGATGCCTCGCCGTTTACCGTTCCGGCGACAAACATCTCGTCGGCCATCTCAATCGGGAGACGGCTGTTTTCAAGCAGCTCGGCGTCACGTTCGAAGCCGTGGTTCACAATCACATCATCCACTTCGACTTCAACGACGTCACCCGTTTCATGATTAGTCAGCTCCACAACGTCGATCATTTCCTGATTGTCGTCGGCCTGCAGCCGGCTGATCGACGAATGGAAAAAGCATTCAGCCGAGCTTTCCAGCAGCTGCGACACCTGGGCTTCGTGCCCTTTCAGATCGCCTTTGCGGTACGTCAGGTATACTTTCTCTGCCACCTGCTCCAGTTCATTCGCCCAGTCCACCGCAGAATTGCCGCCGCCTGAAATGATGACGGTCTTTCCCTTGAAGCGCTCGAGGGATTTGATTGTGTAATGGAGGTTGGAAATTTCAAACGTTTCCGCCCCTTCCACATCAAGCTTCTGCGGATTAAGTATTCCGCTTCCGACAGCGGTAATGACCGTTTTGGAATAATGTTTGCGCCCGGACGTCGTATGAAGCACGAAATGCCCGTGACGGTTTTTTGTCATCGATTCGACTTTCTCATTCATCACCGTCTCCGGGGAAAACGTCATCGCCTGCTCGACAAGCTGGTCCACAAGCTTGGCCCCCGGTGTCGGCAGCAGTCCGCCGACGTCCCATATCATTTTCTCAGGGTACACATGAACTTTCCCGCCGAGGTACGGCTGGTATTCGATGATTTTTGTCTTCATTTCGCGGAGGCCGCTGTAAAACGCCGAATACAGCCCGGCCGGTCCGCCTCCGATGATCGTTACGTCAAACAGTTCTTCCTCGTTCATGCGGTGACCCTCCTGATCCGTTCCTAACTTACATTCATTCTATCGCAATTGAAAATCATTATCAACAATGAATTTAAAAAAACAGCGCCCGATTACGGACACCTTCCACCACAAAATGTCTCTAATATACCGTTACGGGACACGTTCACAAGCAAAGTGTCTATTAAATAAACATGACAGACATTTTGAACCGCCGCGCCCCGCAAAGTGTCCATTATTCCTTCATTACGGACACGTTCAACCACAAAATGTCCGTAAACGCCAACGAACCCCCAAAAAAAAGCGTGCTCCCCCGCTCAGGAGAACACGCCCGCGTCCTACGCCTTATCCGGGCCGTCGTTTGATTCGCTGTACGCGTTTTCTTCTTCCGGTACATCCGAGGGGGTCTGGGACGTGCCGTGTCCGCTGACCGCCTCCCACGTATCTTCCTTATCATAGCGCTCATCCTCATTTCCCTCATCCGGACTCACCCGTTCATCCAGCACGTCTTCTTCCGCTGTCTTCACCTCATCCTCCAACACCGTATCCGCGTGTTTCACGCACCGCAGCGTCTCCGGCACAAGCTCCAGCCGCTCATACGGAATTTCTTCTCCGGACACTTCGCAGATGCCGTACGTTCCATTCTCCATCGCCGCAAGCGCCCGGTCAATCTGCTCATTCTGCGCCTCGGCCTGCTTATTCAGCGCAGCATCGGTCTCACGTTCGGCCATCTCGGTCGCCTCATCGGCCGGATGATTGTCGATGTTCGACAGGTTTCCTTCCCCGTCTCCGCCGGCGGCTTCACTATTCTCCCCGCGCAGCACTTTATTGTTTTCTTCTTTTTGCTCGAGCAATTTGTTTTTCAATATATGGAGTTGAGCTTCTGTAAGCATAAAACATCCTCCTCGTTTTCATCCTTCCCTTTTTCCATTCACAAATTCAGGCAAAACTAAACATAGGAGAAAAGGGTCAAAGGAGAAACGGCTCCGCCTTTAACCCTTCGTCACGTAAACAAAAAAAGCCCGGAATGGTGTGATTCCGGGGATTTTGTCAAAGCTTATGATATTTTGGGCACACTTTGCAGCAGGAACGTCCGCCGTCTGTTTCATAGACGAAACAGCACGTCTGCCGGACACGGACGTCTGCGCCGCGCCGGTTTTCGAAATTCGAGGTGTAGAACGGGCGCAGCGGGTTAAACGATGTATCAAACACCCCGCCGGGAGCCTCCTGCACAATGGAAGACAGATCCCGCTGCAGCTTCTCCGGAGCAGGAGCATCCTCGGCCGCATTCAGTTTCTTCTCATACAGCGAAAACACACGGATTGCGGTGTTTTCCCAGAGAATCGGCATCGGGACACGGCTCACCGCGTGCAGCGTGCGCCAGATCGGCGTCAGGTGGCGGGCAAACACTTCCCGCAGCATATCTTCTTCTCTGGAAGCTTCCAGGGTTCCCCCTGGTTCAAAGACCGGGCTCCATTTTTCGGCGCTCCAGTCCGTCACAAGCTGCGATTCACCGAGTGTCACGAGCGGCTTTCGTCCCTCGAGCGTCATCGGGGAAAAAGCGGCCTGAACGACGAACCAGGCGTACCGCTTTGAGAACTGGGAAGCGGCTGTCAAAAGCGACGGCGCCTGCATCTTCTGCTGTACTTTCTCCAGATAACGCCGGCAGGCTGCTTCGTCGGTCAATGTATGGGCGTGAAGGGTTTCATTCCGCTCGGACAGCAGAAACGGTTCCATTGGCATTGCGCCCCTTTCCGTGTGGGATCACCATCGGCGTGCCGAACAAAGGATCAGCCGCGACGTGGCAGTTCATCTGAAAGACATGCTGCACGAGGGATTCCGTCATAATATCTTCCGGACGGCCCTCGGCATACACATCGCGGTCCTGCATCGCCACAAGATGGTGGGCATAGCGGCACGCCATATTCATATCATGAAGGACCATCACAATCGTACGCCCTTCGGTTTCATTTAATTCGAACAACAAATCAAGCACATCCACCTGATGCGCCATATCGAGATATGTCGTCGGCTCATCAAGCAGCAGCGTATCCGACCCCTGTGCAAGCGTCATCGCGATCCAGGCGCGCTGCCGCTGCCCGCCGGACAACGCGTCCACCGGCTGGCCGCCGAGATCCTGCATGGATGTTGCCGTGAGCGCTTCCTGTACCATCTCTTCGTCCTGCGGCGACCACTGTTTCAGCCAGCCCTGATGGGGATATCTTCCCTGCCGCACAAGCTGTTCGACGGTTAATCCTTCCGGTGCGGAAGGCCCCTGCGGCAGAATGGACATTTTTTTCGCGACTTCTTTTGTTTTCAACTGGGAAATGCCGGCTCCGTCAAGCAGCACCGTGCCCTGCTGCGGCCGCAGGATACGCGCCATCGAACGCAGCAGCGTCGATTTCCCGCAGCCGTTGCCTCCGATGAACACGGTAATTTTGCCCTCCGGCACGGTCACCGACAAGTTATCCAGAATCGGTGTATCTTCATACGAAAACGTCAATTCCTTTGCTTCCAGCGTCCCCATCCGGTACGCCTCCTTCCAGATCCATTTCCGTCACTCTACACACATGTATGTTCTGTTCCTATTGATAATGATAATGATTTTCACTCTTAAATACATTGTATCGATGAGCGGAGTGCCCGTCAATGACATTCCTTTAAAAGTGCATCTATTCTAAAATAGAAGACAATCCGCTCAAAAATGGTTTCGGTTCCGGTACAGGAGAAACAGGAAAAACGGAGCGCCCACCGCGGCGGTAAACACGCCGGCCGGCACATCAACCGGATAAAAGATCGTTCGGGCTGCAAGATCCGCCCCAAAAAGGAGCAGACCACCGACAAACGCCGAGGCGGCAATAACCGGTCCGAATGTGCGCCCGATCAGCGTCCTGGCAATGTGCGGCGCGATTAACCCGACAAATCCGATCGCACCCGCGGCAGCCACCGCCGTACCGGCAAGAACAACGCTGATAAAGAGCAGAATAAAGCGGTGGACCTGGATTCTTACACCGAGACCCGAAGCCGTGTCATCTCCGAACTGCTGCGCATTCAGGCTGCCGGCTAACAGAAGGGCCGCCGGAGTCAGCACCAGCACAACCGGAAGCATCGCAAAAATATCCTCCCACGACGCGCCGTAAATACTGCCGGTCAGCCACAGGTACGCCGAGGAGGCGGTAACCTTCGAACTGACAACGATCATAAAGGTCGTGAGCGCACTCATGACCGCCGCGATTCCGATGCCGATCAAGACGAGCCGGATTGGTGTCACTCCTTTTTTCCACGCAAGCGAATACGTGAGCGACGCAACAACGAGCGCTCCTGTGACCGCTGCACCCGGAAGCCAGCCGATGCTGACACTGCCGGAGGTGTACGTTAAAAACGCAACTGCCGCCACCGACGCTCCTCCGGTCACGCCGATAATATCGGGGGCAGCCAGCGGATTACGGACAACCCCCTGCAGCAGCGCCCCGGATACTCCGAGGGCCGCTCCGACAAGAATCGAGACAAGGGTGCGCGGCATCCTCGAATTCATGACAATAAATTCATTTGCCCCTTCTCCATCCCCGGCCATCGCGCGGATCACCTCAAGCGGGGACAGCATCGTATTGCCAAGCGACGGCCCGAGCATACAGGCGGCCACGGCCGCAAGAAACAGCAGCAGGAGCACCCGGTTCGTCCGCGTCTTCAGCGAAAAGGTACCAAGGGGAGCGTTTCCAAGCCGTTTCATACGCTGGACACCCCTTTTCTTGCGATGAATACAAAGAACGGTCCGCCGATGATGGCGGTCATCACTCCAATCGGTACTTCCTGCGGCATGATCAGAAGGCGTGCCACGACATCCGCCGCCGTCAGGAGCACCGCCCCAAGCAGAGCGGCATAGGGAAGCAGCCAGCGGTAATCGTTGCCGGCAAAAAAGCGGGCGATGTGCGGAATCACCAGGCCGATGAAACCGACCGCCCCGATAACAGCGACCGAACTGCCGGCAAGGAACACAATCAACACACCCATGAACGCTTTCAGCGCAGCTACGTGCTGCCCCATACCTTTGGCGATGTCGTCGCCGGTCACAAGCAGGTTTACGGCTCTGCCGATCAGCAGACTTGCCGCAAGGGCTGTGATGATAAAGGGGAGGAGCGGCAGCAGCATCTCAAGCGTCCGTCCGCTCACGGAACCGGCAAGCCAGAACAGCACATCCTGCAGTCCCGCCTCATCGAGCACGAGAATCCCCTGGGTGTACGACTGAAACAACGCGCTGATCGCCGCCCCGGCGAGAACAATTTTTACCGGTGTGAGGCCGTCGCGCCCAATCGAACCGAGAAAATAGACAATAACCGCTGCCACAGCCGCTCCGGCGAAAGCGAGTCCCATTAAGGACAGAAGCGACGAGGCGGAAAAGAACACAACACCGATGACGACCGTGAATATCGCGCCCTGGTTAATCCCGAAAATACTCGGAGAAGCGAGCGGATTTCTCGTCAGCGCCTGCATGAGCGCTCCCGCCACCGCAAGCGACGCTCCGGTCACAGAAGCAATGACCGCGCGCGGGAGCCGGTCCGACCGGACGACGATGTGCTCTGTCGAATCATCGTTATAAGACAGAAAAGACTGCGCCGCCTGTTCCATCGTTATCGGCGTCTGTCCAAACACCAGGCTGGCCGCAAACGCCAGCAGAAGCCCCGTACAAAGGAGCAGTAACACAAAACCTTTTCTGTCTTGCAACACCGTCATCACACGTCATCCTTTTTTCTTCCTTACTCTTCTTCCACATCAAAGATTTCGTACAGATCATCCACCATCCGGTTCGCTGCGATCACTCCGCCGCCGGCATTCCATGTCTCTTCTTTCACCATGTGCACCTGGTCATTCTGAACGGCTTCAAGCTCCTGCCAGAGCGGATGGCTGGTCCATTCTTCATACGTCTGTTCAATCTGCTCGGTCTCCGTGCCGGAATTGAAGTTAAAAATCACTTCCGCGTCGGCTTCCGGAATGCTTTCTTTAGAGGACAGCTTTATGCCCCATTCGTCCGGGTTGGCGTGTCCTTCCGGCCGTTCAAATCCCGCATCGTCCAGCACCCGGCCGGCAAAGCCCATGTAAAAAATTCGGGCATGGTCAGCGCGGAAATTCGTGATCGATGCTTCCATCGGAAGCTCGTCACCCATTTTTTCCTTAAAGGTGTCGACACGCTCGTTGTAATCAGCCAGCAGCTGGTCGGCTTCGTCCTGCATGTCCAGCGTCCGTCCCATCAAACCGAGCGTCTCTTTCCATTCGTATACTTCCTGTCCAACCACGGTCGGGGCAATGGCCGACAAGTCTTCATATATGTCTTCATGGCGCGTGATGGTCGAAATAATGACGTCCGGATCCATCTCGGCGATTTTCTCCAGGTTCGGCTGTGTTTCCTGCCCGACAATCTCGGTGCCTTCCAGGTCATCGCGTAAGTATTTGTACACCGGCTGCTCCGTCCACGACTCGACGATGCCGATCGGTTCTATGCCAAGCGCGGCCGCCGTGTCATTTGCCCCTTGATACAGCGTAACGACTTTCTCCGGTGTGCCTTCTATCTCTGTCTCCCCCATCGCGTGCTCCACGGTTCTCGTTTCTTCAGCGCCGGATCCGCCGTCGCCTTCACTGCCTGACGCCTCCCCTGACGTTTCGTCCTCTTCGGTCCCGCAGGCTGCGGCCAGCAGCAGAAATAATAACGGAATCATCCGTACAAGTGTTTTCATGATAAATCCTCCTATATTAATTGATAATGATTTTCAATATTAACCGCATTGTATAATTGAAAATCATTCTCGTCAACAACATTCTGAAAAATAAATCCTGACCGCAGCACAGGATGTGCTGACAGGCGATCTACATCGATTCTCCGGATTTTCCGATCGATCCGGGCATTTCTGCATCGATTCTCGGCCCTTTTCCGATTTTCTTGATCGATTCTCCGCTTTTCTCGATTGATTCTCTCATTTTCCCGATCGATTCTTTACGATTCTGCATCGATACGGGCCCGCATTGCATCACTCCACCGATCCCATAAAAAAACCGGACCCCTTAAGCGAGGTCCGGTGCAATTCTTCTAGAGTTGTTTTTCTTTCAGTAAAGCCGGGATGCCGGAAAACTCATCGACGAGTTCGTCGGCAATGGAGACTTCTTCTTCACTGCCAAAGCCGAAGCGGCAGCCGATGACGGGCAGCCCGTTTTCCTTTCCGGCTTCAATATCGGAGGCGCGGTCGCCGATCATGACCGCGTCTCTGCCCGCGTCATCGAGGATGAGGCGCACGAGATTGACTTTGCTGACGGCCTGGTACTGCTGCACGGAATAAATCCCTTCAAACAAATCCGTGAGCCCTTCCCGTTCAATGGCCGACGGGACGTATTCGGCGTTGCCGTTGCTTGCGACATACAGGCGGTACCCTTCGTCCTTCAGCTGCTGCAACGTCCCGGGAACTCCTTCGTACAGGCTGCCTTCCCCGTTATCCATCTCATGAAGAATAAAACGGTCGAGCACCGGCTCGAGCATCTCGAGCGTCTCCGCGGATGCCTCCGGAAGCAGCCACTGGAACGCGTCATAAAACGGAAGACCGATCACCGCGACCCGGTCCGCTTCCGTCCAGCCTTTATGTTCGTGGAGGTCCTGCTCCACTGCGTACTGCAGGGTATTATCAATCGCTTGGTTCAGCAGCTGCCTGCTGTCAAACAGTGTCCCATCCATGTCGAAAATCAATACGTCTCTCATGTGCGCGCCACCCCTCTTCCTTTTGCATCCATTTTATCATACTTTCTCTTAAAAAGAATTCCCTCAGGAAAGACTTTTATTATAGTTTGCCTGAATATCATCGGCCGGGGTGCTGTGTTATCATGGATTTCAGCCTAAGAAAACAAAGGAGGATTATACATGACTCAGACCATTCAGGAATTGGAACAGTTTCAGTCGACGATTGCCTCATCGGACAACGTGATTATTAAATTCACAGCCGGATGGTGCCCGGACTGCCACAGAATGGATGCGTTCTTTCCGGAGGTGGAAGAGGAATTTGAGCAGCTTCCTGTTTACGAAATCAACCGGGATAACTTTCCGGATCTCGCCGAACAATATGAAGTAATGGGCATTCCGAGCCTGCTCGTATTCAAAGACGGGGAAAAAATCGGCCATCTCCACAGCGCCGACGCCAAAACACCGGAACAAACAACCGAATTCCTCTCCAGCTACTTCAGCTGAACGTACACGCACCCGGTATCCCCCCGAAGGAGATACCGGGCTTTTTTTGATACCGTCTTTCTTTCCATGGCAGGATGTATTACGATTTTCTTAAGAGATGAGAAGAAGGAGCGGACAGTCATGGATAGAATTGCGGTTTTTGATATCGGAACGTCGGCGGTGAAAGGATTATTAATGCGAAAAAACGGCGCGGTCGACGCCGAACGGAGCATTCCGGTGACGACCCGGGAACCCGGGGACGGGCGCATCGAGCAAAACCCGGAGGAATGGTGGGCCGGGGTGAAAACTATCACTGACGATTGGTTCTACCGGCTTCGGATCTCGCCGGAGACGATCCAGATGGTGACGCTGACCGGGCAGATGGAAGATGTCATCTTCATTGGCGAAGACGGTACGGCGGACCGCGCCATACTGTACTCTGATATGCGCGCCGCGGAGGAAGCGGCCTGGATCCGGGAGGAGCTGCCGGAACTTGCAGGCATTACTTCCAATGCCGCCGCGGCTTCCACTCCCGCCGCCAAACTGCGCCAGCTCGCCCTGCAGGGGGAAGCGGCGGCGACTGTCGTGTTCAGCGCCAAAGATTATATTATCTATAAACTGACCGGAGCCGTCTGCACCGATACCGTAACGGCCGCGACGACAGGACTTATGGATATCAGACGCAAAGCGTGGCACCCGAACGTCCTGGAAGCGCTCGGAGCGGACCGTTTCGCCCTGCCCCGGCTGCACGAACCCGATGATACGGCAGGTGTCGTCACAGACGGGATGCCAGCGGGACTCGCCTCCGGAACCCCTGTCCTCTGCGGCGCCGGGGATGCCGGATCCGCTACAATGGGAGCGGGGGCTGTTCAGGAACGCGACAGCTATTTTTATATCGGCACGACCGGATGGACCGCGGTGCCCGTGCAGGAGCCGGACGCCGCGTCGGACGGCGTTTTCACCCTGCCTCACCTCGTACCGGACCGCTATATTGCCATCGCTCCGCTCCTGAACGCCGGCAGTGTGTACGACTGGGCCAAACAGATCTATATGCCGGATGATTCGTACGACGCCTTTCATGAAACCATCGCAGCCGCCCGCCCCGGTGCAGGCGGCGTGCTGTTTCTGCCGTACCTGCACGGCGAGCGGTTTCCGGTACAGGACTCCGGCCTGTCCGGCACCTACTACAGCATCCGGCCGGATACGACGAGAGACGATATGATGCGCGCTGTCGTGGAAGGGCTCACGTTTTCCCTCCGCTATATCGCCGAATCCCTCACCGGCGGCGTTCCCGGCAGCATCACGCTGATCGGCGGCGGCACCCGCAGCAGCGCATGGTGCCGGATTCTTGCCGATATCACCGGGCAGAAGGTGCGCGTCCCGGAAGAGAGCGGTTACCTGACCGCCCTCGGCACGGCCGCCACTGCTTTTTGCTCCCTCGGCTGGTCGAGTGGATACGAAGCGTTCGCCGACGACCACCTGTATCCGCGGGCGGCCGAGGTGTATGAACCGAATCCGGACGTGCGCGCGCTTTATGATGAAGCATATGCCGTATTTCTTAAGACTTCACCGGCCGTACGCCGTGACCTGTCAAAACGAAACCCGGGGGAATGGGTCTGATGAGTAAGAAAGAAGCCACGTTAACCAAACTTCACCAGCAGATACGAACGAACAAGCAGCTGATCGGTGTGGCCGCCGGTTCCGGCCTGACCGCCAAAAATGTTGAAAAAGGCGGCGCGGATTTTCTGCTGGCGTTAAGTTCCGGACGTTTCCGGCAGATGGGTGTCAGCTCCCTCGCCGGATTTATGGCGTATGCCAACAGCAATGACGTCGTGATGCATTTCGCATCCACGGAGCTTCTCCCCATCGCCCGGGATATTCCTATCTTTTTCGGCCTGTGCGCCACCGATCCAACCATTCATCTGGAAGATTATATCGAGCGGATCAAGCAAACCGGCTTTTCCGGTGTGAATAATTTCCCGAGTGTCGGGCATATCGACGGTGTATTCGGCGAAGCTCTGGAAGAACGAGGGATTACGTTTGATAAAGAAGTCGAAGCGATACGAATCGCAAGTGAAAAAGAGCTGTTTACGGTAGCGTTTGTTTTCAATGAAACCCAGGCGGTGGACATGGCTCGTGCTGGAGCTGACGTGATATGCGTGCATCTGGGACTGACAGAGGGCGGTGCGTTAGGCTCGAAAAAAATCCTCTCGCTCCAGTCCGCCAAGCAGAAAACCGTCCGCATCTTCGAGTCCTGCACACGCGTAAATCCAAACGTGATTCAAATGATTTACGGCGGACCTGTGAATAAACCGATCGACGTCCAGTTTATGTACGACGGCACGGACATTACAGGTTACATCGGCGGATCGGTATTCGAGCGGATTCCAACCGAAGAGACTTTCACGATGATCACGGAATCCTTCAAGCAGACGAGCGATTTTCAGTACGAAGAACTCATCCAGAAAATCATGAACGGCATGGGCAGCCGGGCGGAATACGTCAGTTTTGTCAAAACGTATATCCGGTCGTATTACATGTACGACATTACGATGCAGGAACTCGCGCAGATGCTGAACGTCACGCGCCCCCATTTAAGCAGCCTGTTCAAGCAGGAAATGGGACTGCCGTTCAAACAGTACTTGATTGAATTCCGCATCAGCCGGGCGAAAGAAATCATCCAGACCGATAACCTTCCGCTCCACGCCGTCGCCGAAATGACAGGGTATCAGGACTATTTTCATTTCAGCAAAATCTTCAAAAAATACACCGGGATGTCCCCTGCTCAGTTTCAACACCTTACCTAACGACAAAAGAACCATACAAAACAACATTATAATACCGAAAAGAAAGCGTTATCATTTCATTAAGCATCCATGGTAATGCTTTTATTTTTCCAACCCCGGGTTGCTGAAAGGAGAGGAGACGATTTGAAAACAATTGCGGTAGCGGGGACATTTGATTCAAAGGGACAGGAATTTCTCTATGTGAAAGAACAGATTGAGTCGGCCGGGTTCGACACCCTGATGATTCATACGGGAGTGTTTGAGCCGATGTTCACCCCTGACATTTCAAACGCCGACATTGTGGCGTCCGCCGGTGAAGATATCCACGCGGTCACAGCAAAGCAGGACCGGGCCTATGCGACGGAATACTTGTCCAAAGGCATGAAGACTTATCTGCCGGCCCTGTACGAGGAGGGGCGGTTTGACGGTATCATTTCCCTCGGCGGATCCGGCGGAACGTCGATTGTAACAAGCGGGATGCAGGAGCTTCCGATCGGCGTGCCGAAAGTGATGGTCTCCACGGTCGCTTCGGGCAACACCGAGCCATACGTCGGCATCAGCGATATTATGATGATCCCTTCGATTGTCGATGTGGCAGGCCTTAATGTCATTTCCAAAAACGTATTCGCTAATGCGGCCGCAGCGGTCACGGGCATGGTGTCATCAGAAACCACTTCGTCCGAAAAAGATAAACCACTGATCGCCGCGACAATGTTTGGTGTCACCACTCCGTGCATCAATCATGCGAAAGCCGTTCTCGAAGATTATGGATATGAAGTATTAATCTTTCACGCGACCGGAATCGGAGGCCGGACGATGGAGCATTTAATTGCAAACGGATTCATTGACGGCGTGCTCGATGTAACGACAACGGAATGGGCCGACGAACATGTCGGCGGTATTCTCGCGGCCGGTCCCCACCGGCTTGAAGCAGCTTCAGCACGTGGCATCCCGCAGGTCGTGTCAGCCGGGGCACTCGATATGGTGAACTTCGGACCATACGACACCGTGCCGGAGCAGTTTGCAGGACGCACCTTTTACAAACACAACCCGACTACGACGTTAATGCGGACGAATGTACAGGAAAATGAAGATATCGGAAAAATCATCGCCGGGAAACTGAACCAGGCGCAGCAGGCGGCGACCTTCCTGCTTCCCACCCGCGGCATATCAAGCATTGATGTTCCCGGACAGCCGTTTCACGGAAGCGAAGAAGATGCGGTGCTGTTCCGCACATTAAGAGAACACGTCGATACCAACCGCGTCGAATGGATCGAAATGGACACAGACATTAACAGTGAATCGTTCGCAAAAGCCGCGGCCGACACATTACACAACCACATGAAAAAAGCTGAAGGAGAGAAAGAACATGCTGACACGAAATAAGATCATGACACGTTTTCACGAGGAATTGAACCAGGGCCGTATTCTTCTTGGTGTCGGCGCCGGCACCGGTATGACCGCCAAAAGCAGTGAAAACGGCGGAGCCGATATGCTGATCGTGTATAACTCCGGCCGGTACAGAATGGCCGGAAGAGGATCGCTTGCCGGCGTTCTCGCTTACGGCGACGCCAACCAGATTGTGATGGAAATGGGAAATGAAGTTCTGCCTGTTGTGAAGGATACGCCGGTACTTGCCGGAGTAAATGGAACCGATCCATTTAAAGTGATGCCTTCCTTTTTGAAACAGTTGAAAGATCAGGGCTTCAACGGGGTGCAGAACTTCCCCACCGTCGGCCTGATTGACGGAAACTTCCGCGCCAATCTGGAAGAAACCGGGATGGGATATGACCTCGAAGTTGATATGATCAAGCAGGCGCATGAACTGGACCTTCTGACGACACCGTATGTGTTTGACGAAACACAGGCCCGTCAGATGGCAGAAGCCGGCGCCGACATCCTGGTCGCGCACATGGGGCTCACGACAAAAGGAACCATCGGCGCCCAAACCGCGTTGTCCCTCGATGACTGCGTCGAACGGATCAAAGGCATTATCGAAGCCGGGCGGGCGGTTAACCCCGACATTCTTGTCATCTGCCACGGCGGTCCGATCGCAGAACCCGAAGACGCCTCCTACGTCATTTCGAAGGTCGACGGGATCGCCGGATTCTTCGGCGCATCAAGTATCGAGCGGTTTGCCGCTGAAACAGGCATTAAAGACCAGGCACAGGCATTTAAGGACATCAGCACCTGACGCTGTTTCCTTAGGGCGGCCGGTATGTTCCATCGGGAAACCGCCGCCCTGTTATTAAAATCTGAAGGAGGAACGAATCCATGAAATTCAGTACAACGGTTGGAATCAGTGTAGGTATACTGGCTGGATTATGGACGATCGGAAGCAGTTTGGCAGGACTTATCACGTACGCTGGATTCCTGTCCTGGGCCAGCTTTTACGCGGCCGGAGGGAAAGCAGAAGGCTTGAAAACGACATTGATACTGAACTTCAGCGGGGTCATCTGGGGCGCCATCATCGTCGGCATATCCGGTCTGCTGGGCCCCGTCATCGGGCCGACCGCCGGACTCGGCGCAGGCGTTGCCGTCGGTGCAGCCGGGATGTGCTGGCAGGGAAAAATATCGTGGCTCGGCTTCATCCCGGGCGCTTTTGTCGGCTGTTCGACGTACTTTGCCGCGGGCTTTGACTTCACCGGCTCGGTCATCGGCCTGGTGTTCGGCGCTGTGCTCGGCTATCTCTCTGAACAAGGCGGTCATCTGCTGGAAAAGAAAGACGAGAAGAATACGGTGAATACCACTGCCAAAGAAGCTTAAGTTTGATGACAGAGAAACACCCGGCCGTTTTATGAAACATCGGCCGGGTGTTTTTTAGAATATTCTTCTTCTTTCGTACTGTGTTTAATAAGCAGAAGGACGGGGAAACTAATTATTATACTTATATAAGAAAGGGCGGGGATAGAGATGGGACGCTTACAGAACATGAAAGCTTTAATTACAGGCGGAAGCGGCGGCATCGGTAAAAAGACGGCCGAGTTTTTTCTGAAAGAAGGGGCCGATGTCGCGCTGGTGGACATGAATGAAGAGGCACTCCAGCAGGCAAAAGACGAGCTGAAAGAATTCGGTGATGTGCTGACCGTCACCGCCGATGTGACGAATGAAAATGAAGTCGTGCATTATGTTCAAAAAACCATCGATTCCTTCGGCCGCATCGATATATTCTTCAATAACGCCGGCATCGAAGGCAAAGTCGCACCGATTACAGAACAGTCGGTCGAAGATTTTGATAAAGTGATGGGCGTCAACGTACGGGGCGTATTCCTCGGCCTGAAACACGTCATGCCGCACATGAACGAGCAAGACAGCGGCAGCATCATCAACATGTCATCGGTCGCGGGACTCATGGGATCGCCAGGCGTGGCACCTTACGTTACATCGAAACACGGTGTCATCGGGCTGACCAAGACTGCTGCTCTGGAAGGCGCGCCTCATAATATCCGCGTCAACTCTGTCCATCCGTCTCCGGTCAACACCCGTATGATGCGTTCGCTGGAACAAGGCATGAATCCGGAAGACGCCGAAGCGGCCAAAGAAGAACAGACCGAAGCGATCCCGCTTGCCCGCTATGGCGAAAGCCAGGATATCGCCAACCTCGTTCTCTTCCTTGCCTCCGATGAAAGTAAATTTATCAGCGGCAGCCAGTACCGCGTCGACGGCGGCATGGCAGCCACCTAATCGTCAAACCCCGATGCAGTTTTAGGCTGCATCGGGGTTTTTTCTATAGGATTCCGGGGAGTTCTGCATCGCTTCCGCGTATTTCTCCATCAATTCTCCGGATTTCTCGATCGATACTGTTATTTCTGCATCAATTCCCGGACGATTTCTGTTTTTCTCGATTGTTTCTCTCGATTTCTTGATCAATTGTCCGCTTTTCCCGATCGCTCCCCCCACTTTTCTGCTTCGATTCTCCGAACCGCGGCATCGGGGTTTTTGCTATATAACCCCAGAGCATTCTGCATCGCTTCCGCGTATTTCTGCATCAATTCTCCGGATTTCTCGATCGATGCTGTTATTTCTGCATCAATTCCCGGGCGATTTCTGTTTTTCTCGATTGTTTCTCCTGATTTCTTGATCAATTCTCCGCTTTTCCCGATCGATCCCCCACTTTTCCGCTTCGATTCTCCACACCGCGGCATCGGGGTTTTTTCTATATAACCCCAAAGCGTTCTGCATCGTTTCCGCGTATTTCTCCATCAATTCTCCGGATTTCTCGATCGATACTGTTATTTCTGCATCAATTCCCGGGCGATTTCGGTTTTTCTCGATTGTTTCTCTCGATTTCTTGATCAATTCTCCGCTTTTCTGCATCGATTCTCAAAACTGCTGCATCGGTTCACACGATACATCCGGCTATTTACAAGGAACGTTTTTGTGTTATACTCATATACATAACTATATAACCATATAACAGCAGGCGCTACAAAGGTGGTGAGTTTCCAGTGAGTAAGGGGCTTGAGGGCGGCAAACCGATTTTTCAGCAGATACGGGACCGCATCGAAGACCAGATTGTAAATGACCAGCTCCAGGAAGAAGACCAGATTCCTTCCACCAACCAACTTGTGCAGTTTTACAAAATCAATCACCTGACAGCAGCCAAGGGGATCAATTTACTGGTGGACGATGGAATCATCTACAAAAAGAGAGGGGTCGGCATGTTTGTCGCAGCAGGCGCCAAATCGAAAGTAACAGAAAAACGCAAGAATGCTTTTTTTCATGATTACATTCTTCCGATGGTGGAAGAATCACGCAACCTGCAGCTCTCGGAGGAAGAAGTGAATACGCTCATCCAGCACGCGAAAGGAAGAAATAACGATGACATTTGATGTGTTATTCAAAAACGTTTCCCTGACCTATAAGAAGACGAAGGCGCTTCAAAATGTATCTTTTCATTTGGAGCAAGGAAAAGTGTATGGACTGATTGGACGAAACGGAGCCGGAAAAACATCCCTGCTTTCCCTTCTGGCTTCGTTCCGGCAGCCAACGTCCGGAACGATTCAAATCGATGGCGTCACGCCCTTTGACAATCCGCGGATCATGCCCCATGTCTCCTATATTTTTGATGTGGATTATAAGTATGAAAGTGATAAACCAGAACATCTTATCGAGCGGACCTCCCGTTACCGCCCCCATTTTGACAAGGCTTATGCCCGGCATCTGGCGGAGCGTTTCCAGCTTCCCCTGGATAAGCCTGTCCAGCAGCTCTCCAAAGGCATGCAGTCTGCCCTGCAGGTCATTCTCGGGCTTGCCGCGCGGTCGCCGGTCACCATTTTTGATGAAGCCTACACCGGAATGGATGCCCCGTCCCGGGAGATTTTTTACGAAGAAGTGCTGGAAGACCAGGCCAGGTCCCCGCGCACGATGATTCTATCGACCCACCTCGTATCGGAAATGGACTATCTGTTCGATGACATCGTCATGATTCACGAAGGTCGGCTTGTTTTGCACGAAACAAATGGAGAACCGATGAAATGGGGAGCCTGGATTACCGGCGGAACCGACCTGGTGGAAGCCTTCACGCAGGACTTGACGCAGCTGAATGTCCAACGCCTCGGCGGTACGGCATCGGTGATGGTTCAAGGGGAACTATCGGAAGAAAAACAGCGCCAGGCGCAGGAACAGGGCCTGGACATCGCACCGGTGTCTCTTCAGGATTTATTTATACACAAAACGAAGGAGGAGAATGACGGTGAAAAACATGCAATGGAAGCTGACCGCTGATCTATTCAGAAAACAGGCAACATGGGCCGTCTCGCTGCTGGCTGCCATCGCTGCGTTATACATTGTCATGATTGTCGTTGCCGCACATGGGATTACTCCCGCAAACTTCCTGACCTTTTTCTACGAGCCGGCAAAACTGTTTATGCTCGTGATTGCGATTTTTCTTTCTTACTCGTTTCTGGATACGTACATCAAGCTGGGGGTGACGCGGAGGCAGTTTCTTACCGCCAATGCGGTAACGGCTGTGCTGCTTGCGGCCGGTCTGACTGCCGCCGCCGGGGTTCTTACAGGCATTCAGTACGCTGCGATGAATACTTCGATGATAAACACGAGTACTTTCATGAGCCTGGATATCGGCATGGCTGCTGCCCTTCCTGTCTGTTTTCTCAATCTGATCATGCATCACTTCGTCGGCTGGCTGATCGGAGCAGGATTTCACCGCTACGGATGGCTTCCCGGCATAGGATTTGCAGCAGGAGGGATTGCTCTCACAGCCGTCTCTGATATGTTATGGGGCTTCGAATCCATCGAGGCGCTCTCCATACTATTATCGTTGCAATCAGGAGCGGTGACAGGTGTCCTTTCCATCACAGCCGCCGTGCTGTTGATCCCACTTGTCTTTTTCTTCATCTGGCAGATTACGAGGAAAGCAGCGGTTCGTTCTTAGGAGAAAAATAAAGGAAACCCCGATGCACGCATATGACGTTCGCGGCATCGGGGTTTTTTTCGATCGATTCTCGTGATTTCCTGATTGATTGTGTTATTTCTCGATCAATTCTCAGGCGATTCCTGTATTTCTCGATTGATTCTCCCGATTTCTCGATCGATTCTCCGAATTTCCTGATCGATTCTCCCCATCTCCGCTTCAATCCCCGACTTTATCTACCTGGATAGCAGTTTGCTCTTCATAAAAGGAGAGTCAGGCCGCCGGGACCAAAGCGTGTCCTGCCTTCATCCAGAAACCCCCGTTCCACGATATGATTATTTGGTTATCCCGGGGTCGGGGTCCGCCTGTTCCGATTGCTTTTTTTCTTCCAATCCTTCAATCCCCTGCTCCACTGCCATCTGCTTTGCCACCCTGGGAGCCAGCCACAGCACAGGCAGCATAATAATCGATACCGGAATCGCGGCGATAACGACGAACGACTGCAGCGCATCAATTCCGCCTTCTCCGATATTAATCAGAATAACCGCTATGATTCCCATAATAAGGGCCCAAAAAACGCGGACTGATTTCGGAGGATTTTCTTCCCCCGTCACTCCCATGGACATCGAGTACGACATCGAGTCGGCCGTTGTGACCACGAATAAAATCGTCATAATCAGAAAGACCGTCGGCATCAGCCACGCCAGCGGCATCTGCTGGGTCACCGCGATCATGGCAGCAGGGAGGCCGGCTTCATTCAACGGGCCGCTGACAGAGCCGGGATTCTCCATTTCATAATGGATGCCGGATCCTCCGACGACGGTGAACCAGAAATTTGAAGTGACTGCTGTCAAAATAGATACAGCCACAAACACCTGACGGATCGTTCTTCCTCTTGAAATCCGCGCCACCAGAATCGCGACAAGCGGGCCGAAACCGATAAACCAGCCGAAGAAAAACAACATCCAGAAGCCGAGCCATTCTTGATCCTGCCGGTGGGTATGGATATTCATAAACTCGGTCAGATACGTGCCGTACGACGAAACAAACGAGTTAATGATAAACCCTCCGGCACCAAAAACGACCAGAAAGCCTGCAACGATAATGGCGGTCCATACATTTAAACGGCTCAGACGCTGAATCCCTTTATGAATCCCCGTTACCGCCGAAATAATGACAATCGCGATCAACGCTCCAATAACAATCATCTGGGTCGCAAACACATCCGGAATTCCGTACAGCGCATTCAGGCCGTAACTGACCTGAAGGCCGAGAAATCCAATCGGTCCGATGGTTCCGGCGGCCGCTGCAATGATACAGAACGCGTCAATAACCGATCCCCATTTGCTCGTCTCGAGCTTATCGCCGAAAATCGGGTACAGCATCGTCCGCGGCTTCAGGGACATTCCTTTATTGTAATGGGCGTACATGATGATCAAAGCACTGACCGCCCCGTACAGGGCCCATGCCGTGAAACCCCAGGACATGTAGCTCTGTGCCAGCGCCGGTGCGATGGCATCCGCTGTTTTCGCCTCAATACCGCTGTGCATCGGCGGCACTTCCATGAAATAATACATCGGCTCAGCCGCCGCCCAGAAGACGCCGCCCGCGCCCAGCCCCGATACGATAATAATAGACGTCCACTTAAACATGCTCATTTCCGGGGTGTTCTTTTTCCCCAGTTTCACTTTGCCGTACTTCGATACCGCGAGAAATACCCCAACGAAAAATGTAGCCAGCAGAAGAAGCTGCCAGTACACATCAAAATAATTAACAGAAAAATTAAACCCGGATGATACAAATTGTGCTACGGCGTCAACGTTAATAAGCGCAACAAGCACAAATGCCGTTAACAATCCCCCGCTGATGGAAAGAACGGGCCAGTCTATCCGCTCTTTGACCTGCTGCCAGTAATGACTACTCATCTTTTTACCTTCCTTTATTCACCATTTATGTCGAACGGTTCTTTAACACGAAGAAACATTCTTTATTTTCAAACAGTCCTGCATATACACCACTTTCCCGGCAGGATCACTACTTTTGCTGGAATCTCTTCAACCACCAGCTCCTTTTTCTACATTAAAATGGAAGTCATGCACAAAGACATATCCAGGTGCGGATAGACCCTGAAACAACCTGCGACCGGCTTTAACTGATTTTCAATAACCAGATAATGATGAAACGATCCCTGAAAAATCGGCGTGCCGATACTATAATCATCCGCCTCCTCCATTTTCTAAATGACACGCCGGGGAACCGCCTTGATACGCCCATGGGTCACGCCCGTCGCAGAGCTGAAGTTTATAATCTTTTACGTTCACAAATTCCACCTCGATACCCGAATCAGGATATTTTACCAATTTCATTGTTTTCTGTGAGTACGGCGGACGACTTTTACCACTTATGCCATCTTTTTTACCACCTTTTGCGGATAAATGTACCACTTTATGCGGTGCTTTTTACCACTTTCAAAAAACGGGTGAAACCAGTATTTTTGTGGTTTCACCCGTTTTTCATTATTGTTTCTACAAGAGAGCGTTGCTCTCTTCCTGTTCCTTTTCTTGTTGAACGCCAAAACGTTCCCGCATGGATACTTTTCCATCAAGAAAAATGTCATACGAATCATGGACAATACGGTCTAGAATGGCTTCTGCCAAGGTGCCGTCTCCCAGCTTTTCATACCATCCATCAATATCGAATTGGGAACAAAATATCGTAGATTGTTT
>NZ_FOTY01000002.1 GCF_900114715.1 Salibacterium qingdaonense
CCTGCAGGGTTTCTATACGTGCGCGTTCAAATGTGCTAAGGTGTTGATAGCTCATGACAGCACCTCCGTGATTTGTTTGTGTGGTAACTAACATTTTACACGAAGCTGTCATGAGCTGCTTTTTTGGGGAGGGCTCTCCTTTCCCACCCTTATGGTTAAGCCGTTCAAAACGATCTATCGTCGCTTTGAACGCCGCTTCCAAGGGTGGGAAGCAGATAAGCCGTCAAGACCTTTCGCGGCATATCCTCGTTTCACTCCGGTATTCCACGATATCTTGACGCCTCCCCCAAAACTTAAAGAGTGTTGCACTTGATATTACAATCTGTCTTAACTAAAAAAGATCACCCCACCACAGATCAGGCTGTTGGCGGGGCTGTATCAAAAGACCGTTTACAGTCAAAAGAATCGATGAACAAGGAGGGATGCGCTGCAGGCGGACATTCTTTCCGTTCATTCCTTCCGTTTCCCTGTTTTAAAAGGATGTGTGGACTTCTGTTCCGCTATTTTTCTTTTTGTTTTAGGAAAGCAGGAGTTCTTTCAACTTCTCCGGATTGACGGTCACATCCTGCAGGGTGTAACGGTCCAGAACCTGTAGGTAGGCGTAGAGTGCTTCATGGAGAATGCTCTGCAGCCGGCAGCTGCCGGTGAGAACACACATGCTGTTTTCCGGATCAAAACATTCCACCAGATCGAGGTTATCCTCCGTCCGTCTTACCACCCAGCCGATATTAATATCTTCGGGGCTCTTAGCAAGGCGGATCCCCCCGTTTCTTCCTTTCACTGTTTCAATCAGTCCCAGTTTGGATAGTTCATGTCCCACCTTTGTCAGATGGTTATATGATATGTGGTAGGCATTAGAAATCTGCTTAATGCTTGATAGTTTCGGGTGGTCGACAGCTGCAAGGTAAATCAGCATACGCAGGGAATAATCGGTATATGACGTCAATTGCATGATAAACTCTCCAATGTCTCATCTTGTTATTGCTACAATCGTACCACATTTTCGCAGAATCGCCACATCATCTGCTTGTTGTCTGTGCTACAATTAAATATGTATTATATATGCATATTTAAAGGAGGAGAACAAAGATGTCTTCAAATCAGACCTTACTTAAAGAGAGCACCATAGAAACCGTAAAGGCAACGGCTCCTGTACTGAGGGAAAGAGGAGCAGAAATTACCAACCACTTTTATAAAAGAATGTTTGAACAGCATCCGGAACTTCTTCATATTTTCAACCAGACAAACCAGGAAAGCAAAAGGCAGCCGGAAGCACTGGCAGGAACGGTCCTTGCTGCGGCAGAAAATATTGATCAACTGGAAACAATACTTCCGGTGGTCCGGGAAATTGCCCATAAACATCGGAGTCTGCAGGTGAAGCCTGAGCATTATCCAATTGTTGGAGAGAATCTTCTGGCTGCCATGAGGGAAGTATTGGGAGAAGCAGCAACGGATGACATCATTGCAGCGTGGGGGGAAGCTTACAATGTGATCGCCGATGTGTTTATTTCGGTGGAGCAGGAGATGTATCAGGAGGCAGCTGCTCAGACAGGCGGATGGGATGGTTTTCGTACCTTTACCGTGTCACAGAAAGTCAAGGAAAGCGACGTCATTACGTCCTTCTATTTAAAGCCGGTGGATGGCGGAACGCTGCCGTCATTTTATCCAGGACAGTATGTTACCGTCAAAGCTGACATTCCCGGTGAAAAATACCTGCATCTGCGGCAGTATTCCATGTCGGATGCACCGGGGCAGAATCATCTTCGTATCAGCGTAAAGCGTGAAGACGGAACAGATACGCTGCCTGATGGAAAAGTATCGACCTTTTTGCATCGACAGGTAGAAAAGGGAGATACGATGGAGCTGACGGCTCCTGCTGGTGATTTCCAGCTTCAGGATGGAGAGCGGCCGGTTGTTCTCATCAGCGGCGGCGTTGGTCTGACTCCGTTAATGAGCATGTTCCGCACGCTTGTTTCTGAAACGTCCCGGCCTGTCACTTTTATTCAGACAGCACGATCCCGCTCTATACATGCTATGCATGCGCACACCTCAAAAGCAGCGGAGGAACATGACCACGTATCGTACCATGTCTGCTATGATACGTGGACAGAGGAAGATCATGGCGATGTTTATGTACAAAAAGAAGGACATCTCGACGCGCAGTGGCTTCGTTCCATTGTCCCGGACGAAGAGGCGGATTATTATTTCTGCGGTCCCATTCCGTTTTTACAGGCGGTGAACAAAATGCTGAAAGAAGAACTTAACATTCCTGCTGAGCGCAGACATTTTGAATTCTTTGGTCCTGCTGCCGACCTGGACGGGTGATAGATAAGAAAACGCCAGTTTCCCGGGGTTTTTATCGTATCCGGAAAAGAAAAAACCGGTCCGCTTTCCACGGCGGCCCGGTTTTTCTGCATTATTTTTTCAGCAAAAGAGGTTGGGTTTACGTGTTTTCTTCAAACCGTTTCAGGTCATTTTTGTGGCCGATGACGATAAGAATATCATTCGCCTGTATCTCGTCTTCCGCCCGCGGGGAAATATTGAACTGTTTTCCGCGTTTAAGCCCGAGAATGGTGACGCCGAATTTAGCCCGGATATCCAGATCAATGAGAGATTTCTGGTTCATAAACGAAGGTGCCGCAATTTCTGCAATCGAGAAATCATCGGAGAGTTCGATATAGTCGATTACTTTGTCCGATACCAGGTGCTGGGCAATCCGGTTTCCCATGTCATGTTCGGGGTGGATGATTTTATCTGCGCCGATTTTATCGAGTACTTTATGATGATAATAGTTCTGGGCTTTCACCCAAACGGATTCAATACCCATTTCTTTTAACAGCAGTGTACATAGAATGCTTGCCTGGATGTTGTCTCCGATGGCAACGATGACATGGTCAAAGTTTGTAATGCCGAGGCTGCGCAGGGATTTTTCGTCGGCGCCGTCGGCCACGGAGCTGTAGGTGGAATCGTTGACCATCTCATTCACTTTTGTTTCATTAATGTCGACCGCCAGTACTTCGTGACCGAGCTTATGCAGCTCTGTGCTCACACTGACGCCGAATCGTCCCAATCCGATAATGGCAAATTGTTTTTTCACGGTTCCTGTCTCCTCCTCCGTCTGCCTGTATTATTTCACGGGCAGAGTAACGAACGCGATGCAGCAAAGATAATTGTAATGTACTCTTTGCGTCCGTCGTTTGTCAATCGTAGATAAAACGAAATATTCTTCCAGTGATTTCAGCTCACTCATGGAGGATAGAGTCTGAATGAAGCGGGGAACGTTTCGAAAAATAAACATCCATACAACGTCGGGCCTGTCGTTTTAAATTGGCGTTCAGGTAGCTGCTGGTTCCTTCGTAGCCCCGGCAGACGTAGGAGTAGCGTGAAAATATCCCGTCATTTTGCTCAAACTGAACCCTCATTCGGTGTTTTTGCATATACGCTTTGATGGTGCGCATATCCTGATGAAGCAGCTGCAGCGCCTCCTGTATGACGCCGAGATACGGATCTTTTACTTTGAATGCTCCATGTACGAACAATTCTCTGTCCTTTTCGAGCACTTTTTTGACAAGAGGAAGCAGAATATAGTAGTGAACCGTAATATGCTCTTCTTCTTTGATCTGCATGACAGCCCTCCTGATAAGAACGTTTGTTTGTGTTTATTATACCGAATGTACGTTCCTTTATACAAGTGTTTCTTTTTGGTTAGAGTGGACAAACATTCCGGTTTGGGAAAAAGATTTTTTTTATGAACCGGGCATTTGATTCTTTTAAAGGAGCAGGGGGATGCGTTATACTATAAGAAAGCGCATACAAAAACGTTTGAGGAATAACACATGTGGGTATGTTACCAGTAAGCACATAAAATAACACAGAGTCAGACGTAATGTATGTGGAAAAAACAGGAACAGCAGTCGACCAGCCGGCTTAAAATCGGTGGAAAAGATAGGGGGTTCCGCGAAAATGTTACATCCTACGCATGAACAGCATTTCATGAAGAAAGTAAAATCCGATAAACATGGAAAAAGACCGTCAAGACAGGTTCTCCAGTCTTTGTATGCACAGATGATGATGGAACACGCCGTGTATCATTTTAATGAAGAACGTCTGCGCCGCTTGATTGATGAAGCACTGGATGCCGGGGATCCGGAACTGTTTCAGGAACTGACATCACACTACAATGCGTTAATTGGCGAATATAGAGAGGGAAAAGTCATTTCCGAACAGGGATATGAACTGGAACTCGATTTTAAAACGAAGTAAACAGTACAGTAAAGGGAATCTGGGACAAAAGTAAAATAGGTGGAGGACAACACGAATGTCTTGCATCGTTGCTCAACAGTCGAATGGTAGCGGAGCCAAAATGCTTCGACTCCTGCGGGAACAGCACGAGTCTCGGGGACCCCGCAGGAAGCGGTTTTCTTCCGAGGAGGCTTGAGCCGTGCCCGCGGCAAAGAAGACACGGTGAGCCCCAGCGAACCGATGTCGCCCTTGTACTCTGGAGTGAAAGCGAAGCATTTTGGCGCAGCGGTTTGTCTCAGCAACGAAAAATGCCGAACGATTTTTTAAAATCGTTCGGCATTTTTCTATCTTATACAGGTTTTGTCCCAGACTCTTTTTTTGGTATACAGGAAAACACTATGTTTCCGCCCGGCAGCCAAGGCGTGCGGACGTCCTTTTACCGGTATGTAGTGTTCAAATCCGCTCTTCCATTCTGAAAAAGCACAGGGGATTCAGACACAGGGTCCCGCGCATCCAAAAATGTAATATACTGTAACATGTAAGAACGGAAAGACCTTTCGCGCTGGATGTTCTCTTTTTCCGGCTTGTCTCATAAAATAATTGAAGCTGGAAAAAAGGAGAGTCTGTCATGTCCTCCGTACTATGGAAAAATATATGGCTGCTGATGGGAGCGGCACTGCTCGGAGAGTGTCTGGAATTTACCATTAATATTGTGCTGGCACGGGAGCTTGGGGAGACAGGGTTGGGGCTTTATATGTCGATCCTTCCGGTTATTATGTTTCTTGCGGTCATTGCCGGTCTGGAGCTTCCTGCCTCTCTTTCTAAAGCAACGGCGGAAAAAGATCCAATGTATCACCGCAGTATACTGCAGCACACGTTTTACTTTGCATCAGGATTCACTATTGTCTGCCTGGCTGTTGGTACACTCATTTTTCCGCTGCTTCCAGTTTTCAATGATTACCACCCGCTGCTTTCCTACCTTCTTTTGCTGCTTGTTCCCATCACTTCTTTTTCCTCTGTGGCCAGAGGGTATTTTATGGGCGCGAAGTACATGGGGAAGATTGCAGCAGCTAATGTATTACAACGGGTCACGCAGCTTGTGCTTCTTGTTATCGTATTCCGTTTTTTTCATGTTGAAACAGAGGCCGCGATTCTGCTCAGTCTGGTTACGCTGATTGCATCAGAGCTTGCGGTATGTATGTACTTGCTGCCGGCCTGTTTTCGCAGCATCAGACAGATGAAACAAAAGCCTCGGAAGCCGATTGAAAAAAGATCGGTTCTGCGTCTTTTACTGTCGGTGTCCCTGCCGGCTACGGGGCTTCGAATTTTTCACGCAGCTTCATTTGCGGTGAAACCTTTTTTGATAAAAGCAGCGCTGGTGCAGGCAGGAGTGGGGGTAGAAATGGCTGTCGTTCAATACGGGAAGCTGGCCGGGGTGGCATTTACAATCGGCTTTTTTCCCGCGTTTATCGCCCATTCGCTGCTTCTTGTTCTTATCCCAGCCGTATCTGAAGCGTATGCCAAAAAAGAAATTCATCAACTGGAAACGATGCTCCGCCGGATGGCTGGTTTTACGCTTATTTACGCAGTGCCGGCAGTGTGTCTGTTTTTCTTCTTTGCGGACGAATTGACAGCTCTTTTCTTTGAAGAGTCTCCCGCATCAGTTTATCTACAGCTCCTGACCCCTTATTTTTTCTTTCATTTTTTCGTTATTCCGATGCAGGCGTTTCTTATCGGGCTTGGGCTCGTGACAGATGCGTTTGTTCATTCAGTCTGGTCAACTTCTGTATCCTTTCTTCTTATGTATGTTCTTGGATCCATGCCTGAGCTTCGGATGGACGGCATTATTCTCGGGATGAACACGGGGGTTGTTCTGTTGGCAGGACTTCATGCAGCAACCATTCGGCACCGCCTGCAGGAGCCGATCGGCTGGAAGCTTCGGGAAATCTAAAAAATATCCGTACCGTGCATGGCGTTTCCCGGCAGAAATCGTTATACTGGTGAATAGTAGAATGACATGTAAACAGGGGGCATACCGGTGATCTTATCAGATCAGACGATAAAGCAGATGATAGAACAGGAGACATTGCAGATTGACCCGGTGGATGATCATCAGATTCAGCCGGCTTCCGTGGACATCCGTTTAGGAACCCACTTTCTTAAAATAGATGAAAATGCGATAGAGGCGATTGCTCTTGATGAACCAGCACGTTATGTAGAATTCGAAAGCGAGGAAGTCATTATCCCGCCTCATTCGTTTCTGCTCGCGACAACAAAAGAATACATCCGCCTGCCGCATCACGTCACAGCGTTTGTGGAAGGCCGGAGTTCCATCGGGCGGATGGGGCTTTTTATTCAGAATGCCGGCTGGGTGGATCCAGGCTTCGAAGGCGAAATCACACTTGAATTGTATAATGCCAACCGGCTTCCCATACGGCTGAAAGCACAGCGCCGGATTGCCCAGCTCGTTTTTGCATTTATGGATCAGAAAGCTTCATCCCCTTATGACGGGAAGTACCAGGGACAAAAGAAAGCGGTCGGAAGTCAGGTTTATTTAGATAAAGACTCCGACTGATCTGGTCTTCACCGGAAAGGGGTTTTCTGTGCGCGGAAATCTCACTTCACGCTTAAAAAAATACAATTCCTTCATAATTTTCTTCATATGTCCGAAATAAAGAGTAGGACGAACCTGCTGTTTTCAGCAGAGAGGAGTAAAGAATGAGAAAGAAGGCTTTGTTTATTACGGGTTTTTATTTTGCAGCAGGACTGTTATGGATTGTGATGAGCGATCGTCTGCTGCCTGGGGAAACCGCCCTGCAGACACTCAAAGGGTGTCTGTTTGTCGGAGCTGCTGCTATGCTTCTTTACTTCGTACTGCAAAACCGGCTGGCAGCCAATCAGAGGCACCGCGAAGATAAAGAAAAAGCAGACCTTATGTATGAAGCGGTGTTTGACAACGTCACGGATTTTCTGTTTATTGCGCACCTGCCGGAAAAAAACGCCCCGCTTCGTTTCCATAAATGGAACAAACGGGCGTCGGAATGGCTCGGTGAAAAGGGAGTACGCCCCTATTTGACTTTTCAGGAACTTTCCAGCAGAACCTGGGAAAAGGAAGCACTTCTGCAGCAGCACCGAATACTGGATAATAAACAGCTGACCTTTGACTGGGAGATTACAGACGATTCAGCCCGGGAACTGCCGGTAAGAGTGAAAACCACCAAAACAGGGTTTTCAGACAGCCAGGTCATTATTGCAGCCTTCAAAGATGTGAGTGCCTATCAGGAAGCAGTACATAATATCTATGAGTTATCTTATTATGATAGAGCAACACAACTGCCGAATAAAGATTTCTTTGTAAGACACCTTCAGGAAATGGACACAAGACAGAACCGGATGGTCATAGCCATTTCTTTTCACCATTTCCGCCGTATCAGTGAAACAATGGGGGTGGACACAGAGCACAGGGCAGCAGCTGCAACAGCCGCAAAGCTCCAATCTGTCATTGGGGAGCAGGAAGCACTCGCCCGTAAGAACAATCATGAATTTCTGATGCTTCTTCTTCCGGAGAAAAACAGTACAGAGCAGATTGTACATGCGTTGGACCGCGCCTTTGAAAAGCCGGTAAAAATAAACGGCCGGGAGATTTTTGTATCCTTTACAGCTGGTATTACGCAGGATGAAGATGGAAGCAGGAAAGCAGATCTTCTGCTTCAGCAGGCTGATATTGCTTATTCCCACGCGGAGCGGAGCAATCAGCGGTACGGGGTTTACCGGCCTGGTATCGAACAGGAAGCCCGAAAAAAATACGAGTTAGAAAATGATTTATATTTTGCAGTGGAGCGCGGGGAACTGTTCGTCATGTACCAGCCGTTTGTTTACGGTAATAAGAGTGAAATCAAAGGAATGGAAGCGCTTCTTAGATGGAGGCATCCGGTCCACGGAATGATTCCTCCGTCCACGTTCATCCCGATGGCTGAAGAGAACGGATTGATTCATCAACTGGGATGGTGGGTGCTGAAGGAAGTATGCAGAGAAGCTGGTCCTGTACTGAAGCGTCACCGAAACTGGACAGCAGCTGTGAATCTTTCCAGCAGGCAGCTCGAGCATTCAGGCTTTATCAAAAAGCTCCCTGACCTTGTCCACGCTTATGAAATTGCGCCGCATCAGCTGGAACTTGAAATCACCGAGCGTACGATGATGCAGCCGGACCGGATGCTGCCTGTGCTAAAGCGTCTGAAAGAATACGGGTTCCGCCTGAGTCTTGATGATTTCGGGACAGGATACAGTTCATTGAGCCAGTTAAAAGAACTTCCGGTCGACACATTGAAAATCGACCGGTCTTTCATCGAAGACATGAATGAAAAACAGAAGAACGCTGCGATTGTCAAAACGATTATCCACGCGGCCGGAAATCTGAATATGAAAGTGGTAGCCGAAGGAATCGAAAAAGCAGAGCAGGCACAGGAACTGCTGGCGATGGATTGTTTTTACTTCCAGGGGTACTATTTTTCCGTGCCGAAAACGATACAGGAGTTTTCGTGGAGCAGGGAAGCGTAATTTTCAAGCGGTCCGGAGCTTTAATAAGCCGGACCGTTGTTTTTATGTGTGCAGAGGCACACAAAAAGCCGGGGTTGCGTGAAAATGTTATAATGGGTTCGTTACAAAACACAGAATGGTACCCGGTACCGGGATTAGATAGAAAGAGGGATGGAAATTGAGTTTTGCAGAGGAAAAGGCGGTAGTCGTATTCAGCGGCGGCCAGGACAGTACGACCTGCCTGTTCTGGGCGCTTGAAAGGTTTCAGGAAGTAACAGCTGTTACATTCGATTACGGTCAGCGGCATGACAACGAAATACAAACGGCCAGGGACATTGCGGCTGATCTTGATGTGGAACATCACGTGCTCGACATGAGCTTGTTGAATCAGCTTGCTCCGAATGCCCTGACGCGGGATGACATGGAAGTGAAAGAAGGGGAGGAAGGAGAACTTCCGTCGACGTTTGTGGAAGGACGGAACCTGCTGTTTTTCTCCTTTGCTTCGATCCTTGCTTCGCAAAAAGGCGCAAAACATGTCGTGACCGGCGTATGTGAAACAGACTACAGCGGTTATCCGGACTGCCGCGACGTATTTGTGAAATCATTGAACGTGACGCTGAACCTGGCAGTGGGCAAAGAGTTTGTTCTTCACACTCCGCTTATGTGGCTTGATAAAAAAGAAACGTGGGAACTTGCTGATAACCTTGGCAGGTTGACGTATGTGAAAGAGAACACATTGACATGCTACCACGGCATCCGCGGCAGCGGCTGCGGGGAGTGTCCGGCCTGTAAGCTGCGTCAGGCCGGCTATGAGCAGTATATACAGGAAAAGGAACGGGAACTCGGATGATTCACCAATTTTATCCACAGGTGCCGCACACCTACCGCTATGAACTGAATAAGGATATGCAGCTTGCCGCTGCGCATTTTATTCCGGCAGCAGCTGCCGGGAAATGCGCGAATATACACGGGCATACGTACGTGATTAACGTGACGATAGCGGGAGACGAGCTGGATGATACCGGATTTTTAGTTGATTTTAAAATGATAAAAGAACTTGTTCATGACCGCTTTGATCATTCGCTTTTCAATGACGATGATGCTTTTGCTGATACGCCTGACAGTGATTCAGAAACGTTTCCAACGACGGAGGTCGTCGCGCGTACCATCTGGCAGAGCATCCAGAAAGAACTGGATACACGCTTCAATCAGCCCCGCTGTCTCCAGGTTATTGTCCGGGAAACGCCGACAAGTTATGTTGTGTACCGGGCAAAGGAAGGAGATTTCACGTCATGAAGAAGGTTCCTGTACTTGAAATATTCGGTCCGACGATTCAGGGGGAAGGGATGGTCATCGGCCGGAAAACGATGTTTCTGCGCACCGGCGGTTGTGATTACCGCTGCTCCTGGTGTGATTCGGCGTTCACATGGGACGGCTCGCAGAAACCGGATCTTCTGGAGGCTTCTGATATTGTGGAACGGCTGGAAATGGAAGGAGGATCCTTTTTCAATCACGTTACCATTTCCGGCGGCAACCCGGCCCTCCACGAAGGTCTTGGTGAAGTGAACCGCCTGCTGCAGGAGAAAGGCATTCAAACAGCAGTGGAAACCCAGGGGAGTTTCTGGCAGGAATGGATGACAGAAATTGATGATGTGACGATTTCTCCTAAACCTCCCAGTTCCGGCATGAAGACAAACTGGGAGCAGCTGGATGCGTATATCAGACGCCTGAAAGACCGGGATACAAAAAAGGTGAGCCTGAAAGTTGTTATATTTGATGACACCGATCTTTCCTATGCAGCTGATGTTCATGAGAGGTACCCGGAAGTAGAGATGTTTCTGCAGACGGGAAATGACGAATTAAGTACAGCCGATGATCAGTGGCTGCTCTCTCATCTTTTGACCCGATATGAGTGGCTGGTGGAGCAGGTACTGCATGCCAACCGGCTGAATGATGTAAAAGTACTGCCGCAGCTGCACACACTGCTGTGGGGAAATAAACAGGGGGTATAATCCATGCCGGAACGAAACGATATCGAGAACCTTTCCCATCTGGGGCAGGAAGAGACGTCCTATACGTTTCATTATGATCCTTCGCTCCTTGAAACATTTGAAAACGGTCATCCAAACCGGGATTACTTCGTTAAATTCAACTGCCCGGAATTTACAACACTTTGTCCGAAAACAGGACAGCCTGATTTTGCTGCGCTGTATATCAGTTATATACCTGATGTACACATGGTGGAGAGTAAGTCATTGAAGCTGTACTTGTTCAGTTTCCGCAACCACGGCGGATTTCATGAAGATGCCATCAACACGATTGTTAATGATCTTGTCGATCTGATGAATCCTCGCTATCTTGAAGTGCTCGGGAGATTCACTCCGCGCGGAGGAATCTCCATTGATCCGTATGCCAATTACGGGCGCGCCGGCACAAAATATGAACAAATGGCAGAGACGAGACTGCTGTATCACGACATGTATCCCGAAAACATTAATAACCGTTAAATGGATCTGGCAGCAATACGATTAATAAATAGTCAAAAAGAGACTGGGACAAAACCTGTATAAGATAGAAAAATGCCGAACGATTTTAAAAAATCGTTCGGCATTTTTCGTTGCTGAGACAAACCGCTGCGCCAAAATGCTTCGCTTTCCGCGGGCACGGCTCAAGCCTCCTCGGAAGAAAATCGCTTCCTGCGGGGTCTTGAGACTCGTGCTGTTCCCGCAGGAGTCGAAGCATTTTGGCTCCGCTGCCATTAGACTGTTGATCAACGATGCAAGACATTCGTGTTGTTCTCCATCTATTTTACTTTTGTCCCAGACCCTTTTTTGTGTCTAAAACAAACAGCTGCAAACACCTGGATCCGCCTGGAATCCGGGTGTTGTTTATGGTTATGATTCTTTGTCGGCATCGGCAGCGGCCTGCTTTGCTTCTTTTTTCAGAGCATTTAAATCTTCGGTCCATTGTTTGTACCGCCCTCTGCCGAATTCATACGTTTTTTCCCTGCGGCCGCGGTAAGCAGCATTTACTTTGGAAGGAACATTGACTGTCCATTCCCACAGCCCGGCCATTTGTCTGCGTGTTGTTTTTCCATTCTGGGGAGCCGTCAGAAGCGCAGCGGTAAAAGCGGAAAAAAAACCTGCGGCAGCACTAATCCACCGTACCTGTTTACTCATGATGTTTCGTTGCCTTCTTTAAATCCTTTGAGTGCCTTGCGCTTTTGAAACAGATAGTAGACAAGAGCAGCACCGCCATACAGCCCGCCTAAATCCCGGTTATCCGCTTTTTCTTTGGCTTCGTCCGTATTTTTCTTCATGGAATCTGTCATATCGACAAGAGAAGAGGATAACTTTCTTGAAGCTTCACCGGCATCCCCGAGAATATAGAATAACGGATTCAATGTGCGCATTTTTTCATTTAAATCAAGGAGCGTCTCATTACTGTTATGAATGACCACACCGGTTTCTTTCATTACGTCATCAAGCTGATCCGGGAGTTTTTCAACTGTTTTATTTACTCCTCCGAGCACGTTGGTAAGATTGTGAAGCGTGCGTGCAAGGAAGATGACGAGTACGGCAAATGCAATAGCAATAATAAGTACACTAATTCCTACTAAATCCAACATAATCCCTCCTAATGTATCTTTTTCCTATTCTATCATGAAACGCACAGTCTATGTTTATGATTCCCTTTGATTTGCAACAATATCCAGCATATTTCTGATGTATTCACCAACAACCGGTATTCCCGCCAGCTGGGTAAGAAGAAAAAACAATAAAGCAAGAAAAAGGGCGGTGCCAAGTGTTAACCCGACGCCGCGTGAGACACCGGCAATCAGATTCGTTTTAATAACCTCCGATGTTTTCGTATAATGATAGGCTAAATCTTTCATCCGTGAGTTTGTTGTTATTTCTTCCAGTTTACTCACCAGCATCTCCATTTTTTTCATTTCATCCCGTTCCGGCGGCTCCCTGCGTTTTTCAAGTTTTCTGTTTTTTGTCTCCTGTTCTTCAGACATACTCATCCCCCTTCATACATTCGACAAATTCCAATCTTCACATACCCCTTTTCTGCTGTACGTAAACGAAAAAAAACTCCGGAAAAATCCGGAGAAAAACACTTTAGGATGTTATTTCGCTGAAAATCCGGTTGCAGGCTGCGGCGGAATCCATATCTTTTTCAGTAATGCCGCCCTGATCGTGCGTGGAATACCGGATGGTAATGGTTGTATGGTCAATCGTAACATGAGGGTGATGCTGTACTTCTTCGGCGTATTCCGCTACTTTGTTGACAAATGAAATACCTGTCAGAAATTCTTCAAAAGAAAAGGTCCGTTCAATGGTCTTCGCATCAGAACGTTTCCAACCGTCCAGTTCATTGAGTCTGCGTTCGATGGCTTCATTGTCGAGTGTACTCATGGAACACCTCCTTCATTATATTCACAGCAAAACTCTTCCCTGAAACAAACTGTCTTAAACCTCAAAGGTGCATACTAAACCATGCGTAGGAAATAAAAGAACAGGGAACCTTTTATGTATAGAAGGAAAGGAGAGAAACATTCAGTTATGCAACATGGATTTGCAGAAAATGAATACGGACGTCTGACGGAAGTGCTGATGTGCAGTCCCGAGCAGATGAAAATCGTGGAAGTTATCAATGACACTCAGAAAAGATATAAAATGAAGAACATTAATCAGGAAAAGGCGGCAGCCCAGCATCAGGAACTAAGAACCGTCCTTGAAAATCACGGGGTACGTGTGCATCTGCTCCACCCAAAAGAAAATATGCCGGAACAGGTATTTACAAGGGATCTTGGATTTACATCAAGCAAAGGAATTCTTATCGGAAACATGAAGGAAAAAATAAGAGAGCCGGAAACAGCAAGTGTGAAACAATGGCTGGATGCAAATAGCTGGAGTTATAAAGAAATGGAAAAAGGAGCCATGGAAGGGGGGGATATTATTGTTGATGACCCCCTGCTCTTTGCTGGAGAAAGCAGCCGGACGACCCCGGACGCGCTGGATGAACTCGAAAGCTGGTTTCCGGAGAAAAAACTGGTCCGCATTCCACTGAAAAAGCATTATCTGCATCTGGACTGTGTATTTAATATCCTTTCTCCAGGCACGGCTGTCATTTATGAACCGGCATTGACCGATGAGGCGCTGCGTCATATCAGAATGCATTACCGGACGATTTCCATAGGGAAGGACGAACAGTTCCACCTGGCTGCAAATGTGCTTGGAATCGGTGCTCACACTGTTATCGCCCTCCCGAAGAATAAAAGGGTGAACGATCACTTGAAACAATGGGGATTTCACGTTATCGAAGTCGACCTTTCAGAAATTATAAAGTCCGGGGGCGCATTTCGCTGCGTAACATTCCCTCTCAAGAGGATGACCGAGATATGAGAATGTTCTATATGGTTAAAGAGATAACGGCAGACGGCTCTAAGGTGTACAATGAACACGTATCGGTAAAATGTGCATCTTACCCCTCTGCTATCTTTTACAATGCGGCCATCCTGACAAAAAAGGGACTCTTGGAATCCGCCTGAGCGGCACAATCTCCAGGTATTTGTTCCAATGAACACGGTATAACCCAAATCAGCGCTGATTTGGGCCGCGATGCCGTGTTACCGGGTACTTACCATTTGAAAATGTCCGGTATTCTAAAAAAACACTTGTAATAAAGCAGAATGGTACGTAAAATATGAAAGGAAAACTTGTCTTTATAGACGAAATAAGTGTTTCTTCTGTTATAGACAGACTGACCAGTCGGTCTTTTTTAGATTTGGAAGCAATGGAGAGAAGGTGCTCAAATGTTTAAAAGAGTATTGATCGCAAATCGTGGAGAGATAGCAGTGCGTATTATACGGGCATGCAGGGAGCTTGGAATTGAAACTGTAGCCGTCCATTCGGATGCAGACCGCGAAGCTCTGCATGTTCTTATGGCCGATGAATCATACTGTATCGGGCCGAAGTCCTCTACGGAAAGCTATTTAAACAAAACCAATTTGATAGCCACAGCCCTGAAAACGGGGGCGGATGCAGTACATCCGGGATACGGCTTTTTGTCCGAGAACGCGGAATTCGCGGAGATTTGTGCCGACCACAACCTGACGTTTATCGGGCCGTCAGCAGAAGCCATCAGTAAGATGGGAGCGAAAGCCGTTGCCAGGGAAACGATGAAGCATGCAGGTGTTCCAGTTGTTCCTGGAACGGAAGGAATTATTGAAAATGAGCAGGAAGCCTTGAATACTGCAGAAGATATAGGCTATCCAGTCATAGTAAAAGCGACAGCCGGCGGCGGTGGAAAAGGCATGCGGACAGCCGGTGATGCCGAGGGCCTGCAGCAGGCTGTCCAGATGGCCCAGCAGGAAGCGGCTACTTCGTTTGGCAACCCATCCGTATATATGGAGAAATTTGTTGAAGAACCAAGGCACGTTGAAATTCAAATCATGGCAGACAGGCACGGCAACGTTATTCATTTAGGTGAAAGAGACTGTACCATCCAGCGGAGACACCAGAAGCTTGTCGAAGAAGCACCGTCTCCGGCCCTGGATGAAGAAACCCGCCAGGAGATGGGACGTGCTGCGGTGAATGCAGCCAAAGCCGTGGATTACTGCGGTGCAGGTACGGTTGAATTTCTGCTGGATAAACATAATCAGTTTTATTTCATGGAAATGAACACACGGATTCAGGTGGAACATCCGGTGACAGAAGAAGTGACCGGGGTTGATCTTGTGAAAGAACAGATACTGGCAGCTTCAGGGCGCCCCCTCAGTTACCAACAGGAAGATATCAGAATCGAAGGATGGGCACTTGAATGCAGAATAAACGCGGAAAATCCGAGCCGTAATTTTATGCCGTCGCCGGGAAGAATTGATACGTACCTGCCGCCGGGAGGCTTTGGAGTGAGAATAGACAGTGCGGTGTATACAGGCTACACCATTACACCTCATTACGATTCCATGGTAGCAAAGCTGATTGTAAAAGGTGCCACCAGGGAAGAAGCTGTCAGCAGAATGAAGAGGGCTTTATCAGAATTTGTAGTCGAAGGTGTTTATACTACAATTCCTTTCCACGCGGCATTAATGGATCATGATGTGTTCCGTAAAGGGGACTTCACAACAGCCTTCCTTGAAGAACACCAGGTGATGGAATCATCCTCCGACGAATAGAAAGCAGGTGATACGGTGCCGGTAACAACTACAAAACAACGGATAACGGATGCGGCCCTTCAGTTGTTTGAAGAGTCCGGATTTCATGCGGTGACTGTCGATAAGATAGTACAGAAAAGCGGAACATCCAAAGGCGGTTTTTATCATAACTTTAAATCAAAAGATGAACTGCTTTATACTATCCATGAATCTTTTATCACGTATATCATCGAAAAAGCCTATCAGGCGCATACAAGCTGGAATACTCCAGCGGAGAAGTTATATGAGACGGTTCATTCGTTTGTGCGTATGTTTGAAGTATACCAGGCCCATGTGACGGTCTTTTATCAGGAGAGTCTGTATTTATCTCCAGTTTATTTTGACAGTATAAAAAAGAAACGGGATCGTTACAAAGACATGATGTTTTCTGTCGTTGAAGATGGAAAAAACCAGGGGGATTTCCGACAGGAACTTCCCGTACCTATTACCTCTATGGCGATATTTGGTATGATAAACTGGACATATAAATGGTATAAATCCGATGGGGCGTATTCGGTACGGGAAATAGCTGATATTTATGCGGATTTAATTATGCAGGCGGTATTGACTGAAAAAGCCCGGAATAAACCGGAATACCAGCGCTTTTTTCTGGGGCATAAAGTAGGTTGAAAAATTTTATGAAATAGAGGACAAGGAGTGTAGTAAATGTTTACGATGGATGAAATTAAAGAGTTAATCCGGGCGGTGGATGAATCTTCTGTCGGCGAATTAAAAATTCAGGGAGAAACACAGGAAAAAATCACAATTAAAAAAGAAGGTGCTTCCGGCGCGGCCGTCCAGCCTGCACCTTCGGTACAGCCGGTACAACCGGTGCAGCAGGCAGCACCGGCCCCTGCTGTGGAACCTGAAGATAAAGACCACGGTGCCCCGCAGAAAAATGATAATTTGAAAGAGATTGTATCTCCTATGGTCGGCACGTTTTACCGTGCTCCTTCTCCCGAAGCAAGCATATATGTCAAAGAAGGAGACCAGGTCAAGGAAGATAGTGTTGTTTGTATCGTTGAGGCTATGAAGCTGATGAACGAACTTGAAGCGGAAATGTCCGGAGAAATTGTTGAAGTTCTAGTGGATGACGGAGAACTGGTGGAATACGGTCAGCCGTTGTTCCTTGTAGATCCAAAGTAAAGCATATAACAGGGGAAGCCCTGGAGCAGAAAAGAGACGGTTCCGTTTTTCCGTCTCTTTTCGTCATCATAAAAGGGGGAAGCGGCAATGAAGCGAGTACTGATCTGGTTTATGCACCCGGATCGAAACAGTTTTAATGGGACTGTACTGAAGACGCTGCAGCAGAGGTTGGAGCTGTGGGGTGTACAGACTCAGGTGCGCTGGATTCCGGAAATGGATATCTCCTTTCAGCTGACGAAAAACGAGTATCATGAATCCCTGAGCGGGAGATACCCGGAAGAGATACAATATGAACACTCCTGGATCAACTGGGCGGATGCTGTCCTTTTAATATTCCCCCTATGGTGGGGCGGTTTCCCTGCAGCAGGCAAAGGTTTTATGGACCGCGTGCTCTCTTATGGGTTTGCCTACACTATGGAGGGAGAAACCCCGGTGCCTAAAATGGAAGGGAAAAAGGTCGGGGCAGTATATACTACCGGTGCGCCGAAGGAAGATTTTTGTTCATCGCGGGAACGTCTTGAAGCACTGTGGGATGAACAGATTTTTGCTTTCTGCGGCTTTGAGACCCTCCCCTTTCTACACCTTGGCAATGTTGTCCAGACCGATGAAGCCGGGCGCGACAAACGTCTTGGAAACGTAGAGAAGTATGCAGAAGAGCTTATTTCCACTACACCGTAAATCTTCCGTTTTGAGGGTGCGGCGAAAGAAGTGATATGATAGATAACTGGATACGCTGTACGTTTTTATTGATTGAAAAAAGGATGAGATACAGATGATTTGGATGTTGGATACCTGGCTTTTTTACCTGCTGTTGTCCGTGCTGCTTCTTGGCATCACTTTTTCAGTGGGAATTGTACTGCACCGGTTGATTCAGAAGAAAGAAAAAAAGACGAAGATGATAGAACGCGCAGCTGCGGTCATTCTTGCTGCTGTGATGGCAGCTTTATATTTATACGCTTCCGAGTGGTTCACAGACAGAGCGGCTATGGGTGAACGTGTAGTAACAACTGATGGTATACAGGAAACACAGAGGGAACAAAGCGTGGTCATCCCCTTTGGATCGTATGCCGTTGTGGAGCGTCTTTACGATTTCGGCTATACACGGGACGAAGAACGCAGCGGCGAAACCATTCGTTATACATTCACCATTACTGATGCAGAAGTATTTCTCAAAGAGTATGAAAATTATATAGAAGGAAACGGTGTTTTCATCAATCGCGGGCGGATTGCTTTTGAGCAGCTTTATGAAGAAGAATGGCGGCCGCAACTGCCGCCTCGTTCGGAAGACAGCAGCACCGCTTTCCGCGGCGTAAAGGTAGAGCAAAGTGTGATTTCCCCTTAACTTCTACTGAACGCTCGTTCCTTCCTCCTGCGGCAATAAGCGGGAGGATTTTTAAATATATCGGAGCCTTCCCTGCTTTGATGATAAGGTCTTTGCATTAACGCTTTACTGTAGAAAAATTTCATATTTACAAGAATTGATCCATCTTATAAGATAAGTATAACTATAAGAAAAGCATACATATAAGAGGGGGAAAAGTACAGATGGTGATTCGTCATTGGGGAAAAGTATTATTGACAGGTCTGCTGTCCACTTCCGTATTGGCTGCCTGCGGGCAGGATGAAGGAAGTTCAGAAAATTCGGGGGAAGCAGAATCATCACAGGAAGAAGTTGTTCAGGTGGGAGCGACACAGATTGTGGAGCATCCTTCACTGGATGCAGCGTATAAAGGATTCAAACAGGGGCTTGAAGACAATGGCTATACAGAAGGCGAAAATATTGAATATGATATGCAGAATGCGCAGGACGATATGAGTAATGCTCAAACAATTGCCAATAATTTTATTTCAAGCGGAGTGGACCTTATTTTCGCCAATTCCACGCCGAGTGCGCAATCGGCTAAACAGGCCAGTTCTGAAACTCCTATCGTCTTCACTTCGGTAACAGATGCTGCAGAAGCTGGTCTCATAGAAAGCCCGGAATCCCCGGGAGAAATAATTACCGGGGTGATGGATCTTCACCCGGAAATGATTAACAAGACTGTGGATTTCATATCTGAAAACTTTCCACAAGCCAGTGTCGGCATGGTGTACAACGCCGGGGAACAGAATTCGGTGACGCAGGTGGAAGAAGTGAAGACCGCTATGGAAGGTACGGGGCTTGAAGCCGTAACACGCAGTGTTTCCTCCTCTGCAGAAGTACAGCAGGCAGCGCAGTCTCTTGCAGGTGAGGCTGATGTCATGTATATTGTGACCGATAACACGGTCGTTTCGGCGCTGGAATCTGTAGTGGGAGTTGCAAATGAGCAGGATATCCCTGTGGTGGTAAGTGAACCGGATTCCCTGGAACGCGGCGGTCTTGTCACCTACGGTATTGATTACGAGCAGATTGGGCACCGCGCGGGAGAAATGGCGGCCCGCATTCTGGACGGAGAAGCGTCCCCTTCTGATATTCCGGCGGAGTATCCCAAGGAAATGCAGCTGATGATCAACCGGGACGCGGCTTCGGAACAGGGAGTAGAGATAAAGGAAGCATGGAAAGAAGAAGCAGAATTTATTAATTAATGATAAATCTGGTCCGGTCTGTGTTTACAAAGTAACGGACCGGACATTTTCATGTATAATAAGAAATGAAGTATCAGAGTGTTCCGAGTACCGCGTTTCCCGCGGGCAATCTGAATTTTCTGGTGACCAAAGGAAAGGAGGGCGCATGCAGATATGTCGACCGCATTGTTCGGTTCTGTAGAAACCGGAATCATTTACGCATTAATGGCGCTTGGTGTTTACATATCGTTCCGGGTACTTGATTTTCCTGATCTCACAGTAGATGGAAGTTTTGTAACGGGATCTGCTATCGCCGCGGTGCTTATCACGAGCGGGCAGTCCCCGATTATTGCAACAGCAGCCGGGACGGCAGGGGGGTTTCTGGCGGGGTGCATTACCGGAATTCTCCATACGAAAGGAAAAATTAATCCTCTGTTATCAGGGATCTTAATGATGATTGCTTTATACTCCATCAATTTACGCATTATGGGGGGGCAGTCTAATGTGCCGCTCTTAAATGAACAAACAATATTCACTATGATAACAGAATTCTGGACAAGTCTTGGCATCAGTCAGCCGGTTAACCAGTCTCTGGCCGGAATTGGCATTATGGATCCTGCCATTATTTTCACGGCTTTGATACTGACATTCATCGTGAAGTTTATCACCGATTATTTTCTTAAAACAGAAGTCGGCATGGCCCTGCGCGCCACCGGTGACAATAAGTCTATGATTCGCAGCTTTTCCGCCAATACGGATGGACTGATTATCCTCGGTATCGGTCTTTCCAATGCACTGGTCGCTTTATCTGGTGCCCTTGTTGCACAGCAGGGAGGCTTTGCTGATGCCGGTATGGGAGTCGGCATGATCATTATCGGACTGGCGTCTGTTATTATCGGGGAAGCTTTGTTTGGAACGAAGTCCATAGCACGTACTACTTTCGCCGTCATTATCGGTGCTGTTATATACCGCATTGTTGTAACCATGGCTCTTTTGGCTGATTTTCTTGAGACAGGCGACATGAAACTCATTACAGCGGTGATTGTTATCGGCGCGCTGATCACACCTAAGCTTATTGAATCACGCAGGGAAAAGAAAAGGCGGCTCCGGAAGAAAGCAGAGCTTTCCAGAGCAGCACCGGCGGAAGAAAGGAGCGGGCAGAATGCTTCGACTTGAACAGGTATCCCTGACATTTAACGAAGGAACGATGGATGAGAAAAAAGCCCTTCAAAACGCCAATATTGAACTGAAAAGCGGTGAATTTCTGACAGTTATCGGCAGTAACGGGGCAGGGAAATCAACGCTGATGAATGTGATTTCCGGGTCGGTCATTCCAGATACAGGAAACATTTTCATTAATGGACAGGCTGTTACTCCTATGCAGGAATATAAGCGGTCACAGATGATCGGCCGGGTTTTTCAAAACCCATCGGCCGGAACCGCTCCTTCCATGACGATTGAAGAAAATTTATCTATGGCATGGTCCCGCAACAAAAAACGCACCTTGAAGCCGGGTGTTAATAAAAAGAAAAAAGAAGTATTCCAGGAACATTTGAAAACATTGAATCTGGGACTGGAAGACCGCATGACGGCACAGGTGGGACTTCTTTCCGGCGGAGAACGCCAGGCATTATCGTTGTTAATGGCAACATTTACAGAACCTGACATATTAATGCTGGATGAACATACCGCCGCGCTCGATCCCTCGCGAGCGGAGCTGATTACCGGCATTACCGCAGATGTAGTGGAGAAGTTCCAGCTTACGACACTTATGGTAACACATAACATGCAGCAGGCTCTGGATCTTGGAACACGCCTGATTATGATGGATCAGGGCCAGATTATTCTGGATGTGGCAGGAGAGGAGAAACAGAATCTGACTGTCGAAAAGCTGCTCGAAGAATTTCAACGTCTCCGTGGTGAAAAAATGGCGAATGATAAAGCAGTGCTGGGCTGATAAGACACATTCGAAACAGGAGGAGAATATATGAAAACAGCTACCGTTAAGATAAAAGAAAAAGAGACCCCGGCTGTCATAACAGAAGATGAACAAGTAGTGGATATAACGGCTGCTGCTATGAAAAACGGTTCGGCTTATCAGGTTCCGGCCTCCATGATTCAGGCAGCCGCAGACGGAGAAAAGTTTTGGAAAGAAGCAAAGAACCTCGCAGAATGGGTTCTCGATAACAACCACAGCGACTGTGTTTATCCGCTCGAAGATGTCATTTTGTGCGCACCGGTCCCTGTCCCTCAAAAAAACATCATGTGTGCCGGCAAGAATTATAAAGACCATGCTGTAGAAATGGGAAGTGAAGCGGACATACCGGATGATCCAATAATATTTACTAAAGCACCCACCACTGTCATAGGACCTGGAGAGGGAATAGACACGCATCCAGTTGTCACAAATGAAGTGGACTATGAAGGAGAAATAGCAGTCATCATTGGAAAAGGTGGAACAGGCATCCCCAAGGAGCAGGCTGCTGACCATATTTTCGGGTATACACTCGTCAATGATGTGACCGCAAGAGATCTCCAGCATAAACACAGTCAGTTTTTTCTCAGTAAAAGTATGGACACCTTCTGTCCTATGGGTCCATGGATTGTGGAGCCGGCAGAACTGGAGAGAAAAGATACGTTTCTGGAAACATATGTTAACGGAGAGCGCTGGCAGCGGGCAGCGATGTCCCAAATGATTTTTTCGGTTACCGACCTTATTGCAATTATTTCCCGGGCAATGACGCTTCAGCCGGGTGATATTATTGCCACCGGCACGCCTGCTGGAGTCGGAAAAGCATTTGATCCGCCTCGTCTTCTTCAGCCTGGAGATGAAGTGGTGGTCACTGCCCAAGGATTGGGACGGCTGACAAACCGGGTGAAACCATCATTATGATACAGGGAGAACGAAAGGGAGCTCCCATTCCAACGGTTCCGTTCTGGACCGACCTGCCGTGATGGAGAATCGGTCCGCCGGTTGAAAGGCGAACTCCAAAGACCCTTCGTACGTTCCATTATTGTTCACGACAGTGTTTGTGAAAGCCGGGTAAATTTTTTCTCCTTCTACGTTCATGGACCAATCCAGTTTTCCGTCGGATATATGATCTTCAGCCTGAAAGTTCAACGTTTTCCCGTTTCTTTCCATGTTTGTTATTGTCAGTTCTTCTCTCGTAAGAGGAAAAGAATCAGCAGTGACATTTTGAAAGAGTACTTCCTCTGCATTGTTATCAATGACCATGAGAAGCGGGGCTGTGAGATGACGGCTCTCTTCATGAAGGGGACCGGAAAATGACTGTTCAACCTTCACGATATGGCTTTGCTGCTGTTTTTGGCTGTAATGCGGGTCTCCGGTCGTCTGGTAGCTGTTTCCCTGATCATCTGACAACCGCTCGGGAAAACGTAACGTCACATCGGAAGAATCGATTTGTCTTGTTTCATCTTCTGCAGCAATCGAAAAAGAGAGGGAAAAGTTCGAGCCGTCGTTTTCGGTTCGAATTGTACTTTCATATGCTACGGTGTACAATTCATTGGAAAACGTTGACACCTCTTCGGTAGATGAGGTGTCAGCATTGCTGCAGGCTTCAAGAAGTATAACAGCGGGAAGAAAAACGGCCAGAAACCGCTTCATAACGTAACACCCTTTTATTTATAATATGACAGGGACAGTTTAACATATTTACGCGGTTTTCGGGATGCAGCAGCAGACGGACCTGATGGTATAATAGGCTATAAACAATACAAAACGCTTCCGGTTATCCAAAAAAGGGCAGCCGGAAGCGTTTCTTCAGAAATCTAATAAAATGTTTTATCTGGAAGCGACCCGGGATCGTTTGTTTGGTTTCTGCGGAATATCGGGCATGTCATTGACCGATACAACGTCTTCCGCTTTTTTCTCCGGCTGCTCCCAGTATTGTTCATTGCCGGGAAGGTCATCAAACCAGGAAGCATCATCCGGACAGTCGAGCACCATAAATTTGCCGTACTGACCATCCCTGGATTGGTGATATTTCAAATATGCTTTACCATGCTCAACCGCCAGTATTTCAATTTTTCCGGAAGTATGACTCATGGACAAACGTATACGTTTCCCAAGGCCGCTCGTTCTTGCTTTGGCTTCTTCCACCGCCTCGTAGGCTTCTTTGAGGGTGAGTACGAAATCATTGTTACCGGCAACGGGACGATTAATAAAGAAATAGTACGGAGTGACACCGGCCCAGGATAATGTATCAAGCAGTTCGGTCAGATCATCGGGATGATCATTGATTCCTTTCAGCACCGGGGTCTGGTTTACAATAACAGCACCAGCGTCATGGAGTGCCTGAAACCCCTTTTTTGCTTCTTCGGTTATTTCACGCGGATGGTTCACGTGGGCCATGATATAAATGCGGTGATCCGGTGTAGAATATTCACGAATCAGCTTCAACAGTTCTTCATCTTCGTAAAAGCGCATTGGATTGAAGACAGGAAGTTTGGAGCCGATCCGGATAATTTTCACGTGTGGTATACGGCGGAGTTCTTCAATAATATAACGCAGTTTTTTGGTTGCAAGTATAAGAGGGTCTCCGCCTGTGAGGAGCACGTTATTGATTTCAGGGTGTTCTCTAATGTATTCAAGTCCTGGATCGACATCAATCATTGCTTCTTTAACATCATTACGGAAAAGTCGTTTTCGGAAACAATAACGGCAGTAAGCCCCGCAGACTTCTGAACAGATGAGAAGAGCTGTGGTTTCGTATTTATGCTGACATCCTGGTACGACATAATTAGTATCTTCATCCGATGCATCCCACCGCCCGTATTCTTCAAGCTCTCCTTCATTAGGTATCACGAGGTTCTTAATAGGGTCATTCGGATCTTCCCAGTTAATCAGGTTTAGATAGTACTCATTCACCCGGAATACAAACTTTTCTGTTATTTTTTTCAGGCGTTCTCTTTCTTCTTCCGGAATCTGCTCAATCTGATCAATCTTCGTCAAGTACTTGGGCTGTGCCATGTTTCGTATCATCACCTTTCTTTTGAGAATCCACAAACGTAAAATGTACTGGCATAAACAGTAAAAGTATAACAATTATTGTTCATAATAGTCAAAAAATAAACAGGAAACATTCCAGTAATCTTTTGCATCAAAAGCCGGCCTGATAAAAAAATGTGAGCAGTGAAAAAAAGCCTTTCGAAATAGTATCGAAAGGCTTTTTTCAAGGTCTGACAGCGGGGCGGGAAAATATCAGCGGATACGTGCTTCTGATTCCGGATCGAAGAAGTGCACTTTATTCATGTCAAAGGCCATTTCGACCGTGGTGTCCGCTTCAATTTCCGAACGGGAGTCAACTCTCGCTATCAGCTGTTGTCCTCCGATTGTGCTGTAAAGAATAATTTCAGCGCCGTTCATCTCCGCTACCTCAATCGGAAGGGACACTTTCGACTCTGGTGATGATTCGAGAAATAATGGCTCGTCGTGGATATCTTCCGGACGCATTCCCATGAGAAGCGATTTGTTTTCAAACCCTTGATCGCGGAGTATTTTCATTTTTCCTTCCGGAACACCGATGGATATATTGTTCCCGATATTAAAGTAATTTCCTTCGAGTTTTCCTTCGAGAAAGTTCATAGCCGGGGAACCGATGAAACCGCCGACAAAAATGTTTTCCGGGCTTTCATATACTTCCTTTGGACTTCCTACCTGCTGGATAATGCCGTCTTTTAAAATGACAATACGGGTTGCCATCGTCATAGCTTCAGTCTGGTCGTGGGTAACGTATATTGTAGTAGAATCCAGGCGTTTATGGAGCTTAATGATTTCTGCACGCATCTGCACACGCAGCTTGGCGTCCAGGTTGGACAGAGGCTCATCCATGAGGAAGACCTTTGGATCACGGACGATTGCGCGGCCAAGAGCAACACGCTGACGCTGACCACCGGACAGTGCTTTTGGTTTCCGGTCCAGATATTCTTCAAGTCCTAGAATGGATGCAGCATTATCGACTCGTTCTTTTATGTCTTCTTTTTTGAATTTTCGCAGTTTCAGGCCGAACCCCATATTGTCATATACGTTCATATGGGGATACAATGCATAGTTCTGAAACACCATTGCAATGTCCCGGTCTTTTGGTGGAATTTCATTCATTCGCTTGTCATCAATCAGCAGGTCTCCTTCTGTAATATCCTCGAGTCCTGCAATCATCCGCAGAGTGGTTGACTTTCCGCACCCGGAAGGGCCGACAAACACGATGAATTCCTTATCTTCCACTTTGAGATTAAAATCATCAACCGCTGCTTCTCCGCCATCATATACTTTCTTGATCTGGTTCATTGCAATTTCCGCCATCTTTTCCCCGCTCCTTTTTGTTGTTATTTTAATGGATTAATTCGTAGTATAGCGTAACAGGAAGCGTTTTCATATAGAATAGTTGACCAAAATGAAAGCGGTATCTTTTGTGCATCGTGCATAAACTCTGTGTTACCGCCTATTTTTCAAGTTTTCTAATCAGCACATATAAGGCAGCAGCGTTGGCAAACTTTTTCATGTCGATGCCGATTCTCTCAAAAATTTTATCGAGTCTGTACTGCAGAGTGTTCCGGTGCATGTGAAGTTCCTTTGCCGTAAGGCTCCGGTTTAAGTTGCAAAGGAAGAAGTGATACAGAGTTTCAACCAGTTCTGACTCCTTTTCAAGTCCGGCGAATGCATAGTGATAGAGTTCTCTCTGTTCATGCTCTTCCAGAAGCAAAAGGACAAAAGGAAGCATGTCATACTCCTGAAAGGTTCGTTCTTTTGGAAAAAGGGAACGTGAAAGCCGGAAAAGCCTTTTTTCTTGTGCAAAAATCTTTTTTATATCTTCTTCCGCGTGAACGCGCCTGCCTGCATAAATAAATACGTCCAGCAGTAAATCCGCAGCGAGGATACCGGCAAGCTCACCGGCATCAAATAAGGAGGTGTCTTCGGATGAATGCTCAGGCACGAGTACAAGAAGAAATTCCCTGGTGATGAAAACAGTCCGGACATGTTCATTGAAATAATACTGAATGGTTTCTCCAAGGTCGGACTGATTTTCATAAAGTTTTCGTCCTTCAAGATAGTACAACCGGAACGAAGCATACTGAGACAGCGAATCCGGCCGTTCGCCGCCGTCTGCAAAGTAGGTGAACCATTCACGATTTCCGCTTTGAAACGGAGCTTCTTTGTTCTGAAGGTCAAAAGAAAGCAAAAGCAGCTGTTGATCCCTTTCACTCAATTCCCTGGTTTTAATCGCAAAGGCTTCGGGAAAACGGCTGGAGTGAAAAATAGTGTGATATTCGCGCTCGGAGGCGGTGAGCTCTTTTTCATACACGGCGGAGGGAAAAAGACGTTTCAATGTGTTCAGCATGACAGGACGATCCTTTCTTCATCATTGTTACATTCATGCTACTAAGAATCGACGAATTTATCCATAGAAAAGCGTAAACATACCCATATGTGCAAGTAAATATATGGTACAATGGAACAATAAAATCATTAAGTAATGTGGTGATGGCATGCCGGAGGGAAAATATTTTCGACTCGGCTACGGGTTGATTATTGTATTATTGATTGTATATCTTGCAACATTGGTGGATTTCATATTCCAGCCCCTGGTTGTTCTGTTTTCCACCTTGTTTGGTCCTATCGTGATTGCAGGGGTGCTGTTTTATCTGTTTCGGCCGGTGGTGAACATCCTTTCCTGGAAACTGCCGAAAAGCCTGGCCATTCTTCTGCTGTATATTATTATTATTGGACTGCTGGTGCTGCTTGTCTTCGCGGTGGGACCGTCGCTTCAGAACCAGTTCAATAATCTCGTGAAGAATGCACCTTCTCTTATGAATGAAGCACAACGGATGATTGTTAATCTGCAGAATCAGGAATGGTTCAACAACTTTATCGCTGAAATGGATTTTTCGTGGCGGGAAGTAACGACACGGGCAGGTGAATATGCCAATCAACTGTTTTCAGATATTGGGAGTAATATTGCAAATGTAGTAGGAATGATCACAAATGCTGTTATTATCATTCTCATTCTGCCGTTCATTTTGTACTACATGCTCAAAGAAGGAAAAAAAGCACCAAATTTCATTCTGAGGCTTCTGCCTGCTAAACAGGAAAAAGAAGGACGCCGTATTCTTGGAGACATGGATGAAGCGTTAAGCTCCTACATCCAGGGACAGATTATCGTCAGCTTTTTTGTAGGTATCTGTGTGTTTATCGGATATGTGATCATCGGACTCGATTATCCGCTTGTACTGGCTGCGGCAGCGATGTTTTTTAATATTATTCCATTTTTGGGTCCGTGGATCGGAACTCTTCCAGGCGTCATCGTTGGACTGCTCACCTCCCCTTTTATGGCACTGCTTGTCATTATCGTGGTTGTCATTGTGCAGCAGATTGAGAGTAACCTCATTTCTCCGCAGGTTATGGGGCGTAAACTTGATATCCACCCTTTAACTATTATCCTGCTGCTTCTGGTTGCTTCCAATTTCGCCGGTATTGTCGGACTTCTTCTGGCAGTTCCGGCCTATGCGGTCGGCAAAGTAGTTGTCAGTCACACGTACAGATTGTTAAAGTTAAGGAACAAACCGCCGGAAGATACAACGTAACGGAAAGGTTTTTTAAGAGAAAGGAGATAAACATGGGATACGAATTGGACGGTATTGAACAGCTGGAAAAAGAAGAAGTGAAAAGTATCAGCGGAAAAAATGAAAAAAATCCGATTGTCATTGATGTACGGGAACCTTCGGAATACGTCGAAGGTCATATTCCGGGAGTGCCGCTGCTTCCCATGAATCAGGTTCCGGAAGTCGTTGACCAGCTTGATAAAGACAGAGAGTATCTTCTCGTCTGCCGCAGCGGCGGGCGGAGCCAGCATACAGCTCTTTATTTTAAGGATAACGGCATCGAGAATGTAAAGAATTTCGCCGGTGGAATGCTCGCATGGGATGAAGAAATGAATACCGGCATGGAAAACCCGGTGCAGGATGATATAGGCAGATTGTATAAGTAGAAAAAAAGGCTCTATGCGGGCCTTTTTTTTCTAAAAGAAACATAAATACAAAGGGACGGGGGAGAATGGCACGTGAACATTAGAATAGTGTTGGGATGTTTGATGACACTTGGCCTTTTGTTTTCTGCAGTGGAGGCGGATGCCCGCACTCTGTTTCAGACAGACACAGGGCATAGAGGAGATAATGAGCAGAAGCAGCTGGAAGAAGAAACGGAAGAAAACAGACTGGAGCATGATTTGTACATAGACGGGCAGCTCCAGACGCACACCGGAGGTCCGGTCTTTCAATCAGGTATACTGTATGTTCCTATACAAGCGGCAGTACAGGTGATGAATGATAAGGAAGATATAGACCGTAGTGTGCCGTATGAAGGAGAATCATCAATTGATTTCCTGAAAGAGCAGGACTATATTGAAGAGGTGGATAATCAGGACGTGGTGAGAGTTTCCAACCTGCAAAAACTGGATATCCGGGCCGAATGGATAGATAATCCCGGGCGTCTGCATCTTGAAACCGCGGACCTCTTGACGGCAGGGGATATGCGTATTGGTGATTCAATGGAAGAAGTGGATAACACTCTGGATATCAACTGGAATACCGGGTTTGGAAAACCTTCAGACTACATCGGTTTTCACGGGAACATGCATGAATTTACTTACACGAATCGTTACGGAGAAGAACGCTCCGGCGAAGTACCTGATATGCAGCTGGAAATCATAGACGATGAGTTGACATACATGATTTTTTCGTCCACTGATTTTGAGACTGCAAAGGGAGCAGCGGTTGGGGATACACTGTTTGATGTCCGGCGCCTTCACGGTTCTGAATATATCGAACAGAAGATCGATGGCAAGACGGTGCACATTTATCACGTCAATGACGGCAGTTTATGGTTCATTGCCAATGAGGAAGAGGAAGTGGAGAGAATCGGTATATGGGGTTTTCAGCTCGAAGGGTATGAAAGATAAACAGAGGTTTAGTGTGAAGCAAACGGGGAAAAAGAGTAAGAGCGGAAATTGAACATTCATTCAGGCACAAAACGGAGGTGTAAACATGAAAAAACGAAGTTTGCTTATACCCTCAGTAGTAGCAGGCGCTGTTGGAACCGCCACTTATTTCTTGACTGATGAGAAAAAAAGAGAAAAAGTGAAGGATGTGTCAAAACATACTGTTGCGAAATGGACAGGGAAAACAAAAGAAGATGAAGACCAGGAACTAAACGAAAAAGTCGGGCACTCGGGACCTTATGATTTCGAAGACAATGAAATGGTATCAGAAGGTGCCATGCACTCTGTGCATCATTTCGATAAAGCGGAAGAAAAAGGGGAAGAGCCGGTTCGAACAACGATAAAGGATAACAAATAGAACCAGATTGTTACTGCTGTGCCGGAATGAAAGACGGTACAGCAGTTTTTACATAACAAAACGGCAGGGCCGGTCCTGCCCCCAAAAACCCGGGTGGGAAGAAAAGAGAATGGTTTTTCCTTTTAACCCTGTAAGGTTTAAAGTACAATGGAACGGGATAGGTTGTTTCAAAACAATAATCAAACATAATACGAGCCGATGGTACAGGATTTAAAATCGAATCTTATGATACAGGAATACATATTGAGCATTACGTTTTGATTAAAGAATCCGGCAGGAACAACGACAGCATATCAAACCGGTGAAGCGTGCTGTCCTTAAATCAAACTATCTTTGACCGTCCGGGCGGTTCAACATATTCAGCAGCAAGCTGTAAGGTGGTGGATATTCCATGATTACAAGAAATTCAACAATACTGAAAGAATTGCAGAAAGTTATAATCATCGTTATTTCCACCTTGGTGATGGCCGTCGGATTGAACACATTTTTGATACCCGCCGATGTCTTTTCAAACGGTGCTACAGGGGTTGCACAGTTGCTTGCTGCCCTTTTTCCACTTTCCACCGGTGCGTTTTTGCTGCTTGTCAATATTCCAATCGCACTCTTAGGCTGGTACAAGGTAGGGAAACTGTTTACTTTTTACAGTTTCCTGCACGTTGCACTGACCACGTTCTTTCTTGAAATCGTGCCTGTAAATGCCCCGTCGGAAGACATCCTTCTAAACGCTGTGTTCGGTGGTGTCATTACGGCAATGGGGGCGGCTTTCCCATTGAAATGGGGGGCTTCTGCCGGAGGACTGGACATTGTAGCGCTTGTGCTTGCGCGATTCAGTGACCGGCCGGTTGGAACCTATTTCTTTATGTTGAACGGTATCATTGTGCTCGCGGCCGGTCTATTATTTAACTGGGAAAGTGCGCTTTACACCCTGCTGGCTGTATATGTCAGTTCCCGTGTGATTGACACCATTCATACGCGCCACGTAAAAGTCACAGCTATGATTGTGACAAAGCAGCCGGATGTTCTGCGCGAAGCGATTCATCAGCATATCACCCGCGGGATTACAAGAATCCCTGCTAAAGGCGGCTATGATTACAGTGAAAAAGAAGTGTTGATGATTGTTATTACAAGGTATGAGCTCTTTGCTTTGCGGGAGGTCATTGAAGAAGTGGATCCAAGTGCTTTCACTAATATTGTTACGACAACCGAAATCTTTGGCATGTTCCGTAAAGATAATTAAAATAAACTTCCCTGAAATAAAGGGGTGAGAATGGTAAGAACAGCGATGGAGCCAAGTACAACCACAATTAACCCACCTCCGGTAAGTGAAATCAGAAAGGCTGCGGCAATACCGGTGATTCCAAACAATGGATTGTCGTGAATGAAGACTGCTCCCGGGAAAATAAGAGCTCCTAGTGCAGCATACGGCACATTTTTTAGAATCCCTTCTATTTTCGGAGGGATTTTTTCAGTACGAAAAAAAACAAACGGAAGCATTCTTGGAATGTAGGTTACCAGGGCCATGCCAACAATGATAATGATTATTTCCCGGGACATTTAAAACTCCTCCTTTGCATCCTGATGCGTTTTGATTTGATGCGGCGCAGCCCACTCTATAAGTACTGCGGACAAAGTAACGGAAAGAATCAGTGCCCAGCCTTCGGCCAACCATAACGAAAAGAGACTGTTCATTACCGCAGCGGAGCAGGCTAGAAAAATCACTTTTCGGTGCTTTTTCAAGGAAGGAGTGAGTAGTGCGATAAATAGAGCGTACAGTGCAAATGTCAGGCTCTGTTGTAAAATGGAAGGAAGCAGATCGCCGATACCATGCCCCGCTGCTGAAAAGCCGGCCCAGCTTAAGTAAGAAATCAAAAAAACACCATATACGTAAGCGGAGCTGATTGTCCCTTCTTTCATGGAAGTGACAGCAAAGACTTCATCCGTAATACCAAAGGCGTAACCCGCTTTTTTAAACGGGTGGTCCGGGAGTACCTTTTCATTTAAAGAAGCACTCATAAGTAAATGCCGGATATTGACGATGAAGGTCGTGAAAATGATTTCAAACGCCCCGGTACCTGCTGCAAGCAGGCTGAGAGCCATGTACTGGGCGGCACCAGCAAACACGAGCATGCTCATAAGCAGTGTTTCCAGGGTTGTTAATGGAACGGTCTGGGCAATGAATCCAAAAGTTATGGCAGCCGGGACATAGCCAAGTGCAATGGAAGATCCGTCTTTTAAACCGTATATAAATGGGTGGAATGACCCGGTTACAGATAATTCTTTCAACAGAGGCATCCTTTCTAACATGTGAAACTTCTGTTTCACAGTGTGCAAGCAGGGTAGCGTTCACGAATGTATTATAGTATGATAATTGTATGTTATAACATACAATACGTCAAGGTGGTGCACATGAAAAAAGATCAGCTCAATGCTCATATCGGAAAGAAACTCCGGGAGGTTAGAAACAGAAAAGGTTTCAGTCTTGATGAAACAGCAGAGCGGACAGGAGTCAGTAAACCAATGCTTGGACAAATGGAGCGCGGGGTTTCCAATCCAACCGTAGGGACTCTCTGGAAGATAGCCGACGGCCTGCAGGTCCCTTTTACAACATTTGTAGAAGTAGAACGTCCCCCCGCTGCAAAAATCAGTTATGATGAATTGGAAATACTGGAAGGGGAACGGGGAGGATTCGATGTAAAGCCTGTATTTTCCAAAGACAGCCACACGCCATTTGAAGTGTTCTATGTCGATTTGTCCCCGAACCGTCACTATTATTCCGATGCCCACCAGGAAGGGGTGGAGGAATATATTTTTCTTAATAAAGGAGAGCTTTGTGTTGTCGTCGGCAGCGATACATTTCATTTGCAGCAGGGAGATGCTCTTCGTTTTGAAGCAGACTTTGACCACGGTTACATCAATGAAACAAAAGAAACGGTGCACTTTATGATGATCATCTACTATTCGTAAAAATGTGTTAGTTCACGCCTGTTGATTTACCATATAAAGGAATGGGAAAGGGTTCTATGAGGAGGGGGGATCTGTGATCAAAGCATGTATCCTCTTTCTTTTTCGTTGGACGGAGCCGTCTGCCCGACTCCAGCGGGAGAAGCGTCAGCCGAAGATCACCGGAGGCTCATACGAGGTGAGTCAGATCGGCGTTGGCACAGGACGTGCCGAACTTAGCCGATCCTCCTTTACCACGATATAGCTGAGGCGACGCCCGCGGAAAGCGGGCAGGAAAGGCGGAGTCTAACGAATCGAATCCTATATTTGGAAATAAACAGCCGTGGTGTCAGTTAGAAGCGGAACCCGTACCGTTTGGAGACAACATCATAGAACCCAAGAGAGTTGTACAGTGCTTTGGTTGCTGCGTTACTGACCCCGGTTTCCAGTTCAATCCCTTTAATGCCCTGGTTTTCGGCCCAGTATATAATTTTCAGTAGAAGATTTTTGGCTATACCTTGGTTACGGTGTTCTTTATGTACGTATAAATCATTCAGCCAGATATAATAACCGCCTTTCTCAAGGGAAATGCTGAGGTTGAAAAAAGCTGCTCCAACAACAGCACCGTCAGATTCAGCGACAAAAATATGGGCGCCTGAGTGTTCTTGAAGGGTGAGATGGATGGATTCTTTTAATAATTCGCAGGCATTATCCCGCCCGATGGAAGCCATCTGCTCCATCAGCAGATCCGTCACTTCTTCGCGCAGGCTTTCCGGTGCATTTTTAGGTATTTCGTAAATGTTCATGAGTCAGGTCTCCTCCTTTACCTGTATTATTTCTGTTTTTCAAATTTTTTCTTATCGGTCAAATGGAGGCGCTCCTCCAAATAAACAGCAATCCCTTCGTCTTCATTGCTGTATGTCACTTCTGCCGCTGCCTGTTTCGCTTCCGGTGAAGCATTTCCCATAGCAACGCCGCTTCCTGCTTCGGACAGCATTTCAATGTCGTTATCCTCGTCACCAAAAGCAATCACATCATCCAGCGTCAGCCCGCAGTAACGAGCTGCTTTCTCAAGGCCCGCTGCTTTATTGTTGCCTGTACTGATAATTTCAATCATGTGATGCGGCGCCCCCCAGGATCGTTGTTCAATCCCCTGCGCGTGTTCTCCGGAGATGAGGTGACGGAGCTCCTCGGCATGCTCCAGTTTCGGGTAGACAAGAAGAGAAGTGGGGCCGCTCTTAAGCAGTGTCTTCAGATCACCGCACGCTGCAGGATCCGTGTGGAGTGCGAACATATCAAGAAATGTTTCATCATAGTCGTGGAGGAACACATCATCCACCACTTCCGCCATCATATTATTTACCTGAAATGCCTTACACGTATCAATAATGGTTTTTGCCGTTTCCAGATCAAGCGGAGAATGGTAAGTCTGAAAAGAAGCGTCCCCCGGGTGATGTACATACGCCCCGTTGAAATTAACGATAGGAGTGTCCAGGCCAAGCTGCTGGTAATACATTTTACTGGCCCGGTAAGGCCTTCCGGTAGCAATCGCAATGAGGTGCCCCATTTTTTTTGCTTCCTGGAGCGTTTTGTACGTTCTGGTCGAGATGGTCTTGTCTTCTTTCAGCAGGGTGCCGTCTAAATCCAGTACAATTAAATGTTTTTCCATGGCGCTTACCCTCGCCTTTCTGTCAGGAAGTCACTGCTGCTCCAAAGTCTTGTTCCATGCCTGTTGATTTACCATATAAAGGAACGGGGAAGGGTTCTATGAGGAGGGTGCATCTGTGATCAAAGCATCTATCCCCCTTTCTTTTTCGTTGGACGGAGCCGTCTGCCCGACTCCAGCAGGAGAAGCGTCAGCCGAAGATCACCGGAGGCTCATACGAGGTGAGTCAGATCGGCGCCCGGCAGGACGTGCCGAACTTAGCCGATCCTCCTTTACCACGATATAGCTGAGGCGACGCCTGCGGAAAGCGGGCAGGAAAGGCGGAGTCCGACGAAACGCTTCCTATATTTGCATAATCAACAGCCGTGGTCTTGTTCATCAGATTGTAAGAAATAACTTAAAAATGTACCATGAATCATGAGTATAATGCGCCTCAAATATGCTAATATGATGAAAAGAGTGTGCGTGTCCTATTTTACTTCAGCTGGCGTTGAAATGAAAGTTTCTGCTTAAATTGAAGAAGAAGGAGGTGGACGGCAATCGCGGATTTTTTTTCGACCTATTCTTTTCGTGCGTTGTGGACTCCGGAACTTATAGTCGTTCTGGCTCTTACAGCTTTCATTTATTACAGTATAATTTTGAAAAAAAGGCATAATTTCAAAGGAACGGACAAGTATTTTGTCCGCCGGAATATATACTTTCTGCTTGGTTTGGCTGCTTTGTATCTCGGTTGGGGCAGTCCATTGTATGTAGCAGGTCACTCTATTATTACACTCCATATGACACAGATGGTATTCGCCTACTTTGCAGCGGTGCCGTTGTTCATTCTCGCGATTCCGAAATGGCTCCTGCAATCAGGAATCGATTGGTGGAGGAAAAAAGCGGAATGGATCTACCGTGTTTTGCTGCACCCGGTTATTGGTTTGATTACATTCAATGCTTTGTTTTCTTTTTATCATATTCCCGTCGTTTTTGATGAAGTGATGCAGGCGCCGGTGATTCACAGTCTTTATCAGGGAGCGCTGTTTGCCTCCGCTTGGCTGATGTGGTGGCACATGCTTTCACCGCTTCCATCCGGATATAAGCTCCCGGACCTGCGCCGGATTGTCTACATTTTTGCAAACGGTATTCTGATCACACCGGCCTGCGCGATGATTATTTTTGCAGGCAGCCCGCTTTATGAAACGTATACGAATCCTGCTGTATGGTCGGAAGTAATGGCCTACTGCCTGCCGCCGGGCACTTCACCTCCGACATCGATGATGAATGACGGGGCAGGCACGATGTCGTTTCTGGATGCTCATTCTGATCAGCAGCTGGCCGGGGTGGTTATGAAGATATCGCAGGAATTGGTGTATGTCACAACCATTGGATATGTATTCAAACAGTGGCTTGCCAAAGAACAGCCGAAAGAGGGAGAATGGACCATCAGCGATATCCCGGCCGATACAGATCATTTAAAATGAGAAAGTTTGAAAGAAGGGTGAAGCGATGAAGCGTATCATGCTATTGGCAGGTGCAGGGCTTTTGCTGGCGGTGCTTGGCGGCTGCGGCTGGTTGTATCAGATCGGCCAGCCGCAGGGAGCTCAGAATGGCAGCAGTTTGACGGACGCAGACCTGTCCCTCCCCTCCTTTTCCTTTACAAACCAGGACGGGGAAACAGTGACAAACGAGGATCTTCAAGGGGAGTACGTGATTGCTGATATGATTTTCACGAACTGTCCGACCGTCTGTAATACGATGACCCCGAATATGCTCAACCTGCAGGGTCAGATTGAACAAGCAGGACTGGAAGACGTAAGAATGGTGTCATTCACAGTTGATCCAAAACGCGACGATCCGGAGACATTAACGAAGTACGGCCAAAACTACGGGGCCGATTTCAGCAACTGGGATTTTCTCACCGGCTATTCGGTGGAAGAAATCAAACAGTTATCGAAGAATTCCTTTCTAAGTGCATTGAACCAGGATACCGGTGACCAAAATATTATCCATGCAACCGCCTTTTTCCTTATTGACCCAAAAGGGAATGTCGTAAGAAAATACGATGGTCTGGAAAACGACACAGAACCTATACTGGATGACCTGAAACGTTTGACGCCCGTTAATCGGTAACATTTGTACAGAAAGGAGGTGGGAACGTGCGGTCACTGAAGAAATATACCGGGTTCCTTGTGATGACGGTGTTGGCAGTTTTGGCTGCCGCTGCCTGCGGACAGGAAGAAGGCGGTGGTGAGATGTCGCTGGATAACGAAAACTGGGAATCTGTCAACCTCGCAGATAAAGAAAACCCTACTGTGCTTTTTCATTTCACCGGTGTCAATTGAAGCCACTGTGTTTCGCAGCTCGTGCAGCTGCAGGAGAATATGGAATTGTTTGAAGACATGGAAGCTGATATTTATACCATCAGCAATGATTCCCCGGAAGCACATAAAGAATTAAAAGAGCAGATGGGTTTTACCTTTACCATGTTGTCTGATGCTTCCCTTGATGTTGTAGAAAAAGCCGATATGGCCGGAGAAGGAATGTCGGTAAGAGGCTACTCGGTCTTTAATGGAGACGGAGAGCTCATCACATCACAAGAAGATGATTTATGGGGAACGAACATTGAAAGCACTGCTGAAAAAATAAAGAATGCATTAAATTAAACAGAAGCTGGCCCCGTAACATGGGACCAGCTCTTTTTTGGTTTGACGGGAATACTTTCATTACAGGAAGTCTAAGCTTATCTTCATAAGAATGACTTTTCCCGCGCTGCGCATTTTATACCACGTTGTGTATATACATACATTTATGCGCAAAAAGACCATTAAGGTAAAAAGCTTAAATAACATTGCCAGGGCGGATACCGAATCATTGAAAAATGAGTATAGAAAAATATAAAAATACAGTTGCATTAATATATATTCACACTTATAATAATAAGAAAAGAGGATGTATAAAGATAAAACGAGGTGCAAGTTTATGAAAGCAGCGATCGTGGGAGCAACTGGATACGGAGGAATAGAATTAATACGCCTGCTTCACAGTCATCCTGATATAGAGAGCATGACCGTATTCTCTTCTTCTCAGGAAGGGAAACAGATGGCGGAAAGTTATCCTCATGTCACAGGTATTGTAGAACTCACCCTGAAAGATATCGAACCAGAAAGGCTGAAGGAACACGATGTCGTATTTCTATCTACGCCACCCGGGGTGTCCGCTGAACTAAGCGCAACATTGAATGGTGGAGTCAGAATAATTGATCTTTCCGGAGATCTCCGGTTAAAGAATGCGGATACTTACCGCCATTGGTATGGACGGGAAAGTGCACCGGACGCTCTTCTTCAGGAAGCGGTATATGGATTGACCGAATGGCATAGAGAAGAAGTCCGTACAGCGGGACTGCTTTCCAATCCGGGATGCTACGCGACCACGGTGCTAACAGGCATTCTGCCGCTTATACAAAAACAGGCTGCAGAAGCAGGTGACTTGATTATAGATGCAAAATCGGGAACGACAGGAGCAGGACGCTCTCCATCGGCGATGACGCATTTCAGTGAAATGAACGACAACCTTAAAATTTACAAAGTCAATGAGCATAAACATACACCTGAGATGGAACAGGAACTTACACGTTTCAGTGGAAAGGAAGCCCCCGTTACATTCAGTCCTCATCTTGTGCCAATGACACGCGGCATTATGGCGACAATGTACGTTCCGCTGTCACCAGGGTGGCAGCAAAAGGACCTGGAGAATCTGTTTGAACAGTGTTACAGAAACAGTCCTTTCGTAAGGATTCGAAAAGACGGGGCGCTGCCGTTCACAAAAGAGGTGTATGGGACCAATTACTGTGATATAGGCTTTACTGTGGATGAACGCACCGGGCGCGCCACTATTGTTTCTGTCATTGATAATTTAATGAAAGGTGCCTCCGGCCAGGCCGTCCAGAATATGAATCTGATGTTCGGCTTTCCGGAGACCAGAGGACTTGACTATATTCCAATGTATCCATAGCCAGCATGTCATTAATAGATTAACAGGGGAGAGAGAAGCATGGGAACGGTATACAAAACCGAAAACATTACAGAAATAAGCGGTGGAAGCATTATCACCCCGAAAGGTTTTAAAGCAGCAGGCATTCATACGCAGGTGAAGCGGAAACGAAATGATCTTGGGGCCATTCTGTGTGATGTGCCGGCTTCGAGTGCAGCTGTCTATACGTTAAACAAAATACAGGCCGCTCCCCTGCAGGTAACAAAAGAAAGTATCGCCGAAGAAGGGAAACTGCGCGCCATTATTATTAACAGCGGAAATGCCAATGCCTGTACCGGAGAGGAAGGACTGCAGGACGCTTATACGATGCGCAGCGCAGCGGCAGAAACGTTTCAGCTCCCGGTCCACCAAGTGGCTGTGAACTCTACCGGCGTCATCGGTGAACGACTTTCGATGGACAAAATTGTGCCGGGCATCCAGGAGTTGCAGCCCATGCCCGCCTTTAAAGATGCGGACCAGTTCAATGAAGCTATCATGACGACCGATACGGTGAAAAAGCATGCCTGCTTTCAAACGACGATTGATCATACACAGGTCACGTTCGGCGGCGCCGCCAAAGGGTCCGGCATGATTCATCCCAACATGGCTACCATGCTCGGTTTTGTCACAACAGATGCTGTAATCGAGCCGGAGTATCTTCAGCAGGCTTTGTCGGAAGTGACCAACAGAACATTCAACTGTATTACAGTAGACGGCGATACGTCGACCAATGATAATGTGATTGTGATGGCGAGCGGACATGCGGGAAATGAACCGTTGACCCCGTCCCACCCGGAATGGGATACGTTCCTTCACGGCCTGCAGATCACCTGCGAGGAACTTGCCCAAAAAATAGCCCGGGACGGAGAAGGAGCTACGAAACTGGTAGAGGTGAAAGTGGACGGAGCACTGAATGATCATGAAGCAGCAAAGGCTGCGAAACAGATTGTCGGAAGTGACCTGGTGAAGACAGCCATTTACGGCACCGATGCCAACTGGGGCCGGATTATCGTTGCCCTTGGATACAGCGGTGTAGACCTGGACCCGGAAGCCATAGACATTTCTCTCGGTCCGATTAAAACATTAGAAAACAGTCGTCCTGTCTCCTTTTCGGAAGAAGATGCCAAAGCGTATCTTGAAAAGGAAGAAATAACCATTAAGGTGAATCTGCATTCAGGAAGCGGATCCGGAAAAGCCTGGGGATGTGATCTCAGTTATGAGTATGTCAGAATAAACGCCGGTTACCGGACGTGATGCAGGAAGGAGGAAGCGGGATGAAACATGTTATTGTCCTTAAGTGCGGAGGTTCCACTCTTGAGAATCTAAAGGCGGATTTTTTTGAAAGCATAGCAGCTATGCAGAAGAAAGGACTGCACCCTGTCATCGTTCACGGCGGCGGGCCTGCAATTAACCGCAGATTAGAAAAAGACCATGTTCCCACCGAATTTGTGGAAGGTCTTAGAAAGACAACACCTCAAGTGCTGGAAGCAGTAGAAAAAGCATTGACAGGCGAAGTGCGCCGCAAACTGGTGCAGGCCCTTGAAGAGAGCGGTGCCCCGGCACACGGAGTCACAGGTAGTGAGAATGACCTGCTTCAGGCTTCCCCGGTGGATGTAGAGACCCTGGGACTTGTCGGAGCCGTTGACACTGTTCATACAAAACGGCTGGAAGAGCTTATAGAAAGTGGCTGTATTCCTGTCATCGCTCCCATCGCTTCCTCTGAAAGTCACGGCCGGCTGAATGTGAATGCCGACGCTGCTGCTGCCGCTGTGGCAACAGCGCTTGGAGCCGGAGAACTGGTTTTTGTTACGGATGTAGACGGTGTACTGCGGGACGGCAGGCTGGAAGAAACACTTACAGAGTCATCTGTCACAAAATACATCGATCAAGGTATTATTTACGGTGGGATGATACCGAAAGTTAAAGCCGCAGCCGCGTGCCTCAAAGGATCCATTAATAAAGTAACCATCGCCAACGGAAACGGAAAAAACAAGAATGAAGATGGAACTTTGAAAGGGACGACCGTTGTAAAAGAACCTACTTCAACCGATCATAAGATAGAGATGCTGGATAACTAGGAGGGGCAGCAATGGAAAATCAGGAAGATACCGTCTGGGCAGACGAAGAGTTATTTCCAACCTACAAACGGTGGGATGTAACATTTGCGAAGGCAGAAGATACTACAATTACGGACACAAACGGAAAGACGTACCAGGATTTCATGGCCGGTATTGGAGTCGTCAATCTCGGACACAGTCATCCCTATGTCGTGCAGGCAGTGGAAAAACAGCTGCATGAGGGCTGGCATGCGTCGAACTTTTTCCACTACAATCAGCAGCAGGAAGCAGCGCATCTTTTGACATCACACTCATGCGGGGATCTTGTTTTCTTTGCAAACAGCGGGGCGGAAGCTAATGAAGCTGCCATTAAGCTGGCAAGAAAACATACAGGCCGCAAAAAAATCATCAGTTTTGTCCAGTCTTTTCACGGCAGAACATTCGGGAGCATGGCCGCTACCGGACAGACAGCGGTTCAGGAAGGATTCGGACCGATGCCGGAAGGGTTTGTCCGGCTTCCTTTCAATGACGTGAGTGAACTGGAGAAAGCCATTGATGAAGACACCGCTGCTGTACTGATTGAAATGGTCCAGGGAGAAGGCGGAGTACGTCCGGCTGATCAAGCGTTTGTCACGGCGGTGGAAGAAAAGGTGAAAAAAAGTGGAGGACTGCTTGTCTGCGATGAAATTCAGACCGGCATCGGCCGCACCGGCACTCTTTTTGCCCACGAACAATACGAAATCGAGCCGGACATCATAACAAGTGCTAAAGGACTTGGGAACGGGTTTCCGGTAGGTGCGATGATCGGAAAACAGTTTTTGAAAGAATCTTTTGGACCAGGCAGCCATGGCACAACATTCGGTGGGAACCCGCTGGCGATGGCGGCTGTCAAAGCGACGCTGCAGACACTCTTTGAAGAAAAGTGGATAAAAGCGGCAGCCGCAAAGGGAGAACGATTCCTGAACGAACTCGACCAGGAGCTCCGTTCTCTTCCGGTTGTCAAAGACGTCAGAGGCATGGGAATGATGGCTGGAGTAGAATTGACAGAGTCATCAGCACCCGTTATTAAGGAACTTCGGGATAAAGGGATGCTTGTTATTGGAGCGGGGCCGAATGTCATCCGTATGCTTCCTCCTCTGACAATGAAAGAAGAAACGCTTCTGGAGGGTGTTCAGGATATCAAAGAAGCCCTTTCTTCCATACAGTCATAGATTATAAGCAGGATTTGAGGAGGATTTGTATCAATGAAGGGATATATAAAGCTCGAAAATGAGGAACTATTTGAAGGTACGATTGAAACAGAAGAGCAGCAGGACATTTACGGAGAAATTGTCTTTTTCACCGGAATGACCGGTTATCAGGAAGTGATGACGGATCCGTCTTTTTATGGTCAGATTGTCGTTTTTACTTATCCCCTCATCGGAAATTACGGGTGGAACCCGTCGGACTATGAAAGTCATCATCCGCAGCCGGCCGGTTTAGTTATAAGCGAAGCCTCCCCGGATGCTTTTCATTACGAAGCCGAACAGACAATAAAAGAAGCCGCAGAACATGCAGGGATTCCACTCGTCACAGGTGTCGACACCAGGACACTCGTGAAAAATATCCGGGAGAAAGGGGATATGGGAGCCGTTATTACGACATCTCCTGCCAAAGCAGATCCCGGGAGTTATGAACCAATCGGCAGTAAAATGCTGATAGATGACGTAACAGTTCAGGCTCCTGAAACAATCGGGAGTGGAGAAGAGCACATTGTACTGCTGGATTTTGGATATAAACATTCCATGGCGCATCGTTTAAAAGAAAAAGGATGCAAGGTGACTGTTGTACCATATGACACGGATCAGAGAGAAATTGCGTCTCTTCATCCGGACGGTCTGCTGTTTTCCAACGGACCGGGGAACCCGAAACAGCTTCATCATCTTCTGGATCATTACCGTGAACTCTCCCGGCTGTACCCGAGTCTTGGTATATGTATGGGACACCAGCTGCTTGCCCTTGCATACGGCGCCGATACTGAAAAGCTCCGCTTTGGGCACCGCGGGGCGAATCAGCCGGTACAAGACACCACAACGGGCAGAGTGTTCATGACGTCACAGAATCACAGTTATGTAGTGAAGGAAGATTCTCTTCCCGCTGGTGAATTCGCCGTGCGTTTCAAAAATATTAATGATCAGTCCATTGAAGGGCTGTCTCACACATCACGTGATATTACGACGGTTCAGTTCCACCCTGAAGCTCATCCGGGACCTGCTGACAGCGAAGAAATACTGGACCAGTTCCTTGAACATCTGAAGAACAAAGGGAGAGAAAAAACCTATGCCTAAAGATACAACGATAGAGAAAGTGCTTGTCATCGGATCCGGGCCGATTGTTATCGGTCAGGCGGCTGAATTTGATTATTCCGGAACCCAGGCTTGTCTGGCACTGCGTGAAGAAGGAATCGAGGTCATTTTGGTAAACAATAATCCTGCAACGGTCATGACCGATGAAGCCTGTGCCGATAAAGTCTATTTCGAACCGCTTACAGTCGAATCTGTGGAAAAGATCATACAGAAAGAAAAACCTGACGGACTGCTTGCCACACTCGGTGGTCAAACCGGGTTGAACCTTGCCTTTTCTCTTGAAGATGAAGGCATTTTCGAAAAATACAGCCTGAAGCTGCTGGGGACACCGGTAAGTTCCATCAAGCAGGGAGAAGACCGGGAGGCATTCCGCGGGCTTATGCATGAACTGGGTGAGCCTGTTCCAGAGAGCGACATCGTGGAAAAAGAGGAAGAAGCGCTGCAGTTTGCCAAAACGGCAGGTTATCCGATTATTGTACGTCCTGCCTATACGCTTGGAGGCGGCGGAGGAGGTATCGCTTATAATGAAGAAGAACTCCGCTATATCATTGGCGGCGGTCTTGAAGCAAGCCCCATACACCAGTGCCTCGTTGAAAAAAGTATCGCCGGGTTCAAAGAAGTGGAGTACGAAGTCATGCGTGATGCCAATGACACCTGTATTACAGTATGCAACATGGAAAACATTGATCCGGTCGGTGTTCATACAGGGGATTCCATCGTAACGGCTCCGTCCCAGACATTGACGGACGTAGAGTATCAAATGCTGCGGGCTTCTTCACTGAAAGTAATCCGCGCCCTTGGTATTGTAGGCGGATGTAATATTCAATTTGCTCTGGATCCACACAGCAAATCATATTATTTAATCGAAGTGAATCCGCGGGTCAGCCGGTCTTCGGCTCTTGCTTCCAAGGCTACCGGGTATCCTATTGCGCGTATGGCAGCGAAAATCAGCGTCGGCTATCATCTGCATGAACTGCTGAATCCGGTAACCGGACATACGTATGCCAGTTTTGAACCGGCGCTGGATTATGTGGTCGTCAAATTTCCGCGGTGGCCGTTTGATAAATTCGTTCATGCCGACAAACAGCTCGGCACACAGATGAAAGCTACCGGAGAAGTCATGGCGATAGAACGAAACCTTGAAGCGGCTATGCAGAAAGCGGTTCGTTCACTGGAAATTAAAACGACGGGACTTGAAGTCCCAGGGATGAACAAAAAAGAAAAAGATACCCTTTACGCGGAATTGAACCGCCAGGATGATCAACGCTTTTTTATCCTGCTGGAGCTTCTCCGCAGAGGAGAAACAACCCTTGAGCTTCACCGCCTCACCGGCATCGACCTGTTCTTCCTGCGCTCGTTTGAGAAACTCGTATCACTGGAAAATGACATCCGCAGCAAAGCCTGGGAAAATGTAACGAAAGAACAGTTATATACTTGGAAAAAGGCAGGCTTTACCGACGGATGGATGGCTCTTCAGTGGAATGTAGATCCGGCTGCGGTGTACCGCAAACGCAAGCAGTGGAATCTGATGCCGTCCTATCACATGGTGGATACGTGCGCAGCCGAGTTCACGGCGGAAACTCCTTACTACTATTCCAGCTGGTATACAGAAGGAGACGAAAAAAAGGAAACCGGTAAACCGAAACTGCTCATTGCCGGGTCCGGTCCCATCCGGATCGGGCAGGGAATAGAATTTGATTACTGCTCGGTACATGGTGCAATGGAAGTGCAGAAAGCAGGGTTTGAAGCGGTCATTGTCAATAACAATCCTGAAACCGTAAGTACTGATTTTGAGATGGCTGATCATTTGTATTTTGAACCGCTCACCCCGGAAGATGTGATACATGTTGCTGAAACAGAGCAGGTGGAAGGAATCATTGTGCAGCTTGGCGGACAGACTGGTATTTCGCTCACCGAAGAACTGGAAAAGGCAGGCTGGAAGGTGCTCGGAACATCTTCGGATACCATCGACCAACTTGAAGACCGCGGTCGTTTTTACGAGTTTATGAATGAGGTGGGGGTACCTCACATTCCAGGAAAAACGGCTTATAACCAGGAAGATGTCATAGAAAAAGCTGCACAGATCGGATATCCGGTCCTGGTCCGCCCGTCTTATGTCATCGGAGGACAGGGCATGGCTGTTCGTACAACGGAAGCAGAGCTGCTTGAATACCTTAATGACAGTGGAAAAGAAGTGGAGTATCCTGTACTTATTGACGCCTACCTGCCGGGTACGGAGCTCGAGGTGGATGTGCTCACTGATGGAACAGATATTTTCATCCCGGGGGTTTTTGAGCATGTGGAACGGGCGGGAGTGCACTCCGGTGACTCGATGGCTGTCACGCCGCCTTTTTCCATATCACTGGAAGTGAAACAAAAACTCGCAGCGTACACCGAAAGAATTGCCAAAGGAATGGATTTTAAAGGAATCTTTAACATTCAATTTGTTTATGACGGAGATGCCCTCTATGTTATAGAGATTAATCCGCGCGCATCCCGGACCGTTCCGATTTTTTCAAAAGTGACGGGCATTCACATGGTGGAAGGTGCAGTGGAAATGTTTCTTGGAACGCCGCTTAAAGAATGGAGCAATGGACGGACCGGCCTGCATACAGAGACGTCATATTACACCGTGAAAGCACCGGTCTTTTCCAACGACAGGCTTCCTGGTATTGACCCGCTTTTGGAAGCGGAAATGAAATCGACCGGGGAACTGATCAGTATCGCTCGGGATAAGGATGAAGCATTTAATAAGGCGTTTGCCTGGTCGGAAGCGCAGGTACCGGTCCTATTTAAGAAAAAGGGATTGATTTTCTGCGACATTGATGAAACAGTCAGCACCGCCGCTGCTCCGTCTCTGAAAACGCTGGAGGACAAAGGGTATATCATCGTGACCCGTCACGATATGACATTTGAGGAGTGGCTTCATCATCCAGATGCTGTGGCCCTGTTCAGCATTCCAAAAACCGGTTATTCAACAGGAAAAGAGATGCGCCAGGAAGCCCTCAAACAACGGAAAACGATTGTCACCAATTCTGATACGCTGACGGTCATGGTGCAGGCGATGATCGGAACAGCAGAAGAACCCCGTTCAATAGAAGAATGGCTGGAGACAAATACAATGGCTGATGAAGGAGTTTGAAAAATGAATAATGCAGAACGGGTACAACCGTTAAATAACCTTAAAAACAGAGACGTTCTGACGCTGCTGGACTTCACGGCAGAGGAAATACACGATCTGCTTCATCTGGCGGAATCCTTAAAGGAAGACAAAAAATCAAGACCCGTGCACCCCTTGCTCGAAGGGAAATCGCTCGGGATGATTTTTGAAAATGCTTCGACGAGAACAAGAGTCTCTTTTGAAACAGGAATGACGCAGCTTGGAGGACATGCGTTGTTTTTAAGTCCAAGAGATATGCAGATCGGCCGCGGTGAGCCGGTGAAAGATACCGCCAACGTTCTTTCGCGGTATGTAGACGGTATTATGATCCGGACAAACTCTCATGAAACAGTGGAGGAACTGGCAGCTCACGCAGATGTTCCGGTTATCAATGCACTTACGGACGCGTATCACCCCTGCCAGGCTCTGGCTGATTTACTTACAATCAAGGAGCATAAAGGAAAACTCAAAGGATTGAAAACTGCTTTTGTCGGTGATGGCAACAATGTCGCTCATTCTTTTTTGATTGCCTGCCTGAAAGCAGGGATGGAAGCGTCCCTTGCTGTACCAAAAGGGTATGAACCGGATGAAGAAATATGGAAAGAAATCGAAAAGACAGCAAAGCACCATCAGGCGGCCTTGACGCTCACCTATTCTCCGCAGGAGGCGGTGAAAGATGCGGATGTGATCTATACAGATGTGTGGGCCAGTATGGGATTTGAAGAAGAGCAGGGAACACGGGAAAAAGATTTTTCCGGGTTTCAGATTAATGAAACGTTGTGCGCAGACGCTGATCCTTCTTTCCTTTTCATGCACTGTCTGCCAGCACACCGCGGGGAGGAAGTATCAGCCGGGATCATTGACGGCATCCATTCGGTTGTGTATGATGAAGCAGAAAATCGTCTTCATGCTCAGAAGGCGCTGCTTGCTTCCATTATGTAATCAGGAACATGAAAGCTGCTTTGACAGCAACGCTGCTGTTAAGGCAGCTTTTTGAAATGGAAAGGAACGAAACGGTGGCGGTGAAAGTAGGTGGAAAGATGAAATCATTGTATACAGGGGCCTTTATTTTTTGTGTGGTTCTTTTACTTACGTTCAGTATCCTCCGCTATGCAGTAAATACGGGAGAAGGAATGGCTGTTATCGGAGCGCTTCTCATAGCGGTCCTTTCAGAATGGTGGTACCGGAAAAGGTGTTCATAGGCACGACGGGACGAGCATAATTGTCTAAGCAGAGGTGTCTGTATGAAACAGGAAAGGGAGTGGCGGTGTATGCATGGAGCAGGAACCGCGTGGAAAATATGGGTGCTTTGCTCTACGCTGATAGGGTCGGCCCTGCTTATTGGATGTGAAAATCCTGTATCGAGCGAATCCGAAGAAAATCGAGCTGCCCTGCTGCTTGAACATACCATTGATGAGCAGAGCTGGAACCGTAAAGGGTATCAGGGGCTGCTTAAGATTCAGTCGGAGCTTGGAATGGAAGTAAGTTATCATGAGAATATTTCAAACTTGCCGGAGCTGAAAGAAGAAGTAAAACATCTTCACCAAGAAGGAGTGGACCTTGTTTTCGGTCACGGAAAAAGGTTCGGAGACAGGTTTATGAAAATCCAGGAATCGTATCCTGACATTCGTTTTGTCAGTATCAATGGCAGTACCGGCGCCAAAAACGTTACATCGGTCCAGCTTAAAGGGTATGCCATGGGATATTTTGCCGGCAGGCTGGCCGGAGAAATGACCGGAACAGATACCATTGCTGTCATTGCAGCCCGGTCATGGCAGCCGGAAGTCAACGGATTTAAAGAAGGAGCAAAAAGCAGTAAGCCGTCGGTTGAAGTCATATCAACGACAACGGGAAGTTGGAATGATAAAGAGAAAGCGCTTCAGAAACTGCAGAAGGTTACAGAGGAGCATGCTGATATTGTATACCCTGCCGGAAATGGATTTCACGTTGATGTTATAAACAAGGCGAAAGAACAGGGACAAAAAGCAATCGGTTATATAGGGGATCAATCGGACCTTGGAGAAGCGGCTGTACTGACAAGTACGATACAGCATGTGGAAAACGTGTATCGGATGGTTGCTGAAAAGCATCAACAAGGGGAGCTCAAAAACGGGGTGGAAACGTATGGTTTTGAAGAAGGTGCCGTATCTCTCGGCCCTTTCAGTCCGGAAGTTCCCGAAGAACTCCGCCAACAGCTCAACAAAGAAATGGATCATTATAAGAAAACAGGGGAACTACCTGGTGTCCGCAGGGAAACGGGAAACCAGCGGCAGGAGAAAAAGTAACAAAAACATGCACTATTATATTATATATCACGACCTGCCTGTTTTCGGCAGGTTTATCTTATGCTATGAACATCTCTGTATTATGCTGCATTTACTTGAGGAAGACGAACGTCATTTCTGAAGTGGTGTAGTGGACATTCCATATTGGATGATATAAAATTAAAACCAGGTCATAAGATGAAGTGTAAACTCTATAGGTGGTTATCAACCTGTGGTCTTTGAACAAAGAGGAGGAACGATAAATGAAACAATCAGGAATCTGGGGTATGGGCTCATTTACCGAAGGTCGGGTAGTGACAAATACAGAACTGGAAAAAACGCTGGATACAAGTGATGAATGGATTCGGACGAGAACGGGTATTGAAAGAAGAGTGTTCGCCGAGGATGACGTTGACACCTCGGATATGGCATACTATTCATCAATAGAGGCTTTACAGGAAGCAGGCCTGGACGCGTCCGACCTTGATCTGATTCTGGTTGCCACTGTTACGCCCGATTATCCTTTTCCATCGGTTTCTTCCCTGCTGCAGGAGCGGCTTGGTGCTCACAAAGCAGCGGCTATGGATATAGGGGCGGCCTGCGCCGGATTTATATATGGTCTGGCGACAGCGGATCAATTTATCAAAACAGGCATGTATGAGCACATTCTTATTGTTGGAGCGGAGAAACTATCTAAAGCCACTGATATGAATGACCGCAATACAGCTGTACTCTTCGGTGATGGAGCCGGGGCTGCTGTAGTGGGACCAACATCGGAGAGCAGAGGTTTTTTCTCGTTTGAATTAGGTTCCGACGGAAGTGGTGCAATGCATATCCGGCAGGATCCGCAGATTATTATGAATGGGCGTGAAGTGTTTAAGTTCGCTGTCCGGCAAATGGGCGAGTCTTCCATCAATGTATTGGAAAAAGCCGGACTAACCAAAGACGATGTGGATTTTCTCGTGCCGCACCAGGCTAATATCCGCATTATGGAGGCGGCCAGGGAAAGACTGGAACTTCCAAAAGAAAAAATGGCAACCACCGTCCAGTACTACGGAAATACTTCTTCTTCTTCCATACCAATTGCTCTCGTCGAGGAATTAAAAAATGGTAAAATAAAGGACGGAGATCTTGTTGTTATGGTAGGTTTTGGTTCGGGGCTTGTCTGGGGAGCTACAGCAATGCGCTGGGGACGCTGATCCACCAATCAAATCAGAGAAAAGAACGCAGAACAAAGGAGAGGAAAGACATGAGTGAAAATAACCGTGTAGTGATAACCGGAATGGGGACTGTAAATCCAGTCGGTCTTGATGCCGCCTCATCCTGGAAAAATATAACCGACGGAATGAACGGCATCGGGGAACTTACGCGGCTTAATAAAGAAGAGTTTCCAATGAAAGTAGCTGCAGAAGTCCAGGACTTTGAGGCTTCCGATTTCTTTGATGGAAAAGATGCCAGAAAAATGGACCGCTTCACCCAGTTTGCCGTTGCTTCTGCAAAAATGGCTCTGAAGGATGCGGATTATACGATAACTGACGATAATGCCGAACATGTAGGAGTATGGATAGGATCTGGAATCGGTGGTATGGAAACGTACGAAGAGCAGTTTAAGAAATTTAACGAAAAAGGATACAAACGGGTCAGTCCATTTTTCGTACCGATGATGATTCCGGACATGGCTTCCGGACAGGTGTCGATTATGACTGGTGCCAAAGGAATTAACTCTTGTACAGTAACAGCCTGCGCGTCCGGTACCAACTCCATCGGTGACGCCTTTAAAGTCATCCAGCGGGGAGATGCCAAGGTGATGATTACCGGCGGAGCGGAAGCACCGATTACGAATATGGCGGTAGCCGGCTTCAGTACAGCAAAGGCCATCACAACCAGTGATGATCCAGCTTCTGCTTCACGTCCGTTCGACAAAAACCGCGACGGCTTTGTTATGGGAGAAGGCGCAGGGGTGTTAATTCTGGAATCCCTGGAGTCTGCCAAAAGCCGCGGCGCGCACATTTATGCAGAAATCAAAGGCTACGGTGCCACCGGGGATGCCTATCATCTGACAGCTCCCGCCCCGGAAGGAGAAGGCGCTGTCCGGTCGATGCAGAAAGCGTTGGAGGACGCAGATTTGCAGCCTGAAGATATCGAATACGTCAATGCACATGGAACCAGTACCGCCTACAATGATGAATATGAAACAACCGCTCTGAAAACGGTATTCGGTGAACACGCGTATCAGATGGATGTCAGCTCCACAAAATCCATGACCGGGCACCTGCTTGGCGCTGCCGGAGCCATTGAAGCCATCTTCACGTTGAAAGCTATTGAGGAAGGTGTTGTCCCTCCTACGATCAACTATGAAGAAGAAGACCCGGCGTGTGACCTTCATTATGTTCCGAATGAAAAGAAAGAACGGGAAGTCAAAGCGGCGCTGAGTAACTCCCTCGGCTTTGGCGGTCACAACGCCACTCTCATCTTTCAGAAATATGAAGAGTAGAACAAAAGAGACCCAGCCGTCGGCACGGCTGGGTCTCTTTTGTATTTGTATACTCTTAATAACTGCTTTCTTCTTCATCGTCCTCTTCGGAAGCGGTTTGTATGTCTTCTGAGGAAGAAGACTGGTTCAAAAACTGCTGAAGTTTTTCCTTGTTGGCCTGTTTATCCATTTCAAGCACAAGGCCTGCATGGGTGTATCGTGCATTTTGATACGTATCTTCAAGCGGAACCCGCATCGTGTTGATATCATTAATATCACTCAGCAGGACGTCTTTTCCAAGGCTGAGCATTTTCCCGGTAGAGACATCCGTATCAATGTTCGGGCGGACAGCGCCGATCAGCTGCGGAATTTTTGTCACACTGCTGAAGGACAGCACTTCGTCTTTCAGGAGACTCAGCATCTTCTGCTGGCGTTCCACTCTGCCGAAATCATTGTTTTCTCCCCCTCGGTAACGCACGTATTCCAGTGCTTCTTCCCCGTCCAGCTTCTGTGTTCCCGGCTGAAAATCAATATTTACATTACCGGAATGGTCGTTATAATACATCCGTTCCTGTATGTCTACTTCTATTCCGTCAGGAGCCACTGTATCGACAACTTCTACGAAACCATCAAAATTGACTGTGGCATAATGATCGATCGCAATATCGAAATTTTCCTCTATTGTGTCACTCAGGAGATCAACACCCCCGTAGGCAAAAGAGGCATTAATTTTATTGTTCTCATAACCGGGAATATCTACATAAGAATCCCGTAGAATAGAAGCAAGGTGGACATTATTGTTTGAAGGGTTATAATTTGCGAGCATAATCGTATCCGTGCGCTGAGATCCTGACTCCTCTTCATCATCTACGCCGACCAGAAGAAAAGTAAGGTTCTCATCGGATGCATGATCAGCGTCATTATTTGAACCGTTACCGCTGTTTTCTTTCGAAGAGTCCGGTGGTGATTCTCCGCTGTTTTCACTGGAGTTATTATCTATCTGCTCTGTAGACGTATTGTTATCCTGTTCTTGTGTCGCGAATGGCCGGCCGTCTTTGGAAAGCGTGGTGAATGTGGCAGTGACAGCCAGCACCGCAATAAGAAATGTTAAGAAGTAAAACTTCTTCTTTGCTGATGATGATCTGCGGTATCGTTTTTTCTCTCTTGCCACTATATTAACCCCCTCAGACATTCAACCATGATTATAACAGAAAAAAAGGTAACTTTTGAATGAAAAATTGAAAAAATAAAACACCATTTGATGAACAATGCAAAAAAATCATTCCTGCTGTCGAATATAACGCAGTGCTTCGTCCCGTGTTGTAATCTCTTTGTCCAGCATTTTCTGTTCGAGTGAAAATAAATAATCCCGGAAATCCGGACCGGGCGCGAGCCCTGCAGCTTTTAAATCATGACCATTCAGAAGCGGCTTGAGTTCACTCCGCTTTTTTCTGTATTGCAAAAGAAATCCGGCTTGCTTTTGGTCTGTGGCAATGGATGCAAAGAAAAGGGCCTCGTCCGACACGCGGGAAGCATGGAAGTGGAAATTTCCCAGACTGATCCATTCTTTCTCATCCAGAAGGTAAAACAGATAGGACGTATTCTCCACAACGCTTTTCTGTTTCTTGGTGACAGCTGCTGCTTCTGCTGATTTAACCGTGTCTGTGTGCGTCAAATACAGACAGAAGAGGATGCAGAACCATTCCGGCAGATCTCCCGGCTGTTCCGGGGAATGTAGATAAAGCTGCAGCACGTCCTTTGTTTGACGGGTCCAGGCGGCACCGGGGAAAAAAATAGGGAGAACACCAAGTTCATCAAGACGCGACAGACTTTGAACAGGATCAGCTTCCTTTAATAATGTCTGGAACTCAGCGGTGATTCTCGTGCGCGACAACGAAGAAACGGCTGATACCGAATAATGGATAAATGCCGTTGTTTCTTTGCTCATACGGAACTGAAAACGCTGTTCAAAACGAATGCCTCGTAGTATTCTGGTCGGATCTTCGACAAAACTCAGGTTATGGAGCACACGCAGTTTCTTTTGGTTCATATCCTCTCTACCGTGAAAATAATCAATCAGATCCCCGAAATGGGATGGGTGGAGAGAGGCAGCCATGGCATTCATTGTGAAATCCCTGCGGTACAGATCTTCTTTAATGTTGGAGCGTGATACGGTTGGAAGAGCCGCGGGTGTTTCGTAGTATTCGGTGCGTGACGTTGTAAAATCTACACGCCGCCCGGATGGAAGGGTCACAGTAGCCGTTCCGAATGTTTCATGAACTGCAACGGTTCCATCAAACCGGTTTGCTGTCTTTTCAGCAAGTGACATCCCATTGCCTTCCACCACGATATCGATATCTTCCCCTTTCTGTCCCAGCAGAATGTCTCTTACCATTCCTCCGATAATGAAGGCATTCATATGATCTGCGGCCGCTGTCTCACCGACGGTTTTCAACAGCTGAACAACATCTGTAGAAAGAAGAGTTTCTATCTGCGTTTTTACATTGACCTTTTCATATGATTTATCAAAAGACTGCTGCTGCAGTTGTTCAATAACGTCGGTTCGTGAGACGATACCGAGGATTTTTCCATTATTCATGACAGGAACACGTCCAATGTTATGCCGGATGAATATATTCTGTATTTCCTCAAATGATGCCGTTTGGGAGACGGTGATGCAGTCGGTGCTCATATATCCTTTAACAGGTGCATGTCCAAGGTTATGCTGAACAGCTTTATCGATGTCACGGCGGGAGATGATACCGATCAGCTTGTCTTTTGTATTCACAACAGGAAATCCGTTATGGCCGTAGTAAATGAGACGTTTTTTTGCTTCATCGACCCGGACGTCTTCCGTGATGGTCTTTACAGGAGCAGACATAATCGTTTCAGCGGTGATCGGGGAAGAGATGGACTGTAAAAGAAGCTTATTCACTGTTTTGAGAATATCAGCTGGATCTCCATCTTTCACAGAAGCCGAGGCTGCGCGGTTATGACCACCTCCGCCGAAATGCTGCATGACCGGAAGCAGGCTGATTCGGGTGGAGGCGGAACGACCGATGATGAACACTTTGTTTTTCATGGCGGTCACGGTGACTACAGCATCAGCACCTGTCGTTTCCATCAGCCGGGATGTTATAACATTCAGGCTTCCTGCGTAATGTTCGGTTTCAATCATGGAAGTGATGACATCAAGCCCTTTTCCGCCGATATGTTCACAAGAGTCAAGGTACTTGCGGAAGACCTCCTGCTGCCGGGCAGAAAGCGTATTTTCAGAAAACTGCTGTACAAGTTCAAGGTCCAGGCCGTGCTCCATCAGAAATACTCCTGCTTTTAAATCACGCAGCGTCGTTCCGGGGTAGGAAAAGGAGCCTGTATCAGTATACAGACCGAGTGCAAATAGTGTTATCTCGGACTCAGACGGTACCCATTCCCGCTTTATCCATTCTTCGAGCAAAATGGTAATACACGCTCCAGTGTTATCAAGATAATAGGTGCTGTGCCTGCGTTTTTCTTCTTCCGAAAGAGTGTGGTGGTCAAAAACGGTAACCAGAATATCATCTTCTTCCAAAAACGCACCAGGAGTACGTTCGAGAGACGGTGTATCGGTTACAATAATGTGATTAACGTCATCCCACGGAGCGTCTTCTTCAGGGATAAAGGGAAAATGATCACGGTATATGGCAAGGTATTGTTTCACCTGTTCAGATTGTCTGCCGGAAAGTACCATAACAGCATTGGGGTATAAAGCAGATGCCGCTGCCATAGAAGCCAGGGCGTCAAAATCCATGTTTTCATGGGAAAGAATCACTTCCATTATTATTCCTCCGGATTGTCGTTTTTGATGTGCATCAGCTGCCGGTGAAATTCTTTCAGCGCAAGCGGAAGTATATATTCAACGGTTTGGTTGGATCGGGGCATACCAACCTGTTCGAAATAAGATTGGATATCCTGAATTTGTTCCTGCTGTTCCCGGTAAAGCCTTATCGAAGAGACATACGTTTCATTTCCAAGGTGGGCGGCTGTTTCGTTAATGTCCTTGGCCAGCTCGTCCAGCTGCGCTATTTTTCGGTACAGTTCCTGTTGTTGTTTTTCCCGGTGGGTTCCCACTATTCCATCCTCCTGCATAGACTGGTATGACTTAGTAATGAAGTATTGTTTCATACAAATTTCCGCTGAAAAAAGGATTCAGGTTACAGTTTGACGAAAGTTTTCTTATTTATACTGGTACTGCGGCATACAGCCGTGATGAGTCTGCCTGTATGATTTATATACAAGTATAAAACATACATCCTTGTTGTGTCGTGGAAGGCGAATGGAAAAAGGAGAGAATACTCATGATTGTCAGAGTACTCGTACTCGTTACAGGGTTTGGCCTGGCCTCTGCGGGAGGAGTTAGTATTATAGCTTTCCTGAACTACATTCCGGCGGGTTTGTCAGCGGTTGAATTTGTGATTTTTCTTCTGCAGCGCTCGGAATCCGCCCTGTTTATTTTAGGGTGTGTTTTGATTACAGGGAGTATATACTGGCCCGAAAATTCATGAGAATATTCCATCCGGTCATGAGAATAAAACAATTTTTGTCTGACTATACTGTTGATACAAATGGATAGCAAGGAGGGTGTAAGAATGCCCCGAATCCGTGATGTGTGGATTAACTGGTTTGAAGGGGAAGAAAATGGATACAATGTCTGTCCTTTTCATGAATGGAATGCAGAAGACCGGATTGAAGTGCTTGATCAGGCAGAGATTGTGAAAGTATCAGAACGATTGTACGATTATGTAGAGAATCGGCTGGAAGATATTCCTGAACCGCTGCTGCATGAAGTATTTCAAAAAAGTACGCTGCGAAAAAAGATGACAAGGATAACGCTGGATTATTGTTTTGTAATGTTTGATGGGTGGAGGGTGCTGGCTGTTGATACGCTTGGGTATAAAACGCCGATCCGAAAAAGCCGCCTTGCTCCGAAACATGAAAGAACCGTGAGAGAAATTATGGAACATGACAAATCTTCCGTATTTGACATCAAGGACATCGTTGATGAAAAAGAGTACCATATCCTTTCGCCGCACCCGGATTATATGACCGGTTTAACGAGAAAAGAACGGCAGCTTAAACAGCTCCTTTTCATGGCGATGGACCAATTGTATACATCCGGAGAATCAGCAGAAGTGCGGTATTGGTTCACAGAGTGGGACCCTGCCGTTTATGAAGAAATCCAATGCAGCATAAATAAAGAAACGATGTGGCAGCAGTTTTTTGATCAAGTGAGAGACGGATGGTCCGTTCATCACTATGAATTATGCAGGAAAATGATAAAAGGTCACCCGTTTTTTGAAAAGCTGTGGAATATGCAGCACGAAGAAGAGGTGAAATGAAAAGGCTTTACACTTACGCTGTTGTTCCATATAATAATAAGCAGAAAAAGTTTGTAAAGCAGGTGATGACATGGATGGACTGGCTTATGCTGTCATGCAGGGATTTACAATTCTCTTCGCAGTGGGAACCATAGGTTTTAGTGTATTGATAGGGAAAATCTGGAGAAAACAAAAGGGATACTAAAAACGGCTGAAGTCCGGTTAGTATGACCGAAACCCCCGTGCGATTCTTCGAAGAATCGTGCGGGGTTTTATTTTTAGACCGGTGTTTTTGAGGAGCCGGATCCAGCGTTGATACCGTTTGAATGAGAATCAATCGAGAAACTTGGAGAATCGATCGAGAAATTATGGGAATCAATCGAGAAAAGTGAAAAAATAGAGAGAATCGATGCAGAAATGACAGAATCGATGCAGAAATACCGAGAATCGATTCATAAAGGTGTCCGTAAGTAATAAGGTGGGGAGAATAAAAGAAAACCTTCTCAGCACGCCTGTCGATTTACCATATAAAGGAATGGGGGCAGGTTCTATGAGGAGGGTGTATTTGTGATCAAAGCATGTATCCCCCCTTTCTTTTTCGTTGGACGGAGCCGTCTGCCCGACTCCAGCGGGAGAAGCGTCAGCCGAAGATCACCGGGTGATTTTCCCGGTAGCTGAGGCGACGCCCGCGGAAAGCGGGCAGGAAAGGCGGAGTCCAACGAAACGCTTCCTATATTTGGATAATTAATAGTCGTGCCTTCTCAGGATAAAAAAACCGAACGATTCATGAAAGAATCGTTCGGAAAAAGTCGTTGTATTCCAAAACGCGCTTTGTTTAACGTTTCCGCCCGAGACCAAGGGCCCGCTCCGCTTTTTTCAGTGTTTTAAAAGATGCACGCTGCGCCCGGTCCGCCCCTTCATCGAGAATTTGATCCAGTTCCTCGGATTCCATCAATTCATGATGACGTTCCCGGATAGGGCGGAGCAGTTCCACCACGGCAGCGGCGGTGTCTTCTTTAAACGTCCCGTACCCTGAGCCGCTGTAGTCTTTTTCAATGGAAGCGATATCCTTTCCGGAAGCAAGGGAGAGGATACTCATTAAATTAGCAACACCAGGCTTGTTATCCCGGTCAAATCGTATCTCCTGATCGGAATCTGTAACGGCGCTCTTAATTTTTTTCGTTATTGTCTTATCATCATCGAGCATGGAAATGTACGCTTTCTGATTTTCATCGGATTTGCTCATCTTTTTGTCCGGGTCCTGAAGCGACATAATTCTCGCTCCGACTTTTGGAATCTGTACTTCCGGCACCGTGAAAATGTCGTTGTACTGCTGGTTGAAGCGTTCAGCGAGGTTTCTGGTCAGCTCCAGGTGCTGTTTCTGATCTTCTCCAACCGGGACAATATCTGTCTGATAGAGCAGGATATCAGCGGCCATCAACGGCGGGTATGTAAGAAGTGCAGAGGATACCCCGCTTTTGCCGGCTGACTTATCCTTGAACTGGGTCATCCGTTCCAGCTCTCCTATGTAGGATACACATTGCATAATCCACGCGAGCTGGGCGTGGGCCGGTACTTCCGACTGAATGAATAATGTTGACTTCTCAGGGTTGATCCCTGACGCCAGGTAGAGAGCCGCCAGACTCCGTATGTTTTTTCGAAGCTTTGTTTTATCCTGCGGAACCGTAATGGCATGCTGATCAACAATACAGAAAAAACTGTCATGTTCTTCCTGCATGCCGACAAAATGCTGAAGCGCTCCGAGGTAGTTGCCAAGTGTCAATGTGCCGCTCGGTTGTATACCGGAAAACACTGTACTCATATATATCGAATCCTTCCCTTCTATACGCTTTTCTCGGTTATCTCCTCTTTATCATATCGAAAGTCGCCCCCTCCGTAAACCACAATCACAGAGGGACATGCATGTCTTCTGCTGTTCAGGCATACACTGACCACAGAGTATACCTAAAGGGTGGTTTCATGCGCATTCACATATGGACAGCCTCTATAGGGGCCGGCCACAATGAAGCAGCCCGGGTGCTGCAGCAGGAATGGAGGACACAGGGACATACAGCAGAGATCTATTATCCGCTCGAAACCGGTCCGCATTTATTTTTTAAGCTTGGTAAGAATGGGTACAAGCTGCTCGTAACATGGTTTCCCTCTCTCTGGAGACACCTTTCAGAAAAAAAACTGCCGGTTCAAAGCGCGGTCCCGCCGGGAGGATGGTGGCCGGAGACTATTCGGACGGCGCTCGATGCAGATGCTGTCGTATCTGTCCATCCTATCCTGACAGCTCTGGCAGCTTCGGCGAAGGGAAAGTGTCCGAATATAAAGCTGTTTCATGCAGCAACAGACTATTGGCACGTACCGGCAGCCAACCTCCCGGAAGTGGATGGAGTGTTTCTGCCAAAGCAGGTGGGGACAGACCATCCGGCATCCCCGGTAATGCCGTTTGGGATACCGGCATACTTTCAAAAAAGTCCTTTTTCGAAAAAAGAATGCTGCCTGGCAAACGGATGGGACCCGGAAAAGCCGCTTATTTTGATGAGCGGAGGAGGGGAAGGTCCATTCCCTTATCAGAAACTCCTTCGCGCCACCCGGAACCTCCACCCCTTGTGTACGATCGTACTATGCAGCGGGAAGTGGAAAGAGCCGCGCCGGATGGTGATGGAAGGTCATGACGTATTCTTGTATCCATGGAGGAAGGAGTTCAAAAATTATCTTCAGATATGCGATGTTCTCGTTACAAAAGCCGGGGGTATGACGCTGACAGAGGCGTTTCTCTATGAAACCCCTGTCGTCATAACTGCTCCTCTCCCCGGACAGGAAGAAAAGAACGCCCGTTATGCCTTGTGCCGTCAGGCCGCCCGGCAGGGAAACTGTCCCGATACGGTATGGAAGCATGTATCAACACTGCTGCAGTCACCGTTTGAGAGAGAACGTATGAAAAGAAGACAAAAGCGGCTTCAGCAGCCGGATAGTGTGAAACGGATAACCCAAACGGTATGCCGGGTCGTCACTGCTTCCGGTGCTTCAGCCCCATATATACCGCAAGTACAGGAACAGCGGCAAGCAGAGTCAGCCCAAGCGGGGTTTTTCCAAGAAGCGGAAACCAGTTTGACAAAAGAATAAAAGCAGCCGCCGTTGCGGTCAGGATGTAAAGAATAACCCGTAAAATGTTCATGTAAACCACCTTCAGATCATGAAAGGAAGGATCTTTCATGCGATTTTTCCAGAAAAGATTAATGTTTATGACCTTATGCGGTCTCATATGCATAACCGGTTTATTTTATCAGGCTTCTTATAATCCAGCAAAGCCGGCCTCCGGTTATCCGGCTGCCGGACAGGCTGAAGCGGCAGCAGACCTTAAGCTTGAAGGAATGGATGAACAAACTTATGAACTGTCTTCCTTTATGGATAAGCCGCTGCTTGTCACTTTTTTTGCAAGCTGGTGCGGTATCTGCAGTCGTGAACTGCCGCAGCTGTCCGCTTACCAGGAAAAACACAAAGAGAACTGGAACATGGCAGCCATAAATGTGACAAAAGAAGAGATTAATTTGGAAGGTGTTCGTTCATTTGCACGTGGTCTTACGGTCCCGGTTCTTTTGGATAGAAAAGGGGAAGCGATGGATCATTTCGGGGTGAGAGGAGTTCCCGCTTCTTTTTTACTGAATGAACGAGGTGCCGTCATCAAGAGATTCTACGGCCCGATTGAAAAAGACGAGCTGGAAAAGGCATTGTCGGATGTTCAGGCCGGAGCCTGAGGACAAAGTGGAGAGATCACCCTCTTTGTCCCGGGAATCAGTGTACTAAAAAATGAAAATAAAATACGATGTCAGGAAATAAACGAGAATAAGGAGTGCTGACGGCCAAGGGTAAAAGTGAAAATCTTTTTTCCTGCCGCGAAGCACCGAAAACAACACAATTGCTGCCAGCAGACTGACCGCACCTGCCGTAATCTGATGAACAGGGTTGGAAGAGGCAATGATTGGACCATTCAAAAACCCTGCATCACTGACGAACAACAGAATAACATTGAAAAGATTACTCCCGAGAATGGATCCAAGTGCGAGGTTATGATTGTGCAGCTGCAGCGCGACAAGAACAGCGACTGCTTCCGGCAGGGAAGTGGAAGCTGCAATCAGAAAACTCCCCACAAAACTGGAGCCAAGACCGGTCTGCACCGCAATTTGATCTCCTGTAATGGTTAACATCGACCCGGCGCCGAGAATGACAATGGCGGCAATAACAAAACCGACACCGGCATGTTTCAACGAGGTGGCGTAGGAAGGAGACGTTTCATCTTCTACTGCTGGAGCCGCTTCCTGCCCGGGTTCGCTGTTTCCAGTTTTTTTATTGATGAAAGTGATGCCGGCGATGTAGACAGCAAAGATAACAAATGTATCGAGACCGATCCAGAACAAAGACGCCTCGGTTTGAATAAACATGGCTGCCAGTACCAAAAGAGCAAGCAGGATACCAAGTGATGCCGTGTAGGCGTGGGAGACATCCGTGCGCGAGAACAGTTTTTCTCTGCGGTAGTACAGGTCAAAGGCCGCAATAATCAGTAAATTGAACATATTGCTGCCGAGAACGTTTCCTACTGCGATATCCGGGTTATCAAGAAATACTGCAGTTAAACTGGTCGTCACCTCCGGAAGAGATGTGGCTCCGGCAAGAAGCAGTGTACCTACCATCAACCCTCCCCATTTCGACTTAATGCTGATGACATCAGCATAGGTGGATAATTTAACAGCAGCAATAACCGTAATAACAGCTGCCACAGCAAACAGGAAAAAAACCATCAATTTCACTCCTTTTTCTATAAAAAAGGGAGAAACATAAAAAAGACCTTTTTATAAAAAGACCGAAAAAAGATACTTCGCTCCTTTTATAAAAAGGTCTTGCGCACATTCACTGCAGCTGACGAAAAGAACGCAGTGAAGCTTAATGAACCGAGTACACTACCCGCATACTGTCCTGACGATTCATTAATCCTATTGGACGCTACTCCCCTTCTTATTCCATAATAAACATACCACCAGATTCAGGTGGCGTCAATATAAAAAAACAGGACGAACAGGCAGGAAAATCGGGAAAATACCGCAAAGTATTACATTGCCTAAAAAAAGGTTCAAGAAGGGAGAGGCTGTATGAAATTATTTGCTGTACTGCTTCCATTAAAAGACAAAGAATTATCGCAGACACACAGGCCCGAGCATCTTCAGTTTCTGGAAGAACAAAGGAACAAGGGAAACGTAGCCGCCAATGGTAAATTCACGGATGGTTCCGGCGGACTGGTAATATACCGTATGCCGGATAAAGAAGCGGTGGAAGAACTTGTTTTGAATGATCCGTTTGTAAAACATGGAGCCCGCCATTACCATATACACGAATGGGAAATGGTTTCCGGCGAATGGGAGTAGAAGGAGGAAGCCTATGGCTGTAATAGGATTTATCGGACTTGGAAACATGGGCATGCCGATGGCACGAAATCTAGTGCAGTCGGGATACCTAGTCTATGGTTTCAATCGATCAAAAAAGAAAGAAGAAATGTTTGAAGAGCTGGGAGGGCGTAAGGCGGAATCTCTGTCTTTAATAGCAGAAAAGGCGGATGTTATTATGACCTGTCTGCCCGAACCAAAAGATGTACAAGACGTCCTGTCTGAGCTCTTTGAACTGGGAATCGGCGGTTCGCAGATCATCGATTTCAGCACCGCATCTCCTGCTCTTCATGAAGATATGAAGGAAAAAGCATCACGTGAAGGAGTGGAGTATCTCGATGCCCCGGTAAGTGGAGGCACGGCCGGGGCAGAAGCTGGAACCCTTTCGATAATGTGCGGCGGGGAAGAAGATGCATTCGAAAAAGCCCGCCCTCTCTTTGATGTACTTGGTGCCAGTATCACACATACCGGTCCAGCCGGAAGCGGGACGAAGGTGAAACTGATCAACCAGTATATGGTCGGTATGCATACCGCAGCCGTCGGGGAAGCACTCCATCTTGCCGAAGAATCCGGCATTGATCAGAAATTGCTCTATGACGTTCTTAGTCAAAGCTTTGCACAAAGTAAGATTTTTGATAGACACTACCCTGATTTTATCGCCGCGGATAGAGAAGAACCGGGCTTTGCATTATCCCTTCTTTTAAAAGACCTGAATCTTGCGGGAGAGATGGCAGGAAATGCAGAAGTGCCGCTTGAAGCCGGGAGAAAAGTGAAAGAAATGTTTGAAGATGCAGACCAGCAGGGCTACGGGAATAAAGATATGAGTGCTTTTTACCAGTATACTTCTGGAAAACACTACTGAAGGGACTCGTGTAAAGGGGGAGAGCCGCCCGTGCACTTTTCTTTTCATTCTCTCCCGGATTCGTTACAATAAGCTTTGTATGTCAAAGTATTTCACGAATTTTTGGGAGGGATAGCAGTGAAAATTGCTGCGATAGTAGGAAGTACAAGAAAAGAATCATTTAATCTAAAACTGGCCCATTTTATGAAAGAGCGGTACGCGGATCAGTTTGAATTGGATATCCTGGAAATCGGCCATCTGCCGTTTTACAATCAGGATGAAGAAATGACTCCAACGGCTGAAGTTGTAGAGTTCAAAAAAAATGTTGCTGATGCGGATGCTGTATTGTGGGTCACGCCGGAATATAACGGGACAATCACCTCTGCGATGAAAAATGCCATAGACTGGCTGTCCCGCGTCGATCAGGTGATGATCGGGAAACCATCCTGGATCGTTGGAGCTTCAATGGGAGCTCTTGGAACAGTGAAGGCTCAGTCGCACCTGCGCGATATTCTCTTTGCCCCGGGGCTTTCTTCTCCGGTCCTTCCGGGAAATGAAGTATTGATCGGTTCTGTCCACGAAAAAGTGGATGAAAATGGCTATCTGGCAGATGAAGGAACAATTGCCTTTCTGGATGCTACCGTAGAAAATGTGCGTCCATGGTTGGAAAAGCAAGCTGCTGTTCGAAACTAAGGGGCAGTAATGGACCAAAATACAAAGAGTCCGGGACAAACAATACCGATTCACTGATTATCCGAATGATGGGACAAGCAGCTGCGCTCCGGCCTGCTGTTCCATCATTCGGATTTTTTGATCAAAGGTTTTCCTCCAGGCAGCAACCAGTTTGTTTGTCTTTCGTCCGTCAGCAGATCAGCACCTGAACCTGGTGTCCGGCAGCCATCCTTGCACCCTGGAGTGAAAGCAGAGCATTTGGACAAAAGGGTGCAGTATGAAAAAAGTGCCGGACGATTCAACATTGAATCGTCCGGCACTTTTTAGTTGGTAATGATTTTGTTCCGGTTTTTTTGCAAAAAAGCGTCATTCTTTTGTTATATGTCGCTGGTCTGTTTTTCCGCGGAAGGTTTCAGAGCTTTGTCGATAAGTTGATCGAGTTCGACAATCTGCCGGTGGGCTCTTCTTTCTGAAATCCAGCGGTAATGATGCTTTCCTTCCGGTTCTTCATCAAGCTCATCCGCCTTGGCAACAATCTGCTGAAGCGTGCTGAGCTGCAGCTGGTCATGATCGACAGGGAGAAAAGAGTCTGTATGCAAAAGCACTGCCACAGAAATTTCTTTGGCAGCGGCAGGATCTTCCCCCAGACGTATCAGCAGCTTATGGGCGCGCTCTGCTCCTTTGATAGCATGAATATCGTTATTTCTGTAAAGATCAAAATCCCACTGTCCGTCACGATACCAGGTATAGTGCCCCATATCGTGCAGGAATGCAGCTTTAGCAGCCGAATCTGGATTTGTATTATTTTTTACAGCAAGGCGGAAGGCATGATAAGACGCCGCGATCGCATGAGCAAGACCGGCTCTTTTTACATATTTCTGGGTAACCGGGTGCTCATATATCTGCTCTAACGTTACGTTTCTCATCTTTACCCCTCCTGCTTAACGTGTCTTTAAATATATTTTTACTATAATAACGATTTCTTTATTGAATTTCAAGAAAAATTTAAGAGGGAACGAGCATATAATGTAATATAACACGATTTATCCGAAAAAGGAGGATAGTCGGAGACGGAGAACTTGGCATATTTTTCTTTAGACCTATTGGTGAATGATAAAAAACTATGTATAATTTCAAGTAGAAGCCGTTATATGATTGTGAAAACATAATTGAATAAAAGAGAGATGGGAAATGATGAAAAAAATCTGGGTATCTATGGGGGCTGCCGCCCTTGCGGCAGGAATATTCTGGTTGGCAGGCGATACAAGCGGGGAAGAACATAATTCTATAACCTATCACACACATAAACAAACCAATGAAATCAATAAAGAAATGAAAGAAGACATGTCCCGGTTCACTTACGACAGTGGTTATGATTTCACCTATCCGGAAAATGGAGTGAAAGGAACCTATGTAACAGGTCATTCGGCGGGAGGGGCCCGTTTTAATGAACTGCTTGAACTTACAAATTCCACCGGCCTGAATTCGATGGTTATCGATATTAAAGACGACCGGGGGAATTTGACGTTCAAACCCGGCGAAGACAGCGATCTTCCAGATATCGGAAAGAATATGATCAGTGATCCGAAGCAGTTGTTAAAAACACTGGAGGAAAATGACATTTACCCAATAGCCAGAATTGTGGTGTTTAAAGACACGGTTCTCGCAGAAAAAAGACCGGATCTCTCCTATCAGAAAAACGGAAAGGTATGGAAGAACGGAAAAGATGAAGCATTTGTTAACCCCTACGAAAAAGAGGTTTGGGAGTATAACCTCGATATTGCAAAAAAAGCTGCCAAAATGGGTTTTCAGGAAATACAGTTTGATTATGTCCGGTTTCCCGAAGGGTTTGAACATCGGGATGAAGAACTCAGTTATTCACGTGGAGATTACGGGAAAGAAGGAACCAATGTGGAGCAGCGGGTAACAGCCGTTACTGATTTTGTGAAACATGCCCGCGAAGAATTGGATAAAACATTCGATGTCGATGTGTCGGTTGATATCTTCGGATATTCAGCCACGCTGAAACAAGCTCCCGGCATCGGCCAGAACTTTTCCAAAATTGCAGGGAATGTGGATGTCATCTCGTCTATGATATACCCGAGCCACTGGACTCCGTATTTTGGAATCGATAAACCGGATCTTCACCCTTATGAACTGACTAAAGAATATGCAAAAGTGGAAAATGAGGTACTCGGAGAACTGGAGCAGACTCCGCAGTCCCGTCCGTGGATTCAGGATTTCACCGCCAGCTGGCTCGGTTCCGGGAATTACCAGGAGTACGGCGTAGAAGAGGTGGAAGCACAGATCCGCGCTCTGAATGAACAGGGGATAAATGAGTTTCTGCTTTGGAACGCGACAAATAATTATACAGAAGGGGTGGATTACACTCCTTAAGTGGGTAAAATAAGGGATGTCCTGACTCTGGATTATCCCTTTTTTTTATGTGGAATCCATGAAATCTCAGAACCCGGCCATAAGAGGTGGGCAGAAGCAGTCGTTTCGGTATATAATATAGAAAAGAAGGAAAAGGAGACTTTTGTGAACTCGATGAACTGGTATGACAAATTAAATCAATACTTTCCCGTGGAAGAAATGAAATCCAAGGAGCACATGGAACTTCTCCTTCAGGAACAAGGCGACATTTATCATAAAGAAGAAGGTCCGGACTACGTTATGATGTACGTTGAAATGGAGGGTTTCATCTTCATTGATTATCTTTTTGTTTCCCGTCATGCAAGAGGAAAAGGAACGGGAATGCAGTTAATCGAAAAGCTGAAGCAAAGAAAGAAACCCGTTATTCTTGAAGTGGAACCGCTTGATTATGAAGATACTGACTCAAGAAAACGATTCCGTTTTTATGAAAGAGCCGGATTCCGGCGGGCAGCATCGATTGGATACAACAGAAGGTCTCTTGCTACCGATAAGATCAACACATTGGAAATCATGTTCTGGTCTCCTGAAGATGAATCAGAAGAAAAGATTTTTGAAAAGCTGAAACAAACGTATAAAAATGTTCATACGTATAAAGATAAAGAACTGTACGGCAAATCGTATGAACCCGCAGAAGAAGTACTGTCCTATGATCAATCAAAAGAACAATGGGATATAATCATAAAAGAGGGGGGAGATAAAATGAGAAATAAGGACAAACAAAAACGCCGGAAAAAACGCCGTGTACTGAAAGATCTGCTTCCCGGAAATCTGAAAGACTGGAAAAAAGCACCCGGCGGTCAAAAACCAACCACTCCCACCAGTATGAAACCCACCGCCTGAACACGTTACTCGTAAAAAAAAGCTGCTCTCTCACGGGGCAGCTTTTTACAATAATAAAACTTTGTCACATTTTCGTCATACTTTTTCCCGGCACTTTTGTTTGAGGTATAGTAAAAAGTGGAATGATAGAAATAACCCTGCTGTTTTCAATGATAAAGAATAAATTATAGATGTAGAATATCTATAAAATCAAACATAACAGGATAAAAGAACGAAGCCATTCACCATTGTTCATTGAAAACACTTTTCAAATTAGAATAATTATTGTATAATGACATTGTATGAAAACAGCATGGTAGATAATGAAGCATAGAACTCCTTTATGAACTTATCTGGCGGATGAAGAAGGGAGAGATGAACCAGATGGTTACATTGCTAACATCTCCAAGCTGCACTTCCTGCCGGAAGGCAAAAGCTTGGCTCGAAGAATATAATATCCCGTTTGAAGAGCGGAACATTTTTGCATCTCCACTGACTGTGGATGAAGTAAAAGAAATCGTCCGGCTCACAGAAGATGGAACAGATGAAATTGTATCAAAACGATCAAAAGTATTCCAGGAACTTAATGTAGAATTGGAAAACCTTTCTCTGCAGCGCTTATTTGAACTGATCAGCGAGTATCCGGGACTGCTGCGGCGCCCTATTATTTTCGACGAAAAACGTCTTCAGGTCGGATATAACGAAGCCGAGATCCGCAGATTTCTGCCCCGTAAAGTCCGTACCTTCAACTTGATGGAAGCACGGGATATGGTCAATTAAATAAAGCGGCACAGAAAAACTTCTACTTTTATTAACAGTAGAAGTTTTTTTGTTTTCATGTCGGGAGAACCTTTGTTATCCTTGTAGTAATAAAGCTTTTCTTTTAAATGAAAAGGATAATGAACATTTCATTTGAATACGGTAAGGGTAAATGAGTATTTAACTATTGACAATGCACAATCTTTCCTTGACAATATACATTTAATAGCAGGAAAGACCGCGTTTTCTCTTTTCATACGCTCCGCTCCCTCAAAATATCGACGGGATGAGCATTGGTCCTTAACAACCGGCATCGTCCTCGTATAAAATAATGGTAAGATGAGGATGAAGGTTACAGGTGCCCGTCAAAGGGTATGATGGTAATATATAGAGAAAACATGGAAGCGGAAGTCACCTTACCTTCTAAGGAGGGAGAAAATCGTGGAAATCGAAAGAATTAACGAGTCTACGGTCAAATGCTACATTTCCTATAAGGATATTGAAGATCGTGGGTTTGACCGGGACGAAATCTGGTACAATCGGGAACGCGGGGAAGAATTATTTTTTGAAATGATTAATGAAGCGCATGACCGTGAAAATTTTGAAATTGAAGGCCCTCTGTGGATTCAGGTACAGGCGCTGGATAACGGCATGGAAATTGTAGTCACACGCGGTCAGATCACCGATGGAAACGTGAAACTGGAAATACCGGTATCCCAAGGCAAAGGGGAAGATATGCCGGTTGATGATAACATTGTTGATATGCTTGATGAGCAATTCCGTTCTTCCCAAAAGTCAAGACAGGCTCACGGAGATTCCGATTACCTTGAAATTGTCATTTCTTTTGATGATTTGGAAGATCTGCTCGCCTTGAGCCAGGCTTTTGCACCGGCGGGAGTACAAAATGAGATTTATCATTTTGAAGGAACGTATTATCTATATTTGATGTTTGACAATCAATATACAGAAGATGAGCAGGACGATATGGTCAGTCATGTTCTGGAATACGGGGAAGAATCCGACGTATCTATTTTCCGTATACGGGAATACGGAAAAACCGTGGCAGCATCGAGTGGTCTCGAGACGCTGCGGGAAACCTTTTCATAATCCTGCCTGAAAAACCAGCCCAAATATGGAGCTGGTTTTTTTTAGGTTGAAAAAAGGGATCCAACCCTGGCATGTCGAATAAGAAATGGCTGCGATATAAGTATTCTCAGTCAAAAAAGAAGAAGGAGCACATGCCATGTTCAGTGCCGTCACGAATCAGGGAAAACGGGTTATACTGCATCCCTTCGAGCATACCGGTATTTCTGATTCTCCCCCGTACCATTGTCCTATCTGTAACGAAGAAGTAGTATTAAAAAAAGGAAAAGTCCGCCGTTGGCACTTTGCCCACCGTCATCACTCTCTATGCCGCGTTGCCCCGGAGTCTGAAGAGCATCTTGAAGGAAAAGCGGTACTGTTTCAATGGCTTGAACGGCAGAATGTCTCACCGCGTCTTGAAGTTTTCCTCCCGGAGCTGGGACGTCAAGCTGATATATTGTTTACGTGGAATGCGGGAACGTACGCGGTGGAATATCAGTGTGCTTCGATTCCGCTGGAGGAGGCAGTCCAGCGTACAAACGATTATCTGTCACATCATATCCAGCCGCTTTGGATATATTCTTCGGACCGTCTCCGTTTTGACCGCTCCCAAAGATATTCGATCCATGCGTTCGAATGGACAGGGCTGCGTGAAGATCAAACCGGTTCCCGCCGCACCGCACTGACATATTTCTCCCCGGTAAACGGTCGTTTCTCTTTTCTTTATCCCCGTGCTTCTCTTTCTTCAGCCATCACCTATGGAGATCTTTATACAGCGGATCTTTCATGCATGTCCATTTCCGGACTCGTTAATCTTCCTGTTGTCGTTTCGGGGGAGAGAACGTGGATACGGACCTGGCTTGATACCAAGAAAAAGTGGAGGTACTCCCGCAGCCGGTGGCACCTTTACCCGGACACCCGTTATCTGCGCGTTCTATTTGCAAAACGCCGCTCGGATATCCCATATTTTCCCGCAGAAGCAGGCTGGCCCGTTGAAGGTATGAACCATTTTAATACACCTCCTCATCACTGGCAGAGTGTCGTGCTGCTTTCTTTTCTGGATCCCCTGCCTTTATATACTTCTTTCTCCTTACAAACCGCTGTTGAAGAGTTCCGCTCTGCTGCTGATGGGATTCTAAGGTTGAAACAATCCCCGCTTGTGAATCATCCAATAGACAAGGCATTGGAACAATATTTCAGATTACTGGAGAAAACATCCCTTCTTCAAAAAAACGGGGATGGATGGAAAAAAGTAAAAGATGTGTATCTGCCTGCTTCTATTGACGAAGGATATAAAATGGATGAATATTATTTCTCCTGTCTGTTTTGAAGAGAATCAACAGAGCATAGTATATTTTGTGCCTGCAAGCGGTACATGATTTCCTGCCTTGTGTCTGAAAGGCAAACATTGGTCATTTATCCAAGTGTCCGGTAAAATAGACAGTGAAAAATGGAGGTGTTGAAATGAGTACTCAGGAAACGAAATCATTGCCAAAACGAGAAGAAGTACCGAAAGAATGGACCTGGGATCTCGAGGATATATTTGCTTCCGACGACGAATGGGAGCAGGAATTTGAAGCAGTGAAAACATATATTCCTGCAATGGAGGCTTTCAAAGGTACACTTGGGGAGTCAGCGGAAAATTTGTATCAGTGTCTGAAAACAGAAGATGAGCTGGGTGCCAGGTTCGGCAGACTGTTTTCCTATGCCCACATGAGAGCGGACCAGGACACCGGTAACTCTTATTATCAAGGGCTGGAGGACCGGGCATCCAGTCTGGCAGCCAAACTAGGCCAGGCGCTTGCTTTTGTCACCCCGGAAATACTCTCCATCCCGGAAGAAACGATTACTTCTTTCCTACGTGAACATGAAGGGCTGGCTTTTTATAAACAGGCTCTCGAAGAAATTAATGAAGAGCGGCCCCACGTATTGAATGAATCGGAAGAATCCATGATGGCTCAGGCCTCTGAAGTCACAGCCTCTCCAGGAAATACATTCGGCATGCTTAACAATGCGGATCTCTCATTTCCTACTGTGAAAGATGAGCAGGGAGAAGAAGTGCAGGTGACACATGGACGTATTCTGCGGTTTCTGGAAAGTGACGACCGGAGAGTGCGTAGAGATGCGTTTAAAGCTGTATATGATACGTACGCCAAATACAGAAATACATTTGCCAGTACACTTGGTGGTGAAGTGAAAAAGCATCTGTTCACAGCCGGTGTACGTAACTATGAGTCGGCAAGACAGGCGGCCTTGAGTTCCAATCACATTCCGGAAGTAGTCTATGATCAATTGGTGGACACGGTGAATAATCATCTCCATCTGCTGCATCGTTATGTACGACTGCGGAAACAGATTCTCGAGCTTGATGAGATTCATAATTATGACTTGTATACACCGCTTGTCAAAGACGTCGACATGAACGTTACGTATGAAGATGCACAGGAGAAGATATTGAAGGCGGTTGAACCACTTGGAGATGAATATGTAAATAAAGTCGCAGAAGGCTTTCAAAGCCGCTGGATTGATGTGTATGAAAATGAAGGAAAGCGCAGCGGGGCTTATTCTTCGGGAGCATATGGAACCAAACCATACATTCTGATGAACTGGCAGGATGACGTAAATAACATGTTTACGCTTGCCCATGAACTGGGACACTCGATGCACAGTTATTTCAGCCACCGGGAGCAACCTGTACGTTACGCCGATTATACGATTTTTGTCGCGGAAGTGGCATCTACCGTCAATGAAGCACTCCTTAACGATTATCTGTTGAAAACGACGGAAAACAAAAGAGAGCGGCTGTATTTGTTGAATCACTTCCTGGAAGGTTTCCGGGGAACCGTGTTCCGCCAGACCATGTTTGCAGAATTTGAACAGCTTATTCATGAAAAAGCAGCAGCCGGGGAACCACTCACACCGGATGTTCTGGAAAAGGAATATTACGCTTTGAATGAAAAATACTTCGGCGAGGACATGACAGTGGATGATGATATTGCGCTGGAATGGGCCCGCATCCCTCATTTCTACATGAATTTTTACGTGTATCAGTATGCGACAGGATACAGTGCAGCGGCAGCCTTGTCCAGGCAGCTGCTGGAAGAAGGACAGCCTGGTGTTGACCGGTACCTCGCCTTTCTTCAATCCGGAAGTTCCGATTATCCAATCAACCTTTTGAAGCAGGCAGGTGTTGATATGACATCTTCTGCTCCGGTGGAAGAAGCGATGAAACTTTTTGAAGACACTTTGTCGGAAATGGAGAAACTGCTTGAAGAAATATAAATCTAAAAAAGAGGAGCCCCCTTGACTAAAGGGAAAGCTCCTCTTTTTTAGATAAAAGCACAGCGTCTATCGTTTCATGCGCATGCCCTTAAAGCGGCGGCGCTCATTAAAGCAGAATACAGAGAAAAAAATAGATAAATATAAAAGTATTATTCCGACCAGTATAGGAAATAAATTCATTAAGCCGAGAGTAAAGAGACAGAAGCTGGTGAAAATACTGACAAGACCGATTATACCTTTTTTCAACCTCGGAGTCTCCTTTCTCCCTGTTGATTACTACCATCATATGGAGAGAAAGAAATTATTATGATCCAGGGTCAGGAAGAACGGATAACTCTCCAAAACGTCCCGTGTTTAACCGGTACCTGCTCAATCTTCTGCTGAAGGGCAAGTTCATTCAGTTTCGCTTTGGCTGTACGCTCGCTCCAGTCATATACAACGGCGACTTCTTTTGTGGCAGCCAGCTTGTGTTGATCCATAAAAGCTTCCAGGCTGATTCTTTCTTTTGGAACCGGTGTTTCCCCGAGCATTTCTTTCATGATTTCCACATACACATCGAAGGAATACAATCCGGGTACTTTGACTCCGCCGTCTTCTACACAGTCGTTAAAGAATAGAAAAGTGGGTGTGCTGTCGACCTCCATTTCTTTTGTTGTCTTCACGTCACACTGCAGAGCGTTGATGGCGCAGTCGGAATGAATGTCTTTTTTAAACTCTTCCACATCAAGCCCGACAAGGTCTGCGCATTCGATTAACACCGACTCATCAGCGATGTTTCTTTTATCCAGAAACAGCATTTCACGAAGCCGTCTGAAAAACACCGTTCCGAGCTGTCGTCCCTGCATTTCAGCGGCTTTTACCGCAATCGAGGGGGCATAGGGGGAATTAACTGGGTTTTCCAGCCAAACGTCACCATCACAGGGCATCCCGGTATTGGCCGCTGTCTGTTCATATCGTTCGGCCATATTTTTATGGGTTGTTGATTCGTTTTTGTCTGATGTGTTCCACGCGTCCAAATGAGCCGCGACAAAAAAACGCATGGAAAAATAATGGCTGTATTCGAGCATTAATTTTTTCAATGTGGGTTCGAACGCCCAGCAATCAGGGCACAAAGGGTCAACAAATACATAGAGCTCCAGCTTTTTGGAGGTCTTCGGTTCCAATGTAGCACTTTCTTCAGGAGAAAGACCGCAGATTCCCAGCTGTTCATCGCAGTTTAGCTGATTATCTTTTTGATTCACTGGTCCGGACTCCTTTCTCTGTTAATCTTCTGGTGTGTTTATCATGTTTCGGGCCGTCATCGTCAGGCGCTGCATCATTTCTTCCCGAGCGGGCCCCTCCAGCTCTATTTCGTCCATGGCATCTTCCATACAGGACAGCCATGCTGAGGCTCTTTTTTTAGTAATAGTAAATGGGAGGTGTCTGGCTCGAAGCATTGGATGGCCGTGCTCTTCCGTATAACGCCTCGGACCTCCCAGAAACTGGGTAAGAAACTGTTTCTGTTTCCGTGCCGTTTCGGTGAGGTCTTCCGGAAAAATGGGGATAAGATCCGGATGACTTTTTACATTACTGTAAAAAGTCTCAACAAGACGGTCTAAAACAGGCTTTCCCCCAATTGCTTCGTAAAGACTTTCCTGTTGTTTCATGGTTCACCTCGAGTGTAATCTGAGTGACTGTATACTTTGTTTAAGATAACGATTATAGAACAGGATTGCAAGAAAAACGGTTCGTTATGAAAAATGCCGGTACATCAAAGCATTGTTATGGGGCAAAGGAACCGGCTGTACAGGGCATATAACAGCTTCATACCTCTGTGTTTCTTATTTTACATTGTAGCAATGCTGTTACATGACAGCAAACAATATGACCGAACCAAAAAAAGTAACGAATCCATCCGGACCCGTTACCAGTTATGCCATATTATTATATTTACTTAATACGGATGGAACGTAAGACTGAGTTTCCGAAAAAGGCGGGATACCGTTATGCTGATCGACATTGCCCGGGCCTGCATTATAAGCGGCCAGTGCCAGAGACTTATCCCCGTCGTATTTATCAAGCATCTGTTTTAAGTATTTCGTACCGCCTTCAATGTTCTGTGCCGGGTTGTAAGGATCAGAAACGTTCAAATAGTTGGCGGTTCCCGGCATGAGCTGCATCAGCCCCATTGCTCCGGCGTGACTTCGCGCATTAGAATCAAAGCTGGATTCCTGTTGAATGACAGCCCGGACTAAATCCGGATCGACGTTATGCCTTTCTGCACTGTTTTGAATCATGCTGTCGTAATCACCGGAAAAAGAGGGGGAAGCTGTTGAAGATGCCGTATGATGAACGGGCGCAGCTGCATTGTATCTGCTCTGAGCTTCCGGATTTAGAAAAAGTCCACTGCTTTTCGATGTAGAAGCATCCACAGAGGCAGATGCCGGAGAATACCCGTTCATTTCCTGTTCCAGGTACGACTGGAACGAAGAAAATATGGAAGAAGCTGCTGAAGGGCTCTGATTTTTATAGCCGCCGGAAAGACTGTTCCTCTGTCCAAGTGCCTGTAAAAGGATATCTATCCTCAACTGACGGTCACCTCACTAAAGTAGGACTGTTACTCAAAATATAGCAGAACTTTCCCCGAAATACAATCAGCTTCTGTGTTCGTCAAAATCGTTTAATTCCTGTTTTCGTTGAAAAAAGCGCTTTATTTTGTTTGGTGTGCTGCGTTCGGGGATTTTCTCTTCTTTTAATAGTTCATCAAGTAAACTCTCCACTTCTTTTTCCGACGTTCCCTCGATTTCGATCTCAAAATCCTCTACATCCAGATATGTACTGTGATCGAGAAACAATACTCCTGTTTTAAATGGGAATTGTGCGCGCGTCGTTTCCAGTGTTCCAAGTTGTTTAAGATTTTCCGGATCGATATGCAGCGATTCAGTCAACGCTTTTTTCACTTCCCCTTCAGGAAACATCCGGCCGGCCATTACTGCCTCTGTTTCGTCTGCTGACAGGGGTTGATTTGTTTCAAGCAGACCTTCTTCTGCCGGCTGTTTCAGGGTAAGAACCATATCTTTGTTCTTCTTCCTTATTCGAAGAGCGGCTCCTTCTTCTCTGATTGCTCCCTGCTCTGTATCAAAATACGTATTAGCCTGCCGGGAAAATTGGTCCTCGTTTACGTTAAACCTATCGCACAACTGCTCGAATTCCTCTTTTGTCAGCAGATTTTTCTTTTCAATTTCCGTTTCGCTGCTCATAATGATTCCCTTCATCCTTTCTTTCATGTTTCCCTTGATTTTAAAGACGTACCAGCTTTCTATATGGTATCATATCGTTTGGAAAATGTAGTGCGCAGCACCACAGTACCCTGAAGGATGAGCTTTTCTAAAGAAGGGTACAGATGTGATAAAATAAGGAACAGATAGGCGAAATGAGGTGGACGACTAATGGAACATGTACTAACAGTGACGGAAACAGAATACAGAGAAGATGCGGTATATCTCATTCCAATAGAAGAATGGCCGCAGTCAGAATGGGTGGAGCTTGAAGATGGCGGGCGTATGCTGGCAGACTCGGATGCCCTCGCGTTCGTATATACCCTTGAAGGGCCGGACTCTTTTGTGCAGCTGCGTCTCCCAAAACAGGTCTGGCCATCTTTAAAAAAAGCATATGAAGAGAATTTGAAGGTCTGGGTGAAAGGCCCGGAACTTCTTGAACTGCCGCTTTTTCCGGGAGAGCTTTCGTTTATTCTTGATAATGTTCCGGGAAACGGTAATTACGGAAATACAATGGTTGAAGCTGTAGAAGACGCATTCAAGCTGGAGTAGAATGATGCATAAAACAAGGTGGTGCTTGTTATCAGTAACTGGGACACGTTTTTAACGCCTTACGTGCAGGCGGTAGAGGAATTGAAAGTGAAATTAAAAGGACTGCGGGAGCAGTATCAGCTCTCTTCCAAACATACGCCGATTGAATTTGTGACCGGCCGGGTAAAGCCGGTGACAAGTATTCTGGAAAAAGCACAGCGGAAAAATATCCCGCTGGACCGGATCGGCAGGGAGATGCAGGATATCGCCGGCGTGCGTATTGTATGCCAGTTCGTAAATGATATTGATACGATAGTTGAACTAATACGCTCCAGATCCGATTTTAAAGTGGTGGAAGAAAGAGACTATATCAAGAGGAAAAAAGAGAGCGGTTACCGTTCTTATCATATGGTCATTGAATATTCGGTGCATACTATAGATGGTGAAAAAAGTGTGCTTGTGGAACTGCAGGTAAGAACGATGGCTATGAATTTCTGGGCTACGATTGAACATTCCCTGAATTATAAATACAGCGGGGAGATACCAGATGAAATAAAGGAACGTCTGCAGCGTGCAGCGGAAGCGGCGTTCCAGTTGGACGAAGAAATGTCGAAAATCAAAGGGGAAGTCCGGGATGCCCAGCAGATTATTATAAAAAACCGGGAAAACTCTTCAAACTAACGAAACTCAAAGGGGAGGCAGTATCATGCATTTTGCGGTGACATCCCGGGGAGATGACGTATCGGACACACTGAAAAAAGATATTACATCGAGCCTGGAAGAACATGGGCTGACCGAAGATATCGAACAGCCGGATGTGGTAATCAGTGTCGGGGGGGACGGTACGCTTTTAGAGGCTTTCCACAGTTATCATGAACGGTTGGATGACACCTGTTTTGTCGGTATTCACACGGGGCATCTCGGATTTTATGCTGACTGGCAGCCGGAAGAAGTCGAAAAACTTGTTATTCATATTGCGAAAACGCCGTTTCAGGTGGTGGAATACCCTCTTCTGGAAGTGGTGGTACGCCACTATGACTCCGATAATCCTGACCGCTATCTCGCGTTGAATGAGTGTACGGTGAAGACACTTGAAGGTTCTCTCGTCTGTGACATTGACATTAAAGGGGAACCATTTGAAACATTCAGAGGAGATGGTCTCTGCATTTCCACCCCTTCCGGAAGCACAGCCTATAATAAAGCACTGGGAGGCGGTATTCTTCATCCTTCGCTGCCTTCCATGCAGCTCACGGAAATGGCTTCTATCAACAACCGGGTGTATCGTACCATCGGCTCTCCTTTAATCCTTCCCCAGCACCATACCTGTCTGCTGAATCCATTAAATGATGTGGAGATGCAGATAACCGTGGATCATATGTCTATGGTCGACCGATCCATTAAATCGATACAATGCCGGGTGGCCGAAGAAAATGTCAGATTTGCCAGGTTCAGACCTTTTCCTTTCTGGAAGCGTGTGAAAGAATCATTTATTGGAGATGGGGAGTAACGGGATGGAAGACTTCCACAAGCTGGAATGGTCGATCCCGCAGGAAGCAGACGGTAGATCCGTGAAAACCTACCTGAGACAGAACAAAAAAATGTCGGGAAGCACGTGGAAAGTGCTGAAAAGAGACGGGGAAATCATACTAAATAATAAGCGGGCTTCGGGGAAAGATGGAGTCACGTACAAAGATCTGCTTTGTGTGTATCTGCCGGGAATGCCTTTTCCGGAAGGAATTCCAGCCTGCCATCTGCCGCTTGATATCCTGTTTGAAGACAGTCATCTGCTGATAGTAAATAAGCCCCCAGGTCTGCCTACGCTGCCCGGCCGGGGCAGAGAAGCAGAAACGCTTGCGGGAGCGGTGCGTTATTATTACGAAAAGTACGATATACGAGCTTCTTTTCATGCTGTCTCAAGATTGGACCGGGAGACAAGCGGTATTGTAACCATTGCCAAACATCGTTATGCCCATCAGCGGCTGGCTGCCTTTTTTGATACATACAGCGGTATGAAACAGTACATCGGCATCACAGACGGAATATGGTACCCTTCAGAGGGTGTTATCCATGCACCGATGGAACGAAGACCTGACAGTATCGTGAAGCAGCATGTGTCCACACATGGAAAAAGAGCAAAGACCGGTTTTCAGGTAGTAAAAAGAAAGCACGGCCGCTCCATGGTTCGTTTTACTCTTTATTCCGGAAGGACCCATCAAATCCGGGTGCACAGCGCTTATGTGGGTCATCCGATTGTTGGGGACGATCTATACGGAATGAAAGGCAGAGACGTTGAACGCCATGCACTGCACGCCTCCCGTCTTTGTATTTTTCACCCCGTGACAGAAAAATGGCAGACGATTGAAGCTGATTTGCCGGAAGATATGGAGAATATACTATAGTGGAATGTCAGGAAACATGCGAAATTTTTCAGGAATGTAGGGCATGCTCGACAACACCTGGGTATATGTCATTTCAGGATAATGCAGCCCTGTTAAATGCCCGCCAAATACACATCCGGTGTCTATGTTGACGGTATTATTTAATTTCCGCGGCTCCGGAACAGGAGTGTGTCCGTATACAATCAGGCGTTTTCCGTTATAATGAGCGGCCCAGTCCCGTCTTACCGGTGTGCCGTCCTCCTTTTTCTCCCCGGTGATGTCTCCGTAAAGAACAAATGTTTTGACGCTTTTCCCGCTTTGGCCGATATATTTTTCCAAAATACCGGCATGAGCCGCAACGATGCGCTCCTGGTCCAACGGAAGGTAAAGCGGGGCGTCCTTGAATAGATGGATGAACTTGTTTTGAATGCTTTTCGATGTTTCCAAAGAGAGGGCATTCAGTTCTTCAATGGTAGTGTCCATCCCTCCGGTGATCTGCACAGGGCGCCCCAGCATATAGCGGTACAGCTTATCACAATGATTACCTGGAATATAGAGCGCGGCTCCTTTCTCCACCATTGCAGCCACAAGTTGAATAACGCCTGCAGAATCAGGTCCGCGGTCGGTCAGGTCCCCTATGAATACAGGGATCCGTCCATCCGGGTGCAGGTAACTGTCTCCGTTCTTTTTATAACCGGCTTTGTGAAACCAGGCCGTCAGTTCCTTATAACAGCCATGCACATCACCGATGAAATCGAATGTCTCCAATTCGGGGCCTCCTTTTTTCCCTGATGGAACAATGCTATAATATATCGTAACACTATGTTAAGATCAAACCATTCAACCAGCCCAAAAGGAGCGAATAGTAATGAATCTTTCACTCGAAGGAAAAACATACGTCATCATGGGGGTGGCGAATAAACGAAGTATTGCCTGGGGAATCTCGCAAAGCCTTTCCAAAGCCGGCGCGAAACTCATATTTACATATGCCGGGGAGAGAATGGAGAAAAATGTGAGACAGCTCGCTGATTCGCTCGACCAGGAAGAAACGATTGTTCTCCCCTGTGATATAACAGATGATGCTGAGATTGAAAAAACATTTCAGGATATTAAAGACAAGGTGGGTCACATTGACGGTCTTGCGCACTGCATTGCCTTTGCCAATAAGGAAGAGCTGGACGGGGATTATCTGAATACGACCCGCGATGGTTTTATGCTGGCTCACAGCATCAGTTCCTATTCATTGACGGCGGTGGCCAAAGTGATCCGGGATCTGGACTTGATGAAAGAAGGCGGGTCCATCGTTACGATGACGTATCTCGGAGGAGAACGGATTGTAAAGAACTATAATGTGATGGGAGTGGCTAAAGCCTCTCTTGACGCAAGTGTTCAGTATCTTGCCAACGATCTGGGCAAAGAGAGCATCCGCGTCAATGCCATTTCCGCCGGGCCTATCCGCACCCTTTCTGCCAAAGGCATCGGCGGCTTTAACGATGTTCTGCAGGAAATGGAGGAAAAAGCTCCATTAAACAGGCTCGTTACCCAGGAAGAAGTAGGAGACACCGCTCTCTTTTTAATGAGTGACCTTGCCCGGGGTATTACAGGAGAAACCATTCATGTCGACGCTGGGTACAACAAGGTCGGTTTATAAACCGTAAAAGAGAACCGCCGGCTCATCCATCGGGTGAGCCGTTTTTTTGTTGACGATGTCAGAAAACGCAGGTAAGATGATGGACTGAGTAAGATTGGAGATGGGGTTGGTTTATGGAAGTGAAAAAAGTACTAAATAATAATGTTGTCATCGCCCTTCATTCCGAACTCGATGAAGTCATTTTAACGGGAAAGGGGATAGGGTTCGGAAAAAAAGAAGGAGACCCTGTGGATGAAAGTGGTGCTGAAAAGTTCTTTGTTCTGAAAAACGAGAAGGAACAGGAACAATATAAACAGCTTTTGATTGAAGTGGATGAATCATTTATCGGCTGTATGAACGATTGCATGACGATGCTTGAAAATCGTTTCCAGGTCCAGCTGAACGAACATATTCACGTTGCATTGACCGATCATCTGTACTATGCGGTGCACCGGATAAAACAGGGCATGGAAATACGAAATCCGTTTCTACAGGAGACAGAACTTGCCTATCCGGCGGAATACCAAGCAGCGAGAGACTTGTTGTTTCATCTTGAAACGTGTACCGGGATCTCGATGCCCGAAGGTGAGATTGGTTTTGTCGCGCTCCACATTCATACGGCATTGACCCAGCGCCCGCTGCAGGAATTGAATGAACATACAAGGCTTGTTTCCGGACTTGTAGAACGTATTGAAGAGACACTGCAGGTTTCCATGAATACGAAAAATCTGGATCATCAGCGGCTTCTACGCCATCTCCACCAGACATTGGAGCGTATTCAGAAAGAGGACTACGGGGACGAACCGGATTCATTAAAAAATGTATTGAAATACGAATACCCCCTGTGCTACAATCTTTCATGGAAGTTGATAAAAATGATGCAGCAAGCATTGAAGACGCCTGTACCGGAAAGTGAAGTTGTGTATTTAACACTTCATTTGCAAAGGCTTTCAAGAAAACATAAATAAATCTATCCAATCATTTCCGTGTGACTGGTCAAGCAGGCATGAGAGAAGTGGCTGGTTCGTTTCTTGAAGATCGGGGATACGTGTATCGTTCCCGGGTCCAGTGAAACGCACCGCCTGTCTCTCATGCCTTTTTTTATGCTGCTGTTTCAAACAAAAAGGGAGGAAATACAATGTGGAAAAAAGCGTTCGGCCTGCTTCAACGTATCGGCCGGTCCTTGATGCTTCCAGTAGCGCTGCTGCCAGCCGCTGGATTAATGCTTGCCATCGGGACGGCAATGCAGGAAGACAACATGATTGCCATCATGCCGTTTCTCGAATCTGAAATATTTGTTTTCATTTCACAATTGATGATGGATGCGGGTGGAGTCGTTTTTGACAACCTTGCTGTCTTGTTCGCTGTCGGGGTGGCCATCGGTCTTGCCAATGGGGACGGTGTTGCCGGTCTTGCCGCTCTTATCGGCTTTTTCATCATCAATGTGACGATGGGAGTCATTGAAGAGGTAACTCCGGAAATGGCATCGGATAATCCGGCTTTTGCCGAAATACTCGGTGTACCGACGCTGCAGACGGGGGTATTCGGTGGTATCATTGCCGGAATACTTGGTGCGTTCATGTACAACCGCTATTATAATATTCAATTGCCTCAGTACCTGGGATTCTTTGCAGGAAAGCGATTTGTACCGATTGCTACGGCATTTGGAGGTTTGATTATAGGGGCGGCATTAACAGTTGTATGGCCGCCGGTCCAGGGTTTCTTGAACAACATGTCCCATGTCGTAACTGAATCGAATACGACGATTTCCGTTTTCATTTTCGGTGTCATTGAACGGGCTTTGATACCGTTTGGGCTGCACCATGTGTTTTATAACCCGTTCTGGTATGAATTTGGATCGTACGTTAATGAAGCGGGTCAAACCATTACTGGAGACCAGCAGATCTTCTTTGCACAGTATCAAGACGGAGTGGAAGAATTTACAGCGGGCACGTTTATGGTAGGACGTTTTCCGTTCATGATGTTTGGCCTTCCGGGTGCTGCGCTTGCGATTTATCACTGTGCAAAAGCAGCCAAGAAAAAATATGTAGCAGGTATCATGGGATCAGCTGCTTTGACATCGTTTTTGACAGGAATTACAGAGCCGCTTTCGTTCAGCTTTCTATTCGTCGCGCCGGTTCTTTTTGGAATCCACGCGATTTTGGCAGGATTTTCGTTTGTGGCGATGCACCTGCTGGACGTTAAAATCGGTCAGACGTTCTCCGGCGGTGTCATCGACTTCTTCCTGTTCGGTATTATACCGAACACTACACCGTGGTGGCACGTAATCTGGGTCGGATTGATCCTCTTTGTTGTGTATTACGTTATCTTCCGGTTTGCGATTACGAAGTTCAACTTAATGACACCGGGACGTGAAGATGATGACGAAGATGAGAATGACCAACAATCCGGTTCTTCAAGCGCCGGCGAGCTGCCGTATAATGTACTTGAAGCTTTTGGCGGTAAAGAGAACCTGGATCATCTTGATGCCTGCATTACAAGACTCCGTATTACCGTTAACGACAAAAGCAGTGTCGACAAAAAACGACTGCAAAAACTTGGAGCATCCGGGGTGATGGAAGTCGGCAATAATGTGCAGGCTATCTTCGGCACACAGTCCGACGCGCTGAAATCACAAATGCAGGATATTATCGAAGGCCGTGCTCCTGCTGCCCCAACCGACGAATCACCTGAACTCGATCCGCAAAAAGAAGCTGAGCCTGCCGTGCAGATTGGGGAAGATTCCTCTATTGTAATAGGTGGTATCGCGGACGGTGAAATTGTGAACATGGAAGACGTGCCGGATGATGTATTCTCAGGAAAAATGATGGGAGACGGTTTCGCCGTGAAGCCGGAAAACGGAGAGTTTGTCTCCCCGGTCGATGGTACGATTCACAATGTGTTTCCGACAAAACACGCTGTCGGTATAAAGACAGCAGAAGGTCTTGAAATCCTCGTTCATATCGGGCTTGATACCGTCAACATGAAAGGGGAAGGATTCGATGTGCATGTAGAAGAAGGAGATGAAGTCAAGCAGGGACAGGCTCTTGTGACTGCCGATCTTCAAAAGATTGAAGAAAATGCAGCTTCAACCATCACACCGATTGTCTTCACCAATCTATCTGAGGGTCAAAGCATTCATATGGAAACGAAGGGCTATATGAAAAAGGGAGAGAAACAGACAGCGGAAGTAAAATAAAAAACAAAACATGGGCATATGTTTGATTCCGGATGAATCTTGAACAAAAGCCTTCCCTGTGCATACAGCTATGGTGAGAGGCATATCTCAATCTTCCTTGAAAGGGAGGAATAGCTGATGTCCCACGGTTTTAACAACAGTTTCACGCTTATCGTTGTTCTGTTCATCCTGCTCGTGATCGTTGGGTCCGCTTACGTTTGCTAGAAACGAAGCTGCTCAAAAAAAGAGCTCCGGATTCCATTCAAGATGGACCGGGGCTCTTTTTTAATGTCTATATCCATTAAATAAAAAAGATCGAATGAAAAAATGGAACTGTTGCAGGAATGAATAAAAAACACATGCATATAGTGGAAGTAGGAAAAAGACTTTTGTTTGCAGAGGGGGATGGATGGAATGGAACAGGAAGAGCATGGACAGAAAAAGGAAACCGGGCCGTTATATTACATCGAACAACCTGCATTTACCTCATTGTCCGGGCCTGGACAGACCGTTTCCATTAAAAAAAACGCGGGAACGGGAAAACGGAGAAAAAACGGTGTCCGCAAAAACAACCGCTCCAAAAAAGCGGAAGAAGAACAAAAGAACGACGATCCCCCTGATGAAGAAGAAATACCGGAGAACCTATTGGAAGTAGAAAGCGACAGCTCCGAGCAGACAGTCCGGGATCTTCTGCATTATATAGAAACCCTTCCCCACTTTCTTCACCCGGTGGTGGCGTGTGAAACCAATGAACAGTACTTCCATGGAGATATCCTTGACTCCACAAAAGAAAAAATAACATTCAGGGACCGGAGAAGTTTTGAAGAAAACGTCATACAGGTAAAAGATATCGTCCACATGCGTATCATCAGTCTATAAAAAAATCAGCCGGATTATACCGGCTGATTTTGCGTTTACCCTTACCCTATTTGCAGTGGTGATCGATGTCGCCGACAAGATTTGGATCCAAGCACTGAATCGCGCAGAAGCAATCGAGATCTACTTCGATGCAGTAGCGGGTGCGCTCGAGTTCTTCCACTTCGCATAACGAAGTAGGGTCTACGCAGCACTTGTTGAATTCCAGTTCACTATCAGGACGAAGAAGAGAGAGGGTAGCGCAGCAGTTGTCCTCATCAATTTTTTCCACACGGAAGAAAGTGGTTTGGAAGCAGTCGTTTCTGCCTACCGCTCCGACAGAGGAAAAATATTCGCCTGTTTTTGTTTGAAGAAGGAATGGAACTGTATCCAGCCCGTTGTTATTGCCGGCAGGACTTAATAAGCTGTCGAAGCATTTGTTACGGCAGTTGCCACCATTGTTGTCAACCTGATCCTGAGCATTCTTGATGGCCGCAACCGCATCGCAGACGCAGCTGCCTGCAGTCTCATCGTGTTTTCTGCATCCCATTACATTCACTCCTTTAGCTGTCTTTTCCTTATCATCATATATCTACAGCCCGCAAATGGTGTATGAAAATAGAGGATTTTATGATAAATGGGCGTTTTTATTGAAGGAATAAGATTAAAAATATAAATTTCGGGTATATAAAGAATAAAGAAAGCAAAAGATGATGAGCGGAGTAAAAGCGGAGAGGTGATAAAATGGGTTATATTGCACCTGTGAATAATGAGACCGCCGTGAATTATGAAAGCCGCCGAGCAGAACAGGCACCGGCAGTACCCAGAGTGGACCGGGTACAGGAAGCCGTCATGACGCAATTTCAGGATAAGAATGAAAGAAATGACATCCATCATTATGAAGAGACAGCCGTCATGAATAAACGAAAAGAAATAGAACAGGAACTGTATGGCATTGGAGAACGCCTGGATTTTCAGGCATAAAAAGCAGCTTCAGTTTTTCCTGAAGCTGCTTTTTATTTTGGGAAGTGATCATGTCCATGTTTTTTTCATCTCAACGTGGGGCATGCCGGCATCGTAAAACTCCCCGGAAGTAACTGTATAACCGAGTTTTTTGTAAAAATCAGCTGCGCTGATCTGGGCGTTCAATTTCATACCGGAGGCTCCGTTGTTCTTGGCGGTCTGTTCCATTTTTTCCATAATAGCTCTACCGGTGCCGGTGGAGCGGTAAGAAGAGAGAACGCAGACACGTTCTGCTTTTCCAACGTTGTCCACAAAACGAAGACGCCCGGCACCGACCGGAAGATGATCATCGTACGCCGTGAAGTGGTAACCTGTTTCGTCATATTCATCCATTTCCATCTCTTCGGGCACGTTTTGTTCGTGCACGAATACCTGGAAGCGGACATGGTACGCATCCTGCTGTTGTTTGTCATCCTGCACCTGAAATACAGTTATCATCGGGATCATTCCTTTCCAGTATCATGTTGGAGCATAAAACGTAAAGCCCGGGGCAGATCTTTTTCCCAAACCGCCCAGTTATGCGCTCCATCCAGTTCATCATAATAGTAATGTCTGTTTTCCTTCCGGAAATGGTGAAACAGCTTTCGGTTTGGCGTGAGAAAATCAACGATTTTACCGTCTGTTGTATGTACATCTGTTTCCCCGGTTCCTATGGTATGGTAGATGTCAAATGATTTCCAGGCATCATTTTGGGATATGGTCTGTAAAACATCGTCATTAACAAAAGGAGAATGCATGATAACACGTGCAAATGTGTTCGGATAATGCAGAGCCGTCAGCAGAGAAATGGTTCCTCCGAGAGAATCACCCATTAATATCCGTCCGTATGGGAGGCCATACGTCGAATACGTCTGTTCCAGAAATGGCAGGAGTTCAGACGCCAGGAACACCATATAATTCCGGACGCTGCTGCCATCAGGATGATACCACTGCCTGCGCTTCATTTTGTCAGGATAGGGGATACCGACTACGATAGTCTGTTCCGCTCCCTGCTCTATAGATGCTTCTATTTTTCTTCCAATCTTACCGAGTTGAAAATAATCCCGGCCGTCCTGGGTGATGGCCAGGTGGTATGTATATAACGGACTGTAATAGGGCGGGAGATAAACAGGAAGTTCAAAAGTATGATCGAGGAGACTGCTGTAAAAGGGTAAAGCTTTCATTGTTCCATTCAAGGCAGGGCTTCCTTTCAAGACATTTTATAGATATAGAGCGTAACACGGGGCAGAACGAAGTTCAACTAAGAGAACCTGTTAAACAGAAATCATACAGCCTTCCTGTGCATATGATAAAATTAAAAGTAAGGGGGAATTTAAAATGAAAAAACCCGTAGCAAGCGATGTTGTAGAAAAAGCCGCCCGTGATGCCCTGAAAGAAAGAGGTGTCACGATAGAAAGCATCGCTGATATTGTATATGAAATGCAGGCGAAATACGCTCCAAACCTGACAATGGACGATTGTTATGAAAGCGCGGATGCTGTTTTAGGCAAGCGGGAAATCCAGCACGCCATTCTGGTTGGCATTGAACTGGACAAACTGGCTGAAAATAATCAATTGTCCGAGCCGCTTCAAACACTGGTCGATACAGATGAAGGATTGTTCGGCGTGGATGAGACGATTGCGCTCGGTTCCGTGTTTGGTTTTGGAAGCATTGCCGTGACGACATTCGGCTATCTTGATAAAGAAAAATCCGGTGTTATTAAAGAGCTTGACGGTAAAGAAAAAGAAGTACACACGTTTCTCGATGATCTTGTAGCAAGTGTTGCTTCCAACGCATCCGCAAGACTGGCTCACCGGATGAGAGACCGCGATGAAAGCCAAAGCAATGATAAAATAAAAAAGCGGGAAGATGAAGAACTAATCGGTTAAACAATAGAATAAGATGCAAACTGTCCCTTAAAGGACAGTTTCTTTTTAGCCGGGGCGAAATAAACGAAAAAAACTTGCTGTATGACGTGATTTTTCCCCGGTAATGGGATAAAATAGAAACGAAGATCAAAAGAAGGAGCAGGATGTTTGTGAATGCAGCACAACCTCGTTGGATCTATTGGAAAGAAACGTTCCGCTCCAAGTTCCAGGCGGGCTGCCTGAAAGCCAAACTGGAAGATAACTGGAGCAACGGATATGAACTCGGGCCGCTTGTTGAAATCCGCAAACTAAAGTCAAACAAATACGTCGTCCGCTATACGTTCGATGAATCGTAAAGTATGGAAAATAAAAAGCGCTCGGGGAACAGTTCCTCGAGCGCTTTTTGTTTATTCTTTCGGAGATACCATTTTGGAAGGATCGACGATTTCATCAAATTGTTCTTCGGACAGCATACCGCTTTCAAGGACTGCTTCTTTCAGCGTCTGGCCTTTTTCGTGAGCAGTTTTTGCGATTTTCGCCGCATTCTCATATCCAATATGCGGATTGAGGGCGGTGACAAGCATCAAGGAATTGCGGAGATGATCATCAATCTTCTCCTGATTCGGTTCAATACCGACCGCGCACTTCTCATTAAAGGAAGTCATGGCATCAGCCAGAAGATACGAAGACTGCAGGAAGTTGTAGATAATAACCGGTTTAAATACATTCAGTTCAAAATTCCCCTGGCTGGCCGCAATGCCGACTGCCGCGTCATTTCCCATAACCTGGGTGGCGGCCATGGTTGTCGCTTCTGCCTGTGTTGGATTGACTTTACCCGGCATGATGGAACTTCCCGGCTCATTGGCGGGGATGGTGATTTCACCAATGCCGCTGCGCGGTCCGCTTGCAAGCCAGCGCACATCGTTTGCAATTTTCATCAAGTCAGCAGCCAGTCCTTTTAAAGCCCCGTGCGCGTAGCTGATCTCATCATGACTCGTCAAAGAGTGGAACTTATTAGGGGCGGAGCGGAATGTGATGCCGGTTACTTTCGTGATTTCTTCTGCGGTATAGTCACCGAAAGAAGGATGGGCATTAATGCCGGTACCGACCGCTGTACCGCCGATAGCCAGGTCTTTTACATGGGCAGTGCTTTCCTGAATCATCTGCCCGCTCTTTTCGAGCATCCGGTGCCATCCGCTGATTTCCTGTCCCAGTGTAAGCGGGGTGGCATCCTGAAGGTGGGTGCGCCCGATTTTGATGACGCTGTCGAAGGTGTGCATTTTTTCATCAAAGGTGGATTTTAATGTATGCAGCGCAGGCAGCAGAGTATGTTCCACCTTCTGTACCGCGGCAATATGCATAGCGGTCGGAAAGGTATCGTTGGAGCTTTGCGAACGGTTGACATCATCGTTTGGATGGATGGAGGCACTGCTTCCTTTTTCTTTTAGGATTTCCGTTCCCCGGCGCGCCAGTACTTCATTCATGTTCATATTCGACTGGGTGCCGCTTCCGGTCTGCCAGACAACAAGCGGAAAATGTTCATCCAGATCCCCGCTGATCACCTCATCTGCCGCCTCAGAGATCGCCTCGGCTTTTTCCGGTTCGATGACTTCAAGACGTTTATTGGCAAGAGCTGCCGATTTTTTCAAAACAGCAAACGCGTGAACTACTTCAATCGGCATCGTCTCCCTGCCGATTTTAAAATTTTCAAGGCTGCGCTGCGTCTGCGCTCCCCAGTACTTATCGGCTGGAACCTGCATTTCACCGAGGGTATCTTTTTCGATTCTGTACTCCATGGTCGTTCCTCCTGTTTTCTAGTCAGTGTGTGTTACATGCATGTCTGCAAGTAAAATAGTTCTATTCTCAGGATAGAAAAAATTCAGTCGAAAGAAAAGTATTCCGCGTATTTTTTTCAAAATACATCGAAAAAAACATTAAGAAACACAAGGTATAAGCCGATAAAAAAATATATAAGCAAAAAGTCTTGTGCTTGAAGTACTTAATAGGAAAGAAGGGGATGTATTTGAAATCGATTCGGGCGAAGTTAATGGGGATATTTTCATTTATTCTTGTGCTGCTGCTCGCGTATGCGGGATTTATGTTTGTGTCTGTCCAGGATATGAATGATAAAATTGGCAGCGTTATCAATGATGACATGAAAAAAATTCAGACCTATGAGAGTTTGGCTTACAACATTGCAGAACGCCAGTCTGCCGTGAGCGCTTATATTCTCACAGATGATAATACGTACAAAGAACAATTTAATGAACTGACCGAAAATTCCAAAGAACTGGAAGAAAGTCTGAAAGGTCAGGTAGAGCAGCGCCGGCTTGATTCTATCATCACGGCGTCCCAGAATTGGGAAGCATCGGTGCGAAAGGATGTATTTGACCGGCACGACAGCGGGATGAAAGAGTACGCGGAGTCCACCCTGACCGACGATTTGATGCCTAAGGGAATGGAAATTAAAGAAAGCCTGCAGCGGATGATTTCGATGGAACAGGCCTCTGTTGATATCAACGCAGCACTGCTTGATACCCAAGCCGATCGTCTGCTCTGGATTACCATCGCAACCGGGGCCGGTATTACCATTATTGGTCTTGTCATTGCACTCATTATGTCCGGAAAAATATCAAAACCGATTCGTCAGATTTCAACCAAAGCAAAAGTCTTGTCCGAAGGCGACCTTACGGTGGAAAACATTCAAACAAAATCGAAAGATGAGATTGGGCAGCTGGCCCGCAATTTTAATGAGATGGCAGATAATCTTCGCGGCCTTCTCGTTCAGACGACATCTGCTGCTGAGAGAGTGGCTGCTTCCTCGGAGCAGCTTTCAGCCAGTTCTGAAGAGACATCGGCCTCCACCAATGAAATCGCGTCTACGATACAGGAAGTGTCCGAGCAGACGGATTATACCAAAGGCAAGGCTTCCGAAAGTTCAGCTGTCATGGAGCAGCTGCGACAGGATATTGACAAGGTGGCTTCCGCTTCTGTTGACGTGTCAGAAAAAGCCAGGGAAACAGAAGAAGCCGCGGAAAAAGGAAAAGAAGAAATTGCACAATCATCCGAACAAATGACGATCATTAACAATGTGGCTCAGGAAACAACCGAGACGATCAAAAAACTTGGCGAACGTTCGAGAGAAATCGGAACGATTATTGGGACGATAACCGATATCTCAGAGCAGACCAATTTACTTGCGCTGAATGCGGCAATTGAGGCAGCCAGAGCCGGTGAACATGGAAAAGGGTTTGCTGTTGTAGCCGATGAGGTGCGAAAACTGGCTGAGGAATCAAACCAGTCCGCCGCAAAAATCACCTCACAGATTAAAGCCATTCAAAACGAAACGCAAACAGCCGTAGAAAAAATGGAAAAAGGAGCAGATGAATCGCAGGAAGGTGTGGCACTGGTAAATAGAGCCGGAGAATCTTTTGAGACGATCAAAAGCTCGATAGAGGAAGTCGGAAGCCGTCTGAAGTACGTTTCTGACTTATCCTCCAATATGTCTGTCAATTCCACGACAGTAAACAAAGCTGTAGAAGAGATGAGTGACGCTGCAGCTACCAATGCAGGAAGCGTTCAGAATGTTGCAGCGGGAACAGAAGAACAGCTTGCGGCAATGGAGGAAATATCCAGTTCCTCGGAGGATCTCAGTTCGATGGCCCGGGAACTGCAGGAAGAAGTCAGCCGTTTCAGATTATCGTAAGCGTCGTTGAGACTGGAACAAAACCTTTGTAAGAAACGGAGAATGCCGAATGATTAAAAAATCATTCGGTATTCTTCGTTTTGGAGATACACCGCTGCGCCAACATACTTCGCTTTCACTCCGGAGTACAAGGGCGGCATCGATTCGCCAGGGCTCGCGGGCGCGGTCCTGCCGTATCAGCTGCTTGTTGAATCCGGCGGATTCCGGACGTTCCAGGCTCCGTTTGCCGGAGGAATCGATATCACACCTGAACTGCTCCGCGAGGGTATCATGATGCCAGCCGGTATAACGGAGAATAAGAGACCAATTCCGTCAGTACGAATGCAGAAAAATAAAGGCATTTGTTTGTTGCGTTCAGGTTGGGTGGACGGACGTTCGTTGGAAATGAGTCCCAAGGCACTTCAGGGTATCACGCAGGCTCTCAAACGTCGTTAGGCATGTCGCCAGAGGCACTTTAGAGAGTCCGGTGTGCTCTTAAACGTCATTATGAATGATTCATAAAGCACTTTAGAGAGTTCTGTGCCCCCGCAAACGTCATCATGAGCGGATCGAGGCTGCGTTCAGCGGGAAAACGCACGTTCCGAAGCAGCAAAAGCCCGTGTCGCTGCGTGAAAGGAGAGATGAATAGTCCCAAGGCACTTTAGAGAGTTCTGCGCACCCGTAAACGTCGTTAGGCGCATCGTCAGAGGCACTTTAGAGTACCAGGTGCGCCCATAAACGTCACTATGAATGATTCCGAAAGCACTTTAGGTGGTTCCGCGCACTCGTAAACGTCATTATCCTGTGGAAGTACATTACGTGCGGTCGCCGATCTGACCGCACATTCTGCGGGGTGCCCGCGGCTCAAGCTGTCCTAAGCAGGAGACAACGCATGTTGACTCCGCTGATTTACTACTGAACAGTGCCGTAAAACATTCGCGTTTTCCTCCGCCTGTTTTTCTTTTGTCCCGTACTCTTTTATATTATGATGAAGGTATTGAAAATCTTGGAGAAAGTGGGGAACGTTCATGGACGAGCCTTATGTATTCATCACAAGACGCATGCCTGAAGATATCAAAGCACGGCTGGAAGCATCATGCCGCGTTTCGATGTGGGAGTATGAAGATATCCCGGTATCAAAGGGCCGGCTGGAAGAAGAAATAAAACATGCCGACGCTCTTTTTTGCAATGTCTCTGACAACATCGATAACGAGATGCTGAACAAGGCCGAACACTTAAAGGTCATTGCGACGATGGCTGTCGGCTATAATAACATCGATATTCAGACCGCGGCGGATAAGGGGATCCAGGTGGCACACACACCAGATGTTCTGACAGAAACGACCGCTGATTTAACATTTGCACTGTTGATGGCGTCTGCCAGAAGGATCGCGGAAGGAATAGATGTCATTAGAAACAATGAATGGGGAGCCTGGGCACCTTTCTTTTTGACCGGCCGGGACATTCACCATGCCAGGATTGGAATCATCGGTATGGGGCGTATCGGGGAGGCCGTGGCCAGACGCGCTTCAGGCTTTAACATGGACATCGTGTATCACAACCGCTCCCCAAAACCTGATGTCGAGGAGTCGCTTGGTGCCTCGTATGCCGGTATGGATGAGCTTTTAACCACCAGCGATTTTGTATGCGTACAGACGCCATATACAAAAGAAACCCATCATTTGATTGACGGGAATGCCCTGCAGAAAATGAAAAAAAATGCGGTTCTTATAAACACCTCGCGCGGAGCAGTGGTGGATGAAACGGCGCTTTATGAAGCACTGCAGGCAGGTGAGATCCGCGCCGCCGGTCTTGATGTGTTTGAAAAGGAGCCGATTGGCGCCGATCACCCGCTTCTCACTCTCCCCAATGTCACCGCTCTTCCTCACATCGGCAGTGCCAGTGAGGACACCAGACAGAAAATGGCCGAAATGACAGCTGATCATATTCTGGAAGGTCTGCGAGGAGATACGGTTTCCAATAAAGTTGTATAATCAGGTCAGGAGAGAACTACCGGGTGGGAAGAAAAGTTTCTGCCAAAACAAGCTCCCGCTTATCATGAAAGATAGGCGGGAGCTTGTTGTGCTGCGTTTACTGCCGGGATGCGCTCTCTTCCTGCCGTTTTACTTTCAGAAAATGGGTGGTTTCTGCCACCACAATGCCGGATAGTCCGAGCAGTCCGATCAGGTTGGGAGCGGCCATCAATCCGTTCATCACGTCCGCGATCGCCCAGACGGTCTCCAGATTAAGCACGGCTCCGGCTAAAATGGCAGCCGTGAACACGAGCCGGTACGTGAGGATTGAAACAGGCTTTTTGGTAAGGTAGTAGATGCAGCGCTCTCCGTAATATGACCAGCCGAGTATCGTGGAATAACAGAAAAAAATCAGTCCGATGGACACAATGAGAGAGCCCGCCGGCCCGAGAAAGGATTCGAACGTGGCTGATGTAAGCGCTGCGCCTTCCACATCCGATCCCAGACCTTGATAAAGTCCTCCCATGACAAGGGCAATGCCGGTTATCGAGCAGATGACAATCGTATCGATAAACACCTGAGTCATAGAAACGAGAGCCTGCCGTCCCGGATAATCTGTTTTAGCAGAGGCGGCTGCGATGGGGGCGGACCCAAGTCCCGCTTCGTTTGAAAACACGCCCCGGGCCACCCCCATCTGAATCACTACTCCGATTGCTCCGCCGGCTGCTGCCTGACCGGTAAAGGCGTCTGATAGTATCAAACCAACGGCTGCAGGGACGGCCTCCAAGTGAAATAGGATGATCCCAAGACCGGCTGCTACATACAGCACTGCCATGAATGGAACGATGATCGAGACAACTTTACCAATCGTCTTGATCCCTCCAATAATAACAATTCCTACAAGGATCATTAATATAATCCCGGTAGCCAAATCAGGAAAACCCCAATTGGACTGAAGAACCTCTGCTACGGAGTTCACTTGAACGGTGTTGCCGATTCCAAACGATGCCCCTATGGCAAAAACCGCAAATAATACCGCAAGCCATTTCCAGCCGAGTCCTTTTTCAATATAATACATCGGTCCGCCCGCCATCTCTCCGTTGTCGTCTTTTATCCGGTATTTGACGGCGAGAATCGCCTCAGCGTATTTGGTCGCCATACCGAACAGGGCGGACACCCACATCCAAAGTACCGCACCGGGACCGCCTACCACAACGGCGGTCGCCACTCCGGCAATGTTTCCGGTGCCTACGGTTGCAGCAAGAGCCGTCATCAAAGACTGAAAGTGGGAAATATCGCCTTCGGATGATTGATCTTTTTTCCGAAAAACGAGTTTCAGTGCGTATGGAAGCATGGAAATCTGCAGGAATCCAAGCCGCACTGTAAGAAAAATGCCGGTACCGACGAGTAGAATTAAAAACGGCGGTCCCCAGACAAAATCACTGATTGTTCCGAGTATCTCTTGTACATTCATTAACATTCTCCCCTTTAACGTGCGATGAAGCCATCACTGAACATATTCTTTTTTTCATTTTAAAGATGAAGGATACAGCTAATATATCAGATTGGAAACAGATGTAACATAAAAAAATGCCCACTCTGTGCCTTTTTATCTTTTTTATGGATATGGTACGCTGAGTAATAAAGGAACAGAGGAGGCCGACGATGACAACAGATAATAAGAACATAGTGGGGATTGCAGGAAGTCTCAGGCAGAATTCTTTTAATCGCAGCATCCTTCGGGAAATGTCTCAACATCCGCCGGAAGGAATGGATATTTCGATTTTTAACCTGAAGCATATCCCTCTTTTCAACGCAGATCTGGAGGAAAACGGTGACCCGGAAGCGGTAGAGGATTTCAAGGATGCTGTCAAGGAAGCGGACGGTTTTCTTATTGTGACGCCTGAATACAGCCACGGCATGCCGGGGGTACTAAAAAATGCACTCGACTGGGCAGCGAGTGTGAGCAATAGAAACGTGCTCGATGAGAAGCCGGTGTATGTGCTCGGTGCTTCCCCGACTCCGCTCGGGACGGCTTTTTCCCAGGCACAGGTGAAACAGACACTGGCTGCAGCCGGATCTTTTGTCCTTCAGCAGCCGGAACTCTATATCGGCAAAGTTCCAAATAAGCTCGATGAAACCGGCGAGCTTCAGGATGAACGTACAAAAACCAAACTGTATGAGGCACTTGAAGCTTTCGATAAATGGATCGACACGATGAACAGCGCAACATAAAAATAAAAGCTGCTCCTGAATGAAAGGAGCAGCTTTTATTTTAATTCCGATCCGGATCCTTCCGGCGCAGATCGATGCGGCGGATTTTGCCGGTATTTGTTTTCGGCAGTTCGTCGACAAACTGAACCCTGCGTGGATATTTGTATGGAGCGGTTAATTCTTTCGTGTGGTTCTGCAGTTCTTTTTTCAAGTTTTCTTCTGTTCCCGGGGCAGGCTGTTCTTTCAACACGACAAACGCCTTGACGACGTTCCCGCGGATTTCGTCCGGGCTGGCAGTAACGGCACATTCTTTAACAGCTTCGTGCGAGTTCAGGGCATCTTCCACTTCGAACGGCCCGATGGTGTAGCCGGAGCTGATAATAATATCATCGCTTCGTCCTTCAAACCAGAAATACCCGTCCTCATCTCTGTACGCCCGGTCCCCGGTGAGATACCAATCTCCCCGGAAAGTGTCTGCGGTGCGCTCCGGTTCTTTGAAATATTCCTTAAATAGTGCAGGGCAGTCTTTATATACCGCAATGTCACCGGCTTCTCCTGCAGGCACCGGATCACCGTTTTCATCAATAATATCGACTGGATTTCCAGGTGTTGGTCTTCCCATCGACCCCGGCTTAATTTCCATTCCGGTTAACGTCCCGACGAGCAGGGTGTTTTCAGTCTGCCCGTATCCATCCCGGACGTCCGCGTTAAAGGCCTTTTTAAATGTTTCAATGACCTGCCGGTTCAGAGGCTCGCCCGCGGAGACCGTACTGCGCAGTGCACTTAGATCGTAACGCTCAAGTTCTTCAACTTTTGCCATCAACCTGTATTCTGTCGGGGTGCAGCAAAGAGCATTGACTCCTTCATTCTGAAGCAGTTCAAGATACGTTTTGGGGTCAAATCGGCCGTGGTAGACAAAGGCGGTAGCTCCGAGAGTGATGGTAGAGAGCAGCGGACTCCAGATCCACTTCTGCCAGCCGGGGGCGGCAGTCGCCCAGACGACATCTCCTTCCCGGACATCAAGCCATTCCCTGGCTGCCGTACGAACGTGCGCATAAGCCCATCCGTGGGTATGCACTACCGCTTTAGGATGACCGGTCGTCCCGGATGTATAGGAGAGAAATGCGATATCCTCCCGTTTCGTTTTTTCACCGTGGTATGTTTCTGAATGCTTCTCCGCCAGCTGTTCAAACGTCTGCCAGCCTTCTTTTTCCCCGCCGAGTACAAACTTGTACTCAAGTGACGGGAGTGATTCTGTAATGCTGTCCATTTCTTCCGTCACGTTATAGAAAGCGGCAATGCCCTTTGCTTCTGCATGCTGAACACGGTACACAAGGTCTTTGGCACGAAGCATAGCAGAGCAGGGAACGGCGATGATGCCAGCTTTCAGGCAGGCAAGATGAATCACGTATGCTTCCGGCATCCGTGGAAACATGAGCAGCATACGGTCTCCTTTCTGAAGTCCCTGCTCGAGAAGAGCATTGGCATACTGATTCGTTTGTTGAACCAATGCTGCGTAAGACATATCTCTTCTTTCTCCATTTTCATCCATCCAACGTATTGCTGTTCTTGTATCCTCCCCGGAGAATTTCTCCAGGTCATCCGTAATATTGTATGTTTCCGGTGCAATTAAGTCTTGACGATTCACAACGTATCCTCCGTTCGTGTTGGAATATCATCTTCATTATACTAGAAACTTTCCTGAAAAAAACATCAAAATGGCAGTATCCATCTCTGCCGTGATGTTTAAAATATATATTTCTGCAGAAACTACCATAATAATATGAACTGGAAAGGATGGACGATGTGAAAACAGCGGAACTGCTTCTTGCATGCCTCGAAAACGAGGGAGTGGAATATATGTTTGGTGTACCGGGGGAGGAGAATATTGATGTAATGGATGCGCTGATGGACTCCCGGATTGAGTTTATTGTGACCAGGCACGAAACCGGAGCTGCTTTTATGGCGGGAACCTACGGGCGTTTAACCGGGAAGCCGGCAGCGTGTCTGGCGACGCTTGGTCCCGGAGCCACTAACTTAATGACCGGGGTCGCCAATGCGAATATGGATAACAGTCCGCTGATTGCCATAACGGGGCAGGCGGGACTTGACAGGCATCATAAAATATCGCATCAGCATTATGATCTGGTCTCGATGTATAAGCCGGTGACCAAATGGAATACGCAGGTGAAATCACCCGATACCATTCCGGAGATTGTTCAAAAAGCGGTGGAACAGAGTACGGGGGAAAAGCCGGGAGCGGTTCATATTGACCTTCCCGAAGATGTGGCCGGGATGGAAGCAGAGGGTTCTCCACTGCCCGTTCGATCGGCTGCAAAAATGAAAGCGTCAGAACAGAATATGAACGAAGCACTCGAGATCATCCACCGTTCGGATCATCCCTTAATTCTTGCCGGCAACGGTGTGGCCAGAGCCGGTGCGGCAAAGGAACTTCTTGAACTCGTTGAAAAGCAGCATATCCCTGTCGTGCATACGTTTATGGGAAAAGGGGCTCTGCCGCGCGATCACGAAAGAAATCTGCTCACGGCCGGGTTGAGCGGAAATGATTATATCACGTGTGGATTCAGAGAAGCCGATCTGATTATCACCGTCGGCTTTGATATGGCGGAATACCCGCCCAAAAACTGGAACCCTGACGGCCGGACACCAATTTTGCATGTAGACGGAAAGGAGGCAGAAGTAGATGCGTACTATCCGGCAGCCGTTCAGGTTACCGGTTGTATCCGGAGGAACCTGACAACTCTTGCTCAGTCTCTGTCTTCTCGAACAAGAGATATCGATTGGGTGAAAAATGTACGTACCCAGGCTCTTGAGGAGTTATCCTCGTTTCAGGAGAGTGAGGATTTCCCGGTTAAACCACAGAAAATCATTGCTGACCTGCGGAACGTTTTAGACGAAGGGGACATTGTTATTTCTGATGTGGGAGCACACAAAATGTGGATGGCCCGGATGTATCATACCTCCCGGCCCAATACATGTCTTATTTCGAATGGTCTTGCTTCGATGGGGGTTGCTGTACCGGGAGCTGTCGCGGCTAAAATGGTCCGCCCGGACCGGACGGTTGTTGCGGTCTGTGGAGACGGCGGTTTTCAGATGACAGGAGCAGAACTGGAAACTGCTGTGCGCTTAAATCTGCTGGTCATCATTTTATTATGGAGAGACAACGGCTACGGCTTAATTGAATGGCATCAAAAACGTCATTTTGAGCGTACTTCCCATATTTCTTTTGGCAATCCGGATTTTATCGAACTCGCCCGGGCTTACGGACTACAAGCATATGGTATCAATCATCCAAAAGATCTAAAGCCTGCTCTGAAGGAAGCTGTTTCCCTGCAGAAGCCGGTACTGATTGATTGTCCGGTCGATTACGGTGAGAACATGAAACTGACTGAAAAACTTGGAGATATCCTTTGTTAGGGAGGACATGGTAAATGAGGATTGGATCAATCATTGACGGCATAGAGAGAATGAAATCCAACCAGCCGGCAATGTATGTAAAAAACCCATACAATGAGGAATATGTGGCCGAGCTGCTTCCTGCAGACGAGCAGGATGTAAAAGAAGCGGTGCAGAACAGCAAAGATACGTTCCATACTGTCATGAAGCAGATGGCCGCTCATGAAAGGGCTGACATTCTCCGCCGCGCTGCTGATCTTCTGGAGGAAAGGTCCGAATCATTTGCGGAAGTGATTATGCTTGAAGCCGGAAAACCGATCCGCCACAGCAGAGCAGAAATAGATCGATCCATTCAGGTACTCCGCTTCGCTTCGGAAAAGACGAAACACATGACCGGTGAAGTGCTTCCGATGGACGCAGCGGTCGGGGGATCCGGCCGCAAAGGATTTGTAAAGCGGGAGCCGATTGGTGTAGTCGGAGCCATTACGCCGTTTAATTTCCCGTTAAATCTGTCGCTGCATAAAATCGCCCCTGCTCTGGCTGCGGGAAATACTGTCGTTTATAAGCCGGCAGAAAAAACACCGGTGTCTGCGTATAAGCTGGTACAGCTGCTGCAGGAGGCGGGACTTCCTAAAGGGGTGCTGAACTTGATTATCGGTACGGGACAAGAGACGGGTGTTCCGCTGACCAGAGATGACCGGGTGCAGAAAATCACGTTCACCGGAAGCCTGCCGGTGGGGCGTTCAATCCAGCAAGAGGCGGGTTTCAAGAAAGTGACGCTGGAACTTGGATCCAACTCCCCTAATCTTATTTTTGAAGATGCCGATCTGGACCATGCGGTGGGGGCACTCGTTAAAGGAGCGTTTGCGTTTTCCGGACAGGTCTGTATTTCCGCCCAGCGAATTTACGTCCAACGTACAATATACGAAACGTTTCTGGATCGGTATGTACAACAGACCGAGAGCTTAAACGTCGGGAATCCAGCAGAGGAAACGACCGATATCGGCCCGATGATAAACGAGAATGAAGCAAAGCGGGCCCATCAGTGGATTGAAGATGCAGCAGCCAAAGGTGCGATTGTTCAGACTGGTGGAAGCTGGAACAAAACCATGCTGAAGCCGACGATTATGACAAACGTGACCTCCAATATGAAAGTCACAGCCGAAGAAGTATTTGCTCCGATTGTATCGGTCATTCCATTTGAAACGGAGGAGGAGGCCGTTTCACTGGCAAACGATTCTATTTACGGGCTGCAGGCCGGTGTATTTACAACAGATATTAACCGCGCGTTCCGCACAGCCGATCAACTGGAAACCGGCGGGGTGTGGATCAATGACATTTCAACCTACCGTCAGGATAACCATCCATACGGAGGAGTCAAGCAGAGTGGTATCGGCAGAGAAGGAGTAAAGTACGCGCTCGAAGACATGACGGAGCTGAAATTTATTGGTATTCGTTTGGAAGAGGAGTAAATGAAAAGAAAAAGCGGAGATGGTATAACACAAAAAGACGGAGCCGGGTACTTTTCGCCGGCTCCGTCTTTTTGTGTCATGTGTCATATGGTTCTTCGATCCATCCGCGGGCATAGAAGGCTTTGGTAATATGGCCAATACCGGCAGTATAGGCGGCCTGACGCATCCGAACTTCTTTCTCCCTGCGTATGTCGAGAACCTTCTGAAATCCTTCTTTCATTTTTTCGGTCAGCTTTGCATTGACTTCTTCTTCTTTCCAGTAGTAATTCATTGCATTCTGGACCCATTCGAAATAGGAGACCGTCACCCCCCCGGCATTACACAAGATGTCCGGGATGACGAAAATGTCTTTTTCCTCCATTATTTTATCGCCCTCCGGTGTGGTTGGTCCGTTAGCAGCTTCTGCCACTATTTTTGCCTGGATGGCTGGAGCAGTATTTTTTGTAATTTGATTTTCCACGGCTGCCGGGATAAAAATGTCGACAGGAAGTCCGAATAAGTCTTCGTTTGTTAAAGACTCGGCACCGGGATACGTGTGAACCTTATTCCCTTTTTTGACGAATTCCTGTATGTCTGGAATATCGAGCCCGTTTGCGTTATAGATGCCGCCGTGGGCGTTGGTGATACCGGTAATTTTTACCCCGAGCTGGTATAAAAATTCAGCCGCCATGCTGCCGACATTGCCAAATCCCTGCAGGGCTGCTGTGGCTCCATCAAGTTCCATGCCAAGGAAGGCAGCTGCTTCCTGAATAGTAATTGCCACCCCGCGTCCTGTGGCGGCCAGTCTTCCCGCCGAACCCCCGATAATAACGGGTTTGCCTGTCAGCATTCCTGGTATATTATGGCCGCGCAGTTTGTCGTATTCATCAATCATCCAGCCCATTACTCTCGGGCTTGTATTTATGTCAGGTGCCGGTATATCTTTTTGAGGACCGATAAGGGGGGTGATTTTTTCGATATAGGTACGGCTTAATGTTTCCAGTTCACGTTCGGAAAGTTTATCCGGATCGACGATGATGCCGCCTTTCCCCCCTCCAAACGGCAGGTTGAGAATAGCCGACTTTAAAGACATCCAGATAGACAGCGCTTTGACCTCGTCCGCGTTTACATCAGGATGAAATCGGATGCCTCCTTTGGTCGGTCCGAGAATATCCAGATGCTGGGAGCGGTATCCGGTGAAATTCTCGATTCGCCCGCTATCCATACGGACAGGAATGGAAACTTCAAGCATCCTCATCGGCTGTTTCAGTAAATGGTACACATTTTCGTTCAGCCCCAGAGCAGTAGTGGCATCTTCCAATAGTCCCTGAACAATGTCATATGGATTTTTCAGATGGGTGGTAATATCAGCCTCTGCTTTGTCAGTTCTTGATTGCAATGAAAAACCATCCTCCTTCTTCTGAAATACAGTCTTTTCCTTAGTAATGCAGAAGACTCTTTCCCTTCTCTATAAGAAAAGTCTGAAAAGATGAAGAAAACCCATCTTTTCAGAGTAGTTCCTGTTATTGGTTCTACAGCCCCGTATTATTTTCTCCAGGCGAGTTCTTTTCATTCACATGTTGGTCTGTAGAAAGAGGGGTATCATGAATATAAGGGGGAGCAGGATGCAGGAAAGGAACCTGTCCCATAGGCTGCGGGTTCCCATCGTATTCAAATGTACCTTGCTGATCCATGCTTGTCCCGCCGGCCCAGCGTCCGGTTTGGCTTTCGGTTCCTTCGGAAAAATTCATGAATGAATAGGCCACTTCCTGTTTTTCCTTTTCTTTTGGAAAAGTGGAAGGGACAACAACGGACTGCTGCTGCTCCAAGTCTTCTATGGCAGCCATCCATTGATTTTGGTGCATCGTATCTCTGGCGATCAAAAAAGACAGCATGTCTCTCACACCTTGGTCGGTGGTGGATTCATACAAACGAACGACCTGCAGTCTGCCTTGGGATTCGGCGTTTAAATTAGCACGGAAATCAGCCAGCAGGTTACCGCTTGCAATTGTGTATTTTGAATTCCACGGATAGCCTGCACTGTCAGCCGGTTGGGCTCCCAACCCCGAAACAATGATATGCTGGGGATTCATGCCACCCATGACTGCTTTCAAAACAGGGTCTTCGGCCGCAGTTTCCTGGGTTTCTACCGGTGCAGAATCCAGCAGCTGGGCAATCATGGTCGTCAGCATTTCGACATGGGCCATTTCTTCGGTTCCTATATCAAGCAGCATGTCCCGGTATTTTTCATTTCCCCGGCAGTTCCAGCCCTGGAATAGGTACTGCATAGCTACGGTTATTTCTCCGAACTGCCCTCCGAGTACTTCCTGGAGCTTTTTGGCGTAAACGGGATCCGGTTTATCGGGTTTTGCATGATACTGAAGTTCTTTTTTGTGATAAAAAATGATAAACGCTCCTTTCAAGAATACACTTTTGGATTTTTAGAAATAACAGCATTGATAACATATTTATGAAAAAGCCATTCTCCTGCTCCGATAAGAATCCCGGAAGTGAGCGCTGCAATGAAAGGAACAGGGCCTTTTAGAATAAACGGTCCGGCGAACCAAATCACTAATGTGCACAATCCGATATCAGCTATGCTGGAGACGGTATTATTTGTCGCTTTTAATATAAATAAATCCCCGATGATGTAGGCAGTACCTGTCACAATGAGGGCCAGTCCGGCTGTATTCCAGAACGGATATCCCCCCGATGGTAACAGGACAGCAAGGAGAATCAGGAATGTAAGAACGGCTTTAATGCCGAGTGCTATGACATGGTTCACGAGCCTTCCCCCTTTCATCAAGCTTAGGATTGTGCAGAAGGATCCGGTTTATGCAGCGGGAAGTATTGGAAGGACGGCGTTATCTTTCAAATGCTGGAGAAATGCCGGAGAGGGATGTTTCGCAGTATTCTTTATTTGTAATGTCCGCCGATTTTCTGCGCCCGCAGTAAAGCCTGCCCGGCCGCTGTAAGGGAGGAAGCGTGGAGGACGGCGGCACTGCCGAAGCGTTGTTTTAGATGATCAATGGTGTGGTTCAGGTTTTCTTTGTCCTGAAGCGGAGAAAACAAAGAAAGCTGGCGGAACGTATCGGGAATCAGCTGATCCAGTGTAATACCGACGCTGCGGAGGGGAAATCCAGTCCAATGCTCATGGAATAAGCGGCAGACCGCCTCATAAATGACCGTTCCATCGTTCGTATAATCCAACAGTTTCTCCTGACGGTGAAAGCCGGCTGGGAAATCAAAATCATGGCCGCCGGCTCCAGCTGACACCGTGCACCCTATGTATCCGCCTGCCCGCACCCGGCGTGCTGTTTCTTCGCTCAGTTCACGCAGGACGACACGAATGTCATCCCAGCTGTAATAATCGCGCGTCAGCGTCATATGGTGGCCGATTCCTTTACGGTGGACATGGGTGTCGGTGGCAACCGGTGAAGAATCCCGTCCGTACGCCGTATGCCAGATAAGTTCGCCGTTGATGCCCCAGCGTTTTTTCAGCTGCTCCAGCGGAAAGGCAGCCAGCTGCCCGATCGTGCGGATGCCCATGCTGCGAAGGTGTGCTTCCATTTTCCTGCCGACGCCAAATAAATCACCGACAGAACGGGGCCACAGCTGTTGCTGCAGGTTGGCAGCAGAGAGAGTAAATATTTCATCAGGTGTCTTTTTGGCAAAGTGGTCACAGGCCATTTTGGCGAGCACCTTGGTCGGTCCAATGCCGACCCGGGCGTTCACACCGAGCATTCGTTTCACCCGTCGTTTCAACAGATGAGCAGCTTCTTCCGGGCTTTCATCCGGATGGAGCACGTGGGTCATTTCCACGAAAATTTCATCAATTCTGTTGTCAATAGCTTGTTAATTATTTGTCTACGATTTTTAAAGAGGCATGTATTTTTATTACTAAAAGTTAAGTAATTTATACAATTCCAGTCATAATTCCTAAATAAAATGATAAAACCATTAGTAAAGAAGAAAGAAAAGAAGGAAATAACGCAGACTTTCTGGCAGCTGCAATTATGGTTAAGACCATAAATAATAACCCTAGAAGGAATAACATGATACTTTCAACACCAAGTGATAATGAAACATTCAAAACATTAATATCGTTGGAGTTCTGTATCGTATTTATTATTTCTCCGTCATATAGGACATTAAAAAGGGGAGAAGCTCCTTGGTCTTTTATTAAACTGTAAACTTGGTGCGGCGGCCATGATTGACCCATAAAAGCAGTTAGTCCAAATACAATTAGACCAAAAACACTTTCCATTTTTGCCCATATTAAGGGGTTGAAAGTAGGGTGATTATGTTTTTTTCTAAATAGAACACCGTTAATGGTTGCAAATGCTACTAATGAAATAATAAAGATGTGCTTCAAAATCAATGCTTGCCCGTAATTGACTAAGAGTGCGTTTTGATATTCTTGAAAAATCGTTGCGTTTGGATCGTCATAGGAGTTGATGTCAATCTGCATGGTAAAATAGCCTGCAATGAAAGTGATGAAAAGGCATACTATGGCAACGGGAGTATACCACTGCAAAAAATGGGGCCAGTTGTTTTTATTTTTGGAAAACCAACTTACAACAAAGAGGATTCCTATCCAAATGGAAACAGCCAGAAAGTGAAGAGTATGGACAACAAATCCTTGTCCTTCTGTAATCGTTGCTGCGTGACTTGACCTGGTATAGGCAAGAAGGATGAATAATGTAAGAATTAGTCCTGTGATGGTTAAATTTTTGTTGTTTTTATCACCCATAACTGACAATATAATAATTAAAATAACGGACAGGATCGTAAGGAGCAACCAAGCTTTTCCTATTTCGAATGTGAAGAGAACGTTTGTTAAAATAAATTGAATATCCATATCTCCTGCAAGTGTTTTAGCAGTTTGAAATACTGGAAAGAAGGCTGCTAAAGGTATTAAACTTGCTGCTAAGATAAGAAATTTTTTTGGTATGTATATTGGAGGTTTTCTATTTTCAGGAATCAATGAAATAATCAAAGATCCTATAAGAATAGAAAAACTAATGTATAATAAAAATTCTGTTATAGAAACGACAAGCATCCCTTTACTCCTTTCCTTTTATGTTTTCCTATTATTGAATAAGATCCAAACAAGTAAAAGTAACCCTGCAACAAACAGCACCACAATAAATCCAGTTGCCCCGATATTTATCTGATCCCTATCATTGCTGGTTTGTTCCCTAGCATTTTGTGGTTCTGGGTTTTCGTTTTTGTTATTTTGTGTCGTTGTTTCACTATCAACATTAGAATTATTGTCCTTTTTTTCACTATTTTGATCCTCTTCCTGTTGAACATCTTGAGCTTCATTCATTGAAATAGTGAAAGAATACTGGTTTTCAATTGGATGCCCGTCCGCACCAATAATGTTCCAATGGACTTTATACAAACCACTTTCAAGAGATTCTTCAAAAGAAGCTTCTAATACATTATCTGTTATCTCCACAGAGGTTGGTTCTATCTCTTCTCCATCATCCTTTTCGAGAAGGAGTGTACTGCCTTTTTCAACTTTAGTACTAAAAGTTAATTTTACATTGTCTATAGCATCCTCTAGTTGTTCTCCATCTTCAGGTGTAGCAGTTTCCAGTACTGAATGAGCTTCAACTCCATCTATTGGGAATAAGAACCCAAAAAATAACGCTGATAGTAACCAAAAGTAAAATCTGTTTTTTAACATGAAAGACCTCCATTCCCTTACTTCTCTATTCATTGTCATTACAATGAAACATAGACGTAATTTTTCATAGATTAATTTTATGTTTATACTGTACATGTTAAATATTTTTATATTTTAAGTGAAGGACATTATCAAAAATTAAAAATAAGTTCAAAATTGAATGGGAGAGTTAGTATTGAAGGGCCAATGGATAACTATGATCTTATTAATCTTTCTTCTATATTTTTCAGTAGTCTTTACATCACCGATTCAAGCAGAGGATAGGCCAAGTCTAATGAGTGAATCGGCCATTTTGATAGATACAAATTCCGGTCAAATACTCTATGATAAAAATTCAAAAAAGAAAATGTATCCCGCAAGCATTACAAAAATCGTAACAGGTATACTTGCTATTGAAGAAGGAAATTTAAATGATATTGTTACGGTAAGCAAAAATGCAACTGAGACACATGGGACTAGTGTCTATTTATTAGAAAATGAAAAAGTGAAACTAAAACGTTTGGTCCAAGGGCTTCTTATTAATTCGGGCAATGATGCTGGAACAGCTATTGCTGAGCATTTTTCCGGAAGTCAAACAGCTTTTGCTGAAAAAATGAATGACTTTGTTAAAACGGAAATTGGTATAACCGATTCGAATTTTACAAATCCCCATGGATTATTCAATAAAAACCATTATACAACGGCTTATGATATGGCAAAAATATCTCAATATGCAATGAAAAATAGCATATTTAGGGAAATTGTTAGCACAGAACAACTTAAATGGGACGGTGAAGGCTGGAAAACAACCATATATAATCATCACAAAATGCTGGGAAATTACAAAGGGGTGACCGGTATAAAAAATGGCTACGTTCCCGAATCCGGCTATACACTCGTAACTTCTGCAACACGTAATGGTATGGATTTAATTGCTGTGACCTTAGGTGCTCGAACTTCTCAGAGCGCATACAATGATACAACTGCCCTACTCGATTTTGGATTTAGTAATTACACGCTGAAAACTTTATCTGAAGATAAAGTGTATAACGATGAGAAAAAAAATAAGTATAAACTTAAAAAACAAAGATATTTTACTGTGCCCAAAGATTTTGAAATTAGCAGATATATTCGCGAAGGTGATTTAATAATTGAAAACAAAAATGGAACAGTTCTTTTTGAACAAGAACTTAAAAAAATAAATAAAACTTCCAGCAAGAAGAGGACAATAAAATCAAGTGAGCCATCAGAAGACGGCAAAAAACAGTCTCAGAATAGTCAATGGATTATTCAGGTGTTGGATTTTACCTCTTTATTAAATTATATTGTTATTTGATCGCTGTCTATCTTTTTGGAGAATAGTTCACCTTTCTTTGGCAACTATTTTAAGAAATCGGAGAACGCCGAGTGATAATCATCATTTTATAAATCATCATTGTAAAGACAACGCTGATAGTTAATGCATGAAGTAAGGCGAATGTTAGATAAGGAGCTCCGTAAATAATAGCTAGACCTGCGCCTGCTTGAATTAGTATTAAGATAAACATTGCTATACTGATTCCTAATAGGGACGAGTAGGAATGGTACCTCTTTAATGTCCAAACCATTAACCCAGCTATTATCAGTATCAAAAGCACGGCTGCACTGCGATGAATCCATTGAATAGTCATATCATAGCCTGAATGTTTTATATACGCGCCTGTATAGATCACAATATATGAGTATATAATCGTAGTAATCAAATAGTTTATATATTTTTTGCTTACCAATGGATGGGGTGAAACATTATTATTCTCAAAAGCCAATGCTGTTAATAAAGAGACAGTGGCGAATGAAATGGTGCTGATACCAAAATGTAAAGCCAATATTAAACCGGAGTTGTTCCAAATAACAGCACCGGCACCCATAAATCCTTGAAATACTATAAAAAGTATAGCCATTAATGCCAGAAATTTGGTTTCACGCAGATGAGATAACTTTCGCCATGACCAAATAGCAAGAATAAGTACTAATAAACCTGTTAAACCAGACCACAGACGGTGGCTGTATTCAATAAGAGTTGCCAAAGCAGGATTAGCAGGCAATATTTCCCCGAAACATAAAGGCCATGTTGATCCGCAGCCTTCACCTGACCCAGTAGTTGTTACTAAGGCTCCCTGAAGCAAAACAATTAACATTGCAAAAGAAGTGATTACACCGAGTACACGTAATCCTACATTCAATGTGTGTTCCCCTCCTCTTTATAATTTTCAATTGTTCGACTGATATTGATTTATCAGATGTTTGTTGATAATGAATAAAATTCGACCAAGAATAGTCATAATAGATAATATCCTGAATTATCATCGTAAAAAAGGTTTTAATAAAATGGCTATGCGACTTAATCCGTTTTTGGTTTTACTCCTGTTCCCATTCAATGATTTCATGCACTAATCGTTCTATATTGTTGTTTTTGATTTGATAGTGATTTTCTCTGCCTTCCTTTCGTATTTGTAAAATATTAGCTTCGTGCATTCTTCGTAGATGATGGGATGCTGTCGCGGCAGAAGACTGAATCAGACCTGCCGTTTCAGTTACATTTAGTTCTTTCTCTATAGTTAAAGCATACAGAATACGTAAACGAACGGGCTGAGTGAAATGGTGAAAAATTGAAGATAAAAAGTCAATTTTTTGAAGTTCTCGACTCAATCGAAGCATTTTTAATTCTTTAATGGGTATTGGTTTTCTATAAGCCATAGATAATCACCTCATGACAATAATTAATCATTTATTGATATATTAACATATGTTAATATATAGTTATGTTGAACATTCATTGACATTTGAAAGGGGCTTTTACTGTGGACACCGATGAACAAAAAATATTAGATGAAGAGACATTATTTATGGTCTCACAAACCTTTAAAGCGTTGTCTCACCCTAACCGTATTCGCATTTTATATTTATTAGCTCACGGTGAATACTCTGTAAATGAAATTGCTGAACATTTGGACTTGAAACAAGCAACAGTTTCGCACCAACTTGTGTTTTTAAAGAACTTACGTTTAGTGAAATATCGAAGAGCTGGTCAAAGTATTTTTTACTCTCAAGATGATGAGCATGTCATGCACACTTTGAATGAAATGATCGAACATGCGCAACACTGATTTTAAGGAGGGCATATATCATGAGTCACGATCATGGTCATGATCATACACACGGTGCAAACAAAAAAGCTTTAATGATAGCATTTATCATTACGACGGTCTATATGATCGTGGAAGCCATTGGTGGAATAATAACCAATAGTCTCGCGTTATTATCTGATGCTGGACACATGTTGAGCGATTCCATTTCGCTAGGGGTTGGACTTGCTGCTTTCATTGTTGGAGAAAAAGCAGTTAGTCGTAGTAAAACATTCGGTTATAAGCGTTTTGAGATTTTAGCAGCACTATTCAACGGAGCTACGCTGATTGCCATTGCTCTCTATATTATGTATGAAGCATATCAGCGGTTTATTGATCCACCAGATGTGGCTTCAGTAGGCATGCTTTTTATTGGGTTCCTTGGGTTACTGGTCAACATTTTGGTCGCCTGGATGTTAATGTCTAAAGGTGATACGGAAGACAACTTAAACTTACGAGCTGCATTTCTTCATGTTATTGGTGACTTGTTAGGCTCTGTTGGAGCGATTGCAGCTGGTTTGCTCATATTCTTTTTTAATTGGGGATGGGCAGATCCGTTTGCCAGCGTTATTGTCGCTATCTTAATCACGATCAGTGGTATTCGTGTGGTCAGAGAAAGTATTCATGTATTAATGGAGGGCTCTCCTAAAAATATAGATATTCATCAAGTTCAACAAACGATCGAGACACAACCTGAAATTCAATCTATTCATGATTTGCATGTGTGGAACATTACTAGTGAACAAATTATTTTATCTTGTCATGCTGTTGTTTCTGGAGATTATTCGCTAAGAGAAGGTCAACAAGTCCTGGGAAATCTTGAAAAAAAACTTAAAGACGTCGGTATTCAACATGCAACGATTCAGTTAGAAACGAGCGACCATCCCCATGACGAACAATTATTATGTTCCATAGAAATCGAGGAAGAAGACCATGGACACCGAGGACATGCACATTGATGAAAAAAGCCCAAAAAGTCCCCGTACGTAAAAGAAAAAGCTTTCACGTACGGGGACTTTTTTACATCCCTGATTCCATAATCCATATCGTTCCTGCTACGACAATTATTGCTACAGTAGCTCCATAAGAAACTACAGCAATTTGAAAAGACTTTTCAAGTTCATTCAAGTGCATAAACATTATTAATTGAACTAACAATTGGAAGGAAGCCAAAGCTACGATAACAACTATTGTTGTTTCACGGCTGTAAGACATAAAGAATGTCACTAGTAATGCTAGAACAGTTAAGATGATAGATAAACAGAATCCTAAAATTTGTTTCCAGGGGAAATATTCTTGATGCTCACTAAATGCCTTTTCAGTCATAGATTTATTCCACCTCCAATAAGATAAACACCAGTAATAACAAAAATCCATACGGCATCTAGAAAGTGCCAATATAGGCTGGCTACGAACAGTTTTCTGGATGTAGTGGGATTAATCCCTTTACGAATGAAATGAATCAGAACTATACTCATCCATATAATACCAAAAGTTACATGAGCCCCGTGAGTACCTACTAGAATATAGAAAGAAGACCAAAAAGCACTAGTTGAAATAGAAACTCCTTCTTCTATATACGTAGCAAATTCTTTGATTTCCATACCTAAAAATGATATACCAAGCAAAAGCGTTATTCCCATCCAAATCAACACACGTAATTTGTTCTTACGTCGAAGTTCAAAAATACCAATACTTGACGTAAAACTACTAGTCAGTAACAAAAAAGTTTGAATGATAACTCCAGGATATTCGAATATTTCTGTTCCAGTCGGTCCACTAGCAGTACGATCTAAATAGACTAAGTATGTGGCAAATAAGCAAGAAAAGAGTACAAGTTCTGCAGCTAAAAAGATCCAAAACCCAAATATTTTTATTTGCCCCTCTTCTTCTTCATACTCAGGGGGAATATTCGCCGGATAATCATTTATTGACTTCATGATTTTGCCCCCTTTGTTTCATTTCTGTCTTTTTTATTTTCCATGCTGGGATATGGTATCCTTTATCTTCGTCAAAGGAACGAACGATCATAACAGCACCGATACCTAAAGTTCCAGTGATAGCTATTGGAATCCATTCAAAAACTAACCCAAAACCAGCGATAAAGAAAAACAATGACATGAAAAATGGTTGACCTGAATTATTTGGCATATGAATAGCCTTGTATGTTGAATGATTGGATGGTTCTTTCCTATTGTCTTTTTTAGTTAACCAGTACGTATCAATACCTTCAACCCTTGGTATATGAGCAAAATTATACTCAGGTGCAGGAGAAGGAATGGACCATTCTAACGTGCGTCCGTTCCAAGGATCTCCCGTTTGATCTCGCCTTCCGTGTCTAGCACTGTAATAGATGTTGTAGACAATAATCAAGAATGCAATTCCCATTAAATAAGCGCCTATTGTTTCAATGAAATTCAGCGAAGTCCACCCTGCATCGGCACTATACGTGTTTACCCGACGGGTCATTCCCATGAGCCCCACGATATACATTGGGAAAAAAGTTAAATTAAAACCTATAGCAAACAGCCAAAATCCCCATTTTCCTAAAGTCTCATTAAGAGTATGACCAAACATCTTGGGCCACCAATAGTGAAGCCCGGCAAAAATCGAAAAGACTGTACCAGAAATAAGTACGTAGTGAAAATGGGATACAAGAAAATAACTATTGTGATACTGATAATCCGCTGGAGCACTTGCTAGCATGACACCAGTGGCTCCACCTATAACAAAAATGGGAATAAAACCCAATGCCCATAGATTCGCTGCACTCATTTTTATTTTTCCCTTATAAAGCGTTAAAAGCCAATTAAAAATTTTAACTCCTGTAGGTACAGCAATGGCCATTGTAGATATTGAGAAGACCGAATTTACCGCTGGTGAATTTCCCATTGTGAAAAAATGATGGACCCAAACCACGAAACTTAACAATGAAATAACGATCATGGAATAGACCATGGCTCGATATCCAAACAAACCTTTTCGAGCGAATGTACTGATAATTTCAGAGAATATTCCAAAGGCCGGCAGAATCAGAATATAAACTTCCGGATGCCCCCACAACCAAAACATGTTCACATACATCATTGGCAGTCCTTCTCCAGCTACTGTAAAGAAGTGGGAACCGAATATTCGATCGATCGTTAAAAGAGCTAAAGCTATAGTGAGCACTGGAAATGCAAATACGATAATAATAGATGTAATTAATGTGGACCACGTAAAAATTGGCATGCGCATTAAAGTCATTCCAGGAGCCCGCATCTTGATAATAGTGGCAATAAAATTTATTCCACTCATTAACGTGCCTAAGCCGGAAATTTGTAAACTTAATAAGTAATAATTAATGCTTGGTCCAGGACTTAATTTTTCCCCAGCCAATGTCGGATAGTTTACCCAACCTGCATCGGGAGAACCACCGATGACGAATGATAGGTTAAATAACATGGCGCCGAAAAAAAATAACCAAAAGCTCAATGAATTAAGATAGGGAAATGCTACATCCCGCGCACCAATTTGTAATGGCATCGCAACGTTTATTAATCCAAAGAGAAATGGCATCGCCATAAACAGGAGCATGACAACACCATGAGTGGTAAAAATTTCGTTATATTGTTGGGAGTCTAAAAAATTCATCGAAGGAAGCATCAGCTGTGTGCGCATCATTAATGCATCAATTCCTGCACGAATGAGCATCATTAATGAGGCAATCATATACATAATCCCTATTTTTTTATGATCTACCGAAGTAATCCATTCGTTCCATAGCCATTTCCATTTCTTGAAATAAGTAAGTACCGCTATAATTAATATACTGGTCAACCCAATCATGATGTCGGCAGCATAGATAAATGGATCTCCGGTAACGAAGAAATCTTCTAACAAAAACTTTTTAATGCTCTCCAAATTCATTCATAGTACCTCCTTTCAAATTACTTAAGTAATCATAGTTTTTTGGGTAGGAAGAATAAGTCATGATATCAACAGTTCCAGGAGATAAAAGTTGATCCATTCCGACTGCAGTGAGTGGTGGTTTCATTTCTAAGGTCTTTTGTATCCAGTTTTCAAAGTTTTGATTGGATTGAGATGAAATGGTAAAGGTCATATCACTATACATTTTTCCGGAAAAGTTTGCAGCTTTTCCATTAAACGTTCCAGTTTCATCAGCCTCTAAAAATAATACTTCTGTCATACCTGGCATTGTATATTTTTGTCCTCCGAGTTGAGGGATCCAAAAGGAGTTCATAGCAGCTGCAGAGGTGAGTTTGAACTTAACAGGACGATCCTTTGGGATATTTGCATAATTGACAGTTTGAATTCCTTGTTCCGGATATTGAAAAATCCATTTCCATTGAGCGGAGATCACCTTAATGACAAGAGGTTTTTGTTCGGGACTAGGTGACTTTTCCAAGCTGTACGTCGCTTGAACCGTTGGAATGGCCAGCATTGTAACAATAATGATGGGGATAATGGTCCACAGTATTTCTAATTTTTTATTTCCTTCCATCTCCGGCGGCTCGTAATGGTGACTAGAAGCTTTTTCGCGATATTTGAAAACTATAATACCGAATGCAATGAAAACGGGAATCAAAACCAGACTCATTAGAACAATTGAGTAGATAATTAGATTATATTGGGTATCGGCAACAGGACCCCTAGGGTCTAGAACCCCTTGACACCCTGTCATTAAGAGAGATAAAAAAACGATTGGAATCATCCCTGATAAAAGCTTTTTCATTTATATCTACCCCTCCCTTTCCAAAATGAGTGAGCTAATCCTCTCTCGTTCCTTATATGAATCAAAATATCAAACAAATATTCAAATATGGTGTAAGATATATGAATGTTGATAAATTGACACTTTTAACAAATAATACTCCCTCATTCCTAGTGGGCTATTAGTGGGCTACGGAGAAAATTTCAGAAGTGTTTGCCCAATCCCGGTATCCCGTGCGAAAACAACTGGGTGCTTATCATGTGTTTCAAGCCCTGAACAAGGCACTGGAGTCGGTCCTAAGCGAAACAAAAACAGAGCTTCGGAAAGCGCTATAGAATGGTAATAAGACGTGGAGTATGGGGAAAACATGCCGACATAAGTCCGTACCCTGGGAGTGATGGTAATCGTTGTTATGGAGACGATGGTAAAAATAAAACAGGCATTCTGAGTCCTAGACGGCTGCCTTATTTCCGAGACAGCAATTAGTGAAAATCTTTTTCTAGATTTTTACAAAAGTCATATGAAAAATTTGATACATATTAAGGTGATAAATGATTGGAGATACGAGGTCCCAAGAATATACACTGACGGGAAGTAATAGTCTTTTATTCCTCCCGTATTTTCTTGTTCAAAAAAGAAGTGTATAAGTTACATATAAGCTTATGGAAAGAATGAAGGGAATCAGTGTATGTTTTATTTTATATTTTGCGTAATCCATGATTTCTAGTTCCATAATTTTTGAAATGGTGACTGTTGTTCCACTTAATGGCGAAGTCAAACCTCCTAGAGTACCGCAGGCAAAAATAATGCCGATCATTAATGGTAAGGAGATCTCGGAGCTTTGTGCTAGTGACACACCAATAGGCATTAACAGCCCCCACGATCCCCATGAAGAACCAATGAAGTAGGCCAAAACAGATCCTAAAACAAAAGTGATTGGCGGAATCAACAAAATGGGTATCGTTCCTAAAGTACTTGTAATGAATTTAGATAAACCAAGATCCTTTGTTGCCAGAGATAATCCCCATACAAGCGCAAATAAAAAGAAAGCGGGCATTAGTTTATTTCCACCATCAAAAAAAGCTTTCACTAATTTTTTTAGTGGATATTTTTGCATAAGAAACTGTACGAATGCAGCCAATAATGTAATAATAATGGCAATTAACATATATCTAGAAACGTCTGCAGCAATAAATGCTTTAAAGATTTCCGATGTTTTTCCGTAACCATCCCACCAAGATAAAAATATGGAGAGGCTAAGAGCCAGGGCTAGGGGGATAAATAAATTGGCTGGTCTCGACTCTATCCCCGTATCAGAATCCTCCTGTGCATCTTTTTCCCTTTTTGTATTTTTGTATTGATTTTCTTGTTCATCTTTCTTGTCTTTATTTCCATTAAATAATTTTAGATGCCCAAAAACACTATAAATCACAGATAATATAATTATAATAATTGAAAAAAAGTTAAAGGGAATGCTTTTCAAAAAATATTTATATGGATCAGCATTCGCTGAACTTTCTAAAGACATATCAATGGCAGAAGTCATATAACCAATAAAAGCTGTCGCAATAGGAATTAAAGCAATCACCGGTAATGAGCTGGCCTCAATCACAAAACTTACTTTTTCCTTCGTGATATTAAGTTTATTTTGTAGTGCTTTCATTATTGGCGCAATAGTAACAATACGTAAATTCGGAGAAATAAAAGTCCCTAATAAGGTGATCCAAATCATAAAGATGGCCTGCTTTTTTGTTTTTATTTTTTGAGATGTTATATTCGTAAACCCTTTTATCCCCCCGGTCATCTCAATCATATTTACAATACCGGTGAATATATATAAAAACCCTATAATTTGTAATTTGGGTTCTTTGGCAAGACTACTGATAAGGTAATTTGTCATTTTTTCTATACCACCGAGAAGAGAAGGTTCCACTATGTAAGAGGCTGCCAAAAGGCCAAGCGCTAGTCCAGGTAAAACTTGTTTGGTCCCAATAGCAACGGGAATAATTATTAAAAACGGTATGATGGATTCCCAATTATTCATAATTATCCTCCAATATTATGTTATATTTAAATGTAATGTTCTCTAAATGGTTGTCAATTATTCCGTTTGAATTGTGGATTGTAATGTAGAAAGGGCGCTGCATAACATTTTTACATAGCTATACTTTTTAAAATTAGTCTGTTTGAAACGAATGATGATTTAGGTTGTGGAAATGGAAGTGAATTTTAGCAGGGTTGGAAGGACCATTATGAAAATGAAGTTCAACACAATGGAATCGTCCCATTAAGTGAACTTCAATTCGAATCGGTAGTTGCAAATGTAAATATTCAACTGCCGTAATCATGCATATGAATGCAGACCAGCTATAACCAGATTAACAAATATTAAATTAAACATGATAATAGCAAATCCTATAACCCCAAGCCAGGCCGATTTTTCCCCATGCCACCCTTGGGATAATCGAAGGTGGAGATAAGCAGCGTAAAATAAAAATGTTATTAAAGCCCATACTTCTTTAGGATCCCATCCCCAAAATCTTGTCCAGGTTATTTGGGCCCAAATCATAGCAAAAATGATACCGCCCAGGGTAAACACCGGGAACCCAATGGCAATGGCTCGATAACTGACCTCATCAACAAATTTCGGATTAATCCCTTTTAAAAATGGCTGCAAAGCACCTCCTACCGGTTTGCGCAATACGAGTCTCAATACCCAATAGAGTGCCAGACCTGTTAGGACAGACCAGATGACGGTATTTGCATCATCACTTCGCATCCATACCGGCATGTTAAAAAAGGGCTCCATGGCTCCCGGGGTTTGAAGAACTCCTTTATTTGGTCCTACCAGAGCTGGAAGGTTATAAATCATTTCTCCGTCACTGCCTGTTTCATCTACATACGTAAAAGCAGCTTGATATTCGAAAAGTTTGAAAATATAACGAATCAATATAAAACCGCCAACACTGATTAAAGTGTATATAATGAACTCCAGCCAAAATACTTTTTTGTCGTTTTTCGTAAAATCCAACGTCCGGATTAGATAAATAAGACCGGCGGCAAACCCTATTGCTAAAATGCCTTGACCTAAAGCCGTAGTCGTTACATGTATTTTTAACCAATTACTTTGCAAAGCAGGGATAAGAGGCTCTACTTCGGAAGGGAAGACCGAAGCAAATGCGATAATTAACATCACAAATGGCATGGTGAACATGCCTAAGAAATTTGTTTTATAAATAGCATACAAAATAATAAAGCCAAAACTGATAGCTATTCCTAAAAACGTCGTGTATTCAAACATGTTACTTACAGGAGCATGTCCTGCGACAATCCACCTGGTTATAAAATAACCGAAAGACGATGCAAAACCAGTGATTGCAAATATATATCCAAAACTTCCCCAACGATTTCCAGTGACTGCTCCTTGTTTATCACGCCATTTTTTCCCTGTGACAGATACCGCATAACTTATTGTAGACATGAAATACATGAAAAAAGCGAGCAGTAACAGATTTTGACTAATCTCAATCATTTTTATCTTTCCTTCCTTATCATAATTAAAGAGATTTATTTTCTGCTTGTTCCTTGTCTAACCGTACAGCTTCAGACAGAGAATATCCCATCAGTATAATATAAATCGCCACAGAAATGACTTTCCATGCTGCTCCTCCCACTTGTTGATCTCTAAGTGCAAAGGAACTATATACTGCTTCGCCTGAAAAAATAACGAAAATACCTAAAGGAGTGAATAACACTCCGATAACAACGATGTAAATAATGCTGGCAAATGGATTAAACGTGGTATCATTTTTGGCCGGTGAAAGGACGGGCCACCACATAAAAAAAGCAAAAGGAAGCATAATAATCATTGCGGTAATACGATACAATGGATTGGCGATGATAGTATCAAAAATAAATGGAACGTAATAGGCAGAAAATAAGATAGTGAACAATGACGTGCAAATAATAGGTTTGGTTAGTATTTTTATAAACCTGTCTACTGTCTTTAGACTATAGAGGGGTTTTAACAAGCCGTCTGACATTCCAAGAAAAATAAATATAGGTGCGATAAAAAAAGTAACGGTTTGCTGCATCATATGAACAAAAAAGATTGAGCTCCCCCATTCGAATAAGGGATTTACTTGTGCGATAAAGAAAAGGATAACACCTGTAAGGAACGAGAATTTTTTCGATTGGTTGATGTCTTCATACTTTGTTGCTTTGAAATACCAGCGGATTATAAATATAGTTATTATGAGAAGCACAATACTCCATACATAACTCAATTTTTTATCTCTCCTTTCTTTTTTATTTGTGATTGAAGTACAAAGAAACAAGTGAGATGTAACAGATGTAGAAATATAAAACTAATGCTAAAAAATAAGATGCTGGACGAAAGTTTTGCATTAACAAATAGCGTCTGTTGTTGGAGGGTGCCAACAACCGCAATAATTAATATGCTTGTACTTGTTCTACGTAATATTTTCTTGAGTGCAAAAACATTTTTGAAGAGTCCCATAATAGAAGTTGCGACAAACCAGTAGATGATAATAACTACAATGAAAAAAATCTGATTAATAAAGCTAGTTGATAAGAATAAACTTGTGAGATAACCACTTGCGAAAAATAGTAAAATGTAGCTCAAGGGTAATGTGTAAAATAACAAACGAGAAATCATGGTATACTCCTTTTATTAATGTAAAACTATCTTAAAAACGATTCTTTTTATTTGCATAGTGTGAATCAGGAATATCACTAATTGTCAATTCTCCATCCTGTTGTTTTTCTTTGTTAAGCCATTGTTTAAAAACATATCCAATCGCAGATGCGTAAATGAATTCCTGGCTGATTTTCATGATAATACCTGCCAGCCTCTGGTCCTGATGGGCGTCTAAAAAACGGAAACTATCTGCCGTTTGCATCATCGTTTCTGGGTTGGTATATGTTTCGTATAAAGGGCTTCCAGCAAAAATCATTAAAGCGCAGGCAGGGGTAATTAAGATTCCGTTAGCGAAAATATAGATAATGCGACGAAAGTCAGTAAAACGATTGAGCTCCGGTAAAGGAGCAAGAATGTGCCACCACATTAGTGCAGCAGAAGAAAATAGTGCTGCTTTAAAAACTATTTGAAGGAATGATACCTGCATCATATAATCAAAAATGACTGGGAAATGGTAGAAAGAAAATAGAGCATTAAAACCAATTAACCCAAGAATGGGGTTAAGGATAAAACGATAGGTAATCATTGATTTCCTTTTCCAGTTTTTAATTCCAACTTGCAGCAGCCATTTAGGTATAGCTAGAAGAAGGAGCGGTACTCCCGCAAAATAAACAAACACCATCTGTATCATATGAACACTAAATACGGAATGCCCTACCACAGAAAGAGGGCTTCCCCATCCCAAATATAAACATAGAAGAGCAAGTCCAAAGTATATTTTTTGGCGGACTGTGATAGATACTGAGCCCCTACCTGGTTTGGTTAGTAACCAATGAAAAAGAATTGTCATTGCTGCGAGCCCGATGATGACGTCAGGAGTCCATAACGTCCAAAAAGAAAATTCCTGAAATTTCGTTATAAACATACTTATTTCCCCTCCCCCTGTAAAAAAATAAAGGTAATAAATAATAAAGAGGTGTCTAAACGTTGTTAAATATGTGGAATCGATTTATTTATAAATGCTGGTCTCCTTGGTACAATGTATTATTTAATCGAGGCAAATTTATGAAAGCGAGAAGCCGCATCTTTTCATCTTATCCTTTCCAGGATAGTCAGCACATATTGCTCATTGGAGTCGGTACTGGGGCTGATTTAGCCCATATTCCTCTTTCCACAGTTAAGGTTACAGGAATTGATTTATCACTAGATATGTTACATCGGGCGGTAAAAAGGTATTCCCATTCAGGAGTTCATTTTCTATACATGGACGCCGAGCATATGGCTTTTCAAGATGACACATATCACGTTACCATTTTAAGTTTAATTTTGTCCGTTGTAGCATCGCCCGCCCAGGCTTTGAATGAAGCAATAAGAGTTACAAAACCGGGGGGAGATTTAATCGTGTTCGATAAGTTTACGTCGAATAAAAAAAGATATGGATTGCAAAAATTGTTGAGCCCCTTCGTTCGTTTATTAGGGACAGACATCAATGTATCTTTTGAAAACCTCGTAGAAAATGTGGAAGGGGATATAGAAATAATTCAAGAGACTCCTATTATGTTTAACGGCATGTACCGGAAAATTGTTTTAAGAAAAAAGTAATGGAGACGACGCCCCAGTGTTTTATTGAAGTATATGTTCATCTCTTGAGGTTGAAGTTGGTGTAGTAGGTATCAGCGCCAATCCATTATGTTCTTCGAATTAGATTAGTCCCTGGATCATCTCCACAGACTTATCAGTGTTTTCATAGTGTCAAGCTGTGCTGTTTTTCCTTCTATCTCTATAACAAAGGTATTCGTATTGACTCCTCGTGTTTGCATCAAAATAAATAGAACAGCAAGACAGGGGACTGCTGTGCCTCCTTTCCTCTCTTTTTCTTCATTGACATTTGTTACCACATCATTTCTCCTGAAACCATTGGCGGTCGAGTCAATTATAGTCTACTAATGATATTATTTCGTTTAAACAATTATTTGAATAAAGGTATTACAATTTTTCAACAAGAACGAATACAAATATTCAAACATAAATTATAATGTTATGATCAAATTATGATTTGAATAAGAGGAGGCAGTGTCGTGAAGACAAAAAATAATGCAAAGGACGTATGTGAGGTAACCTGTTTTAATCCTGAAAAATAGATCATATTAACAGTCAAATTGGTAACGCTGATGTGGACTATATGTCCATCATGTTTAAAGGACTCGCGGAATCTAATCGTATGAAGATCATGCAGGCATTAATGATTGAGGAGGAACTATGTGTCTGCGATATTGCTTATTTGCTTGGTTCACCGATTGCTAATGCTTCTCATCATTTGCGCTCCCTTTCAAAAATTGGATTATTAAAATTTCGAAAAGAAGGCAAACTCGTATGGTATTCTCTGGATGATGACCACATACGGGACATTATTTCGTTAGCTATGGTTCATAAAGAGGAAAAGAGGAAAAGTCATGTCGGCCAATGATCATCATAAGCAGGTATATCGGATAAAAGGTTTCACCTGAGCAGGCTGTGCTAAAACATTCGAAGAGAATGTTCTGCACCTGGATGGTGTAGCAGACGCTGATGTCAATTTTGCGGCCTCGAAAGTAACGGTATATGGAGAAACAAGCGTAGAAGATTTGGAAAAAGCAGGATCCTTTGAAAACCTGAAGGTAGTACCCGAAAACCAATCATTTGAGGAGAAGGAACAACCATTTTGGAAAAAGCATGGATCTGTCATTTTGTCGATCGTCTTTTTAATGGCTGCTTTTTTCGCTCATATATGGTCCGGGAAAGAAAGTCCGGTTATCATTATGCTATACCTTTTATCGATCGTCATCGGCGGCAGATCTTTATTTTTAACGGGGATCAAGAACCTTTTTACATTTACGTTTGATATGAGAACGTTGATGAGTATCGCTATAATTGGAGCGGTTCTTATTGGGGAATGGGCTGAAGGTGCCATAGTGGTGATTTTATTTGCCATAAGCGAGGCCTTGGAAAGCTATTCCATGGATAAGGCAAGGAACTCGATACGTTCTCTAATGGATATCAGCCCCAAAGAAGCACTTATACGAAGAGGTGGGGTGGAACAAACCGTCCACGTTGAGGACATTGAGATAGGGGATACTCTCCTTGTAAAACCCGGCCAAAAAATTGCGATGGACGGGGAAATTACAAAGGGAACTTCTACCATTAATCAGGCTGCCATTACCGGGAGTCCATGCCTGTCGAAAAAACGATTTCTGATGATGTTTTTGCCGGCACGCTGAATGAAGAAGGCATGTTAGAAGTTAAAGTGACCAAGCGTGTTGAAGATACCACATTGTCTAAGATTATTCATTTGGTGGAAGAAGCACAGGACGAACGCGCTCCTTCTCAAGCCTTCGTGGACCGGCTTGCTATGTATTACACCCCATTTATTATCACTACTGCTTTTCTGGTAGCCTTGATTCCACCACTTTTCTTCCAAGCTGGTTGGGAAACGTGGATCTATCAAGGATTAGCTGTGTTAGTGGTAGGCTGTCCCTGCGCTCTTGTTATCTCGACTCCCGTTTCGGTTGTTACCGCGGTTGGCTCCGCTGCCAGAAACGGGGTATTGATTAAAGGCGGTGTTTTTTTAGAAGAGACTGGAGCCTTACAGGCTGTCGCGTTTGATAAGACCGGCACTTTGACAAAAGGGGAACCTGAAGTAACCGATATTGTCATTCCTGATGAGGAGGGGGAAAAGGTATTATCTATTGCTGCCGCATTAGAAAAAAACTCGCAACATCCTTTGGCCGCTGCCATTGTAAACAAAGCTGAAAATCAAAACGTGCTGTATGATAAGGTGGATGTGCAGGATTTTCATTCTATTACAGGAAAAGGAGTAAAGGGTTTTATTGATGGTGTACCTTATTACATTGGAAGTCCCTCCCTTTTTTCTGATATGGAGGTTCCTTGGTGGACCGTTGAGCAGGAAATGCAAATAAAACAGTCCCAAAAACAAGGGAAAACAGTTATTCTCCTGGGGACGGCAGAAAAATTATTAGGCATGTTTTCCATTGCCGATCAAACTCGTGAGAAAACGATAAATGCTATTAAAGCTCTTCATAAGCTTGGAATAAAAGAAACCATCATGTTAACGGGTGATAATAAAGAAACAGCAGAGGCTATTGGTCGTAAAATAGGTGTTTCCTCTATTCAGGCAAACTTAATGCCGGAAGATAAAGTGTCGTTTATTAAAAAATTGACCTCAAGTTATAAAAAAGCAGCAATGGTAGGAGATGGAGTGAATGATGCTCCTGCGCTTGCCAGCAGCACTGTAGGGATTGCGATGGGAGGTGCAGGCACTGATACGGCGCTTGAAACGGCTGATATTGCTCTGATGGGGGATGACTTAGATAAACTGCCGTTTACTATACGTCTAAGCCGGCGTGCCCTTACCATTATTAAACAGAACATTGGTTTTTCCCTAGGAATCAAAGCACTTGCTTTATTACTTGTGATTCCCGGCTGGCTGACGCTGTGGATCGCTATATTTGCGGACATGGGGGCAACACTTCTCGTTACCTTAAATGGACTCCGGCTGCTAAAGACAAAAGAGTAGAATTTGAGAAGGCTGGGACACGGCCTTCTCAAATTCTTTACATATAAAAAGGTGGGCAGAAACATGTCAAAAAAGAGAAAAAGGCTTTACTTTCGCGCTGCCATTTTAAGTGGACTGGCAGTTGTCCTTTCCTATGTCTTCTATATGAATTTAACTCAAAATGAATACACATATCGATAAAGAAAGGAGATACTGCCCCTAACTTCAGACTGCATACACTGGAAGGGAAAACGGTGGAGTTAAAGGATTATCGAGGTAAAGGAATTTTTTTAAATTTTTGGGGAACGTATTGTCCGCCTTGTGAAGAAGAAATGCCTTATATGGATCGTCTATATGCAAAATATAAGGATGAAGGAGTAGAAATTTTGGCTGTTAATGTTGGAGAGTCCGATTTGGCAGTGGATCGTTTTGTGAATCGGCATGACTTATCCTTTCCAGTACCGATGGATCGTGAGAAAGAGGTCCTGGATCTTTATGGAATAAATCCTCTTCCGACCACCTTTTTAGTAGACAAAGAGGGAATCGTATTGGATATTATAATAGGTGGAATGACAGAAGAGAATATAGAAGGTTATATGGAACAGATTAAACCTTAATTTTTAAAATTTTAAAATAGGAGGTGTGTGTCTTGAGTGATCTCACTATCTGGCTTGCGTTTGGAGCTGGAATCATTTCCTTTTTATCTCCATGTGTGTTCCCGCTTATTCCGGCTTACTTAGCACAGCTCACAGGAACAACAATATCGGAGAGTCGCGTTAACGCCACAAGAGGATTAATGGTTGTAAGAAGCTTAGGGTTTATTACTGGTTTTACCATTATATTTTTGCTGTTGGGCGCTTCGTCTACTTTTCTTGGTCAACTTTTCAGCCAGTATAATAACATGCTTCAGCAAATCGGCGGAATTGTTATTGTATTGTTTGGTTTGCAGATGATGGGAATATTATCCATTAGAAGTTTAATGACGGAAAAAAGAATTCAAACGAAGAAGGAGAAGGGTTCAACGAGCTTTATAAGTTCCGTTATGTTTGGCTTGTTGTTTGCAGTAGGATGGTCTCCATGTGTTGGTCTTGTTTTAGGGTCGATTCTAACTCTTTCAAGTCAAAGTGACACGATGCTTACTGGTATGATGATGTTGTTTATTTATTCGATTGGCATGGGCATTCCTTTTTTATTTGTTACCATTTTTTATGCTAAATCCTTAAATAAAATTCGTCGTTTTAATGTATATATGCCATATATTCAAAAGGCAAGCGGGATGGTTATGGTTGCTATGGGCGTTTTATTATTTCTTGGATACTACAAGATGCTATCCAGTTATCTTGCTCAGTTTGTTCCTTTTGGAATTTAAAATATTACTTTTTGAAAAATACATCTGCTATTGAGTAAAGTTCTTTGCTTTTATACGAACATATTTTCGTGTATAATATGAAGGGACATCTTCTAAAGGGAGCATTTCATCATGAAAGAGGAAAAAATTATTTTTCTTATCGACATGCAATCATTTTATGCTGCGGTGGAAAAAACGGAAAACAGTGATCTGGATGGAAAGCCAGTGGTTGTCTCCGGAGATCCGGACAGACGCAATGGGGTTATCCTGGCTGCCTGTCCGTTAGCCAAACAAGCTGGAGTAGTCAACGCCGAGAGGTTATGGGAGGCGCAGGAAAAATGTCCAGAAGCAGTGGTAATTAGACCTAGAATGCAACGTTATATTGATGTTTCAATGCAAATTACAACCATTTTAGAGCGATTCACGGATGTAGTTGAATGCTTTAGTATCGACGAACAGTTTATAGATATTTCCAGGACTAAGCACCTGTTCGGGGACCCGATGTCTGTAGCAAGAAAGGTTCAAGCAGCCATTATGGAGGAAATCGGTCTGTGTGCTCGGATTGGCATTGGTGCGAACAAAGTTTTAGCAAAAATGGCATGTGATCACTTTGCGAAGAAAAATCGAGAGGGGATTTTCTGGTTAAAAAAAGAAAAGGTTCAAACAGATATGTGGTCGTCACCCATCCACAATATGTTTGGAGTGGGAAGTCGGATGGAAAAGCATTTTAGAAATATGGGAATTCGAACAATTGGACAACTTGCTGCTTGTCCAGTGGATATATTGAAGAAAAATTTTGGGATTAATGGCCAGGTGTTGTGGATGACAGCGAACGGCATTGATTATTCTCCTGTTTCTACAGAATCTTTTCAGGGACAAGAAGCCATTGGGCACGCTATGACACTACCAAGGGATTATGCCAGCGAGAGTGATATTAAGGTCGTTTTATTAGAGCTTTGTGAAGAGGTGGGTTTCCGTACGAGAAATTCACATTTGATGGGGATCACCATTTCCGTAAGTATAGTTGGCGCAGATTTTAATTTCCCCACCGGTTTTCATCGACAAACGAAATCCCCGGAACCCACTAACAGTACGATGGATTTATATCACATAGCGTCTGAATTGCTTCTGAAGTATTGGAACCGAAACCCCATCAGAAAAATCGGCGTCACCTTATCACAGTTAAGTCCAGACGACATGTGGCAATTGAATCTATTTGCAGACAGAGAGAAGAAATTAAACATTGGCTACACGATGGACGATATCAAAAACCGTTTTGGATCAACTGCTGTTGTACGTGCTTCTTCATTAACGAGTGCCGGACAAGCTCTTGAGAGGTCACAAAAAATTGGGGGACATTACCAATGAAATAAATGCCTCCAAAAGGGTGAAGCATGGAGCCTATGCACTATAAACCAATTCAAGTGAAATCGGGATCCAGATCATCCTTTCCCCCTTCCAATAACTCAGAGGTATCTATACCATGAATATGCAGTTTACGCAAAGCTTTCAAGTGAACATAAAGCAGTTTTTGATGCCGTGCTTTAAGTTCCTCATAGTCCTGTCTATAAACGAGGGACCGACTTTTTTCTTTTTCCAATGCTTTTTCAAGACGTGCCCTTTTGTTTTCACTTTTGTTCCATTGTGTTTCTAAGTGGGTTATTTGATCTTCCAGATATTTTGTTCGCTGTAAATGTAATTCACACTTATCATTATTTCGTTCTTGTGATGATTCAAGCCAGGCAGGATCCCATAATGAACGAAGGTGTGGTTTATATAATACCGCACGGCTCAACTCCGAAACCTCGGCTAATTTGGCGGCACTGATTTGAACGTTCACCCCTTCTAAATCCCTGAGGTATTGCAGAGCCCAATTTACACGTTCTATGCTGTCTTCTCGTTTTTCCTGTTGTAACCGACGCAATCCTTCATTTGCCATCTGAATCACTCCCAATCTGGAGGAAGATGATAATGGTTAAGTTTCTTTTGAACATTTTCCTCTTTAAAGTATTCCATTCCGTTTTCACAAATGGACAGAATGCGTTCAACATAGCTAACATTCCGTATGGCATTTTCAAAATGAGCTGCCCTTCTAGAATCCTCTGCCGTTCGTTCGACGACATCTTTCCAATAAGCATGCTCGGCTTTGTAATCCTCGTAGTATTCAAGCTTTGGTACAAACCAATCACAGGCATAGCACTCAAAATGAATAGAAGTCCCTTTTGGGTTGCAACCAGCAATGTCACTGCAGATGCCAACCCCTTTCTTCCCGTTAGCTTCCCAGGTGAGGTATCGTCTTTGATCTTTGGCCAGCTGTTTTGTTGTTCGCTCATCTAAATTCAGAATTTTCCCTCGAAATTCAACAGGACTCTCTTTAGGTTTTCGTAATCCTGAAATATTTTGATGAATGGTTTTGTGTTGTTCCACTAATTGATGTGTATAATATTTTGTCATGGATTCATTTTTGTGTCCGGTCAAACGTCGAACTTGCTCCGTGGTATAACCAATCGTATACATGCGGTCGGTTACAGCATGGTGCCGAAACTGGTGAGTGGTGGGGACAACCAGTTTATCTTGTTTACTGCGAAAATCTAATATCACCGAAAGCTGTTTAAAGAGAGCATTTACTTTTGGTCCTTTCCAATTTATAAGAGAATTTTTTAAATTGCGGCCAATTTGCATTTTTGGACGGCCACCGTTTTCTTCTACAAAACTCCAATGGCGGACAATGAATAAGTAATCGGATTTGATGTTCTTAGGGATACCATACGTATTAATTAATTCTTCAGTTTGACGTTGAAGTTTACGAATCAAATCCACAACATATCTGCCGTGTCCGGCATAAGCAACAGGGATGATTTTTTGTTCTTCGCTTTGATAACCTCCGCTTTGCTTAAAGGTTGGGATTTGAATCGTATATTCACTATAAAAGGATTTCAGGCAGTCACGTTTCATTGAAAGTACCTCAGAAATCCGGTTGGGATAGGAACGTAGAAGCCAGTACATGGTGCGAAATTCAAGAGGTATTTGTAGTGTTTCGTCTTTCATAGCTTGGTCCCATGAATGAAGAACTTCTTTAGGCAAGGTTGGCTTTAGTTGTTTATTTTGGTATTGCTTAAATGGATTGATGTCTTTAGTAGGGACAGTATTAGTCATCTCGGAAAAATCACTTAATTTCATGAAAAAATCTTGGAGAGCTGCATAAGTTACCTGCTTTGTATTCTCAGACTTATTGGACAACCGTAAATAGTGTTCAAAGCCATTGATGTGAGCACGATTAATCTCTTGTAGGGGTATGTCAGGATTCATTTGAGATATAAACTGCAGGAAATCTGCGATTTTATAACAATTCTTTTGGGTATGGCTGACTGAACCTCTGGATAACAAAGCATAATACTTTACCCAATCTTTATAATAATGTGGCACTTGGTGAAATGGAATCGTATAACTACCCTTTGGTAAAGAATTATTGTGTTTTTTGCTATAGTACCAGGAGTTATCTTCGAATTGAAAAGAACCGAGTTGACCAATGCTTCTAATCAATAATGTTTTTAAATTCTTTGTATAATCTTTACGGAGATTGTAACCACGCTTACTAGAATTCATGTTTTGGGATCCTTTCTTTCATAAATTTTTCGAGTTTTGTAATCGTATCATGGTATAGAGATAGAAGGTGATATTCTGATTGGTAGTCTCGATAACTTTCATAATTTTCTATTCCTTGCTTTTTCATCTGTTCCACCATACTGTTTATATAAATTTGCTGTTCCTCATGAAGTTTGCGCCACATGGGTAATTTCTGCGGGCCGGTTAAAAGAAGGGAACAACCGACACAGGAACGTTTTTTACAGGGGCCAAAGGAAACGTGTTTTAAACAACTCCCATGCCCTTCAGGTGTTTCTCGTGAACCCAGCATTATCTCTTTTTTCAATTGATCAATTTCTTGAGGGGTGTAAGATTCTCGAATATCTTTATCAACAGTATCAAAAAGTTGTTCAAAAAGCTGCTGATCTAATTCGGCAATTTTCAAGGCATCGACATCTTGATAATACTGCCGGGTTGTTTTTTCCACCATGTGCCCCAAAATTTCACCAACATCGGAAAGATTACTGCCCTCATTTAAAAGCTTGACAGCCAAGGTCTTTCTACATTGATGATTGGAATAATGCCATAACTCGCCTGAGTTATCTGTGATTTGATGCCTTCGTATGCAAGAATTTATGGAACTGGAAATAGTTGTGCCAAGAGGCAGGGTAACCTGCTTATCGTGGGTATGACCCTTTTTGGAGAAGGTAACAAATATATATGGAGTTTTGCCAGCATCTCTTAGATATTCTGTTTCTTTTATTTGATGCTTGATGATATCCACCATTTCGTTACTAAGAACAGGAATCTTATGGTGATCTTCTAAGCCGAGACGTCTGCGATGTTTTAAAGTTTTGTGAGTTAAGAAATGGAGATAATAAATATTTTCTTTGTTATTGTAGGTTAGACAATCTTCTTTTAGGTGTAATACCTCTGAAGCCCTCATACCAGTGTTCATCATAATAAGCCATATACGCTGGACGGACGGAGAACATTCATGAATTACACTGGTTAATTGTTCTGTTACAGCCTCCGGAATATATTGAGCATTTTTTACAAACCTATTGATATTATGGAACCTAAAACGACGGAAAGGATTTTTTAATGTTTCTTCATCTCTTTTTGACTTTAACCAATCGAAAAGGAGTCTAGATTCAGAGATAGAAGCTTGGATACTTTTAAGGCTATACTTTTTCGTTCCCGATTTTGTTTTCATCTCTTGTAAGACATCTATAAGTCTGAGGACATCAACATAATTGACTTCTAGGAACGATTTACACTCTGGTAATATCAATTCAAGACCATTTGCGATACGTCTTATATGATAAAACCTCCGAGATATCGTCTTTGGTGCTTCACCTTTTTTATACCAGTCATGTAGGTATTGTTGGATTTCCAGTTTTATATGATGGTTTATATTATTAAAGTCAAGAGAAACGGTGCGTTGGAGCTGGACATCGCGTTGAAACAATATCCATTGGAATTGACCTAGTTTCATATTAAATTGTTCCTTTTCGCTTTTATACTTGCTTTCCCAGTAATGTAAAACGTTCATAAAAACTTTGCGTTGACTGTCATCTAATAAACGATAAGAGATGGTGGTAGAGAAGGATTTTCTACAAAGACTACTGTAACTTACTCTCTTACCACCTTGAAATAATTCTCCAGCGCAAAAATGAAGATAGGCTGTAAATGGTTTATCTAATTTTGACATAGCTAAATGTAAAAAACGGCTTAATGATAGTGTTTTATAAATTTTATGAACTTCATCACAGGAATTTTTGTTAAATGCTCTTGTAAGGTTGGGCAATAGAACTTTTTTGTATAGATGATTTTCTGCTTCATCAAATAATTTTTTGAATTTTCTTACATATGTTTTATTATTTCTTCGATGAATAAAGTTACAAAATCGTTGTTTCGTAAAGTATTTTCCCGAAATCATAAAAGACTGACCACAATGATTAAAGTAATCTAGAAATAATGGACGGTATGCTGTCTCACTTAGGAGGAACAATATAAAGGGAGTGTTAAGATTGTAATCATCAGCAAGTTTATGAATAGCTGCCGTATCTTTATATAACAATGATTCTTCAAAATCTTCAATCAATTGCGAGAGTTGTTTATACCCTTCTTTCCAATTGTTGATTGCAAGAACAGTATTGTTGACGGAAATGATGTAATTTGTAGAACTATTCTGTTCAATGAGTTTAATTTTCGTCATAATTACATCCTTTCTTTTTTTCTAAAATAACAGGCTCTATTCGATCCATGATTTTCCGTTTTTGTTGCATAGAATACCCTTTTTCATAGGGCTGGATGCTTCGTTCACTTTTCCATCCTAATTCCTCATTAATAAATGTTTTTGTTATACCAAGTTCAGGATGATCTCGCATCAATTCAACAAGTTGTTGAGCCCTGGAGCTTCGTCCACTGTGAGTTCGAATTTCTGATTTTGTTAATCCAGCCTTTTCTCCGGCATTTTTCAAAATACGAAGAAAATTTCTTGGTTTCAGTGGTTTTCCCATGTGCTTTCCTTTTGAGTTAAGAAATAAATAGTCCAACTCCAGTATGTTTACTTCAGATCGTTCTGTACCCATATATGTTTGAATCATTTCAGCAAGAGACTGGTAAATATAGAGAGTACGCTCAGTAGTTTTGGCTTGGGAGCGATTTTCAATATTTTGCTCTCTTACGATTTCAAGGGAGGGATTGAAAGGGTCAAAATGATAAATTTTTAATCCAAGAATTTCTCCAATACGCATACCGGTTTCGACACTGAGCACAAAAACAATTTTGTCTCTTAAGGAAGGCAAATTACTTTGAATGGATTTATACTCTTGTTCAGAATACCACTTGAGATGATTTCGTTTTCTTCGATAAGTGACTCTGGATAGGAGCGTTTCTTCAATGTCAAACTGCCATATCTGGCCATAAAGCAGCTTGGTATTAACTAACGGGGCCTGCCTGGTTCTTTTACTACTGTAAAGAACGGGATTAGTGGAAACTTTTTTTTCATCTTCTAACCAGTGATAAAAAGACTTTAATACAGTAATATAGGTATTTAAGGCTGTAAAAGTCAATCTACTTTCATAGTTGATTACTTTTTCCCCTAAGCCAAGAAGCTCTTTTATATATTCTTCAATAACACGTTTGCTTGTTACTTGTCTGTAATGTAGCCTATTAGCCTTTAAAAAGCGAAAATATCGTAGAAGGGCATAAGCATAGCGCTCGCCCGTCAAATAACTATTTACACTAATAAAGTCTAACCAAAGACAAGCGTCTTGAATGGGAATACCATCTTCAGTAATCATATATCTTATGTCATTGTTATCCTGAGCTATTTCAACATGAATGCCATAAGTGATCTTCACTAATTATAAAACCTCCTTAAATACGTATCGTGTACAATCTTTTTTCTGTATACGATTAATATCGACTTGTCTTACAACATATTAAGAAAAAATTGTAAACTATTAGATATCGTTGATGTAATGATAACAGAACATCAACGCTGTACGGCTCCACCTGGTCGCTGATAGATTCGAAAACAGCGGCGATTTCGACGGAGGCATCGAGATAAGTCTGCATGCGCGGCTGAATGACGGTAAGACGCGGGCATTTATTCTCCGCTTCCCACAGAGCCTCTGCTGTCTGCACTCCCCACTTTTTTGCTTCCGGACAGGCGGCCAGAATCACACCGCTTCGAATCTCCGGGTCCCCTGCGACCACTACAGGATGTTCCTCCAGATCCGGCCGGAAAACTTTTTCGAGGCTGGCGTAAAAAGACTGCATATCGATAAGAAAAACAGTACGTTCCATATTCAACGCTCCATTGTACGTGTTGTACGTTTTAGTATAAGGGAACTTATGTTCTTCATCAAGGAGAAGGTTTTTCTAATGGTGCCAGGGACCTCCACTCTTCATTCGGCGGCAGCTGCAGCTCCTCAACCGGAGATCCGCTGCGGTTTACCCAGACGGTAGTAAAGCCGAATGCTTCTGCCCCGCTGATATCCCACCCGTTACTTGATAAGAAAGTGATATCAGACCGGTGGACGGGGACATTATCAAGAATAAGCTGGTAGGAGGCAGGGGACGGTTTATACTGCTTCACATCATCCACACTGAGAACAGAATCAATATAGGAACGAATACCGCCGTAACGCAGCAGTGGTTCCAACATGCTCCGTGTACCATTGCTGAATACGATCACGGTGCTGCCTTTATTTTTCAGGGTCTGCAGAACACGGCTGCTCTCGGGAAACAGTTCAAGCGATTGGTAGGCTTCCAGCAGCGCAGTTTCCGTGCTGGCGGACAGTGTAGTACCGGCTGCGGCCGCTGCATAGCGAAGTGCGTCCCGCGTTACGTGTTCAAAGGAGCGGTATTTACCCATAGCCTGGCGGAGAAATGTGTATTGTATCTGTTTTTCCCTCCAGATTCTGCTTAATGTTTCTCCTTTTTCTGGTACTGCCTGATCGCACGCTGCAGTGATGGAATGAACATCGAACAAAGTGCCGTATACATCGAACACATACGTAGAAGATGGCATTATTTTTTACCCCCTTTTTCTGTACCGTTTCCCGTTTTCTTCTGTAATCATGCATCGAGGTCGTTTGAACGTGAATCGATCTATAAAGACAAATCCGTTTTACCGGAACCTTTATTTCAGAGTACCGGTGCATGTCTGACATTTAAGATTTAATGTTTAAAATTATTTCAGCGGGGAACGCAGATAAAAGGACGCAATCAATTGAAGGAGGCTTACGATGAAGATTGACAAAATATTTTTAGGAAAAGATGAACGAGTTGTATTTGATACCGCCGAACTGACGGTTAAAAATAATGATCCGGAGCAGTGGGAAGCAGTCCTTTACGGCGTGGAAAACCAGCGCTTTTTTATGGAAGCGCTCCGCGACAGCCGTAAAGAACATTTGATTTTTGAAACCGAAAAAGGCACAATGGACGGCATGGTGGCAGTGGAAGGCCTTGATCCCGCCAGTACCGAAAATGTAGTGACCCTTACCGGTGCCAGTACATTGAATGGCTACAAACAATAAACAAAAAGAAGTACCCCGGGCTGTTTTTTTACAGCCCGGGGTTTTTTATCAGATGGAAAAGTATAGAATGTCAGCGTTTTGGTTTCAGTTCCAGCATCCAGCTGCCCGAGGTTTCTTCCCGTGTGAATTCGGGCAGCAGACTGCCCTTCGCACCCGCTCCAGAACCTGTTGCAGCTTTCAAGGGTACTTCCTCTTTTCTTTATAAAAACAACTCATAAAGTTCTGCATTCCCGGTAAAAATAGCATTATGCAAACAGCTAAAAGCGATAAAAAGGGGATGCGGAAATATGACAGGCACAAAGAACGACAACCAGTATAAAACGGCACTTATCGGATGGAGTCTGCCATCCATTGAGGCAGCGGACGAACTCGGCCGTCCTTTTGTCATTGTAGGGCCGCCGCACTGTGAGCAGTATGCTGAGAAATATGATCTTCCTTTTATTGCGTGGGATTTTGATCATTATAAAAAAAATTATTCGATGGAAGACGTATGGGAGCAGAGTGAGGAGCTTTATCAGTTACTGAAAGAGGAGAATACAGGCCTTGCGGTTCCATTGTTTGAAGATACGGTAGAGTGGGCTGCAGCTGTTAACGGAAGAATTAAAGAAGACCCGAAAATTTTCAAGCATTCTCTGCTCTTCCGTCATAAAGGAAAAATGAAACGAAGGGCTCTCCTGGGAGGATTGAAAGTCGGTGTTTTTGAAGAAGCCAACAGCAAAGAAGAAGTGAAACAGTTCTTCCGGCGTGTTAACGATGCCATGTTGAAAGCCGGGGAAGAAGACCAGGATCCGGTTCACGTAAAGGCATTTGATAAAGCAGGAGACGTAGGCCACAGGATTATCCGCACGGAAGCCGATATTGATGCTTTGGAGGATGAGGCGTTTCCCAACCTGGTAGAAAGCCATCTCGACGGGGTGGAAGTTTCCTGCGAAGTATTTGTGCATAATGGCAATATTCAATTCCTGAATATCACCGAATATATTGTATTCGGATATTCCATGATGGTACCGCCGTCTCCGGAAATCGAGAAACAGCGCAAAAAAATCAGAGGAGCTGTCCAGTCTCTGATCCGGGCGTTTGATATTCAGTACGGTCTGATTCATCCGGAATTTTTCATTGATGAAGAAGGCAAAATCAGTTTCATCGAAGTGGCCGCGCGCATTCCAGGTGGCAATATCTTTGATTTAATAAAAAAAACGTACGATTTCAATCCATTTCAGGCACACATCCTTTGTTCCGATCCGAATACGAGCGAAGAAGATCTGCGGTCATTTTTTCCAAAAGAACGGAAATCCAAAGGACATGCCGGAAGCCTGATGGTGTACCCCAGGGTAAAGAGCATCGAGAAACTGAATGTGCCGCAGGAACTGGAAGAACACCCTGGGTTTGACCGTCATACGATGTTCACTCCGGTGCAGCGAAAAGTTCCTGAAATGGAAGGCTTCGGGAACCCGCAAGGTGTGGTATTTTTCCATCATGACAACCACGACCACGTGAGAGAACCATTACGTGATTATGCTGATTTTGATTTTTACATCTAACGGAAAATGGAAAGGAGATTGCACATGGCAGTTCAAATGAACACAGGCGGGGAAGAACAAACGCTCAAACAGGCATTTGAAACATTGAATCAGGCAGCCCCTTATGCCAAGGATATGTACCAGAATCACTTTTTCCAGACAGCAAAAAAGATGGCAGAAAAAGAAGAAGGAATACGAAAGCTTTACGAATATGCGCCGCGATTTAATGAGGCAGGGGTGTTTGAAGGAGGGCCGTGGGAAGAGCCGTCTAAGCTGCAGCCGGCTCTTGTCAACGGATCCCTGCGTTCTGATGGAGTAGAATCCATTGTCGCGCTCCTTAGTGAACTCAGAATGGTTGCACTGGCCCGGGAAAAACATACCCATCCTGAAGTGAGCGCGTCCGATGCCAAAAAATATCTCCATGAAGTAATGGCAAATAATCTGGATTTTATTTTTCCGGAGGAAACCGAGGACCCCGCAGAACAGGAGCAGCAGGGGAAAGAAACTGAGCGGGCTCAGCGTCTGTTTGCCTTGATGGTGGAAGAATTGTCGCTTCAGTCCATTTCGAGTACGCTGATTGATGAAATCAAGCGGCTGATGGTGCAGCGTCCGATTATGACGGAAAGAGTGCGGTTAATGATAAGAAAAGCGGAGCAGCTGCTCCATGAAGACGTGGATGAACAGGATAGAAAAGCAATCGAAACGTTTCACAATGCGATTTCCACTGTCACAGAGCGGGCAAAACGATGCGAAAGTATCAGTGAATACCGCAACAGTCTGCAGGACCTTGATAACGAGGAACTGAGCAAAGAAGCGGCGGCGTTCGGGGAATCGATGAGAGAAACCGGACTTGTGTCCGGGTATCATGTGGCGTTGATCCGGCATTTAAATCGCAATGGTGATATAAAGATACTGCAGGAAGCGATGGGATTAAGCAGCAAAGGCAGTTCCAACCTGAAAGAGCATTATGAAACCGTACAGGAACTCATCAAAGTCTCCATTCACCTGCCGACCCGCCAGTCCCTGTACGGGCTGGCCCGTATGCTGGAACGCGGGGTTCTCTCCCAGCCGCCGGTACTTCCCGGACTTCGGCGCCTGATTGAACTGGATATCAAACAGGACGTCAGAAAAACGCTGATGGAAGCTTCAGACAGTGAACAGGAAGGTCTGACAGCAGGTGATGTGCTGACAGCGGGAGTAATTAGTGTACTCGGACAGCCGCTTGGTATAGGTCAGGGTCTTAATCCGACCTGCCAGAGTGCGAGAGCCCTCAGCCTCTGGTCGATTCATGATCCGGGCTACCTCCTCGAACTTATCCCAAGAGCGGCTCGTGACGGTGATATTGATATGGGGTTTGAAGGTCAGACCATTCATTCGAAAGATCTCCCGGGCGGCCTGGCTCCGGAACTTCATAAAGAACTGGACCCGGTTTCTCTCGTTCTTGTACCCCATCTCGACAGAATTTATGCTGACATGGTCCGACGCGTACAGTTCCGTGGTGATGATCCGCATAAATGGGTGAACCCTGCCTTTTACGGGGACTGGATAGCAAAAGCATTCAGCAAAGTATTTCAGCATAACACACAGAATGTCATCGATTATCAAGGATTTGTGCGTCTGTTTTATGCAACACATCACCGTGATTATAATGAAGGCCATGAAATGATTTATCCCAATCCTGTCGGTATCTGCGTAACGACGGTGTATGGAAATTTTCTAGGCTTCCACGCCATTACGATTCAGCGGATTGCAGATGACCCCGATGATACGTACCGAGTCTATTTCTATAACCCCAATAATGACAGCTCCCAGAACTGGGGTCAGGGGATTGAACCAAGCGTCCGTGGACACGGAGAAAAAGAGGGTGAATCCTCCCTTCCTTTTCACGAATTTGTGTCCCGGCTGTATGCTTTTCATTACAATCCTTATGAACAGGGAGATTCGTTTGCGGTTGAAAAGGAAGTTGTGGAAAAGATTGAACAGCTTGCCAAGGAAAGCTGGGGCCGTAATTTTCAGTGGGTTTAAGATAAGGCTGGAACCACGGCTGTTGATTATCCAAATATAGGAAACGTTTCGTTGGACTCCGCCTTTCCTGCCCGCTTTCCGCGGGCGTCGCCTCAGCTACATCGTAGTAAAGGAGGATCGGCTAAGTTCGGCACGTCCTGTGCCAACGCCGATCTGACTCACCTCGTATGAGCCTCCGGTGATCTTCGGCTGACGCTTTTCCCGCTGGAGTCGGGCAGACGGCTCCGTCCAACGAAAAAGAAAGAGGGATACATGCTTTGATCACAGATGCACCCTCCTCATAGAATCCTTTTCCATTCCTTTATATGGTAAATCAACAGGCGTGGGCTGGAACAAAACGAAACTGTTTAGTTGAAAAGACGGAGAAAGGGGAAAATCCTGCTCCGTCTTTTCTTTTTTGACATGCAGTTGAAAGCGTTGGGCAGATAAACGCACAAAGGCGGCTGGTACATGCCCTTTTTCAACCTCCGTTGTATCAGCGGATTCGAAGCTGCCGGTACCATATATTCATCGATTCAAGCTGTCCTGCTATGTTGCTGTTACGAACCATCGTACCTCCGTACTCAAATCCGTGGTAGACGTTCACCAGGTTCATGCCAAACGACAGGGAACGCGAATAAGAAAATAGGGACCACAGCCCTTTGCGCTGCATCTGCTGGATCAGGTAGGAAAATTGAGTGCTTAACAGTCCTTGATTTCGGTGATCCGGATGGGTGGCGCAGTCGCTCATCTCAGCACTCCGAAAAGATTCAAGGACATCGGCGGAGCAGGCGCTGACGATACTTCCTTCATATTCCATGATGGTGAAATACACTTCTTCTTTCATTATATTACGGATAAATTTTGGGTCGTGCATAGGGGTGGGATAGGTTCGAAACACGGAGCGGTAAAGACGCGCCATTTCCTCTGCGTCGTTTTCGCCCGGGTGGCGCATCGTATAACCTGTTGGAATAAGAGAACGTTCTTTTTCCGAAGGAAAGCTTAGAGCATTTTGCAGCACGAGATCCTCTTGAAGTTGATCCACGGGATGAGCACGCTGTGGTTCTAGAAACCAGGAATAGATAAAAGCGTCTGCTCCGCGGAAAAAACCTTTGATTTCTCCTTCGCGGGTGAAGGGAGCTTTTTCAAAACGGGATCGCTCTTTGTTTTTTACGTAAAAAATCAGTTTATCGCAGTTCTGTTCCACCGAAAAGTCGTGAAGCCATGCCAAAAAAGCATTCCATTGCGAGTAAGGCGGAAGTTTATAAACTTTTATCCGCTCACTGAAGGGTTCAATGACTATATCGTCTTTCAGATGAGTCGACCAACGCTGTGTGAGGATATTCATGGCGGCCCTCCGTTTTTCTAAAAATCGCCATTATTTCGGCGTACTATACAATAGATACGACCGCAAGACAGAGATTAGAATGAAATTTTTCAAAACGTGGCGTTTTCTGCCGTGAAAAAGCCCCGAAGGCAGGGAAAACCTGCCTCCGGGGCTGGCGGCGTGAAAACCGGGTATTTAACTGCAGTCGACAGAGGCTTGGGAGCAGTCCGGCTGTCCGGCGCAGACCACTGCAAATCCTGAGACAAAAAATCCGCGTTTATGAAGGAGACGTATGCTTAAATTACGCGAAACCTTATCAGGGGTAACAACAAACACCCTGGTTGCATCAATAGTTTGAATATGACGTTTTAAATAAGGATAAGGAAGCAGATGTGCATTCTTTACGGGAAAGTGATCGGCCTCCTGGTAGTCACGGACATCCAGAATGATAGTTCCCTCCGGCAGAGACTGCTCGGGGAGTGGCGCACTATTCACACCGGAAACCGGCATCCATCGCTGATAAAAAAAGATAATAAGACCAAGACTGATAATTCCAAGCAGCAAAGCTGGCCACAGCATCATTCTGTAATACCTCCACTAGGTTATTAGGAAAAGACTATACCATGCAGAATTGTATCGGCACCTTTATCGTGAATCAAACGGAATGCATGAGGTTAAACCGTAAATAGTATACTATATATACAAGCTTTACGGATAGACCCTCATCACGAAAAGACAAATTTATTTTTTTAATAGCAGATGTTTGTTAAAGTGGGAATAAGGAAAAAAGGAGGTGTCTGCATGGCCGAAGAAATGACGGAGCTCGAAGAACGAGTAATGGCTGAACTGGAAAACGTAACAGACCCGGAACTTGGCATTGATATTGTAAATCTGGGCCTTGTTTACGGAGTCGATGTAGGGGAAGAGAATAATGTTAAAATCACCATGACACTTACAGCAATGGGCTGTCCTCTTGCTGAAACCATCGTCAGTGATATAAAGTACTCCCTGCAGGATCTGCAGGAGTTTGGCGAAATTAACGAAATTGACGTAGATATCGTTTGGACCCCGCCATGGACGAAAGATAAAATGTCCCGTTACGCCAAGATTGCTCTTGGAGTGTCGGATTAATAAACAAACCCCGGAATGCCGAGCTGCTGCGCGGAACCGGGGTTGTTTTTTCACGATGCTTGTGTAGTAGACAAAACAGCCCTTTCAGGGTTTCTGCGGCTGTACGACGCATTTCAGCCCCTCTTTTCCATCGGCTGTATGGAAAGCCATATCTGTTTCATACAGGGCAAACGTATGCGTAATAAAAAAGTCAAAATCAATCAAGCCTTCGTCAATCCATTTGACAGCTTCCATATGAAGATCTCTCGGGGCCCCGTGGGTCCCGGTGACGCGAAGCTGTTTATAAATGATTTTATCCGTATCAAAGGGTGGTGGTTCGTCAGATTTAATTCCGGCAAAAAGAAGAATGCTGCCGGTTTTTTTTACGACATTCAGTGCTTCATTCTGCAAGCCTGAAGAGGGAGCGGTAACAATAACACAGTCCGCGCCCAAACCGCCTGTTTCTCCGGCAATAATGTCAGACGTATTGTTTGAAGAAGGATCAACAACAATATCGGCACCGGCCTCCGCCGCTTTCTGCCTGCGTGGAGCGGAGCGCTGGACGGCAATGACACGCGCGGCTCCCAATCGTTTAAGAGCCGCGATATACATACAGCCGATTGCGCCGGCGCCGTACACAACGACGGTGTCACCAGCTCGTGCTCCCACTTCACGGAGGCCGCTTAATACGCAGGAGAAAGGTTCTGACAAACAGGCCTGTTCAAAACTGGTCGTGCCGGCAATCTTTTGAATGGATCCAAAACGAACAAACTCACGAGGGAGAACAATGTATTCCGCAAAGCCTCCATCCACCTGATAGCCGATAGAATGCTTTTTCACACATTGGTGTCCCATATTTATTTGACAGTAATGACAGATGCCGCATGGAATGTGCGCGCCGAGCGTGACACGATCCCCTTCCTGAAAACCAGAAACTGAACTTCCTGTCTGTACAATTTCACCTGCAATTTCATGGCCGGTAACCCTTGGCATATCAATTCTGGAATCCCCCTGTTTAAAAATCCGGAGATCCGATCCACAGATTCCGACGGCGTAGACTTTTATTGTTATTTCTTCTGCTCCACAAGGGGGTACTATCATTTCCCGGTACTCAAGCTGCTGTTTTCCGGTTAATGCTACTGCGTGCATGCCATGCCCTCCTTTCAAAGGATGTATTAGGATGAAGGAAGAAAAGTTACAGTTTTCTGTAAAAGATAACGTATTCTTTCTTTTTCCCGTTCTACACGCGGAGGATCCCAGCCAAGCACTCCTCCCATCGCGCTGCTCACGGATTCGAGTGTTGCTGTTACCTTTTCCGGTTGAAATAATAGATAACTGGTGCGGCGGTCATAAAAATCTTCGAGGGAAGCGGCCATTTCCTGTTTCACTGTGTAGATGGCTTCTCCTGCTGTGTTGCGTGTCACCGGGTGTTCATACAAATGACGCACCGACTCAATCTGCTGTAACAGTGCATTCGTGTTTGACCCATAACGAAATACGTATTCTTCGACTTCCTGAAAGGTCAGTTTCAAGTGGTCATACGAACGGGTCAGCCTGTGAATAAAGGCTGTCATATCTTCTTCCGATGCAAAATGCCCGCCGCTTAATCTAATATCATCGGTGCGGGAAGATGATAATTTAAGATTTTCACGTTTGGCGGCATAAGCCAGCACTCGCTCCGCCATTTTACGATAGCCGGTCAGTTTGCCCCCGGCAATCGTAATAAGACCCGAATCGGATTCAAAAATCTCGTCGTGCCGGGACAGTTCCGAAGGTTCACTGTCGTCGTAACCGATAAGGGGGCGGACCCCGGCCCAGCTGGAAATAATATCGTCCCGAGTAAGAGTAAGAGAAGGAAACATGTCATGCAGACAGCCGATTAAATAGTCACATTCGGACTGATAAACATGCATGTCATCCAGGTCATTGTAATAGAGCGATTCTGTTGAACCGACATACGTTGTGTTTCCTTTTGGAATAACGGCAATCATCCGGCCATGATGCTGAAAGTAAATCGAAGACTGCACCGGCAGTGTTTCATAAGAAAAAACGAGATGAACCCCTTTGGCATGAACCATATGCTTTCCGGACACCGGCTCGTCTTTTTTTCGTACTTCATCCACCCATGGTCCCCCTGCATTGACCACTATGCGACCCGAAACCGTGAATGTTTCTCCGGTTACATGATCTTCCACAGTAATCCCGCTGATCCTGCCGTTATCATCGAACGTAAAACCATCCACTTCAGCATAATTTAAAACCGAAGCATCCATTTCAGAAGCCGTTTTGGCGGTTTCCATTGTCAGCCTGCTGTCATCGGTGCGGTATTCTACATACTCTCCACTCCCTTCTACCGTATTTTTGTTGAATAAGGGTTCTTTTTGAAGGGTTTGTTTCTTCGAATGCAGACGGTGTCGTTCTTCTTTTTTTACACCAGCGAGCCTATCGTACGTGGAGAGACCTATTTTCAATGTAAAGGGATTGAATGATTCTCCCTTAATCAGAGGAAAAAGCATCTGAATAGGGTAAACAAGGTGTCTGGCATTCCGGTACACGATATCACGTTCTGTACCGACTTCACGTACGATGGAAAATTCGTAATTTTTCAGGTACTTCAACCCGCCGTGAATCAGCTTCCCGGAACGGCTGCTAGTCCCGGAAGCAAAGTCTTTTCTTTCAATTAAAGCTGTCTTCAATCCCCGTGCGGCAGCATCCAGAGCTATACCACTGCCTGTAATACCGCCGCCGATGACAATCATGTCGAATGTCACGTCTGTCATGTACCGGCGGAGGGCGTCGCGGTGAACAGTAGAAAAAGTATGACTCAAAGACTCTCTCTCCTTTACAAAAGTTCTTTGTAACATCATTTGTAAATATGGTAGTCTCAGCATAGCGTACTATCCATTGTTCGTCAATAAAGGGCTTACATTTTATAAAGAAACTATTTTAGAAACAGGCAGGTCGTTCTACAACGGAGAAAATTCCTGCTATGATGTACATGATCAATATTGTGACAATTGTTAAAAGGAGGCGTTGCACATGGACTGGAAAGAGCGCAGACAAATGGTTCGAATAGCGAAACTATATCATCTGGAAAATTGGACACAAACAGAAATAGCCAAAAAAGTAGAACTCTCCCGTCCCATCATTTCCAAACTGCTGCAAAGAGCAAAGGAAATGGGGATTGTGGAAATTTATATCAACGATGAAACGCTCCATACGGTAAAACTCGAAAATGAAATAGAAAAAAAGTATAACTTGAAGGATGTTGTCGTTGCTGCTTCTGGTACCCATGGAACAGAAGTGGTCAAACGCCGGGTAGGACAAGCAGCAGCTTCCTATGTTTCTAAAAAGATAGACTCTCTGAACAGGATCGGTATTTCCTGGGGGAAGTCGATGCATGCTTTTATCGATGAATTTCCGGCACGGGCTGGAAAACATGTACATCTGGTGCCTTTGATCGGCGGGATGGGAAGCAATGATGTTCATCTTCATTCCAATCATCTGACCTTTCATCTTGCGCAGAAACTGAACACGACTTCTTCTTATCTTCATGCGCCGGCTATGGTAGAAACCGAGGATTTGAAGAACAGCCTGATGCAGTCCAAAGATATTGCCGAAGTGATAGAAGAGGGCAGAACAGTGGATCTTGCGGTGGTGGGGGTCGGTATTCCCTCGGAGAAGGCAACCATGGCGGAAATGGGATATTTCAGCCCGGATGATATCGAGTCATTAAGAGAGGCAGAAGCCATCGGGGATATGAACTCGCAGTTTTACAATAAAGACGGCATGGAAATTGTGCACACCTTAAACAATCGAACGATTGCTTTAACGATGGAGGATTTAAAGCACATTCCGGAAGTAGTCGCGGTAACCGATGGTGTAGAAAAAGTGGAAAGTCTTCATGCTGCATTGAAAAGCGGATGTATCGATGTGCTGGTAACAGACTATAACATGGCAGGGATACTGCTGGAGCAGACATTTTAACTATGATGAATAAATCTTTCTGTAGAAAGGTTGACAAAACAATGAAAGCGTTTTATTATTTTTACAAAAGTTAAGACATTATACATTTGTAAAAAGGAGGGAAAAGAGATGTGGGGTACCTTTTTTATTATCTTTGCTGCCATCTGGACATTACAATTTTTATTGACCCACCTGCAGGTGAAACATTACCAGGGCAAAATCAGGGAAATGAGCCGAAAACACAAAGGTTATCTTGGGACAGGATTTTTTAAAAAAAGATTCGGAAACGGTGCGGTGATGCTGCTGGTTTGTGATGATGAAACCAAAATCAAGGAAGCAAAAGTGATGAAAGGCTTAACTGTATTTGCAAGATTTCGAACGGTAAAAAAATTAATTGGTCTGACACTGGAGGAGAGCAGAGACCTTGATACGTTGACGGTAAAAGAAAGCAGCGCTCTGGCTGATGCTGCCGGTATGATTGAAAAAGAAATGAAAAAGAAAAGAGAGGGGAATGAAGCATGGATTTCTTAATTACACTAGCTGAAGGCTTTATCGGCATGTTTGAAGCAGGCGGTGAGACGTTTACCGGCCTGGTGACAGATATTATTCCTTTATTAATTGTTTTGATTACAGCTGTAAACGCTGTCATTAAATTCGTCGGTGAGGAACGGGTGAACCGTTTTGCCCAGAAATGTACGAAATACTTTATTCTACGTTATACTATCTTTCCATTTATGGCCGTGTTCTTTCTCACCAACCCGATGTGTTACACGTTCGGCCGTTTTCTTCCGGAACGCCAAAAGCCGGCCTTTTATGATTCGGCCGTATCGTTTGTACACCCTGTTACAGGGCTTTTCCCTCACGCCAACGCAGCAGAATTGTTCGTCTATACAGGGGTTGCAGCGGGGATTTCGGATATCGGTTTATCCCAGGGGCCGCTCGCTTTGAGATTTCTGCTTGTTGGTATTGCTGTTATGCTTCTCCGGGGTGTTGTTACGGAAATAATCACCAATTATATGATTAAAAACAATAAAAGAAAATCAGAAGCCGCGGCTGAATAAAAAACAGCAAGTCGAAAAATTGCAGGAAAACGGAGGAGGTTAAATAAATGAGTGAATATCATGCAGTAAAAGTACACAAAGGCGCGTCCGGTTGGGGTGGCCCGCTTGTTATTCAGCCGGATGAAGACAAAAAATATGTCGTATCAGTCACCGGAGGCGGAATCCACCCAGTTGCCCGGGAAATCGCCGACCGCACCGGTGCAACAGCTGTAGATGGCTTTGAACAATCCGTGGAAAAAGAAGAAATGATTTGTGCGGTTATCAACTGCGGCGGCACGGCAAGAAGTGGTGTGTATCCGCGGATGGGAGTATTGACCATCAATGTGTTCAGTAACTCTCCGTCCGGTCCGCTGATGAAATTTATCAAAGAAACGAACTTTGTTTCCGGTGTTGGAACCGATAATATTGAAGATGTGGAAGGCGGATCAGTTGAGAAAAGTGTGGAAGAAGCCAATGAAGAAATAGAAAATAAAGAATCTTCAAAAGACGAAACGCAGAAAGTAACGAAAGAGGCTGCCAAAGAACAGGTAGCAGAACAGGGGTACAACGGCAAAGAAAAAAGCAAAATCGGCCAGTTTATTGACACCCTTGGTAATAAAATCGGGAATGTCGTCAGCATTTTTTTCCAGTCCGGACGGGAAACCGTCGACACTGTTATTAAGAATATTCTGCCATTTATGGCGTTTGTCAGTATGCTTATCGGTATTATTAACTATACAGGAATCGGCGATTTAATTGCTAACTATGTTTCCCCGCTTGCTGGTTCACTCACCGGTATGTTAATTCTTTCGCTCCTTGGAGCCATACCGCTTATTTCTCCGATTCTCGCACCCGGGGCGGTTATCGCCCAGGTTGTCGGCGTGCTGATCGGTGTAGAAATCGGGAATGGTAACATTCCGCCGCAGATGGCGCTGCCTGCCTTGTTTGCGATTAACCCTCAGGTAGGAATGGACTTTATCCCTGTAGGTTTGACGCTCGGGGAAGCAGAGCCGGAAACGGTGGAAGTCGGTATACCGGCTGTTCTTTTCTCCCGTTTAATCACAGGACCAATCGCTGTTGTCATTGCGTATTTCGCTAGTTTCGGTCTTTATTAGTTGGATGGTCTTCCCTTTGCAGTCTGAGGGGGGACTTTCCCTTCTTTTTTTCTCTTTTTCATAACATTTGTAAAAATAAAGAACAAAAGAAAAAGAGAGATTGACATTAAATCTGTAGTAGATTACTATAATTACAAAAGTTATATTAATGAACAAATGTAATGGAGGTGCATCATGCTTAAATCTGTGGAACTTCTTCCGGAAAAATCAAGCGATGAATTGATTGGTCTGTTGAAGGAAATGTGGACAATCCGTTATTTCGATGAAAAAGTAGACGAATTTTTTGCCAAGGGAATGATTCACGGGACTACGCATCTTTGTGTCGGCCAGGAACCGACAGCTTCCGGACCGTGCTCGGTGCTGCGCAGCGATGACAAAATAACCAGTACGCACCGCGGCCACGGCCATTGTATTGCTAAAGGGGCGGACATCAATCTGATGATGGCGGAGCTTTTTGGACGCTCCACCGGCTACTGCAAAGGAAAAGGCGGTTCCATGCACATTGCTGATGTAGAAAAAGGAAACCTTGGCGCCAATGGCATTGTCGGAGGAGGTATTCCGCTTGCCACCGGCGCAGCACTGACATCCAAAATGAAAAACCAGGAAGATGTCATTCTCAGCTATTTCGGAGACGGCGCCGCCAATGAGGGAAGTTTTCATGAATCACTTAACCTTGCCTCCATCTGGGATCTTCCGGTCGTGTTTATCTGCGAAAATAATCAGTACGGGATGTCCGGTTCCGTCAAGGAAATGGTAAACATCGAAGATATTGCCGAACGTGCTTCGTCTTACGGCATCCCCGGAGTTGTTGTAGATGGTAACGACCTTGTTGAAATAATGAATGAAACCGATAAGGCCGTGCAGCATGCCCGGCAAGGCAAAGGTCCTGTTTTGATTGAAGCAAAAACGTACCGCTGGAAAGGGCACTCGAAATCAGATGCCCGTAAGTACCGGACCCGGGAAGAAGAACAGACCTGGAAAGAGAAAGACGGTATTAAGCGCTTTCGGGAGCTTTTGATCCATGAAGAAATTCTGACTGAAGACGATGCAGAAAATATACGTAAAGAAGCCAAACAAAACGTTGAAGAAGCAGTTCAATTCGCGGAAGAAAGTCCGGAACCTGGACTGGATACACTGCTTGAAGATGTCTACGCCTGAAATACCGCTTAGGAACAGGAGGGGAAACCAGTGAGAGAATTAACGTATGTAGAAGCATTACGCGAATGTATGTCACAGGAAATGAGAGAAAATGAAAATGTTTTTCTGATGGGAGAGGACATCGGTGTATACGGTGGAGCCTTTGGAGTCACCCGCGGAATGATTGAAGAGTTCGGTTCAAAGAGAGTGCGTAACACGCCAATATCGGAAGCCGGAATTACCGGATCAGCGATTGGATCAGCACTTACCGGCATGCAGCCGATTGTGGAGCTGCAATTCTCCGATTTTATTACCATTGCGATGGATCAACTTGCCAACCAGGCGGCAAAACTGCGTTACATGTACGGAGGAAAAGGCAACGTTCCGATGGTGCTGCGGACCCCTGCGGGCTCCGGTACAGGCGCAGCCGCTCAGCATTCACAGAGCCTGGAAGCGTGGGTTGCTCATGTTCCGGGGCTGAAAGTGGTACAGCCATCTACCGCCTATGATGCAAAAGGTCTTTTGAAAGCAGCGATAGATGATCCAAATCCGGTTATCTTTTACGAACACAAACTGCTGTATAAAACGAGCAGTGACGATGTTCCGGAAGAATCATATCGTATTCCACTCGGTCAGGCCGACGTCAAGAAAGAAGGAACAGACGTCACGATTGTGGCGACGTCCGTGATGGTCCACCGGGCGCTGGATGCGGCGGAAAAGCTTTCTGAAGAAGGAATCAGCGTGGAAGTCATTGATCCCCGTTCCATCGTTCCGCTGGATGAAGAAACCATCGTGCAGTCGGTCATTAAAACGAACCGCGTCGTTGTTGTTCACGAAGCGGTGAAGCGCGGCGGTTACGGCGCGGAAATAGCGAGTATGATTACAGAAAGCGAAGCGTTTGATTTTCTGGATGCACCGGTGAAACGGCTTGGCGCCTCGCCGGTGCCGGTCCCTTATAATCCGGAGCTTGAAAAAGCGATGACGCCCCAGACCGACGATTTGATTCAGACATGCAGAGAAACCCTGCAGCGCACGTAAGGAGGTGAATCCCTGTGGCAAAAGAAGTTTTCATGCCGAAACTGAGCAGTACGATGGAAACCGGTACGATCCTGCAATGGATGAAAAATGAAGGAGACCCGGTGGAAATGGGTGAACCGGTTTTTGAAGTCATGAGTGACAAAATAAACATTGAAGTGGAAGCCTACGAAGAAGGTTTTATGCTGAAAAAATATTACAATGTTGATGATGTGGTGCCTGTAAATACGGTAGTCGGCTATATCGGTGAAAAAGAGGAGAATGTACCGGACACTCCTCCGGAAAGTACAGAGGACTCCGAATCCGATGCTGCATCGGAACCTGAACAAAACGAACCAGCCGCACATGGCACTGAGTCTTCTTCGGTTAGACAGGTCGAACGGGGACAGATTCGCGCAACACCGGCGGCCAGACGTGTGGCAAGAGAGGAAGAAGTGAGCCTTTCTGACGTAACAGGGAGCGGTCCGAAGCAGCGGGTTCAGCAGCAGGATGTGCGTGATTTCCTCCAGAATGCTCCGAAACCTCCGAAAGCAACACCGCTTGCCCGTAAGTGGGCCGAGGATCAGAACGTTGATTTAAACACGGTGGAAGGTTCCGGCCCTGTAAACAAAATTTATACAAAAGATTTATCCGCAGCACAAGAAGAGACGGTTTCATCCGAACCGGACCGGATTCCGGTGAAAGGCGTCCGCAAAGTAGTTGCCGATCGTATGGCAGAAAGTGCATCCACCGTTCCACATGTCACGCTCAACTCTGATGTTGATATGACCGAAGCTATCCGGCTGCGGAGCCAGATTCAGGATAAAGTCGTCGAACAGACCGGTTCGAAGTTGTCCTATACTGAAATTATAATGAAAGCTGTGGCTGCAGCCCTGAAACGGCATCCATCCATCAATGCTTCCCTGTCTTCCGATCAGCAGGAAATCCTGCTGCACCGAGACATCAATATCGGGCTTGCAGTTGCGACAGAGCAGGGTCTTGTCGTTCCTGTGGTTCCGAGTGCCGGAGAGAAAGGATTGACAGCTCTCGTCAAGGAAAGCAAACAGCTCGCGGCTGACGCACGAAACCAGCAGCTGAATCCTCAGCAGATGCAGGGAGGAACATTCACCATCAGCAATCTTGGCATGTATGCTGTAGACGGGTTCACTCCGATCATCAACCAGCCTGAAGCTGCTATTCTCGGTGTTGGACAGATGAAAGAAACACCAACTGCTCGTAATGGAAATGTGGAACTGCGCCCGCTGACTACATTCAGCCTTTCCTTTGATCATCGGATTGTAGATGGAGCACCGGCTGCTGCGTTTTTGACAGAATTGAAACAGATGCTCGAAGCTCCCTATGAATTGTTGATGTAAGGAAGGAGGCGCCCTGATGCATAATTATGATATCATCATTATCGGAAGCGGTCCGGGGGGCTATACAGCTGCTCTCCGGGCTGCCAATGAAGGAAAGAAAACTGCGGTGGTGGAAGACCGTAAAATAGGGGGAACGTGCCTGCACCGCGGCTGTATTCCTTCCAAGACAATGCTGCAGCACGCTGAAGTCCTTCATCAGGTGGAAGGTTCAGCTGCCTGGGGGATAGAAACAGGAGACGTTTCTTTTTCCTACACCGCGATGCTGGAACGAAAAGAGAAGGTTGTTTCCCAGCTCGAGGCTGGAATCACAGCACTGATGAAAAAAGGGAAAATTGATGTTTTTCCCGGACGTGGCAGTGTAAATAATGAAAAGGAAGTTACCGTGGAAAAAGAAGGGCAGACTGAACGTCTGCAAGCACCTGCGGTTATTGCCGCTGCAGGGACCAGTCCGTTTGTGCCGCCTGTGAGCGGACTTCGCGAAACGGCACACTTCACCAGTGATACTATTTTTGAGAAACGAGAACTTCCCTCGTCCCTGCTTATTGTAGGAGGCGGGATCGTAGGAGTAGAATATGCCTGTCTTTTTGCCGGACTGCATGTAGACGTTACGATTGTGGAAATGCAGGAAGATATTCTAACAGGCGAAGATAAAGATGCTTCCGCCTTACTGCGGCGTTCCCTGGAAAAGCAGGGAGTTACCGTGGAAACCGGTGCGGCCCTCCATGATGTCCAAACCAAAAAGCAAAAAGCGGTAACTGTCGTATATACACGGAAGGATGGATCCAGAGAGGAAATAGATGTAGATGACGTCCTCGTGACAGCCGGCCGCAAACCGAACAATGCTGTGCTCGAAGATACATCTGTCCAGTACGTGGACGGGTTTGTCCGGGTGAATGAAAATATGGAAACCAGTGTTACCGGCTTATATACAATCGGTGATCTTGCAGCAGGAGGCTGGAAACTCGCTCATGCTGCAAGTGCAGAAGGCATTACCGCGGTGGAGCACGCCTGCGGTCTGAAGCCTTCCATTCACAAGTCCCTGATTCCAAGGTGTATTTATACGTTCCCGGAGATTGCCGCGGTTGGAATGACAGAAGAGGAAGTGCAGCAGCGTGGTTATGATTATAAAACAGAACTCATTCCATTGCAGGGAAACGGCAAGGCGATGGCAATGGAAGTGTCAGATGGATTTACCAAGATCATTGTAGAGAAAAAGCATGGCGAGATTCTGGGTGCCGTTCTTGCAGGGCCCCACGTTACTGAAATGATTGGAGAACCTGCTGCCTACATCCATCTGGAAGGGACCGTCGACGAACTTGCTTCTATGGTGCACCCGCATCCGACTTTGCTGGAGAGCTTGTATGAAGCAGCACGCTCCTGGATCGGCAAAGGAATTCATCATTAATGATTCCTGCCGCCGCCGATGGTATCATCGAAGGAAATAATACTTGTGAGTAAAGGAGATTGCTATGCTCAGTTGGGAAGAACGCCGCCAGATCGTGAAAGTAGCCAACCTATATTACTTTGACGGCTGGACGCAGGCCCGGATTGCAAAAAAAATGAATGTATCACGACCGGTGATATCCAAATTGCTTCATAAAGCAAAAGAGGACGGTATTGTAGAGGTTTACATTAAAGATGAAAGCGCTCAAACGGTAGATCTCGAACAAAAGCTGGAAAAAAAGTTCGATCTTGATGAAGCCATTGTGTTATCAACGAGCGGATTTACACCGGAGATGACGAAACGCTTTCTGGGAAAAGTCGGTGCTTCCTATCTGTCGCGCCAGCTGGATGATAATAAAACACTCGGCTTGTCGTGGGGGACGACTATTGCTTCTCTCGTCGATGAATACCCTTACGAACGCCGTGACAATGTCCAAATTGTACCGCTCGTCGGCGGGATGGGGCGTTCTCATGTCAACATTCATTCCAATTCGCTGGCATTTAATCTGGCAAAAAAAATGAATGCAGCCTGCTCTTATCTTTACGCTCCAGCCATCGTAGAAACAGAAGATTTAAGAGATCGTCTGATTCAGTCCAAGGATGTAGCCCATGTTCTGGAATTGGGTAAGAATGTAGATATAGCCGTTGTAGGTATGGGGGACCCGTTTAAGAATTCGACGATGGAAGAAATCGGCTATCTCCATCCAGAGGATCTCCACTCTCTGAGAAAAGCAGGAGTGGTAGGCGATATCAGTTCCAAATTTTTTGATGCCGTTGGTCAGGAAGTCGATCATCCTCTTAATCACCGCGTCATAGGACTGGGATTGCAGGATTTGAAGAAAATACCAAAAGTCATCGGAATTGTGGAAAGTCTGTACAAACTCGAAAGCATTGAAGCGGCGCTGAGAGGTGGTTACCTCGACGTTCTTATCATTGATGACCGGACAGCGCAGGAATTAGTGGAAAATTAAAAAGGAGGCAGCGGCAGCATGTCCGTATACTTTGAAGCAGATGTAACAACCATTGGTCCGGAAGTGGAGCTTATGCTTGAGGATAACATTTTGATTTTGTTTAACGAGTCCGCGACAGAGGATCTTAAAGAAATATCCGTTATTCACAACGGCACAACCGTTTCGGAAATGATTGAAACCGGAGATGAATTTGTGATTGATGGAACCCCTTATAAGATCCTGTTTGTGGGAAGTAAAGTAAATGAAACAATGAATGATTTAGGTCATGCCACCCTTCAGTTCAACGGGGAATCAGAATCGGACATGCCGGGCACTGTGTGTCTGGAAGACGGTATTCGCAATGAAATAGCATCCAGTTCGAAATTACAGTTTCGCAAAAACAGCTGAAGGAGGCAGAAAAAATGCTCGGAATGAATAGAAAACTATCAGCATTTGAAACCGAGGGGAAGTATATCAAAGTAGGGTTAATCGGCGCTGGGCAGATGGGCCGCGGTATGATATCCCAAATTGAGGGAATGAAAGGGATGAAGGTGGTAGCAACAGCTGATATAAATATTTCTAATGTTATCAATGCGTATAAGTATGCCGGCATCCCTGAAGAAAACATTATTCAGACAGAGAAAGAAGAAGAGGCTGTACGCGCCGTGGAAGAAGGGAAAGTCACAGCTTTTTCCGAGGCAGAAAAAGTGGCTTCCCTCCCTTCTGTAGATGTGGTCGTGGATGCGACCGGCATTCCGAATGTCGGAGCGGCAATCGCCTGGGAGGCCATCCTGAACCGAAAGCACATTGTTATGCTGAATGTGGAAGCAGATGTGACAGTCGGCCCGGTTCTGAAAAAACTGGCGGACAGCGCTGGAGTCGTTTATACCGGATCGGCCGGGGATGAGCCGGGAGCGGTAATGGAACTTTTTGATTTTGCGGACGCCCTTGGATTTGAAGTAATAGCGCTTGGTAAAGGAAAAAACAATCCATTGAATCTCGAAGCGAATCCATCAACGGCGGCGCAGGAGGCAGAAGAAAAAGGAGCCAGCCCGAAAATGCTTGCTTCCTTCCAGGACGGTACGAAAACGATGGTGGAAATGAATGCGGTGGCAAACGCAACCGGTTTCATTCCGGATCAGACAGGAATGCATGGATTCAGCGCAACAGTGGATGAGCTGGCGGACATTTTTCAACTGAAGGACAATGGCGGACAGCTCCATCATAAAGGTATTGTAGAGTACGTACAGGGAGTGGCTCCCGGCGTTTTTGCCATTATTACATCTCATAATGAAGAAGTTCATGAAGAACTCCAATATGTAAAGCTTGGAAACGGCCCTCATTATACGCTCTACAGACCTTACCATCTGACTAGTCTGGAGACACCGCTTACAGTGGCACGTGCCTTTTTTGACAAGGAACCGACCATTGCACCAAATTATGATCGTCAGGCTGAAACTGTGGCCACCGCGAAAAAAGATTTGAAAGAGGGAGAATTCCTCGACAGTATCGGCGGGTACAGTGTATATGGTACGTTGATGGAAAAATCAGAAGCCGATGGTGCTGAAGCATTTCCTATTGGTCTGGTGGATGCCAATGTAAAAGTAATGCGTGATGTACAAAAAGGAGAAACATTGACGTATAATGATATTGAGCAGACAAAAGAATCCACCATCTGGAGACTCCGCCGTCTCCAGGAACAGTAAGCGGACTGCTCCATGATGGCGGGGGATCTGATGCATGAAGAAGAGGTGAGTAACGTGAAAACGCACGAAATGCAGGCGGACCTTTACTGTATTCAATGCAGAGAAGAGACTCCTCACGTCATTCAGTATATAAATGAAGAAATATCGACTATCACCTGCCGCCGGTGCAGCCGGGTTGTGGACATCGACATTGATATTATGAACGAACTGTACGATGAGGTGTATCAGCGTATCACGACAAAGCCGGCCCGGCTTTCAAAAGAATCCCGGGAGGATTTGAGTCACTTCTTTTTTTCCCTGCCAAGCCGTGTCATCAGTAAACCGTACAGGTTGTTCAGGGACGCAAATGACACCCAGAAAGCGATACGGCGTTACCGAAAATAATGAAGAAGGCGCTGCCGGAGTGAGGCGGCGCCTTTCTTACGTTTGAAAGGCTGAAAGAAAAGGAAAGAATGGATGAAAGGAGGTAAAACGATGATAAAAAAAGTTATAAAATCCATTGTTCTCGGGTTTTTATTAAAGAAAGGGAAACAGATGATTTTCAGGCGGAAGTCATGATCTCCGGATAACTAATGAATCGTTTCTATGTGTCTGATTAGAGGCCTATTGGTGATTACTCAGATTGGAAAACTGTGTTTTCACCCCTGACATGCTAAAATAGGGAAAAAGGGGTGATGTACAATGGATTCTCAAGCTCCGGTTATTCATCATCTGGCTGCCGGACGTCCACAGGACATTCAGGATCAACAAGGACATGCTTTCCGAACAGGTATAAGGAAACAGAAGGCAGACAACATGGTGTTGAAAAAATCAGGCATTACAGGTAATGATGTGGCGGATAAAAAAAATCATGGCGGCACAGACAGAGCGGTCTGTATCTATCCTTTGGAACACTACGGCAAATGGGAAGAAGAATTTGAGAGGAAACTTGATCAGGCGGCGTTCGGAGAGAATATGACCGTGGCAGGCATGACGGAGGACATGGTGTATATCGGCAATACATACCAAGTCGGCAGCTCCGTCATTCAAGTGACCCAGGGGCGGGTGCCTTGTCTTAAAATCGACAGGCGTACCGGATGCGATGGTCTGATGAAAAGGTTTATCGCAACCGGATTTACCGGTTTTTTCTGCAGAGTACTGCAGGAAGGGGTGATACAGGCAGACTCACGCATCGAATTAGTGAAAGAAGACGCACGCCGTATCAGTGTTCTGTATGCCAACAACATTTATTTCCACGAGCGCGGCAATGTGGATGCAATGAAACGTATTCTCAACGTTCCCCCGTTGGCAGAGCAGTGGCGTAGTAAACTTGAAAAAAGGATACAAAACCTCAAGTAGTATTTTTGCGCTGATGCAGCACGGCATTGATTTCCCCGCCGATAACAAGTGTGAGCCCCGTGAGAAACAGCCACAGCATCAAAACAATGACACCCCCGAGGCTTCCGTAAGTTGCCGAATAGTTGCCAAACTGCTGTACATAAAAAGAAAATCCGGCGGAAATCAACTGCCACATCAAAGTCGCTGCTGCTGCACCGGGAAGGACGTATTTCATCGGAACCCGGGTGTTAGGGCCGAAATAATACAGGCTGCAGAGCAGTGCAATCATGACGAGGACACTTAACAGGCGGCGGACCATCTGGAGAAGAACCTCTGTGTGTTCCTGCACCGGGAGGTACGAGGTTACCGTTTGTAGAATCACATTTCCAAAAATGGATAAAACAAAAATAAGGATAAGAACGACCAGCAGCGCGAACGTTAAGAGAATGGATAACAGCCTGGTCTGCCAGAAAGCCCGTGGTGTTTTCACATTGAAAGCCTGATTCATGGCTTTTATAAATGCATTGAGACCGGTGGAGGCAGACCAGATTGTACCGATAATACCGAATGTAAGCAGCCCGGTGTTCTCATTTTGAACAATGCTGAAGACATTCTCTTCAAGCATTGCAGCTGTCCCGTCAGGCAGCGCTGACTGCAGGAGACTCATGACTTCTCCTGCTTCTATGGAAAAGTAGGGGAGTATCGAAAGGGATAAAATAAGCAGCGGAAACAAAGACAGCATATAATAAAAAGCCTGTTCTGCCGCAAGACCGAAAGCCCTGTCTTCATTCATTTCCCGAAGCAGCGTTTTAAAAAAATGATTCACGGTATGTATTCCCATAGCAGCATCCTCCTTTTCTCATGCCATTCCCCGTCTTGTCCTTTATTAACCTCTTTGTTCATAGGGAGGTGTTTGCATATAGGGGTGACCGGGAAAGCTGATATTAAAACAGAAGAGAGGGTGTCACAGAAATGATTCGAACTATACTTATGATAATCGGTCTTATTGTTGTTATCAGCGCTTTATGGAATATCTTGTTTTAAAAAGGAGGGAGTTCCCCCTGTAAAGGGACTCCCTCTTTTTGCATACCGCTGTGAAATACATATGCTTTAGTGATTAATGAGCTTTTTCAAACGTTTTGCAGTCGGTTTCCTGTTCATTTGAAGCCTGGCTGCCTTTGTGGCTGACTACATAAATCTGATCAGCACTGCAGCGATTCCCTTCCTCCCAGTAATCACAATTGTGAACTTCGCAAAGTACGTCCTGTGCTATGCTCATCACCCCCTTACTCTACTATGCGGGAAAAACAAACAAATTAAACATGAAAAAAATGCATGAAATTCCCCGCTATTCACAAACTAGGCATAGCAGCTGAAAAGGAGGAAATTGTGGATGAGACAAAAATGGATGTTAATACCTGCGGCAGCAGCTGCGCTTTTTCTCTCGGGAGTCCCTGCAGGAGTGAGCGCAGAAGAACAACAGGAAGAGCGGCAGATTGAGTTGACAGAAGCCCAGCAAAAAGAACTGGCTGAGATTCATTCCAGTATTCTGGAGAAAAGGAAAACATTAATTGACAAATATACCGAATTCGGCGTCGTACCGGAAGAAAAACGGGAACAAATGAAAGAACAGCTGGAGGAAGGTTATGCCAAACTGGAAGAGCGTCAGTTTATTCCCCCGCACCCCCATCACTGGAAAAAAGAAAAGGAAGAGTAAAAAGCCTTTCCCCTCTGAAGCAGGGGAAAGGCTTTTTACTGATAGGAATGAAATAAAACGACGAAAAAAAGAAGTTTAAAAAAATACTGAAAGAGAAATGAAGAAAGCAGAACGAATTGTTAAGATTGTAAATGTATCTTTAAGAAAGGACAGGATACCAATGCAGCAGGAGATTCAGGATTTTGTTAATAATATAAAGGTGGAAGAGCAGGCAAACCGCGTTTTCACGCCCGCGGAAATTAACGAAGAATTGTATGACGGGGAAAAGGCGCTTGAAGATGTGCTCGCCGCCTGTGAAAAGCTGGCTGAGGACGGAAAGTTAGCCAGAGCGGAAGGGAAAACCGAAGACGGATATAAAGGACAGCTTTTCACTACAAAATAAATCAGGCAAAGGCGGCAATCCAATAAAGGTTGCCGCCTTTCACATAAATGAGCGATTTTGAGATTTTCACATATTTTTTTATACTATTATGCCTATATTTGAGGAAATGAACATAGTCCATTTGTGACATGTATGATATAATTCTGAAAGTCAATAAAAAGAGGTTAATTTTTTCGTTAAGATTGTAAAAATAATTGTAAGAGAAAAAACATTTAAGAATCAATAAGAACTATCATGTTTGTCTCAAACTAGGAGGATTACACATGAAAAAAGTAATTACGTACGGCACCTTCGATTTACTGCACTGGGGCCATATAAATCTACTGAAACGCGCCAAGGATCTGGGAGATTATCTAATTGTAGCGATTTCTACAGATGAATTTAACGCCATAAAAAATAAAAAAGCGTATTATCCTTATGAACAGCGCAAGTTAATTCTTGAAGCTGTCCGGTATGTAGATGAGGTCATTCCGGAAAATGAATGGAATCAAAAAAAGAAAGATCTCCTGCATCATGATGTGGATTTACTCGTGATGGGGGATGACTGGAAAGGAAGCTTTGATCATCTGGCTCCTTTCTGTGATGTCATATATCTCCCAAGAACCGCCAATATTTCGACTACAAAGATTAAAAATGAACTGCTTCTTGCGAATGCTTATTAAAAAAGAGGGATTTTTTTCTCTCTTTTTTTGTTTTTTCCCTCCTGAACATTATATAATGAACCGAGTGGAAAAAAAGCACCGGTATGAATAAAGAGGGGTAAAGAGTTGTATGAATAACCGCCTGAAAAAAAAGTTCAACAAACGAGTGAAAAAGCCGTTAAATCAACGGAAAAAGAAGTATCTGAAGAAATGGAAGAAGTTTAAAAAGTCCAAAACAATCAGAAGCATGTACCGGAAGGTTTTCGGTTTAATTGGAAAGCTGCCGAAAAAAGAAAACATTATCGTTTTTGAAAGTTTTCTCGGCAAGCAGTACAGCTGTAATCCGCGTGCTGTGTATGAAGAACTGAAGCAGGAGGATCGTAACTTCACGTATTACTGGAGCATCGATCACCGGTTCCGGCACTATTTTGAAAAACACGGCGTGCGTACAATACATCGTTTTTCACTGCGTTGGTTTATCGTGATGATGAGAGCGAAATACTGGGTTTTTAACAGCAGGCTTCCGAAATGGATTCCAAAACCTGCCGACACTGTTTACCTTCAGACCTGGCACGGCACTCCGCTGAAAAGGCTGGCACTTGACATGGAAGAGGTCTATATGCCCGGCACGTCAACGGAAACGTACAAGAAAAATTTCGTAGCTGAGGCCGGGAGATGGAGTTACCTCGTGGCACCAAACGAGTATTCTGCTCAAATATTTGAAAGGGCCTTTGCCTTTGACCAGACAATGCTGAAGACCGGTTATCCGAGAAATGATTACCTGTTCCATTACAAGCAGGAGGACGTCGATGCTGTAAAGGAACGGCTTGGTGTGCCAAAAGGCAAAAAAGTGGTATTATACGCTCCGACGTGGAGGGATAACGAGTACCATTTTATCGGAAAATATAAGTTCAACGTGCAGCTGGATATGGAGAGGATGAAAGAAGAACTCGGAGAAGAGTACTTCCTGATTTTCCGTCTTCACTATTTGATTGCCGATCATCTTGACCTCAGAGGCTGGGAAGATTTCGCAGTGGATGCGTCCCGTTATGAAGATATCCGTGATTTATATATCATCAGTGATATGCTGATTACAGACTATTCTTCTGTCATGTTTGATTACGGGGTGCTGCAGCGTCCGATGATTTTTTATGTATATGATATCGATAATTACCGGGATACGCTGCGTGGTTTTTATTTCGATTTTGAAAATGAAGCCCCGGGACCGCTTGTGAAAACGACAGAGTCGCTGGTGGAAGAAATTAAACACGCCGATACCATCCGCTCGAGGTACGCGGAACCTATCCGACACTTTGAAGACTCTTTTCACGCGCTGGAAGACGGGAATGCTGCCAAGAGAGTGGTAGAAACTGTTTTTCCAGAGGATTAAGCAGTTGAAAAAGAGGGGATTAAAATGAAAGCAATCCTGAAGATTGCAAAAGAACTCTGGGAGAATATAAGATTAATCAATCGTCTCGCTCTTTATGAAGTAAAAATAAAAAACAACAACAATTATCTGGGGGAAGCCTGGGAACTGATTACCCCCCTCTTTTTTATGGCGATTTACTGGTTCGTGTTCGGTTTTGGTATCAGAGGGGAAAACAGTGCTGTAGGCGGCATTCCTTACTTGAGCTGGATGTCGGCGGGCATTACGATCTGGTTTTTTGTTCATCCCGCCGTGACACAGGGGTCCAAAGCTATTTATACAAAGATACGTCTCGTGTCAAAAATGAATTTTCCATCCAGTATCATTCCGGTGTACGTCATGATTTCAAGACTCTATCCGCATCTTTTGATACTGCTTTTGGTCGTGATCTACATGCAGTTCACAGACTATAAGGTATCGATTTATTATCTTCAGTTTCCGTATTTTATCGTAAGTATGCTGATGCTCATTACATCAGTTCTGTTGATAACGTCGACACTTACAACCGTCATCCGCGATATCCAAATGTTTATTCAGTCGACGATACGTGTGTTTTTATATATCAGCCCTTTTCTCTGGGTATCGGATACACTTCCTGCCTTTGTTCAGGATCTGATGAAGCTCAATCCTCTGTATTATCTGGCCGAAGGGTACCGGGCCGCTTTTTTCGGAGGGTCCTGGTACATGGTGGAGCACTGGCAGTACAGCCTTTATTTCTGGGCGGTTGTCGTTGTGTTATTCGCGGCGGGGGCGCTTCTTCACACCCGTTTTCGAAAGCATTTTATTGATTTTCTGTAGACAGGGAGGCTGGTCTTATGCAGTCCGCGGTATCGGCGAAAAACATTACAAAAACATTCAAGTTATATGCCGGCCAGTCGGAGCGTTTGAAAGATCTCGTACTCCCCGGGGAGTACGGGGAAGCATTCTATGCGCTCCGGGATGTTTCCTTTGAAGCAGAAGAAGGAGATATTATTGGTCTGCTCGGAGTGAATGGATCCGGAAAATCCACGTTGTCCAATATTATCGCGGGAATCGTACCACAGACGAGTGGAGAACTCACTATTCACGGGGAGCCGGCCATTATCGATGTCTCTTCCGGATTGAACAATAAACTGACCGGAAGGGAAAATATCGAAATGAAATGTTTAATGCTTGGCTTCACCCGTAAAGAAATTAAAAAGCTGGAGCCGGAGATCATTGAATTTGCTGAAATGGATAAATTTATCGATCAACCGGTGAAATCGTATTCCAAAGGTATGAAGTCAAGGCTTGGATTTTCGATTAACGTCAGTATTGACCCGGAGATTTTAATTGTCGATGAAGCGTTATCGGTCGGGGATAAAGCTTTTGCCAAAAAAAGTCTTGATAAAATGCAGGAATTCAAATCACGCGGCAAAACGATGTTTTTTGTGAGCCATTCTCTTACGCAGATGAAAGAATTCTGCACGAAAGCGATTTGGCTGGAATTCGGAGAAATAAAAAAATCCGGGACGCTGCAGGAAGTGGCGGAGGACTATGAAGCGTTTCTGCAGGATTATAACACCTGGTCTAAAAAAAAGCGCAAAGAGTTCCGTCAGCAGGGGTTTGCCAGACAGAGCAATCCAAAAAACGGGCGGAAGACGGCAGAGTAGACACACTCACAAATGTCAACTTACAATATGGTAGGTTGACATTTATTTTTTTCTCGTTTACATTGTGTTTTATAGATGGACAGGAGGAGTTTACAATGAATACGAGAAATATGATGTATATGGCTATGTTTGCTGCAGTCGTTGGAGTGCTGGGTCTGCTTCCGCCGATACCGATTCCTATGACCCCGGTTCCTGTTACAGCTCAGACACTAGGTGTCATGCTCACCGGTTCGCTGCTTGGTGCCAAGCTGGGAGGAGGAAGCATGCTTCTTGTGGTTGCTTTAATTGCGGTCGGCATGCCGATACTCTCCGGCGGAAGGGGAGGTCTTGGCGTTTTGCTCGGACCTAGCGGCGGCTATATATTGTCCTGGCCGGCAGCTGCGTTTGTAACGGGGTGGATTACGGAAAAGATGCTTCCTCATCTCCGGATGCCCGGTGCATTGGCTGCGAATATAGTGGGAGGACTTCTGCTCATACATATATCCGGTACACTGTATCAGACTTTTATTTCGGATCTTTCCTATCAGGGCGCTCTAATTGGCACTCTTGGATTTCTCCCGGGAGACACCCTGAAAGCAGTTGTGGCTTCTTATGTGGCAGTCCACATTGCCCGGCGCCAACCCTTCCTATTGAAAGAGAAAGAGTACAGGAACAAAAAAGCAGGTTAGGGGGACAGTCATGTCCATTGCTGCTTCCATCAGAGAAAACGCCAAATACTACCCGGATAAAACAGCCGTCTTCTGTGACGGCAGAGCCATTTCCTATCAAGAGCTGGAGGATACCACAAACTGTATGGCGCAATGGATGCACCAGAAAGAACGGAAAGCCGGAAACGGGTATTCGAAAGCGGCGGTCCTTCTGCCAAACAGTCCGGAATTTCTCGAGATTGTTCTCGGCACAGCAAAAGCAGGCTGGATGGTGGTCACGCTGGATCCTAAATGGAGCAGCGAAGAAATAACAGCCGTACTTAAACAGACAGAACCGGACTATTTGTTTCTGGACAGTACATATGACGCCTATTTCAGCGAGTGGCAAAAGGTCACCCGGATCATATCGCTGCATGTCGGGGTCAAAGAAGTCCCAACTGATGAAAGACCGTGGGACGCTGCCGAAAATATAGACGTTCCCCTTTCCGAAGAATTGCCTATGTCCCTGTTTTATATGGGATTTACCTCCGGCTCTACAGGCATGCCAAAAGGGTTTATTCGAACACAGCAATCATGGATGACAAGTTTTCAGGAAGGGGACAGGGAACTGAAAATTCGGAGGCTGGACAAGGTAGTTGTTCCCGGTCCGCTCGTCCATTCTCTCTTTTTGTTTGCCGCGCTCCACACCCTTCACGCCGGGGCAGTCTGTTACATCGAATCATCTTTTCAGGCAGAGAGGCTTCTTGAACGCTGCCGGCAGGAATCCATCACGGTTATGTACGGGGTGCCGACGATGTATGAGGCTTTGGGTCAAATCGTAGAGCGGGAACATAGCCAAAACATGCCGCTCTATAAATGCATCATTTCCGGAGATCGGTGCTCCCCTGCTGCACTGGAGAAGCTGCGTTCGCTTTTTCCCGGAGCGGAGTGGATGTCGTTTTACGGTTCTTCCGAACTCAGCTTTGTTGCCATCTGTAAAGGGGAGGATGTAATGAAGCGGACGTCCGCTCTTGGGTACCCCTTTTCCACGGTGGAATTTTCGATACGGGATGAAAGAGGCCGGGAGGTTCAGCCGGGAGAAGCCGGAGAATTATTTGTCAAAAGTCCGATGGTATTTTCCGGCTATGAGCATGAACCTTTCCCTGTTCCGAAGAAATGGATTCCATCAGGTGATATCGTCCGGGAGGAAAAGGACGGCCTGTTATGTCTGGTTGGCCGTCGTAAAAATAAAATCATCAGCGGAGGTCTGAATATATTTCCAGAGGAAGTTGAAACGCTGCTCAACTCCCATCCGTCTGTGAAAGAAACAGCGGTGACAGGGCTGACAGATGAGTATTGGGGGGAAATAGCAGCAGCGTGCATCGAACCTTCATCAGGCGTCCGGACGGAAACGCTTCATCTGGAATTAAAACATTACTGCCGGAAGTACACGGCTTCCTATAAATGCCCGAAACAATGGGTGATGATTGAGGAAATGCCGCTTACAACCAGTGGGAAACCGGCAAGGAAAAAGGCAGCCGCCCTCATTAAAAAGAAAGGGGTAAAGATATGAGCCGCAAACCTGTTATTGTATGCTGCGGACGTACACCGATAGGAAAAGCAGGAGGAAGTCTCCGTCAGATCGCACCGGAACGGATGGCGGCTGCTGTGTTTTGCCATCTGCTGGAGGAAACCGGAGTTCCGGCTGAAGACATCAATGATGTGGTGCTCGGAAACGTGATTGGTCCAGGAGGTAACCTTGCCCGTCTTTCCGCACTTGCCGCCGGTTTTCCGGTGAGTGTGCCGGGAGTGACCGTCGATCGTCAATGCGGTTCAGGAATGGAAGCCGTCTCACTTGCTTCCCGCCTGATACAAGCCGGAGCAGGAGATGTATATATAGCAGGCGGTGTGGAAAGTGTAAGCCTCGCTCCATGGAAAATGGAAAAGCCGGGTAATCACTATAAGGAATATCCCCGCTTTTATGAAAGGGCTCGTTTTTCACCGGAAGAAATCGGAGATCCGAATATGGGCACAGCAGCTGAACGAACGGCTGAAGTATACGGGATTTCAAGGCAGGATCAGGATGCTTTTGCTGCAGAAAGCCACCGTAAGGCTGTCCATGCACGGGAGCAGGGTTGGTACAACGAAGAAATCGTTCCTCTCCCGGGAAGCGGCGAGGATGAAGGCCCCCGTACCAATATCAGCCCTTCCCTGCTTCAAAGGATGCCGCCGGCTTTTGTCGAGAAAGGCACCGTTACAGCGGGTAATTCCTGTCCGGTTAATGACGGAGCAGCCGCTGTCCTGCTTATGAGTGAAGAAAAAGCAGAGGAATACGGACTGGCTCCTGAACTGGAGGTTGTCGATACCGCTGCTGCCGGTGTCGATCCAAATATTCCGGGACTCGGGGCAGTACCGGCCGTTAAACAGTGCCTTGCAGACAACGGACTGCACATAAATGACATCAGCCAAATGGAGTTTAATGAAGCGTTTGCTTCCCAGACACTCGCCTGCCTGCGCGAACTTTCCATGCCGCTGGATAACGTAAATACCGGCGGTGGAGCGATTGCGCTTGGACATCCTTACGGGGCATCCGGTGCGGTTAATATTACAAGACTCTGGTCGGAAATGAAAAGAAGGCAGACAAAGATCGGGATTGCGGTTATGGGAATCGGAGGAGGAATGGGAACGGCTGTCCTGTGCAGGAACAGAACGGTAGCAGAAGGAGAAAAACGATGATCTCCCCGGCAAAAGTAGGGAAGGCTGTCCGTGAATCTTTTATGATAACCGATTTCGACATCAAAGCCTGGGCTTCCTGTCTTAGAGACACGCATCCGCTCTATCATAATCCGTATGCAGCGAGGTCTTACGGTTATGCTGATGTTCTCATGCCCCCGACATTTCCGATGTATTTATGGAACAGGATAGTGAAACCGTGGGATCAGATATCAAATCGAATAATACTTGAAAAACAGGATTTTCGTTTCGGCAGCCCAATTACAGCAGGCATGATGACCGATGTTTCCATTACATTATCAAGTGTGGAAGAGGTGTCTCTTTTTTCCGGAACGTTTCAGCGTGTAACGGAGACCTTGCGTATGACGACAAAGAACCGGATCAGGCTGGAAGCAAATACCGTTACGCTGCGGCCGCTCGATGAACGACGTCAGCAGAATAACAAATCCCGGACATACAGGCAACGTATAGAGAGGGATGCTGTTCCCCTTGTTTTTTCGAAGCCGTGGATTACCGAATATGCACAATGTTCCGGCGATGACCAGCCTGTCCATACGGACAGAAAAGCAGCGGAGGGCGCCGGTTATCCAGCCGAAATTGTGCAGGGAATGTTGATCATGGGGGCTTCTGCGTGCTGCATGCACGAACGGCTGGAGCAAAAGGGATATATCCAACGGTATTGGCATCGTTTCCTTTCTCCGTTAACAGCAGGAGAAACACTTTATGTGCAGGCATCTTCGTCAGGAAGCATAACATCACGGACACTGGATGGAAAACCGGTCGCCCGGGGAGGGTTTCAATAAGAGCGGGAGGCCCAGTCGGAATACTGCCCGCTGCCGTCGCACCCCGGGCAGTAAAGAGGATCCGTGTAATAATATTCATTCGGCATCAGGTGAATCCCCCGTCCCCGGCAATCCGGACATTTCCCCTGCTGTTCCATTTCAGAGATTCGTTTTTGTTTAGACTTTTCTCTCCATTCCGTCCATTTGCTCCAAAGATTCATGCAGCTCACCTCCTTTTCACCCGGATTGCACTATTTCAAGGCGCCATGCGCTTTTGTTAATTAGTATGCTTTTTTTGCAGTGTATGTATACGCGGAGAAAAAGGAGATTTTTCTGTATGGAAAAAGGGTAATAGAAAAAATGATGATATATATAAATTCATGCTGGAGGGAATACGATGAAACGAACAGGTATGGCGGTGGCTTTGACAGCAGGGCTGTTTATCTCAGCCACCGGGTCTGCGCTTGCGCAGTCTTTTGATGATGTATCACAGACCTTTTGGGCGGAAAGTGAAATCACCTATCTATCGGATCAGGGAATCATTTCCGGATACGAAGACGGAGATTTTCACCCTAATGAGCCGGTGAAGCGCAGTCAGGCTGCGGCAATGATAGTGAAGGCTCTGGATTTGGAAACAGGAAATCGGCCGTCTCCCGGTTTCTCGGACATAACCCGGGATTTTCACGCCTTTGAAGAAGCGGCGGCTGTGAAAGATGAAGAAATAATTACAGGGAACGATGGCAGGTTTCTACCGAATAACTCATTGAAAAGAGGACAGATGGCTGCCGTACTGAACCGTTCTTTTGATTTTTCGGATGGAGAGGGTTCGAATTATTTCCGGGATGTTGAAGAAGGTGATGTGTTTTTCCATGATATTCAGGCTATTGCCCAGGCGGATATAACCACGGGATATCAAGATGGAACATTCGGGCCGAATGAAAATGTCACTAGAGCACAGTTTTCTGTGTTTCTCGCAAGGGCTCTTAGTCCGGAGCAGTTCGTGGAGCCGGACCGGACAACATATATAAATGAACGTTTTAGTTATGAAGTGACCTATCCGGATGACTGGACTGCCGCTCAGGAAGCTGATAATGGAGATGGAAAAGTTCTGCACAACGATACAGCTTCCACCATCCGTGCTTACGGAACACACCATATGGAAAGTACTGCACCGGACCTTTCGAACTATCAGGAAGTCACTCTCCAAAATGGAGATAAAGCGCATTATCAGTCGAAAAGGGAAGATAATACGATCACATTTGATCTCGTCCGCATTGAAGACGATATAGAGTACCATGTGAGTGGAGAAGTATCCGAAGCATTTTATTCCACAAATAGTAACGAAATCCGGGATACGATCTATAGCTTGAAAACGGTAGATTAAACAGTTCAGGACCGTTTTCACGCGGTCCTGATTTTTATGGCCGGCTTGTTGGTTTGCAGAAGAATTGTGTTATAATAACAAAGAAGCAAACGTGTAAAATGAATGAACATGACTTTTACCACAAAAATGAATACCCAAGGACATGAAGGAGGAACAACATCGTGATGGACAAAGATGCAGTACAACAGGTCGTTGAAACTCTTCCGGAACTGGATCGGGACGTATACACATTCATGCAGGAGAAATACGATGAACTCGAACAGGCCGGAGAAAAATATGATGTAGCTGCTAATGATACGTATGTAGAAAAAAAAGCAGCAGAGAATTTCAGCGTTTCTGAAGAAGAAGCGGGTACCATTTTTGCTAGAACAGAATCGCAGATAAGACGTCTGCAGGAGGAAAGAGCATCCAGATAATGGATGCTCTTTCCTGTAGAACGGCGCTTGAAAGGGGCAGGTAGAACGGCGCTTGAAAGGGGCAGGTAGAACGGCGCTTGAAAGGGGCAGGTCTATATGAAAACAGAGCAGCGGATGGAAGAATCAAGAACAATACAGACACGGCTTGTGCTGCCGCCGGATACCAATCATCTGCAGACCATTTTCGGAGGAAAGGTTATGGGTTATATTGACGAGATTGCAGCACTGTCCGCTATGAAACACTGCAGCAGTATCGTTGTTACCGCTTCAATGGATTCGGTGGATTTTCTTTCCTCGGCGAAAGCGGGAGAAGCACTTGAACTGGAAGCCTTTGTGACATCCACCGGACGGACATCGATGGAAGTGTTTGTACGGGTATATTCCCATGATTTGTTGACAAATGAAAAACGCTTGACTACTCAGTCGTTTTTGACGATGGTGGCTGTGAACGAAGAAGGACGCCCTATCGAAGTGCCGGGTGTCATCCCCGTTACAGAGGAAGAAAAACGGCTCCATGAATCAGCTGCTGCGCGCAAAGAGTACAGAAAGAAGCGCAGTGATGTGCTGTAAGCAGAATATTTCCTTAATCTAGCTGACATTTGGGATAATACCTTTTGTGCAGCACTTAAGGTAAAGGAGATAAACGATGAAAAACTTAACAGAACATACAACCGTTCAACCATTATTTCAGCCATTTCAACTAGGGGCACTTGCGCTTTCCAACCGGATTGTAATGGCACCGATGACACGCGGGTTTTCACCTGGAGGAATTCCAACAGAAGATGTTGCCTCCTACTACCGCAGACGTGCTGAGCATGATGTCGGACTGATTGTGACAGAAGGAACCGGCATTAATCATCCAGCATCGGTATCCGGGTCATCCATCCCGCTTTTTTACGGAGAAAAAGCACTGCAGGGCTGGGAGCAGGTAGTAAAAGAAGTACATACAGCCGGAGGGAAGATTGCACCGCAGCTCTGGCACGTCGGCATGACCCGCAGTCCGGGAGATGAGCCGAATACCGAGGCCATGCCTGTTGGTCCATCCGGACTGGCCCTGACAGGTGAAAAAGTATCGGAACCCTTAACAACAAAAGAAATTCATGATTTGGTGTCCGCTTATGCTCAGGGCGCTGCCGATGCAAAACGGCTTGGTTTTGATGCGGTTGAAATCCACGGTGCCCATGGTTATCTAATCGATCAGTTTATCTGGAGCCATACGAATCATCGTACCGATGAGTACGGGGGAGACCTAAAGGGCAGAACACGGTTTGCTGTGGAAATCGTGGAAGCCTGCCGGGAAGCGGTTGGTCCGGACTTTCCGATCATCTTCCGTTTTTCCCAGTGGAAGATGTCTGATTATAAGGCAAAAATCGCGGAAACGCCGGAAGAACTGGAAGAATTTCTGACTCCACTGGTTGAGGCCGGAGTAGATATCTTCCATACTTCCACGCGTCGGTTCTGGGAACCTGAATTTGAAGGATCCGATCTTAATCTGGCCGGCTGGACGAAGAAAATCTCCGGCAAACCGACGATCATCGTTGGATCTATCGGCTTGAACGGAGAGTTCACAAGCGGTGCCGGAGCAGAAACCACGAGCCTGGACGGTCTTATGGAAAGATTTCAACATGATGAATTCGACATGGCTGCTGTCGGACGTTCTCTCTTAATGGACCCCGCCTGGGCTGAAAAAGTCCGGGACGGTCGTGCTGATGAGCTGCAGGCCTACAGCCGTGAGTCGTTAAATAACCTATATTAAACACTACCTGAGCCGTTCCTTTCATGGGAGCGGCTTTTTTTCGGTGGATTGCTGCAGAAAGCCGGTCTGATAAAAAATCCATGTGTTCATTAAGCTTCCTGTCCATCCATTTTGTTCGATGCGGCATATTTTAGTAGTGAGGTTCTAAAGCGAAAGGAGGCAGAGTGATGCCGCAGGTTGAAGATCTTCGGAGCCATGTACCAAAGCGTGATGAAACGAGAAAGGAAAGCAGCATTCGCAAGATCATCCGCCATCATTCCGCGACAACAAGCGGAGATTTCTGGTCGTTTTGGCATCAGACGTGGAGTCAGTTCACCCCGGCATGGCAGACAGGTGGATATCACGAAATTATTCTCCGCGATGGCACGGTGCAGGTCTGCTACGCACCTTCCATGGTCACAAACGGAGTATCCGGCCACAATTCCTATACGTACCATATCTGCCTTGTCGGGGATGGTTCGTTTACCGATGTCCAGGAAAAGTCATGGCATGAAAGGGTAGAGCGAGCGATGAAGAACCTTCAGTTAAGTGTCTCGGATGTTCTCGGACACAGAGAACTTCCGGGGACATCTACACTATGTCCCGGTATCGAGATGAACGAGGTAAGGGCAGCATTATGGTCCGGAGAACCTCTAACAGGTAGTGAGTCCATTATCCTTAATATGGGAGACGCCGGGCAGCAGGTACAGCAGCTTCAGGCTGATCTGATGCAGGCCGGAGAAAATCTGTCGATATACGGTGCAGACGGACAGTTCGGTACAGAAACACAGGCTGCGGTGGAAGCATTTCAGAGAAAACATGGATTGAAAGAAGACGGAATCGCAGGTCCCCGCACGATGGAAAAACTGGAGGAAGTTCTGTCCGAAGGGGGTGATACAGTGGACGATCATACGCCGAATCCTTCCCACCAGAGCGCGTGGAAATGGGCGGAAGAGCAGGGTCTGTTGAATGGAAAATACCCAAGAGAACCTGTCTCAAGAGAGCAGCTGGCAACCGTGCTTCATCGTTATCATCAAATGATAAAAGGAGAATCATAGGATGTGGAAAAAACTAAAACAGATGTGGAAGTCTTTGTTTACCAAGGACAAGCGTCCACAGAAGCCGGAAGAGGGCGAAGGCGACACCGAGACCGAAAAGAACGAAATTTAATGGATTTCAGGTTCCTGAGGGAACCTGAAAAAATAATGAATATCCCTTGCGTCTTTGCTCTTTCCGTCTTATAATAAAGAATGTCGTTGATTTGAAGATAACATGAGCCGTTAGTTCAGTGGGAGAACGCCTGCTTGACAGGCAGGAGGTCACTGGTTCGAATCCAGTACGGCTCACCATACATAATACGCAGGTGGCGCCGGTTCGAGGATACCCTCGGCCCGGCGTCATTTTTTAACTGAACGCGATTTTCAAACAAATTGCAAACCTTTACCCGAATAAAGTGTTATTGATTTTATCAGCTATAACAGAGTGTATTGAGGTGGAAGACGGGGTGAGGTAATAGGCGGGCGGCCCGGACTTGCGATGAAAAATTCAGAGGAGGCTGAACCGGGGGAGGAAGAAATAGCTGCGCATGTGGACAGGTTACACTTAGCTGGACAGATTCGTTAAGGTTATATAGACTTAAATCAAATAAACGCTGGGGAGAATCAATAGGGTCGGACGAACAAGAAGAAGCTTTACGAAAGAATGTAAAGAACAAAAGGAAGGAGGAGTTTACGTGACATTGCAGCAATTGAGATATGTGATTGAAGTGGCGAAGCAGCGATCAATTAGTAAAGCTGCCCATCAATTGTTTATCAGCCAGCCAAGTCTGTCGAATGCGATTAAAGAATTGGAGAGTGAACTGGGGATTTCGATTTTTTCCCGTACGAACAAGGGAATTGTTATTACGTCAGAGGGTTCGGAGTTTTTAGGTTACGCCAGGCAGGTAATGGAACAGACAGAATTGCTTGAAAACCGCTATGCCAATACGGCTCAACCCCCGCAGCAGCACTTCTCTGTATCGGCCCAGCATTATGCCTTTGCGGTCAGTGCGTTTGTGAAACTGTTGAAAAATTACGATCGCGACGAATATGAGTTTACGTTACGAGAAACGAGGACCTATGAAATCATTGAGGATGTAAAGAACCTTCGTAGTGAAATTGGGATTTTGTATCTAAATGATTTTAACCAACAGGTCATTCGAAAGTTTCTGAGAGAGGGAAATTTAACGTTTCATGAGCTGTTTCAGGCCAGACCGCATGTGTTCATCAGTTCAACGAATCCACTCGCAGCTGAGAAATATGTTACCTTAGCTGATTTGGATCCTTACCCATATTTGTCTTTTGAACAAGGGGACTATAATTCGTTTCATTTCTCCGAGGAGATATTAAGCACCATCTCAAGGCGCAAAAATATTCGTGTCAGTGACCGGGCCACGTTGTTTAACCTGCTGATAGGATTGAATGGATACACGATTTCCACAGGTATAATCAGTTATGACATCAACGACGATGATATTGTGGCGGTGCCGCTTAACGTGGATGAGAGCATTACAGTCGGGTATATTCAACATAAGAATGCAGCAAACAGCCCGCTGGCAGCGATTTATATCAATTTCTTAAAGGAAACGATTACCGAAGAATTAACTTTGCTATAGGTTGAAACTATGACAAAGCATAGGCTTTACGTGTTATGCTATACCATTATTCAATGCTACACTGACCCTACATTACTAAAGGAGAGGGTTAGCAGTGGGGAAAAGAAGTTTAGAACAAAGATTAAATGAAGGCACAGTCGTTGCAGCCGAAGGATATTTATTTGAAATGGAGCGCAGAGGTTACTTACAGGCTGGATCGTTTGTACCAGAAGTAGCGCTGGAGCACCCGGAGGTGTTAAAGCAGGTATATCGAGATTACATGAATGCCGGTTCAGATGTGGTTTTAGCTTTCACCTATAATGCCCACCGTGAAAAAATGAGAATTATAGGGAAAGAACATTTACATGAGCCGTTAAACCGAAATGCAATTCGTTTGGCGAAAGAAGTGGCAAAAGAACATCCTGTAGAAGAAGCGTTAGTTGCAGGCAACATTTCGAATACGAATATTTTTGATCCGGAAGATGCTGATTCTGCGGAAGAAGTGAGAAGTATATTTGCAGAAATGGCCGCGTGGTGCAAAGAAGAAGGCGTCGATTTTATAAACGGAGAAACGTTTTACTACCATGAAGAGGCTGTTATTGCGCTGGAGGAAATTCAAAAGCAGGGTCTGCCGGCAGTCGTTACATTGGGGCTGATGGGCGAAAATATAATGCGGGATGGTTATACCGTTGAACAATCCTGTAACATTCTTTCTGAAAAAGGCGCGTTAGTGGTTGGGATGAACTGTTTCCGCGGACCAGATACGATGCAGCCATACCTGAAGGGAATTAGAAATGAGGTAGAAGGGCATGTCGGTGGATTGCCCATTCCATATCGCACGACAGAAGAACACCCGACGTTCTTCAACCTGCCTGATGGAGGATGCAGCTGTTCCCTGCCGACCGAAACCACGTTCCCGACATCCTTGGACCCGCTTTATCACAATCGGTACGAATTAGCAGAATGGGCGAAAGAAGCAAAAGATATAGGCATTCATTATATTGGTCTTTGCTGCGGGGCCTCCCCTGCGATGATCAGAGCAATAGCAGAAGCAATAGGATACGAAACCATTAATTCCAAATATTCACCGGATATGGAGAAACACTTCTTATTCGGCAAAGATGAAACACTGAAGGATCATAATCTAAACTACAGTAAAAAAGCATAAGTCATATGGGGAGAGGGGAAGCAGGAAAGCGATAATAAATATAGCTTTAATCGGGCGCTTATGAACAAGATGGATGCATTCTTCATGAACGGAAGCTGCATCCATTTTTAATACTGGTGTAACTGCTGGATTAGAGTTAACACTTTTGCTTGATAAGATTGATCACTTTGTGTATTACGAATTCCTCTCTGCCCCTTTTCTTGAAGAGAAACAGCAACTTTCTGTCTTTTTATGAACATGTGTGGAATTTTTTATGGATTATGCAATTTCAGAGTAATTACTTGTAAACGTTAAATTTTGAGTATATGAATTCAAAATAAAGAATGGTGATGCTTTGGATCGTTAAAAAAACGGCAAATGAAAACAACGGTTGATATCCATTTTTAAAGTTTATAATTTCAAGCCAAGTGAATGCGGTCTGCACCCCAACACCAACTAAAGAAAAGATTGCAATATACCATAAAAAAACATTCTTATAAGATCTAAACACTTCATAAAAGTATATAAAGATGTAACTCGAAGGAGCAAATAACAGATAATACAAAATATCAAATAATTCATAATCAGGTGAATCATTAATTATATAGAAATTAATGATTCCGCCGCCGATCGTAAAATCAAATAAAAATCCAAAGGAGACTCCCCATACTGAAAACAATAGAGTTATGTCTCTTGTGAATTTTTTGGGAAGCAGGAATAAAGCACCGTAAGCCAGTAAAAGCATTATCAATAGACATATTTCGTTTGTATCAAAGCCTGCCCATAACGTCACGTGTATGTCACCTCTCTATCTGCAATCTTTCGTATCAACAGAAGCGAGTAATAGGCAATGACATGTAGCAGCAAATAGTAAATGGCATCAAATCCCAAGTTCCATTTTACATAATCCGCTATGTTTAAAATGGCGGACAAACTTGATAAAAACAGCAGTATGATTAAAGATACCAAAACAACGAATATCATGTTTGATTTATGAACCAGATTTAATTGAGTGATTAGGATTACTGGAATGATTACACTTCTAAGTAATAAAAAAGCTGTATAAATCATACCTTCTTCTGTTAATTCAATCCGTTCCATGCTCTCATATACAATCCAACCCCAGTTAATATTGATAATAAGAATAACCATAAATACAAATGTATTTTCTATAATCGATAATTTCTTTGGCATCATCAAAAATGCTGTTGTTATAAACCATGCAGCAAAGAAAAATGAGGCAAAAGCCATATAGATCACACTCCTTATCCATATTGATATTATGTGTGTTTCAGGTAACAGGTATTCAAAAAAGAGGATGCTCTATATGTCATTTGCAGATACATTGTAAACTTTGACAAAAATAAGTTTGCCGGTCGATTAATATATAATGTATTTTTTCGATACCGACGGAGACAGCCTGCTTTTAGTTGGAATACGTGGAGAAAATATGTGATATGCAAACGGGCCGGATGACGTTGTTGACTGCAAAAGATGCTGGCGGAGAAGCTATTCCTTCAAGAGTATCGGATTGTACTTTCCTTTATATAGAGAAAAAACCCAATTTTTGTGCAGCCTTCATTTTTGAATTATGACCGTCTCCTGCCATTTTTGAAAACTGTAAATTAACAGTGCGATCACAGTGGTTAATGCATAAACGCCGAAAGAATTAATGTTTATTAATTCATAAATACCTAAGTGTTCGTACCATGTACTTACCATAAAAGAAAGAAAGGCATCGATGATCAGGTTCGTGGTCATATACAGCCAAAAATGGTGATGCGTGAAATATAGAATGATGATGGTCCCGGCAAAAAACAAGCCGTAAACAAAAGACGTGATATTTGTCAGTAAAAAAATATTTTCTTCTATCTGCCACCATTCAAACCGGTCCGCCACCTGAAAGACAAACGTAAGAATGAGCGTGCCGAACAAAGCCGACGGGAACACTTTTTTTATACGGGTATTGTTCAGGGGGATTAGTGCGAACCAGGGGAGGATAAAGGTCGCCCATAACAGCAGTTGATTAAACAAAAGATTACCGTCCTTTTAACCATTTTTCTTTACTCATTTCTTCTATCATGCCCAATTCATAAATATACAAACAGGAGAGGGAATGGCAGTAAGAAAATAACAAGATGATGGAAGAACGAGGAGACCGTGATGGAAGAACGGGCAGGATTCGGGCTCAGATTGGGTGCATCTATTTTAGATTTCTTCATTACAGGGGCTGTGTTCAGTATGATGACATGGCTGATATACGGGGAGATTTACCGGGAGGAATGGAATATCACCGATTTTATCAGCTTGTCCTATCTTATTTTACTGCCGGTGTTCTGGCACGGCTATGTGATCGGCAAACGGATTGTCGGGATCCGGATCGTGAAGGATTCCGGGAAGGATGTCACGCTTGGTACGATGCTGATGCGGGTGCTCGTGGCAGGCCTTGTTTACGTAGGGACGCTTGGGATCGGAGTGATCGTGAGCGCGTTTATGGTCGGGCTCCGCGAAGACCGCAAAGCGATTCATGACTTCATCGCCGGAACGTACGTAGTGAAGACATCGGCAAGAATCCGCAAAGAAGCCGAACAATCCCAGCCGCCGGCCGATACGATCCGGTAGAATCCATAGGCAGAAAAGTTTCTACCCGGCACAATGGCCGGCCAGAAGGTGAAAAGTGTATTTAAGCGCGACTCTAAGATGTACTTTAAGCATTCCGGCACTGGATTGTGTCCCTTAGACGCCGGCTAACGGTCACAATCTCATCCGCCGAGAGGAATTGTGACCCGCAGGCTGCCGATCTGCTTGATGCTGCGGTGAAACACGGCTGCTTTCTATGCAGCCTCCAGCGGTTACGGACACTTTGGATGCCAAAATGGCTCTAACCGGAGTTTTACAGACATTTTCATACCTGATATGTCCAGTAAATCATTTTACTGGACACCTTCGATAGAAAAAACGATGAAAGAGTCCGTAACCCCCCTTTTAGAGACATTCCGCCGCGCAAAATGTCTCTAACCGACACACTTCCAGCCCGGACAGCACATTGTGCCCTTCAGCTTCCCTATAAAATGCCCTTCAGCCATTCCGGAACTGAATTGTGTCTTTTAGACGCCGGCTAACGGTCACAATCTCAGCCGTCGGGAGGAATTGTGACCCGCAGGCTGCCAATCTGCTACATTACTAATAATCGAATCACACAATCTGGCATCCTGCATCATACAAAAAACAAAATAGCAAAAATAAACATAATGACAACAGACATGACCGAATCAATACCGTTCTGAAAATATGTGGTGAACTCTTCAAACCCGCTGCCGCAGGAATTAGTGTCATCCCGATAATGGGAGATAACTTTTTTGTGATCAACAGTGTTACAATAGCAATGATTGTAAAAAAACTTATAAAGCGCACCATCGGAATCTTGGTTATTCAGTTTTTGAACGCTTTCATTACATGTACCACAGCTGTTATTTCTTTTGATGTTTTGTATGTATTGATCATCTTTTCAATATATATTGGTTGTTCTATTCATAAAGTTTATGGAAGAAAATCTGTGCTTTCCGATTCAGCGCAGAGGTGGTAAGCGGAAGGACGGATATACACAGCGGCGGCCCTTTTAGTAAAATAAGAGAGGCATCTAAGGATATGAAAAAGAGGGATGTTGTCAATTGTCATCCGGTCCGGAATAACACAGAATATGGGCAGCAGCGATCCGGAACCAGTGCGCATGGAGGGAAAACAATGGATATCGTAATAAATATCATAAAAGAGTGGTGGGAGGCCTTTCTAGGCCTGCCATGGCTGAAAATAGGGATTGCATGTCTTATCTTCCTCGTGATTTTCACTTTCCGCAAAGTGTTCACGCGTTACATTTTTAAGATTGTGATGAGGTTTGCGCAAAAGTCGCCTGCCTCCTTTTTTACTAATATGCTGACTGCATTTGAGAAGCCGGTCCGTTTCTTTATCGGAGTACTTGGTGTGTACCTTGCCCTTCTCTATCTTCCTATACCTGCAGAGTCGATGAGTGTAATCAATACAGTGTACCGATCTATAGTCATTGTGGTGATCGGCTGGGGGCTGTTCAATTTCTCTTCATCGAGCTCCAATTTGTTTCACCGCTTCTCTCACAAAATGGAAGACGGAGCCGACAGTATGGTGATTCCATTTCTGTCGAAACTCACCCGATTTGCCATTGTACTGCTGACTATCACCCTGGTTGCCTACGAGTGGGGATATAATATTAATGGGCTGGTGGCCGGGCTCGGGCTCGGAGGTCTTGCTGTTGCACTTGCCGCCCAGGAAACGCTTAGTAACTTTCTCGGCGGTGTCATTATTGTGACGGAACGCCCTTTTAAAAGCGGTGACTGGATTGAGACACCGACTGTTGAAGGCATGGTGGAGGATATCAGCTTTCGAAGTACGGAAGTCCGGACGTTTGCAGATTCGCTTGTCACGGTCCCGAATAAAGTTCTTGCCAATGAGGCAATAACCAACTGGTCGGAAATGAGTGTCCGCCGTATTATGTTTACAGTGGGAGTGGAATACGGCACAGCACCGGAAAAAATCGAAACCGTCGTACAGCGGGTGGATCAGCTGCTGCGTGATCATGAAGAGGTGGATAACGAATTGATTCTCGTTCGATTCAGCGAAATGAGTGAATCGTCTTACGATATTTTCGTCTATTTCTTCACAAAATCCACGGATTGGCTGAAATGGTATAAAGTAAAAGAAGAAATCAATCTGACCATTATCCGGATTCTCGAAGAAGAAGGGGTGAATGCGGCCTTTCCTTCCCGTTCGCTGTATGTGGAGAAGGTACCAAAAGACTGGCAGAATATCGCTGGGGATACATCCGGTCCGCAGGAAGAATAGATATTGTGCGACATTTCTGTGACACCTTACCGCCAAGCGGTGGAAAATGCGCTCTGCTCCCTTTATAATAGCCAAGGATTCCATTGGAAAAGGGGGAGGCATTTTGGAACAGACGGCTGTGTTTTCTTTGTTTAAAGGACTGTCTGTACAGAAAGTGATGGAGCTTGTTCATCATTTGGAACGATATGACAGCGACGTGTTTTTTGAAAAAAAACAGACATCCGCAAACGGTAAAAGCATGCTTGGGATGATGTCGGTCTTTACAACCATACGTATCGGTGACAAGGTTCATGTCCGCGCCAGAGGGACGGATGCATCAACACTGATATCAAGTGTCCACTCCTTTCTTGAAGACGCTGAAGCAGCAGAGGAAACGTTTGGGTACTGGGAAGAAGAAGGCATGGAAACCGTTGAAAAAGCAATGACGGCATCTCTTCACAACTGGACTCCTGAAGTACGAAACGTAGCCAAATCTTATTTAAAAACGACCAGGCATTAATATAAAAGTGGAACTGTTTTTCTCTGAAACCATGCAGGAAAAGCAGTTCTTTTTTTGTCAAAAACGTTCCGGTATTAAGACAAAAGTTTGATTTTTCGGTTTGGAGGAAATCGTAGTGTAAATTCGCGGAGAAGGGGAAATACAAGTAGTAAAGAAACGAAAGGAGGGGGCCGAATTGATAAAGGCAGGCACCGCTTTTTTGTTCATGAGCGCAGCATTGCTGGCATCGTGCGGACAATCAGATAGTGAAGAAACTGATACAACACAGGGGGCTGCGTCATCTGCTGCTGTTCAATTGGAAGAAAAACAGCCTCTCTCCGACGTGAAGAGTGTCACTGATCAAAAAGGAGAAGGGGAAACGCAGTTTAACCGCCTGCTTCAGGAGCAGAAGGCTGTTTCCTTGTTTTCCTTTCTGCATCGTGACAGAGAACAGATAAAACAGAAAGCCGGTATGCCGCAGGAGAAAGGTTCTTTTGAAGGAGCACCGTTTATGCGTTACGACAGCGGAACGTTCTTCTTTCCCGGCGGATCGGAACAGGCGGAAGTATTTGCTGTACAGAATCCTGAAATAACGGCCGGACGAGTGACAAAACAGGCAGGTTCTCCGGATGAGGCATACGAGAATAAAATGGAAGGGCTCTGGACGGAAGAATATAAGTATAAAGACGGCACGATTCTTATAGAAAAACAAGCCGAAAACGCAGAGGAAATCAGCACGCTATGGTTTGAATCATCATAAATACAGAACAAGACGGAGTGGGGAAAAGATCCTTACTCCGTCTTTTTTATCAGCGGCTGGAAGATTCAGCTCCCTGCTGCATCCAACGTTTGGCAGCGGATGATTTCTTCTTTTCGAGCATGAAATGAAAGAGACCGCAGAGCAATATGACAAACACCGCACTTCCTGCAAAGAGCATAGAAAATCCGGTATAGGTGACGACAATACCGAGAAGAAAGGAACCGGCTGCAATGCCCAAATCGAACATCATAAAAAACGTAGCGGTCGCATAACTGTTCCGCTCAGGTGAGGCGGCCTGCACAGAAAGCGACAGCAGCGAGGGAAGCAGCGTTCCATATCCGATACCGATTAAACCGGCGGATATAAGAAAGGAAACCGTGCTTTCGGAAAAGCTGAGAAGCCCAAGCCCGGCCGCAAAGATAAACAGACACGGAATAATGACAATTCTCGGACCGCGTGCGTCAAACAAGCGGCCGAGATATGGACGGCTGAGAAGCATGGTCACTGCAAAAACAAGGAAAAAATAACTGGATACAGACGCCAGCCCAAGTTCCTCCGCATAAACAGAAATAAACGAAATGACGCCGGAGTAGGAAAAAGCGACAAGACTGCTGACTGCAGCAATCGGCAGTGCTCTTTTCTCGATGAGATCCTGCACTTTCATTTTACTACGCTCACCGGCGGAAGCTTTTGGTACTTCTTTTGGACGCACGAGGAGCGCGGACAGTGTGCCGGCGGCCATAATACAACTTAACAGAACGAATAAGAACTGGTAGGACACGAATTGGGTCAGGGTGAGGCCGAGAAAAGGACCGGCCACAACGGCCAGATTCATCGACATGGTGAAATAGCCCAGTCCTTCTCCGCGTCTTGCATCAGGGACAACATCTGCTGCAATTGCTGACGTAGCGGTTGTTAATATACCAAACGACAGGCCGTGAAAAATGCGGAGCAGAATGAGTGGCACGAAAGCATCAACCCATATATACCCGAAGGTCGAAATAGTAAAGACAACCACGGTAACAAGCAGTATGTTTTTCTTCCCGCCCTGTTCCAGTATCTTTCCGGAAAACGGCCGGATAATAATGGCGGTGATAAACATCGCAGTAACAACCAGGCCTCCTTTGGATTCGGAGCCGCCCAGTTCGTTAATAACATAAAGCGGGAGGGTGGTAAGCAGTGTGTAAAATATAACAAAGACGATGAAATGAACGAGAGAAATACTGAGAAAGTCTTTCGTCCAGATCGGCTGTTTCGGTTGATTCAAGTTAATCCCTTCTTTCTTCTGTTCCGAGTTTCTGCAGCAGCATGTAAAGTTGATCTGCTTCTTCCCGGGTTAACGAGCCGGTAAAGTGGTGTTCCATCTGTTCGACACTTTCTTTCACCTTTGGCAGCTGCTTCTTTGCTTGATCCGTTATGACCGCGATACGTTCCCGGCGGTCCCGCCCGTACTGCCTGATGACCCAGCCGTTTTCTTCCATTTTGGCAAGGGTGCGGGTAACCGTCGGTGCTTCCACCTGAAGGTATTTCCAGATCGCAGTCTGGGTCATCGGACCATTTTTCATCAGAATATATAAAATCGTCCACTGGGAGGCATACAGGCCGTGCGGCTGTACCTGGTCATTCAGCTCTTTTGAGAAATTCCGGGCTTTCTGATTCAGTAAATGGATGAGTCCGCTTGTATCCATGACAAACTCCTTATTATTTACTTAAGTAATTAATAACAGACCTGCTAAGTATAACGACCATACACACCCCTGTAAACCGGGGTTTTTCATGTAAGGGGATACAAAAGAGACAGAATGGTTTCTTTCGCCTGTGACGTATGATAATCTATGAAGGAGAATACTTGAGGAGGCACGTGTTATGAATCAAATGGATGCCAATGAAATTATTTCGTTTATTTCGGAAAGTGAAAAAACGACACCGGTGAAAGTACATATCAAAGGAGACGGTTTGGAACTGATTGGTTTCGGTAATGATACGAAGCGTTTTATTACTGGAAATACAGGCGTTCTTTTCGGAGAATGGAAAGATATTCAAAAAGGGATCGAAGAAAACCCGGACAAAATTGAAGACTATGTTATCGAGAATGACCGCCGCAACAGTGCCATTCCGCTGCTTGACCTGAAGGACGTACAGGCCCGTATCGAACCGGGTGCTGTCATCCGCGACCAGGTGGATATCGGCAAAAACGCGGTTATCATGATGGGTGCGACCATCAACATCGGCGCTGTTGTCGGGGAGAATACGATGATAGATATGAACGTTGCCCTTGGCGGACGAGCCACCGTTGGAAGCAACTGTCATATCGGTGCCGGTTCGATTCTTGCAGGCGTCATAGAGCCGCCTTCCGCGCAGCCGGTCGTTATCGAAGACGGTGTTGTCGTCGGTGCGAACTGCGTCATCCTCGAAGGTGTCACCGTCGGCGAAGGTGCTGTTGTTGCCGCAGGAGCTGTCGTCACCGAAGATGTACCGGCCAATACCGTTGCTGCCGGCACCCCGGCCCGGATTATTAAAGAAATTGACGATCAGACAAAAGGCAAAACAGAAATGAAGCAGGAACTGCGCCGCTTAAACGAAGACGAATAATACGTCATATTCTGCCCGGTCTGAAACACTGTTTTCAGCCGGGTATTTTTCCATCAAAAGAAGGGACGAATCACAATGAACTGGATGAACAGGGATCAGCAGTACATCATGAATACCTACCAGCGTCTTCCCATCGCTGTAACAAAAGGAGAGGGAAATTACCTTTATGATGAAGAAGGGAACAGCTACCTCGATTTATTCACAGGGCTTGCTGTAAACATTTTAGGTCACTCCCATCCTTATTTGGTGCAGAAACTTGAAGAACAGGCAGGGAAATTTCTGCATATTTCGAACGTGTTCCTGAATACGCCGGCTATTACACTGGCCGAACGGCTTGTGAAAGAGACCTTTCCGGGAAAGGTTTTTTTTGCAAATTCCGGCACAGAGGCTGTTGAAGCGGCGGTTAAACTGATTCATAAATGGAAAAAGGAAGAGGCGGGTAATAAGGAGGGCATTGCTGTCCTTGAAAACAGTTTTCACGGGCGGACGCTCGGCGCGGTTCAACTGACGCGTCAGGAAAATGTGTATCAGGACTTCCCGGCTGCCGATTACCCGGTCTATGAAACGGTTCCGGAAGACCTGGAGGCGCTGGAACGCCTTTTTCAGGAAAAGAACCCGGCGGCCTTTATGATGGAGCCGGTCCTTGGTTCAGGAGGTATCATGCCTTTATCGCGCTCGTTTATTGAAGGAGCGGCTGCTCTGTGCCGCCGGTACCGTGTACTGTTTTGTCTGGATGAGATACAAACCGGAATGGGGAGGACTGGAAAGATGTTCTCCTATCAACATACGGATATAACACCTGATCTGCTTCTTTTTGCGAAAGGAGTAGGAGGAGGCCTGCCGCTTGGAGGAATGGTTGCACGTGAAGGACTGGATACTCTGTTTGTGGCGGGGGATCACGGTGCGACGTTTGCGCCAAGCCCGCTCAGTGCCTCACTGGGAAATGCAGTGCTTGATGTCCTGCTTGACCAGGAAGGACTGGAAAGAGGAATAGAAAACGCCTCCTATTTATGGAATAGTCTCGAATACCTCAAAGTAACAAGCGGTGGACTACTTCGCGAAGTCCGTGGACAGGGTATGATGCTTGGACTTCGTCTTCAGGCACTTCCTGAAGATGTCCAGCGTATTCAAAAGCAGCTGCTCCGCCGAGGCTTTATGGTCAATGTTACCCAGCAGACAATTATACGACTCCTGCCTCCGCTCACATTGAGACCGCAGGACACCGATGCTTTTGTTGGAGCACTTGAAGAAGAACTCTTGAAGGAGGTATCCATTCATGACTGAAGAAGAACTGATTACACTCCGGAGGCAGCTGCACCAGATTCCGGAACCGGGTTTTGAAGAATGGAAGACACAAGAGCTGCTGCTTGAAAAAATCAACGCGATGCCGCAGGAATATCTCACTGTGCGGACGTGGCGGAGTGGTATATTTGTTTTCGTGGAAGGAATGGCTCCGGAAAAAACGATAGGCTACCGGACTGACATGGACGGCCTGCCGATTGAGGAGCAGACGACTCTCTCGTTTCCTTCCACGCATGAAGGTTACATGCATGCGTGTGGTCATGATTTACATATGACTATTGCGGTCGGCATTCTGTCGTACTTTGCCGGGAACCAGCCCAGTAACAATCTGTTGTTTTTGTTTCAGCCGGCAGAGGAAGGACCGGGGGGCGCGCTGCCGATGCTTCGTTCCCAGCCGTTTCAGGAATGGAAACCGGATGAAATGTATGCTCTTCACGTTGCACCGGAATATCCGAGCGGCACTGCAGCACTAAAGCCCGGTCTGCTGTTTGCCAATACGTCGGAACTGTTTATGGACCTGAAAGGAAAAGGGGGACACGGAGCAAGACCCCACATGGCCAACGATATGGTAGCAGCGGCTTCACACCTTGTTACGCAGCTCCAGACTATTGTTTCGCGCAATGTGAACCCGATGGATGCAGCCGTTGTGACTGTCGGTACCATTTCCGGCGGAACGAAACAAAATATTATTGCAGAAACGGCACGTCTGGAAGGAACGGTACGCACCCTTTCTGTGGAGAGCATGAAACAAGTGAAAGAACGGATCAAATCACTGGCTGCAGGCATCGAAACCGGTTTTGACTGCGAGATTTCCATTGATTGGGGTTCAGCTTACTGTCAGGTTAACAACGACAAGGCATTGACCGATGAATTTATGCGGTTTACCTCGGAAGAAAGTGACATGAAACTGGTGGAATGCGGGGAAGCCATGACCGGCGAGGACTTTGGTTATTTTCTGGAAGAAGTGCCGGGTGTGATGTTCTGGCTTGGCGTCGACACACCTTACGGACTGCATGATGCCCGTATTGAACCAAAAGAAGAAGCTATCACACAGGCTGTCAATCATATGACGTCCTTCTTGTCCCGTTCTTCGTAACAAGAGTGATTTACATATCGTTCTCCCTGGTGGTACTTACAGAGTTAAAAAAGCCGCGGGAAAGCTTCTGCTTTTCCGCGGCTTTTTTGTACTTTTTACTTCTCCTGGCGTTTGTCCACGTAAACCTGGTGGGGATAAGGGATGTCGATGCCGTTTTTATCGAGTGCTTCTTTGCAGGCTTTTCGCAGTTTCCGTTCAATGCCCCACTGTTCCATGTTCTCGGTTTTACCGAGAATGCGGATGACAACGTCCGATTCTCCGATTCCCTGAACGCCCAGAACGTCCGGTCCTTCTTTGATGGCAGGTTCTTCTGCGGCGAGCTGATCGCACACGTCCTGCAGCACCCGGACGGCTTCATCAATATTGTCATCATACGAGATGCCGATATCAATCATCGCTCTCATGTTGCCGCGGGAATGGTTATCCACGTTGCTGATGTTACGGTTCGGGATGAAATGGAGCGTCCCGTCAAAGCCGCGGATCTGGGTGGTTCGAAGGCCCACTTCTTCCACCACTCCGCCCACACCGGCAGCCGAAACGTAATCTTCTACATCGATCTGTTTTTCAAGCAGAATAAAAAATCCTGTGACCACATCGCTTACGAGCCCTTGAGCTCCGAAACCGATGGCGAGTCCAATCACACCGGCACCAGCGATAATAGGCGCGATGTCGAGCCCGAAAATCCCGATCAGTATTGTGATGAAAATAAAAATCAGAATATAAGAGAATACATTGACCGACAACTTATATAAGGTTTGTACCCGGCCGGCATGCATATTCCTCTGTTCCTTCATGCGCGAGAACGTACGGTTGATAATATTCTTCCCAACAGCACGCACGATAAGGAAAGCAATGACCAGAATTATTATTCTGGATGTCCCTTTGATTAAACTGGATATGTCTAAGAATTCACCCACATGACATCACTCCTTCTTTATGTAATTCAAACGAACTATACCCCGGTGGTTATCTGACGAAACGTATCATGTTTTGTCAGGAAAACTCATTATAACATAATAACGATCGATGTATAAGATAACAGGGAGAACCTGATTACAGTATAAAGAAAGGAGTATGCACGATGACAACGCATCACCTTGTCGGTAGTCCCGCTCCGCTTTTCAAAGCGAATGCTCTGTTCCCGGATCAGTCAGAGCACCTCATTCATCTGTCTTCCTCACAAAATAATGAAAGATGGGTCGTGTTATTCTTTTATCCTATGGATTTTTCCGTTGTCTGTCCAACGGAAATAACAGCCCTTCATAGTCATTTTGAGGACTTTGAAGATCTGGACACGGATGTTCTTGGCGTTTCAACAGACTCCATTTATGTTCATAAAGCGTGGACGAACACGCCGAGAGAGGATAATGGGATAGGACGTATCGCATTTCCACTCATTTCAGACAGCAGTCATCATATATCTAAAGATTACGGCGTACTACAGGAAACAGAAGGAACGGCAGCAAGAGCTGTGTTTATTATCAGTCCGGAGGGAATCGTCGTGTATTCGTTGATACATCATGACAGCATCGGAAGAGATGTAGGGGAAACACTGCGCGTGCTCGAAGCTTTGCAGACAGGAAAACCCTGCCCGGCGGACTGGAAACCGGGAGCGCAGTCACTCGAATGGAATTAGACGTGGAACGAGGGAGGTTTTAAAGTGAATAACGATTGGAAACGTCCTGCTTTCAACAAAGATGAATACTGGATCAACGAATCCTGGGCGGAGGAAAACGCAGAAGATGGCTGCCCTGTGCTTGTTCATTTCTGGTCGCTCAGCTGTAGTCACTGTGAGAAAGCGATGCCCGCGTTAAACCGCCTTTTAAGCCGGTACAAAACGAAGATTCATGTATTATCCGTACACATGCCCCGGTCATCTAAAGATCAGGATATGAATAAAGTGAAACAAAAAGCGGCTGATTTAAATATTATCCATCCTCTGGTTGTGGATAACGATAATCGGATATCCGATGAATTCCAAAATGACTATGTCCCTTCCTATTACTTGTTTCATCCAAACAAAACTCTGTTTCATACACAATCAGGAGACAGCGGCATGAAACTCCTACGCAAAAAAATCGACCGGCTGCTGGGACAGGTGGAATAGGAGGAAGCAGCAGGGGGGAATCCTGCTTTTGCGCCGAAACGTTTCATCGTTTAAAATATAGGAAGCTGTAGAAATTGAACGAACGTTCGGAGGATGAAGCCATGAAAAAACAATTTGCGGTGATTGGTCTCGGCCGTTTCGGCGGAAGTATCTGCAAATCTCTTGTGGATGAGGGAAGTGAAGTGCTTGCAATCGATCAGGATGAAGACAAAGTCAATGAATTTTCTTCCCTTGTGACTCAGGCAGCAATCGCAGATTCAACGGATGAAAAAGCGTTAAAGGGGCTGGGAATTGGTAATTTCGATCATGTTATCGTTGCGATTGGAGACGATATCCAATCAAGTATTCTGACCACTCTGATTCTCGTGGAGATGAATGTGAAGCACGTAACCGTAAAAGCGCAGAATGATTATCATGAAAAAGTATTGAATCGTATAGGAGCGGATGAAATCATTCATCCCGAGCGGGACATTGGTGTGCGGATTGCACACAACGTCGTATCCAACAGTGTATTGGATTATCTCGAAATCTCCGATGAGTACAGTATAGTGGAACTGGCAGCGGGGCCGACCATTGACGGAGAAACGATTGTGAATCTAGATCTTCGTGCCAGATACGGGTGTAATATTCTTGCGGTAAAAAGGGATGAAGATATTCATGTATCTCCAAGACCGGATAAAAAAATAGAAGAAGGAGATATTTTAATTGTAATAGGGGCGGATGATGATATTACCCGCCTGGAAAGACGCTGGATTGACGAAACATAAGAAAGAGGCTGTCCAATTAAAAGACAGCCTCTTTCTTCATGTCATACTTCCATGATGATTGGAAGTATCATCGGCTTTCGTTTTGTCTTTTCATAAAGATACGGGGAAAGCTGATCGATGACTTCATTTTTGATTTCCGACCACTGGGTGGTCTTTCGTTTCATCACTTCTTCAAGATGTTTGGTCAGTTTTGCCTGTGCATCGTTGATAAGGTCACTGGATTCACGCATGTATACGAATCCACGGGAAATAATATCCGGTCCGGCAGAGACTTTGAAATTTTTCATGTCTATGCTGACCACGACGACAACAAGCCCTTCTTCTGACAAAATGCGGCGGTCACGGAGTACGATGTTTCCGATATCTCCGATGCCGTTTCCGTCCACATAAACGGAGCCGGATGGAACTTTTCCCAGCGGCGAAGCGCTTTTTCTGGTGAGGGCAAGGACTTCGCCGTTTTCCATCACAAATGAATTCTCTTCCGGCACACCGCAGTCTTTAGCCAGTTTGGTATGCATTGTCAACATCCGGTATTCCCCGTGAATCGGCATGAAATACTGCGGTTTTAAGAGCCGGAGCATTAACTTCTGCTCTTCCTGGCTGCCGTGGCCGGAAGTGTGGATATTGTTCAGGGAACCATGAATGACTCTTGCCCCGGCTCTTGACAGCTGATTGATAATCTTATTTACCGACAACGTGTTGCCGGGGATTGGGGAGCTTGAGAAAACCACGGTGTCTCCAGGGATAATCTGAATCTGGCGGTGGGTTCCGTGTGCGACACGGGAAAGAGCCGCCATTGGTTCCCCTTGACTGCCTGTACATAAAATGGCAGCCTGATTGTCCGGAATCCGATTTAGCTGTGCTGCGTCGATAAACGTGCCTTTTGGTGCTTTAATATAACCGAGTTCCTGTCCGATTGTAATGGAAGATTCCATACTGCGTCCGAAAACAGCAATCTTACGGCCGTCCTGAACGGCAGCTTCCACTGCCTGCTGCAGCCGGTAAATATTAGATGCAAAGGTGGCGAAAATCAGCCGCCCTTCCGCCTGGCGGAAGATATTGTCGATACTTTTCCCGACAGTCCGTTCCGACATGGTAAATCCCGAAACCTCACTGTTTGTGCTGTCCGACAGCAGGCATAGAACACCCTCTTCTCCAATTTGAGCCATCTTCGAAAGGTTTGCAGGTTCCCCGACCGGCGTGAAATCGAATTTGAAATCTCCTGTGTGTACAATATTTCCTTCCGGCGTGTTTACAACGATTCCGAAAGAATCAGGAATACTGTGTGTTGTCCGGAAGAAAGAAACTTTGGTTTTTTTAAATTTAATAACCTGATCCTCATTAATCACATTCAGTTTGGCTTTTCTCAGCAGGCCGTGTTCTTCCAGTTTTCCTTTCAGAAGGCCGATGGAGAGTTTTCCGCCGTAGATCGGGACATTCAATTCCCGGAGAAGATAGGGAATGCCGCCAATATGGTCTTCGTGACCGTGCGTGACAAAGAGACCCTTGATTTTGTCTTTATTGCGGGTCAGATAGGTATAATCAGGTATTACATAGTCGATCCCCAGTAGTTCGTCTTCTGGAAACATAATTCCGGCGTCTATGAGAATAATCTCATCCTGGTATTGTATGGCATACGTATTTTTGCCGATTTCGCCAAGACCTCCGAGGGCGAAAACAGCAACCTGATTTTTTTTCATCTGTTTCATGCTTTATAGATTCTCCACTTTAAAATCTTCTTTTTTCTGTTCATGCTTCAACAAGTCCTCGGAAACCGGTTGAATGAATTCAATATTGTAATGTCTATCTGCTAATTTGCGCCGTACTTCCCGTTCTGATTCCGCTTCAACAAACATGGTATCTGTATTTTCACGTACAGGAATCTGGCTGAAGTCTTTCTGGTAAAACACTTTAAAAATCATATTGTTATCTCTCCTTTTCAGTATATGGGTCAGGACGTGCAGGGTGCGCCGGCTCCGGTTCCGGCAGGTCGGCACGCCTGTAAAACGAACTTGAATGGCATCTATTCCTCATTATAAATCAAATTGGAGGAAGTAACCATAAAGAACTTTTCAATGTTCCTCCGCACCGCAAGTGTTCAATTATCAAATTGTAATGGAAATCTTTTCGTTTTTCAATAGACCATCCATCGGCTGCGGGAGTAAATAATGAATACGTGAAGCGCCGTGTTCGATATGTTACGATAAATGTTGGACATAGAGACACGTTTAATTAAACATAGAAAGTTGCAAGGTGATGCAGACATGAAAAAACCTTCCATTGTTTTTTTTGACATCGATGGGACACTCTATACCAAAGAAATGACACTTCCCCCTTCGGCCAAAAAAGCAATTCAGGATTTGAAGGAAAACGGGGTGTATGTGGCCATTGCTACCGGAAGGGCGCCATTTATGTTTGAAACGCTCCGCCAGGAACTTGGAATTGAAACATTTGTCAGTTTCAACGGGTCTTACGTAGTGGCTGAGGGAGAAGTGATTGAGAAAAAACCGCTTGAACCAAATAAAGTGGCAGCTCTTCATTCGGAAGCTGGAATGCTGGAGCACCCGATGGTGTTTATGGATCATGAGCAGGCAGCGGCGGATTCGGATCAGAATCATTACATTTCCCAGGGTCTGGGTGATTTAAAAATGCCTTACCCTCCTACGAACCAGGAATTTTATAAAACCCATGAAATTTACCAGTGTCTCTTGTTCTGCGGTCCAGAGGCCGAACAAAACTACCGTGATACCTTCGACACGTTTCGTTTTGTACGCTGGCACCAACTGGCCGTTGATGTGGTACCTTTTGGTGGTTCTAAAGCGGAAGGCATTCAGGCCGCAGCTGCTCACCTTGGTTTCTCCATGGATGATACGGCGGCCTTTGGAGATGCTTTGAATGACATGGAAATGTTGAAAGAAGTCGGTGTCGGTATCGCAATGGGCAACGCGTTGGAAGAAGTGAAACAGGCCGCGGATTTCGTAACCTCCCCGGTTCATGAAGATGGAGTGAAACAGGGACTGGAGCGAATCGGGCTGCTTTAAAAAAGGACAACGGAGAGTTACAGCGCTCCGTCGTCCTTTTTATTTGTTTCCGGAATTTCTTCTTCTATCCGATCATAAAACATAACACCATTTAAATGGTCCAGTTCATGTTGAAACACAATAGCCGGCAGATCCCGGAGCCGCAGCCGCACCTTTTCGCCTTCCAGAGTTGTTCCCTCCAGGGTGATGCGTTTATAACGCGGAACATTTCCGGGAACTTCCCTGTCCACCGAAAGACAGCCTTCCCCGCCTTCAAGATGGGTCATTTCCACAGAATGTCTCGTGATCTTCGGGTTGAACAATCCGTAACTGTACAAGCGGTCTTTTTCATCTGTTACGTGTACGGCAAACATCCGCTTGTTAATGCCAAGCTGCGGGGCGGCCAGTCCGACACCGGAACGAAGTTCATACTTCTCTGCGGTTTCAGGATCCTGACTGTTCTGCAGAAATTCCAGCATTTCTTTTAATGTGTTTTTATCTTCCTCGGAAGGAGGCATCGGCACCTCTTCGGTAACTTGTCGAAGTGCTGGGTGACCCTCCCGGACAATATCATCCATCGTCAGCAAAATTAATCCCTCCGGTTGCATCATAACATACAGTTGCTGCACCATAATATTTTCTTAGTATAACAGAAAAAAGAAAGAGGCAAAAGCCGCCTGTTTTGTCGAAATGTTTCTGTCTGTTTCAAAAAAAGGAGCTATCCTTTAGAATAGCTCCATCAAAGTCTGTTATTAGTCTTTATAGCTGCAGTCGTTTTTGGAAGCTCCGACGATAATGAGCAGAATGAAAAGCACCACAATCAGTGCGAATGCTTTACCTGCGCCGCTTCCTCCGTTGCTGTAACCTGCTGTCTGATTTTGACCGTAATAAGGCTGATACATTTGATTGTTTCCCCACATACTCAATTCTCTCCTTTCGTAGAATGCAGGATAATAGGTCATCTCCCTTTTAACCTATGTCAAAAACACAAAAATGGATGGGCTTCTGCCTAATAGGAAGTTTGTTGATTTAGTATAGGAGTTGTTTTATGATTGTGAGGGTATGAACGTAAATATAATATATGGACTATCACTAAAGAGCAGAAAGCTGAGTGCAACAGAGAGGAGAACAGATTGTTGACACATAGGAAAAAGTTATATGTATGTGCGGCAGCCGCCGTTTTTCTGATTTTGAATGCCTGCGGAGGAAATGCCGCGGAACAAGCTTATACTCATCTGGAAGAAGCGGCATCGCTGGAAAATGGATTTGAAGAGCAGCAGGAGCCGATCATGAACTTGGAGGAAAAAGAACAGCAATTATATGAAGATATGCTTTCTCTGGGTACAGAAGATATGGAGCAGATTCAGTCATTGGCCACAGAGGCTGTCGGGCTTGCCGAAGAAAGAAAACAGCTGCTTGAGCAGGAAAAGGAAAGCATCGAGTCGGCATATGAAGAGTATCAGCTTGCGGTAGAACAGATGAATCAGGTGGAGCAGGCCCGGGAAGAAGCCCAGGCTGTAAAAAAAGCGATGGAAAATCGTTATACCTCCTATCAGGATCTTTATGAGAGCTATCAGAAAGCAGTCGAACAGGATATTGAACTGTATCATGCTTTCACAAATGAAGACCTCGAAATTGAAGATCTTCAAAACCGAATTGATACTGTCAATCAGCAGTACAGTATTGTAGTGGAAAACAAGGATGCATTCAACAGCTACACGGATGAATACAACCAGGCGAAACAAAATTTCTATGAAGCAGCGGAACTTGATATCAGCGACCCGGAATCAGAAGAAGCGGAAAATACAGAATAAAAAATGAAAAAGGTACGGTTTCCGGAACATGAAACGGCGGTTCCGGCTGTCATTTTGGCAGCCGGAAATTTTTATGGAGATATTTATTCCGTTCGTTTGTACTGTATCTGAGTTTTGATTTTTGAAGACAGGAAGCCGTCTGTTTTATCCGGGCTGTGTTATAAAAACAACCGTCATCTGAATCCGCTCACAAAAAGGGAAGCTGTTTGTAGCAATTATCAAATGATATATAACAGTTACATGTCCAACCTTATGTGACTGCAGCCCCAAAACATCATAGAAACGTTTGAAGTAAAAGGATTGACGAATCTTTTTAAAGTGGTATATTCTAATCACAGATCAAGGTTGTTTCATTTTTTTTGAACTTTTAATGAAACAGTTGTATCATGAAATGTAGGTCACCACGAAAGTCAGCTTAAACTAAACATCATACGACGTTTAAAAGGAAACATTCACGCTGATGTTTTCAGGCGGTAATGGTTATCCTAGCTGTAGGAGAAAAGGTGCGCGGGTATCTTATTTCTACCATTGGAAGAAAGGAAGAGGTGAACATTAGTGGCTAGTAATACATTAGAACAGGCGGAAGGTCACTTTGAAATGTTTCAGATTATGAATGAGGAAGGGGAAATCGTAAACGAGGACGCCTTTCCGGATCTCACAGATGAAGATCTACAGGAATTGATGAGAAGAATGGTTTACACAAGAATCTGGGACCAGCGTGCAGTATCGCTGAACCGTCAGGGACGGCTTGGTTTCTACGCACCAGTTGCAGGTCAGGAGGCTTCCATGCTTGGTTCACAGTATGCTCTTGATCAAGATGACTGGATCGTACCGGGCTACCGTGATGTTCCTCAGATCGTCTGGCATGGTTTTCCGCTGTATCAGGCATTTCTATTCTCACGCGGGCATTATCACGGCGGTCAGATTCCCGAAGAACTGAATGTTCTTTCCCCGCAGATTATTATCGGGGCTCAAATCGTACAGACAGCGGGCGTTGCACTCGGCCTGAAGAAAAAAGAGAAAAACAGCGTAGCCATTACTTATACCGGAGACGGCGGGGCATCCCAGGGTGATTTTTATGAGGGAATGAACTTTGCCGGTTCATTCAAAGCTCCGGCGATTTTTGTCGTGCAGAATAACCAGTTTGCCATTTCCGTTCCCGCTGATGCGCAGACCTCTGCTAAAACAATTGCACAAAAAAGTGTCGCGGCCGGTATTCCCGGAAGACAGGTAGACGGCATGGACGTGCTCGCTGTTTACGCAGCAACAAAAGATGCACGCGAACGCGGACTTGCAGGCGACGGCCCGTCCCTTCTGGAAACTCTCTGCTACCGTTACGGTCCGCATACGATGGCCGGCGACGACCCGACACGTTACCGTACTTCTGATATGGATGACGAATGGGAAAAGAGAGATCCACTCGTGCGTCTGCGTAAATATCTGGAGAATAAAGATCTTTGGTCTGAAGACCGCGAGAACGAAGTAGTAGACACGGCGAAAGAAGAGATTAAAGCCGCCATCAAACAGGCTGATGACACTCCGAAACAGAAGGTGTCGGATCTGATTGAAAATATGCATGATGTGCTGCCTCCTCACTTGAAGGATCAGCTTGAAGAATACAGAGAGAAGGAGTCGAAGTAAGCTATGGCGCAAATGACAATGATTCAGGCAATAACCGATGCGATGCGTACGGAGCTGAAAAACGACGAAAACGTACTTGTTTTCGGGGAAGACGTGGGACAGTACGGGGGCGTATTCCGTGCAACGGAAGGCCTTCAGAGTGAATTCGGGGAGGACCGCGTGTTTGACACGCCGCTTGCTGAATCCGGCATCAGCGGATTGTCCATTGGTCTCAGCCTGACAGGTTTCCGTCCGGTTATGGAAATCCAGTTTTTTGGATTTGTTTTTGAAACAATGGACGGTATCAGCGGGCAGATGTCACGTCTGCGTTACCGCTCCGGCGGTCAATACAACGCTCCGGTAACTGTTCGTTCTCCATTCGGCGGTGGTGTGAAGACACCGGAACTGCACGCGGACAGTCTGGAAGGTTTGATGGCTCAGTCCCCTGGACTGCGCGTTGTCATTCCTTCCTCCCCTTATGACGCAAAAGGACTGCTGATTTCATCCATCCGGGACAACGATCCGGTTGTTTTCCTGGAACATATGAAACTGTACCGTTCCTTCCGTGAAGAAGTACCGGAAGAAGAGTACACCGTTGATCTTGATAAAGCAGCAGTGAAAAGAGAAGGTAAAGATGTAACGATCGTTACTTACGGAGCTATGGTTCATACCTCTTTGAAAGCTGCAGAACAGCTCGCAGAAGAAGGAATTGAAGCTGAGATTGTGGATCTTCGTACTGTCAGTCCGATTGATGTGGACACTATTATCGAATCCGTGAAAAAGACCAACCGGGCTGTTGTAGTGCAGGAAGCGCAGAAACAGGCCGGCATCGCCAACCATGTAGTGGCTGAAATCAACGAACATGCCATCCTGCATCTTGAAGCTCCGGTTCTTCGTGTTACAGCACCGGATACGGTATTCCCGTTCGCAGCAGCCGAAGACATCTGGCTACCGGATTACACAAATGTAGTGGAAAAAGCAAAAACCGTGGTGAATTTCTAAAAAACGGGAAGCTTATGATACAAACTGAAGAAGAAACACAGGTTTTCTTTTTCAGTTTGTTCTGTTTCAAGAAATCGATAAATAAAGGAGGCAGCCGTAGTGGCTTTCAATTTCGAACTACCAGATATTGGTGAAGGCATTCATGAAGGTGAAATCGTAAAGTGGTTCGTTCAGTCGGGCGACACCGTTCAGGAAGACGACATCCTTTGTGAAGTACAAAACGATAAGGCGGTTGTGGAAATTCCTTCTCCGGTGGAAGGTACCGTGAAGGACGTTAAAGCGGAAGAAGGAGCTACAGTTAATGTAGGAGATGTTATTCTAATCGTAGACGATGGAAGTGAAGATGCTCCTGCAGCCGACAGCGGTGGAGAAAGCGGCAGTGAAGAACAACAAGAAGAACAAAAGCCTCAGGAAAGTGAAACAGAAGAAGAAAGTTCTTCCCAGCCGGAAGCGGACACAGAACAAACAGGAGATGACAAACGCGTTATTGCTATGCCTTCTGTCCGTAAATTCGCCCGTGAACAGGGCATCAACATACAGGAAGTTGAAGGAAGCGGCAAAAACGGACGTATTCTGAAAGAAGATGTAGAAGCACATGAAGAAGGCGGTAAGCCTGCATCTGCACCGGAAGAAGAGCAGAAAGAAGAAGCACCGGCTGCGTCAGCTCCTGCGTCCACCCAGGATCAGCAGGCGCTTGAAGAGCGCGTACCGATGAAAGGTATCCGCAAGTCTATTGCAAAAGCAATGGTGAATTCCAAACGCACGGCACCGCACGTTACACATCACGACGAAGTGGATGTGGCGAACCTGGTCGCGAACCGCAAGAAGTTTAAGCCGGTTGCGGCAGAAAAAGATATTAAATTGACGTACCTGCCGTATGTCGTGAAGTCACTTACTTCCGCTATCCGCGAATTCCCGGCGCTTAATGCATCCATTGATGACGAAAACGAAGAAATTGTCTACAAAAAGTACTTTAATATCGGTATTGCAGCAGACACTGACCAGGGACTTGTTGTGCCGGTGGTAAAAGATGCAGACCGCAAGTCGATTTTCATGCTTGCAGACGAAATCAATGAACTTGCCGGTAAAGCTCGGGACGGGAAGTTAAGCCCGGCTGAAATGAAAGGCGGGTCCGCCAGTATTTCAAACGTAGGTTCTGCTCAGGGGCAGTGGTTCACACCAGTCATTAATCATCCAGAGGTTGCGATTCTTGGAATTGGAAGAATTGAAGAAAAAGCAGTTGTTCGGGATGGAGAAGTTGTCATCCGTCCAATGCTTGCTTTATCCTTAAGTTATGACCACCGCTTGATTGATGGTATGACTGCTCAAAACGCCCTGAATCATGTGAAGCGTTTGTTGAATGATCCAGAATTACTAGTTATGGAGGGATAAAATGGTAGTAGGAGATTTTCCGGAAGAAGTAGATACGCTTATTATTGGATCCGGTCCGGGAGGCTATGTTGCGGCTATCCGCGCAGCTCAGATGGGCCAATCTGTGACTATTGTGGAAAAAGACAACCTCGGCGGTGTCTGCCTTAATGTCGGCTGTGTGCCGTCTAAAGCATTAATCCAGGCTGGTCATCGTTATCACGAAGCCCAGTCCGGTGATGACATGGGCATCACTGCTGAAAATGTAAGTGTTGATTTCTCCAAAGTACAGGAATGGAAATCAAGCGTAGTACAGAAGCTTACAGGAGGCGTTGACGGCCTTCTGAAAAGCAACAAAGTGAATATTGTACGCGGTGAAGCTTATTTCTCCGATCGTGATTCTGTTAAAGTGTCAACGGATGAATACAATTCCCAGACCTATAAATTCAAGAACTGCATCGTAGCAACAGGCTCCCGCCCTATTGAACTGCCGAATTTCAAATACAGCAGCCGTGTCATCGATTCAACAGGTGCTCTGTCCCTTGAAGACATTCCACAAAAGCTTGTTGTCATCGGCGGCGGCTACATCGGAATTGAACTTGCCGGAGCATATGCCAATCTTGGCACAGAAGTGACAGTGCTTGAAGGGGAAGAAAGAATTCTTACCGGCTTTGAAAAACAGATGGCACAGCTCGTTAACAAACGGCTTAAGAATAACAACGTAACGATTGAAACCAAAGCCTTTGCCCAATCCGTCGAAGAATCCGAAGACGGTGTACATGTCACGGCAGAAGTGAACGGAGAAGAAAAATCCTATGATGCCGATTACGTGCTTGTATCTGTTGGACGTAAGCCGAATTCCGATGAGCTTGGTCTGGAACAGATCGGCGTTGAGATTGACGATAAAGGCTTGATAAAAGTGGACGAGCAGTGCCGTTCCACAAACAAGCAGATTTATGCTATCGGCGATATTGTCCCGGGCGCACCGCTTGCCCACAAGGCTTCTTACGAAGGAAAAGTAGCTGCTGAAGCTATTTCCGGAGAAGCGGCAGCGGTCGATTATCTTGCGATGCCTATGGTCGTATTTTCCGATCCGGAACTTGCAAGCGTCGGCTACACCGAACAGGAAGCCAAAGATGCCGGGTATGATGTGACAGCAGCAAAATTCCCGTTTCAGGCTAATGGAAGAGCCCTTTCTCTCAATGATTCGGAAGGCTTCATGAAGCTTGTCACAAGAAAAGATGACGGGCTTGTTATCGGAGCACAGATTGCAGGGCCGAACGCTTCCGACATGATTGCAGAAGCCGGCCTTGCCATCGAAGGCGGAATGACTGCTGAAGATCTTGCCATGACCATCCATGCTCATCCAACGCTTGGAGAGATTACAATGGAAACGGCAGAAGTGGCGCTCGGTCTTCCAGTCCACGTTACAAAATAACGCCTGATATGTAACGGCATCCGTAGTATCTGTCGAATTCGTGAATATAAAAGATCCGATTATCCTGTTTGGATAATCGGATCTTTTTTTTATCAGAGGAACATGCTTTAGTCTTAGTTGATGCCCGGATCCTCTGCTCCAGGTCGATTCTCCTTGCAGTACAGAGATAAGAAAGCCGCCGGGATTCATCCTTTTGAGACAGGGGGAAAATGGGTCGAAGAAATGTTAAACGATTCATTTACAACATTTCATAACTGCACGCTGCACTTTTTTGGCGTCCCATCATATGGATAACGGGAGAGAAGACACAGGAAATACAAGAGACAGGTACCATTTTGTGTTTGAAAGAAAAGGCAAAGTATAAAGACAAAGTAGTTTATCAGAACTGATGAAAACGAGTCTGGGACAAAACCTCTAAAAGAAGCGAAAAATGGGGCTGTATCAAAAGCCGTTAAACGTTAAGGCATCCGCTGCAGGCGGACGCTTGCCGCGGGCAGCGCCTCAGCTACATCAAACGGTAAAACCGCCGTTTGATGGGATCTTCGGCTGCTGCTCTTCCCGCTGGCGTCGCCGCCTTCCGCTTCTGCCTGGGGTGAATTTTCTATATTACAGAAAAGGAGCTGCACCTTTTGATACAGCTCCATTTATCATTGCTGAGACAAACCGCTGCGCCAACATGCTTCGCTTTTACTCCAGAGCACAAGGGCGACATCGGTTCGCTGGGGCTCACCGTGTCTTCTTTGCCGCGCACGGCTCAGAAAGGAAAAGATCGGCTAAGACCGGCATGTCCTGTGCGGGCGCCGACCTGGTCCTCGGGAGAAAATCGCTACCTGCGGGGTCTTAAAATACGTGCTGTTTTCACAAAGGTCGCCGCATGTTGACTACGCTTAGTGAGTGTTTCTAAAACGGCAGCGAAATATTCGGTTTTTCGCCTTTTTATTTTTTGACTTTCTTCTTTAACTCTTCTTTTTCTTTTTTTAAACGTTCCTTTTCTTCCCTTAACTTGTTGCGCTCGGCCTGCAGCACCGCTTTGTCCGAGTGAATAATACTGCGCTCACTTTTAAGAGATTTCAGGATAGATATAACCATCAGCAGCATAATGAAAGTGAACGGCAGGGCGGCGATAATCATGGCTGTCTCAAGACCGCCGAGACCTCCGAAATAGAGAAGAACCGCAGCAGAAGACGACTGAATAGCTCCCCATACCATCTTAACAGACACTGGCGGATTCAAACTTCCATTGGTTGTCTGCATCCCGAGAACAAACGTAGCGGAGTCCGCGGATGTGACAAAGAAAGAAATAATAAGCAGAATAGCCAGTGTCACCATGAAACCAGAAAGAGGAAATTCGTTCAGCAGGGTGAAAAGGGCGAATTCATCCCCCTGATTCGACATAATCTCGTACAGTCCGCCTCCCATCAAACTGTTAATGGAAATACCGGTTCCACCGAAGACAGAGAACCAAAGCGCCCCGAAAAGAGTGGGAACGGCTATAACGCCGAGCATAAACTCCCGGATGGTACGCCCTCTGGATACCCGGGCGATAAACGTGCCGACAAACGGCGACCAGGCAATCCACCATGCCCAGTAGAAAATAGTCCAATTCTCCAGCCAGGCCCGGTCTCCAGAAAAGGCTGCTGTATTGAAACTCATGCTGGGCAGGTTTTGAATGTAACTGCCGAGTGTGGTCGTGAACACGTCCAACACGTATACCGTCGGTCCGACAGCCAAAAGAAAGAGCATTAAACCGATAGCGAGCACGATATTTGTCATACTCAGAATCCTTATCCCGCGGTTTAATCCGGTGCCTGCGGAAAACAGATAAAGCACGGTAATGATCGCTATAATAATCAGCTGGGTGACAATATTGTTTGAAATGAAATCAAAAGTGAAACTAAGGCCTCCTGTTACCTGGGCGGCACCGAAACCAAGGGAAGTCGCCACCCCGAAAATCGTGGCAAAGACGACAATCACATCGACGGCCGTTCCGTAAGGGCCGTCCATTTTATTTCCAAACAAAGGGCGCAGCGAAGCACTCACAACGCCGGGAGCGTCATGCCGGAACTTAAAGTAGGCAAGCGATAAAGCAACGATGGCGTAAATCGCCCACGGATGAATCCCCCAATGGAAAAACGAATACCGTAATGCGGCAGCAGCGGCTGCATTGGACTGCGGTTCTGCAGACGGAGGACCGTAGTAATGGTACAGCGGCTCAGCCACCCCCCAGAAAACAAGACCGATTCCCATCCCCGCGGTAAACAGGAACGCGAACCACGTAAAGTATCCGTACTCCGGTTTTTCATCCGGCTTCCCAAGTTTTATCTTTCCAAAAGGGCTGAAAATTAAATAGATCGCAAAAATAACAAAAGCTGTAGCTGATAACAGATAGAACCATCCAAATTGTTTGGATATAAAGCTCTGCATCGAACCGAGCACTTCATTTACGTTGTCAGGAGCGATTGCGCCCCATAAGATAAAAACAAACGCAATAAAAAACGAGATGTAAAAAACGGGTGTAAGCTTTCTCATCTCCGGCAGAACCACCTTTCCAAGTAATTATGAGTAACATTTTTTGCTGCAGGTGCCGGTGAACATAAATTGAAAATACGGGGCGCTATACGCCCCGTATAGTAACATTTCGTTTATGTGGTAAGGCAGAAAGCATGTGTAAAAAAGAAAAAGCTTTTCCGCTGAATATCACGCCTGTTGATTTGCCATATAAAGGAATGGGAAAGGGATCTATTAGGAAGGTGCATTTGTGATCAAAGCATATATCCCCCTTCTTTTTCGTTGGACGGAGCCGTCTGCCCGACTCCAGCGGGAGAAGCGTCAGCCGAAGATCACCGGAGGCTCATACGAGGTGAGTCAGATCGGCGTTGGCACAGGACGTGCCGAACTTAGCCGATCCTCCTTTACCACGATATAGCTGAGGCGACGCCCGCGGAAAGCGGGCAGGAAAGGCGGAGTCCAACGAAACGCTTCCTATATTTGGATAATCAACAGCCGTGGCTGAATATGTTTTTCTTAATAGTAAAGAGGTGTTAACTGTCCGCAAGCCGCAAAAATTATTATAACCATGATTGAAAGAGGAATCAACATAGAAATGATGTGCTCAACCCCCGTCACAATGTAGATAGATCGGTCTTTCTAAAAAAACTCATACCCTGGAACGATCCCTATTTTCACATATTTCTGGTAAAATAAAAATAAAAACAGGGGGAATTACAATTGAAAAAAATTTCGGCAGCAGTCTGTTTTCTTTTGCTGGGGGCCTGTGGTCTCAATACAGAAGAATCTTCAACCAACACCGAAGCGGGTCAAACACAAACCGAAGAAGAAAGCGCCATGAATAATGGAGAGAAAGAAGATAATGAGGAAACAAAAAATGCTGAAACAAATACGGAAACAGAAAATGCAGATAAGAAAGAGAAGCAGGGTGGAGACAACAAGGAAAATACTGGATCACTATATGAAGTAAACCCTGCAGATTCCTCGTTGGACACAATAAAAAAAGAAGCTGATCCGAAGAAAGTTCTTCTGACCATTGATGATGCTCCGGATACATATAGTGTAGATATGGCAAAGACACTCGCCGAAAAAGAAGTACCGGCTGTGTTTTTTGTGAACGGCCATTTTCTGAACAGTGAAGAAGGTAAGAAAAAATTAGAAAAGATAGCAGATCTGGGCTTTGAAATAGGGAACCACACTATGACACATGCCAATGTTTCAAAGCTGTCCCGTGCTGAGCTGGATGATGAGATCGAGGTGTTAAATGAAAAAATCGAAGATATCACCGGGGAAAGGCCAGGGTTTTTCCGGGCTCCTTTTGGTGATAATTCTGAGGAGAGCAAAGCTTATATAAAGGACCAGGGAATGACCTGGATGAACTGGAGCTATGGTTATGACTGGAATGCTGAATATCAGAACCCGGAAGCATTAACTGATATCATGGTTAATACAGAACTTCTAGGGAATGGATCGAATCTTCTTATGCATGACCGGGAGTGGACCAGTGAAGCACTGGACGATATCATAGACGGGCTGCGTGAAAAGGGATACGGTTTTATTGATCCTGATCATATAAAGGAAACGAACGGCGCAACGTAACAGAAAGCCGGGGCACATGCTGTTATGCGTGCATGCCCATACATTGTATCAGCTGATATTAACAGGTGCTGCAGAAACCGATACAGTTGAGATAAAAGAATCAATCGGTGCCCCAGGCCGTGTACTGAAGAACCGCCGAACCGGACAAATCCTTGAAATGAAGCAGTTTTCCCCTGTTGTTGAAGATATTTGTCCGTATATTGATGCAGAGGCCAACAAAGCTTTTATTCATGAAGGTAAGCAGGACAGCGGTTTTGGCTGGGCCGGACAGGTAACAGGCCGGATTCGCGATATCCCGTATGTGCAGGGACTTTTCAACCGAGTAAGCGAAGAGAAAGAACACGTAAAACAAAGATAAAACAGATAGGAGGATTATTATGGAAGAAGAATATCCAATGCCGTTTTCGATGGATTGGACAAAGGAAGAAATAATTGATGTGATGGAATTTTTCCGGGTGATTGAAGAAGCCTATGAAAAGCCGGTACGTAAGGAGACGGTACTGTCAAGGTACCGGCGCTTCAAAGAAATTGTCCCTTCCAAAGCAGAAGAAAAACAGTATTTACGGGATTTTGATGAAAAGGCAGGCGTTTCGTGCTGGAAAACGGTCCAGCAGGCCGGGAGAAAAGAAACGGAAGAAACTTTCAAGATGACTTAATATACGGCCGGTGTATGGGATCCGGCCGCATGCTCATCTGCCGCCTGTAAAATGCAGGAGCCTCGAGTGATGTTGGGAAAAAGCTGAACAGAGAAATCAGGGTGTTGATCCAATGGACAGCTGGTACACAGGAAGCAGGGTTTCAAACGTGTTTTTGGCTTCCTCTAAGAAAGCATCCCCGTCTTCAAGCAGAGGATCGTTTTTATCAATATGTCTGCCTATGAGAAACTCCCCTTTTTTCACATCGCGGAAACGTTCCAGTGAAGCAGTAATATCATCACTGCTGCTTTTTTTCAAAGAGAAAGCGTCCTTTTTTGTGTGATCCAGAGAAATAACATAGTGATTGGGAAGGTTTTCTATCGTTTCCTGATGTTGGAGGAAAACCTCAGCTGTTTCAGCTTTCTCCGGCATTTCATAAATGCAGGCAAACCATAAAAACACATGGTCGTCAAAAAGTCCAACCTGGAAATGAGGACGTTTTTTATACCCTCTTTTAGTGTCCGCAAGTGCAAGCCAAGTGTCGGTTGGCGGATTTTTGGTACGTCTGGCGTGTTTGGCAATATGAAGATGCATTTCCATTCCGAGCAAGACGGACAGCTCGTCGGTTAAATAGCTGCCAATGGCTGAAAATTTCGGCTGAATTCTGTTTCGGATAGCTTCCATTCGTTCGTCGAGATTATCGATAAAAAATGTTTCAAAATCCGACGGCCTGAATCCTTGAAAAGGCATGATGAAACTCTCCTTTCTATTGTCATGTTCCATACTATCCTCTTTACCCAGAGAAAATCAAATATAATCTTTATTCATTTTAACAAGAGTATCGTTTGAAAATATCGAAACATATGGTATAATATCAGAAACATAATACTCAGAATATTTTGTTAAGGTTACAATCAACCGTCAGAAGGCCCGTGGAACATCGAAACAAATAAAGGGGTGTGGGTGGCCATGGAACAAGTAATGCAGACATTGAAAAAAACCGGCGCTGAAGAGAGAATAGCCGTTCTCCGCATGGAGATTGATTATGAACTTGCAGGATTGTATGATGCCATGATGGAAGAGAATATGGAAAAAAGCAGTGAATGTAAAGACCGTCTTGAACAATTACGGTTGGAATTTATTCGTCTGGAAGCGTGACAAAACGAAACGTTTTTAAAATAGGGAAAGAGACTGGGACAAAACCTTTATAAGATAGAAGAATGCCGGACGATTTTTAAAAATCGCCCGGCATTCTTCGTTCCTGATATAAACCGCTGCGCCAAAATGCTCCGCCTTCACTTTAGAGCACAAGGGCGGCATCGATTCGCCGGCGCTCATCGTGGCTTGAAGTCAAAGTATTTTGGTTCCGCTTCTATTATGCTTTTAAACAACGCTGCAGGATATCCGTGTTCTTTTTGCGTAATATACTTTTGTCCCAGGCTCTTCAAACACGCAGCCTGTGAAGTGGGCTGTGTTTTTTTTATCCTGCGTATGAGATAATAACAAGCAGAAGAACACAGGAGGACTTACATGAACGAGAACTGGAACAATGTAAAAAATGAGGCAGTCAAATGGGTGGAGGAGGCAGGGAAGATATTAAAAGAATCCCTGTATGAACAATTGGATATCCAGACGAAATCCAACCCAAATGATCTTGTGACGGAAATGGATTATAAAGTGGAACGTATATTAAAAGAACGAATTGAACACTCCCACCCTGATCATAAAATTATCGGAGAAGAAGAAGCGGGACGTCATATACAGTCCACTGATGGCGTGATGTGGCTCATTGATCCCATTGACGGAACCACCAACTTTGTCCATCAAAAGTTCAATTTTGCGATTTCAGTTGCTGTAGTGGAAAACGGGGTAGGAAAAATCGGCATTATCTATAATGTCATACAGGATGAATGGTTCACTGCAGTTGCCGGGCAGGGAGCCTTTCTTAATGAAAGAAAGCTGGAACAAACAAAGCCCGTTACACTTCAGGAAGCTGTCCTTGGTTTGAACGGCCGGTGGCTTGCCCGGGAGAAACGGGCGGATGAACAGTCACTCCACCATATGGTCCGGCGTTCAAGGAGCGTCCGATCTTACGGTGCGGCAGCGATTGAGCTGGCCTACGTTGCATGCGGCAGACTGGACTGCTATATCAGCTTCCGCCTGTCCCCATGGGATTATGCGGCAGGGCTGGTGCTGCTGAAAGAAACCGGTCATCAGGTCTCAACCTTTCAAAACGATGAAGTACCGTTGCTTGAACCATGCAGGATTGCTGCCTCAAGACCGGGACTGCATGAAGAACTTCTTGACTACCTGTATGACCACAAAGGGTTTGAATACTAGGGTCTTCTGTCTTAAACAAGAGAGTCTTTGTTTATTGACCGGATCGGGATCGGAGTCTTCTTGCTGCAGCAAAAGAAAAGCCAAGCCCAAGTGCACAACAGACGGCAATCAGTATAGATCTCTCTGCGACGGCAATACCGAAAGAAGCAGTAGATAAGGCAGCGATAACCGCCAGGATAAGATAACTCCAATTTATCTGTTTCATAATGTCACCTTCCATTTTTAAAGTCTTCACCTCCTAGTGTACAGCGAAACCAGATTGGTGAAAACCTGAAATGTTTGTGCAGAACCATAATGTTTATGATACAATAGGAAAGTTGAAGAAGGAACGCATAGAATAGGAGCGGTGAAAAAGTTATGGCAGTACGCAACGATTTACGAAATATCGCCATGATCGCTCACGTCGATCACGGCAAAACGACAATAGTCGATGAATTCCTGAAACAGTCAGGAACATTTCGTGAGCATGAACAAGTAGACGAACGGGCTATGGATACAGACGATATAGAAAAAGAACGTGGTATCACGATTCTTGCTAAAAATACGGCTGTACGCTATAAGGACACAAGAATTAATATCATGGACACCCCGGGTCACGCAGACTTCGGAGGGGAAGTCGAACGTATTCTGCAGATGGTGGACGGTGTACTGCTCGTAGTGGATGCCTACGAAGGATGTATGCCCCAGACGAGATTTGTACTGAAAAAGGCACTTGAACAAAAACTCACTCCGCTTGTTGTGCTGAACAAAATTGATCGTGATATGGCACGCCCTAATGAAGTTATCGATGAAGTGCTTGATCTCTTTATCGAACTGGGAGCAGATGAGAATCAGCTGGATTTCCCGGTAGCATATTCTTCTGCCATCAACGGGACGGCGAGTACCGATCCGACCACGCAGGACAGCGGTATGGATGTTCTTTTTGAAATGATCGTCAATAATGTTCCAGCACCTGTTGATAACAGCACAGAGCCGTTTCAGTTCCAGGTAACGATGCTTGATTACAATGAATATCTAGGTCGTATCGGTGTCGGTCGTGTCTTCAGGGGGACTATAAAGACCGGAGACCAGGCTGTACTGATTAAACGGGACGGCTCCGTGAAAAAATTCCGCGTTTCCAAACTGTTCGGATTTATGGGGCTCAAGCGTGTTGAAATCGACAAAGGACAGGCTGGTGATTTAATTGCTATCGCCGGAGTGGAAGATATCAACGTCGGCGAAACAATTTGTCCGTCTGATTATGAAGATCCGCTTCCGCGTCTTCGTATTGACGAACCGACACTGCAGATGACATTTCTTGTGAACAACAGTCCTTTTGCGGGTCGTGAAGGGAAATTCATTACCAGTCGTAAACTCGAAGAACGTCTGCTTACACAGCTGGAGACGGATGTGAGTCTGAAAGTGGAAAACACGGATTCCCCGGATGTGTGGACCGTCTCCGGACGAGGAGAGCTTCATCTATCCATTTTGATTGAAAACATGCGCCGTGAGGGTTATGAACTTCAGGTATCAAAGCCGGCGGTCATTGTTAAAGAAATAGATGGTGTGTTAAGCGAACCGGTGGAAAGAGCACAGATTGATGTGCCCGAAGACTATACCGGCAATGTCATGGAAGGTCTTGGTGAACGTAAAGGCGAAATGCTGGATATGGTAAATAACGGCGATGGTCAGGTGCGCATGGATTTCATGGTTCCTTCCCGTGGATTAATTGGCTATACAACGGAATTCATGGCTCAGACGAAAGGGTTCGGCATTCTGAACCACAGTTTTGACGGCTATCAACCGCTTCACAGCGGTCAGGTCGGCGGACGTCACCAGGGAGCACTTGTCTCCATGGAAGACGGCAAGGCTACTCCTTACGGCATGATGCAGGTTGAAGACAGAGGTACCTTGTTTGTAGAACCGGGAACAGAGATTTACTCTGGAATGCTTGTAGGAGAACATTCCCGTGAAAATGATATAACTGTCAACATCACGAAAGAAAAGCATCTGACTAACGTACGTTCCGCAACGAAAGACACAACGGTTACGATGAAACGCCCGCGTGTATTGACACTCGAAGAAGCGCTTGAGTTTTTGAATGACGATGAGTATTGTGAAGTAACTCCTGAGTCCGTCCGTCTTCGCAAAAAAATACTGGATAAGAGTACTCGTGAGCGCGAGGAAAAAAGAAACAAACAGGAAAATAAAAATCCTTAACTTGATGGAATAGACCACGCACTAAAGAGAAGGGATGAAAAAAATGTACACTGCCGTTGCGCCTTTGAATGACATTGAAGTGACAAAAGAACAGCTGAGCTGGTTTGCCGGTGTTTTGAACGTTCATGAGGCGCCGATAACCGGATTTTGGCTGATGTATGCTGCGGTTGTGGTGATGTGTATCCTCGTTTATAACCTCGGGTTTGCACGCAGACTTCCGCTGTTGAAAAATGCGGTAGTGTACACCGTTATGTTAATTGGTGCTTTCCCCCTGACTATATTTGCTATCGGTATGCCTGTCGTGGAGTCATTACTGGCAGCTGCTGTCGTGCTTGGCATTTATAAAATCAGGCTCCGCCGGCACAAAAAAGAAAAACAGGAAAACGCAACATCTTCCTGACTAAAAGCAGCTGTTCCGCGGAGTTAATTAGCAAAATTCCCCTTCAGAAATTAGGAATGGCTTCTGTTTCTCCGTGCGTGGCAGATAGGAATGAAAAATGAAATAGGATTTGCGCTGCTGGTTGTAATTTTAAAAAGTACACAGTCAGCACCAGCGCAACTCTCTTAAGGCAGGTATTTTTCTCTTATAAAAAGGGTCCGATTATCCAAACAAGATAATCGGACCCTTTTTTATTCAACGTGTTGTATTTTTGTACCGGATTCTTTTATGGTGCAGTAACAGGGACATACTCATTTTGGTAATGTCTATATTCAATTATAGAATTTAGTGGATGAAAAATGGAGCTCATGGAGGAAGGCAGGTCTTTGGGAAAATGAAAATATGCTGAACCCCGAGCTGCTATTCCGTAAAGTGCCCAAGGATGAAGCCCCAATGAAAAAAGTATATTTTACAGCTGGGCAGCCGGATTCTCCTGTTGATCCTTCTTGGTGATGTGTAGTGACCGACAGGTTCAGCAATCCACCAAAACTCCTCCAAATTTTCACGTTTTCAAAATGACGCAAGGACCAGAATACCATAAAATTTTTTTTTTCACGGAAGGAGAGGTGGGTTAACGTAATTGTAGATGATGGGTGAAAAAAAGAGGAAGTGGTCGAGAATTCGGAGAAAAAGATGTATGTAAAAATCCGGGGAGCCTGAATGGCTGCACCCCGGAACTTACCAATCATCGTCAGAAATCGGATCCCGGTAAGGTCGGAAATTTCCCGTAGCCCATCTGTCGAGGGTTCTCCTTTCAATACGGTCATGACAGGTGCTGCACATATACGTGTGAATGGGACGGTTCCGCAGTTTTTTGGCCAGGGGATCATTATTATCCAAATCGTGTATCGTATCACAGATTACACATTTTACTTTCATACTATCCCTCCAGATACTTCCCTTTGAAAAAGGGACTGTTTCATTATAACATAGCAGTAGAGCAGTACATATTGACCTGGAGATGAAAGTCTTCAGGATGACTGCTTAAAGATTCCTCCCTCTGACTATCTTATACAGAGAATGGAATACACCGCTTCAAAATAAGGAGGGGCTGAATGTGCCGAATCATGTGGAAGCATGCTTGACCGAGGAGCTCTTGACTCTGCTCCGACAGGAACGTTACGTCACGTTGTCCACCATCGACCATGAGACGAATGCACCAAGTGTAAGTGCGATTTCCTGGCTTTATGCCATGGACTCAAAGACAGTCCGGTTCTGCGTGGAAAGCCGGTCTGCTATTCTTGATAACTTGAAACAAAATAATCAGATTGTTATTACGTTTATCGGCAGCGGATCCACGTATGCTATTTCAGGCAGAGGAACCATTATCTCTGAAGAAGTGGAAGACATGCCGATCAAACTCGGATTAATCGAGTGTCATGTCGAGGAAGTGAAAGATATTATGTTTTACGGCGCAAAGATTGTAAATGACCCGCAATTTGAAAAAACCTATGATGCCGAAGCAGCTCTGAAATTGGACAACCAGGTTATGGATGCAATGAAAAAAGAATCTCATGAATAATGCGTTGATATAATAAGTTGAGTATTTTTTACGTCAATATTGTCCAAGTTGAAGCATATGAAAGAACAAGGCCGTTTTTAATCTTTCGTTGTATTTGTCCTCCGTCCGCGTTTTATGCAAAAGAACGACGGTATAATGTTTCATATTTGAATAGGGAGGAACTGCTTTGGAAAAAATATATGTCCTGGACACAAATGTTTTACTGCAGGAGCCGCGGGCCCTTTTTCAATTTGAAGAGAATGAGGTTGTTATTCCAGCTGTGGTGCTGGAAGAAATAGACGCCAAGAAGAGGTACATGGATGAACTTGGACGAAATGCAAGGGAAGTATCGAGAATTCTTGACGGTCTCCGTAATAAAGGAATGCTCCATGAAGGAATCCCTTTGGAAAACGGGGGGAAAATCAGGGTTGAATTGAATCACCGTTCCTTCCATTTTTTAAGGGAGACGTTTGCGGAGATGACCAATGACAATCGGATTCTCGCCGTTGCAATGAACCTGCAGGCGGAACAGGAAAAAAACGAAACCCACCGGAACGTGGTTATCGTCAGCAAAGATGCACTTGTCCGGGTGAAGGCGGATGCTCTCGACATTAAAGCAGAAGACTTTCTTAACGACAGAGTCACAGAGCTTGACCAGATTTATAAAGGTAAATTCTACAGTAAAGTTGCAAAAGATACTTTGAACCAGTTTTATCAAACGCAGAACCTGCCTGTTTCCGAAATAGGGGTGGAGCAGCTGTATCCACATCAATTTGTCATTTTAAAGGACGCTTTGGGAAGTTCCGCTTCTGCTGTAGCTAAGGCTGATGAACATGGGAGGTGGCTGCGTCCGTTTTTTCACGAATCGGAACAGATCTGGGGAATTCATCCTAGAAATGTAGAGCAGAAGATGGCGATGGAACTGCTTTTGCGCGATGATATTCCGCTCGTCACACTGACCGGGAAAGCCGGGACGGGCAAAACACTGATTTCTCTTGCAGCAGGTCTCTTTCAGACCGAAGATATCGGTATGTACAATAAACTGCTGGTAGCCAGGCCGGTGGTGCCTATGGGAAAAGACATTGGATTTCTTCCTGGAGAGAAAGAGGAAAAACTGCGCCCGTGGATGCAGCCGGTTTTTGACAATCTGGAGTATCTGTTCAACACAAAAAAACCAGGGGAAATCGATCAGATTCTTGCTGGAATGGGATCCATCCAGGTGGAAGCCCTTACGTATATAAGAGGGCGGAGTATCCCGGAGCAGTTTATTATCATCGACGAAGCTCAGAACTTAACGAAACATGAAGTGAAGACCATCTTAACAAGGGTTGGTGAGCGCAGTAAAATTATCTTTATGGGAGATCCCGGCCAGATTGATCATCCATATCTGGATGAATTGAATAATGGTCTCTCCTACGTTGTTGAAAAATTCAAGGATCAGGCGGTGGGGGGGCATGTAAAGCTGGAAAAAGGCGAACGATCCGGCCTTGCCCAACTCGCTGCCGATATTTTGTAACACCGGCAGCCCGGACAACCGCTCCTTTTATTCAATTCTGAGCCCTGTCACATACGTGATGGGGTTTTCCTTATTGCTCCCATCCCCGTAATAAAGATGAATGGGTCCTGTCTCTTTCAAAGGCTCCCCGTTTTCCGAAAAACCAGCTACCATGTGAAAGGCGTCTTCAAGCGCCACTTTATATTCATCTCCGCCGGCCGTTTCGATCATGACCCGTGAAGCTGAATTATCCGGTCCGGCATTTCCAATGAATGATCCGAAGGGAATGCCGAATGTTCCGTGAATCAGCTGTTCTTTTTTGGAACGTACTTCATTCGTTCGTGTCTTGGTTGGAGCTTCGACTCCCTTTGTTATATCCTTGTCGAATTGTTCGGAGACAGATTTTTTATAGGCCTCCCATTCTTCTTCCTTTCTTTTTTCCTCGCCTTCCCACGTGTTCAAGTCAATTTTTCTTTCGTCGAAAATCCAGACAGTGGGGTCAATTGTAATGGTATACTTAACATTTCCATGTATAAAAACAATAAAATCCAAAAAAACGTCCTCCTTGTCATTGTATCTTTCTTATCCTAACATATTTTTTTCGTTGTATGAGAGCAGACGGCTCGGTTCACACTATAGACATAAAAGGCAGGCAATGTGCACCATTTTTAGGAGTGTGAAAACACAATGGCTCTTTTCGTTCAGAAAGATACTCTAGCTTCATACATGAAAGTTGTACAGCCCGAAGCCGGCAAAGGGAGCGTTGCATCCTATATCCCTGCTTTGCAGCAGGCAGACCCGGATGCGTTCGGCTGTGCGGTTCATCAAGGGAAAGAAAAGGCAGAAGCAGGGGATACTGGTATTCGTTTCACGCTTCAAAGTGTCGCGAAAGTTATCAGTTTGGCGCTGGCATTAATGGATAGAGGGAGAGAAGAAGTTTTTTCCAGAGTGGGGATGGAACCCTCCGGCAACCCTTTTCACTCCATTCAGGCACTGGAAAAAGAAAAACCGGCCAAACCTTTAAATCCAATGATTAATGCAGGAGCCCTCGTAGTTGCAGATATGCTGCAGGAAAAAAGGCCGGATACAGCTGCGGATAGATTCGTCGGTTTGATTCAGCAGATAACCGCCAATCCTGATGTGGATATCTGCGCGGAGACAGCAGTATCCGAACGAAATCATTCCAATCTTAATCGAGCCCTCTGCTATTTTTTAAAAAGCCACAATGTACTGGAAAATGAAGTGGAAGAAGTGTTAAATACGTATATCAATCTGTGTTCTGTCAAAGTGAACAGTTGTGATCTGGCACGGATAGGAAGTGTCCTTGGTGCAGACGGACGGGATCCGGAAACCGGGGAGTATTTGATACCGTCCTGGACTGCTGAAATGGTAACGACTTTCATGGTGACGTGCGGCATGTATGACGCATCCGGTTCTTTTGCAATAAACGCCGGAATTCCATGCAAAAGCGGGGTGTCCGGGGCGCTTTTGGGCAGTCTTCCGGATGGCACAGGGATTGGTGTTTACAGCCCGCCGCTTGATTCACATGGTAATAGTGCCGCTGGGACGCGTCTTCTTGAAAGACTTTCATCCGATTTTCAACTGAGCATTTTTTCCGGGCGAGTATAAAGAAAGCAGTTTCCCCGCCGATTTTTCTAAATTTTTAAAGGGTTCTTTCCTGTGTTCTGTTGCATTTTTCTCCGGCAGTCGATATGATAGGTGACAGGAGTAAATGAACAGGAGGGATCACCTTGAGCGTTGAGGCGCAGACGGAACATAAAGAGAAAGCATATGCTCTGCTTAAAGCTGACGCAGAACGGATCCGAAAATTAATCGAAGTACAGATGGACAATCTCACACTGCCTCAGTGCCCTCTATACGAAGAGGTTCTGGATACGCAGATGTTTGGTCTTTCCCGTGAAATTGATTTTGCCATCCGCCTGAATTTGATAGATGAAGACACAGGAAAGCAGATATTATCAGAACTGGAGCGGAAACTGGCTGCCTTTCACGAAGCAGCACTTGCGGGGAAATAAGAAGAACCAGGCTATTCCAAGGAGTAGCTTGGTTCTTTTTTACCTCCCGGCTTTCCTTTTTTGAAAACGCATAATATGTTCTTCTTAAAGAAAACAGCCATCTTGATGGGGAATGCTGGAATACGCAATTTTTTGACAGATCTGCTGAAAGTGTTATGATAAAGTATATTTAGAATTGTCTGATTGAAAAAGATCTCCATCATGATGTAAATAATGGAGAGTAACTTTACCAAGGAGGAATTTGATGAACGGCCTGGGAAATATTCAAAAGGTAATGGTAGCCAACCGGGGTGAAATAGCCATCAGAATCTTCCGTGCGTGCACTGAATTACATATCCGCACGGTTGCTGTTTATTCACAGGAAGATACCGGTGCATTTCACCGTTATAAAGCAGATGAAGCTTATCTTGTCGGGGAAGGACAAAAGCCGATTGATGCCTATCTTGATATTGAAAGTATCATAGAGACAGCGAAGGCGACGAACGTTGACGCTATCCACCCCGGCTACGGTTTTCTGTCAGAAAATCTTGAGTTTGCCGAGCGGTGTAAAGAAGAGGGCATTATATTTATCGGCCCCGGCACAGAACATCTTCATATGTTTGGAGATAAAGTGCGTGCAAGAGAGACCGCGATTGAAGCTGGAATACCGGTAATCCCGGGAAGCGACGGTCCTGTATCAGGGCTGGACGAAGTAAAACAGTTTGCCGACAAGCACGGCTACCCGTTTATTATCAAAGCATCTCTCGGCGGAGGCGGACGAGGAATGAGAATTGTCCGCAGCGGGGAAGCGCTTGAAGACTCGTATGACCGCGCGAAATCTGAAGCGAAATCAGCTTTTGGCAGCGATATCGTCTACGTCGAAAAATTTATTGAAAATCCAAAGCATATTGAAGTTCAGATTCTTGGTGACCACGATGGCAATATTGTTCACCTTTATGAGCGGGATTGTTCCGTACAGCGCCGCCACCAAAAAGTGGTGGAAGTTGCACCGAGTGTCGCGCTCAGTGAAGAACTGCGGGAGAATATCAGTGCCGCAGCTGTAAAACTCGCCGAAAACATCAATTACTACAATGCAGGTACAGTGGAGTTTCTTGTTAACGAAAAAGAAGAATTTTTCTTCATTGAAGTAAACCCGCGGGTACAGGTGGAGCATACGATTACGGAATTGGTTACCGGCGTGGACATTGTTCAGTCCCAGCTTTATATTGCGGCCGGGAAGTCCCTTCACGGAGAGGAACTTGCTATCCCCCGCCAAAAAGATATCCGCACCCACGGGTACGCTATACAATCCCGTGTCACCACGGAAGATCCGGCAAACAACTTCCTTCCTGATACAGGACGGATTAACGCCTACCGTTCAAGCGGTGGTTTCGGTGTGCGCCTTGATGCCGGAAACGGTTTTCAGGGAGCTGTGATCACCCCGCACTATGATTCACTTCTTGTGAAGGTATCAACGTGGGCCCTTAATTTTGAAGGTGCTGCGGCGAAGATGCTGCGTAACCTCCGCGAATTCCGAATCCGGGGTATTAAAACAAACATCGCGTTTCTTGAAAACGTCGTGCAGCATGAACAGTTTCTGGCCGGGACCTATGACACGTCCTTCATCGACTCTGCTCCGGAATTATTCGTCTTCCCGAAACGAAAAGACCGTGGAACGAAGATGCTTTCCTTTATCGGAGAGACCATTGTAAACGGTTATCCGGGCCTTGAAGATGCGAAAAAGCCGGTATTTGAACAACCTGAACTGCCTGAAATCAAAAAGAGCGAACCGTTTCCGGAAGGGGCAAAGCAGATTCTGGATCAAAAGGGACCTGAAGGACTTGCGGATTGGGTAAAAAATCAGAAAGAGGTTCTTCTGACTGATACGACATTCCGTGATGCGCACCAGTCGCTTCTGGCTACACGTTTCCGCACGAACGATCTGCAAAAAGCAGCAGAACCTACGGCACGCCTGCTTCCGAACCTTTTTTCCGAGGAAATGTGGGGCGGCGCAACATTCGATGTAGCCATGCGTTTTCTGCACGAAGATCCATGGGAGCGGCTCCTGACTCTCCGCGAAAAAATGCCGAACGTTCTTATGCAGATGCTTCTGCGTTCGTCCAATGCGGTCGGCTACAAAAACTACCCGGACAATGTCATCAGGGAATTTGTTGAAAAATCTGCAACGGCCGGTATCGATGTGTTCCGGATATTTGATTCTCTTAACTGGGTGGAAGGCATGCGCCTGACTATTAACGAAGTACGGGAGCAGAATAAGATTGCTGAAGCGGCGATGTGCTACACCGGTGATATTCTTGAGCCTAAACGGGACAAGTATGATCTGAAATATTATAAAGGGCTTGCGAAAGAGCTTGAACAAGCCGGTGCCCACATGCTCGGCATTAAAGACATGGCCGGTCTCCTGAAACCGGAAGCTGCTTATCAGCTGATCTCAGAACTCAAAGAGACGATTGATATCCCGATTCATCTCCACACACATGACACAAGCGGCAACGGAATCTTCTCCTATGCCCGGGCCATTGAAGCCGGTGTCGATGTTGTGGACGTGGCAGTTAGTTCGATGGCCGGGCTTACATCACAGCCTAGTGCCAACAGCCTGTATTATGCGTTGAAAGGAAGTCCGCGCCAGCCGCAGGTGGATATCAAGGCACTGGAAGAACTGAGTCAGTACTGGGACTATACCCGTAAGTATTATCAAGGATTTGAAAGCGGCATGAACGCACCTCACACAGAAGTGTATGAACACGAAATGCCCGGCGGCCAGTACAGCAATCTCCAGCAGCAGGCGAAAGCCGTCGGGCTGCAGGGCCGCTGGAATGAAGTGAAGAAAATGTACCGCCGTGTGAACGATATGTTCGGGGATATTGTCAAAGTAACACCTTCTTCCAAGGTGGTTGGAGACATGGCGCTGTATATGGTTCAAAATGACCTGACAGAAGATGATATTTACGAAAAAGGAGAGAACCTTGACTTCCCGGATTCCGTGGTGGAACTGTTCCAGGGTTACCTCGGCCAGCCGTATCAAGGCTTTCCAAAAGAACTGCAGCGTATCATTTTGAAAGGCCGTCAGCCGATTACCAACCGCCCGGGTGAAAACATGGAGCCGGTAAACTTCAATGAAATCAAAGAAGACCTGTACCATAAACTGGACCGGCAGGTAACGAGCCATGACATGATTTCGTACGCCCTTTATCCGAAGGTGTACATGGACTTCGAGAAATTCCGCCAGCAGTTCGGCGACGTTTCGGTACTTGATACGCCGACGTTCTTTTACGGGCTGCGTCTTGGTGAGGAGATCGAAGTAGAAATCGAGCAGGGAAAAACCTTGATTGTAAAACTCATTTCTATTTCAAGGCCGCACGATGACGGCAACCGTATCGTTTACTTTGAACTGAACGGCCAGCCCCGTGAAGTCATGATAAAGGATCAAAATGCAGACACAACAGGCGCCGAACGTCCGAAGGTGGATAAATCAGACGAGAATCAGATCGGTGCATCAATGCCTGGTACGGTAGTGAAAAAACTAGTGGGTAAAGGGGAAAAAGTGAAAAAAGGCGACCATCTTATGATTACAGAAGCAATGAAGATGGAAACGACTGTTCAAGCCCCGTTTGATGCTGAAATTAAAAATGTGTACGTTACAGACGGAGACACGATTGAGACTGGTGATCTGCTGATTTACCTGGAGAAATAAAAGAACAGGTACAGCTTTTCCCTCTAAAGATCCCGAAATTAATTTCGGGATCTTTTTTCCGGAAAAGCTCGGTTTTCTCAGTTATTTGTCAGCTGAAACGGGGAATAAGATGTAGATGAAAAACAGCATAATACATCGACCGGTTAAAGGAGTTATAAAAGATATGAATGCTCTATGGTTCAGAAGAGATCTGCGTTTAACAGACAATTACGCTATGTATGCTCTGGAAAATGAACTGGAGTATGATAAGAAGGCGGACTGGTTTGCTTTCTATCATGTAGATCCGGTATTTCTTGAAGAAAAATGTCTGCATCATCACTACTTTTTTCAGCAGGTGAGAGCATTTGAACGAGAATGCAGGGAGAAAGGAATTACTCTTCATTTTATCTACGGCAGCCGCCCGTTTCAGACCCTGCTTTCTGCCGTTCCTGAATTGTCCGCTGTATACTTCAATGAAGATGAAGCAGCTTGGGAAGCAGAACGGGACAAAGCTATTCAGGATTACCTGCACGAAAACGGGGTGCAGACCTATGCCTATCCTGATGCTCATTTTCACCACTCCGGGGATGTCATGAAAAAAGATGGATCTCCGTATAAGATATTCACCCCTTATTTCAGAGCGTGGCAGATGCTTCCCAAGCCTCGTCCATACCCTTGCTGTCTGGAACGGTTTCAACAGCGGCAGGCGGATCCTGATCTTCAGGATACCCATGAACGAGCACTTCAGGAAATGGATACCTTTGATGCAGCAATGAATAGGGAAGCTTCGCCTATATCTGAATCCGAAGCTATTCAAAAGATGAATACGTTCATCCACGAAGACCTCTCCAATTATGAAAACAGCCGGGATATTCCAGCTGAAGAAGCGACCAGCCGGCTTTCTCCGTTAATTAAAACGGGAAGACTGTCGGTCCGCACCATTTACAGCGCTTTGGAGCCGTATGTGGAACAAGGGAGCTCTGCGGCACAAAAATACCTGGCCGAACTGGCCTGGAGAGATTTCTACAATATGATTCACGCGCATTTTCCCGATCTGAAAAAGAAGGAAATGAACGAAAAATATCGAAATATGCAGTGGGAGTATCAAGAAAACCAGTGGGAGAGATGGAAAAATGGCATGACTGGTTTTCCATTTGTAGATGCTGCGATGAGACAATTGAATTCGGAAGGATGGCTTCACAATCGGGGAAGAATGGCGGCAGCTTCTTTTCTCGTAAAGGACTATCATATAGACTGGAAACTTGGGGAGGATTATTTTCGCAGACAACTTATAGATTATGATCCATCATCCAACGCCGGAGGATGGCAGTGGACTGCTTCAACAGGCAGTGATGCGGCACCGTATTTTCGTGTTTTTTCTCCTGTGCGTCAAAGCAAAAGATTTGATCCGGATGGTATCTATATCAAAACCCATGTACCGGAGTTGAACCATGTCCCGGTGCGCTTCATTCATGAGCCATGGAAAATGGACGACGCTGCGGCGGAAAAAGCAGCATGCCTGCCGGGACATGATTATCCACTGCCCGATGTCACCCATAAGACTGCAGCACAACAAGCCATTGAAATGTTCAAAGGAGACAGGAACGTATGAAAATCAGAAAAATGAATGCCTCCCAGATGCGTCAGAGTCTCGAACTGGACCAATTTGCTTTTCAGTTCGAATTCACCAAGGATGAAAAAAAGAATCATGAGCGGATTATGAAACCGGAAAATACATGGGTTGCTGAAGAAGATGGCAGGCTTATGTCCAAACTCACCATTTTACCGATGGAAGTATATATAGGTGGGACTCTTATGCCCATGGGTGGAATATCAGGTGTTGCAACATGGCCGGAATCAAGACGGAACGGTCTTGTTCGAAAGCTGCTTGATTCCGCTCTGGAAGACATGAAAAGCCGAGGTCAGGTGGTATCCTTTTTGTATCCTTTCTCCATTCCGTTTTACCGTAAATTCGGCTGGGAGCTGTTTGCCGATGCAGTCACGTGGAAAATCAAAAAAGAACAGCTTCCGAATAGAGAAGAAATCATTACAGGGAAGATCAGACGGATCCCACCTGCCGAATGGCCGACACTTCAACGCATCTATCAGTCGTTTGCAACGTGTTATAACGGAATGATTAACCGGGATGAAACATGGTGGCGGTATACGGTGCTGAAAAAGAAAAAAGGACAGATTGCCGTTTTTTCGAACGATGCCGGGGAAGATAAAGGCTATATGATTTATCAAATTAAAAATAATCATATGAAAGTCCATGAATTTATAGCACTGGATGAAGAAGCAAGGGAACAGCTTTGGCGGTTTACTGCTAACCACGATTCCATGATTGAAGAAGCAGAAATGAAACCGGCAGTTCAGGACCCAAGTCGTTTCATGCTCCCGGATTCATCGATTGAAGAAAAGCGGGAAAGTTATTTTATGGCTCGTATTGTCGATATGAAACACTTTCTGCAATTATATCCTTTTCAGTTGGAAGAAGGACAGGAAATAACGTTTCAAATAAAGGATCCCGGTGCTTCTTGGAACAATGGGGTGTTCACTGTACGTAAGGATGGCTCCGGACAAGAAGTGGAGCACTTCCCAAGCGGCGGATCAGAAGATAGCTTGAAGATGGATATAAATACTGCAGCTGCTGTTTTTCTAGGCTATATTTCTGTGTCTGCCGCAGGGCGTATGGGTAAAATCAAAGGCTCCCGGGAAACAGCCGCATTACTTGATGCCGCTGTTACACCAGAATCCCCTTTTATCTATGACTTTTTCTAAAAGGAACCGAAAAGGGCCGGCTGCATGAGACAGCCGGCCCTTTTTACAAATATGCGTATAGTGGAGTGGTTAATAGCCGTTTCTTCTGGTAATGACCATTCCCATGTAGGAAAGAATGGTGAATAAAACGGTAATAGTCAGGGAGTGGACGAGAGCGGGTGGCAGATACGAATCAACGAAAAGAATCGAAATTCCGGCTCCTGCCTGGACGAGCACAAGCAAAAAGACAGCAATGCTTCCAAAAAAGAGGACAGGATACCTGCGGAAGCGGCGGATTGTCCAGATTAACAGTACAAGAAATAGTACTGCAAGCACCATAGCTGCAGCCCGGTGGATCATCTGAATGCTGAGTTGGTAAGCCAGTCCACTTCCCATGTCAGGTATAAAGCTGCCGTTACAAAGCGGAAAACCATTGCAGACATGTGTTGCGCCCGTATGTTTCACGTAAGCTCCGGTGTAAATAACGAGATAACTGTATACGAGCACCCCGAATAAATAATTGCGGTATGCCTTGGAAACCTGTACGTTGGTGACGCTTGATTTTCCATCTTCAAAAGCAAGAACAGTAAGCAGAGCCACCGCAGCAAAGGAAATGGTCGATATTCCAAAGTGAAGGGCCAGAACAATGTCATTGTTGCCCCATATCACAGCGCCGGCCCCCATAAAGCCCTGGAAAAGTATAAATAGTACAGCCATTAACGCCAGAAATTTGGTTTCCCGCAAATGACTTAGTTTTTTCCAGGACCATACTGCTAAAATAAATACAAACATTCCCATTAACCCCGACCACGCGCGGTGTGAGTATTCTATAATTGTTTCTTTTGCGGATGATTCGGGGATAAGCTGACCGTAACAAAGGGGCCATGTTGCCCCGCATCCTTCAGCAGATCCGGTCTTTGTAACAAGCGCTCCCTGCAGGAGGACAATCAGCATACCGATTGATGTTACAATACCAAATGTCTTCAAACCTTTATTCAACATATACACCTCCCCGTCATTTGACGGATGGATTCCACTTATCAATCGTACATTATCATCGTAATGAAAACGCGTGAAAAAAGTCAATTTCAGCGGGGTGAACAATTTGCAAACATTATAAAATGTGACCATCGTGTGAAACTTTTTAAACTAATGAAATCCCGGTGGCTGTAATCTGCATCAGCTGTGGTATACTATTGGGGGAAAAAGCAGAATTTCGATTCTCTAAGAAAGCGGGTATATGGTACAATTTGATTATTAGTGGTCCATGACTTAAAGTGCGCTGCAACAGGTTGTCTGCTTCGGGCTCGTATTGTTCCAGGCCGCCGGATGATAAGGGGGTGAAAGGTTTGGATGAATTCAATGCGGTTCCGCACGCAGCTGACAGCAAAAAAGGTTATTCAGAACAAACGCATCCTTCTTTGTGGAGGGACTATGCAAGTGCAGCCGGAATCCCGGCAGTGTGCTTTTACCTGGTTTTTGTTGCTGCATCAATGGTTATTGCTTCGAGCTACTCGGACTTCCCTCTTCTGCAGAACCTGCACATTCTGATTCTGACGCTGGCCGGTGCAGGACTGACTGCTGCCGGAAGCTTCATGTTAAATAACTACCTTGACCGGGATCTGGACGCGGTTATGAAACGGACGAAACATAGACCGGCCGCAGCGGGAAGAATAAAACCGGCACGAATGTTAACCTCGGGTTTGATGCAGGCAGCCCTGGGCATTATGATATTGGGATCTGTGGAGCCTGTATCCGCTGTAGCAGCGGCAGCCGGACTTGTCGTTTATATAGTGATTTACACTCTTTGGCTGAAAAGGGTTTCGACACTTCATGCCGCAGCTGGGGGGATAGCCGTCGCGGCAGCTCCGCTAATTGGCTGGGGCGCGGTAGATCCGGCCCTGCACTCTCATTCATGGCTGCTTTTTTGTATACTGTTTATGTGGTATCCGCCTCATTTTCTCGCGCTTGCCATACAGCGTGCGGAAGAATACCGGGCCGCAGGCATACCGGTTCTTCCGGCCCAAGCCGGGGACGCTGTAGTGAAACGGCAGATTGTTCTGTACGCTGCAGTGCTTCTTGCAGTTACTCTTTTTTTGCGTGAATTTGGAAGCGTTTATACGTTAACAGCCGCCTGTCTTGGGGCCGGGTGGCTGATTCCGGGAGCTGCAGGCTTTTTCCTGAAAAATAACACAGGATGGGCCCGTTATATGTTTGTTTATTCCTTTCCATATATGACGATATTATTTATAGTTATGGCTGTTGTTCATATGTGAAATACTACCGGCAGTTCACTGCATGCTGCTGTAGATGAGTAAATAAATTTGGTATTTCTTACTTCATTGGAAAGAGAGGTTTGATGATTCGATGAAAAGACATCTGGGATTACTGCGTCTTCTCCCGCTGACAGCGGTATTTATGCTGCTTGCCGGGTGCGGGGAAGAAAGATTGTCTGCGCTCGATCCTTACGGGCCGCAGGCAGAATGGATTCTCGACAACATGATTTTAAGCCTGTATGTCATGGCACTGGTCGTGATTGTTGTATTTGTTCTCTACTTTATTGCTGTATTTAAATTTCGGAAAAAACCGGGTGATGAGGAACTTCCAAAGCAGGTGGAGGGCAGTAAAGCACTTGAACTTACGTGGACGATCATACCTGTAATTCTGCTTGCCATACTCGCTGTTCCGACTATCTGGGGTACATATTATATGGCCGAAGAAGTGCCGGAAGCCGCCGGCTCCAGTGGGGAAGAATCCGGTGATGAAGAACAAAGCGGAGAAGGAGGGGACTCCGGGAACGGTGAAAGTTCTTCAGAAGAGTCTCCTCAAGGAGAAGATGCCCTCGTTATTGATGTTACAGGGCACCAGTTCTGGTGGCAGTTTGACTATCCGGACGGATTTTCGGCGGGCAATGAAGTGTATATCCCGACAAATGAAAAAGTCTGGTTTAATTTAACCGCCAGTGACGTTATCCACTCCTTCTGGGTTCCAGCTCTTGGAGGAAAAATCGACACCATTCCGGGTGTGGAAAACACCATGTGGCTGGAAGCAAACGAACCCGGTGTATATAAGGGGAAATGTGCCGAATTGTGCGGCCCGTCACACGCATTGATGGACTTTAAAGTCATTGCAATGGAACCGGAAGAGTATGAAGCCTGGGAAGCAGAAATGGCCTCAGGAAATGCTTCCGGCGGGCAGTCGTCCGAAGAAAGTGGATCAGAACAGGAAACGTCAGATAACGATTCCGGTGAAGGGGCATCCGCTGCATCAAACGGCAGACAGGCTTTTGAAGATCAAGGCTGTATAACCTGTCACGCAGTCGATGGACAGGGCACCGGCCAGGGACCGACGTTATCCAACTTCGGAGACCGTGAAAAAATTGCCAATATCCTCGAACCTACAGATGAAAACCTCGAGGATTGGATTCGTCATCCAGGTGATATCAAGCAGGGAAATAATATGCCGGCCTTTCCGGATATGAATGATGAAGATATGAACGCTATCGTTCAGTACCTTCAATCCCTTAGTGCAGAAGAAAATATGAATCAGTAATGAAAAGGGAGGTTAATGACGTGGCAACAGCTACTGCTACCAACACGAATAAAAGTGTATTATGGGACTGGTTGACAACTGTGGACCATAAAAAACTCGCTGTACTGTATTTAATAGCCGGCGCCTTATTTTTTTTGAAAGCCGGCCTTATGGCCATATTTATGCGTATTCAGCTTATGTCGGCAGAGAACACGTTTCTCAGCGGTCAGACATTTAATGAATTTGTTACGATGCATGGAACTATCATGCTCTTTCTGGCTGTCACTCCACTGATATTTGCATTTATGAACTTTGTGATTCCGCTTCAGATCGGAGCAAGAGACGTTGCGTTTCCGTTTGTGAACGCTCTAGGTTTCTGGATTTTCTTTTTCGGTGGACTGCTCGTAAGTGTCAGCTGGTTTTTCGGTGGTGCTCCGGACGCGGGGTGGACAGCGTATGTTCCCCTGTCGAGCGGAGAATACGGCGATCTAGGCCTGGACTTTTATGTTCTGGGACTGCAGATCAGCGGTCTTGGTACACTTGTATCAGCCATCAACTTTATCGTTACGATTATCAATATGCGCGCGCCGGGCATGACGATGATGAGACTTCCGCTTTTCTGCTGGACTGGTCTTGTAACATCAATTCTTATTGTCTTTGCTTTTACGCCGCTTGCAGCGGGACTGGCGCTTTTGATGCTGGATAGAATTTTTGGAGCACAGTATTTCAACCCTGGAAGCGGGGGGAATCCTGTTCTGTGGCAGCATATCTTCTGGATTTTCGGACATCCTGAAGTATATATTCTTGTGCTGCCGGCTTTTGGGATTATTTCAGAGGTCATTCCGGCCTTTTCGAAAAAACGATTGTTTGGGTATACCGCCATGGTATTTGCTACGCTTATTATCGCATTTCTTTCCTTCATGGTGTGGGTCCACCATATGTTCACCGTCGGCATAGGACCGATTACCAATTCTGTATTTGCGATTGCAACGATGGCTATTGGTGTTCCAACCGGAATTAAAATATTTAACTGGCTCTTTACAATGTGGGGCGGGAAGATAATATTTAACACAGCAATGCTTTGTGCTTCCTCTTTCGTACCGACGTTTGTGCTCGGCGGAGTAACAGGTGTTATGCTGGCGATGGTTCCAGTGGATTATTTGTATCACGACACATACTTTGTTGTCGCACACTTCCATTACATCGTTGTTGGAGGTATTGCCCTCGGTCTTCTTGCCGGTACATTTTACTGGTATCCGAAAATGTTTGGACATAAGTTGAACGAGAAACTCGGGCAGCTCATGTTCTGGATGTTTTATGTCGGGTTCCACCTGACATTTTTCATTCAGCACATTCTCGGTCTTATAGGAATGCCCAGACGTGTATTCACGTATCTCGATGGCCAGGGTATGGAAACCATGAACCTTGTTTCCAGTATCGGTGCTTTTATGATGGGAGCTGCCATCATTGTACTGTTGATTAATGTGGTATATTCCGCTTATACGTCTAAACGGGTTACAGTACGTGATCCGTGGGATGCACGTACGCTGGAATGGGCTACAACAACACCGGTGCCTGAATACAATTTCGCTCAGACACCGCAGGTGCGTTCCCTTGATCCATGGTTTTATGAAAAAGTGCATGGGGACGGCACGATGAAACCGGCTGAACCAATGGATGAGATCCACATGCCGAATGGATCTATTCTGCCGCTTACCATAGGTCTGGGGCTGTTTGTCTGGGGATTTGGCATGATTATGATGCAGATGGAGAATCCGCTCATTCCGGAATGGATAGTCATAGGAGCAGGTGTTATTATAACCTTCGGCTCTATGCTGCTTCACTCGATACATGAAGATCATGGTTATCATATACCTCTTGATAAGATCAAAAAAATCGAAAAGGAGGTAAGCTGATATGTCTGATTCCGTTGATGTAAGCAAAGGCCTCCCTCCAAACCCCGAGAAAGCAACACTAGAGGGTAAAAACAAATTTCTGGGATTCTGGGTTTTTCTAGGCGGGGAAACCATTATGTTTGCTACGTTTTTCGGAACGTTTCTCGGCCTTCGTGACGGCACGGCGGGCGGACCGTCAGCCTCAGAACTGTTCTCGCTTCCGCTCGTCTTTATTATGACAATGCTGCTTTTGACCAGTTCGTTGACCAGTGTTCTGGCTATGTACTCCATGAAGAAAAACAACTTTAAGAACATGATGGTACTCACTGGTGTCACTGTGCTTTTGGGCTTTGCTTTTCTCGGTTTTGAAATATACGAGTTTTACGAGTATGTCCATCACGGTGGACTTGGATTTACGACCAGTGCGTTTGGATCTTCCTTTTATTCCCTGGTGGGTCTGCACGGAGCTCACGTAACATTTGGTCTGTTCTGGTTTATCACACTAATGATACGATACAGCCGTACCGGAATTACGTTGACAAATGCGCCTAAATTTTACCTGGCGAGCTTATACTGGCACTTTATCGATGTCGTATGGGTCTTTATTTTCACGGTTGTGTATCTAATGGCTATAGGAGGTGCGTAATACATGTCCGATGAAATGTCTAAGCCGTTTGACAAAAGTGCCTTGACGCATGAAGAATTGTTGAAAATAAACCGCGAACGAAAAATACAGATAACGGCGTTTGCATGTATGATCTTTTTAACACTGCTTGCTTTTATAGCAGTCGCAATGGAAATGATTGCTCCAGGTTTTACCGTTCCTTTTATTCTTCTTTTGGCGGTTGTACAGTTTGCACTGCAGTTGTTCTATTTCATGCATCTGAAAGATAAGGACCACGAATGGCCCAATGCCTTTATGCTCACAGGGATTGTGGTTTCTACACCAGCGGTGATTGCTTTGATCCTGCTGCTTGGTGTAACAAAATATTGATGGAACAGAACTGCTCCTCTTCATTTTAAGAGGAGCAGTTTTCGTTCACTTGATTGTTATAGAAGCACCATAGGCAGACGGACTTTGTGCTGTATAATGGATGTACAATGAAAAAAGGAGGATGAGCCATGGCAGAAAATACTGCTTATCCCGAAAAATCAAAGAAAGACCGCAGTAATACTTGGATTGCTGTTACGTTAACGGTAGTCATTAATGGACTGATTACTGTACTGTTTTTTATGGACGGGTATCAAGGGGAAGTGGGATTTGATCTGACGATTCTGCCGCTTATAAATGCTGTTTTGAACAGTTTCACGACTGTATTTCTTTTGGTTGCCCTGTTTTTCATTCTGCGGAAAAATATAAAAATGCATCGTCGTTTTATTTATGGAGCTTTTACGACGACGTTTCTGTTTCTGGGAACGTATCTTACGTATCATTTTCTTGCGGAATCCACAGCTTATGGTGGAACAGGGCTGCTTGCGTATATCTATTACTTCATTTTGATTACTCATATTCTATTGGCCATTGTGATCGTACCACTTGCCGTTGTGACCTTTTTAAGGGGGATCAAATATCAGAAAGCCCGCCACCGGAAAATAGCCAGAGTCACCATGCCGTTATGGTTGTATGTCAGTATTACCGGTGTCGTCGTTTATCTGATGATTTCTCCCTATTATTAATGTAAAATCATGCAGCCTTTTTTCAACCGGGGAATAAAAAGAAGCTGGGACAAAAGTAAAACAGGCGGAGGACAGCACGAATGTCCTGCGGCGTTGTTCAACAGTCGAATGGTAGCGAAGCATTTTGGCGCAGCGGTTTGTCTCAGCAACGAAAAATGCCGAACGATTTTTTTATCGTTCGGCATTTTTCTATCTATAGAGGTTTTGTCCCAGACTCTTTACATTATTTTGTAACCGGCGCGCCGCTCGATGACTGTTCGGTGTTTTCTCAGATTTTGAAATTCAGCTTGATAATTCCCGCTTCTCTAGCCGAAGTGAACGCGATAACAGCAAGCGGTCCGATAATAAAACCAACGACTCCAAGCACGGAAAGACCGAGATAAAGCGAAATAAGTGTGGCTAGTGCGGACAATCCAATGTGACTTCCCATTACCTTCGGTTCCACGGTACGGCGGATGATCAAAAGCACAATCGCAAGCACCATCAGTTGGGTTCCCAGTAACAAGTCGCCTGCAATAAAGTGATAAAGCGACCACGGTGCAAGCACTGCAATCGACCCGATAATCGGGATGAAGTCAACCACCCAGATAAGAATGGACATCAACAGTGCAACGTCTGGCGTGAAAATGTATAAACTGACTAAGGTTACGGCGAGAATAATGAGGCTTACCAAAAATTGAGCTTTGAAAAAGCCAAGTATCACATAGGACAAACGGGACGTCATGAAATGAAATTTTTCTGCTGTACTCTCTTTCATGAAAGAGTACATCTTTCTTCTTAACCGCGGCAGATCCATCAAAAAAAGGAATAAAGCAATCAAATAAACAAGTAGCGATATGATGAAGCCGGGGATGGAAGCCAGCACTCCCGGAATCCGGTCAGCGTAAGACAGCAGGGCATCCCTGTAGCTGTTTAGTCCATTGATAATCTGTTCATTAATCTGATTAATGGTATCCGGCGGCAGATTCATACTTTGATACGCACTGTCAATTCTGGACTGCAGGCTTAACAATGCTTCATTTAATTCACTAACATACCCCGGCAGGTTATTAATGAAAAATATCACCTGGGACACGAGTTGTGTTGTAACAAAATAACCGCAGAGTGCAAGAATCAACAGAAATAAAACAAACACAATCATAACGGAGATATTTCGTTTTATGTTCCATTTTTCGTGCAGAAAGCGGACTCCGGGCGATAAGAAAAGGGCGGTAATCAGAGCTGCAATAATTGGTCCTGATACCGGGAGAATGTAATATGCTCCCAAGAGAAGCAGCAGCACACCCAAAACCCGCAGTAATACTTTTTTATTAAAAATCGACGGCACTTTCATGCTCCTTTCGACGTACTCCCTGTATTAAACGAAGCGGCACTCTTTCATTATAATAGTGGAGCACCCGGTTGGACAGAAAAAAGCATTGCAAATCGAATCCATTATACTAAACCGCCTGCAGACGGGCCATCCGGTTCATCGGATGAAACGAGAAAACCGGGGAATTCCTGATCATTCCCCGGCAATTTAAATATCCGTACAGTATAGGAGAAAGTGGAACATGTTGTAAACGGATGCGTTTTGCAGAATGCTCTAACTGTCACTTGTACTATGTACGGCAGTGTTATAACGTTTCTGCCTCCTGCAGATCCTGCTGGAGCTTTTCAATCTTCTGCGTGCACTTTTTGATGATTTTTTCAGGGAAATCTTCATCGTATTCTATGCCGTGAGGATAATAGTGGCGGCCGAAAAACGGTGTCAGCAGACGCACTTCAGCGTCTTCTTTTGGTATTTCACCCTGAACAGCAACGGCCTGTACCCTCAGATAATAAGTGGCGTCATCTGTTTGGTCGAGCAGTTTATAGTCAAAGGTGACGCGTTCATAATCCCATTGCCCTTCGTGGATAAACCCGTTACTTTCCATAATCCGGACGAGACGGCCGAAGTTAAATTCTTTTCCGTGAAAATCATAATCTTCAATTTTCATATCGGACCTCCTGATTTTCCTTAACTTATCATATTTTGCACTACTTTAATCTTAATATGAATATTTTGAAGATGCAATCTTATTGTGTGACAGAAGAAAGAATAATCCGGCGTTTTCCTGTACATAGTATAGAAAGATTAAAAAAGGAGGATGGATAGAAGATGCAAATGATGAAAGATGTAATGACCACGGATGTTGAGACGTGCTCCCCTGATGATAATGTAGAAAATGCAGCAAAAATGATGAAAGAACATCATATCGGAGCCATACCGGTTATTCAGGAGAACAATTTAATGGGAATGATCACCGACCGTGATATTGTCGTACGCTGCATCGCTGAAGGCAAATCTGAATCTTCACCGGTAAAAGAAGTGATGACTACAAACATCGTGACAGCAGAACCGGATATGGATATTGAAGAAGCAGCAAAATTGATGGCCAGCCGTCAGATCCGCAGGCTTCCTGTGGTTGAAAATCAACAGCTGGCAGGCATTGCTGCGCTGAAGGATCTAGCCGTTGATGAACAAACCGATGCCAAAGCTTCTTTTGCTTTGAATGAAATTTCAGAAGAACGGCAGGTACATCATTAAAAGCGAGTCTGGGACAAAACCCTTATGAGATAAAAATGCCGAACGATTTCTTAAAATCGTTCGGCATTTTTGATTCTTAAACGAAACCGCTGTGCCAAAGTACTCCGCTTTTCCTCCAGCGCACAGGGGCAGCATCGATGCGGCTGTTGAACAACGCCGCAGGAGCAGGACATTCGTGTTCTCTTTTGCCTGTTATACTTTTGTCGAGATAAAAAAATGAAAATGAAACGCACGCTGTATGGTCGTCTGCGTACACTGACAGTAAAGAATCGTTTACAGGAGGTGCAGGGGCATGAATAGTTCCATTCCGGAATCCATTTATGAGTTCCGGGAGTTTCTTTACAGGCACCCGGAATTAATAAAAGAAGTACGCGCGGGAAGACAAACTTGGAATCAACTTTATCAGGATTGGATGGTTCTTGGAGAGAATCATGATCAATGGGGTTCCTACAGAATAGACGATGACTCTGTTCAGAATCGAAAAAAAGACAAAACCGGTGATACGCTTTCCAGTGTTTTAACCATTTTGGAACAAGTAAACATCGATGATCTGCAGAAACAGATTTCCCAGTTCAGCGGCATGATGGGCAATGTGCAACAGGTCATGCAGCATTTCAAAAAACCGGAGGAACCGCCGAAGCCGCCGCATAATCCTTTTTCTTTCCGCGGATTTTAATAAAAAGGATACAGCCGCACACTGAAATTATACATGAAACGATGCAGCATGAAAGGAACAACAAAAAAATTGATGGAAAATGAAATCTGAAAAACAAAAAGACATTTTGTTTAAAAACCTTTCTTTGCCACATACTACAGGGTGAAGGGAGGTTTTTACATGAAACACATTCCGGCCCTGGCAGCAGTTGTAATAATGGGAATTGTTCCAACTTTTCATGCCGCAGCCGTTCCAGAAAAGACAAACAGTCTCGAAGTCCGAACCATTCCTGTCGGGGCAGAGCAGCAGAGTGAACCAGAGAACTGGAACCTTCAGTATAAAATAAAACAGCAGCATGTGTATGTGGAGTGCATCCTCCCGGATTTTCCACTTGCTGAGAAGGAAAAGAAGGGACACGGTTTTCTTCTCGTGAAAATAGACGGAAACACAGCAGCAAAAATGGGACAGGCAGCTTTTGTATTGAAACATTTACCGCCTGGGAATCACAATATTACTATCGAGCCTGTTTCTTATCAGAATTCTTCGAACAAAGATACTGCATCATTTGAAGTGGAGATTTCATCTTCCTAAACTGTACCTTCAATTAGCGGCGTCGCTCATGTTACAATAAATACTGGAGGTGTTTTTATGTCTGCAGTTGTTTCAACGCCTGTTAACATACTGGAAGAGTCACAGCAGCTGGGAGAAATGATTATTCAGTCTGATGTTTATCATCAATATAATGAAGCACGGAACAGAATGGATAATGACAGAGAGGCCCAGAAACTGATAAAGAATTTCACAGACGTGAAAGATAAATATGACGAAGTTCAGCGGTTTGGTAAGTACCATCCGGATTATAAAACCATATCCAAGGAAGTCCGCTCTGTTAAAAGGGAAATGGATATGCATGATACTGTCGCTGAATACCGCAGAGCCGAGCGCGAACTTGAAGAACTGCTCGATGAAGTATGCGGAGAAGCGGCCGGCATTGTTTCGCCGACCATTAAACTTCCGGGAAACAATCCTTACTTTGAAGATGAGGCTGGGGGCTCCTGTGGTTCTGGAGGAGGCTGCGGATCGGGAGGAAGCTGCGGCTGTTCCTGATGCAAGCCCGGAAAGGAAGCAGTATTTATGTTTCACGGCACGTTTGTGTATCAGACACTTTTACCAGCGGATCGATGGGAAGTCTGGCGTTTTTTCGATAATCCTGCGAACCTGGAAAATATAACGAAACCCGGCAATATCAAGGTGAACTATGGTGATGATCAAAACATCCATATTGACCTGCGTGCGGGAGGGTTGTCGTTAACCTGGCGGGCCGTCATTACAGAACGCCGGGAACTGGATTATTTCATTGATGAAGCTGTTTCTCCGCCTTTCCCCCTGATCAGCTGGAAACATCATCATTCCCTGCACACTCTTGATATGTTCACAGGAGTGACAGACTATATTTCATTTGAAAGCAGGGTCCCGGCATCTGTTATAAAACCGGTACTTGAATGGATGTTCACGCAGCGGAAACGGGAACTTATGAAAATATTCAAGTAAGAAAAACAGAAATGAAAGAGCAGTGCCTTATAATCTCTAAATATAACAAAGCCCGGGACAAAAGTATAACAGGCAAAAGAGAACACGAATGTCCTGCGGCGTTGTTCAACGGCCGCATCGATGCCGCCCCTGTGCGCTGGAGGAAAAACGGAGTATTTTGGCGCAGCGATATATATCAGGAACGAAGAATGCCGAACGATTTTTTTAATCGTTCGGCATTCTTCTATCTTATAGAGGTTTTGTCCCGGTCTCTTTTACTATTCCCTTCGCGGCACCTTTGTTGGAGAATAGTGTTGTGCTGTTAAAGTTTTTCCAAGTGGCGGTGGATAAGGGCAAGAATCGACCGGCGTGTCATAATACCGATAAATGACCGGTCATGGTCTTCGATACATACAAAAGGATGATTGATGGAGAGCATCAATGCTTTCCCAAAGGTCTCATCCTGTTTCATGCGTGGGACTTTTTCTGTCATCACATCGGAAACAGAATAATCGTGCAGCCGGTCCATCTCAATACGCTCCATACCAAGAATGGAATCGAGAATCTGAGCTTTGCCTACCTGTCCCTGAACTTTGTACTGTGGGTCAAGGACGGGGATGGCGGTGTATCCGGATTTAATAAGTACAAGCAGGGCATGATCAAGGGGATGATTCGACTGAACATGTGCCACTTTTTCCTGGGGAATCATCAACTGGAGAATCTCGTGATCTGTAATTTGACTGTTTTTTAATGTTTGAAGCAATATCATCACTTTCTTTCCTTAATATAATAAGACAACTAAAAGAAAGCGGCTCGCAGGCGGACGGGGTTCAATAATACAACCAATTATAATAGTAGAAGGAAGCTGCAGGAATGTCAAGTTGAATGGAAACGATTTCTTTAAGAAGGGATATGGGAAAATGTTTTATTTTCTCATATTAAAAGCAGCATTCAACTGACCGCGGAGCATTCTTTCACGAAGTTCTTTTTTAGGAAGTTTTTTCTGTTCCATCCGGCGGATATCAAATGTCTGCATTCCGTCTTCCATTTTGTCGGCAATATCAATCAGACGTTCCACGTCATCAAAAGAGTATTTGCGGGTACCGCCTTTTGTACGATCGGGAAATATGAGTTTCCGCTCTTCGTAATAGCGGATTTTCCGTTCCGATAATCCTGTAAGTTCACTGATAACACCAATTGTGATGACTTTCTTATCTTTGTAGGAAGACATAGGCATGCGCTCCTTTTATCTGTAACTCATTTTCTTATGTACAAATATATCACATATAAAAGAAAAAGGGGTCATTCATGTTAGAAAAATTAACATATGAAGAAAAAGAAAACTAACATAAAAAACGATTTTCATAAGAATATTAAGCAGGTTTGATGGAATAACAGGAACGGCTGGGAAACGAAAGGTAATCGGGTTATAATATAAATAAAGAACAGAGTGGAAGGGTGAGAGGCTATGGATTTACAGGATGGACTGCTTACAAGAAGAACCATATACAAGTTTAAAAAAGACAGTGTTGACCCTGCATTGATACGGAGAGCACTGGAGTGTGCTGTGCATGCCCCGAATCATAAGATGACACAACCGTGGCATTTTTACGTGCTGCAGGATGAAGCAAAAGAAAGACTGGCGCAGCGGAAAAAAGAAATGAAGTGGGAAGGATTTTTGGATAAAGAATCCGATCATGCTAAAAAAGCGGGAGAAGCCGCCTATCAATATATCAACGAACTGCCTCTGGTGATTGTTGTAACTGCCCATCGTTACAGCGTGAATCCCGTCCGTGAAAAGGAAGACTACGCAGCCGTCTCCTGCGCGGTCGAGAACTTTATGCTCGCTCTTTGGTCGGAAGGTGTGGGGTCGAAGTGGTCAATTGGTGCTCTTGTACAGGATCAAAAACTTCATAACATTATCGGGGCGGGCGAAGAAGAGAGTGTTGCAGCTGTGTTGTATGCAGGATATCCGCAGGAGATTCCAAAACGGCAGCAGAGAGATCTGGATGAAAGTATAACCTGGGTAACTGAAGCGGAGTCTAAAACATGAGAAAATGGATAATGATTTGTACGGGACTTGCTGCTGCATTGATTCTGTCCGGATTTTTCATTCCGGTGCAGCTGCAGGCTCCCACCAATGTACGTGTTATTCTTGATCACACGAATCAGATTTACGTCAGTCCTCCCTGCTTTAATGATGCACAGCTCAGTAATTTTCTGGAGGAAGCAACTTACGGAGAAGCTTCCAGAGAAGGGTATGAGCCTGCATCTTCCTGTACTTCGAGAAGTTTGACAGAAGAAAATGTCACGATTCACGAAGCGCTTTTAAAACTCACCGGTCTTCAGCCAAGCAAATGGAGCAGTGATGTCTGGGATCCATAATGAAACAGTACATACTAGAATGAATGATAGATACAGCGTGCACTTAAAATGATAACGTCTCACAAGGTTATATCCCCAAGGATGGAGGGAGAGGATAAAAAAACAGTTTTGTCCGCTTCCGGATCATATGGTAAGCTTATTTCAGCAACTAAAAGAGAGCTTGATATTATGATATGTAGGAGTTGTAAAGACGAAGATGAAAGTAGCAAAGTTTGGTGGAAGTTCATTAGCTGATGCAGAACAGATAAAAAAAGTATCGGATATTATTACGTCGGACACCGAGCGCAAATTCATCGTGGTTTCTGCGCCGGGGAAACGAAGTGATGAAGACAGGAAGGTAACTGATTTGTTGATAGAGCTCGGAGAAACCTATCTTGAATACGGCTCCGCGGAGGAAACACTGCAGCTTGTAGTGGAGCGTTACCGCAGCATTGCGGAAGGACTCGGGCTCAGTAATGACATTGTGACAACCATTGAGAATGATATAAGAAACCGTCTGGCCTATAATGTGTCGGACAGCGGGCGCTTTATGGATCAGATGAAAGCAGCCGGGGAGGATAACAATGCAAAAGTAATTGCCAGGTATCTGCAGAGTATCGGTTTTGTAGCAGAATACGTAAATCCCCGGGATGCCGGTCTCCTGGTCAGTGATACCCCGGGAAATGCGCAGATTCTTGATGAAGCCTATGATCATCTGTATTCTTTGCGGGAACGGGACGGCATTTCCATTATTCCGGGATTTTTTGGTTATTCCAAAGAAGGGGGACTTGTCACATTTCCAAGAGGCGGATCGGATATTACAGGTTCCATCGTGGCAGCCGGAGTTCAGGCTTCCCTGTACGAAAATTTTACTGACGTGGATTCTGTATTCGCCGCCAATCCAACGGTAGTGGATCATCCATGTTCTATTAAACGGATGACCTTCCGCGAAATGAGGGAACTCTCTTATGCAGGATTCGGTGTTTTTCATGATGAAGCACTGATCCCGGCATTTAAAAGTAACATTCCCGTCTGCGTAAAAAACACGAACAACCCATCCGCAGACGGCACAATGATCATTAATGAACGGGAATATGCCATGAATCCCGTGATAGGCATCGCAGCGGATAAAGGTTTCAGTACCATTTATGTAAGGAAATACTTAATGAACCGGGAAGTCGGTTTTGGACGCAGACTCCTTGGTATTCTTGAAGATGAAGGTATTTCCTATGAACATATTCCTTCCGGTATTGATGATACATCAGTAATAGTGGAAAAAGATCAATTGAACCCGGAGAAAGAAGAGCGCATTCTCCATCGCATTAAAAATGAACTTAATGCTGATGACGTGTATTTTGAAAAAGACTTCGCCATGATTATGCTGGTTGGAGAAGGTATGCACGAGACAGTCGGCATTGCAGCAAGAGCTACAAAAGCAATGTCTGAACAGGGCGTAAATATCGAGATGATTAATCAGGGATCTTCAGAAGTATCCCTTGCGTTTGGTATTCATGACGAAGATGTAGATAAAGCGATCCGTGGACTATATGAAGAATTTTTCAGCACAAAAGAAGTGCTGCAATAGACAATACAAAACGAGTTTGAAACAGCGTCCGCCATAGAAGGCCTCCCTGATAAGGGGAGGCTTTTTTGCATTAGGCAGAGAAAGTATTGCCGTATGTGTCTGAAAGCCGGCCTGAGGGCACTAAATATACGGATTATTTTTAAACGTTTTCACTGCTTATTGACAAAAATTCCAAAAAACCCTTCCGGTTATCCAAAGCGATAACCGGAAGCGTTTTTTTCTGTCAGGGTATAATAATATATTCCCGTGGTCTATTTCCTTGTCAGGATGATCCGGGTGGTGTGTTCTGTTCTCCGAGGGCAGCAGAGCGGGAGATGGCTGCCAGCACGCTTTTTTTGAATGCTTCCTGAAGGTTATGTCTTTCCATTTCCTGAAAGGCAGCTTCTGTCGTTCCTCCGGGGCTCTGTACTTCCTGATAAAGTTCCGCAGGAGTTTGATCTGATTCACGCATCCGGACAGCTGCGCCAAACATCGTCTGAATGATCAGATCCCGGGCTTTTTCCTCTGGAAGACCGGACGCCGCCGCTGCCTGCTCCATGGCTTCGGCAAAATAATAGAAGTAGGCGGGGCCGCTTCCGGCAATGCCGGTGACAGCATTCATATTCTCTTCTTTCACGATGACAGCCGTTCCTATGGAAGAGAACAATTCAGAAGCGGTCTGCAGGTGCTCATCCCCGGCATGCGCCCCCTTTGCCAAAGCGGTGGAAGACTGTCCAACTTTGGCCGAGGTATTTGGCATGACACGTATGACCGGATTGTTATGATGCAACTGCTCTTCAATTTGGCTGGTCTTTATGCCGGCAAGCACGGAAAAGATTACTTTGTCTTGTGTCAATCCGGAAGCGGCAGTCTGAAGGGCATCTCTAAGTTGTTTTGGTTTGACAGACAGAATCACAATGTCTGCTTCTGCGGCAGCTTCGGCGCTGTCGGAATAAGGGAGAATACCATAAGTTTCTTTTAAGTGCGCTAAACGGGCCTCATTGGACTGATTGGCTGCCAGGATACAGTGCGGCGGCGGCAGCAGTTCATCGGCGACGAGACCGCCGATGATTGATTCTGCCATCGATCCTGCGCCGATAAATGCGATTTTTTTGTCCATATCGTTTATGAACCTCCTATTCCTTAATCTGGCCGGATCCGTCTACAAGATATTTGTAGGACGTTAATGCTTCCAGTCCCATTGGACCGCGGGCGTGGAGTTTTTGTGTGCTGACTCCGATTTCGGCGCCGAAGCCGAATTCAAACCCGTCAGTAAACCTGGTGGAGGCATTGTGATAGAGAACAGCAGCATCAAGTTGATCATAAAAGTACTGTTTATGGTCTGTGTTTTCTGTGATGATGGCTTCGGAATGCCCGGTTCCGTATTGTTTGATATGGGTGACGGCTTCTTCTGGATTTTTGACGATTTTCACAGCGGCGGTCAGGTCGAGAAACTCTTCCTCCCAGTCCTGATTGGAAGCTGGCTTGATGTCCGGATGAAGGGACTGAATATAGTCATCTCCGCGTATTTCGACTCCTTCAGCGTGCAGGGCTTCCACTAATCTTTTTCCGTACCGCTCCGCCCAGTCTTCCTGCACAAGAATCGTTTCGGCAGCGTTACAGACTGATGGGCGGTCTGTTTTGGCGTTTACTGCTATTCGGACAGCCATATCTTCTTCGGCACTTTCGTCAATAAATACATGACAGTTGCCGATGCCGGTTTCAAGTACAGGCACAGAAGACTCCTGTACAACAGTCTGAATAAGTCCGGCACCCCCTCTTGGAATAAGAACGTCGAGACAGTCGTTCATTGTAAAAAGGTCCGATGCCGCTTCTCGGGATGTGTCTTGTGCAAGCTGCACCGTATTCTTTGATATCCCGCGTGAAGCCAGAGCAGCATGAATGGAAGCGACAATCGCTGCGTTGGAAAAGTAGGCTGAAGAACTTCCGCGCAGGAAAGCGGCATTTCCGGTTTTTAAACATAACGCAGCGGCATCTGCGGTAACGTTCGGACGTGCTTCATAGATGATTCCCGCCACACCGAGCGGTACCCGTACTTTTTGAATGTGAAGGTCATTCGGCCGGGTCCACGATTCCATTTTCTGTCCGATTGGATCCGCAAGATCCGCTACCTGGCGGAACCCTTCCGCCATTCCTTTGATTCTTGTTTCAGAAAGGCGGAGACGGTCCATGAGGGCGGTGGAAATCCCGTTTTCTTCCCCGGCCTGCAGATCCTTCTCGTTTTCAGATAGAATAACTGGTATATCCTGCTCCAGCTGTCCGGCCATTGCGCGCAGCAGTTCATTTTTTTCGGTTGTGGTTAAAAGAGCTGCAGCGGCGGAAGCTTCTTTTGCTTTTTTTCCCTGTTCGATCATTATACTCATTGTGATTTTCTCTCCTTTTCTGCCGGAACCCATTCATCCCGGTGAATCACTTCTGCTCTTTTTGTTTCTGTCCATTCTACGGCTTCCTGTGACGACTTTCCTTTGATCCCCATAATTTCAGCGGCGGACATGTTAACCTGTCCTTTGCCGATGAGGTTTCCCCGCTTATCTTTTACTTCCACCACGCCGGCACGTTCAAAACGTCCGTGCACTTCGAGGATTCCCGCCGGGAGAAGGCTTCTTCCTTTTTGAAGGAGGGCCGCCCGCGCGCCGTCGTCTACTATAATTTCGCCTGCCGGCAGGGAATGAAGGGCGAGCCACTGTTTCTTGCTGTTCAGGACAAAACGTCCCGGAAAGCCGATGTAGGTGCCATCCCCTTTTCCGGCGAGAATATCCTGAAACGAAGAAGCTCCCTCCGCTTTTCCGATAAAAGCCCGCAGTCCCAGAGAAAGCCCGATTTTGGCAGCCTGCAGCTTGGATTTCATACCGCCGGTTCCGACTGCGCTGCCGCTGCCTCCCGCCTGCTCAAGCTGTTCATCTTCTATTTCGGATAAAAAGTGATACCGCTTGGCATTGGGGTCCGTGTTTGGATTGGAATCATAAATGCCGTTAATATCGGTGATTATCATCAGACATTCCGCGTGAATGAGCCCGCCGACGAGGGCGGAGAGCATATCATTATCTCCAAACGTCAATTCATCAACAGCGATGGAATCATTCTCATTGATGATCGGCACTACCCCGCGCTGAAGAAGTTCGGTAAGCGTAGAATAGGCGTTCTGATACTGCGATTTATTGGAAAAATTGTCTCTCGTTAAAAGGATCTGACCGGTTTCAATCTGGTAATGTCTGAACGCTTCCGTGTAAGCCTGCATCAACCGGCCCTGTCCGACGGCGGCTGATGCCTGTTTGCCTGCGAGAGTGACCGGACGGGTGGGATATTTAAGTCCCGAGAAACCGGCGGCAACGGCACCGGAAGAGATGATGACAACCTGGTGACCTTCCTGATACAGTGCCGCAGCAGCTTCTACGAATTCCAGCAGTTTGGGCCGGCTCAGCCCACCGCCGGTGCTCGTCAGGGAACTGCTTCCAATTTTTATGACGACTCGTTCTTTCTTCATGGTTATCCTCCGAATGTGTAGTGAAAAGCATAAAAAACTCTTCCATCCTTTAAGCAAAAGGACGGAAGAGTCACTTATCCGCGGTACCACCTTTATTAGACGAACACCTAACGTCCGTCTCTCTCTACCCTTTGATATCGGAAAAGCACCGGCCGGGTTATTTCCCCGGCAGCTCGAGGGCGGGTTCGAAAAACAGGAAATCCCTGCCGGGTTTTCAGCTCTGCCCCGGCTCTCTGTTATGGATACCTGTTTTTTTCTACTATTCCCTTTCACAGCTGTAATATAGTATAGGTTTATTTACGTTTCCTTCATTACCTCTTATTATCTGAAACAACGAATTTGTTTGTCAAGTCAAATGAGTGATAAAGTGAAAGAAAAAGGGTGGAAGGGGGCGGAATGTTGCACGAGCGGATGCAGACGATCATGATTACAGGGGCATCGAGCGGGATAGGGAAGGAACTTGCTGTCCGCGCTGCCAAAAAGGGGCATTATCCATTGTTGATCTCCCGTTCCCGTGAAGAACTCGAAACACTGCAGGACAGACTTCATCAGGAAGGGAAAAAATGTTCGATATATATAGCGGATGTTACGGATGAGCAGTCCTGCAAAGAAGCGGCTGCCGCTGTTATGTCCGAAGTGGATCAGCTGGATGTTGTTATTAACAACGCTGGTGCCGGGGTTTTCGCCGCTGTTGAAGATATTGGCATGGAAGACGCGTCCACCATGTTGAATGTGAATGTTATTGCCCCTTTTTTCATGACGAAACAGGTACTGCCTGAAATGAAGAAACAACGCCGCGGCATCATCATAAATATTGGATCTCAGGCCGGCAGAATGGCTACCCCGAAAACTTCTGTCTATGCCGCTTCAAAACATGCTGTGATTGGATTCAGCAATGCCCTCCGGCAGGAAGTCCGTGATTACGGGATTCACGTCTCTGTTGTCAATACCGGCCCTGTACGTACTCCTTTCATTCAAAAAGCCGACCGCTCGGGACAGTACGAAAAATCGGCGGGTCCCTGGATGCTTACGGCTGACAAAGTCGCTGAACGTGTACTGAAGCTTATCACACGTCCGCGCCGGGAACTGAACATGCCCTGGTGGATGGATATCATATCCCGCCTGTACGGACTCTGTCCGGGGTTGATTGAAAAGGCTGGAAAACGCTGGTTTCAAAAGAAGTGAGGCCGGTTGCCGCCCGGAATCGTTCATGCTATCCTGAAGTATATCAGTAATAAAGGAGGCGGACGAATGCATACACCACGAACCGGAATCGCCGTCTGGCTCCGTTCGACGAAAAATGTACGGCACCTGCGCAGGTACGGCATCGTTTACTATGTGTCCAAACGTTTCAAATATGCTGTGTTATACTGCAATCAAGCGGACGTCGATGAAGTTATACCGAAAATAGAGGCCCTGTCCTTTGTTGAAAAGACCGAAAAATCACGTAAACCGGAAATCCGTACAGAGTTCAGCGGCCCTGTAAAGCCCAAAGAACAGGATTATCATTATAACGCGGGTCTGTAAAAGATGCGGGGCGGCATCACCCTGCCCTAAATGAGAGTGGAACCGGGACAAAAGAAAACAAGCCATTGATCATCCGAATGATAGAACGGGGTGCTGCACGTGAGCATGTTGTTCTTTCGTTCGGATTTTTTGGTTGATTGGAAGTTTTTATTCTCCTTATTTGTTACCTTCCTTTGTTTGTTATAGAATAGCAGGAATAGAAAGAAGGGAATAGGGAATGATCGACTGGAAGAAGAATTTATATATTCTTACGGCTTCGATTTTCATTGTCATGGCTGCGATGACAATGATTGTGCCATTTCTTCCGCTGTATCTGCAGGAACTTGGCATAACCGACCCCGCTGAAGTCAGCACCTGGGCGGGGCTTATTTTCGGTATTAATTTTTTCAGTGCGTTTCTTGTATCCCCTTTATGGGGAAGACTCGCCGACCGGCACGGAAGACGCTTGATGGTGCTGCGCTCCGGCTTTGGGATGGCCGTCGTTATGATATTGATGGGATTTGCCTCCGGCCCGTGGAGTCTCTTTTTCTTCCGGCTCCTGAACGGGACGATATCAGGTTTTAATCCGGCCTCTATTGCTCTTGTTTCCACGAATACGCCAAAAGAGCACGTTGGTCGTGCCTTGGGCATTCTGCAGGCGGGAGCGGTGGCAGGAAGTATCTGCGGCCCGCTTTTTGGAGGCATTATGGCAGAAATCATCGGATTCCGGATGATTTTTAACATTACAGGAGCAGCCATTGCTGTCGCAGCATTAACGGTTTTGTTTTTTGTGAAAGAAGATTTCACGCCGCCGCAGCATGAAGAAAAAACAAGCACTATGCAGGATTTTAAAACCATTGCCGGGATCCGGCCCATCCCCGCGATTTATGCCATTATCTTTGTTATTCAGTTTGGACTTGTCGGAATCAACCCGCTCGTTTCATTATTTGTAGAAGATCTAAGCGGCGGGATGAACAGTGCGTTCTTTGCCGGACTGGCCGTGTCATCAATGGGATTTGCCAATATGCTCGCTTCGCCAAAGCTCGGAAAATGGAGTGACACGAAGGGGCCGCATTATGTGTTGTACGGTTCTTTAATGGGAGCTTTTTTATTCTCCATTCCGCAGGCCTTTGTCACCGAACTGTGGCAGCTTATTGTGATGCGGTTTTTTACAGGACTGTGTCTCGGTGGTCTTCTTCCCGCTGCCAATACGTTAATACGACAGCTGGCCCCGGAAGGCATGGAAAGCAGGACATACGGTTTTTCGAACAGCTTTTTGTTCCTCGGCAACATGCTTGGACCGATGATCGGTGGTGTTATCGCAGGGATCACAGGGATACGAAGCTTGTTTATTATGTCGGCACTGCTTCTTTTCGCCGGTATTATTCTGATGAGAAAACAGGTTGTCCCTGTACTTAACAGCAAATAAAAAAAGGCTGTTCCTCAGGGTAAAGGAACAGCCCGTCCGCACTATATGACGGACTATGGGAGAGGAGAAACCGGAGGAAGAACTTATGGGGAAACGTAAGTCTTCTCCGCGGTTGTCAGCAGCACGGATTCATGCTGCTGTTTGTCATTATGTACGTAATTTTATCAACCTATACATGAATACGGGAAAAAGTATCAAATACTGTTGTTGGAGCGCTTATTATTGTATGGTAGGATAAGTACGATATCGACGAAAGGGATGCGCTGATATGCGGGTTATTTCAGGAAAATATAAAGGAAAGCCGCTCAGAGCGGTGCAGGGAATGAAAACACGGCCTACTTCTGATAAAGTAAAAGAAGCTGTCTTTCAATTGATCGGCCCTTATTTTGAAGGAGGGGCTGTGCTGGATCTTTATGCCGGCACAGGAGGTGTTGGGATAGAAGCGCTGAGCAGGGGACTGAACCAGGCTGTATTTGTGGACAAGCATCCCCGGGCTTTGAAAGTGATCAAGCAGAATCTCCACCAGGCAGGGGTGAAGGAAGAGACAGAAGTGTACCGCAGTGAAGCAGAGCGGGCACTGACTGCGCTCACAAAGCGGCAGCGCTCCTTCGATTATATTTTTATGGACCCGCCTTATGCGGATGATCCTATTCCTGCACTGCTTGGTATTATTTCCGAAGAAAATCTACTGCGGCCAAACGGAATCATCATCTGTGAACATTCCTCCGCTGCAGAGCTTCCCGCACACATCAACCGCTTGGAACAACAGGCCGTCCGGCGGTACGGGGATACCAGCATATCCATCTACCGGACGGCGGAATGAAGGAGGAAAGAAAATGACGGATACCGCAGTTTATCCCGGAAGTTTTGACCCGGTAACAAACGGTCATCTCGATATTATTGAACGTAGTGCCAAAGTCTTTAATAAAGTGGTGGTTGCCGTTTTACATAACCGCAATAAAGAACCGCTTTTCTCGGTCGATGAAAGGATAACGATGCTGAGGGAATCGGTGGAGCATATACCGAATGTGGAAATTGATTCGTTTAACGGCCTGCTCATCGATTATGTGCGGCAAAAGCAGGCGAAGACAATTGTACGAGGGCTCCGGGCGGTATCGGACTTTGAATATGAACTTCAGGCAGCTTCCATTAACCGAAAGCTGGATCCTGAAATTGAAACATTTTTTATGATGACAAACAATCAGTATTCATACCTGAGCTCGAGCATTGTTAAAGAAATTGCAAAATATGAAGCGGATGTCAAAGGGCTCGTTCCATCTCCGGTCGACGAGTATCTGTACGAAAAGTACGGCCCGTTTACCGCTGAATAATAGAGGGCTGTTCCGGCAGAGGAACAGCCTCCTCTATTATTTGTGACCGGGCGTTCGGACCTGATTTTTCCTGAGATGCAGACAAATCAGGTAGAAAAAAAGAATACAGACAGAAGCAGTGCCGCCGAAATGATGGGAGGCACTTAAGCTGTGCTCCCAAAGAGATACGAGTACCGGCTCCTCTATCGGTCCGGTGAAAACAGGCTGGTCGGTTTGGTGCAGATAAAGTGGTTCAAAACTTAGATATGCAATGGCTGCAGCAAGTAATGCATGGAGGCAGCGGGCGGCCAAAAAAGGCAGGTAACGTATGTCCGTCTCCGCCAGAATACCTGCTACCTGTGCGTGTACGGAAAGACCACTGAATCCGAGAATAAACGAAACAACCACCATTTTTTCAAGCAGAGATACAGTATCCAGGCTGCTTGTCAGTCTGCTTCCTGACGTGATTTCAAGAATGCCTGATAAAAGCGGGACCGCCGTTTCACTTCCTATGGAAAAAAGAGAAAGAGCAACTGCCGGGAGAATAGAGAGATAATCGATGACAGCCGTTACCTGAAACATTCGGTAAAGTACGGAAAAAATACAGATGAATCCGCCGATCATGAGCAGGGTGTGCACAGAAGAAATGACGGCGTCTCCCAGCTTTTTTCCGAATGGGCGTCTGTCCTTGTGCTGTTCGTCAAGCAGTGCTTGAAAAGCAGTGCCAAACGAAAAGACAGAAGAGGAAACAGTGCCTTGGTCATGGGAAGCATGAAACCTCATAATAAGACCGACAATAATGTTGGAGCTGTAGTGGGAAAAGGCGAGCAGCAGACCCAGTTCCGGTGTGTGGAAAAAACCTGCTGCAACTGCACCGCCAAGAAACAGCGGGTTGGAAGCATTGGTAAAGCTGACTAAACGCTCGGCTTCCGCTCTTGTTATCTTCCCCTGCTTTCGAAGATCGGCTGTGAACTTTGCTCCTGACGGGAAACCGGTAATAAAACCGGCTGCCCATACGAAACCTCCTGCTCCCGGAACACAAAACAGCGGCCGCATCACAGGGTCAAGCACAACACCCAGAAAGCGGACGACACCAAAGGCGGTTAGAAGCTCAGCGGTAACAAAAAAAGGGAAGAGGGCAGGGAAAACATTCCGCCCCCAGATGAGCAATCCGTTTTTTGATGAATCAAGTACCTCATCAGGGTATAGAATTAAACACAGGGCAAACAAGCAGACAGAAAATGCTGCCGCTGCACGTACTACATGATTTTTTTTCAAACCGATTTCCGCCTCCTGTTCCAATCAGCTGCATGCGTCCGAGTTTGAAGCATCCGCTGCTGTGTTTATCATAAAATATGCGGGGCTCAGGCACAGACTGCAGGGTTGTCCTGTTCTGATTTATATCTATGTAACAAGAAAAGCAGGAAACACCGTTTGAATAAAAAAGATATATGACTAAAGGAGAAACTAGAATGATGAAACAACTCCGCTCCCGGCGCACCTGGATTATTATAATCGTTTTGCTTGCTGTTCTCGCATTAAATCAGATACCTCTGCCGTATTACTATTCCCAGCCTGGAGAGGCTTCCCCTCTTCACGACATGGTTACCGTTTCGAATGGATATGACGAACAGGGAGAATTTTATTTAACAACGATCAGACAGCAGCGGGCTAATATTCCTCTTTATATATGGTCACAGTTATCCGAGTACCGCGATCTCACACCAACAGATCAGTTTCTGCGGGAAGGAGAGACAGATCAAGAATATTTCCACCGTCAGAACAGGTTGATGAACAGTTCCCAGGAAGCCGCTAAAATTGCAGCATACAAACAGGCGGACAAGGAGTATGAAGTAGATTATCAAGGGGTCAAAGTCTCAGAAGTGATTGAGGGGATGGATGCCAAAAACCATCTGCAGGCAGAGGATCTTATTATTGAATGGAATGGAGAAAAGGTGCGCACATTGGAGAAAATGAATAGCAGACTGGAAGGAATGGAAGCTGGAACAGAGGTGACGCTGACAGTGAGGAGGGGAGAAGACACACTGGAAGAAACGATGGAGATATCGGAATTTCCAGAAGATATGACCAGTTCGAGCCGTGCCGGTTTAGGTCTGTTGTATCCCTATACGAAGCGGAACGTCCAGTTTGATCCCAATGTTGAAATCGACGCTGGTTCGATTGGCGGACCTTCCGCAGGCTTAATGTTTTCGCTGGAAATTTACAATCAGCTCACCGAGAATGATCTCACCCGGGGTATTGATGCAGCCGGCACAGGTACAATAGATGATGAAGGGAATGTCGGCCCGATTGGAGGAATATCCGAGAAAATTGTGGCTGCAGAGAATTCCGGTGTGGATGTCTTTTTTGCACCGGACACTGATGCAGCGTCCCCTTCCAATTATGAGCAGGCAAAAAAGACAGCTTCCGACATAAACGCAGACATGACCATCGTGCCCGTTGAGCATATGGAGGATGCGGTTTCTTATCTGAAAAACCTGGAATCCGCATCCTGACAGGTCAGTCTTCGAAAAAAAGCGGGGGTTCTTCATATTCGCGCCGCCATCTTATGGTTCGCTCTGCCGCCGGAAGCGGAAGGTAGTAAGCTGCGGCCGCTTTTTCGTCCAACTTCTGCTGCGGGGTTTTATCTTTGGGCAGAGAGGAAATCATAGGGATGTCTACATGTTTTTTGATTGTATTTAAATAGGCCCTGCCGTTCTTGTTCATCCCGAGAAGACGAATGTGGTCAGCCTCCCCGGTTTCCATGGCAGCAGCGGCTTCGGCTTTAGAAGTTCCGGTGAGCACCTGCGTTGCAAAACGCTGCAGTCTTGTCCACGTATACCGTTTTGTCTTGAAGGCATGCATAAATTCGTGGAACGTGCTGTTTCGTTTCATCACAGACTGCATCCGGTGGTGAAGTCCTTCTTCTGCTTCGTACATTTCTCCAAGCAGCGCCGCCGGCAGAGTCAGTGCTTTCGCCTGCAGGTAAGAAAAATACTTTTCCCATTCATAAAAGGAGGAACCGGAATCCAGATAATTCTTAAGACGGCGGTATACCGGGGCGGGAAGTGTCTGCTCCACTGCTTCTGGTGTACCCCCGTCTTCTGTCAGGCGTCGTCGTATGCTGGTTGCGCTTGAAATGTCCGCTTCTGTAAGGTTGTGGTCATGGTAGCCCGCCGTAACACGCGCAATGGTCTGCAGACTCATCGAACTGCCCAGTTCATTTACGGCTTTAGTGTAAAAATAACCAAGAATATTGTTCGGCTGCGACAAGTCGGGAAGGTGTTTCCCGGGGGCCATATGTTGAAACGCCAGCGAAGCCGCTTTTGGAAAGCTGTAGCCGAGACTGCTGTATTCTTTGATATGGTGTCCGTATTCCGTGCGGCGGGACTGAAGGAAATCCAGGAGATTTAAAAATGGTTCGATTCGGCCGTGCTCACTGCCGAAGCTGACAGTATCCACGCCCAAATGGTTCAGAATCGAAACGGCCCCTCTGGCAAACCACTCCGCATGCTGACTAGAGAAGATATACGGCAGCTCCACGACAAGGTCTGCTCCGCTCTGCAGTGCCATTTCCGTCCGTTCGCGCCTTGGAAGGAGAGCAGGTTCTCCGCGCTGCAGAAAATAGCCGCTCATGACGCAGATAACAACGTCAGCATCAGCAGCTTCCCGGGAAGCCTGAAGATGGTAGTAATGACCATTGTGAAAAGGGTTGTATTCAACAATCAGACCGACAGCTTTCATGCTGCGTACGCTCCTTTTTCCAACCGGTGTAACCATGACAAACCGATGGTAGTTGTTCTTCATTTATTACAGTATAATGTAAAGAGAAAACATTGACAAATAGGTTTATGGTGGATATAATTACTCTTGTTGTCCAGAGGTGATACCCAATGAGATGGAGTATTCAACAACTTTTAGCAAAAAAAGGCGAAGGACTGGAAATCGAATCGACGGCCGATGTCAGTGAACTGATAGACCGGGACAGAGAACTGCGGAATATCAGTCCTGTTCAGGTTTCCGGAAGAGGAGATTTCACAGGGGAAACCGTTACCTTCCATGTCCGTCTGAAAGGATCGATGGTCCTTCCATGTGCCCGCTCGCTTGCTGATGTCAACTACCCGTTCAACATCCTTATGACGGAAAGTTTCCGTCTGGACGGTATGCAGGCTGATGAAGAAGACGTTCACCTGCATGAACCCGAGAATGGTTATGTAGACCTGCTTCCTTATGTTAAAGAAAACATTCTGGTCGAAATCCCGATACAGGTTTTTGCCGAAGATATTGATGAAACCGAATCACCGGCGCCTCCAAACGGGAAAGACTGGGACATTATCACGGAAGACGAAGCAGCGGAAAGAAAAGAAAAGGAAGAAAACGATATCGATCCACGAATGGCCGATTTAGCCAAGTATTTTGACAAATAAAAATCAGGTGAAGGCATTCGTTCTAAATGAAAACTGAAATACCTAAAAGGAGGTGTGACTGATGGCAGTACAACCAAGACGTTCTTCCAGTACTCGTAAGAATAAACGCCGCACGCACAAAAAACTAACCATAAAAGGTATGGTGGAGTGCCAGGATTGTGGAGAAATGAAATTATCGCACCGTGTCTGCAGAAACTGCGGTTCCTATAAAGGAGAAACCGTGGTGGAAAAGAACTAATAATGGTGTAGAGAAGCTGTTTTACCGAAAGTTTTTTCGGTAAAACAGCTTTTTTAGTATCTCTGACATGTAAAATCTGTGACTGTGAAATCCTCTTTTCCGTCCTCCAGGAATAAAAAGAGGCAGACTGGGATATAATCGTTTGATAGAACGATTCTATCTTTCAGATGCTGTTCATAGAAATGAATCAAAAGAACGGAGGGATGAAAAATGACGGGGTTCCGGCAGGACGCGTGGTCCACGGATGAAGATATTATGCTCGCAGAAATTGTGCTGCGGCACGTCAGAGAAGGAAGCACCCAGTTGTCGGCTTTTCAGGAAGCAGCAGAAAAATTATCCCGCACCGCTGCAGCGTGTGGATTCAGATGGAACGCATGTATCCGTAAAAAATATGAAAAGGCAGTAGAACTGGCGAAAATGAGACGCACTGGAAATGATGAAGAGGAAGAAGAAAACGTTAGGGATGTGGAACACCCACCTGCACAGGAAAGAAAACCGGATGTGCAGGAACCGGTAAAACCGGCGGCAGCAGAAAATGATGAAGAAGGGATAAAACAGCAGCTGCAGGAAACCATTTCTTTTCTGAAAGGTTTGTCTTATGTGCTGGAGGACCGCGGGGATAATGGGAAAGAACTGGCCGAAAAGAAAGAAGCCATGGAGGCGGAGAATAAAAAGCTCGAAGAGGAACTCGAGCGGACCAAACAGGACTTTATGAAACTCCGGCATGATTATAAAGCGCTCATGGATGTAATGGATAAAGCAAGAGCACTCTCAGAAGGTTCCCTTTCCTCCCTGACCGAAGACAAAGACAATGTAGAAGAAACCAGCTGATAAAACGAAACATGAAGCATTACCAGAAATAAAAAGGAGCTGTATCAAAAGATGCAGCTCCTTTTCTGTAATATAGAAAATTCACCCCAGGCAGAAGCGGAAGGCGGCGACGCCATTTCAGCAGTTCGCCGGCTAAAACCGGTCACGTCCTGTGACCATCGCCGGCACTAGAACATCCTGTTCGTCGAAGCAGCAGCCGAAGATCCTATCAAACGGCGGTTTTACCGTTTGATGTAGCTGAGGCGCTGCCCGCGGCAAAGAAGACACGGTGAGCCCCGGCGAACCGATGTCGCCCTTGTGCTCTGGAGTGCAAGCGTCCGCCTGCAGCGGATGCCTTAACGTTTAACGGCTTTTGATACAACCCCTTTTTATTTATTGATGGTTTTGTCCCAACTCTTCTTCTTATTCCGGAGGGGTCATATCCGACTGAACGGGTGATTGTTCCTGTGGTTCCACCCCTTCTGGATACCATACATAAGGATTTTCACCACGGTCCCGTTCAGGGTTATACGTGACATTTTCAAAACCCATCTTCTCCCAGAAATAGTCAGAACGCTGTCGGGCGTTTGTTTTGACCGGGAGATTAAACGATTTTGCATAGTTGACAAGTGCTTCACCGAACCCGCGGCCGCGGTATGGCTCGAGAACTTCCAGTTTCCAAAGTTCCAGGTAGTTTTGCGGTGGTTCAAAATAAAAATCAAATTTGGCGTCTATTTTATATAAGCACATACGTGCCACCAGACGGTCTCCATAATATATGCCGTAGAAAGGAGATTCGCTGTCATTTTCAATAATATTCTCCTGCAGTTCTTCTTTCATGGAAAGTTCCTGAACGCCGACTTCCTTGAAATTCTGAAATTCTTCAAGGGTCTTAAAATTAACAAGCAGTCGTTTTATTTCCGGTTGTGTCATGTTCATCCTCCCTTATAAAACGGTTTCCCTCCATTTTACTATAAAACAGGTCTGTTTTGGGGGTGGATGTTATGTGATGGGAATAGGCGTAATTCTTTTAATATTCAAATAGAATTAGATATTGCCAACCTTCGTTAAATTTTATATGCTGGCAAAGAACGTATTTACATACAGAGAAAGTTGGAAGAATGTTGACAGATGTATTGGTTGCAATTGGGACAGTGCTTCTCGCTTTTCCGCCGGCAGTATGGTATCTCCTTTATATCATTATCGTCAAAACTACTAAAAATAAGGGAAAGGCACTCCGCAGTGCATCGGACACTACAGCAGTACTCTTCATTGCAGGGGTGGGTCTTCTTTTACATGAAATGACGGGTGATTCGTACTTATGGCTGCTGCTCATCATTGTACTGCTTACAGCGGTTGTTTTTACTGTTATTCATTACAGAACCAGACATGATATTGAATTTAAACGTCTGGTGAAAGGAATATGGCGCTTTACCTTCTTTCTTTTTCTGATTGTTTACCTCCTCCTTTGTGTGTATTCATGGGGGAGCGGTCTGCTTTCTACTTTCCTTGACTGAAAGAACATGATAGTCTGAACATCAGAAAAGTATGATGCGGCACTGGAAAGGTTGGAACACAATGCAGGCAGAAACAGTCCCCTCATTTCATCGAACATCCTTCGTGGAAGATTACATAAAACAGGAGGACCGTGCTCTTTCTTTTTTTGATTACGGTCTGTCGGATGAAGACATAGAGAAGCGTGTGAAAGAAGTGACCTCCAAAAGCTTTCAACGCACAGAACTGTACAACGTTCTTTATACATACAACCAAAAGCATTCCTGCAGCCGCTCCACCTTGGAGCAGCTCAAGAAAATGAAAGATCCGGAGTCTTCTGTCGTAATCACCGGACAGCAGGCAGGACTTCTTACAGGACCGCTTTATACAATATTTAAGGCTGTAACAGTATTGAAAGAAGCAGAAGAAAAGGAAAAACAGATAAAGAAACCGGTGCTTCCAGTGTTTTGGATAGCCGGAGAAGATCATGACTGGGAAGAAGTCAACCACATTTATCTTCCCGGTGAAACCGCCCCGAGCAAAATCACGTATCAGGGAGAAGTAAAGCCAGGACACCCGGTTTCTGAACAGAAATTGGAGACAGCAGCATTTGAGGCGTGGTGGCAAGAAGTTTCCAAGGTTCTCCACGAAACACCACACACCAAAGAGTTATATGAAAGCTTCAAAGAAATAGCCGGGCGATCTGACTCTGTATCGGATTTTTTTGCAGAAGTGATGCACTGGCTTTTCAGCGGAAGCGGCTTGATTTTAATGGATGCCTCCGACCAGGGGATCCGGAATCTGGAGTCTACCATGTTTCAACAGCTTGTTAATGAACATGAAGTGGTGGAACAGGCTTTGAAACAGGGGTTGAAGAACCGGGGAGAAACAGCATATGGACGACCGGACGGCTTTCAGGAAAACAGCTCCCATTTTTTCTATCACGACCCGAACCGCATCCTTCTCTATAAAGAAGGAGTCGATGATTTCTCTGATAAAAACGGGCGTGTTCATTTTTCATCAGCCTTCCTCAAAGAAGAGGCGGCCCGCCACCCGGAGAAATTCAGCACGGATGCTCTGACCAGACCGCTGATTCAGGATATGCTCCTGCCGGTCCTTGCTTATGTGGGAGGGCCGGGTGAGATCAATTACTGGTCGGTGCTGCAGCCGCTTTTTCATCAGTTCAGCCGGTTTGTTCCTCCGGTCATCGCCCGGGTGGAGGGAACCATTGTTCCACGGAATGTGCAGTCAGCACTGAACAGGGAACATCTCTTTGCTGAGGATCTTCTCCGACATGGTCCAAAAGCCTATGTGACGCAGATTCGACAGAATGCCGTCGCCATTGACGGTACTGTTCTTGGGGAAGAACTACTGCAAAACATCCGGCCTTATCATGACCGGATGAGATCGGCCTGGGAAACAATCGCTCCCTCCGAGGAGAGCTATGGAGAGAAAAACTGGAACATTATCGAGCAGGAAATCAAGGCGTTTGCAGGACGGATTAACCGGTATCAGGAGGAACAGGAAGAAGAACGAATGAAGCGGATAAACAGAGCCGGGAGGCTTCTTCTTCCTTTCGAACGTCCACAGGAAAGGGTATATAATATTTTGTTTTTCTTGAATGAGTACGGCAGTCATTTCGCGCTGGATATCATGCAGGCTCTCCAGTTGAGCAATGAACGCCATCATTTAATAAACTTGTAAAAAATAAGAATAATCATGCGCCCTGCGGCGGATTTTTGTCCCCTTCATAAAGAAGGGGATTTTTTTGTCGGCAAAAAATTTTGAAACAGCCGTGGTATAAAGTGGGGGAATGTGGTACGTTATAGTTAGAAAGTGGAGGGAGATGGATGTTCAATGTTTATGGGAGAACATCATCATAATGTGGATGACAAAGGAAGAATGATTATCCCCTCCCGCTTTAGAGACGGGCTTGGAGAGACGTTTGTCATGACCAGGGGGATGGATGAATGTCTGTTTATCTACCCTATGGAAGAGTGGGAACGTCTGGAGAGTCGTCTGAAGTCCCTTCCTTTCACGAAAAAAGATGCCAGAGCCTTTACTCGTTTCTTTTTTTCCGGAGCAGCGGAATGTGAACTGGATAAACAGGGGAGGGTGAGCATCCCTTCCACGCTGCGCCGCTATGCAGGCATTCAAAAAGAGTGTGTTGTAATCGGCGTTTCCACGAGGGTGGAAGTCTGGAGTCGGGAGAAATGGGAAGTTTACTTTGAAGAGTCACGTGAATCATTCTCGGACATTGCAGAAAACATTGTAGATTTTGATTTTTAAAATAAAGAAATGAATGTTTCATCAGCCTGTAAAGAAAGGAGGGAGATTTTGGGAGCATTTCGTCATGACACTGTACTGCTTGAAGAAGCTGTGGACGGGCTTGCTGTGAAAACGACCGGGGTTTATGCCGACTGCACGCTTGGCGCCGGCGGACATAGTGAACGTATCGCATCCAGGCTTGGAGAACATGGACGTTTGTATGCTTTTGAACAGGATGCAACGGCTCTGGATCATGCAGCAGAAAGACTTTCTCCTTATGAAGACCGCATCACATATATCCATGATAATTTCAACGCTCTTCCGACTGCGTTGGAAAAAGAAGGTGTCCATGGTGTGGACGGCATATTATTTGATCTTGGTGTTTCTTCTCCTCAGTTTGATGAACCGGAAAGAGGATTCAGCTATCGTTTTGATGCACCTCTGGATATGAGGATGGACAAGCGCATCGAACGGACCGCTGCTGTCATCATAAATGAATGGAGTTTTCAGAAACTCCACGAAATCATTGCCAAGTATGGTGAAGAAAAGTTTGCCAAGCAGATTGCCCGCAAAATCGAAGAAAGACGGAAAAGAGCACCGATAAACACGACGTTTGAATTAAATGAATGTATTAAAGAGGGAATCCCGGCACCGGCCCGGAGAACGGGCGGCCATCCTTCCAAACGGACCTTTCAGGCCCTGCGGATTGCGGTAAATGATGAACTCGACGTATTTGAAACAACTCTTCGTTATGCGTGTGACCTTCTGCACCCCGGAGGGAGATTATGCGTGATTACCTTTCACTCGCTGGAAGACAAAATCTGCAAAAGAATATTAAAGGAAAAGAGCACCATACCGGATCTCCCGAAAGGTCTTCCGGTTGTTCCGGAAGGAATGGAACCGGAAATGGAATTGGTCACAAAAAAACCAATCACCGCGGATGAACAGGAACTGAACGAGAACCACCGAGCCCATTCAGCAAAACTGCGGATTGCAGAGAAAAAGTAGAGGGGGGATTCTGATGGATAATCTGGCCCGGAAGATGCAGAGACAGCAGCAGACAGAAAGAACGGTACATAGAGAAATGAAGACTCATCATGTTCCAGGCAGAGTCACAAAAGGTGAAAAGGTGATTGTCATGGCTATGCTGGCAGCGTTTATTGCCGGCTGCCTGATTCTTGTCTCAAATTATGCAGGGATATACGGGCAGCAGCAGGAGATTGCCAACCTGAACCAGTCAATAAGCCAGCAGACAGAAACAAATCAAAGCCTGGAGCAGGAGGTATCCGAATTAAGTGCCCCTGAACGGATTATGCATTACGCCAAAGATGAACTTGGAATGGAACTGGACGATAAGCAGGTGCAGGTCATTCAGGGTTCCGGATCCTGATGGGATCTTGTATGAAAAAGGGGGGAAGGCCCGGAGCCGGCCTCCCTTATCGTGTGTACAAAGCCGTACCGTTGAAGTGAAATTCCCATCAGCATTTACCGCTGAGACCGGGATGAAAGTGGTGAAACAATGAACAATCAACGAAAAAGAATGATGATGCGGGCTTTCATCCTGCTGGGAGGCGTTGTTGTTTTTTTTCTCGTATTTACAGGACGCATTGTTTACGTTCAAGTGAATAAAGAAGTGGGTGGGGAAAACCTCGCTCAGATGGCGGAATCACGCTGGACGACAAGCCAAACGCTGGAAGGAGAGCGGGGCACCATCTATGACCGGGACGGGGAGCCGCTCGCAGAAGAAGTACAGTCATATACAGCGTTTGCTATATTGGACGAAGAGTACGAAAAACACGTAAAGAATGTTGAAAAAACGGCAGAAAAGCTTGCTCCCTTGATTGGGCTGGAGATCACAGAGCTTGAGAATATGCTGGAAAAAGGGAAAGAAGAAGGGAAATTTCAGATTGAACTTGGGTCGGATTCCAAGTATTTAAGCCTGTCGAAAAAACAGGAAATTGAGCAGCTCAATCTGGAAGGTATCCATTTCCGCAAAGAACCGAAACGCTATTACCCGAATCAAACGTTTGCTTCTCACATACTGGGTTACACCGAACGTGACATGAGTGAAGCCAAAATGGGACTGGAGCTGGAACTCAATGACGCATTGAGTTCTTCAGATGGATCCGTCTCCTACCAACAGAACCGTAAAGGTATTCCGTTGTGGAATATGGAAGAAACAGTGAAAGAGCCAAGGGACGGGGAAGATGTTCATCTGACGATTGATTCCAATATTCAGACCGTACTGGAACAGGCTATGAGCAAGGTGAATGAAAAGTACAGTCCAAATAAAATGACAGCTGTGGTTGCCAACGCTGAAACAGGAAAAATTCTCGGTATGGGAAACCGTCCCAGTTTCAACCCGAATAAGTATGAGTCCATCACCAATTACACGAATTACGCTGTCTCTGATCGGTTTGAACCAGGATCCACAATGAAAATGTTCACTCTTGCCGCAGCACTGGAGGAAGGTGTTTATGACGGCAGTGAAACGTATCAATCCGGTACCTATAGTGTTGCTTCGGAGACCATTAATGATCACAACAATGGCGAAGGCTGGGGAACTATTACGTATGATGAAGGGTTCCGGCGTTCCTCCAACGTTGCGTTTGCCAAAGTGGCACTCGAAAAACTCGGACCTGAAACATTCTTTCAGTATATGAACGATTTTGGTTTCTCCGAGCCTACAGGCATTGATCTTCCCAATGAAGCGGACAGTCTGCTGGCAGAACCGAATGAACTCAATACCGCCATCACTGGTTTTGGACAATCCAGCTCTGTAACACCGATTCAGCAGGTTCAGGCGGCGACCGCTGTTGCCAACGACGGCACGATGATGAAACCCTTTATTGTAAAAAACATGTATAATCAGACAGAAGAAGAGTACTCCTACGAAGCTGTTCCGGAAGCCGCCGGTACTCCGATCAGCGAATCGACCGCGGCGCAAGTGAGAAAACGAATGAGACAGGTGGTTGCTTCTGAAGAAGGAACAGGACAGCCTTTTCAGATTGACGGTATTAATGTTGCAGGAAAAACCGGTACCGCTCAGATTAACGATCCTAATGGCCCCGGTTATTTAAGCGGTCAGGATAAGAATATTTTTTCATTTATAGGTATGGCTCCTGCAGACGACCCGAGCATTATCGTTTATGTGTCTGTAGACCGCCCGGATCTTGAACCGACAGAAGCAGGGTCGGCTCCTGTGTCCCAGATATTTAATCCTGTCATGAAACAGAGCCTGTCTTACCTGAACTTGACACCTGAAGATGTGGAAGAAGAAAAAGTATATGAAGAAGACGGAATGAAGGCAAAAAGTTACAGCGGGGAATCGGTGAATCATGCGGCATCCCGTCTGGAAAAAAATAATTTGAAGCCTGTCATTATTGGAAACGGAAATACGGTGAAAAGTCAATATCCCGAGCAGGGAGAGCCTCTTATTATAGGCAGCAAAGTATTTCTCAAGACGGATGGTAAAGCAGAAATGCCTGATATCAGCGGGTGGTCACTGCGGGATGTGAAGCGGATCAGTATGTTTGCAGGTCTGGAACTTGATCACATTGGATCTGGTTATGTAACCCAGCAGAGCATTGAACCGGGAGCAGAGATTCAGGACGGAGGCTATTTAACAGTGGAGCTGAAAAAAGACCCCGAACAGGAGGAGAGCGGAAGCAGCGGGGAAGAAGACCGGCAGCAGAGGGAATGAGGAAGACATGCTGTTCTGAAAGCCGAAGAACCAACATAAGCTGATAATACATATCAGAATCTTATGGTGGTGGATCGGACATGCGCGTATCGTTTGTTACAGTACGAAAACGTCTTTTCTTTATACTCGCAGCGGGGGCAGCGGCAGTCGTTATTCTTTTGCTCAGGCTTGCTTTTGTACAGTTTTCCATGGGAGAGCGTCTCACGGAGTTTGCACAGGATTCCTGGAGCAGGGACATCCCGTTTGAAGCGGAGCGCGGGGATATCCTTGACCGCAACAAAGAGATGCTTGCGGGCAATATCAGTGCCCCTTCTGTTCTGGCGGCTCCTAAACAGATAGAAGAACCGGAGCATGCTGCTGCAAAACTCGCAGAAGTACTTGGAGCTCCTGAAAAGAAAGTACAGGAGTGGCTCACTGAAAATCAGTCGCTTGTACGTCTTTCCCCGGAAGGCCGTAAAATCAGCATGGAGAAAGCATCAAAGGTGCGGAGTCTCGGCATTGAAGGCATTTATATTGCTGAAGACAGCCGCCGTCACTATCCAAAAGGATCGTATCTATCCCATGTTCTTGGGTTTGCCGGTATTGATAATCAGGGGCTGACTGGACTGGAGCAGTATTATGATGAGAACCTGAGCGGCGAAGCGGGAAACGTTTCCTTCTTTTCGGATGCGAAAGGAAGGAAACTGGAAGATATGGCGGAAGTCTATGAGAAACCGAATCCGGGAAAAGATCTGATGCTTACCATTGATGCTGATGTTCAGTCTATTATCGAGCGCGAGCTTGATGCTGCAGAAGCTGTCTATCAACCTGACGGGGCTCTTGCTATCGCGATGGACCCCGATTCCGGTGAAATACTCGGAATGAGCAGCAGACCCGATTTTAACCCGGAAAATTTCCGGGATGTTCCCCCGGAAGTGTATAACCAGAATAAGCCGGTCTGGTCCCAGTATGAACCCGGTTCAACGTTTAAAATTATAACACTGGCCGCTGCTCTGGAAGAAAATAAAGTGGATTTAAAGAATGACCATTTCCATGATCCGGGGTACATCGAAGTAAGTGGTACGAAACTCCACTGCTGGAAAAAAGGCGGACACGGAGAACAGACATACCTTGAAGTCGTGCAGAACTCCTGTAACCCGGGATTTGTAGCAATGGGTGAAAAACTCGGAAAAGACGTTTTATTTGACTACATTGACCGTTTTGGTTTTGGAAAAGAAACGGGCATCGATCTGCAGGGGGAAGGCACAGGTATCCTGTTTGACCGGGAAAACGTCGGGCCTCTTGAACTTGCCACAACATCATTCGGGCAGGGCGTCTCGGTTACCCCGATACAACAGGTCACCGCGGTGGCGGCTGCGGTTAATGGAGGGGACCTCTACCGTCCATATATCGGAAAAGAGTGGCTGGATCCCGAATCCGGAAAAGTAATTTCTGCCAGGACACCGGAAATAAAAGAACAGGTTATTTCCGAGGAAACATCCCAAAAAGTCCGCAACGCGCTTGAACATGTCGTGGCTAAGGGAACCGGGCGTGGTGCTTTCGTCGACGGCTATCGTATAGGAGGAAAAACCGGGACAGCTCAAAAAGCGGTAGATGGAAAGTATCTAGAGAACAACCATATTGTTTCTTTCATTGGCTTTGCCCCTGCTGACGACCCTGAAATCGTTGTATATACAGCTATCGACAATCCTAAAGACACCCTTCAGTTCGGCGGAGTTGTGGCGGCTCCGATTGTCGGCACCATTATATCTGACAGCTTATCTGCCATGGGAGTGGAAAAACGGACGGAACAGATAGAAAAAGAGAAGCAGTGGGATGATGAAACGCTTGTGGAGACACCGGATGTGACCGGTAAATCATTAAAAGAACTGCACGAGGCGTATTATCCTTTCCGGATTGAAAAAGAAGGAGAGGGAACCATGGTTGCAGCACAATCACCACAGCCGGGAGAAAAAATCAAAGAAGGCGGCGTTATCCGGCTTTATCTGGATGACAAATCGACAGCTTCCGATTAGAATAGATAAGGTGCACGTATGCACAAAAAAACAAAGCTTGAATATCGCTTCAGGAGAGAATTCGAAAATGAAAACATTACACAACTTGATATCTTATCTTTCAGTAAAACAACAGAATACGGCAGATAATCCCGGCATTTATTCGCTGCATATGGACTCCCGCACTGTGGAGCCTGCGGGCTTATTTTTTTGCATACGAGGATATACAGTCGATGGACACGATTTTGCAGAAGAAGCAGCTGAAAAAGGCGCAGCGGCGGTAATCACCGAAGAAGAACTGAATCTGGACGTTGTGCAGGTCGTTGTTCCGGATACGAAACGGGCCATGGCCATTCTGGCTGCCGTTTATTATAACCATCCAAGCAGGTCTTTTTCTCTCATTGGAGTGACAGGAACCAATGGCAAAACGACTACAACTCACTTTATTGAACAGATCTTTCAAAAAGCCGGTCAAAAAACCGGCCTGATTGGTACGATGTATACAAAAATCGGCACCGGCGTTACAGAAGCCGGTAACACCACTCCAGAGTCCCTCGTTCTTCAGGAGACATTTCATCAAATGGCGGAAGCAGAAATTGACGTCTGCACGATGGAAGTATCCTCCCATGCTTTGGATCTCGGCCGCGTCAGAGGGTCTGCATTCAATACGGCTGTTTTCACCAATCTTACCGCAGAACACCTGGATTACCATAAAACGATGGAAGCATATAAACAGGCCAAGGGTCTCTTGTTTTCCCAACTTGGCAATACTTATGATGGAGAAAGACAGACAGCAGTGCTGAACGCGGATGATGCGGCCTGCGAAGACTATAAAAGAATGACAGCGGCTCCGGTACTGACATACGGGATAGATACACCGGCTGATATTCAGGCCGTACACCTGGTAATGTCGGCCGGTGGAACGTCGTTTCAGTTGAAAACACCACTGGGGAGTTTAGATGTCCACTTCCCGATTGCAGGACGATTCAGCATATATAATGCGCTTGCTGCTGCTGCTGCCTGCATGGCAGAAGGGGTGGACCCCGAGATCATTGCTGAAGCTTTGTCAGAGATAAAAGGTGTGGCGGGAAGGTTTGAACCTGTGGATGCCGGACAGCCATTTGCTGTCGTTGTTGATTATGCCCACACTCCCGACAGCCTTGATAATATCCTTCAGACAGCAGCGGAAATGACCGAAAAATCCATGTATGTCATCGTTGGCTGCGGTGGTGACCGTGATACTGCCAAACGACCGGAAATGGGACGAATTGCCGCTTCGCTGGCGGATTATGCTGTATTCACCTCCGACAATCCACGTTCTGAAAACCCGGATACTATTTTGGAACAGATGGCAGCAGGTGCTCCGGACAGAGGCAATGTCTCCATCGTTCCCGATCGAAGGGAAGCAATTGAATGGGCGGTTCAACAGGCAGAGCCGGAAGACGTCATCATTATTGCCGGAAAAGGACATGAAACCTATCAGGTGATAGGCGGAAACGTTCTGGATTTTGACGACCGCCTTGAGGCCGAAAAAGCCATTTATAAATGGAACAGGAAAGGGGGCAGGTAATGATGGTTGCTGCTATTACCGCCGGTCTTATTACGGCTTTTCTGCTGACAGTAATCTTTTCGCCGCTTACCATCCCCCTCCTGAAACGACTGAAATTCGGGCAGAGCATCAGGACGGAAGGACCGGAAAGCCACATGAAAAAAGGCGGAACCCCTACGATGGGCGGGATCATGATTTTAATATCGGTTCTGGCTGCGTCCATTATCATTCAGGGTATCGTTCTATCCTGGTCAACCAATACATTTCTTCTGCTTTTGGTGACCATCGGATTCGGAGTGGTAGGGTTTATCGATGATTATATAAAAATAACGAAAAAAAGAAACCTGGGATTAACTTCACGCCAAAAACTTGCAGGGCAGATTCTGATTGCCGTGATTTTTTTCGGTGTGTTAAACGACAGTTCTTTCAGCACAGACATTGCCGTTCCAGGTACATCCTGGTCTTTTGAAGCCGGCTGGTTTTACTTTCTGCTTGTCGTTGTCATGCTTGTCGGTTCTTCCAATGCTGTTAACCTGACAGATGGACTGGATGGACTGCTGGCCGGCACAGGGGCTGTTGCGTTTGGAGCATTTGCGGTTCTGGCCTGGCACGTCGACATGGCCGATGCTGCTGTATTTGCTGCAACGGCAGCCGGGGCGGTGCTTGGCTTTCTCGTATTCAACGCCCATCCTGCCAAAGTGTTCATGGGAGATACCGGATCTCTTGCGCTCGGAGGCGGTCTGGCTGCGCTGGCTATTATTACAAAAATGGAATTGCTGCTCGTGATTATCGGATTTGTTTTTGTTATGGAAACCCTGTCCGTTATTCTGCAGGTGTTTTTCTACAAATGGAAGGGAACAAGGCTGTTTAAAATGAGCCCCCTTCACCATCATTTTGAATTATCCGGATGGTCCGAATGGCGTGTTGTTGTAACCTTTTGGACGGCCGCAGCAGTATGTGCGGTGGCCGGTATTTATATTGAGGTGTGGATATGAGAAATACACAATGGTTTAAAGGAAAAAAAATACTTGTCATCGGACTTGCAAAGAGCGGCATAGCTGCTGCAAGGCTTCTAAACGACATGGGGGCAGTGGTTACTGTCAATGAAGCAAAAGATATGACAGGTACCAAAGAAAAATCGGAACTGGAAGATATGGGAATCCGTGTTATTTCAGGGAGTCACCCCCTACATATTGTGGATGAAGGTATCGAGTATGTCGTGAAAAACCCAGGTATCCGTTATGATACCCCGATTATCCGCCGTGCTGTCGACAAAGGACTGCCTGTTGTAACAGAAATTGAACTGGCCGGGATGGTTTGCGGCGGGAGTATTGCTGCTGTCACCGGGTCCAACGGAAAGACAACAACGACAACACTGATTCATGAGATGCTTCTAGAAAGCAGTGTTCCATCTTATGCAGCAGGTAATATTGGGCGTGTTGCCTGTGAGACAGCTCCAGCTGTCCAACCGGGTGAAGTGATGGTTACAGAAGTATCCAGCTTTCAGTTAAAAGGTACGGAAGAATTTCATCCCCGGACAGCGGTGCTTTTAAATATCGTGGATGCCCATCTGGATTATCATGGAACCAGAGATGATTATCAACAGTCCAAAGCAAAAATTTTTGTGAACCTAACATCATCGGATGCTGCGGTGTATAACGCGGAGGACCCTGTGGTGGCCGCGATCGCAGAGCAGTCAGATGCAGATAAGGTTCCGTTTTCCGTCAATGCGTGGTCCACAGAGGGAGCCTTCATCCAACATGGATGGTACTGGTTCCGCGACACTCCCATCCTTTCTGCAGACGAAGCAGCACTGCCTGGCCGCCACAACCAGGAAAATATGCTGGCAGCTATTGCCTGCGCGATGCTTAACGGTGCAGAACCAGACGCCGTACGAACGATTCTGCGTCATTTTCAAGGGGTGGAACACCGGCTGCAGTTTGTAGGGAGGGTTCATAATAGGGACATATATAACGATTCCAAGTCCACCAATATATTATCCGCTCAAAAAGCAGTGGCAGCGTTTGAGGCGCCGATTGTTCTACTAGCCGGAGGGCTGGACCGGGGGAATTCATTTGATGAACTCATCCCTTCCCTGCAGAAGACAAAAGCAGCTGTATTTTACGGAGAAAGCAGGGAGAAACTGGCAGAGGCGGCCCGGAAAGCGGGGCTGATATCGTGGCAGTTCGCCGATACCCTGGAAGAAGCAGTAGAGAAGGGATTTCAGTTGACCGACGAAAAAGATGTATTTCTCCTTTCTCCGGCGTGTGCAAGCTGGGATCAATTTCAAACATTTGAAGAACGAGGAGACACATTTATAAAAGCCATTAAATCAGTGAAGGTTCCACGGTAATTTAAAGAAAACCTGTTACGTATAAAGCTGCATGTTGAGAAGGCATGTTCCATTTCACCCGGCATATAAATAGTGGAAAAAGACTTTTCCATGTAAAGAGGTGGCCGTTGTGAAAAAACATGTGCAGCCCGTTGATAAAATACTGCTTTGTTCCCTTTGTTGTCTGCTGATTATAGGATTATTTATGGTCTACAGCGCAGGAACGGTAGTCGGGGAAGATGCCAGGCAGGACCCGTACTATTTTCTGAAACGTCAATTTCTGTTTACGGCCGCTGGTGTGACGGCCATGGCGGTACTGAGCCGGACGGATTACAGAGTGTGGCAGCGCTGGTCACCGGTGCTGCTGCTCAGTTGTTTCCTGCTGTTGGTGCTTGTGCTTATACCAGGTATAGGAATGGTCCGCGGGGGCGCAAGAAGCTGGATTGGTGTAGGAGCTTTTTCGATCCAGCCGTCTGAATTTATGAAGCTTGGAATGATTATATACCTCGCTTACTACTTGACGCGCCATCAGAAGCGGATAACATCTTTTGGGAAAGGGTTACTACCAGTACTCACTCTTATATTTGCGGCGTTTGGTTTGATTATGATGCAGCCCGACCTTGGTACCGGCGCGGTTATGACGGGCACATGCTTTGTGCTGCTGTTTGCAGCGGGAGCACGAATCAAGCATTTTTTTATACTGGGTGGTGCCGGGGTTGTCGGTCTGGCAGGCTTGATTGTTTCGGCCCCTTATCGTCTGCAGCGGATTACCTCATTTCTTGATCCCTGGTCAGATCCGCTCGGTACAGGATTCCAGATTATCCAGTCCCTGTACGCTGTGGGGCCAGGCGGGTTATTTGGACTGGGTTTTGGCGGAAGCCGGCAGAAACACTATTACCTGCCGGAGCCGCAGACTGATTTCATATTTGCTATTCTGGCCGAAGAAACAGGATTCATTGGAGCTGGATTTGTACTTGTACTGTTCGGAGTGTTTTTGTGGAGAGGACTTGCCGCCGCGATGACCGTGCCGGATATGTTCGGAGCACTGCTTGCATCCGGAATCTGCGGGATGATTTTTATACAGGTGCTGATTAATGTCGGTGTCGTCACCGGTTTGTTTCCGGTTACCGGCATCACACTGCCATTTCTAAGTTACGGAGGGTCTTCGCTTACGCTCTTATTGGCGGCAGCAGGTATTTTGTTGAATATCACAAAGCACCGGACAACTTATGATTAAAAGGGGATATGGGAGGATATGATGAAAGTTGTTGTAACAGGTGGAGGGACCGGAGGCCATATTTATCCGGCCCTTGCTCTTATCAAAGAAATAGAGCGACTGGAACCAGGAAGTGAATGTTTGTATATCGGAACCGAACAAGGACTTGAAAGTGATATTGTGCCGCGTTCGGGCACCCGTTTTGAAACAATTACCATCAGCGGATTTCAACGCAGCCTGACCTGGAAAAATGCAAGAACGATATGGCGTTTCTGGCGGGGGACAAAAAAAGCGAAGCAGATGCTTACTTCCTTTGGTGCCGATATTGTTATCGGAACCGGTGGTTATGTGGCCGGTCCGGTTGTATTTGCTGCTTCAAAGCTGGATATTCCGACTGTCATCCATGAGCAGAACAGCATCCCGGGTCTGACAAATAAGTTTTTAAGCCGGTTTGTGGATAATGTCGCTGTATCAATCAAGGATTCCGCTGCTTATTTTCCTGCCTCCAAAGTACGCTGGACAGGGAACCCCCGGGCTTCAGAAGTATCAGGGGTACGAACAGAAAATCCGCTGCCCGCTCTTGGTCTTGATCCACACAAAAAAACAGTCCTCATTGTAGGTGGCAGCCGGGGGGCTAAGCCGATAAATGACTCCTTTCTGGAAGCTCTTCCCGAAACAGCAAAAAAAGAATGGCAGTATCTGTATGTTACGGGGACTGTTCATTATGATAAAGTGATAGAAGAAACGAAAAAAGCCGGAAATCCGGATAATGTTATCATTCAGCCTTTTATTCATCATATGCCTGAAGTGCTGGCGTTCACGGATCTATTAATATCAAGAGCAGGCGCTACGACGCTTGCAGAAATTACAGCGCTTGGAGTCCCATCGATTCTGATACCAAGTCCACATGTTACAAACAATCACCAGGAAAAAAACGCAGAATCGCTGAGTCGTACCGGTGGAGCCGTTGTGTATAAGGAAAACGAATGGAATGGTACGGCACTCCTTTATGAAACAGACGCCATCCTTTCCGATGAAAAAAGATGGGAAACGATGCACGAAGCTGCGAAAACACTGGCGGCGCCGGATGCTGCAGCCGACATTTTCCGCATCATGCAGCATTTAATGCAGCCGTCCGGCTGCGAAAAGGAGGAAAGATGAATGATGGAACAGGTTTTCCGCGAGTTGCAGGAGGCTGACATTGGAAGAGTTGCATGGAAGGAACCGATGTCCAAGCATACGACCTGGAAAATCGGCGGACCGGCGGATGTGCTTATTGAACCAGAGGGAATAAAAGCACTGCAGCGGGCCATGGCTGTTATTACAACATGGAATGTACCGTGGCGGGCTGTGGGAAGAGGATCGAATCTTCTGGTGGAAGACGCTGGTATTAAAGGAGTTGTCATTAAGCTCGGCCGGAACATGGAGTATATGGAAGAAAATAATATACAGATTCGGGCAGGAGCCGGTTTCTCTTTTATTAAACTGGCTACGATCTTGAGTAAAAAAGGATACTCCGGTCTTGAATTTGCCGGAGGCATTCCGGGAACCGTCGGCGGAGCTGTTTTTATGAACGCCGGAGCCCATGGTTCGGATATGTCTGATATTGTCGTGAAAGCTCATGTTCTCTATCCTGACGGTAGTCTGGTGTGGCTTACCAACGAAGAGCTGGAATTTTCCTACCGCACTTCCATTCTTCAAAAAGAACGGGCAGTAGTCTGTGAAGCAGTACTGGCTTTGAAAGAAGGAAACAAAGAAGAAGTGGTAGAGGAAATGAAAAAACATAAAGATTACCGCCGCAGCACCCAGCCATGGAATTATCCGTGTGCCGGCAGTGTATTTCGTAATCCGCTTCCCAATCATGCCGGAGCCTTGATTGAAAAGGCAGGATTAAAAGGATACCATCACGGAGGTGCCGGTATTTCAGAACAGCACGCGAATTTTATTGTTAATCTAGATCAGGCCAAAGCTTCGGATGTTTCAGCCATCATCCGGCATGTTCAGGATACCATTTACGAATTATACGGGATTACCATGCAGACGGAAGTGGAAATAGTAGAACGAAACGCAAACCTATGACAGGAGGGTCTGCAGGTGGCAGACAAAAAGGTAATACCCGCAGAAGAAAAAATACCGGCATTAAAAGAAAAACGAAAAAAACGCACCAACCGCCGGCTTATTACGTACCTTTCTGTGTTCTTTTTCCTTATTCTGCTCGTTGTTTATTTTCAGTCACCGCTCAGCCATATCCGCCAGATTACGGTGGAAGGACATGAGCATATTTCACAGGACAATATAATAGACCGTATCAATCTGCAGAAAGGGGATGGAATGTGGACGGCGGATTTGTCCCAGGCTGAAAAGTCCGTCCAAAGCCACGAGGAAATCGAGAACGTTTCGGTGGACCGTTCCTTTCCCTCCACCGTTACAATACAAGTTGAGGAATACCAGCGCATGGCTTATGTGGAAGACAACAGTTCGTTTGTTCCTGTTTTGAAAAACGGAGAGGTTCTTTCGGAAAAAACATACGAAGAACTGCCTTCTGACGCTCCTATTCTGCGGGATTTTGAAAACAGGGACAAGCTTGCAGCTTTTTCAAAAGAATTGAGCAATCTTGGAGAAGGGGTTATAAATCGCATTTCTGAAGTGATTTATTCTCCTGTTGAAGATGATCAGAATCGGCTGAGACTTTATATGAATGATGGAATAGAAGTAGAATCGACGATTCAGAACTTTGCTTCCCACATGGCACAGTACCCTTCTGTGGCAAGGCAGGTCGATCCTGATGCAGAGGGAATACTTCATATGAAGATGAGTCCTTATTTTGAAGCAGAACAGTCCGACGCGGCAGAAGGAGAGGAGGAGAGAGTTGAAGAAGAGTAATATCCGCTGGTTTACCGCTTTGCTTTTCATGATTGGGTTTCTCCTTGCTGTAACTTATCAAACGGCAGCGGACGGGGGGCAGCAGGATCAAGACACGAATGACCGGGAAGAAGATCGTTTAAGAGAAAGTGTACTTGAAGAGCAGGAAAAGAATAAAAAGCTGTCAGAAGAATGGAGAAACCTGCAGCAGCAGGTACGGGAGATGGAAGAAAGTCTGGCTGAAAGTGAAACATCTTCTTTTAATCTAGTGGAAGAATTGAAGAAAATGAGGATGCTCACTGGAGAAGTGCCGGTTAAGGGGGAAGGGATCTCTGTCACCCTTAATGATTATCAATACGCCCCCGACGATGAAAATCCAAACCGGTTCTTAGTGCACGAACGCCACATCCAGCAGGTTATGGACGAGCTCTTTCTTGCCGGTGCAGAAGCTGTCTCTGTCAACGGCTACCGGGTAACCGAAAATACATATATTCAGTGCAGGGGTCCGGTGATTACCATTGATAGTCACACATCCTCCGCTCCTTTTGTCATAGAGGCGATAGGAGAATCCGGACAGCTCGAAGCGGCCCTGGAAATGAACGGAGGTGTGAAGGACCGGCTGGTCAATGAGAATGTGGAAGTAGGTATTCAGAAGAAAGATCTCGTCACGATGCCGGCCGTGGGAGAAGGGAGTGAATAAATTGCGGGTTGTGCTGAAAACAGCCGTACTCCTTGTGACCGTCCTCTGTGGGTATACCGCAGCATCTACAACAGAACATATTCCCTTCACGAATGCTTCAGACCGTAATGACGTTCTCAAGCTTCAGGAAACACTGGAAGAAGAACAGGAGCGCAGGCAGGGCCTTTATGAACGCATCAGGGAAAACGAAAGTCTTCTGAAAGAATATAATACTGAACAGAAAAACAGCAGGGAATATGCGATGCAGCAAGCTGTAGAAGATCTTAAAGCAAAAGCGGGAATGACAGAACAAAGTGGAAACGGCGTAAAAATAACCATTTCTCCATCCAGTAGTGTAAATATCGGCGAAGGCAGATCGGTCCGGCCGGTCCTTTTGAGGAGGCTGGTGAATGAACTGAACCAGTTTGGAGCTGGTGCAGTATCCATAGAAGGAAAACGAATACTGGAAACGACGGCTTTTCGCAGTATAGATGGTGTCACCCATATCGACGGCCGAAGACTTCCGGATATTCCCCTTGAAATGAAAGTGATGGCGGAAAATACCGATCAGTTATACAATGAACTGCTCGTCTCCGAATCAAAAGAATACTTTTCTTTGGAAAATATGAAATTAAACGCTCAGAAGAAAGAAAACCTTACTGTTCCATCTTATAATGAAGTGAGACGGGTTCAGCATATGGAAGTTATGGAGGAAGATGAATAATGTGGCTTCCGGTACTCGGCCTTTTAACAGGTATACTGATTGGACTTTTGACCGGAGTGGAAGTCCCGCCGGCTTATCATATTTACATTCTTCTTCTTCTGCTTGTTATGGTGGACGCCCTTTTTGGAGCATTAAAGGAAACCTTGAAACAAAACTATTCCAACATCCTTTTTCTTACCGGTCTATTCCTCAGCTTACTGTTGGCATGGGGGCTGGCTTTTCTGGGCCGCCAACTTGGTGTAGAATTATATCTGGCACCACTGATAGCTCTTGGCATAAGAATCTTTCAAAATACCGCTGTTATCAGGAGGGAAATTCTCTCCCTTGTTCGATCAAATAAATGAATGTGCAGGCCTATGCAGGAAAATCAGATATACAAAACGAAGTGTAATGGCACTGAAAATAAAACGTAATTAATTTTTCTGTCATTTTCCACACGTACCGCCGGTTTACATGATATGATGGAATAGAGATCAACTGTCTTGATAGAAGGCGTATCAGATACAGCAGACACATATGCAGTAGGAGGTGCCATGACATGAACAACGAAGATACGTACGTCAGCCTTGATATAGGTACGTCCGGAGTGCGGGTCATTATCGGAGAAATGTCCGGTGGATCCCTGAAAGTAATGGGGGTGGGCAACGCTCCGTCCACCGGATTGAAGAAAGGCGCGATTGTTGATATTGATGAAACCGTCCAATCCATTAAAAACGCTGTTCAGGAAGCGGAAAGGATGGTCGGACTTGAAATTGAACAGGTGGTTGTCGGGGTGAACGGTAATCACATCCATATGCAGAACTGCAGCGGAGTTGTGGCTGTCTCAAGCCCCGATCGTGAAATCAATAATGAAGACATTGAACGGGTTATGGACGCAGCACAGGTTCTCTCCATCCCGCCTGAGCGCGAAATCATTGATGTAATCCCCAACCAGTTTATCGTTGACGGGCTGGATGGAATCAGCGACCCGCGCGGCATGCTGGGTGTTCGTCTGGAAATGGAAGGAACTATTATTACCGGAGCCAAAACGGCATTACATAATTTACTTCGGTGTGTGGAAAAAGCCGGGCTGACTGTAGCAGATATCTGTCTCCAGCCGCTGGCTGCCGGAACGGTGGCAGTATCCAAAGATGAAAAAGCCCTTGGTGTCGCGCTGATAGATATCGGCGGCGGGGCTGCGACTGTTTCTGTTTTCCAGCACGGAAAAATGCAGGCAATGTCGGTTCTCAATATTGGCGGCGACCATATCACCAACGACATATCCGTCGGACTTCGAACCTCTTCGGAAGAAGCCGAACGGATAAAGCGCGAGAATGGACATGCCTTTATTGATGATGCCTCCGATGAAATAACGTTTGAAGTGGCTTCCATTGGAAGTGATGAGCCCGAAGAATATTCACAATACGAGATTGCACATGTTATTGAACCGAGAATGGAAGAAATATTAGAATTGGTGGATGATGAAATACACAAGCTCGGTTATTCAGATCTTCCCGGCGGCTGTGTACTTACAGGCGGCACCATAATGATTCCCGGTTCCCTTGAGCTGGCCCGGGATGTGCTGCGCTTGAGCGTCCGGACAGCTGTACCGGACTATATCGGCGTGCGGGAGCCGGTTTATACTATCGGTATCGGATTGATAGAGTTTGCCCATCAAAATGTAAAAATCCAGGGCCGGGAACCTTCCGCCTCCGTCTCTTCCGGTAAAACAGAAGCTGCCCCTGCGGCGGAACGGGCGAAGCCGGAAAAAAGGGATAAAAATGAAGACGACCCCGGTGTGAAGGATAAAATGAAGAATTTCTTTAAAGTATTTTTTGAATAGCGGTTTCGTGCTGCAGCCTTCCACGTTTCAACCTGTAAAGCGACGGGAAAGGACGTTCTGGAACAAGGTGCACGGTAATTTGAAAGATCTGACGAATGAGGAGGACCTTTAATGTTGGAATTTGAAATGGATATGGAATCACTCGCACAGATTAAGGTCATTGGTGTAGGAGGCGGCGGTTCCAACGCAGTAAACCGTATGATTGAAAACGGACTGCAGGGTGTTGAATTTATCGCCGTAAATACGGATGCACAGGCCCTTCAGCTGTCCCATGCTGAAACAAAACTGCAGCTTGGCGGAAAGCTGACAAGAGGACTTGGTGCCGGAGCGAACCCTGAAATCGGCAAGAAGGCTGCCGAAGAAAGCAAAGAACAGATAGAAGAAGCTCTGACCGGTGCAGATATGGTGTTTATTACTGCCGGTATGGGAGGTGGAACCGGTACAGGTGCCGCTCCCGTCATTGCCGAAGTAGCCGGCGAAGTAGGAGCACTGACAGTTGGAGTCGTGACACGTCCGTTTATGTTCGAAGGAAAGAAAAGATCGACCCAGGCATCAGACGGCATTTCGGAATTGAAAGAAAACGTCGATACGCTGATCGTTATTCCAAATGACCGGCTGCTTGAAATCGTAGACAAAAACACACCGATGCTTGAAGCTTTCCGAGAGGCAGACAACGTTCTCCGTCAAGGTGTGCAGGGAATTTCCGATCTTATTGCGGTTCCAGGGCTCATTAACCTGGACTTTGCCGACGTGAAGACTATTATGAGTGAAAAAGGGTCTGCTTTGATGGGTATTGGTATTGCTACAGGCGAAAACCGTGCAGCAGAAGCTGCAAAAAAATCCATATCGAGCCCTCTCCTTGAAACGTCTGTCACTGGTGCGCAGGGTGTTTTGATGAATATTACCGGAGGTACCAATCTCAGCCTGTTTGAAGTACATGAGGCAGCGGAAATCGTATCGGAAGCCTCGGACTATGATGTGAACATGATTTTCGGGTCTGTCATTAATGAAAACCTGAATGATGAGATTGTCGTCACTGTCATTGCGACCGGTTTTGAAGATAACAATGACCAAAAGCAGCAGACAGAACGTAAACCTGCAGGCCAGCAGCGCAGAGAGGTTTCCCAGTCTGCTTCCCGCCCTGCGCCGGAAAAAGAGAAACCTGCAGAAGAAACACAGGAACAGCGGCAGGAACCATCCGAAGATGAGGATACGCTCGACATTCCAACATTTCTTCGGAACCGCCGCAGAAGAAAATAAATACTGCCCAAACAGCTTCCGTGGCTCCTATGCCATGGGAGCTTTTTTTATGCAGGCAGAAAAAGACGGCTGCTTGACAAAATTAGTGAAAAGAAGAAGAAATGTCTACCATAAAATGACACACTTTGAAGCAGAACCGATTTATAATAAGCAGTACTTCTCCTGTTCATGAAACGAAGGGAGGGGAGTGCTGTATATTATGTTGACCTTTTATGGGGGATGAATGTTTGTATTCACCTGCTGCTCTTCTGGGGAACCGCAAAGTGGACAAGAAAGCAGGTGTCCGCCAAAAGACTGTGGATTGTATCCGCAGCAGGATCCTGCAGCGTTTTTACAGTTCTGACTCCATTTGAGGACTGGCTGCTGCAGCCCGGAAGCGCATTACTTCTTTCTGTGGTGCTTGTACCAGCAGCGCTTGGCTTTTATTCGGTAACGTTATTTCTTCAGCAGCTGTTTGTGTTTTATATGCTCAGTTTTTTAACTGCCGGTATCATAACCGGTCTTCACATGATGGTGTACTTTCAAGTTGGACAAGGTCCGTCTTGGATGCCGGGAGCCTCTCTTTCTTACGGATTCATTCTAACGGCGGTTCTCCTTGCAGCTGTAACCATTCATATGCTGCAGACTGTCGGAAAAAACCGGGGAACGAAAATCGAGAAAACAACGACGGTCATTTTGGAAATTGACGGACAGCGGTGGGAGGCTTCTGCTTTGGTGGATACCGGGAACCAGTTGAAAGACCCGCTTTCCGGTACACCTGTTATGGTAGTGGAGCTGCAGCTGTTTGCATCCATTCTGCCCGAAGAAGAGTACAGCACATGGAAAAAAATAATGGAAAGTGGAGCAGTGGGAAAACTGGAAGACTTCCGTATATGGAAACAACGATGGAAGGTAATTCCTTACCGGTCGGCGGGCCAGGAAATGAAATGGATGTTCGCCCTTCGTCCGGACGGAGTATATCTGAAAGAGAAACAGCATGAATCAGTCCCGCTTCTGGTTGGTGTCGACCCTTATCCCCTTTCAGGAACGAATGATTTTCAAATGATTATTCCGGCGGAAGCGCTCCCGGAATCCGATGCTTCCCGGAGCGCTTAACCTTGAGACAGGAGGTATTTGTTTGAAGAAAGGAACAATCACCGTATTTTGGATGAAAATACTAAGAAAAGTTGGCTGGAAGCCGGATGACCTTTATTATATTGGCGGCAGTGAAGCCCTGCCACCTCCCTTATCCAAGGAAGAAGAAGCTCATTATATCAGCAGACTTCCCGAAAATGATGAGGCAGCCCGGTCCGTACTGATTGAAAGAAATCTCCGCCTTGTCGTCTATATTGCGAGAAAATTTGAGAATACAGGAATTAATATAGAAGACCTCATCAGTATTGGAACGATAGGATTGATAAAGGCAGTAAACACATTCAATCCGGAAAAAAAGATTAAGCTTGCGACCTACGCTTCCCGCTGCATTGAAAACGAAATATTGATGCATCTGCGGCGGACGAATAAGCTCCGTTCTGAAATATCGTTTGATGAACCGCTGAATATCGACTGGGATGGAAATGAACTGCTCCTGTCAGATATTCTGGGAACGGATGAAAATATTATTACAAAAGGCATAGAAGACAAAGTGGACCGGCGGCTCCTGAAAAAGTCTCTCGAAATACTTAACCCCAGGGAAAAACAGATTATGGAGATGCGCTTTGGGCTGGCCGGAGACAAAGAACAGACACAAAAAGATGTAGCGGACCTGCTCGGCATTTCCCAGTCCTATATATCGCGTCTTGAAAAGCGGATTATTAAACGTCTTCGCAAAGAATTCAATAAAATGGTGTGAGACCTGAAAAACAGGATTGGAGGCCATTCCGCCGCTTCTAGATAAAGGGGTTGTCTCTTATCCAACTGCATATTTTTCCCTCGTCAGGACATACTGAACATGAACAAACATGATGAGCAAATGAAGCCGTCCGCGGTTCATTTCGACATCCAGACCTGGGGGGAAAACGTTGGCACGCAGTAAAGTTGAAATATGTGGTGTAGATACATCAAAGCTTCCCGTTTTAAAAAACAAGGAAATGCGCGAATTGTTCAGTCAAATGCAAAATGGAAATGAGGCGGCCCGGGAAGAATTGGTGAATGGAAATCTTCGTCTCGTATTGAGTGTCATTCAGCGTTTCAATAACCGCGGAGAACATATGGATGACCTTTTTCAGGTTGGCTGTATCGGTTTAATGAAATCGATCGACAATTTTGATCTCAGCCAAAATGTACGTTTTTCGACATACGCGGTACCGATGATTATCGGGGAAGTACGCCGTTACCTCCGCGACAATAATCCCATACGCGTCTCAAGATCGCTGCGGGATACGGCGTATAAAGCACTTCAAATGCGGGATAAGCTCATGGAGGAAGAAAATCGGGAAAAAGAACCGACCGTTCAGGAAATGGCACAAAAACTGGAAATGCCGAAAGAAGATGTCGTATTTGCGCTCGATGCCATTCAGGATCCTGTATCGCTGTTTGAGCCGATTTACAACGACGGCGGAGATCCAATTTATGTGATGGATCAGCTCAGTGATGACAAGGAACAAGATAATAAATGGACCGATCATCTGGCTCTTCAGGAAGCGATGGTTCAATTGAACGGCCGGGAGAAAATGATTCTGGATATGCGTTTTTTTCAGGGAAAGACACAAATGGAAGTGGCTGATGAAATAGGCATATCGCAGGCACAGGTCTCGCGTCTTGAGAAAGGGGCCATATCCCAGATGACCCGTTTTTCAAGCATGTGATGACACTAATAATAAGAGTTCAGCCTTCGTCAAAAAAGACGGAGGCTTTTTTTTGTCGGAATGAATATGAAGACCGGACTGTCTGCATATAATGAATTACATTCTCTCCTGCCGCATGCTTTATGAAGTAATGGAGGACGGACAAAGGTATGAACCTGAACGTAAAGGAGATCATTCGATGCGGATATCGGAACTGCAGGCAAAAGATATTGTGAATATGCACACCGGCAAGCGCCTCGGCCATGTAGGGGACGTGGATATCAATGTGGAGACAGGACATATTGAAGCAGTGATTGTAGGAGGATCTGCTAAGATGATGGCGCTGTTTCATAAAGAAGATGAGTTCATGGTGCCATGGACTCATATAGTGAAAATTGGTTCAGATGTCATTCTCGTCAATTTATATGAGCCGGACCCTGACTAATCCGCTGAATAACTGGAAAAGAAAGCTTTTCTATTGCAAACACGGGAAATATGTTAAAATGGGTACAATGAAAACGACATCCTTCAAAAAAGGAAGAGATTGGATGGAGCAGGAACCTTTCTACCGCTTTGACAACCGCCACTGGCGGGTGAAAACAGAAATTCTGCCAAAAGAAGTGACAGCCGGCATATCGTCCCGTTCGGGAGGGGTGAGTGAATGGCCGTATGACTCCCTCAACACAGCTTTCCATGTTGGAGATGACTCCCGCGCTGTCCGTGAAAACAGACGTCTTACAGCGGAATCTGCCGGATTTCCGCTGAAAAACTGGGTGGCTGCCGAGCAGGTTCATAAAGCAGATATATTAAAAGTGGACAATACGCACCGAGGCATGGGAGCATTGGAGCGGGAAAGCAATGCAGGGAATTACGACGGTCTGTACACTCGTGAAAACGACATCCTTCTTGTCAGTTTATATGCGGACTGTGTTCCGCTCTTGTTCTCGGCTCCGGGATATGCCTGTATTGGATCGGCACACGCAGGATGGAGAGGTACGAGTATGAATATAGCCGGGAAGTTTGTTTCGACCTGGCACACGGATGAAGGTGTTCCTCCGGAAGACGTTCATGCGGTCATCGGACCGGCTGTATCGGAAAGAGTGTATGAAGTGGACGATGTTGTTATTGACGCCATGAGGAACGTGCTCCCCGAAAATGAATGCGCTCCATGGAAAGCATCTTCTTCCGGAAAATGGTTTCTTTCTGTAAAAGAAATGAACCGTCTGCTTCTGAAGCAGGCGGGAGTGCCGCCCGAACAGATTTATATGAGCCCGCGCTGCACCTATCTCGAGGAAGAGAACTTTTTTTCCCACCGCAGGGACGGCAGTGCTTCCGGCCGGATGGCGGCTTTTATCGGAATGAACTGAAAAGGAAGGCAGAAAGGAGATGCTTGCTTGTGAATGTGAAGGAAAACCTCTCCCGGATCGAACAAGAGATACAGGCTGCCTGCAGCCGCTCGGGAAGAGACCGCTCGGATATACATATCATTGCTGTAACGAAATACGTGACGGTCAATAGAGCGTTGGAAGCTGTGGATGCGGGGATTTGTCATATCGGGGAGAACCGCCTGCAGGGAGCTCTCGAAAAGTGGGAAGCATGCCGCGGACAGGCTTTTCTCCATTTTGTCGGATCCCTGCAGACGAGAAAAGTAAAAGACATCGTAGATAAGTATGACTATTTTCATTCTCTGGACAGGCTGGGGCTTGCACGCGAATTCCAGAAACGAAGTCCGGAGAACCATATCGTTCCCTGTATGGTGCAGGTAAATGTTTCCGGGGAAGACAGCAAAGCCGGAGTCGCCCCGCAGGACCTGGAAGGTTTTATTGAGGATCTGAAAAACTACCCTGCTGTACAGGTGGCCGGATTGATGACAATGGCACCGTTTGAAGAAGACCCGGAGCAGACAAGGCCTGTTTTCAGGAAACTGAGGGAGCTGCGTGATGACATCCAAAAGCAGCAGTATTCCCACGCCCCCTGTAATCATCTATCGATGGGAATGTCCAACGATTTTGCGGTTGCAGTCGAAGAAGGAGCGACCTTCGTGCGTATAGGTACAGATCTGGTCGGAACGAGGCACGGATAAATCCGGAGACCGGACCATCAAGGAGGAAAGCCGATGAGCTTCAAGTCCAAATTTAAACGTTTTTTTGAACTCGAAGACGACGTCGTGGAAGAAGAGGTGGAGCGTCCGTCTGAAAAGGAACGGACAGATTCCGGGAAAGAGGAAAAAGGCGGGAATGTGGTGAGTCTGCAAAGCGTACAGCAGTCTTCCAAAGTGATTCTGATGGAACCGCGTGAATATGACGAAGCCCAGGAGATTGCCGATCACCTGAAAAACCGGAAATCGGTCATTATTAATCTGCAGCGGGTCGATTCCCAGCAGGCCAGAAGAATCGTTGATTTTCTGAGCGGCACTGTTTATGCTGTAGGAGGGGAGATTCAAAAAATCGGCCCCAGCAACTTTTTGTGTACACCGGATAATGTAGATGTTTCCGGTGATATTTCTGAAATATTATATCCACAGGATTAATAATAAATAAAGGAGAATGCCCCGCATGCAAATCATAGGAACTCTGCTGCTGAATGGGATGCAGATATATTCGTATCTCATCATTATTTACATCCTGTTGTCCTGGTTCCCCAACGCCCGGGAATCATCTATCGGAAAAATACTGGGGTCTGTCGTGGAACCGTATCTCGAACCATTCCGCCGCATTATACCGCCGCTCGGTATGATAGATATTTCGCCGATTGTTGCCATTGTAGCCCTGCATTTCGCAAGATTCGGTGTAATGGCGTTGTTTTTTTAGATGATGCCGGTACTTGAACATTTCCGCAAAGAAGAGCATCCGTTTGTCGAGCAGGCGCTGGAATGGAAAAACACGGTCGAAACGATGTATCAGCGCAGACTGACCGGTTTTCTGAATCCAAGGGAACAAGATATTCTGGCTTCCATTGTCGGCCGGGATGAGGTCGTCTATTTATCTTTTTGGGGAGGGCAGGAACACTGTGAGCGGAAAAGAGCGCTCCTTTATCCGTTTTATGAAGAAATCAACGAGGGGGATTTTGACATCCACCTGTTTCAAATCACCTACCCGCAAAAGTTTGTGTCGCTTTCTCATCCTGATGTACTGGGGTCTTTGACAGGTCTGGGCCTCAAACGTGAGAAATACGGGGATATTGTGAAAGGCGATGGGATTTTTCATTTTACGGCCGCGGGTGACGTCTCGCTGTATATTGAGATGAATCTCGAACAGGTTGGCAAAGCTTCCGTACGAACCGAACTTCTCCCCCTTTCAGAGATGCTGCCGATGGAAGATCACTGGGAGGAAGTACATACGACGGTTTCCTCGCTGCGCCTGGATGTCATGGTTGCAGGCATGTATCAGCTCTCACGCAGCAAGGCTCTGCCTTTTATAGAAAAGGGCAGAGTGAAAGTCAACTGGAGAACCGAAGATAAGCCTTCTTTTACTTTAGAGCCCGGGGATTATATCTCGGTACGGGGGAAAGGAAGAAGAAAATTCATCGACTCAGCAGGAGAAACAAAAAAGCAGCGGATCCGGATTACGTACGGAACAAAAACAGATAACACAAACACGTAAAGCAGGAAAAAGACAGATGCTGTCGAAGATTATATCACAGGAAGACATAATTAACAGAAGGATAGCAGGAGGTGCGGTAGTTTGCCATTAACACCACTCGATATTCATAATAAAGAATTTACAAGAGGGTTCCGGGGTTATGATGAAGATGAAGTGAATGAGTTTCTCGATCAGGTCATTAAAGATTATGAAAGTGTCATGCAGGAAAAAAATGAGCTGTTTACGAAAGTAAATGAACTGGAAGAAAGATTAGAGCATTTCTCCAACATTGAAGAAACGTTGAACAAATCCATTCTGGTCGCGCAGGAGTCTGCTGAAGAAGTGAAGCGTAATGCCCAGAAAGAATCCCAGCTCATCATTAAGGAAGCCGAGAAAAATGCCGACCGCATCATAAATGATGCCCTGAATAAATCGAGAAAGATTGAACTTGAAATTGAAGAGCTGAAGAAACAGGCGTCCGTATACCGTACTCGTTTCAAAATGCTCATCGAGGCCCAGCTTGAGATGCTGCATAACGAAGACTGGGATGAGGTAGTGGACACCGAAAATGAAGAAGAAAGCCGGGAAAGTGTACACACCGGGGAATCCAGACAGGTTGACTAAAAGATCTCATCTGTTCTATACTTTTACAATAAAACAATAGTCATCTCAACGAAGAAAGGGACGTGCCTGATGACAGAAACCGCTTGGTTCAGCGAACTGTGGATGGTGGGAGCACAGCAGCGGTCTCATTTATGGACATCACCCTGGAGTTCCCGCGCCGAATAAAGGAGGCGTGAGGCGGCTTTCGGCCGTTATACCGAATCAAGAGGATGATGGATGCTGAGATCCGTCATACAATCAGGGTGGTACCGCGGGCCTTCTCGTCCCTTTACAGGGGCGGGAAGGTTTTTTTGCACCGTTTTCTTAGAGAAGTACATGCTCCCAAATGGTTACAGGCGGCATGAGAATACAATAGGAGGATGAATCATGAGCTATAAAGAAACATTATTAATGCCGAAGACAAAATTCCCGATGAAAGGAAACCTTCCCAATAAAGAGCCGGAACGACAGAAACAGTGGGAAGAGGAAAACATGTATGAAAAGGTTCAGGAACGGACGAAAGGACGGCCGCTCTTTGTACTTCATGACGGGCCGCCTTATGCAAACGGCGACATTCATATGGGCCACGCTCTGAACAAAATACTAAAAGATATTATTGTACGGTATAAATCGATGAACGGGTACCATGCTCCTTATGTTCCCGGATGGGATACCCACGGCCTCCCTATTGAAACGGCGCTGACAAAAAACAAAAAAGTGGACCGCAAAAAGATGTCGACGGCAGAATTCCGGAAAGCCTGCGAAGAATATGCGATGAATCAGCTCGACCGGCAGCGCAGTCAGTTTAAGCGTCTCGGTGTGCGCGGGGACTGGGACAATCCTTATATCACCCTTAACAAAGAATACGAAGCCCGGCAGATTCAGGTTTTTGGAGAAATGGCGAAACGAGGATATATCTATAAAGGACAAAAACCTGTATTTTGGTCTCCTTCTTCAGAATCAGCACTGGCTGAAGCAGAAATTGAATACCATGATAAAAAATCACCGTCCATTTATGCAGCATTTGATGTGAAAGACGGCGGCCGGGTTCTGGATGGAGATGAACAGTTTATAATCTGGACAACCACTCCATGGACCATCCCGGCCAATCTGGCCGTAGCTGTTCATCCGGAGCTGGACTACGCCGTTGTACAGGTGCAGGAAGCGAAGTATATCGTTGCGCGTGATCTCGTGGAAAATCTGGAAACGGAACTGGAGTGGGACAGCCCTCAGATTCTGCAGACAGTAAAGGGGAAAGAACTCGAGCATCTGACAGCAACGCATCCGATATACGGCCGCGATTCCATCGTCATTCTCGGAGACCATGTGTCTCTTGATGCAGGAACGGGCTGCGTGCATACCGCTCCGGGACACGGGGAAGATGACTACAGGATTGCCCAGCATTACGGTCTGGAAACTCTCTGTCCGGTAGATGACAAAGGGTACTTCACGGAAGAAGCACCTGGATTTGAAGGTGAATTCTACGATCATGCCAATAAACCTATCACCGAAAAGCTTGATGAAGTTGGATCACTGCTGAAACTTACTTTCATTACGCATGCGTATCCCCACGATTGGCGTACAAAGAAGCCGGTTATATTCCGGGCGACCGCTCAGTGGTTCGCCTCCATTGAGGATGTACGCAGTGAACTGCTTGAAGCTGTAAACGGCGTGACATGGCTGCCTAAATGGGGAGAGACCCGTCTTTACAACATGGTCAGAGACCGCGGGGACTGGTGCATTTCCAGACAGCGTGCGTGGGGCGTGCCGATTCCGGTCTTTTATGAGGAAGACGGCACCGAAATTGTTACCGACGAAACGATTCAGCACGTATCCCGTTTGTTCCGGGAACACGGGTCGAATATCTGGTTTGAATGGGAGACAAACGACCTCCTGCCGGACGGCTACACGTCGGAAAAAAGTCCAAACGGCGGGTTCACAAGAGAAATGGACATTATGGATGTCTGGTTTGACAGTGGTTCATCCCATGAAGCGGTGCTCGAAGAACGGGAGGAACTAAAACGCCCTGCGGATGTTTATCTCGAGGGGTCCGATCAATACAGAGGCTGGTTCAACTCATCACTGACGACCAGTGTGGCGACAAATGGTGCATCTCCCTACGATATGATCATCAGTCACGGTTTTGCTTTGGACGGCTACGGTCGGAAGATGAGTAAATCACTCGGTAACGTGATGGTGCCAAACGATATTATGAAGCAGCTTGGAGCTGACATTTTAAGGATGTGGACGGCTTCGGTCGACTATCAGGCGGATGTACGCATCTCAGATGAGATACTGAAACAGGTCGCTGAAGTATACAGGAAAATGAGAAACACTTTCCGTTTTCTGCTCGGTAATCTCCAGGATTTTGATCCAGGCGCGAACCGTGTTCCTGAGGAAGAACTGTCCGAACTGGACCGCTACATGAAGCTCCGCCTGAATGACCTGGTGGAAAAAACCAAGCGTGGATACGATCAGTATGAATTTGCGCATGTGTATCACACTCTCCATAATTTCTGCACGATTGACTTAAGTTCCTTCTATATGGATATTGCCAAAGACACGCTTTATATCCGCCCGGAAAATGATTCGTCGCGGCGTGCTTTCCAGACGGTCATGTATGACACGTTAGTTGCCCTTGTGCAGTTGTCAGCGCCCATCATGCCGCACACAGCTGATGAAGTGTGGGAGTATATTCCGGGAACAGAAGCGTCAACGCCGCAGCTGACGGATATGCCCGAACCTGTCAAAAAACAGGGGAACGAAGAACTGAGACGTAAATGGGATACCCTTATGGAAATCCGTGACGAGGTATTAAAGGCGCTGGAAGAGGCCAGAAACAACAAGGAAATCGGCAAGTCACTAACAGCCGCTGTTACCATTTATGCCGGAAATAATGTATATCCGTTTTTGTCAGAAGAAAACCTGGAACAACTGTTCATCGTTTCTAAAGCTCATCTTGCAGACGCAAAAGAAGCGGCGCCCGATTCCGCCGAGCATTTCGAACATACCGCTGTTGAGGTGCATCCGGCTGAAGGTGAGACGTGTGAACGGTGCTGGACGGTGCGGACAGATGTCGGCAGCGATCCGGATCACCCTGGTCTGTGCAGCAAGTGTGCCGATATTGTTAAAAATCATTACAGTCATGTCAATACAGCCGACTAATGTTTCGGCCGCATGCGGCTGAAGAAAAGCAGGTGTTCCAATAAATATGAAAAAGTTGTTATATTATGGACTGGCGCTGTTTACCATTGCGGTCGACCAGCTGATGAAATGGCTTATCGTTCAGTATATGGATGTGGCAGAAAGTATAGAGGTTATTCAGGGGTTTTTCTATTTGACATCCCACCGTAACTCAGGAGCTGCTTTTGGCATGCTTCAGGGACAGATGTGGCTGTTTTACATCGTAACGGTGATTGTGGCTGTTTTCATCATCTATTATCTGCACCGGTACGGCATGCAGAGTAAATGGTACGGCATTCCCCTGGCGCTTATTCTCGGAGGAGCGCTCGGTAACTTTATTGACCGGGTGCTTTTCGGGGAAGTGGTGGACTTCTTTAATGTCTACATTTTCTCGTACAATTATCCGATATTTAATATCGCTGACTCCGCTCTTGTCACCGGGGTGTTCATGCTCATCGTGAAAATGGCGGCAGATGACTGGAAAGAAAAGAGGAAAGAAAAACATGGATAATTATCACACATGGCAGGTAACAAAGGAAGACGCCGGAACCCGGATTGACAAATTTCTGGCCGGATCCGGCAGTGGCTGGTCAAGAACGAAAGTACAGCAGTGGGCCGGCGAAGAGAAGATTCTTGTCAATCAAAACGTTGTGAAAAGCAATTATATTCTCCGGGACGGCGATAAGGTGGAAGTCAATGAAAAAGAAGAAGAAGAGAATCCGCTGCTTCCGGAATCACTGCCGCTTGATATTTATCATGAAGATGAAGATATCATCGTTATCAATAAGCCAAAAGGTATGGTCGTTCATCCAGCTCCGGGTCATCGTGGCGGCACTCTTGTAAATGCTTTGCTTCATCACTGCACGACGTTATCTTCTGTAAATGGCGAAGAGAGGCCGGGTATTGTCCACCGTCTTGACAAGGATACGTCGGGACTTATGGTCTGCGCTAAAAATGACAACGCTCATCTGCACCTTGCCGCTCAGCTTCAGGAAAAGCAGATGAAGCGGGTGTATCAAGCGATTGTGCACGGGAGTATTGTGCATGACACCGGGGTCATTGAAGCTCCTATCGGGAGGGATACCGGTGATCGTCAAAGAATGGCGGTTACAGATTATCATTCCAAAGATGCGGTCACTCACTTCCGGGTGATGGAGCGTTTCGAGGAGTTTACCATGGTGGAGTGCCGTCTTGAAACCGGAAGAACGCATCAGATCAGGGTTCACTTCTCCTATATTGGTCACCCGGCTGCAGGAGATCCAAAATATACCCGGAAAAAAACGACCGGCCTCAGCAGTCAGGCTCTCCATGCTTCAGGCCTTTCTCTGATTCATCCGGTGCATGAAGAATGGATGAACTGGGAAGCACCACTTCCTGAAGAAATGAACGTAATGCTTGAAGATCTTCGAAAAAAGGATTGACCCTGAAAGCATAATCTGACATAATCTATACAAACGATATGAAAGTCCTTTAAAGACAGTCCTGTGAGGCTGGGAAGGAAACGGCTGCCACCCCCTTTTTTAACAGGGGTGGTGTATCAAAAACGGTCGAACATCCTCTCACCTAAACGGGCGGGAGGATTTTTTTATGACAAAATGTTTCGGAAGAAAAAAGGTTGTGGGATGAATGGGCGAAGATCGGACGTTACTGGATGAACAGGCGGTGCGGCGGGCATTAACACGGATTTCGCACGAAATTATTGAAAAAAATAAAGGCGTGGAAGAATGCGTGCTCGTCGGTATTAAAACAAGAGGCATTTACATTGCCAATCGTATAGCTGCAAACATTGAACGGATTGAAGGAAATGCAGTACCTGTCGGTGAGGCGGATATTACGTTGTACCGGGATGATTTAACATACCGGTCCGGTGAAGGGGAGCCGGAGCTTCGGGGAACGGATATCCCGGTGGATATTAAAGATAAGAAAATCATCCTGGTGGATGATGTTCTGTACACCGGCCGTACAGTAAGAGCCGCCATGGATGCGGTCATGGACCTCGGAAGGCCCGCTCACATTCAACTGGCGGTGCTTATTGACAGGGGACACCGGGAACTTCCGGTCCGCCCGGATTATGTTGGGAAAAACATCCCTACATCCAAAGAAGAAATCATTGCCGTGCAGCTGCAGGAGACAGACCGGTTTGATGAAGTGACGATTAAAAGCAAAAGCAGTTAAACCCGCTTTAAATCAGTCCAGTGAGGCTGAAAAGGGGTATAAATGGAGCAGGAGAGACGTGTCTTCCTGCCTCCTGTTTGTACCTCTTTGCCTGACGGGCAAAGATTTTTTTTGCTCATTGAAGAGAACACCACCAGAACAGGAGAGATGACAAATGGAAGACACCCAGGTGAAATTGAAAAAAAACGACATACCAAAATGGAACAAATGGCTTATTCTGAGCATGCAGCATTTATTCGCCATGTTCGGCGCCACTATTCTCGTTCCGGCGTTGACGGGCCTCAGCCCGGCTGTTGCGCTCCTTTCGAGTGGACTTGGAACCCTCGTTTACCTGATTATCACCAAAGGGCAGATTCCTGCGTATCTGGGATCATCGTTTGCCTTTATTATGCCCGTCACATCTGCCATGGCTCTCGGGGGTCCGGAAGGAGTCATGATTGGGACATTCGCAGCCGGTGTTGTCTACAGTATTACGGCGCTGCTTATAAAAAAGACAGGCGTACAGTGGCTGATGAATCTGCTTCCGCCCGTTGTCACCGGACCGGTCATTATGGTCATCGGGCTTGGCCTTGCCGGAACAGCAGTGGAGATGGCGATGAACTTTGATGATCAGAGCGGGCAGTACGTACAACCGGCCCTTCATTTCAGCATTGCTCTGGCGACCCTTGCTATAACGATTCTCGTTTCTGTTTTTATCAGAGGGTTTCTGAATCTCATTCCGATTCTTATAGGACTGACGGGAGGCTACGCGATTGCACTTCAAGCCGGGATCGTGGATATGAGCGGGATCGCACGGGCAGCCTGGTTCCGGGTTCCGGATCTGGTTGTTCCTTTTATAGGTTTTGAACCGCAGTGGTCGTGGAACATTATTTTCCTCATGACACCGATTGCGATTGTGACGCTGGCTGAACATATCGGCGACCAGCTTGTCCTAAGCAAAGTCGCCGGCGAAAATTACGTAAAAAAACCCGGGCTGCACCGCTCCATCATGGGAGACGGAGCAGCGACGATCGTGGCTTCTCTGATCGGAGGACCGCCGAATACAACGTACGGTGAAAATATTGGCGTCCTCGCGATCACGAGGGTTTTCAGTGTGTACGTTATTGGAGGTGCAGCGGTTCTTGCTATCATATTTGGATTTATCGGGAAAGTGGAGGCCTTAATAGCGAGTATCCCGGGTGCGGTGATGGGCGGGGTATCCATCCTGCTGTTTGGCATTATAGCCTCGTCCGGTCTTCGGATGCTCATAGACAATAAAATTGACCTTGGTGTAAGACGAAATCTGATCATCGTCTCTGTCATACTCGTTATCGGTATAGGAGGTGCTTTCATCGAGATTGGTGAGAACCTTGAAATTTCGGGGATGGCCCTTGCAGCGATAACCGGTATTATTCTAAACGCAGTTCTGCCTGGAAAACAATACGGATTCGGTAACGGTGCCATGTTTGAATCCCTTGAGGAGAGCATGAAAGAAGACGACGCCGCCTGACTTACTCATAATGCCCCGCGTTCTCCAGAAACGAAAAAGAAGGAGGAACAGCCGATGATTCGAATGGATGCTGAGGACAAAACGAAAACAAACAGCGGCCCGGCGCACGTGCTGACGATGGAAGACTGGGATGTGAGTGCCATTCATGCACTGCTTGAAAAAGCCCAGTATTTTGCCGACAACCCGGAAAAACTGCCGCTGCAGCGCTTATACGCCGCCAACCTCTTTTTTGAACCAAGCACCCGTACGAAAATAAGTTTTGAAGCGGCGGAGCGGAACCTCGGTCTGGATCTGCTCCATTTCGAAGCGGATACATCCAGTGTCATCAAAGGAGAAAGCCTGTATGATACCGTGAAGACCCTGGAAAGTATCGGAGCGGATGTTGTGGTGATCCGTCACGGCCGGGAGCGTTTTTTTGATGAACTTCGCGGACACGTCAACATACCGATCATTAATGGAGGCGACGGCTGCGGCCACCATCCGACTCAGTCTTTTCTGGACCTGCTTACAATCCGCCAGGAATTCGGCACCTTCACCAATGTGAATATCGTCATTGCCGGAGATATTTATCACAGCCGTGTAGCACGTTCGAACCTGGAGGTACTTGAAAGACTTGGGGCGAACGTGTATGTGAGCGGTCCGAAAGAATGGATGAGTGACGAGCTTCTCCAGCGGTATCTGCCGATGGATGAAGCCGTGGAAGCCGCTGATGTCATGATGATGCTTCGTATTCAGCATGAACGTCATACAGTCAAGATGGTTGCAGGTCCCGATGAATACCACAAACGGTTCGGTTTGAATGAAGAGAAAGCGGCACGCATGAAACCAGGCGCTGTTATCATGCACCCGGCACCGGTCAACCGTAATGTGGAACTTGCGGATGCATTGGTGGAATCCGGCAGGTCCAGGATTTTTAAGCAGATGAAAAACGGAGTGTTTGTGAGGATGGCAGTGCTGCATTACGTACTGGAAAAACAGAAAGGATGGCTTGATCAATGAAACGAAAGCTGATGCTTGAAAACGGAAGCGTATTTACAGGAGAGGCGCTCGGAAGTACGCGCCCAACAGCAGGGGAAGTAGTGTTTAACACAAGCATGACAGGGTATCAGGAAATATTATCCGACCCTTCCTACTGTGATCAAATTGTTACTCTGACCTATCCTTTAATCGGTAACTACGGTATTAACCGTGATGATTTTGAAACACTCCACCCGGCAGCAGGCGGTTTAATTGTAAAAGAATCCGCTCATCACCCAAGCAATTTCCGGAGCGCTGCCCATCTTGATGACTGGTTAAAAGATAAAGATATCCCTGCACTGTCCGGGATTGACACCCGGATGCTGACGCGCATCATCCGCGAACACGGCACACTCTATGGTCGGATGTTCAACGTCGAAGAGGATGAAAAAGAGATATTGGAAGAACTCCGTGCGCTGCAGCCGACACGCAATAAAGTGAAAAAAGTGTCGACCCGCGCGGCCTATCATGCACCCGGAACCGGCCGCCGCGTTGTTCTGATGGACTACGGGGCAAAACACGGCATCAGCCGCAACCTGATTCAACGGGGATGTGACGTGTTTGTTATGCCTTATGACACGCCGGCCAAAGATATTTTTGAATTGAATCCGGACGGCATCATGCTGAGTAACGGCCCCGGTGACCCCGAAGATGTGCCGGAAGCTGTTGAAACGCTGAAAGCTGTACTCGGCCATATTCCGATTTTCGGCATCTGCCTCGGTCATCAGCTTCTCAGTCTGGCCTGCGGCGCCTCTTCATCAAAACTGACATTCGGTCACCGCGGAGCCAATCATCCTGTAAAAGATGTACGGACCGGACGGGTCGATATGACTTCCCAGAACCATGGGTACACGATTGACAGACAATCTCTGATGGGCACAGACCTGCAGTTGACTCATGTCAATGTGAACGATGGAACCGTGGAAGGTATTGTGCATAATGAATATCCTGCTTTCAGTGTGCAGTATCATCCGGAAGCGTCACCTGGTCCCGAGGACTCAAATAACCTGTTTGATGAGTTTATGAAGATGATGGACAAAGAAAAAGCAGCGACATCTTTCGTATAAAGGGGAGAGAGACATGCCAAAACGTACAGATATTCAGAAAATACTAGTGATCGGTTCCGGTCCCATCACCATCGGGCAGGCGGCGGAGTTTGATTACGCCGGCACCCAGGCCTGCCAGGCACTCAAAGAAGAAGGGTATGAAGTTATTCTCGTGAACTCCAATCCGGCAACCATCATGACGGATACAACGATGGCCGATAAAGTGTATATGGAGCCGATCAGCCTTGAATTTGTCATCCGGGTCATACGCAAAGAAAAACCGGATGCGCTGCTGCCGACGCTCGGCGGTCAGACCGGTTTGAATATGGCGATGCAGCTGTACCGGGAAGGCGTTCTCGAAGATCACCGTATATCCCTTCTCGGCACAGAGCTGGAAGCCATAGAGAAAGCCGAAGACCGGGAAGTGTTCCGTTCTCTCATGCGGGAGCTGGATGAACCGGTACCCGAAAGTGAGATCGTGAACACGTTTGAGCAGGCAAAAACATTTGTAGAATCGATTGGTTATCCGGTCATTGTCCGTCCGGCCTACACACTCGGCGGAACCGGGGGAGGTCTTGTCCATAACGAAGAAGAGCTGGTCGAAACCGTGGAAACGGGACTGAAGTACAGCCCGGTGACACAGTGCCTCATTGAAAAAAGTATAGCCGGATTCAAAGAAATTGAATACGAAGTAATGCGGGATGCAACAGGGGAATGCATCGTCGTATGTAATATGGAAAACCTGGATCCGGTCGGTATTCACACCGGCGATTCGATTGTCGCCGCGCCAAGTCAAACGCTTTCCGACCGCGAATACCAAATGCTCCGCAATGCCTCCCTGAAGGTTATCCGGGCGCTTGAAATCGAAGGCGGCTGCAATGTGCAGATGGCCTTGTCCCCGGACAGTTTTCAGTACTATCTAATTGAGGTGAATCCACGGGTGAGCCGTTCTTCTGCGCTTGCATCCAAAGCAACAGGCTACCCGATCGCGAAGCTGGCGGCAAAAATAGCAGCAGGCTACCGTCTTGATGAACTGAAAAACCCCATTACCGGAACGACGTACGCAAGTTTTGAACCGGCCCTTGACTATGTCGTCACCAAAATTCCGCGCTGGCCGTTTGACAAATTCGAAGCAGCCAACCGCAAACTTGGGACACAAATGAAAGCCACAGGAGAGGTCATGGCCATTGGACGGAATATGGAAGAATCCATCATGAAAGGGATCCGTTCACTTGAGATAGGCAGACACCATTTGTGTAACCCGGAATACAGAGAGTACGCAGATGAAACACTGACAGATAAACTCATCCATGCCGAAGACGACCGCCTGTTTGTTATCGGAGAAGCGTTTCACAGGGCATGGACTGTCGAACATCTGCATCATCTCACCGGAATTGACCCTTTCTTTCTGGAGAAACTTCTGGGGATTGTCAGAATGAGCGGAGAACTGTCATATGAGCCGGGACATGTTGAAAATCTCGCTGCCGCGAAAGAAATCGGCCTCCCTGATTCTGAAATCGCAGGACGGTGGGACTGGCAGGAAAAAGAAGTATACGAACTCCGCCGCCGTAAAGGTATCATGCCTGTATATAAAATGGTGGATACGTGTGCCGCTGAATTTGAATCGGAAACGCCGTATTACTATTCCACCTATGAACAGGAGAATGAAAGCAGCCCAAACGGCCGTCCATCTGTGCTTGTGCTTGGTTCCGGTCCGATCCGCATCGGACAGGGTATCGAATTTGACTACGCAACGGTGCACGCTGTATGGGCGCTGCAGGAAGAAGGCTATGAAGCGGTTATCATGAATAATAACCCGGAAACGGTATCGACGGACTTCAGTACGTCTGACAAGCTGTATTTTGAACCATTGACGGTGGAAGATGTGATGCACGTCGTGGATCTGGAACAGCCGGAAGGTGTCATCGTTCAGTTCGGGGGGCAGACCGCTGTCAATCTGGCCGATGAACTGCATGCGCGTGGTGTAACCATTCTCGGCACGACGCTTGAGGATATGGACCGTGCCGAGGACCGGGATAAATTTGAACAAACCCTGCATGAGCTCGACATCCCGCAGCCTCTCGGCAAAACAGCGGTGTCGACGAATGAAGCCCGGAAAATAGCATCTGATATCGGCTACCCGGTTCTTGTACGTCCGTCGTATGTGCTGGGGGGCAGAGCCATGGAAATCGTTGATAATGAAACGGAACTGTGTTCTTACATGGAGCGGGCTGTGAAAGTGAATGAAAAGCACCCTGTCCTGATCGACCGTTACATGGTTGGCAAAGAAGTGGAAGTAGATGCGGTGTCCGACGGAGAGACAGTGTTTATACCAGGAATCATGGAGCATATTGAAAGAGCCGGCGTCCATTCCGGTGATTCGATTGCGGTGTATCCAACCTGGTCCCTGGGTGAAGCGGTCAAACAGAAGATTGTCGAGCGCACGGTGGCCATTGGCAAGGGACTGAATATAAAAGGGCTTCTTAATATCCAGTTCGTCATTCATGAAGAAGATGTTTACGTTCTTGAGGTGAATCCAAGAGCAAGCCGTACCGTACCGTTTCTAAGTAAAATTACCGGGGTTCCAATTGCGGCTGCGGCAACGAGAGCTATTGCAGGTACAACGCTTGTGGAACAGGGATACGCTGACGGTATGCTGCCGGAGAAAAAAGAAGTATCGGTGAAAGTTCCGGTATTTTCTTTTGCGAAACTGCGCCGCGTGGATATTTCACTCGGACCTGAAATGAAATCAACAGGTGAAGTCATAGGACGGGACGCATCTCTTGAAAAAGCACTCTATAAAGGACTGATTGCATCAGGCATGAGTATACCCGCACACGGTTCGGTCCTTTTCACGGTGGCGGACAAAAACAAGGACGAAGCATTAAAACTGGCACAGCGTTTCCATGCCATCGGCTATACGCTTCTTGCGACACAGGGAACAGCTGATTTTCTGCGCAGACACGATATACCTGCTCAGACGGTAAATAAAGTATCCGAGTCTTCACCCGATCTGCTCGATGTAATCCGCAAAGGTCAGGCTCAGTTTATCATTAACACATTGACACAAGGCAAACAGCCGGCGCGGGATGGCTTCCGGATCCGCCGGGAAGCTGTTGAAAACGAAGTAGTCTGCATGACGTCAATGGATACAGCGGATGCACTGCTGAGGGTGCTTGAAATGTTCTCCTTTTCCACCGAGGCCGTACCGGAAATGACAAAACGCGCGACACCGGCATCCGGCGGGGTCACGGTATGAAAAAAGAAAACATGATTATAACCACTCACCGCCGTATTGCCCGTGATGTTTATGAAATGGAGCTGGAGGGAGATCTTGTCCAGGAGACAGCCGGTCCCGGGCAGTTTCTCCACATTCTTCCTCCTTTGAGCGATTCCATGCTGCTGCGCCGCCCGATCAGCATCTGTAAAACCGATAAAAAAAACAGCCGGTTGACGATTGTCTACCGGGCGGAGGGGAAAGGGACGAACCAATTGGCCTTGGCTCCGGTAGAAAGCAGGCTGGATGTCATGGGGCCGCTTGGCAACGGCTTTCCGGCAGCTGATGTGCCTGCGGGGGAGCACGTACTGCTCACCGGCGGAGGAATCGGAGTGCCGCCGCTGTATGACACCGCCTGTAATCTGCGGGAAAAAGGAATTGAGCTGACAACGGTTCTCGGATTCTCAGATAAAGGGGCGGTATTTTATGAAGAACCATTCAGAGAGCTTGGGGATGTGTATGTAGCGACCGAAGATGGAAGCTACGGCACAGCAGGTTTCGTAACAGACGCGATAGCGGGTGAAAATCTGTTTTTTGACCGGATTTTTGCCTGTGGCCCCGTCCCGATGCTGAAAGCTCTGGAGACAGCTTATCCAAAAGCGCGGGGCAGTATTTCACTGGAAGAACGAATGGGATGCGGACTCGGCGTCTGCCTGGCATGTGTCTGCCACAGCCGGGAGGATACAGACGGAACGGATTACCGGAAAATCTGCAGTGACGGGCCAGTATTTTCGTGGGGAGAGGTGCTTTTATGAGCAGAATGTCAGTAAGTCTGCCGGGGCTTGAGATGAAAAACCCGGTCATGCCGGCGTCGGGATGTTTTGGATTCGGAGAAGAAATCGGAGCCCTGTACGATCTGGACGAACTAGGTGCGGTTGCACTGAAAGCCACGACGCTTGAACCACGTTACGGGAATGAAACGCCGCGTGTAGCTGAAACAGCATCTGGTATGCTGAATGCCATCGGACTGCAGAACCCCGGACTAAAAAAGGTGATATCGGAAAAACTTCCACCTCTCGCTTCCCGGGATGTCCCGCTTCTTGCCAACATTGCCGGAAGTACGATGGAAGATTATGAAGCGGTGGCGGACGCGCTTTCAAGTACCGGAGCAGTTGGTGCGCTGGAGTTGAATATTTCGTGCCCGAACGTGAAACAAGGAGGCATTGCCTTTGGTACCGATCCCGCATTGGCAGCAGAGTTGACCGAACGGGTGAAGGCTGTATCAAACGTTCCGGTGTATGTGAAACTGTCACCGAATACAAGTGACATCACACGAATAGCCGAAGTGGTGGAGAAAGCAGGAGCAGACGGTTTGACGTTGATTAACACGCTGACGGGAATGAAAATCGACCGGAAAACAGGCAGGCCGCTGCTTGCCAATCAAGCTGGCGGATTATCGGGCCCGGCGGTCAAGCCGGTTGCCATCCGGATGGTTCACGCCCTGCGGCAGCAGACGACACTTCCCATTATTGGAATGGGCGGCATTATGGAAGCTGAAGATATTATTGAATTCATTATGGCTGGTGCTGATGCGGTAGCTGTAGGCACCGCTAATTTCACGAATCCTTTTATCTGCCCTGAATTAATCGCGGAACTGGACGGTATTTTAGAAAACGAACAGGTGGATCATCTGTATGATCTGCGTGCGGAGGAGGCTGGTGTGCGTTGAACCATCCGCTGATTATTGCAATGGATTTTAAAAACAAAACAGAAGCCGGCGCGTTTCTGGATAAATTTGGAGAAGAGAAGTTGTTTTTGAAAATCGGAATGGAGCTGTTTTACCGGGAAGGACCGGCTCTTGTTCATGCATGGAAGGAAAGAGGCCACAGCGTGTTTCTTGACTTGAAGCTGCACGATATTCCAAATACAGTAAAAAGTGCCGCCCGCCAGCTTGCTTCTCTGGAAGTAGACTTAACAACGGTGCACGCTGCGGGGGGAAGAAAGATGATGGAAGCGGCGCTTGAAGGTCTGGAAGCAGGAACACCGGCAGGGAGCACTGTTCCGGCATGTGCGGCAGTGACCCAGTTGACAAGCACAACCGAACACATCATGAACAAAGAAATCGGTATTCCGGGAACATTGGAGGAATCCGTTCTTCGCTACGCAGCAGGTGCCGCTGAAGCAGGGATCGACCATGTCGTTTCTTCGGCGTGGGAAGTGCCGTCTATCAAAAATCAGACACCGGCTATGAAGGCTGTCACTCCGGGTATCCGCCTGAAAGAAGATGCAGAAGATGACCAGAAGCGGGTTGTTACGCCGGCTCGGGCAAAAGAATGCGGCAGTGATGCGATTGTTGCGGGTCGCAGCATAACTCTGGCAGAAGAGCCGCTTCATACGTACCGGATGATGATGAAACAATGGAGGGAGTATTAAAATGAGAGAATGGCTGGCAGAGGAACTATTAAAAATCGAAGCCGTGAGTTTAAGTCCGAATGAGCCGTACACGTGGACATCCGGCATCAAATCCCCAATCTACTGTGACAACCGGTTGACCTTGTCTTATCCCGCTTTGCGCAAAGCCATTGCCCAAGGTTTGGCGGATATGATACGCAGGAAATATCCGCAGGCGGATCTCGTGGCGGGAACAGCAACAGCAGGAATTGCCCACGCCGCGCTCGTTGCAGATATACTTGAACTGCCGATGATTTATGTCCGCAGTTCCTCCAAGTCCCACGGAAAGGAAAACCGGATTGAAGGAGAAATACAGAGCGGGCAAAAGGTGGTCATTGTAGAGGATCTTATATCCACCGGAGGGAGTGTCGTTAAAGTAAAGGACGCTTTACTTGAAAACGGAGCCGAAGTCCTCGGCACGGCTGCCATTTTCACCTATGGACTTCAAAAAGGAGAAGGCCAGCTGCAGCAGGCAGGACTTGAATGGGAAACCCTCACCGACTATGGCACTTTAATTGAAACGGCGCTAGATAACGACTATTTAAGCGGCAAAGAAGCCGGGCGCCTACGTCTCTGGAAGAAGGACCCCGAAGACGAGAGCTGGATGCAGACCGATGAAGTGTTTCATTCGTAACAACCTGTGCAAAAAACCTGACTTCCACTGTTTGTGATGGAAGTCAGGTTTTTTGTGATGTGCTCTATTCCTTTGTGTGCAGGCGCAGGATCAGATCCTGGTCGGGGGTGACAAACACAGTGGACTGGTTGTCATAGGTAACGAAACCTGGTTTTGACCCATTTGGTTTCCATACGTGTTTAATACTTGTGTAATCGACGGGGACGGACCCGGATTCCCGGGCTTTCGAAAAATAGGCGGCGATGTTGGCAGCTTCAAGCAGTGTCTCTGTTGATGGATCACTGCCCCGGATCACAACGTGGGATCCGGGAATATCTTTTGTGTGAAGCCACGTATCTTCGCGGTTCGCCGTGCGGGACGTTAAATATTCATTCTGTTTATTGTTTTTGCCGACCAGAATTTCCGCGCCGTCCGACGATGTATATCTTTCGAGAACCGGTTTGGCCGGTTTATTTTTTCTTCGTTTTTTCTCCGGCCGTTTTTTGATATAGCCGCCTTCAGACAGTTCTTCCCGGATTTCTTCAATATCAGAAGGAGCAGCGGTCTCGAGCTGCTGGATGAGTTGTTCGAGGTACTGCATCTCGGACCGGGCTTCAGTGATCTGTTTTCTGCTCATCTCAAGTGACGTCTTCGCCTTGTTGTACTGGCGGAAGAATGCCTGTGCATTATCAGACGGGGCTTTCTGCGGATCGAGTGGAATCGTTACCGTCCCGCCGTTCTCATCATAATAGTCCATGACGTTTACTTCTTCTTCCCCGCCTTTGACAATATGAAGATTTGCTGTCAGAAGCTCTCCGAATTTCTGCGCTTCGTGCGCATTCTCCGCCCGTTTTTCCGTTTCTTCGAGCTTTTTGATTTTCTTTTTGTTTTTCTGCCATTCATTGCGCAGCATACGCTCCAAATCGTGAGCCCGCTGTTTGACGCGGTCCCTTTCGGCCTTTCCGGAATGAAAACGATCCAGCATTTCGCCGGTGGAAGAAAACGTCTTTTGTTCTCCTCCGAGGTGGTGGATGTCCAGAACGGAATAGTATTCTTTGCCGTCCTGCTCGATAATCTGAGGTGTGTAGTCTTCATCCGCTGCCTGCTTCATCAAGGTCGTGAACGTGGAAGCGATGGCTGCAGCTCCCGCGCCGATGCCGCAGCGGTGAATCACTTCTTTTGCTGTCTGCGGAGAAATTCCCGTGAAGTGCTGAACCAGCTGCTGATCCAGTTTTCCCCTATTCATATCCAGTTTGCGGATGACAGTCTCTTCATCGGCTTCAAGGGGATTCACTTTTTGCTGGGCCGGGGGATGAACGTATTCTCTGCCGGGCAGGATCGTACGGTAACTGTTTACCGACGGGGGAAGATGTTTCATGCTGTCGAGGATGATTCCCGTCTCTTTTTCGACGAGCATGATATTGCTGTGTTTTCCCATAATCTCCACAACGAGATGTTTTATGGAAGTATCCCCGAGCTCGTTCTTTCCTTCGATGACGAAGGTGACAATCCGTTCCATACCTTCCTGCCTGATTTCCCGGATAAAACCTCCTTCGATATGTTTGCGGAGCAGCATGCAGAACATCGGGGGTTCCTTGGCATTATCAATCTTCATCCCGGTAACATGCATTCTTGCAAAACCAGGGTTCGCTGATAACAAAACCTGATGATTCTGATGGTTTGCCCGGACGGTGAGAAGCAGGTCGGTTTTATAAGGCTGTTTTATTTTAGTGATACGGCCGTTCAAAAATGTATGACTGCATTCATCAACGGCTGCTTTCGTCATGATTCCATCAAAAGACATACGGACATTCCTTCCTTTCTGCTGTCTCACAAGTATAGCATGAATAACGGCTCGTCTGAATACAATGTGATGATACGTTGAACGACAAGGAGCGAGCGGAATGAACTGGTACAGCCAATCCCGGGAAGAACTGGAACGAATTCTGAACGTGTCGGCAGCATCGGGTCTGACAGACGAAGAGGCTGCGGCGAGAAAGAAACAGCACGGAGCGAACCGTCTTGAAGAAAAGAAAAAAACACCGCGATGGAAACTTTTTCTGCAGCAGTTTCAGGATATGATGATTATCCTTTTGATCGGAGCGGTTCTTGTTTCAGCACTGCTGGGTGAATACGCAGATGTATTTACCATTCTTGGTATTGTTTTATTAAATGGAATCCTTGGCTTTGTACAGGAAAATAGAGCGGAGAAATCACTGGATACACTGAAACAGCTGTCTTCCCCGATGATAACTGTTCAACGCAGCGGATCATGGAAAACGATCCCCTCTGAAGATGCGGTGCCGGGGGACATTGTGAAATTAAGAAGTGGTGACAAAATCAGCGCTGATATCCGTCTGATCAACGTTCAAGGGTTGACGACGGAAGAGTCTCCTTTAACAGGGGAGTCCCAGCCGGTTGAAAAAGAAGCAGCGGCGCTTGAGAATAAAGATCTCCCTATCGGAGAAAGAGTGAACATGGCGTTTTCCGGTACGCTTGTCACAAAAGGACGAGGGGAAGGTGTTGTAGTCGCTTCCGGAATGAAGACGGAAATGGGGAAGATCGCCCATCTGCTGTCAGAATCAAAGACAAACGAGACACCACTGCAGCAGAGACTGGCCCACCTGGGAAAAATATTAATCAGCGGAGCACTGATTTTAACCGCACTCGTCGTGTTGCTGGGTATCGTACAGGGGCAGCCGTTTTACAAGATGATTCTTTCCGGTGTGTCGCTTGCGGTCGCTGCTATACCGGAAGGACTGCCTGCGATTGTTACAGTCGTGCTGGCGCTTGGAGTGCAGCGTATGATTAAGCAGAATGCCATCGTACGACATCTTCCGGCAGTGGAAACGCTGGGGTGTGCTTCCATCATCTGTTCAGATAAAACAGGAACGCTTACCGAAAATAAGATGACGGTGACCGGAATATGGAATGAATATGGATTAGCTGTGCGTAAAAAGCGAACAGACCGATTCGAACGGCGCCGCTGCGAAAATCTACTCATCCAGTCTGTTCTTGCAAGCCAGCACGCCGTCGATACGTATCTGGAAGGCGGAACGAGCGGCGGCGACGCAACAGAGACTGCTTTAATGGAAGCGGCACAGGAACTGGGAATCTCTTTTCCGGATCTGTTTTCAGAGTACGAGGTTCAGAAGGTGTTTCCCTTTGATTCGGAGCGCAAACGAATGACGATGCTTGTTAAAGACAGGCAGGGAAAGCGCTTTGTAATCAGCAAGGGTGCCCCGGATGTACTGCTGAAAAAATGCACACGTCTGCAAAAGCAGGATAGAGCCGCCCCTCTTTCCAGTGGAGACGTGAAGGAAATCAAACAGGTGATTGAAACGATGGCTTCTAAATCCTGGCGTACGATTGCAGTGGCATCGAGATCTCTATCGTCCCATGAACGAATCGAAACAGCGGCTGATGCAGAGAAGGATCTGACATTCTCAGGCATGGCCGGTATGATGGATCCCCCGCGTCCTGAAGCTGCCGCCGCTGTTCGGGAATGCCGCAAAGCCGGTATCAAAACGGTTATGGTTACCGGAGACCATAAAACGACCGCCGCAGCAGTTGCCCGCAGTATCGGCATTCTGCCTAAGTATGGAAAGGTGATGAGTGGACAAGAATGGAATACATCAGCTCCCGAAAAGAAACGCGAAATGCTGCAGCGTACGTATGTGTTTGCCAGAGTCAGTCCACGGGACAAGCTCGATATCGTACAGGAACTGCAAAAAGCAGGGCACGTCGTTGCCATGACAGGAGACGGGGTTAATGATGCACCTGCATTGAAAGCTGCTGACATTGGGGTTGCAATGGGACGGACAGGTACAGACGTTGCCAAAGAAGCTGCTGCTCTTGTTCTGCGGGACGACAATTTCTCAACGATCCGCGCAGCAATTAGAGAGGGGCGCAACATTTATGACAATATCCGGAAGTTTATCCGCTATATGCTGGCCTCCAATGTAGGAGAAATTCTCGTCATGCTGTTTGCGGTCATGCTCACGCTGCCGCTGCCACTTGTTCCGATACAGATTCTCTGGATTAATTTAATTACAGACGGTCTGCCTGCGATGGCTCTCGGAGTGGATCAACCGGAACGCGATGGGATGAACAGGCCGCCGCGTTCAAAATCGGAAAGTATATTCGCTGACGGCATGGGAAAAAAGATTATCAGCCGTGGTTTTTTAATCGGTATTGTCACGCTGATTGGGTTTATGACTGCATTATGGGAGCATCCGCAGGATCTTGTTCGTGCACAGACTATTGCTTTTTCGACTCTGGTGATGGCCCAGCTGATACATGTGTTTGATTGCAGGGCGTCGTCGTCCATCTTTGATCGGAGGCCGTTTGAGAATACATTTCTTACGATGTCGGTATTATCGTCTGTCCTGCTGCTTTTGATTGTCATCTATGTTCCGCTGTTTCAGCCTGTGTTTCACACCACACCGCTTACGGCAATGGAATGGCTTCTCGTTTTGGCCCTGGCGTCTATCCCGACTTTTGCCCTTGCTGGAGGCCGGAACTGGAAAAACGATCGAAACGGATAGAGGGATTTTCCCTTTTCTTCGGCTTGTAGAGGGTGATAAAATTAGCTAGAATAGGAGAAGCGGAAGTGATAGAATGCTAAAAAGTATGACTGGTTATGGAAGCAGCACAGTGGAGACTGCACAAGGGCAGATAGCGGTGGAAATGAAATCGGTAAATCATCGTTTTTGTGACATTCAATTTCGTATGTCTCGTTCCCTGAATTATCTGGAGGATACACTCCGCCGCCGGATTCAGGAGAAGGTGGAACGGGGCAGGGTGGAAGTTTTCATATCTATGGAAGGGGGATCCCGTTCCACACGAGATGTGAATGTAGACTGGGAACTTCTTCACCAGTTCCTCGACCGTGCTGATGAAATGGAACAATGGAATGTGTTTGATTCAAAACTTCGACTGCAGGATTTTCTGCTGCACCCGGAGATTTCCGTCGTAGAAGAACGAAGCGGGTTGAACGAGACCTTTGAAGCAGGCGTAGAAGAAGCGGTGGCAGAAGCGGCTGCGCATTTGTCCGACATGAGACAAAAAGAGGGAGAAGCGCTTCAGAGAGATCTGGAGAATAGACTCAGCGGGCTCAAGCAGGAGGTCCAAAACATTTATCAAAAAGCACCATCAGTAGTGGAGGATTACCGGGCGAGGCTTTATGAAAGAATGCAGGAAGCTTTTAGGGAAACAGGGTATGCTCCCGATGAACAGCGGCTGTTGACGGAAGCAGCGGTTTTCTCCGATAAAGCCGATGTGCAGGAGGAAGTAACCCGTCTTTTTTCCCACTGCAGCCAGTTTTCATCCATTCTGGGTGAAGAAGGCGTCAAAGGCAGAAAACTGGATTTCCTTGTACAGGAGATGAACCGGGAAGCAAATACAATCGGTTCAAAAGCTGGAAGTGCTGAAATCGGCCAAATTGTAGTGGAAATGAAAAGTGAGCTTGAAAAAATGAAAGAACAGGTGCAGAATATAGAGTAGATACCGAACGCATTTTCGATTGCAGAACAGAAAGCTCAAAAAACATAGAGCGAAGCCGCCGCTTTGGATGAAGTGAGGGATTGTTGTGAATATTAAACTGATAAACATCGGGTTCGGCAACATCGTGTCGGCAAACCGGATTATTTCCATCGTCAGCCCTGAATCAGCACCTATCAAACGAATTATTCAGGAGGCCAGAGACCGGGATATGCTCGTCGATGCAACATACGGACGCCGTACAAGGGCCGTCATCATTGTTGACAGTGATCATGTCATTTTATCGGCTGTACAGCCGGAAACGGTTGCGCAGCGACTGACGACACGGGATGATTCCACCGACGATTCATAATTATTTTTGCAGAAAGGCGTTGGAATCCATGCAGGATGATAAAGGTTTATTGATTGTGCTGTCCGGGCCTGCAGGAGTCGGAAAAGGTACGGTCTGCCGTGCGCTGCGGGAGCAGAATACGGATATTCAGTACTCAGTATCAGCTACAACCAGAAACCCCAGAGAAGGAGAAACCCACGGGGTGAACTACTTCTTTAAATCAAAACAGGAATTTGAACAGATGATTGAAGAAGACCGCCTTCTCGAATGGGCCAGATATGTAGACAATTATTATGGTACTCCACTCGATAATGTGCTTGATACAATCAGTACCGGACAGGATATTATACTGGAAATAGAAGTCCAGGGGGCCAAAAAAGTCAGGGAAAAACATCCCGAAGGCGTTTATATCTTTTTGATGCCGCCGAGTCTGGCGGAGCTGCGTTCCCGTATTACAGAACGTGGAACCGAGACCGAAGAGCTGATAAATAAACGTATGACGGTGGCCAGGGAAGAACTTGACATGATGAAGCACTATGATTATGTGGTGGAAAATGACGAAGTCGGCTTGGCTGTAGAGCGTATCCGTTCTATTGTCACCGCCGAGCACTGCAGAAAAGACAGGCTTATAAACAAATATCAGCAACTAGTGGAGGTTGAATAACATGCTTTATCCATCTGTAGACACACTCATGAATCATATTGATTCCAAATATACACTATGCACCATCTCGGCGCTGCGTGCCCGCGAACTTAAGGAACTGCAGCAGAATCCTGAGTTTTCCGGCAAGGATTATGATTCCTCGAAACTGGTCGGTAAGGCATTGAAAGAAATTGATGAAGGTACTTTGGGGTATAAACACACGGAATAACAAATACCGGAAGGAGGCTGTATCAAACGGTACAGCTTCTTTACATATGCCGGGAAAAACAGATCATCCGGAAAAAGAAGGAGTCCGGGCACGCCTGTCTCTTTCTATTCCCTGTCATCATGTTTTTCGCGGGCTTTTCTTTTGATAATAAGTATCTTTTGTTTTTACCGGTAAATAAAGAGGAGGGACAAGACGATGCTTGAAGGCAGACATGTAGTGCTCGGGGTCACCGGCGGTATTGCCGCTTATAAATCGGCTGCACTTGCCAGCAAGCTGATACAGGCCGGGGCAGAAGTGAAAGTAGTTATGACTGCCCACGCAGAAAAGTTCATCACACCGCTTACGTTTCAGGCATTGACCCGGGATGTCGTGTATGACGACACTTTTGCTGAAAAAGAGCCGGAAAAAGTAGCCCATATCGATGTGGCTGACTGGGCAGATCTTATTTTGATTGCACCTGCCACCGCGGATATACTGGCTGAGGCAGCAACTGGTCATGCCCGGGATATGCTGACAACGATCCTGCTTGCCGCCCGCTGTCCGGTGTATGTGGCTCCTGCCATGAATGTAAATATGTATGAGCACCCGGCTGTAAAGAGTAATATGCATACACTGGAAAACAGAGGGGTGCGATTTATTGAGCCTGGAGCCGGGTATCTAGCCTGTGGATGGATTGGCAGGGGAAGAATGGCTGAACCTGAAGATATTACCGCATTTCTGTCTGCTGAGTATGATAGAGACCAGTCTGTTTTCTCCGGAAAAAAAGTACTTGTGACAGCTGGACCGACCCACGAATATAGTGATCCGGCCAGAGTGTTTACGAATCCTTCCAGTGGAAAAATGGGATTTGCCGCTGCAGCGGAAGCGGCTTCGCGAGGTGCAGATGTGACATTGGTAGCAGGTCCGGTACAGCTTGAAACCCCTCCGGGTGTAGAACGGATTAATGTTACGACAGCAGAGGAGATGTATGAGACGGTCACCAGGCTCTATCCGGTTATGGACGCCGTCTGCAAAGCAGCAGCAGTCTCCGATTATCGTCCGGTTACCGTATCACCGGATAAAACGAAAAAACAGGATGGAACTTTTACTATAGAAATGGAGCGCACCAAAGATATATTGGCCGAGCTCGGACGTCAAAAAACGAACCAGGTACTGATTGGTTTTGCAGCGGAATCATCGAATCTTGAAGACTATGCGCGCAGTAAGCTTGAAAAGAAAAATCTGGATATAGTTGTTGGGAATCTCATCGGATCGGACCATGCAGGTTTTCAGAGTGACACAAATGAAATGATGATTCTGCAGGGCGGCGGTGAACCGCAAAAGCTTCCGCTTCTTACAAAGACGGAGGCGGCGGTACGGATATTTGATGCAGTGGAACCATTCCTGAAAAGGGATGAATCCTGATGTATGCGAAAGTCATTGTGGATGTGGCAGCTGCCCGTACAGACAAGGCTTTTGATTATCTGATACCGGAAGAACTGGAAGAAATGGTCCACCCCGGTATGCGCGTCATGGTCCCTTTTGGCCCGCGCAGTATCCAGGGATTTGTATGGGAAGTGACAGAGCATACTGAATTGACACGGGTCAAGCCCGTCAAAGAGGTGCTTGATCCTTCACCGGTACTGACCGGTGAAATGCTTGAGCTGGGAGAATGGATCGCAGAGGAGACGGTCTGTTTTTTAATAACAGCTTACCAGTCGATGGTTCCATCCGCTATTCGGGCAAAACCAAAAAAAATCATAAGGTCAAATGTGGAAAGTACGAATCTGCCGGAAGCATTGAAGCCGTTTTTTGACGGAAAAAATGAAGCAGCCTGGGATGATGTGGTGCAGACAAAAGAAGCCGCATCGGCTCTGAAACAGATGACAGCGGATGGATCCGTTATGGTTGATTACCTGCTTAAGGATAAAACCGGAAAAAAAGTAACCCGTATGGTACGTATAGAAGGCGGGAAAGCCGATGAAGATTACAGCCGCATTCTCGGTGCCAAGGCAGTTAAACAGGTGCAGGCAATGAACTGGATTTCCCGTCATTACGCCGATAAAGCGGTCCCTGTACGGGAAGTGCAGGAAAACGCCCGGGTTACGTCTGGTGTGCTGCAGGCGTTGATAAAAAAAGGTTTTCTTCTTGAAGAATCGATTGAAGCCTATAGAGATCCTTATCAAAACCGTGTATTTACCGAGTCGGAACGCCCTTCGCTGACAAAACAGCAGGAAAAAGCGCTGGCACCGGTACAGAATGCCCTTTGGAAACAGAGCTACGAACCCTGCCTTCTGCACGGAGTAACAGGGAGTGGAAAAACGGAAGTATATCTGCGTTCGATTGAAAGTGTTCTCAAGGAAGGAAAAGAAGCCATCGTTCTTGTTCCGGAAATCTCACTCACTCCCCAGATGGTGGAGCGTTTTAAAGCACGTTTTGGTTCCGAGGTGGCCGTTTTGCACAGCGCCCTCTCCTCCGGGGAGAAATACGACGAATGGCGGAAAATCCACCGGCGTGAAGTAAAAGTAGTGGTTGGAGCCCGGTCCGCCGTTTTTGCACCTTTCAGTAACCTGGGACTTCTGATTATTGATGAGGAGCATGAGGGAAGTTACAAACAGGAAGATCATCCACGTTACCACGCGAGACAGGTCGCATTGTGGCGAGGACGCTGGCACAGCTGTCCGGTTCTTATGGGAAGTGCTACGCCGTCACTTGAATCCTACGCGAGAGCCTCCCGCAATGTGTACCGGCTTCTTGAAATGCCAAAACGGGTCAACGAGGCCGTCATGCCGGAAGTGGAAGTGATGGATATGAGAGAGGAGCTGAAGAAAGGAAACCGTTCAGCGTTTTCCGAACAGCTCCTCGAAAAAATGCAGGACCGGCTGGAAAAAAAAGAACAAATCGTTCTTTTTCTCAACCGGCGCGGTTACTCCACTTTTGTTATGTGCCGCAGCTGTGGTTATACCCCGTCCTGCCCGCACTGCGAAATTACGTTGACCTACCACAACACCGGGAGGAGGTTGAAATGCCATTACTGCGGCTACGGGGAACCATTAATGCAGACCTGTCCGGACTGTGGAAGTGAACATATCCGATTTTTCGGCACCGGGACCCAGAAAGTGGAAGAAGAGATCACCAGACTTCTTCCAGAGGCAGATGTTATAAGAATGGATGTCGATACGACGTCCCGCAAAGGGTCACATGAAAAGCTTTTGGATTCTTTCCGCAAAGGCGAGGCGGATATTCTTCTTGGCACCCAGATGATAGCCAAAGGACTGGACTTTCCGAAAATAACGCTTGTCGGGGTGCTTGCTGCTGACACGATGCTGCATCTTCCGGATTTTCGCGCGCCGGAACGAACTTTTCAGCTCTTAACACAAGTGAGCGGAAGAGCAGGCAGGGACAAGCTTCCCGGGGAAGTGATTGTTCAGACTTACACCCCGGAGCACTACAGTATACAACATGCGAAGTGGCATGATTTTCATGCATTCGCCCGGGAGGAGATGGTCCAGCGCAAACGAGGGGGATATCCCCCCTACTTTTATTTGACGCTTATCACCATCGCCCACGAAGATGCAGCGAAAGTCATGAAGACAGCAGCACGGATTGCAGATCTTTTAAGAAAGCAGCTTTCCCCGGAAGCAAGGATTCTCGGACCAACTGTATCACCCATCGCGCGAATCAAAGATAGATATCGGTATCAATGCATGATAAAATACAAAAATGAGCCGGAACTGATCCGGATACTGAATGATTTAAACGCGCAGTACCAAAAAGAAATGGCAGAAGAAAACCTCACCATTTCCATTGATATGGAACCGCAGATGTTTATGTGATGCACCAGCCCCGTTGATGAAAGTTTCCTGATACGGGGTTGTTTTAATGACAGGTGTCTATTTTTCGTGTCAAGAGAAAGCAGAGGGATAGAAAATGAAAATCGTGTTTATGGGTACTCCGGATTTTTCCGTTCCTATTTTAGAAGGTATTCTGGAAGAGAATTGGGAAGTCGCGGGCGTAGTCACACAACCGGACCGTCCAAAGGGCAGAAAAAAAATTCTTACGCCCCCTCCGGTTAAACAGGCTGCAAAAGCGCACGGCCTTCCAGTGCTGCAGCCGGAGACTATGAAAAACGAAGAAAATGTACAGGCAGTACTGGATCTTCAACCGGATGTGATTGTTACGGCCGCTTTCGGGCAGCTGCTTCCGGAATCTCTGCTCTTTACTCCGCCTTATAAAGCTGTTAATGTTCATGCTTCCCTGCTTCCCAAATACCGCGGCGGTGCACCTATTCATCGGGCTGTGATAGACGGAGAGGAGAAATCCGGCGTGACGATCATGTATATGGAAAAAGAAATGGACGCCGGAGATATACTGGCCCGCCGGGAAGTGGAGATCACTGAAACGGACACAGCCGGTACACTTCATGATAAATTGAGCGCCGCCGGACGAAGTCTTCTGCTGGAAACACTGCCCCGTCTCGCGAATCATGAGCTCACCCCGAAACCGCAGAATCCGGAGGAAGCAACATTTGCCCCCAACATTAAGAGGGGAAGAGAGAAGATTAACTGGAATCAACCGGGACATGTCATTTATAATCAGATAAGAGGAATGAACCCCTGGCCCGGAGCCTATACGACGTATAACAAAAAAACGCTGAAAATCTGGGAAACCCGAAAGACACATGTATCTTCAGCTGAGAAAACGGCACCGGGAACGATCCTTTCCCTGGAGGAGGATGGTATCTTGACAGCTGCTGCTGATGACACGGCAGTGAAAATTACATCGCTGCAGCCTTCCGGAAAAAAGGTGATGAATGCAGCGGATTATCTCAGAGGATCCCATGAGCTGAAGCCGGGAGAAATGTTTAACGGAGACGAGAATAATGTATAAAAATGTGAGAGAAGAGGCGCTGCAGCTTCTGATCCGAATTGAAAAAGAAGGGGCGTACAGCCACATCCTTTTGCAGCATGCCCTGCAGGACAACAGCATTTCCGGTAAGGACGCCCCATTGTTGACCGAACTGGTCAATGGAACAATAAAACGCAAAAACACTCTCGATTTCTATATCGATCCGTTTGTTAAAAAAGGGACGGATTCCTTGTCATTCTGGGTGCTGGAGCTTCTGCGGCTGACTGTTTATCAGATCGTTTTCCTTGACCGTATACCGCAAAGAGCTGCTGTTCATGAAGCGGTCCAGATTGCGAAGAAAAAAGGACACAAAGGCATCAGCGGTCTTGTGAACGGTGTACTCCGTTCGATGCTCCGCAGCGGTGTTCCCGACATTGACGCCGAGCCCGCCGGTACGGCTCGTGATATTCTTGAAACGAGTCACCCGGAATGGCTGCTGGAGGAATGGACGGCGGCGTACGGCAGAGAACAGGCACTCGATATGGCACATGCGAATCTAGAATCCCCTGTTTTGACTATTCGTGTTAATCGTGTAAAAATCAACAGGGAGGAATTAAAGCAACGACTGAGTGAAGAAGGCTGCAGTGTTGTAAATGGTAACATTTCACCGGATGCGCTTCTCGTTCAGGAAGGAAATGTGTTTCAGACCAAAGCTTTCAAAGAAGGCCTTTTTACTGTGCAGGATGAAAGCTCGATGCTCCCTGCTGCCCTCCTCGATCCAAATCCGGGAATGAGAGTGCTTGATACGTGTGCGGCACCGGGTGGTAAGACAACACACGCCGCCGAAAAAATGAACAATGAGGGCAGGGTGCACGCTCACGATCTTCATGAGAAGAAGATCCGCCTGATTACAGAACAGGCAGAGCGTCTCGGCCTCTCAAACATCCAGGCTTCTGCTCTTGACGCGCGGAATCTCCAGCGGCAGTATGACCGGCAGTCGTTTGACCGGGTGCTTGTGGATGCTCCGTGCAGTGGTCTCGGGGTTATCCGGAAAAAGCCGGAACTGAAATGGAGACCGCAGGAAGGACTTGACCGTTTTCCGGAGATTCAGCTGGCCATTCTGGAAGAAGCGGCAGCTGTGACGGCTCCCGGGGGACGTCTGGTATACAGTACGTGTACAGTGCGTACACAAGAAAATGAACAAGTCGTGGAAGCTTTTCTCGAAAAGAATCCCGGCTTTGTAATAGATAAACAGGCAGCACCAAACCTGCCTCAACCGGCAGATAAGGCTATGGAGGAAAACAACATGCTGACGATTCTGCCTCAGGAATATCAGTCGGACGGATTTTTTATGGCAGCACTGAGGAAAATAGAATCATCATAAATAGAAAGGGTGTACTACACCATGGAAGCATTAAAAACAAAAGTGGCGGCCGAAAGCGTCGGTCTGCCGTCCATTTATTCTCTGGAATATGGAGAACTCCAGGAATGGCTGGAGGAACAGGGGGAACCGTCGTATCGCGCCCAGCAGATCTTTTACTGGCTTTATCAAATGAGAGTGACTTCTTTTGAAGAAATGACCAACTTATCGAAGAGTCTCCGTAACAATCTAAGCGAAACATTTTCCATTACTGTTTTGAAAGAAGTTACCCACCAGGAATCAGTAGATGGAACGGTAAAGTATCTGTTTGAACTGAAAGACGGCTACACCATTGAAACCGTCATGATGAAACATGACTACGGAAACAGTGTCTGTGTGACTTCACAGGTCGGCTGCCGGCTAGGCTGTACGTTCTGTGCATCCTCCCTGGGCGGATTGAAACGCAATGTGGAAGCAGGCGAAATTACAGCTCAGATTATGGAAATCCAAAAAGACCTGGATCAGATTGGGGAACGGGTGGATTCCATTGTTCTTATGGGAATCGGCGAACCGTTTGATAATTATGATGAAGTCATTTCTTTCCTGAAGATTATCAATCATGATAACGGACTGAATATCGGCGCCCGCCATATTACACTGTCAACGAGCGGCATGGTACCAAGAATCTACGATTTTGCCGATGAACAGCTTCAGATTAACTTCGCCGTTTCCCTGCACGCACCAAATTCGGAAATAAGAGGGCGGCTCATGCCGGTCAACCGGGCATGGCCTGTTGAAAAACTGATGGAATCCATCCATTATTATCAGGAAAAAACAAACCGCCGTGTCACTTTTGAGTACGGTCTTTTCGGCGGCGTGAATGATCAGGTGGAACATGCCGAGGAACTGGCCGATCTGATTAAAGGATTGAAATGCCACGTCAACCTCATCCCGGTTAATGACGTGCCGGAACGGGACTACGTGCGGACGACGAGAAATGACATTTTCGAATTTGAACGGACACTCAGAGAACGGGGTGTAAATGTGACCATCCGCCGTGAACAGGGCCATGATATTGATGCAGCCTGCGGCCAGCTGCGTGCTAATGAACGTGCAGAAGAAACGAGGTGAGACCCCCGGTGGATAAAGTGTATGTAACAGATACAGGAAAAGTTCGGGAACACAACGAGGATGACGGCGGTATTTTCACCAATGAAGCCGGCGATTATCTGGCCGTTGTGGCAGATGGAATGGGAGGTCATCAGGCAGGAGATGTTGCCAGCAGTATGACGGTGAATCTGCTGCGTTCTTTCTGGGAGCCCATCCAACATTCCTTTTCTGTGGAGGAAGCCAAGCACTGGCTCGAAGAACAGATCCGCCAGGTAAACCAATACGTGTATGACCAGGCGGCATCTGATCAGAAGATGGCAGGAATGGGAACTACCATTGTTGCTGCGGTCTGTATGCGTTCTTATATGGTTATTGCTCATGTTGGTGACAGCCGAGCCTACCAAATATCAGAGCATGAACTGAATCTGATTACAGAAGATCACTCCTTGGTTAATGAGCTGAAACAGAGCGGACAGTTGACCGAGGAGGAAGCGAAAGATCATCCCCGTAAAAATGTTTTGATGCGGGCGGTCGGCACGGAGCCGGATGTGAATATTGAGACAGTGTCGCTGCAGTGGCAGATTGGAGATGGCCTGCTGCTCTGTTCGGACGGCCTGACCAATAAACTGGAAGCTGAAAAGATTCATGAACATCTTCAAGCTCCGGGTTCCTTACATGAGCGGGCCCTCTCGCTCATACATACGGCCAAGGAACGAGGGGGAGAAGACAATATAACACTAGCCGTGATTTTACAGTCTTCTCTGGAGAAAGAGGTGGAGTAATTGAGCAGCCTTATCGGGAGGAGAATCAGTGAACGTTATGACATCTTGGAGATGATAGGCGGGGGAGGCATGGCTCATGTGTACCGGGGCAAAGATTCCATTCTTGAGCGCCCGGTGGCAGTGAAGGTGCTGCAGCCGCAGTACAATGATGACCAGGAATTTATCCGTCGGTTTTACCGGGAGGCACAGGCTGCCACCAGTCTTGCCCACCCTAATATCGTCAATATTTATGACGTTGGAGAAGAAGAGCAGCTGTACTATATTGTGATGGAACATATAGACGGGGTCACATTAAAGGAAAAAATTCAGCAGACAGGTCCGCTCCCTCTTGAACAGGCTGTCCATCTTACAGGACAGGTGCTTAATGCCATCAGTCATGCCCATGCCAACCAGATTGTTCACCGCGACATTAAACCGCACAATATTCTGTTGAACGAAGAGGGGGATGCAAAAGTAACGGACTTTGGTATTGCCCGTGCCTCTTCAGCGGCTACTATTACTCACACCAACTCGGTAATGGGGTCTGTGCATTACATGTCTCCGGAACAAGCCAAAGGGGGAGCCATAACGGCACAATCAGATATTTATTCACTGGGGGTTGTATTGTATGAAATGGTGACCGGCACCTTGCCCTATACAGGTGATTCAGCTGTCGGAATTGCCCTGAAACACCTTCAGGAACCACTGCCGTCTCCTTCTGAAAACCGGCCCGGTCTTCCCCAGAGTATTGAAAATATCATCATCAGGGCGACGGCAAAAACAATGGAAGACCGCTACGAAGATATCTCACAGATGCAGCAGGATCTGCAGACGGCACTGAATCACGAGAGAAGAAATGAATCTCCTCTCGTGCTGCCGGTGGACGAAGAAGCAACGAAAGCTGTACCTGCCATAAAAGAAGAAAACGGGGATGAGGGCGCAACGTTTCAGGCACGCACCGGTGCAACGGGAAACGGAGGAAAAAAGCAGGCAGACAAGCCGGCAGCTCCTAAAAAGAAAAAAAAGAGCTGGTGGAAAATTATCATGCTTTTGTTTCTGCTCTGTTTCGGCGCCGTCATCGCCGCTTTCACGATTTTGCCGGATTTACTGATGGCAGATGATGTCGACGTTCCGGATGTAAGAGATTTGTCTGAAGAAGAAGCCGTTCAGGAACTTGAAGATGCCCGGCTGAACGGGGAAACACAAAGAGCGGCCGACGACGAAGTGGAAGAAGGACATGTTATCAGCCAGGAACCTGGTGCCGGTTCTACTGTAAAAGAAGACAGTGCAGTACAGCTTTATGTGAGCAGCGGACCTCAGGCAGAGAGTATGCCGGATTTAAGCGGAGTGTCCCGCGACCGGGCGCAAGAGATGCTGAGCGATTACGCCGGGGTGGAGTTCATCCCTTCCCAGACTTCAGAGTATCCGCCGGATCAAATTATTGAACAAAATCCTGAGGCAGAAGAAAATGTTGTTCCCCGTGACACAACGGTCGAATTGACATACAGCACAGAACGTGAATTTTCCCTGCAGAATCTGCAGGGTGAATCCCGTGAAGCAGCGGAAAGTTATCTGGAAACATCCAATCTGGAGGGGACGTTTGAAACGCAGTTTTCTGAATCAGTGGAAGAAGGAAATGTTATAGAACAGTCTCCTTCCCCTTATTCAATGGTGACAGAAGGGGAAACCATTACATTCGTCGTTTCAAAAGGTGTGCAGGAAGAACCGGAAGCACAACAGGAAACACCATCGGAGCAGGTAGAGGCAGTTATCCCGGTTGAAGTCTCCCAGGAAGATCAGGAACAAGGCAGGGAATACAGTATCCGCATCGTTTATGAAGATGCCGGTACAAGCGGCCCGACCATTTTCGCTGAAGAAACCATCACCGAAACAAAAACGTACCGGGTTCCGCTTGAAGTAACACCGCAGACCGACGGAACGTACACGTTATACGTTGATAATGAAGAGGTACAGTCCAACAGCTTTTCTTACGGGGAATAAGAGGACAGGAGGAAATATGGCAGAAGGTTTAATAATGAAAGCGGTCAGCGGATTTTATTACGTTTACGATCAGGGTGAAATCTATCAATGCAGAGCAAGAGGACTATTCCGCAAAAAAAAGATCAAACCACTGGTCGGGGATATGGTGGAATATGAAGCGCCAAATAAAGAAGAGGGGTATCTGCTCCAGGTCATGGACAGAAAAAACGAGCTCACCCGGCCGCCTGCGGCTAACATTAATCAGGCATTTATCGTTTTTTCAGCGCAGCAGCCAGCATTTTCAACTGCTATGCTGGACCGCTTTCTTGTTCATATGGAAGCGTTGGATATTTACCCGGTCATTATTGTCAATAAAGAAGATCTGGCGGATGAGAACCTTCAGAGAGAGCTCGCATACTATCAGGAAACATATAAAAACACAGGGTATCCGTTTCATCTCGTATCAAGTATAACAGAAGCCGGGGTGCAGGAGCTTCAATATTACATCAACGGCCGTGTCAGTATGGTAACCGGGGAGTCCGGGGTCGGTAAAACAACCCTTTTGAACCTGCTGATTCCTTCTCTTCATCTTGAGACAGCTGAAGTGTCAAAACGACTTGGACGGGGCAGGCATACGACAAAGCACTTACAGCTTATCCCCTGCAAAGAAGGATTTATTGCTGACACCCCCGGGTTCAGCTCCCTTGAATTTGAACAAATAGATGAAGAAGATCTGGATCTCTGTTTTCCCGAAATGAAAGAACGGCTGCCATTCTGTAAATTCAGAGGATGCACGCATCGGAAAGAACCGGGATGCGCTGTCAAGCAGGCGGTGGAAGACGGAGGCATTGCGTCTTTCAGGTATGAGCACTATACACAGTTTTTTGAAGAACTCGCACAGCGACGGAGGTATTAATCATGACAAAAGTAGCGCCATCGATTCTTGCGGCAGATGTTTCCCGTTTAAAAGAAGAAATTGAAGATGCAGAGCTGGCAGGGTCGGACTATATTCATGTGGATGTAATGGACGGTCATTTTGTCCCCAACATTACGATGGGGCCGTTCGTTGTATCATCCATTCGACCTCACACATCCCTGCCGCTTGATGTTCACCTAATGATCGAAAAGCCGGAACGTTATGTAGAAGACTTTGCCCGTGCCGGCGCCGATATTTTGTCTGTTCACGCCGAGGCTTGTCCTCATCTGCATCGCACCATTGAACAGATTCATGAACATCAGATGAAAGCAGGTGTCGTACTTAATCCTGCAACGCCGCTGTCATCCATTCAGCACGTTTTGAAAAATGTGGATCTGATCTTATTAATGACTGTTAATCCAGGCTTTGGAGGACAGGCTTTCATTGAAGAAGTGCTCCCAAAGCTTGCAGAATTGAGGAGTATGCTTGATGCTTCCGGGCATGATGCAGAACTGGAGGTGGACGGCGGAGTTGATGAACATACGGCACCTCTTTGTCGTGAAGCCGGAGCAGACGTTCTTGTCGCCGGTTCAGCTGTGTTTAAAAAACAAGACAGAAAAGCAGCGGTGGAAGCAGTTAGAACTGGACTTTGAAACAGATGGAGTCTGGGACAAGACCTCTAAAAGAAGCGAAAAATGCCGAACGATTTTTTTAAAATCGTTCGGCATTTTTCGTTGCTGAGACAAACCGCTGCGCCAACATGCTTCGCTTTTACTCCAGAGCACAAGGGCGACATCGATTCGCTGGGCGCTCATCGTGTCTTCTATGCACTCCGGAGTACAAGGGCGACATCGATTCGCTGGGGGCTCATCGTGTCTTCTATGCAGCGGGCACGGCTCAAAAGGGAAGATCGGGTCAGATCGGCATCTCCTGGCGGGCGCCGACCTGACCCGCATCCTGCGGTGGACACCAGCGACGAAAAATGTGTGCGTAGTGTCCACCGATCACTCTTTGATGGACACTACGATGCTAAAATCAGAAGAAAGTGGGTGCCGGAGAAAATGAATGGACACTATCCCGCCGGAAAGGAAGTCTTAGTATCCTTCAACCCTATTTCCACAGACACAATATATACTGTCAGGCGGTTTAGTGTCCACGGAACCGGCCGGGTCCGCAATAACCGCAGCGAATGCCCGGCCGCATCAGCTGGGTACTTTTGACTATTCGTCAACGTTTGATACAGCCCCCGTTGATGATCTATGAATGGCTTTGTCCCAGTGCTTTTTTAAAGGAGAAAAACAAAAATTATTCATGAATGAAGACAGCTGATTGAAAAACGCAGGAATCTTGTAAGTAAGGTTTGGGTATGCTGAATGGCAGAGACAGAATTTTTTTGCGAAATTCTATGTACTATTTGCTCTTTGTTGAATATACATATAAAAGAATGTTTGAAAAGCGGAGCGGTTCAGCATGGAAAGGAGTCAACCGGACCCGTGACGGACAATGCGGCGCGTGCCGCATTCATCACTGAATGAGGAGGAGTTTATCATGAAATTCTATACGATCAAACTGCCGGGATTTCTGGGAGGATTCGTACGCGCTGTCATTGGTACTATTAAGAAATATTAACGATAATATTATTATGTAAACTTATGAAGTGTATAAAAAAACGGGGTGACCTTTGCCGGGCATCCCGTTTCTTTTAAAACTGCATTATATGAATCAATTATACGCGTTGTACTTTGCCGGCTTTAAGAGCTCGGGCGGAAACATACACACGCTTTGGCTTTCCATCGACCATGATGCGTACCTTCTGAACGTTCGCACCCCAGCGCCGTTTCGTGGCGTTGTTGGCGTGTGAACGATTGTGTCCTGTTTTCGGACCTTTTCCTGTTACACTACATTTGCGGGCCATGGACATGCACCTCCTTATCGTCTTCCGTGTTGCTGTGCACAATGTCATTCATACTTTTTTATTCTAGCACAGGGAATTCAGCTATGCAATCACAGATTAAATCCTGAAAGAAAGTCGGATTCCACAGCTGCTGTACTGGTTACAGGGGGGTAAACCGGCAAGACATTTCCGGTCGTATAAAGACGGAACCTTAGATTGCAATAATAAATGCAACAACCACCTCAATTCCATTATTTGTAACTAAAGAACAGATGCCAACCCCTGTTCGAATCGGTCGTTAGGAGACTGGTATCCCAGTATTTTACGGGGGAGGGTGTTGCACCAATTCTCCACATAGGCAATGACGGTATCGTCCAGGTCATCGATGGATTGTCCTTTGGGTATAAACCGTCGGATCAATCCGTTATGGCGTTCGTTCGTGCCTCTCTCACTGGAAGTATAGGGGTGCGTATAATAGACGCTAACCTGATCACAGTCAACGGCTTCGGTAAGTTCGCTGAATTCGGAACCGTTGTCGGATGT
>NZ_FOTY01000012.1 GCF_900114715.1 Salibacterium qingdaonense
CATCTGAAAGCGTGAGGAAGATCCCCACTTTTCCCCGTCGACCAGGCGGTCGACAGGCCCATCCGGTATTAGCCCCGGTTTCCCGGGGTTATCCCGGACTTTCAGGCAGGTTGCCCACGTGTTACTCACCCGTCCGCCGCTCGTTCCACGGATTTCCACCCCGGAGGATTTCCGTCCGCTTCCCGCGCTCGACTTGCATGTATTAGGCACGCCGCCAGCGTTCGTCCTGAGCCAGGATCAAACTCTCCATTAAAAAAGTTTGATGCTGTGCTGTGTTTCTTATCTGTATGGTCCGTAGACCATTTGAATTGACAGACGCTTGACTTTCATTCAATTTTCAAAGGGCAGATGTCAGCGCCGCTTAATCAGCGACTTTTATAATTTATCATTTCTTCAAGTAGTTAGTCAATAACTTTTTTTGAAGAAATTCAGCCGCTGTCTGTTGTTCCCTCAACAGCGACAATGAATACTTTACCACCGTACCTGTAGTGAGTCAACATTTCAGCAGAATTTTTTTTGAAATAAATTCGCCCGTTGAATTCATCCCTGTTGTGCAGGCATTTCCCAGTTTGTGCCGATGCAATTCTTTGCGGCGTTCTCCGTTTCGCAAATCGAAGGGAACGACCGCTGATGAAAGCCGCACTTTATGATATACTTTCACCACAGGAGGTATTGTATGGCATCAAAAGGAATGAATAAGATTAATCGAATCAGGACGTTTGCCCTCTCCCTTGTCTTTATAGGAATCCTGGTTATGTATATTGGAATCTTTTTCGATTCCTCCCCCTTGATAATGACAATAAGCATGATCATCGGTTTTGTTTTTGTTATATCAAGCAGCGGGATTTATTTCTGGATCGGCATGATTTCCACCAACACCGTGAAGGTGGAATGCCCCGGGTGCGGAAAAGTGACCAAGGTACTGGGAAGAGTTGATGCATGTATGTATTGTGATGAGCCTTTAACACTCGATCCCGAGTTGGAAGGAAAAGAATTTGATCCATCCTACAATCGTGGATCTTCCCGGCATAAATCCTGACTCTGAAGAAAAAAAGGCTCTTTACGAGGTCTTCCTCCTAAAGAGCCTTTTTTCTTTTAATGAGCAGCAACTTTACAGTCCTGGCAGCTTCCATATATCTCCATCCGGTGGTTATGCACCTGAAATCCGGTAACCTGTTCAGCCAGCGTTTCCACTTCATCCAGACCGGGATAATGGAAATCCACTATTTTCCCGCAGTCTGAACAAATGATGTGATAATGGTCGGTTGTTACACAGTCAAATCGGCTCGATGAGTCTCCATACGTCAGTTCTTTTACAATACCGACATTTTTAAATACGCGGAGGTTGTTATATACCGTAGCAACGCTCATGTTTGGGAATTTGCTTTCAAGGGCCTTATAAATGTCATCAGCTGTTGGATGATTCATTGTTTCATACAAATATTCCAAAATGGCATGACGCTGCGGAGTCATGCGAACCTTCGTATTTTTAAGCGTATTTACCGCTTCCTGAAGATGTTCGTTCGCCATCGCCATGCACCTCTCTTTCTCCATTCACCAATTATTACATGATAATTCTTATAAATAATTCTATAGTAAATACGGAAATATTGTCAATGAAAGTATCTCTCAGGAGTTTTTCTCTGGATTTTTGAAAAAGGCTGCGTTCTCTGCAGAAAGAACAAAATACGTAAACCGGCGGGGGGCTTCAGACTGCCTTCCTTTTTTCGATTCGAGAGAAGTGCAGGCTTCTTGCAGGTGCGCTTTCAAATCTTCGAGATTTTCTTCTTCCACACCAAAAAGAAAGGTCGTGCTTCCTTTTTTAATAAAACCTCCGCTGCTTGAAAGTTCTGTCATCCGGTATCCTTTTTTGTTCATTTGTTTTTCAATATGAGACGTATAATAATTATTCACGATGCAGATCATCAGCTTCATATTCCATCCACCCCCGGCCTTTGTTTCTAATACTTTATTATATCACGTCCGCTTTTTTAGTGACACAGAGAAAAGGAGAGAATAAATTTCGTTTCAGGAGCTTTTGAGATTGTCTTTTATATATTGCAGTGTCTCCTGCACGTGATTCTTCACTTTCACGTTCTTCCATTCTTGAACAATGGTTCCTGATTCATCAATGATGAAAGTGGAACGGACGATTCCCATGTATTCTCTTCCGATGTTCTCTTTGAGCTGGTGAACGCCGAAAGCATCAGCCAATTCTTTGTTTTCATCGGCCACAAGTGGAAATGGGAGTTCATTTTTTTCTATAAATTTCTGATGTGAATCCAGCGAATCGGGGCTGACACCAAGAATCTGCGTATTTTCTTCCTCAAAATCCGCTGTCCAGTCCCTGAAATCACAAGCCTGAGTTGTGCACCCCGGGGTCATGTCTTTCGGATAAAAATAAAGGACGACGTTTTCACCTTCATAATCAGCGAGACTGATGCTGCCCCCGCTGCTTACGGGCAGTGCAAATTCAGGCACTTTTTTTCCTATCATATCTGACACGTTCATCATCCTTTCGTGTAATTCCAGAGGGCTGTTATTGATCCTCTCTCCTTCATGATACAATATGCGTTGAAAGTTTTCATTCGAGGAGGAACAATAATGGACAGAAAACATTCCCAGCACTTGTATAATGAAGCATGTGAACATATTGTCGGCGGGGTGAACAGTCCCTCCCGCTCCTTCAAAGGAGTCGGGGGCGGCGTACCGGTTTTCATGGAAAAAGGAAACGGAGCGTACCTGTATGACGTAGACGGGAGCACCTACATCGATTATCTTGGTGCATACGGGCCGATTATCACGGGCCATGCCCATCCACATATTACTCAGGTGGTAACGCGCGCAGCGGAAAACGGTGTTCTGTACGGTACACCGACTGTACTTGAAAACAGATTTGCCAAAATGCTGAAAGAAGCCATCCCTTCTTTGGAAAAAGTTCGTTTCGTGAACTCAGGTACAGAAGCAGTCATGACAACGATACGCGTGGCCCGCGCTTATACCGGCCGTACAAAAATCGTGAAATTCTCCGGATCCTATCACGGGCATTCCGATCTGGTGCTGGTCGCAGCGGGATCCGGACCCGCCACTTTAGGATCGCCGGACTCTGCGGGCGTAACAGAAAATACCGCTGAAGAAGTGATCACTGTACCATTTAATGACACCCAGGCGCTGCAGGACGTGCTCGACAAATGGGGAGATGACATCGCTGCAGTACTAGTAGAACCAATTGTCGGCAATTTCGGTATTGTCGAACCTGCAGAAGGATTTTTGGAACAAGTGAATGAAGCTGCTCATGACACAGGTGCTCTTGTTATTTATGATGAAGTCATCACCGCTTTTCGTTTTACATACGGAGGGGCACAGGACATCTACGGAGTGAAGCCGGATATGACGGCGATGGGTAAAATTATCGGCGGCGGCCTTCCGATCGGCGCATACGGCGGCCGGGTCGATATTATGGAAAATGTTGCCCCCCTTGGACCCGCCTATCAGGCCGGTACGATGTCGGGGAATCCGGTATCCATCAGTGCCGGCATCGCCTGCCTTGAAGTGCTCGGTCAGGACGGTGTGTACGAGCACCTCGATCACCTCGGTAAACGACTGGAAGACGGACTGTCTCATATTATTAAGGAACACTCCATCCCGGCTGTCATCAACCGCCGCTGCGGAGCACTGACCCTCTTCTTTACAGACCGGAAAGTCACTGATTACGACGGTGCGGACGAAAGTGATGGGGAGTTATTTAAGACATTTTTCCACCTTATGCTGGATCAGGGCATTAACCTGGCCCCTTCCAAATACGAAGCATGGTTCTTAACAACCGCTCACACCGAAGCAGACATTGATCAAACGATTGAAGCTGCACGCCACGCTTTCAGCCAAATCGAAAAAAACAGACAGTAAGTGATTACCTTACCCGGTGAATGGGAATACAGAGTGAGTAACAAAGGAGGGGCAGGACATGCAGAACGAAGAAACAAAACAGTGGCTTCAGGAACCCGTTCGTTTGATGCGCAACAAACTTCTCCCGAAAGTACCCGGGCCCGTCAAAAAGCAGATTGAAGGGGAAATCGAAAGACTGGAAGACATATTTCTCGATTACCGTTCCCCTCGTTTTGCCATTGTCGGCCGCCGCGGAGCGGGGAAATCCACATTCATTAATGCTGTTTTTCAGGAACCCGCTGCCAAAACCGGTTCCGTTAAGGCGCAGACAGGACGCGGTGTATGGCATTCTTTCCATAAAGACAATGGAGTATCAGGCGCCATGGATATTCTTGACACAAGAGGTATCGGAGAAGGATCTCGTCCGGAAGAAGCAGCTGATGAAGCTGATTCTCTTGAAGAAACGAAACGCTCCCTGCGCGAAAAAAGTCCCGATGTGTTTTTGTTTCTTGTAAAAGCCAAAGAAGTCGATGCCCGGATTCAGGAGGACATCGACCAGCTTCAGGAACTTCGTGCGTATGTTGAAGATGTTCACCAGTATGTCCCTCCTGTCATCGGTATTGTCACGCAGGTGGATGAACTCGATCCTGTTTATGATACAGAACCTCCTTATGAAGCAGAAAAAAGAACTAACATCGATCACGCAGCCTCCCATCTTGAAGACAAACTCAAAGATCAGATGGAAGGCGTTATTCAGGTGTTTCCGGTTTGTGCGTACCTTGCCTTTAAAAATGGAGAAATCGTATACGACCGGCGCTGGAATATGGAAGAAACCCTCCATTATCTATTGGATCACCTGCCGGGCAGCACTTGGCTGCAATGGGCAAAAATTACCCAGGCTGCCGAAATCCAGCGCAGTATTGCCCGTTCGATTGGCAAAAGCGCCTCTCTTATCAATGGCGGTTTCGGCGCGCAGCCGATCCCCATCGCAGACATGCCGGTCATTACAGGAGTGCAGATCTCGATGATTACAAGCATCGCCTACATTTCAGGCCGCGACCTCAACCGCAAAAGCATTCTCGAATTTCTCGGCGCCCTCGGTATTAACATAGGGGCTGCTTATGCCTTCCGCCAGGCAGCACGATCGCTGAGTAAAGTCGTCTTTCCGGGCGCCGGTCATGTTATTTCCGGAACCATTGCCTCCGCTGCGACATGGTCGCTGTGCAAAGCAGCCATCGCTTACTTCATTGACCGTCAGACTGCTGAGGAGGCAAAGAAGGTTTTTGAAAAAACACGGCAGGAAGAAGAACCGCCGCAGCATTAAATCCGCGTCACTTTATAGAAAGAAAGGACTTGGAACATCACATGCGATTAGGGGCTCGAATATTTAAAACAGGGCTTGCCATCATAGCTGCTATTTACGCCGCTTCCTGGATTGGGCTTGATCCGCCGTTCTTCGCAGCCATCTCGGCAACGTTTGCTATCCAGCCTTCCATTTACAAATCATATCAAACCATTCTCGAACAGGTTCAGGCAAATGTCCTCGGGGCTGCCATCGCCATCGTCTTCACGATAGCTTTTGGGCATGAACCTTTCGTGATTGGCGCAGCGGTGATGCTTGCCATCAGTATCATTTTGAAATTAAAACTGGAAAGCTCTGCGATTTCCCTTGCACTGGTTACGATCATTATTATCATGGGCCGCCCCGGAGACAGTTTTCTTATGTTTGCACTCGAGCGATTCTCACTCGTGATGCTCGGGGTGCTGGCAGCTTTTCTTGTGAACATTCTGTTTTTTCCGCCGAAGTATGAAACAAAGCTTTACTATAAAATGACGGACCTGACCGATGAAGTCATCCGTTGGACGCGTCTTATCCTTCGGCACGAAACCAATCAGCAGAGCCTGAAACAGGACATACCAAGAATCAATGAATCCATTGTGGAAGTGAGTAATCTTTATCTTCTTTTTAAAGAAGAGCGAAGTTATTTAAGGAACCATAAGCTCGTAAAGGCGCGCAAAGTTGTACTGTTTAAACAGATGATAACGGCTCTGCAGCATATCTTCACCATTCTTAAATCCATCAACCGGTACGAAAATGAGCTGTATCACCTGCCTGAAGATATGCAGAAACAGATCAAATCCCAGGTTGATCAACTGATGGACTACCACGACCGGATTCTCCTTCGTTACGTGGGAAAAGTCCACTCCCAGCTTCCAGGGGATATGGAAGAAGAAGTGATGAAGGGAAAAACACAGCTCGCCGAACAATTTATGAAGGTGTATGATGAAGAGAAACATCTGAAAGAAGAATGGTTCCATGTTCTTCCGGTGGTTGCCCATATCATGGAATACCAGGACCACCTCGAACACCTGGACCGGCTCGTCGAAAGTTTCTTCAGCTATCATCAGGATGATAATGCGGTCTATATCGAACAGGAATAAAAAAGACGGAGCGGGATGAACTTTCCCGCTCCGTCTTTTTTATACATGCTGCACATCATACAGTCTCCTGTAGGATCCGTTTTGTTTCATAAGCTCTTCATGCGGGCCGTCTTCGACTACTCTGCCGTTCTCCATCACGATGATGCGGTCGGCGTGGGTGACGGTGGACAATCGGTGAGCCACGATAAATGTGGTCCTGTCCCGGGCAAGCGTCTCCATCGCTTCCTGAATCAAGTGCTCGCTTTCAAGGTCGAGCGCGGACGTTGCTTCATCAAATATCAGCATCGGCGGGTTCTTCACAAACACTCTCGCAATCGCGATACGCTGTTTCTGGCCGCCGGACAATTTGACTCCTCTCTCCCCTACCGGCGTGTCATAGCCTTCCGTGAGATTCTGGATAAAGTCGTGGGCATTGGCAGCCTTTGCTGCTGCTGTGACTTCTTCATCGGTTGCATCCGGATTCCCCATGCGGATATTCATCTTCACCGATCCGCTGAATAACACATTGTCCTGAAGCACCATGCCGATTTTGTCACGCAGCGTACGGACCTGGTAGTCGCGGATATCTTTGCCGTCCAGCTTGATCCGTCCACCGGTGACATCGTAAAAACGGGGTATAAGACTGACAAGCGTACTTTTTCCACCGCCGCTCATTCCGACAAGGGCGATCGTTTCTCCCGCTTTAACATTCATGTCCACCGATCGAAGGACTTCTTCACTTTCATCTTCATAATGAAAGGATACATCTTCAAACGCCACGTCCCCCCTCGTATGGGTGAGCGGTACAGCATCACTTTTGTCTTCAATATCATACTGCTCATCCACAAACTCAAACACGCGGTCCATCGAAGCAATAGACTGGGTCAACGTCGTCGAAGAATTAATCAACCGCCGCAGCGGGGCATACATTCGTTCCATGTAGGTGACAAATGCCGTCATTTCTCCGACGGACAGACCTGATGTAATGACGAAATAACCGGCTGCCATAATAACCAGAAGCGGTGCAATATCGGTGATGGTATTCACAACAGCAAACGTTTTGGCATTCCACTTCGTATGGTCAACGGCTCTCTCGAGAAATGTACTGTTGCGCTGATCGAACTGCTCCTGTTCATAATCCTCCAGCGCAAAACTCCGGATCACATTCATGCCCTGAACCCGTTCATGAAGATGACCCTGCACATCGGCAAGCGCAGCCGACCGGCGTGCCGTCAAGTCACGGAGTCTCGTGTAGAAATAATTAATGGATATAATATAAAGCGGGAACAGCGACACAGAAACAAGAGTGAGCCAACCGTTCATCGTCAGCATAATAACAAGAACGATAAGGATTGTAGCCAGATCAAGCCAGATATTCATCATTCCTGTGATGACGAAGTTCTTCGTCTGCTCCACATCATTAATGACGCGCGATATAATCTCGCCTGCCTTTCGGTTGGAATAAAAACGCAGGCTTAATTTCTGAATATGGGTAAACAACTGATCCCGTATGTCATAAAGAACTTTGTTTCCTGTCCACTGCGCAAAATACTGACGGTAATATTCCACCGGCGGCCGTGTGACTAAAAACAGCACAACCGCACCGCCTGTGATCCAAAACAGGGTGGAAAGTTTTTCTGATACGGCCATTCCATCAGCCAGTATAATTTCATCAATCACATGCGCAAGAATAAGAGGGGTGAGAAGCGGAATTCCAAACTTCAACACCCCGATAATAACGGTTATGACAATGATTTTGTTATAAGGTTTGACAAACTGTAAATACCTGCGGATACTGCCCATGATTCACCTCATTCTACCGAAAAAAGAGAAACCGCTCGTACCATTTTTCCACGAAACTTGGTTCAAACGGTCCTTTGCGCTGGTAAATCCAGCTCTGCAGCTCTTCAAGTCCTTCTGAAATTTTTTGTTCCAGTTCCGGGGGATAGTTCATTTTTCTTTTATGCAGCTCGTACTCATCTTCATCGAGAACATGATAAGTCATATCAGGAAAGACCTTTATATCCAGATCATAATCAATATATTTTAACGCTTCTTCGTCCCACACAAACGGAGTGCCGACGTTACAATAGAAATGAATACCGTCGGAGCGGACCATTCCAATCGTATTAAACCACTTATCTCTATGGAAATAACAGATGGCAGGCTCTCTTGTCCGCCACACACGGCCGTTCGCCTCATGGACACGGATACGGTCGTTGCCGCCGATTATCTCTTTGGATGTTCCTTGAAGAATAAAGGTTTCTTCCCAGATCCGGTGAAGAGTGCCGTCATGTTTATAACTTTGAATTTCTATTACGCTGCCTGTTTCCGGGAAATCCATGCCTTTCTCCTTCCTGCTGCAAAACGTAAATATTCCTGCCAACTTATTATACATCCAGCGGAAGACGAAGAAAACCGAAGAAACTTTGCTCATCCACCTGTTACAAATGATTTGACGTTTATCGCGGTATTGGTAAGGGAAAGTTCTAAATAAACAGCAGAGCATAAGGAGGATATTGTCATGTCAAAAAAGACACCAGATCATGAATACGAAGAGAGACATATTGAAAAAAAAGAAGATAAATCAAATGTAGCTGCAACTTTTATTAAATATTTCGCTTACGTTCTTATCTTTTTCGGCTTTTTATGGTTTCTCGTACAGTATGTATTCCCCATGTTTCCGCAGTAAACGGGAATCAAGATACATGCGTACACGATGTAAAAAGACCTCTCTGGATTTTGTAATCCAGAGAGGTCTTTTTTGTTACGTTACTGCTGTTGTTGATTCTGGCTTTTCTTCTGCTCGGACTGCTGGTTTTGTCTGCGGACTTCCTGTGCGTCCGTTTCACTTGCAAATTCAGTCTGCTGACTTTGACTTTGATTTTGAGCAGAAGCCGCGTTTTGACGGCGTACCTTCTTAGCGTCGGTTTGTGAAGCGTTGTTTTGCTGCTGGTTGTTCATAGCCATTCTTCATCACCCCCACATCGATTAATCTGCCCGCTCATCCGGCAGATTATCCATAACGGTGGTGGTAATATCAGGTTAAAAGCGAAATGCCTCCATCAATAATAATCGTCTGCCCCCGAATCATGGACGCTTCATCCGACAACAGAAACATTACCCCGTCGGCAAGATCCGTTGTGGTCACCATTCTTCCGGCCGGTGTCCGTTCTTCTGCTTCACGAAGCAGCTCCTCCCTGTTCGGAAAATGAACAAGAGCATCTGTGTCCACCGCACCTCCGGAAACCGCATTGACGACAATTCCCTTTTCCGCAAGTTCCACTGCCAGATACCTTGTGAGCGCCTCTACAGCGGCTTTGGATACGCCCACCGCTGTGTAATTTTCTAAATAACGCTGCGCTCCGAGTGAACTAAGACTGACTATTTTTCCTCCGTCGTTCTTTTCCATCAACGCTGCTGCTTCCTGAGCGCAGAAAAGAAGCGCCTTGCTGTTAATATTCATCGTCCAGTCCCAGTGGCTTTCCTCCAGTTCCATTGCCGGACGCAGAACGCCGGAAGCAGCATTATTTACAAATACATCCAAACGTCCGAATTGTTCTTCAACAGCGGAAAATAATTCCTTTACTTTTTCCGGTTTTCCTACATTTGCTTTCACCGTTAATGCTTTCACACCGTATGTTTCAATTTCTTCTGCGGTTTCAATAGCCGCACTTTTACTTCGTGCGTAATTAATAACAATATTATATCCTTTTGCAGCCAGCTTCAGAGCAATCTCCCTGCCGATGCCGCGGGTACTTCCGGTGACGAGAGCTGTTTTTTGTTCCATCGTCTCCTCCTTTCTAAGCACCACATCATTATAACGTATACGCTCCAGCCATCCCACAAAAATAATGTAAAAAACGTATATTCCATGAAGGGATTCCTGTAGTGTAATTTCCTGCCGCACCGGGTATAATCTTTCAAAAAGTGCTGGAAAGGAGAATTTCCGTGGAACGTCTTACGTATTATGTCGAGCTTGAGCAGCCTATGATGGGCATTACCGACATCAAAACAAGTGAAAATACCATTCAGTACGAAATACACGCCACACCTAATGAAAAACATGAACTGGAGAAAATGATAAACAAGGTGCAGCATGAAGAATTAAGTGGCACAGATATCATGGCACGTGTGCATGATGAAACGAAAGCTGATCAGGCCAAGCATGAAATGAAAACAGAAATGCAGGAGCTGTATCAGAAAATTTATGAGCTGGGCGCCCCGGAAACAAAGGAATTTTTCCGGAGTCAGGGACTGGTGTAACGTATAAAACCTGTCCATTCGCGGGATAGTAATGGCACGTATAAAACAGGAGGCAGAAAACGTTGGATAAACAAACGTACTACGTGAACCTGAATCCAATCAGCATGGATGATGTCAGCCGCGTGAAAATACCGGACAGCAATCTGATTCAATACGAAATTGAGGCCGATCCGGAGGAGCTCAAATCCCTGGATGTGCTTTTAAATGAAACACAGGATCACGACCTGGAATCGCGCAACCTGCTCACGTTCCGTCATTTTGACGAATCCATTGAAGAAGACGACCGCCGTGAATTTCAGCGGGGCATGGACCATGTGCTGGAGAAGATTTATGAACTCGGAACTCCGGAAACGAAACAAAAAATGGAGGAGGCCCGTATTCTGAATGACGATCCTAAACGGAATATGAGAAAGCCTCCTCACTGAATGTTTTATTACATGTTCATGTTGGACTGTCCCCCGTCGACATTAAGGCTTGCCCCGGTTACCCACGACGCTCGTTCCGACGCCATAAAGGCAGTCACATCGGCAATTTCCTCAACCGTCCCAAAACGTCCGGCAGGGATTTGTTCCTTTACAAACTGATTGATTTTTTCCGGATTTTCCTCCAGACGCTTCTGCCAGTTGCCGCTCGGATGAAGAATGGCCCCTGGAGCAACCGAGTTTACCCACACCCCAAAAGGTGCTGCTTCATCAGCGAGCGCTTTCGTAAAACTGATCATGGCTGCTTTTGCATTGTTATAGGTGGCCTTCCCGCCGGATTCCCTTCCGAAAATAGAAGAGATATTAATAATGCTGCCGCTCTTATCTTCTTTCATGGCGGGAAGAACAGCCTTACTGAACTGAACTGCCGATAAATAGTTCAGCTGGATGGCCTCTTCGAAAGAAGAGAGCGGCGTTTCTTCAATACTGCCGCCGCTGCTTCCGCCGACATTGTTGACAAGAATGTCGATCGAACCAAGCGCTTCGACCGCTTCGCTGTATGCACGATCCCGCTCTGATTCTTCCTTCAAGTCCGCCTGAATCAAGTGCATGTCTCCCAGTTCTTCCTGCGCCTGCTGCAACCCCTCTTTTGATCTTGCTGCAATCGCAACTTCTGCTTCTTCGGCGAGAAAGCGGGCAGCAATTCCTTTACCTATTCCTTTTGAACCACCAGTAATGAGTACACGTTTTCCTTTCAGTCCTAAATCCATGATGAGGTCTCCTTTTCTTTTCGTTCTTCGAGTATTTTTTGATGGGATACAGGAAAGGCATACTGATTTATATCCTCCCAAGTTACCCACCGGCTGTCCGGATCCTGTACATTACTTTCTGTAGTCCACGCTTCAAAGACGGTGATGTACCATATTAAATGAGAAAAAACATGTTCCACTTTTTGAACCGGTTCTTTAACCTGAGCGGTCACTCCGTATTCGCCGGCAAGATAATGTTCCAACGCTTCTGTCCGCTTCCTGCCCTCCGGCACCTCCGTATTTGGAAACTCCCAGAGTCTGGCAAGCAGCCCCGTCTCCCCGCGTTGATGAATAAGAATCTGTCCGTGTTCATTTTTCACCACCGCAGCAGCCATATCTTTAGCTTTCGGAGGTTTCTTTTTTGCTTTCACCGGAAGATCTTCCGCCGTACCTGCCCGGCGCGCTTCACAGAAATCCTGAACCGGACAAAGCAGACAACCCGGGGATTTCGGCGTACAAACGAGCGCGCCAAGTTCCATCACGGCCTGGTTAAATTCAGACGGCTTCACCTCTTCCAGAAATGGAGCCACAAGAGATTCAAATCGTTTTCTTGTTTTTGCTTTCCCTATATCATCGGAAATATTGAAAATCCGCGAGAACACCCGCATCACGTTTCCATCTACTGCAGGTTCGGGTTTTTCGTAAGCGATGCTGAGCACCGCCCCTGACGTGTACGGTCCTACCCCCTTCAGCGACGAAAAAGCATCCCGGTCTTCCGGGACTCTGCCTCCGTATTCTTCCACCACTTCTTTCACTGCAGTCTGCAGGTTACGTACTCTGGAATAATAACCAAGACCTTCCCATGCTTTCATCACCTTTTCCTCTTCAGCATACGCGAGAGCTTCCGGGGTTGGAAATTCATTCATAAAATGATGAAAATACGGGATAACGGTATCTACTTTTGTCTGCTGCAGCATAATTTCAGAGACCCACACTTTGTAGGGGTCCTGGTCCTGCCGCCACGGCAGTTCCCGTTTATGATGGCTGTGCCACGACAGCAGAGCATCCTGAAAGGCATGAATTGTTTCATCATCGGTGTATGTGTGCATGTCACGTTCCTCCAAGCTTTTCTTCCAGTTCATCATTTTTGGACACAAATCCCCAGCAATGAAGATGGTCCAGGCCGCCTTCCAGACATTCGTCCAATTTTCCGAACACCGGATGATTCTTTGAACGACGGGCCTCTTTTACGGTATGATAGACAGACAGGCTTTCGAGTTCGAACATTTCTACATATAATCTGTCTTGATCAACAGCTTCCAGCCACTGGAAAGAAGAAGCACCTAAGGCGTCAAGGGCTTGGGCTGTTTCCTCCATGAGCTGCCTGTACCGCTGCTCTTTGCCGGCGGCAATTTTATACTCTATAAAGATATGTATTTTTTTCTGCATACGGTTTTATTCCCCTTTTGATGCGTTCTATAATCGGGTATAACTAATACAGCCGGGAAAATGCGGAGTAATCGGTTTACCCAACGTGATTGAAGGAGGACACCGCGAATGGATACAGCCACACATGTTGTGATGGGGGTCGGAATTGGTGCACTTGCTGCACTCGATCCGGTCGTTTCCGAGTCTTCCGCTTCCATGCAGACTGTCATGGCAGCTGTTATCATCGGCTCCCAGGCTCCGGATTTTGATACAGTACTGAAGCTGAAAAACAACGCCGTCTACATACGATATCACAGAGGACCGACCCATTCGATTCCGGCTGTTCTGCTCTGGCCGCTGGCTGTGGCTGGTACCGTTTTCGCTTTTTCACCGGAAGTGTCCTTTATACATCTTTGGCTTTGGACCTTTCTGGCGGTGTTTCTGCACGTCTTTGTTGACATTTTTAACGCGTACGGCACCCAGGCGCTCTCCCCATTCAACAAGAAATGGGTGGCACTCGGGGTCATCAATATTTTTGATCCACTTATCTTTTTTGCCCACATTTTCGCGTTTATATTATGGCGGTACGGGGCTCCTCCGGGGATAACGATGATTCTGCTGTATACCGGCCTGATTTTTTATTATATATGGCGTAGTCTCGCCAAAAACAAGGTGCTGCAGCTGGCCCGGCAGTTTCATCCCGGAGCGACGCATTTTTTTATTTCCCCTACATTTAACTGGTACAAGTGGCATCTGGTCATCCGCACCACTGACAGGCTTCACGTCACAGAAGTCCGTAATGCCAGGCTCCGCTATCTGGAGAGCTATCCATTTGAGCCTATCCCTGAGGACAGGGTCATCAATAAAGCCCGTGAGGACAAAAATCTGGCTGCCTTTCTCTCGTTTTCACCGACGTACCGCTGGATTGTCCACGAGTCCGGCAGCGGCTGGGAAGTGAAATTCATTGACCTTCGTTACCGAAGCAAAGGTTATTATCCTTTTGTTGCCGTCGTTCGGATGAATCAGGATTTATCCATTCACACGTCCTACACCGGCTGGATCTACAGCGACGAAACATTGGAAAAAAAGTTAAAGCAGGGAGAAAAACGATAAGTTTTTCTCCTTGTTTATTCTCTATACATTTTTGAATCTGCTGTTGGTTGGTTCGTACCGGTGGAGGTGGGGTCCGTATTGTTCCAGCCACTTCTTTACAATTGTCTCGGTAACTTCCGGTCCTTTGTACTCCCGGCCGGACCTGGCGCGGGTGGTTTCAAAGTCTTCCCATAAATGCTCAACCCAGCTCCTTGCCTCCTCTGCACTTAACTCCGGATTCAAGAGCCTCAGCTGGTCGGTCAGCCTCTCGAAAACAGGTTCCATCTTTATCACCCTTTCTACAACGACGTTGGTTTCACCTTATCCAAGAGTGAAATCGGCACCGCTTCCAGCTTGTCCGATCGTTCTCTGAACCCCCAAGCGAATACCCCGTTATAATATTTCACAAAAAAAGTATTTGCCTCCTGCTTGAGGGAATAGCGCTGCCCGGCCATGAAATCATCGGGATTCAGTAAATACGCTTCCGCCATGATACGTCTTTGTTCCTGAATGGCGAAATCACTCGCATTCCCAAGCTGCTGAGCTTTATTTGACTTCTCATGAAGTTCACGGATTTCGTCCCATAATTCCTGTTCGGTCATCTGACTGTATTTCTTCTTCATCCTGCTGTCTCCTTTCTCTGACGTCCTCCAGAAACTCCTGAATAAAAGAAAGCGGAAAACCTTTCCGGTATAAATGTTCCTTCAATTTCATTTCCAGCGTATAGCCGTCATATTTGTCTTTCCATTTCCGCAGTGCCTTCTCCCCCTGCTGGAATACTGCTTCCCGCTCTTCATCCTCCGGCTGCTCCAAAGCCGCTTTGTTCCAGGCTTCTTCTGCAGTTTCACGGAAAAAACCTTTTCTTATCATGGCATTCATGAGCCTTATTTTCATTGCTGAAGCAGACTCATTCTTCTTGGGTTTACCTTTTTTTTCGAGAAAGGTGTCCGCGGCTTCCAGCTGCATGTCCGGCGTGAACTGCAGAAGCGCCTGCTCGGCAAGGTGCTCTGACACCCCTTTTTGATAAAGTTGTTCTTTGATAACCACCGGCCCTTTATCCGATGTATTCATTTTAGTGCGGACAAAAGCCATCGCAAATTCTTCATCCTGAAGGAATCGGTATTCTTTCAGACGGCTGATCGCTTTTTCCACTGCTTCGGGTTCATATTCTTTTTGGTACAGATACTGTCTTACCTGGTATTCCGTACGCATTGAACTGGCTAAATAGTGAAGCGCGTCATTCCAGCATTTACGCTTTTGATCAGCCGCCTTAATAGCTTCGATGTCCTGCTCGGACAGGATCATTCCTTTTTGAAGCTGCCACTCTACAAGAACCTGTTCGTCTACGCTGAACGCGTATTCTTCTTTTTCTCCGTCTTTCAAAAAGACATTAAAACGGTCCGATCGTTTTTGCTGCGTTGTCAGTTTGGCGATTTTCATAAACGTTTCCTCGCTTCCAGACTGGAATTTGAAACGGTGACGTGATTACTTGCTATCCAATCAGGGTATAAATGACCAAGATAAGGATACTTCAACCCGAACCTATCGAAAGGGGAATGTAACATGAATATTGCGGTTGCCGGAGGTACCGGTTTTATTGGCTCCGCTTTAACCGGATACCTTACCGGACTTGGGCATCATGTTTATATTTTAACAAGAAACAGCACCAGCAAACAGAATAAAGATCTGATCACCTTCGTCGAATGGCTCCAGCCTGAATCCCGCCCGGAAAACCACCTGCCCGTTCTGGATGCCGTCGTGAACCTCGCAGGCACTTCCATTAATAAACGCTGGACGTCGGAGAATAAGAAGTCCATCCTGCAGAGCCGTCTGGACGCGGCAAGGGAAATCAACCGGTTCATCGGCCTCATGGACCACAAACCGGGAGTGCTCGTGAATGCATCGGCAGTCGGCTGGTACGGAACATCCAGAACCGCTGAGTTCACGGAAGAGAGCAGTCCGGCGGACAGGGATTTTCTGCAGTACGTCTGTGAGCACTGGGAAAAAGAAGCCTCCCGTGCCCGGGAAGAGGGAGTTCGTACCGTTTACGCGAGATTTGGGCTGATTCTCGATGAGTCCGAAGGGGCGCTTCCTCTCATGATGCTTCCCTATAAATGTTTCGCAGGTGGCCCGATCGGCTCCGGAAATCAGTGGTATTCCTGGGTGCACCTTCAGGACGTTATTCAACTACTCCATTTTGCGCTTGTTCATGAAAATGTGGAAGGTCCGCTCAATGTAACCGCGCCGAATCCGGAGCAGATGAAAAACTTCGGAAAGAAACTGGCCGCCGCTCTCGGCCGGCCGCACTGGGCCCCGGTGCCTGCGTTTTTCATCCGGAACCTGATCGGCGAAATGAGCCTGTTGATTCTCAAAGGGCAGAAAGCTATACCTCAAAAAGCGCTCGCGCATGGCTACACCTTTACCTATCCGACGCTCGACAAAGCCCTGGACAACATCACTTCTTAACCCCGGCTTCAAAAAATCCGAACGGAGCGGCTCCCTGTTCTACGCAGTAAGCTGTACCACCGTTCGGATTTTTTATTTCTACATTTTTTCACACTGACACGTTCCGTTCTATTTAAAACAACTTCCCGTGCTTATAGAGCAGCGACGTGAGTCTGCGAAGAGCGAGGGAGTAGCAGGTGAAGCGCATGGTGTGTTCTTTTTCATGAAAATACTCTTCATATACTTTCTCGAGCGTAGACTTCATCTGCGATCCCATTTCTTTCACAATCTCATCTTGGGAATACATTTCCGTCACACGGCTCTGCTTCCATTCAAGATAAGAAACGTGCACCCCGCCGGCGTTGGCAAGAATATCAGGAATGATGATGCCGCCCTGCTCCTGCAGATGCAGATCCGCCTCAACCGATACCGGCGCGTTCGCTCCTTCTACGAGAATGTCGGCTTTGATATCTTTCATATTCTCTTTTGTCACCTGATCTTCCACGGCCGCAAAAATCAAAACGTCTACATCCGAGGTCAGGACGGCTTTAGGGCCGGCGGCTTCAGCGGTGATATTATATTCTTCAAACTGCTCTTTTGTATTCGGCAGCCGTTTAAATTTATTGTTATATTCCTGCAGCTTTTTGATATTCAGTCCCTCTGGATTGGTGAGGGTGACAAACTGATCAGATACAGCCGTTACTCTATGCTTGGCTTCCGAGCAGTTATAAGCTTCAAGTGCCGCGACGCTTCCGACATTTCCAAAACCCTGAACCGCCACATCGACCGGATCATTGCGGTCGATTTTTTCGTGGAGACGATTGAGGGTTTCCCACTGACTTGAGCGTGACTCATTATATGGATCATCACTGCCTCGTTTGTTTGGAAACCATTCATTCAATAAGTAGAAGTAACTGAGAAACGTACCAACGCCCGTAGATTCCCGGCGTCCTCTTGCACCGTTATTTTCAACGCTTTTTCCTGTAAACGATCCGCTGTACGCCTGCCCTGGATGTATCGTTTTGTATTCTCCCACCATCCAGTCAATAATACGCTCATTCGTTCCAAGATCCGGCGCGGGAATATCCTGAGTTGGTCCGATATTCAGAGCAAAGCGCTGTACGTATTTTTTGCTGACAAGATTCAGTTCGCGCTCGGTAAAGTCACGCGGATTGATATCAACGCCGCCTTTCGCTCCCCCGAACGGAAGCCCGTGGAGGGCATTCTTAAGGGTCATGAGAATGGCGAGATTTTCCACCTCACTTTCTTCTATATTATCACTGAAACGAATTCCGCCTTTATAGAATCCGCTTATATTATTGTGCTGCACCCGATATGCCGGAATCCGCATAATTCCGCCATCCTCACGGGACACACGAATATAACTTTTGATGATTTTATCCGTCGTTTTAAGTATCTCGCCGGCAGACTCCAGCGTCATGTCACGCTCTGAAGGATTGTCCATCTCCAGAAAATCTTCTTTTTGTTTCAGATCTTTGATCACCTCTTCAATTAAGACTCTCGTTTGAGAGCGGTCCATAAAACTGCCTCCTTTAATATGAAGTCTACCGCTTCCATTACCTATTCCATGACATTCCAAACCTTAAATCGGCTGATTTTTTTGAAAAAAGATTTTGATCTCGTCAAAGGTCTCAAATCCAGCGGTACAAAAGGAAAAGCCGGAACCGTATGTTTCAAATCGGCTGTATAACCTACTATACCCAAGCATTATGTAAGCGTGACTGTCTTTATTAAGTGCAACGCTTAATAACGCTTAGTAAGCGCAATTAATCCAATTCAACTGCATTTGAATTTTTTTTCTGAGCATCCTATGATTAAACAAGAAACACGGGATAACAAACATTTCCTGCCGGTCCGGATCCTTCCGGAACAAGATTACAGGCAGGAAGCAGAAAGTTAAAGATTCACACTCGGGAGGAATAAGTTATTAAAGTTCTTATTAATCAAAACGAAGGTGATCAAAAGATGGAAACAAAACAGAATGGCACTACCGTGACAATGGATGCATTAACTTTTGAAAAGCCTCAGGTCGAAGATGGCAGAGACATGTGGGAGCTCGTCAAGAATTCCACACTTGATCTGAATTCGTCCTACAAATACATCATGATGTGCGAATTTTTCGCTGAAACGTGTGTTGTTGCAAAGGACAAAGGAGAACTTGCAGGGTTTGTCACAGCTTTTATCCCTCCTAAAAAACAGGATACTGTTTTTGTATGGCAGGTAGGCGTGGATCCTTCCCAGCGTGGAAAAGGTCTGGCATCCCGTTTGATTAATGAACTGCTGGAACGTGTTGCCGACAAAGATGTGAAATATCTGGAAGCTACTGTCACACCGTCCAATGAAGCGTCCCAGGCGCTGTTTAACAAGACCGCCAGAAACCATGGCACAAACTGTGAGGTTTCCGAATGTTTCGCAGAAGAGCTTTTTCCAGGAGACGAACACGAAGCTGAGTTAACATTCCGCATCGGACCTATTCATCAATAAAAGACAATGGTTCTGTCATTAAAGGAGATCACGAAGGAGGATCCATCATTATAATGAATGAAAACGACCTTGGTATATTTGAGAAGTACGAGTCAGAAGTACGCAGTTATGTCCGCGGTTTTCCTACTGTGTTTCATGAAGCAAAAGGATGTAAGTTATGGGATATGGACGGAAACGAATATATTGATTTCTTTTCCGGAGCCGGCGCCCTGAATTACGGTCACAATGATGAAAACATGAAACAGAAACTTCTCGATTACATCCAGGAGGACGGCATCACCCATTCTCTGGATATGGCGTCAAAAACTAAAGGGGAGTTTCTTCAAAAATTCCATGACGTTATTCTCGAACCACGCAACCTGAACTACAAAGTTATGTTTCCCGGGCCGACAGGTACTAACAGCGTGGAGAGTGCTCTGAAGCTTGCCCGCAAAGTAACAGGACGTACAAATGTAGTCAGTTTCACGCACGGTTTCCACGGCATGACAATCGGTGCACTCTCTGTAACCGGGAACGCATTTAAACGAGGCGGCGCCGGTATTCCACTTAGTCACTCCTATACAATGCCGTTTGACAACTATCTGAATGATATGGAACAGGAAACAGATTTCATCGAACGCATTCTGGATGATAACGGAAGCGGCGTCGAAATGCCGGCAGCCTTTATTCTCGAGACGGTGCAGGGAGAAGGCGGCCTGAACGCTGCACGCATGGAATGGCTTCAAAAAATAGAAAAAATCTGCCGGGACCGGGACATTCTTTTAATCGTTGATGATGTTCAGGCAGGTGTCGGCCGTACCGGAACATTCTTTAGTTTTGAACCGGCAGGCATAACACCGGACATTGTCTGCCTTTCCAAATCAATCGGCGGCTACGGTCTGCCGCTCGCGCTCACCTTGATTCATCCGGATTATGACAAGTTTGAGCCTGGAGAACATAACGGTACATTCCGTGGCAACAACATGGCGTTCGTCACAGGAATGGAAGCTCTGAACTACTGGAAAGACGACACCCTCAGTAAAAGCGTTCAGGATAAGTCCGAACGGATTTACACATTCCTGAACAACATGATGGACAAATATCCGCAGCTCCAGGGAACCCACAGAGGCCGCGGCTTTATGCAGGGTATTGCGTGCGGCGTAGAAGACATGGCGGATGCCGTAGCGGCAAAATGCTTTGAACACGGTCTGATTATGGAAACAGCCGGATCCGATGATGAAGTCTTCAAGCTGTTCCCGCCTATTACGATTGATGACGAGAATCTTGATAAGGGCCTCGCTATTCTGGAAAAGGCAATGGAAAAAGCAGTCGAAGAAAAAAATCCTGTAACGACTTAGAAAAACACCCTGAATCCAGAACGTTAAGCGAAGAGCGTTACGTTCTTTGGCAGTACCACCCGGAACTCCGTTCTAAAAAAATCTGCTTTATAATAAACGTAATTAATCTGGGAAGGCCTTGATTGGAAGGATAAACAGATCAGGCCTTCTCCATTTATGTAACATGCTATGCACTACACGAGGAGGCTTTTTTCATGAAAGTAGTAAAACTCGAAGACATTATCGGCACTGATCAGGAAGTAGATGACGGCAACTGGGTCAGCCGGCGTCTCATTCTCAAGCAGGACAACATGGGATACTCTGTTCACGATACGATTATACGCGCAGGCACAGAGACTCATATTTGGTACAAAAACCATCTTGAAACCGTCTACTGCATTGAAGGAGAAGGGGAAGTGGAGACACTTAGTGACAATAAAATCCACCCTATCTCTGCCGATACGGTGTATGCGCTGGATCAGCATGACGACCACATGCTCCGGGCCACAAAAGACATGAGAATGATCTGCGTATTCAATCCGCCGCTCAGCGGCCGTGAAGTTCATGATGAAAACGGGGTATATCCTGTAGACGACGATTGAGACACATACCTAACAGGTTTGGTGAGAATGAGCAGTTTCCAAAGGGAAGACAGTATTCCTTTATGGAAGCTGCTTTTTCTTTCAGCCAGGTACTCAGGGAGAGGGATGGGATAATCATCCGGAAAACGGCATATTTCCTGAAACCAAGACAGGAACACCCTCGTACAGTGTGATACATACTTAATCATAAGAAATTGGAGGAGAAAAATATGGAGTTTTTGGGATTAGGCATTTTCGCCATTTTTCTGTTATTCCTGGTTTTGTTGTTTCTATTGAACATTATTACAAGTATCTGGGCATACCGTGACGCGGTCGCGAAAGGGAACAGCAAGGAATTCGCCCTGCTGATCCTTCTCGGCACGCTGTTTTTTCCGCTTATCGGCTTGATTGTTTATCTTTTTATCCGCAATCGTTAATGAAGAAACTGCGTTTTGAATTCGACATTTTCCGCATCCATGCCGATTTTTTTCAAAAACGTCCTTACTTCTTTTATTGATTTTGCGGGGTATTGAAAATCACAGATGGGCGGTCGGTTTTCCTGAAAATCAACCGTTGAAAAGCAGAACGTTTCTTCCTCTGCATTATAATAAATCAAGAGCGGTAAATGATGTTCCGGGTGCGTGACCTCACCCTTATACACATGATATGACATCGTTCCTGCCAACTCCTTCATTGGGGTATCGTTTTGGTATTACTGTCATCTTATTTGCATCGATTAAAGATGGCAGGGCATGAAGCCTATTCCATTTTATCATGACAAGCTTCTTTCTATCAGCTGTCGAATTTTATATCATGGAGAAGGATCATGCCAAAAAGAGGCTTCTCCAAAATTGGAGAAGCCTCCTGTATATCGTAACGCCCTTTTAGAGGTGACGCCGATACTGTGGTTTAACGCTGCCCGGCAGTGATCAGTTCAACGCCGTGTTCCTGCAGCACTTTCTGCATCTCCGGCGGAGGCAGAATGTCTGTAATGACAGCATCTGCTTCTGCAAGTTCCATCCCCCGGTAAAAATGCTTCTTATAAAACTTAGTGTGATCCGCCAGTACGTAAACTTTACCGGCGCGGTCCGCCATTTTCTGCTTCACAGCAGCATCTTCCTCATGCGCATAGTAAAATCCGTCCTCACAGACCCCGATGACGCCTATAAAGGCACGGTCCGCGTAATACCCGCCCAATTTTTCCAATGTGCCGGGACCGTATAAAAAACGATGTTCAGGGTGCAGGCGCCCACCAAGCAGATAGATGTCTGTTTCCATCTGATAAGGAAGGCGCTCCGCATTTTCCACCGAGTTTGTAATGACGGTAAGCGGGAAGGTGGTGATCTGCTCTGCGGTGAACTGAACGGTTGTGGAAGCATCCAGCATGATTGTTTCATCCTGTTTAATACGTGAAGCTGCTTCCACGGCAATATCCCGCTTCTCTGTTGAAGCACGTTCCAGCCGCTCGCCGTACCCTTTTAATGTTTCTTTGACAGCTGAAAGCATGACGCCGCCATGGGTTCGTACGACCATTCCCTGCTCCGCCAGCCTCACCGTATCCCGCCGTGCTGTATCCCGCGAAATATTGAATTGACGGCACATTTCCTGAATGCTCATGCGTTGATGCTGTTTCAGATGCCGAAGAATGGCTTCCATCCGTTCTTCCTGATACATACTGCGGACTCCTTTTCTTCATTTCTCTTTCATTGTAAGTCAAATGCTTATTTTTTTCAATAGAAACCCTTATAATGAATTAAACCTGCTGACAGCATCAGCAGGTTATCATTCTTCTCAGCTTTTCATCGCTTCGGATACTTCGGTATGGGGATAACCGAGGGCTTGGGCTACAGCCTTGTATGTGACGGCCCCTCCGGCAGTGTTAATTCCTTTTTCAAGAGCAGGGTTGTCTGCTGCCGCTTTGTGAATTCCGGAGCCTGCAATCTCCAGCGCATAAGGAAGTGTCACATTCGTCAACGCAATGGTTGAAGTCCGGGGAACGGCTCCCGGCATATTGGCAACCGCGTAATGAAGAACATTATGCTTTGTATAGGTAGGCTGGTCGTGGGTCGTCATTGTATCTGCCGTTTCAATAATGCCGCCCTGATCAATGGCCACATCAACAACAACCGATCCCGGTGTCATCGATTTAACCATCTCTTCGGTCACCAGTCTCGGAGCTTTAGCCCCGGGGATGAGTACCGCGCCGATAACAAGATCGGAATGTTTCACTTCTTCTGCAATATTCATCGGATTGGACATCATTGTGCGGATGGCGCCGTGATACAGATTGTCAATCTCACGCAGACGCCCCGGATTTACATCGACAATCGTGACATCGGCACCAAGCCCCTGGGCAATAACCGCGGCATTGGTTCCGACGATTCCTCCGCCGATGACCGTTACTTTTCCTCTTTTAACACCTGGTACACCGGATAACAGGATTCCTTTTCCGCCTTTTGACTTTTCGAGAAACTGCGCCCCGATTTGGGAGGACATCCGCCCTGCCACTTCACTCATCGGTGTCAAAAGCGGCAGTGTTCCGTTTACTTCCACTGTTTCATAAGCAACCGACGTCATGCCGGACTCGACCAGCGCATGAACAAGGTCAGGTTCAGCCGCGAGATGAAGATACGTAAACAGCAGCAGATCTTCCCGGAAATAAGAAAATTCCGGTGCCAGAGGCTCTTTTACTTTCAGCACAAGATCTGCGTTGTTCCATACATCAGCAGCTTCCGTTTCAATTTTGGCTCCAGCTTCTTCATATTCCGCGTCTGAAAATCCGCTTCCTTCCCCTGCCGATGTTTCCACCAGCACGTGATGACCAGCTTCTGCAAAGGAATGCACGCCTGCAGGTGTCATAGCCACCCGGTTTTCGTTATTTTTAATTTCTTTTGGGATTCCGATAATCACTAGCATTCACCTCCGCTGATAACTTCTGTTTTTAGTATAGCCGAAAAAACAGAGGGTACGCATCGTGAAGCTTCCAGAAATAAAACGATCCAATTTGTGAAATTTCACAATCGATGGTTCTTCCTATTTCATCTCTTCCATGGTCATTTCCAGCAGCAGCGACAACTTGTGATAGGCATTTTTTAAGTCTTTTTGAATGATGTTTTCCACCCGCCTGATGCGGTAGGACATCGTGTTCACATGCACATGCATCATTTCCGACGCTTTTTTCATATTGCCATCTACATGCAAAAACGTACGGAGACTATCAAACAGCTCGGTTTGATTTGCTTCATCATACTCATGAAGTGCTGCCAGAGATGGATCGCCCTCGGGGTCTCTGTTTTTCTTCTTCTTTATAACATCGGCGTACCGGTAAAAACCAAGTTCCTCATACTGCAGAAACGGCGGACGGTCCCCGGGCAGCTGCCGGTTCACTTCCAGAACGTGAAGCGCTTCTTCGTAACTTTGTTTGATGCGGGAAAGACTCCGGTACACACTTCCTGCTCCGGGCTGTATCTCCTCCATCTGAAACCGCTCCTTCATCATGACTGGAAAATCGTGCAGAAACAGGCGGATGCCCTCTTCTGAATAAGGATAGACCGGTTCGGCCAGAAATACGATTCTGTTTTGATCTCTCGTATGAAAATAACTTTTCACTTTTCTGGACGTATTCATCACATAAATTATTTTGTCATAAAGGGAATCATCAAGTGTTATCCCGGACTCCAGTACAATAACGGCGCTGCGGGACGGAAGAGCGTTGAACCAGTTCGAAAGCTGTCCGGCAATCTCTTCTTCTTGTGCTGCATCACCGGTCAACAGCCGCCAGAAATAGTCACGACGGTGCTGCTGCATTGCGGTATGGCTGGTCTGCAGCTGTACAATCGCTTTGGCGGCGGCTTTTTTTAAAAACGCGGCATCCTGCTCTTCCAACGAACGACTGCCTTCAAGCACCCATATGTAACCGAGGATGTCTTTGTTGTTTCTGACCGGCGCTGCCATTCTTCTCCCTAGACCTATATCGTGGATTTCAGGAATACGCACCGGCTCTTCGTTCTGGTGAAGTGCCGGTAGAATGCCCTCTTTCCACAGCTTGTTAATGACATGTTCCGGAACGCGTCTTCCAATGATGGTGGATACTCTGGCCGCATCGGTATGATCGTCATGGGTACTGTAAGCCAGAAGGCGGTGACTGCTGTCTTCCACGGTGACCGGTCCCTGCATCATTTCACTGATGCAGTCCGCCAATTCTTCCATCGATGAAAACGTACGATCCAAAGCGTTGTGTTTATCCAACAAGCGCCTTCCCCCTTTTTACAGTTTTCATCCTCCAAGAAAAAAGTCAAGCACTTTCGATGTACCGCTCACCTGGGCATTATACATTTCCGAGTAGCCGCAGTTTTTACAGTAAACGACGATAAAACGATTATTCTGCACATCAAAAAAACGGCTGAATCCGGTTCCTGATACGGCAATTTCTTTTGTGCCGGCTTCCTCATGACCGCATTTCATGCATCCCTGTTGTTCCATATATCATATCTCCTTCTCTAAGTACTTATCATGTATTACGATTGGTTCTCCTCCGCTATTTCAGTTGAATTCAGTACTTAACCATATATACAACGCGGCGTAGCTGGCGTAGGGGGACCATTCTTTGCTCTTCTCCTGAATTTCCTGCACGGATGGTTTGTCTTCCCTGCTCCATAGATGTTTCAGACCATTTTGTATACCGATGTCCTTTGCCGGAAGCAGATCCGGACGCCCCAGTCCGAAGAGCAAAAAGCACTGAGCCGTCCACGGGCCGACGCCGCGGATGGCGGTTAGTGTCTTCATGATTTCCTCATCCGGCTTTTCTTTAAGTGTCTCAAGATCCAGCTTTCCTTCCACTATCATTTTGGACGTATCAATGACGTATTCTGCTTTGCTGCGGCTGAACTGGAGCTGTTTCAGTTCTTCCGGCTCAAGCCCTGCAATGCGTTCCGGCTCCGGATAAAACCAGACATCATCGATCATCTCCCCGTATGTCTCTACAAAACGGGACGACAACGTATAAGCAAACGACATGTTCAGCTGCTGATGTATAATCGTTTTCATAAGGCACCCGTACGTTTCGAATTCACAGACGAGCGGCGTCCCGGCAAACCGTTCAAACAACGGCGCAAGATCCGTTGAATAAAAATGTTCATTGATTGTTTCAAGCGGCCGGTTCCATAAAAAAATAGATTCAGCCTTTGCGCAGGCGGCATCGGGAGGTACCGTGTCTCCCGTCAGATTCACGTTGTACCCCTCTTCGGTCCGGTGAAAACGGAGTGTGATACCTTCGGATTTTCCATTATGTACGACCGGGATTTTCAGCCTCTCCTCTTTCTCGTCGAGGTTGTGCAGCGGATCTGCGCCGAGACGCCGAAGCATGACAGGCACATTGTAGTTCCGGGGCAGGCTGATTTCTTCGTTCCACATCATCCGGCCCTCCTTTTTTCTTTTCATTGTACCATGCTTACGCTTATTTCCTAAACTTACTAGTCCGGAGTATGGAAGCTGTTTGATAGAATAAAAGTATTCCTGTCAGAAAAAAGGGGGGTACATACGAATGACTATCGCTACAGATCTTGCAACAATCCGTATTCTGGGATCCCTTCATCAATCCCTCACAGATTCTCCACTTTCGGAGACTGTGGGAACGTTATGCCGTGAAGTAGATTACATCGACTGGGCCGGCATTTATTTTTATGAAGAAGGTCAAACAAAACTGGCGGCCTCTGCATCAACCGATTCAGAAGACGCGGCCCTGCAGAGCCGGCTCGGCTTTCCGATCCACCTGCCGGACGGCACCGAAACCGGTGTGCTTGTCGTAAAAAGCAGGCAGTGGATCGTGTTTGACGTCAATGACGTGCCAACACTTGAAACCATTGCTTCAGAAATTGGAAAACAGAATGGGTAACCATGGATAATCAAAGACACCAGTGCCGCTCTCCGGCAGCTGTGGGTCTTACAACTGATTCCAGAGGACCGTACCGGATTTTTCGCGGGTACATGTCCTCTGGAACTTTATTTATATCCAAGATGATCATGTTACAAGAAGGGAACATTTTCTTCAGAGGTAAGAACGAGGTGATCAAGATTCTGAAAGGTGTAGCCCTCTTTGCGGCATTCATCAATCACCCGTGCAAGCGCTGCGGCATTATCTTCAGAAACCGAATGCAAAAGCATAACTGCGCCGGGATGAACTCTTTTCATAATGCTGTGGTAGGCATAATCCGCTCCGTGCTGGCTGCCGGTTTCCCAGTCCACGTACGCAAACGACCAGAATACATTCGTGTACCCTAGTTTTTCCGTCTCAGCAAGGGTCCGTTCACTGAATGTGCCTTTTGGTGGACGCAGGTACTGCATGGCCGGGCCTCCTGTCTGCTTCTGGTACCTCTCGTTCACCTTTTCCAATTCCTTTTTTAACTCTTCCCGGCTCAATTCCGGAAGGCTCGGATGACTCCATGAATGATTTCCGACGATATGGCCTTCATCTTCCATTCTCTCCACCAGCTCCGGGGCTGAATTCAGATAGTGACCCGTCACGAAAAAAGCAGCAGGCACCTCTTTTTCTTTCAGCACATCGAGAATGTCTCCGGTATAGCCTTCTTCATAACCATTGTCGAAGGTGAGATACAACGTTTTATTCTCCGGTTCACCTATGAAATAACCGTTGTATTTTTGAAGGAGTTCTTTGTATTCCGGTTCAGTATCAGCCGGCTCATTATTTTCAGCCGGATTGAAATTCCATCTGTAGATGTCTCCGGCATCCGCCACATTCCACTGGAAGCAAAACCAGAAAAACAGCACGAAAAAAGCAGTGAAAGCCCGCATACCGATTCTCCTTTTTTCTCTAGGTTCTGTTATCAAAAAATTTTTATGCTTCCTTATTACATTTTTGCGCAAAAATATTTTCAATTTTATTTACAGTGTATATAATAGGTGGCTGACGTACTCATTAGAAAGGATTTTATATATGAACGATTTAAGGAAAAAGAGTGTGCTGCAGCGCATGCTGGACGGTGTAGAGCGCATCGGGAACAAGCTTCCGCACCCGATTACTTTGTTTGCTATTTTGGCGCTCTTGATCGCGGTACTGTCCGCCGTCCTTGCCCCGCTGAATATTCAAGTGGAAGACCCCGCCGCCGAAGGAGAAATGCTTACTGTCACGAACCTGCTGTCAGGAAGCGGCATTGAGTATATATTCACCAGCATGGTCGATAACTTTATAAACTTTGCTCCGCTCGGTGTTGTGCTTGCGACGATGATAGGGATTGGTTTGGCAGAGCGGACAGGTTTGATCAGCGCAGCACTGCGCGGCTTTGTACTGTCGATTCCATCCAAATTACTTACCGCCGGGCTTATTTTTGCAGGCATTATGTCTAATGTTGCCACAGATGCCGGCTACGTTGTGTTACCTCCGCTCGGTGCGATGCTGTTCGCCGCTCTCGGCCGACACCCGCTCGCCGGTCTTGCCGCAGCATTCGCCGGTGTATCTGCCGGGTTCAGCGCCAACCTGCTGTTGTCAGCACTGGATCCGATGCTCGGAGAACTAACCTCTCAGGCCGCGGCTACGATTGACGAGTCTTACGCAGAAGGCATGAACAATGCGATGAACTATTATTTCATGATAGTCTCCACCGTAGTGCTGACCCTCATCGGAACATTCATCAGTGAAAAAATTGTAGAGCCGCGTCTTGGCTCCTATAAAGGAGAGGTACAGCAGGAATCTCCAGAGCTCACGTCCGTTGAAAAGAAAGGAATGCTGTGGGCCGTCATTTCGTTTTTTGTATCAGCCATTCTGCTCTCTCTGCTGATTGTTCCGGCTGGTGCCCCGCTTCGCGGCGAAAACGGAGGTATTGTTAATTCTCCGTTTATGAGCGAACTTGTAGTTACCATCCTGATTCTTTTCTTCATCCCGGGGCTCGTTTACGGCATTGTCACCAAATCAATCAAAAGCGATAAAGATGTTGCCAACCAGCTGTCGGACACGATGGCATCGATGGGAATGTTTATCGTTCTTGCTTTTACGGCTGGACAATTTGTCGCGTATTTCAGCGAAACAAATCTGGGTACAATTCTCAGTGTTGCTGGAGCGGACCTGCTCGACCGCTGGGAACCAGACGGTATTCTGTTAATCCTGGGCTTTATTCTGATGGCGGGATTCATCAATCTGTTTATCGGCAGCTCCTCCGCCAAATGGGCTATGTTAGCACCAGTATTTGTGCCGATTATGATGCAGCAGGGATACTCACCGGAACTTACGCAGATGGCGTACAGGGTCGCGGACTCTGCAACCAACATTATAACGCCGTTAATGACGTATTTTGCTGTCATCATCGCGTTTGCCCAAAGGTATGACAAAAATATGGGCATTGGCTCATTAATCTCAGTTATGCTCCCTTATTCCATTGGGTTTTTGGTTATCTGGTCCATCCTGTTGATTGCCTGGATGCTTCTTGGCATCGACCTCGGACCCGGATCCCCGATTTATTACGACGGCTGAAAAAAGACCGCGCTCCACCATATCATGTGGAGCGCGGCTTTTTTTAATACTTTAAATGGTGATACTGATTAATGTAGTGAATGGTGAGTCTGCCGTCTTTCCAGCTGATTTTGCTGACGCCCGTATTGTCAATTCTAAATGGACGGTGCAGCTTATCCCAGTCCTCACCGGCAAGCAGATACATCAAAAAGATAGTCAAAAATCCGCCGTGAGACACAATCGCAGCCGTTTCTTCTTCTTTGATGCTTTTCACAAGATGATACAGCTTTTCGCAGCGGACCGTAATTTCTTCATCGGTTTCCGTTCCTTCAAGGCCCGAACGCAGAATCGTCGTCTGCCGGACTTTGGGGTACATCTCATAAATCTTTTCTCTCGTCTTCCCTTCAAGAGGACCCAGATAAATCTCACGGAAATCCTTCGACGGGACTGCCTTTTGCTTTTGATATTTCTCTATGCCTGCTGCTGTTTCTCTGGCACGGGTTAGATCGCTGGCGTAGAAATGGTCCAGAGTCAGATCAGCCATCGATTCCCCAAGCAGGCGGGCCTGTTCCCTGCCCTTGGCCGACAGTTCAAAATCTGCGGCACCCTGCACTCTTGCCTTACGGTTTCCTTCGGATTCCCCGTGTCTGATTAAGTACACAGCCATGCTTATCTCTCCTCGTTTTCCTTCCAGTCCTGTTTGAACTGGCGCAGTTTCACTGCAGTGTCCTGCAGTATCTTCTCTATTCGTTCGATATCGCCTTTCTGCAGGTCGCTCTCGTTTTCCATCTCACCGAGCGCTTCCTGCATCAGCGTCATTTTCTGCTTCAGATAATGGATCTGGCGCTTTTTTTCATGTACAGGGGTTCCCATCGCACTATCCTTTCTGTTTTTCATCCCGGAAAATATCGATATCCCGCCATTTCCCGAACTTGAAATACGCAGCGGCCGCTGCTGAACTTAATATAAAGCTGCACCCGACTCCGATACCGATGCCGGTTTCGCCGTAAATCGAAGAGAACAGCCAGGCCAGCGGAAAACGCAGCGCCCAGAACGAAATAATGTTAAGAACGAGCACCTGCATCACGGCCCCGGAGGACCGCACTATTCCGTTGAGGACAAAATTAATCCCGAGAAACGGATAAAAGAAAGCCACAATGCGCAAATACTCTGCGCCAAAAGAAATTGTTGCCTGATCATCGACAAACATACCCATTAACAGTTCAGCGCCGAGAAAGACAAGGGCGCTGATCGTTAGCGACACACTGAAAATAAGGATCAGTCCGCTTCTGGCAATATCCCCGACTCTGTCCCAGCGCGAGGCGCCAATATTCTGTCCGGACATACTCGTAATGGCGGAGCCGAGAGTTGTAGCAGGCATCATGATCAAGCTGTCAAGCCGCTGGGCAGCTCCGTACCCGGACACGACTGTTTCCCCGAAGGAAGTCACGACCGTCATGATAGCGAGCACTCCTCCGGAGATGGCCATCATCGAAACTCCTGAAGGGAGACCGAGTTTAAAAATCCGTTGAAATTCCGCCCGCGGAGGAAGGCTCGGAATTGTAAACGGAAGGCCTTTTTTGACGATGGAATAAATAATTCCAAACAAAAATGCACTGCCCTGAGCGAGGACCGTGGCCCAGGCGGCACCTTCCATCCCCCAGCCAAATCCGGCAATAAACAATGGGTCAAGAATCATATTCAAAAGCACGGCTAAAGTAATAAAACGAAGCGGGGTTTTACTATCTCCGATTGCACGAAGAACGGTGCCGATAAAGTTATAGCCGAATAAAAACAATATCCCCGTGAAGTTAATGCGGAGATAATTGACTGCATCGGTCATCATCGACTCCGGCGTTCCCATCCATGTCAATATGTGCGGTGCCATGACAAAACCGATGACCCCAAGCAGTATTGATAACGTACCGAGAACAAAGACAAACGCGTTCAACGATCTTTTCAGACCGTCTTCGTCTTCTGCTCCTTTCCTTTGGGACAACACCGTCAGCGTGGCGCTGTTAATTCCGATGACAAAGGATAGAATCGTAAAGACAACGGTGGATGAGATCGACACGGCTCCAAGCGCTGTAGACCCCAGTAAATTACCGACCCATAAACTGTCTATAATCTGATAAGAGCTCTGAAGCAGATTCCCGATAAAAATAGGAAACGCAAAAAGAATCATTTTGCGCATAATACTGCCTTCTGTAAAATCATACTGCCTGTTTCCTGCCATGCTTCTCGCTCTCCTGTACCGGTTTAAAGACTGTTTGATTCTTTTTCCTGTCAGCCGGTCTGTATTTCAAACGTCTCCGAAATATCGATGCTGTCTTTGACAGATTGCACCATGGAGCAATGTTTGCGGGTCCACTCCATGTTCTTTTCCATCTTGGTTTCATTTATATTATCGGCCTTCACGATAAAATGAAGATGAATACTTTGAATTTCATCGGCTCCTTCACCACTTCTGGTCACTTCTGTCTGAATCTGAATATCGTGGACGGTCTGACGCCGTTTTTCCATGATTTTACGAAGTACGCCTCCGCTGCAGACAGCCACAGAAGAGACGAGCAGCTGATAGGGACGGTACCCGTATGTCTCATCGGAGCACACCTGAAGTGTACCGTACTCGGTCTCTGTCGAAAAACCTTGTTCCTGCATTTCAAATTCCATGATGTAACACTCCTTCTTCTCAACAATAAATCCCAGGCTCCCTGAGTGTATCATGACGCATAACTGCGTGTCTTTTCCATCGTACCAAACACGGGACTGATTTCCACACAATCTGCCTTACACACTATAATGCGGGGATATAAAAAGCCGGGCTCGGGGCCCGGCTTTTTGTTACCGTACTTCTTCGTCGTATACAATATTCAGTATTTCATGGGCAGGTTTTGAGATAAGGTTTTTCGTCACTTTATTAATAATGGTGGAGTTGAGATGTTCTTCCACTTCTTCGATAGATTCTTTACTTCCTATGAGGTATACGCCCCGCAGATTGCGGTTCTTGATTTCCTTATCGAGTACGGGGGCAAGTTGTTTGTACCAGCGGTGTCTGTTTTCCTCAAACCGCTGCTGCACTTCGTCCACCTGAGTAGAACCTGAAGAGGTACGGTCCGATGAGGCATTCCCTTTGTACTGTTTCCAGTCTTCGGATTCCACTTCCCAGCTGAAATGTTTTTCGTCCCGGACTTCCCCAAGGGCCGCGTCAATTAACACCACGTCACTTTTCTGGACAAGAAGAATGCCGACGGCCGGGAATTCTGTCTGTAGTTCTTCAAGCTGGTCGACCACCGGATAGCTTTCCCAATGAAACGCTGTCTCGACCGGAACCTGGACAATTTTTTCGACATGAAATTCCCCGTCGGCCGACGCCATGAATACAAAACCTTTCTGCAGATTCATCTGCTGGTCGTAGATTTCCTTATTGGCTTGGTCAGCCAATTTTTTATAGGCCTTCTCTTCCTCTTTTGTACCGCTTGTTTCGATGTATTCTTTTAAGTGTTTCAATCCATTTTTCAGACGGATTTTCCATTCTCCTCCGTGCTGGGAGCCATCAGCGAAATCTGTATTTAAATAAATGGTAAGTATACCCGTTTGATCTTCCTGTTGTTTGTACGTCTTCAATTCGTCAGCCAAAGTCATATACACATTTCCTCCTCATGCAAGATTTCAACCTGTTTATTTTTCTCACGGTTAATATAACCTTTACAATCCAGATATAAACTGCAAATTCAAATTAGGAGGGAATGCATGGGATATTCCAGATCAAACGAACTCTTCTTCGTGACTCAAACAACGGGGATTTGTGCATCGATGCTGCCTGTATCAGTTCTTCGGATTTCTCTATCGATCTCCGCACAGCGCCCTTTGATTGAAAAAAACACGGCCCGGATTTCCGGACCGTGTTGTGTTATGACTGATCATCTTTTGTCGGCAGTTTTTCCACATTTTCAGCCTGTTCGATCTGCTTTTGTTCCGAATCTTCCTGGTTTAGTTCTTTTATTTCACGGGCTGTCTTTTCCGCCTGGCTTTTTGCCGATAACGCCGTTTCCTTTAGATGTCCTGCGCGGTCGGCGATATCCTGCACGTCATCAGATGCCGACTGCAGAAGGTGGGACAGTTCATTGGAGGCCCCCTTCATTTTTGAGATGAGCTCCTCCCGGTTTTCCGAAAGAAATGAACTTACGTGATTCACGGTGGAGGCTGTCTGTTTCGTACCGCGTACAATTGACGTTCTCGTCCGTTTGTTAAGAGCAAGGACAGCGGCGGCAGTTGTTACTCCCCCTGCAATCAGGCCGATTGTCCACCCCCTGCTGGATTTGTTGTTTTGTTTCTGCTGCATAGGTTTATCCACCTTTCCAAGTGACCCTTGTCATTTGCGTATTAGTATGTACTTACCACGAATCGATTAAAAATATTCTTCAAATTTCATGTCGAAGTACGAACCTAGTTTCATTATAACGATTGTCCGCATGTTTTCAACCTGTCAGCACCTCAATTTACGTAAATTAAAAGTATTCAAAAAAAAGTAACATTTTGTTCATTTATTATGTTTCTCCATTCGTTATAATGGAAATGGTAGGAGAGAGAGAAAAAATAAAAGGATGGTGGAGTATGAGAAAACCAATGCGTTCCTCAATGGAAGATTTGATTGCTGAAAACAAACAGGAGCTTTTAAGAGATCCGTCAGCTATAAATGAGATAGAAAAAAAGCTGGATGAGAAAAAAGCAAAAGAAGTGTACGTGGAGAATCAAGACGAAACAAAGCGGGTTCAGTAAAAACAACCCCGCCCCTTTCCACGGATAGAGAGATTACAACAAAAGAATGTGGAGCAGAAAAATCCGAGCGATGGGGTTTCGTTCGGATTTTTCTAATATATACACCTGTCTTTTCACTTTTTTTTCAGCAGGTCGTTAATCAGCCGGTAGGTCATCTGTTTTTGTGCTTTTTGTTCATTCAGAAGATGATGACGGGCTTCGTGAATCAAAATTCGTTCCGAGCGCGGGAACAATTCCGCGTACGCTTTTAAATTATGCTTCCACTCCAGCGTTTGATCCTTCGTGCCCTGCAATATGGAAATAGGTTTTTGAGAAGGTTTCTTTTTCATTATATTTCGTTCCCACTGAAACATCGAATGGACCCAGCTCAGCGGTATGGTATCTCCTTCCAGTGGATCATTTTTCAACTGTTCCATAAAAGCTTCAGCACCGGTGGACATCCGAAACTTTCGGGGCAGTTCGTTTTGCATCAGCGACACAAGCGGTACTGCCATTTTCGACAAGTACCATTGATTGGAGCGGATCAGAGGTGAGACAAGCACTACGTTTTGAAACATCGCGGCGTCCTCTGCGCTTAACAGGTAGTCAGCTAGAACCGCGCCTCCTGTGCTGTGCCCGACTCCATGTACCTTCTGCGTCCCCTCCAGACGAAGCTTGGATAAGACAACAGAGAGAGAATCACAGTATTCAGCGAACACCTCTTTTTTCCATTCCGGTCCGCCCGATTGTCCGTGACCAGGCAGATCAAACGCCGCTACTTGGTATCCGTGTTCTGTCAAAAAGCGTATACCGTCAGCATGAATACCGGTATGATCAAACAGACCATGCAAAAACAGGACAACCGGTGCATCACGCGGCTGACGAAACATTTGATAAAACAAGTAGTATCCTTTAAATGGAATATATTGTGCTGTATGTTCTACGTGTTGAAACGGGAGGTTGTACCGTTGTCTGTAGGTGGATATATCCAGGGTGTCATCCATTCTGCCTTTTCCTTTCTTTTGTTTCCTCAGCTGGATGGTTCATAAACAATCCATCTCAGCCTTACCATATTATTATCTGATAGATATTATAACGATGTCCCTGCCTCTTCCCTATGCTTTTCTTATTGTTTCTGATAAAAGTCATTCGTAAACGCTCTAAAAACCTTTCTTTTGCCTTCAAAATCCAAAAAGGTCATGGTTAACCAGAATGTACAGGTTCCATCAGACGATAATCACCCGCAAAAAAAGAGCTGTCCGTCTGCCGGACAGCCCTGCACCATATAACATTACTGCATTCTCGGATCGGAAAGCAGACGTTCCAGTTCTTCCATATGACCAGTCTCATCTGTAATGAAATCTTCCAGTCTGTTCTGCAGTTCAATCAGACTGATTGCTTCTGCCTGTTTGGCGCGCTGCTTATAACGCTCGATGGTATCTTCTTCTGCCTGCCTTGCAGCTTCAAGCATTTCCTTAACGTCATCGGTCTGTTTGATGTCAGCCGGTTTTGTTGTCGGTTCGCCGCCGAGCGTTTTGATTTTTTCTGCAAGATACAGAGCATGCGCCTGCTCGTCGGTTACTTCCCCTTCAAAAAACGGCTTCAACACCTGCCGGTACATGCCGGAGACGACGGCTGCGTAGTTGTTATACATGATGATTGCTGCATATTCATGAGCGAGATCTACATTGAGTCCATCAATTAATTCTTTCGTTTGATTGTCCATTGCTATGCCTCCTTCAGTACGTAATGGAAATGGATATCCATCAAATGTCTTTTTACATTTTGAAGTATACCCGGTCCTTAAAAACCGTAAACTTCCGTTTTTCACCCGGCCGGTCAAATGTTACTCAAACAGTTCCAGATACCCGCCGTATCCTTCTTCCTGTAGTTTTTCTTTCGGTATGAAACGCAGTGCAGCGGAATTCATGCAGTAACGGAGTCCTTCCGGCGGCGGTCCGTCCGGGAACACATGGCCGAGATGGGAATCTGAATTCTTTGTTCTCACTTCCGTTCGTCTCATTCCCATTGTCGTGTCAAGGTGCTCGATTACTTTCTCCTCCTCGAGCGGTTTGGTGAAACTCGGCCAGCCGCAGTCCGAAGCGAATTTTTCTTTCGAGGAGAAAATCGGCTCTCCGTTTATGATATCAACGTACAGACCTTCGTCCATCAAATCCCAGTATTCGTTTTGAAACGGCCGTTCCGTACCGTTTTTCTGCGTTACCTCAAACTGAATCGGTGTCAGTCTTTTTTTCAAATCTTCCCGGCTTTCTTCTGCCATTATTCTTCCCCCCAGTACGTTTGTATAAATCCAGCCCGTCCTGATCCTCTCTTGTAAAGCTGGTAATGCATCCTATTTTTGCGGTGGTAGTCCTGGTGATGTTCCTCCGCCTTGTAAAAAGCAGAGGCAGGCAGGATCGGTGTTATAACCGGTGACTGAAAAGGACCATTTTCATCCAGTTCTTTTCTGGACTGCTCTGCTTTTTGCTTTTGTTCTTCATCATGGTAGAACACCGCGGTCTGATACGATTCCCCGCGGTCATTAAACTGTCCTCCGGTATCTGTTGGATCAATTTGTCTCCAAAAGATACGGAGTAAGGCATCATAGCTGGTCTTCTCCGGATCATATTCCATCTGCACGGCTTCCAGGTGTCCTGTCGTGTCAGAGCAGACTTCTTCGTATGTCGGATTTTCGGTGTGTCCGCCTGTGTAACCGGCTGTAATGGAATGCACGCCGTCCAGTTCTTCAAACGGTCCGACCATACACCAGAAACATCCTCCGGCAAACGTAGCAAGCTTCGTTTCCGTACTCAAAGGGCTGACCCTCCTTTCACTTCTCTGCTTCTCATTATACCACGCATACTTGTGCAGTACTCCTGAAGTGCTTGGTAAAAAAGACCGTCACCCATGTGGACCGGACTTTGGTTGTTCCGGAGAGGCGTGCGGTTCCGAGTGGACAATATGCCTGCCGGCAGCATGCGTAGTGTCCATGCCCCGGTGACCGGCCGCACGGGCATGTGCTGCAGTGGAATGTTTTTTGCTTCCGTCCAGGATACAGAAAAGGGGCTGTACCTTTTTGATACAGTCCCCTTTGTCATGGTTTATTGCAGCTGTTTGAGTGATTCGCGGTTGAACGCCGGAAGATCATCCGGTGTTCTGCTTGTGACAAGGTTATTGCAGACAACAACTTCCTCGTCGTAGACGTTCGCTTTGGCATATTCCATATCAGTCTGAATGGAAGCAAAGCCGGTCGCGTCCCGTCCTTCGAGTGCTTTCGCGGTGATCAGCAGCTGCGGGCCGTGGCATACCGCAAACACCGGCTTGTCTTCATCCATGAAATATTTCGCAAATGACACAAAGCGGTCGTCGGCGCGGAGCATGTCCGGGGAGAATCCTCCTGGAATAAGCAGGGCGTCAAAATCGGACGGCTTCACGTCATCGATGGAAGCGTCCACGGTGACGTCTGCTTCTTTTTGTTTTCCCTGTATGGTTTTGCCTTTCTCTTTCTCAATAACGGTGAGGTTGTGTCCTTCATTCTCCAGAGCTTCTTTTGGACTCGTAAACTCGGAGTCCTCAAACATATCTGTCATTACTACAGCGATATTTTTACTCATACGTAACTACCTCCCTGTCTTCTTCAAATCGTTGCACAAATCGTAATATACCCGGCTTCTTTCACGGTTAAACATGGTTCCGTTATTTTCTTCCATAATCAGCCTTGATTTCGCCCCAGGCTTTCGTGTTCCATTTTAAAATCCGGTTCGCAGGCTTATTGTGCCGGAGCCACTTCTCAGCCTCCTCCACCAGCCTCCAGATTTCTTCGGTTTCCTGCGTGCGGGCCAGGCTCGAATTCGCCTTATTTTTCTTCACCCAGAGAATCGCTGTATCGGAGTCGGAATAGACCGGCATGTCACTGTTGTTTTCCTTTACGTATTTGAGCGCATCTACAACCGCCAGAAATTCACCGAGATTATTCGTCCCTTTATTAATGCCCGGATGGGAAAAGACGACGTCCCCGGTCTTTGTGTAGACGCCTTTGTATTCGACAAAACCGGGGTTACCGTGCGATCCGACATCGACCGAAATGCTTTCTTCTATGTACGAAGATTCCTCTTTTTCAGCAGAAACAGACGCTGCGGCTCCGCCGTTTTGGAAAGCCTGCTCGGCTTCTGCTTTCGAACGGAACGATTTAAACGACGCCCCCGCAAAACCTTTCACCTGTTTCTCACATTCCGGCCAGTTATCATAGATACCGGGATTTCTTCCTTTCCACACGACGTAATACTTCTTTTTTGCCGCCATTTCGTTTATCCCCTTTCTTTCCCTTTATCTGCCTTACTGAGGGTCTTCGTAAAAACGTTGAAAAATCGTGTCCTGCTGCACGGGATAGACTTCGTACCCGCAGATGTCATTGATAATCGTCTGGTTTCTCATCACAGATAACGCAAGATTGGTGGCGGCTGTGCCGTGGGAATGATCCAGATTCGTCAGTACGTAAATGTGATGACAGCGGTCGTCGCCGAACACAAGACGGTACGTATCACTGACCTGGTATCGTTTGTCATCTTCCCATTTTATCTGAGAGCCGAAATCGTAAATCCACTGCGGCACATTCGGCGTATAACCGGTCGCAAACACCGCTTTGTCTGTCCGGTGGACAAAGGTCTCTTCTTTCTGCCACTGCCGGCACGTCAATGCATATCTGCCGCCCTTTTCCTCCATCCCGGTCACCTCTGTCATCGGCTGCAGGGTAACACGCGGATCTTCGCGCTCCACCGACCGGTGATAAAGAAGCTCATAAATGTTCATTAACGTTTTCTGTTCAATGCCCTTCCGTCCTTTATCAAGCTCCGGCAGAGCGCTTAGTCTTGTTTCATAATCAAGGGTGCGGAAATAGGACACATAATCGGGTGAAAATACTTCACGGGCCAGTTTCGCCGATTCGGACTGGAAGAACTCCGGCGACCTCGTCAGCCACGTCAGATAATACCCGTAATGTTTCTGGTCCTGGAGCAGATCATGAAAAATTTCCGCCGCGCTCTGTCCCGAACCGACTACTGTAATGGTATCCGTATGTTTCAATGATGCTTTACGCATCGCGTACTCACTGCTGTGATAGACATGATCATCCGTCCTTGGGTTCACAGCCGGAGGCAGCTGCGGGGTGCTGCCCGTGCCCACCACCACGTGACGGGCATAATACGTATACGTGTCATTCGTTTTCGTGTCGCGGACGCTCACCTGATAACAACCGTCGTCCTCCCGCACGTCTTCCACCCTGCAGCCGAACCGCAGCGAATCGAGCTGCGAGGCCACCCATTTGCCGTACGCATTGTACTCTCTTCTTGGGATGTGAAGGTCTTTGTAAAAAAAGAACTGGTACAGGCGGTTTTTCTTATGTAAATAGTTGATGATGCTGTACGGACTCGTCGGATCAGCAAATGTAACGAGATCCGCAAGAAACGGCGAATTCAGCACGGTGCCCTCAAGCAGCATGCCGGGGTGCCATTCAAACGACGGATGCTGCTCGAAAAAAAGAGCCCGCACGTCATCGAGAGGCTCTGTAAGGGCTGCCATACCTAGATTAAAGGGGCCGATACCGACCCCGATGATATCGTATTTATTGCTGCCGGCCATATTCTTATCTTCCTTTCCACCAGTCATCTATTCCTCGTTATACCCTCTTTTTCCGCCTTCAAATACTTCTTTTTGAAAGAAAAAACAACAGATCCATTAGAGGACCGCGGCGGCAATGATGCCGAACAAAAAGAGTGGAATATTGTAATGGAGAAACGTCGGGACACACGTTTCCCAAATATGGTGGTGCCGTCCGTCTGCATTCAGTCCCGATGACGGCCCGAGTGTGCTGTCGGATGCCGGAGACCCGGCGTCTCCCATTGCGCCGGCTGTGCCGATTAACGCGACCGTTGCCAGAGGAGAATAACCGACACTGAGGCAGAATGGTACAAACAGTGCCGCCAGAATCGGAATCGTCCCAAATGACGTGCCGATTCCCATCGTGACAACAAGACCGACAAACAACATAACAGCGGATGTCAAAAGACCCGCTCCTCCTGATAGAGCTACAGCTTTTTCAACTAATTCGTCGACGGCTCCTGTGCTTTCAAGAACGTTGGCAAATCCTGATGCAGTCAGCATAACGAAACCAATCATTCCCATCATTTTGATGCCGTCGCCCGCCAGTTCATCACCATAGCGGAAAGGAACGACCCGGAATACGAATAAAAGAATAATACCGGTAAGCGCGCCGTATATAAGAGCTCCGTCTTCCATCACAAGCTGCACAAATAAAGCACCCACCACAGCGATAATCGTGCATCCATGCTTCCAATGAAACGACGGATCCGGTGTATCTTCCAGGTCCGGGGAAGCAGCAGTGGAACGTTGCGATGGATTCGCCTCCCTTGGCTTACGGTACGAAATAAACACCGCCGTCAAAAGACCGACCACCATTCCGATCACAGGGATAACCATTGCCTTCCATATGTCATCTGTCGGAACATTCATTCCAGCGGATGCCACCCCTTCGGCTATTGTTTGATGAAACTGGAGACCAAAGCCTACCGGTATGAGCATATACGGTGCTTTCAACCCGAACGTGAGGGCAGAAGCTACAGCGCGCCGGTCTATTTTCATGTCATTAAACACATGCAGCATCGGAGGAATTAAAATAGGAATAAATGCAATATGAACCGGAATCGCGTTCTGCGACAAGCACGCTACAACGGCAATCGTCATGATCAAAAACCCGCGCTTTCCTTTCAGAAAACGGAGCAGTATCTTCACCAGTACTCCCGTAATGCCCGAATACCCGATCATTACTGCAAAAATACCGAGCAGAATATAACTCATGGCCGTTTCCGCCTGACCTCCCATGCCGTTCAAAAACATTTTCATGGCATCACCGGGGCTGAGTCCGGCCATCAATCCTGCTGTAATGCCTGCCGAGAGAATGGCGAGAACCACATTCACCCGCAGCAGGCTGAGTACAATCATCATCCCAACGGAAACCAAAGCAATCATCATAATAAAAAGACCCCTTTACTTCTTCAGCTCTCTGCCAGAATAAAGTATAAGGGTCTGGAGCACTTCATGCAATCCTTATTTTTTTTCGATTGTTTCACGGAGCCAATCCCGGAGTTTCTGCTTCAGACTTTTGGCTGCTGCAGGCGACTGTCCCTCGGTTGAAACGGCAATATGATACCCTTCTTCTTCAAAAGAAGCAGGAAATGCGGCATTGCCAAGTTGTGGTTCGTCCGCTCCGTTCACAAGCTGGTGCGGGTGAACCGACTCATGGATGATGCGGCGCGCCTCCGGGTCTCCCGACGCAGAAACAATTAAAAACGCCGAAGATAAATAATCCGGGCGGCATTCATCTTTCACCCAATGAATCTCACCTTTTTCATAGAGGTCACGGACGGGGGCATTCACCCCGGGAGCGACTACAACAATATTGGCACCGGCCTCCAGCAGCTTGTTGATCTTCCGAGACGCAATGGTTCCTCCTCCGATGACGACGACAGGCTTGCCGGCCATATCCAGAAAAAGCGGGAAATTAAACATTTTCCCCGCTCCGTTTCACCCACGCCGGCTGTTCCATCGTTTCGATTGTCCGCTGCCGGAGCACCTCCTGCAGCTCTTCATCAAAACCAAGATAATCGCAGAGCTTCATCTCCGGTGCTGCGGTTTCGTTCATCCGGTCTATTTTTTCCTGCATTTCCTGCATCAACAGCCCGGTGAACATCAGGTAGGGAACGACGTAAACACGCCGGGCGCGGCTTTGGGCCATGGCCGCAAGTCCTTCATCAAACGTCGGGGACGCTGCCGCAAGAAACGCCGTTTTCACGTTACGGCCGCCTGTCTGCTCCTTGAGGCCGGCTGCGATACGGTGAAAATCCTGCAGCGCGTTTTTATCACTTGAACCGCGTCCGACGAGGAGAATATCGGCATCTTCATCTGTCGTCCATCCCTGTGCCTGCAGCCGCACCATCAAGACATCGAGCATTTTCGTGTGCAGACCGAAAGGGGCTCCGTATTGAATGGTCAGATCCGGATAGATCTCCTGCACTTTCTGAAGTTCCGCCGGGATATCTTCCTTAATATGACCGGCGGCCAGCAGAAGTACCGGGACAACCGTAATAGTATCGGCCCCTTGTTCCACGCACCGCCCGGCTCCCTCCAAAATATCCGGCTCGGACAATTCCAGAAAGCACGTTTCCTGCACCGAACAGGGGACGGACTTTTTCGTTTCTTCCACAAAAGCTTTCATCTGCCGGCTTCCTTCCGGCACTCTGGTACCGTGTCCAACGTAAAGTACAGCACGCATCAGGCTGACACATCCTTTCATTGCTGGAGCGAATGGTTACGCAGTTCATGCAGCAGGCTTTCCGTATCCGGGGACGACAGTGTTATATCAGGAACTGTGCCCGCAGTCTGTAGTGCTTTGTCCGTTTCAGGACCATGAGCGGTTACGGTCTTATTAGTCAACCATTGTACAGGAGAAATTCCGTGTCTGTCCAATTCCTTCCATAAGATGTGAACCGCTTGGGAAGAAGGGACAACGACAGTGTTTATCCAATCGTTGTCAAGAAGTGCAGCGGTCGCTTTGGCTGTATTTTTTTTATGAATAAGACGGTGACTCACCCATTTCTGTGAAAAAAGCTCCGCTTCGCTGCCGGCATGTTCCGGACCGATCCACAAGCTGTCCGGGCCCGGACTTTCATCTGTGTATTCGGCAAACAAGCCGTACGATTCCAGTTTCCAAAGCGTACGAAGAGAGGCAGTTGTAATCCGGTCAGGAAGGGTGCGGAGATCGATTCTGTTTTGTTTCAGCTCGTTTAACAGCACATCGACACTTTCCTCAGCCGCGACGTGCAGACGGTGAAACGGATGAGGGGATACAAGCGGTTTCGTTTCCCGTGTGTCAACGGTATAACCCGGCGCTTCCAGTACCTCCGCCCCGAGTGAACGAAGAGCTGGTGCAATGCTTCCTGCTGCGGCTGACGTTTTCACAATCCAGACAAACCGGCCGAAAAGGGGTTTCTTTTCGAGCCATTTTAATTTACGGTGCAGCGCAGCCGTCTCGCCGACAATCGTAATGGCAGGATTTTTAATCTGCTGCTGCTCAGCTTTTTCCTGAATACGCTCAAGAGGAGCTTCGGCCACGCGCTGCCTGGAAGTGGCTGCCCATTCTATGACAGCCGCCGGTGTGGCCGGGTCTTTTCCGTTTTCTATCAGTCTTCGTGCAATCGTACCGAGGTTTTTCATCCCCATGTAAAAAGCTGCTGTATCAATGCCGGCAGCGAGCGATTTCCAGTCAACGCCCGGCTGGCCGTCTTCTGCTTTTGTATGACCGGTCACCGCCGCAAAACTTCCTGACAAATCCCGGTGTGTCACTGGAATTCCGGCATACATCGGCCCTGCCATCCCAGCGGTAATACCAGGCACCATTTCATAGGTGAGCCCGGCTTTCACCAGCGCTTCTGCCTCTTCACCGGCTCTGCCGAACATACCGGGATCCCCGCCCTTTAAACGTGCCACCGTGAATCCTGCCAAGGCTTTCTCCACCAGAATCTGCTGAATCGTTTCCTGTCTGAGGTGGTGGCGCTCCGGGAGTTTGCCGCAGTAAATATACTCAGCATCCTCCCGCACGTATTGTAAAAAAAGGGGATGAACAAGGCGGTCATAGAGGACCACGTCTGCCTTTTCGAGGCACTCTCTGCCTTTTACAGTAATAAGACCGGGATCACCCGGTCCTGCGCCAATGAGGAATACGTTCCCCGATGTCATATTTTTTCCTCCCGAAACGTCCTTCTCTGCGATGTTAGACAAGACCTTTCTGCTGAAGAACACCGACGATGTGATGTACTGCTTCTTCAATCGACTGATTCTCCGTGTTAACAACAACTTCCGGTTCTTCCGGTTCTTCATATGGCGCGCTGATGCCGGTGAAAGAAGAAATTTCACCGCTTCTCGCTTTGGCGTAAAGACCTTTAGGATCCCGGTCTTCACATGTCGATAAGCTGCAGTCTACATGAATTTCAATAAATTCACCATCATCCAGAAGGTTTCGTACCTGCTCTCTGTCCTCCCGGTAAGGGGAAATAAAAGCGGTGCTGACAATCTGGCCACTGTCGACAAAAAGTTTCGACACTTCTCCGATACGGCGGATATTTTCCTGACGCGCGTCCGGTGAAAAACCGAGATCACTGTTCAATCCATGCCGCACATTGTCCCCGTCGAGCACATATGTTTGTTTGTTTTCTTCAAACAGCTTCCGTGATACCGCATTGGCAAGGGTCGATTTGCCGGATCCGGAAAGCCCTGTGAACCAGAGCACAAAGCTTTCGTGTCCGTTTTTGCGGTTTCTCTCATCCCGGCTGACAGAAGCGTCATGCCATACAATATTATTCGAATCCGTGGCTGCCATTTTTCTGCTCCTCTCTATCGTTCAATCAGGTTACCGTTTCCTGCATCCCTTTAATCAACACTTCCACGACCTCCGGACGGCTGAATTCGCGCGGCGGCATTTCACCGTTTTTCAGCATTTCGCGTACTTTCGTTCCGGATAGAATGACGTGGTGTTCTTTGCCGTGCGGGCATGTTTTGCCGGATGCCATATTCTCACATTTGGTACAGTAAAAGCTGTGTTCAAAGAAAAGTGGTTTGATACCGAGTTCCTCCGCCGTAAATTCACGGAAAATATGCTGAGCGTCGTACGTGCCGTAATAATCGCCGACACCGGCGTGGTCCCGTCCTACGATAAAGTGGGTGCAGCCGTAGTTTTTGCGGACCATGGCATGAAAGATGGCTTCCCTCGGCCCTGCATAACGCATGGCAGCTGGAAATACAGCAAGAAACGTACGCTGCTGGGGATAATAGTCTTTCAGCAGTACTTCGTAACTCTCCATACGGACGTCCGCCGGGATATCTCCGGGCTTCGTTGCACCGACAAGCGGGTTTAGAAAAAGACCATCGACGGTTTCAAGAGCCGTCTTCTGAATATATTCATGGGCACGGTGAACCGGATTGCGTGTCTGGAATCCGACAACCGTTTCCCAGCCTTTTTCTTCGAATGTTTTCCGTGTCTGCGCCGGTTCAATGTAGTAGGCATCGAACTGTTCATGCAGGATATCCTTCACGAGCGTAATATCTCCTGCCACGTAATAATCCGGACGGGAATAGAGATTGTTCACGCCGGCGTGCTCGGAATCGGTCGTGCGGTATACTTTCTCCGCCTCATTTTCTTTATCCGGGGTGAAAATCTCTTCCACGTCGATCACACCGTACGTTATTCCATCGTACACAAGCCGCGCTTCCCCGGCGGACTGGAGTTCTTCCGCTTTTTCACTGTCTACCGGAAGCGTGATGGGAATACTCCACACGGTGCCGTCTGATAGACGCATCGTTTCCACGACAGAGCCGTACTCCCGCTTATTCAAAAATCCTGTAAGCGGGCTGAACGCTCCGTTTGCGATTAATTCAAGGTCGGATAAGGCGATATCGTCCAGCTCAATGCCGGCTTCAATACCGCTTGTGTCCCGGCTGAAATCCTTTCTGTTAATTAATGTGCCTCCGTTTGGGATACTTGCCGTCATCGTTACAACAATCCTTTCCTGTCTGGTGATTTATTTATGAAGTCCGCATTCCGTTTTACCCTGGCCGCTCCAGCGTCCGCTCCGAAGATCTTCTCCCTCGAGCACCTGGGATGTGCACTGAATACAGCCGATGCTTGGGTAGTTCTGGTCATGCAGTTCATTGTAAGGCAGGTCAAATGCTTTGATATACATCCACACGTCATCCCATGTCCAGTGAATCAGCGGACAGATTTTAACGGAATTAAAACGGTTATCCTGATTGACAAACTGGGTGTTCTTTCTGGAAGGAGACTGTTCTCTCCGCAGTCCTGACATCCAGGCATGATAATTGCTGAGCTCGTTTTCAAGCGGCTCCAGTTTCCGGATCGCACAGCACTGGTCCGGGTTGGTTTCCCAGAGGCGGTCTCCTACCTGTTCCGCCTGCTCCTGCGGTGTCCATTTCGGCCGCAGCATCTTGATATTTAATGACGGATAACGCTCTTTCACCCGGTCTATCAATTCGTAGGTTTCCTTAAAATGAAAGTCGGTATCCAAAAAGGCTATCGTCGCATCGGGTTTGACTTTGCTGATCAAATCGATCAAAACCATGCCTTCGGCGCCGAAACTGCAGGCATACACAAGATCGTCTCCATAATTATCATAACTCCATCGTATCACATCACGCGCGCTTTTTCCTTCCAGTGTGTTATTCACTTCATTTATATCGGCAGGTTCAAGTGTTTCATAGGTAATCATTGGATAACCCCCTATCCACGAATGCGAGGTTCACATCGGGATTGATTTTAATTCATAGTATGCCTATCGAGATTATATGTTTAGTTGTTTATCGTTATTTTAGATACTATTTTGAAAAAAGTCAATGCTTCTGCTTGAATCTTTTCCCATCTTTATACTTGGAGAGGGAGCGCACATACTATCTGCCGGAGGTGCGAAATCATTGGCTCATGTTTTGGCGGTGTGTAATAATAGTAGCAAATACTTAGAACCTTGGAGGGTGCAAACGATGCGTGTTATTGATAATGAAGGAATCACCGATCCCCGTATAAATCTTGCTCTGGAAGAATTCGCTCTATATCACATGGATCTTGATAAGGAAGACACGTACCTATTGTTTTACGTGAACGAGCCGTCCATTATTATAGGAAAAAACCAGAACACCATCGAAGAAATTAACGTTGATTATGTAGAAGAACACGGTGTTCACGTCGTCCGCCGGCTCTCCGGAGGCGGGGCGGTCTATCATGACCTTGGCAACCTGAACTTCAGTTTTTTGACCAGAGACGACGGTGACAGCTTCCACAATTTCAAAAAGTTCACCCAGCCTGTTGTCGACGCACTGAACAGCATGGGTGTCCCGGCGGAATTGTCCGGGCGGAACGACCTGCAGGCGGACGGGAAAAAAATATCCGGCAACGCCCAGTTTTCTTCAAAAGGACGAATGTACAGCCACGGTACGTTAATGCTCGACTCAAGAACCGAAAATATCGTCTCAGCGTTGAATGTAAAAGACGAGAAAATCAGATCCAAAGGAATCAAATCAATCAAAAGCAGAGTCGGCAATATTAACGATTACCTGGAGGCCCCGCTGTCCGTCGGGGAATTCAAAAACCTGCTGCTGCGCCACATTTTCGAAAACAGCCCGGAGATTCCTTTCTATACATTGACCGAAGAAGACTGGGCCGAAGTCCACCGGATTTCCGAGAAACGATACAGCAACTGGGACTGGAATTACGGCAAATCCCCTGCGTTTGATATTCACCGTTCTCATAAATTCGATGCCGGCTTAATCGACATCCGTTTCAATGTAAAAAAAGGGGTTATCCAGTCCTGCAAAATATACGGAGACTTCTTCGGGACAGCGGAAGTGGCTGATATCGAGCGTACACTCGCAGGAACAAAGTATGAGATGGCTGCCTTAAGAGAAGCACTTGCTCCGTTCAACCTGCAGGAATATTTCGGTCCGATTGAGGACGAAGATTTCTTCTCTCTTTTGTACTAATGGACGTTCTTTAGGGCAAATGTATGTCTTTCATCCGACCCAGGTGCTGAATCCTGTCGATTTCTGCTGCTTATTCTAAGCTATTCGACCCTTACCGAGTGCTTTTGGGACTTCTACAATGGGGAAAAGAGTCAAATAAGTGCAAGAAGGGTGAAAGACATGCTGACAAACGCAGAAATTGGAATTGATTTGGGTACCGCCAATATTTTAGTCTATACAAAAGAAAAAGGAATTGTTTTGAACGAGCCATCTGTTGTAGCACTGAACTCCAATACAAATGAAGTGCTGGCAGTTGGAAGTGATGCCAAGAACATGGTTGGAAAAACACCGGGCCAGATTGTTGCGATGCGGCCGTTGAAACTAGGAGTAATTGCCGATTATGACGTAACATCGACCATGCTCAAACATATCATGAAGCAGATCAGTAAAGAAAGCGGGTTTACGGCACGGAAACCGAAAGTCATCGTCTGTACACCGTGCGGCTCGACCTCGGTAGAGCGCCGCGCCATTCGTGACGCAATCATGAGCTGCGGCGCAAAGTCGGTCCATCTCATTGAAGAGCCCGTTGCCGCTGCAATAGGTGCCGATCTGCCGGTGGACGAGCCGGTGGCAAATGTCATAGTCGATATCGGCGGCGGCACTTCTGAGGTCGGTATTATTTCCTACGGTGGCATTGTTTCATCCCAGTCCATTCGACGCGGCGGGGACAACCTGGATGAAGACATTATTCAGTACGTCCGAAAAACCTACAACCTGCTGATCGGCGAGAGAACAGCCGAAGAAATTAAAATTAATATCGGTAATGCGAGTCCCGATCATGAGGAACAATCCATCGAAATCAGAGGGCGTGATCTTGTTTCGGGGCTGCCGAAACCGGTTGTTCTTCACTCCGGAGAGATTCATCACGCCATCGCTGAATCGCTTGACCATATTCTCGAAACCATCCGCGAAACATTGGAAACCTGCCCTCCTGAGCTGAGCGGTGACATCGTGGATCAAGGGATTATTCTTACCGGAGGCGGAGCATTGTTAACCGGCATGCAGGAATGGCTCAGCGAGCGCATTATCGTTCCTGTCCACGTCGCACCAAATCCACTGGAGGCCGTCGCCGCAGGAACCGGAAAATCCCTGAAAATCATCGACAAACTCCAGGAAGCTTCTGTGTAACACCACTTAAAGCACCGATTCAGGTTACAAAATAAAAAAGCCCGCCCGGTAACTGCAGTTTCTGTTACCGGGCGGGCTTTTTAGATTCTGCTTTTGGCAGGACCGGGGAGTGGCGGATGGACACTAAGTGGATAGTATTCATTATTAGTGTCCATGAACGACGTCTCCGGGGATACTAACACACTTTCACACACAATTAGTGGTCATTCATATAGATTAACACCCACTATTTTTCTATTTTTATGCGTTAGTGTCTATGAATGAAGGTTCGGTGGACACTATATCTTTTTTCCCCATTCATAGTGGACACCGCCGGTAACGTGACATACGAAAAACGCTCCCGGCTGTCTTCTTGATAACCGGGAGCATTTAATTTATCTGTCAGAAGACAGAAAGCTTCACTTGATATTTTGTTCTTTGGCAAGTTTTTTCGCTGCACGCGGGGCGAGCCATACCATCGGAAGGAGCAGGATGGAAACCGGCACTGCCGTAACGACGATGAAATTCTGCAGCGCACTGACGCTTCCCTCTCCAATATAAAGAAGAATCGCTGCGATACACCCCATCAATACTGCCCAGAACACCCGGATACGGCTGTCCGGATTGTCACTGCCGGTCACACCCATCGCTATCGTAAATGCCATCGAGTCTGTCGTAGTTACAACAAACAGAATCGTCAGCAGGAGAAACAGCGGCGTAATAACCATTGACAGTGGAAACTGCTCGGTGATGGCAATCATTGCCGCATGCATACCGGTATCCATAAGAGCGTTCGATACAGAACCGGGATTCTGCTGCTCAAAAAAGACACCTGATCCTCCGACGACCGTAAACCAGAACGTTGTCACAAGCGGCGCAATCACACCGACGGCAATCATCAATTCCCGAATTGTGCGTCCGCGCGAAATTCGTGTGACAAGCATCGCCATCATCGGTCCGTATCCGATGAACCATCCCCAGAAGAAGACCGTCCATGAGCCTAACCAGTCATTATTACCACGGTACAGCCCCATATTCAGAAATTCACTGGCATATGTGCCCATCGAAACAAGATATTGGTTTACAATAAAGGCGGTAGGACCTATAACGAGAAGGGCAGCCAGAAGAAAGAGCGCAAGGCTGACATTGAACTTACTTAACCATTGAATCCCTTTATACAAACCTGTCACGGCAGAAATGGTCGAAATAATAACGACACCTGCAATAATAGCCAGCTGGGTGCTGAAAACATCTGGTATACCAAAGACAGCTTCCAGTCCGTAACTTGCCTGCAGTCCCAGAAAGCCGATCGGCCCGATAGTGCCGGCTGCCACGGAAATAATCGAAAACGCATCAATCAGTTTTCCAAAAAAACTGTGGCTGATTTTCTCACCGAAGATAGGATAAAGCAGTGTTCTCGGTTTTAATGGCATTCCTCTGTGATAATGCCCGTATATCAAGACAACGGCGCTTAATGTGCCAAGGATGGCCCAGGCAAGGAAACCCCAATGCATGAAGCTTTGAGCAAGCGCCGGTGCTGCCTGGTCTTGGAGACCTTGCTGCTTAAACAGAGGCGGAGCATCCATGAAATGGTACATTGGTTCAGCCGCCGCCCAGAACACACCTCCTCCTGCAAGAAGGGTCGCCATAATCATCGAGATCCATTTAAACGTGGAAATTTCGGGCTTTTCCATGTTCCCCAATTTGATGCGGCTGTATTTGGAAACGGCAAGCCATATGGCGACGGCGAAAGTGGCAAGCATCAATACCTGCCAAAATGCGCCGAAATAGGTGACAGACCACCCAAATGTTGTGTTAACAAACGTTGTGATGCTTTCAAGATGAATAAATGATACCAGGACAAATAATAGTAATAGACCGCCGCTGATTCCCAGGACGGTCCAATCAGTGCCTGACTTGTTCTGCTGTGATTCCGGAATAAGTTTTCTCTCCTTTTTTAACCTGAACCGTCCTTCCCTCCGTTATAAGAACGTACAGGGCTTTGCTGTTTAGTGTTTGCACACAAGGCGAAAATATAACACGGTGCTGCATCTGATGTAAATTGTAAAAGACTCTTCAGCTTAAGAGAAAGATTTTATACACCGTTTATTATTGCGAAAAGATATAAAAAAGGAGCTTCCCGTAGTGGAAAGCCCCTGTATCTATTTACTGCACGTTTGTGTGTGGAAAGCGCTTCTCGGCTTCCTTCTGCAGTTCACTTGCGTCAAGGATAATGTTAGCGATGCTTTTTAGAATGTTTTTCATGGTACTTCACCACTTTCTTGTCGATTACTGTGTTCATTATCGATCATTCATTGGAAAACCTCAAAAAGCAATGTCAACCATGAAAACGAAAACATTCAAAATGAAAGCGTTCATCATCTCCTATTTTCTCTTTTTTTCTTAAAAATCCTCCTTATTTCTTTATTATACGATTTCCTGTCTCTTCAAAGGTTTTCAAACTGAAATATTGCTCCTGCAATGCAGGCAGGCGCTTTCACTAAAAAGTACAAGTACAGCACCGGTCCAATTGCCGGCTTCCGCTACTACCAATGGTTACTATCTTTTCATCGAAAAAAGGAGCTGCACCCCAAAAGGTGCAGCTCCTTTCCACTGCTTGATTTATTCTGAAATGCTGACGTCCTGCAGCTGGTAAAGTCCATTCGGGTGCATCCAGAATCCTTCCACGTTATCGTTGACCCCGGCAAGGTAGTCATCGTGGTGGGAATAAATCATTGGTGCATCTTCCACAAGAATCTCCATCACATCTTCATACAGTGCCTTGCGTTCTTCCTGATCGCCTTCCCGGCGTGCTTGTTCAAGAAGCGTGTCGACTTCTTCGTTTTTATAGAAGGCACGGTTTCCGGCTTCCCCTTTATTGTCAGAGTGGAAAAGCGGATAGAGGCCGTAGTCGGCGTCCCCTGTAACGGTACTCCAGCCGAGAATGAACATATCATGCTCACCCTGTGCGGTGCTGTCAAGATACGCTCCCCATTCCAGTACTTCGATTTCAACCTCTACACCGATTTCCTGAAGCTGCTGCTGTACAACTTCGGCAATGTCCTGACGCTCCCGGTCGTCATTGGTCCAAAGAGTGGTGGAAAAGCCGTCTTCATAACCTGCTTCAGCAAGCAGTTCCTTCGCCTGCTCCGGATCATACGGCAGTCCTTCGACATCATCACTGAAACCAAAGATCTGCTCACCGATTGGTGCAACAGCTTCCGTTGCAGCACCGTTCAGGATTCCCTGAACAATATCCTCTTTATTGACTGCCATGGAAATGGCCTGACGGACACGCTTGTCATCAAATGGTTCTTTCTCTGTATTAAAGCTGATGTATTCTAGACTCAGACTTTCCTGGGTGTACATGCTTGCATTCTGCATGTTTTCCACCCGGGACGTGTCACTCGGACTGACAGGGAAAATAATATCCGCCGCTCCGGTTTCAAGTTCTCCTACCCTTGTCAGGTCTTCCGGTGTTACCTGGAACGTTACCGTGTTAATGCCCGCTGCTTCTCCCCAGTAGTCTTCATTCTTTTCCAGTACGAGTTCATTACCGGTGTCCCATTCCTGAAGCTTAAACATCCCGGTTCCAATCGGATTCTCATCAAGATAGGTTCCCGGCTCTTCGCCCTCTTCCATCATGGCGTAATCTTCTTCAATCGCCTTTGGACTGATGATGCCGCCGCCATTGTGGGCAAGGTGGGATGGAAGTGGGGAGAACGGATACTCCGTCACAAATTCCACCGTGTAGTCATCGATGACATTCACTTCGGTCACCATTTCATAAAGGAAAGCACGCGGCGAACCGATCTCTTCATCGCGGATGCGGTCAAAGGTTGCCTTCACCGCTTCTGCGTTGAATTCGGTGCCGTCGTGGAATGTGACCCCTTCACGCAGTGTAAATTCCCAGCTTGTACCACTTGTCTGTTCCCATTCTGTCGCCAGGTTCGGCTGGATCTCCATGTTCTCATCCTGGGTTACAAGTGTTTCAAATATGTTTGTCTGCACGTTACTGGACGGAACGTCGTTGGAACCATGCGGATCAAGACCCGTAGCATCCGATGCAGTTGCAATAACCAGATCATCACTTGATGAACCGCCTGACTCAGCGGACTGTCCGCTTTCTTCGCTGCTTCCTGTATCTTCGCCGCTGCCCGAATCTCCCCCGCCTTGATCCGGTTCACTGGCACACGCAGTCAGTGCAAGACTGAAAAGCACCGCGATAAAGAATGTTCTGAAAATATTCAGCGATAGTTTCATTGCTACAACCCCTTTATATTTTTTCCTTTAAAAACAATTACTAATATAACTTAAGTATAATGAATATTCAAGAACTTTTCAAAATATTTGTGTCAATTTTTCTACATCTCTTTTCTGCTTTAAAGAGGGGTAGAGACTTTGCAACTTTTAAATATTTCTTTTTTGGGTTGTGATTCATTTACAATATATCGGTTCTTGACTATTATATTATTATAATATATTTATCATTGTAATATAATACAATCATGATATAATTCATTTTTGTAGTATGTTGATAGATTCATTGTAGTCTATCTTTTTTGAATTTTATGTAAGAAAGGAGTATACATGTTGGCAGAATCGACAGTTCAGGAATCCATGACCAAACCATCCAACCCACATATTGAAAATGCCAAAAACATTTTCAAAAGGCTGAAAAAAAATAAAGCCGCCATGGTTGGGGGCTTTCTTATTTTACTATTTATTCTGACTGCCTTTATCGGCCCTTTTCTTGTTCCTTACGGTGCCGGAGAACAAAATCTGGTTAATAAACTGCAGGGGCCTTCCGCCGAGCATTGGTTCGGCACGGATCATCTGGGGAGGGATATTTTCAGCCGAATTATCCATGGCATGTCCATTACATTGTATATTGGATTTTTCTCTGTTTTCATCGCAGCCATCTTCGGCGTAGTTATCGGCATTGTATCCGGCTATTACGGAGGGAAGATTGACACCCTTCTCATGCGTCTCATGGACGTGCTTCTTGCGTTTCCGGGTATCCTTCTTGCACTCGGAGTTGTCACAATTCTCAGACCAAATCTGAATAATGTGATTCTTGCAGTCGCTGTATTTTCAGTTCCGGCTTTTGCAAGGATTGTACGGGGGTCGACACTTGCGGTGAAAGAACTGGAATATATTGATGCTGTCCGGGCACTTGGAGCCGGTGATGTGCGCATCATTTTCCGTCACATTCTTCCCAATGTTTTCTCTCCTATCATTGTACAGGCCACACTCCGGATTGCAACGGCAATTCTGACGGCAGCAGGTCTGTCTTTTCTCGGGCTCGGAGCCCAGCCGCCTACTCCTGAATGGGGAGCGATGCTAAGCGATGGGCGTAATTACATTTTTGATGCCGGTCATGTCGCTTTGTTCCCGGGACTAGCGATTGTTGTTGTCGTACTTGCTTTTAACATATTCGGTGACGGTCTGCGCGATGCTCTTGACCCGAAAATGAAATCTTAGACGAGAGGAGAGAGCCTGTTGTTTGTTTTTACGATACGAAGAATTCTTCAAACGATTCCCGTTCTATTCGGGGTTTCCATACTGGTTTTTTTAATGATGCATCTCGTGCCGGGCGACCCCGCCCAGGTAATTGCCGGGGAAGCCGCCAGTCCGCAGACGATTGAACAGATCCGGGAACGCCTTGGATTGAACGACCCACTTCCAATGCAGTACCTTAACTTCATTATGAATGCGCTGCAGGGGGATCTTGGCACGTCCATCCGGAGCGGGCAGCCTGTTTCCGAAGAGGTGTTCAGCCGTTTCTGGGTGACCATGGAGCTTGCGTTTTACAGCATGATTCTGAGTGCTTTCATCGGACTGATTGCAGGAATTATTTCCGCGGTCCGCCACTATACCATCATCGATGTTGTTGTCATGATTATTGCACTCTTCGGTCTCTCGATGCCGAACTTCTGGCTCGGCCTGATGCTGATGCAGTTCTTCTCCATAAATCTTGAAATTCTTCCTGTGTCAGGGTGGGGAACCCCGGAACAAATTATACTGCCTGTCATTGCACTCGGAACAGCCGGTGCTGCTATTATCGCGAGAATGACACGTTCGAGCATGCTTGAAGTCATCGGTCAGGACTACATCCGTACGGCCCGTGCCAAAGGGGTAAAGGAACGTTTCGTTATTTACAAGCACGCGCTTAAAAACGCGATGATACCTGTTGTTACAGTTATCGGCCTTGAATTCGGCACCCTGCTTACAGGCGCCGTACTGACGGAAACGGTGTTTTCCATCAACGGACTGGGCCGTTTTGTCGTAGAATCCATCAGAGCAAGAGACTTCCCTGCTGTTCAGGGGTCGGTTCTGGTCATAGCGCTTGTTTTCATCCTTGTGAACCTTATAGTCGACCTGTCCTACCGTTTTCTGAATAAACGAATTGATCTGAATTGATAAATGATAGATGAAAGGCGGAATGAGATATGACCAATGACGCCGATGTACTGCAAATAGACAATCTTCAGACGTCTTTTTTTATAGACGGAAGTGAAATTAAAGCTGTAGACGGGGTTTCCCTCAACATTCCAAAAGGTAAAACCGTCGGCATTGTCGGGGAGTCCGGTTCCGGAAAAAGTATCACATCCATGTCCGTGATGCGCCTCATCCGCAATCCGGGACGCATCAAAGGCGGCTCGATTCACTTCAATGGAGAAGACCTTCTCCAGAAAACCGAGAAAAATATGCAGAACATACGCGGCAATAAAATCTCCATGATTTTTCAGGAGCCGATGACGTCGCTGAATCCGGTATACACCGTCGGGCAGCAGATCTCCGAAGTTCTTCAGATTCACCAGAACCTTTCGAAAAAAGAGGCTCTTTCTAAATCCGTCGAAATGCTCGAGCTTGTCGGAATTCCTTCCCCCAATGACCGGGTGAAACAGTACCCTCACGAATTGTCCGGCGGGATGCGGCAGCGCGTTATGATCGCCATCGCCCTTGCCTGTAATCCGGAGCTGCTCATCGCCGACGAACCGACGACAGCGCTTGATGTAACCATTCAGGCCCAGATTCTTGAACTCATGAACGGGCTTCGGAAGGAACTTGGCATGTCCGTGATTCTCATCACACACGACCTTGGTGTTGTAGCGGAAACATGTGATTACGTGGCGGTCATGTATGCCGGCCAGATTGTGGAGTACGCCGATGTTCATACGTTGTTTAACAACCCAAAACATCCATATACCGTCGGACTGATGCAGTCCCTGCCAAGACATGACATGGATCAGGAAGAACTGAACGTGATTGAAGGGAACGTACCAAAACCTGGCGAAATGCCGGAAGGATGCCGCTTTGCTCCCCGTTGTCCATTTGCTTCGGATATCTGTACGAGGGAACTGCCCGATCTTATGGAAACCGAAGACGGCAATCAGGTAAGGTGCTGGGTTTACAGTGAAAAATGGGACGGAGATCCGGAGGTGAATGTGAAAGATGACTACAAAACTGCTCGAAGTCAATAATCTTAAACAGTATTTTCCCATTAAAGGCGGAGTGTTCGGGCGCACCGTCAACCATGTCAAAGCGGTGGACGATGTGAGTTTTTATGTAAATGAAGGAGAGACCCTAAGTATTGTCGGTGAATCCGGGTGCGGTAAATCGACAACCGGACGGGCGGTACTCCGCCTTGATGAACCTACCGAAGGCGATATTCAATTTAACGGGGAAAACCTGCTTGACTTAAATAAAAACGACATGAGAAAAAAGCGCAAAGATATGCAGATTATCTTTCAGGATCCGTATGCCTCTATTAATCCGCGCCAGACCGTCCGCCAGGTGCTTGAAGAAGCAATGGCCATCCAGGATGTGGTGCCAAAAGCAGACCGGGTCGACAAAATGATGGAACTGCTCGACACGGTCGGTCTTGGTTCCCACCAGCTGGACCGGTTTCCACACGAATTCAGCGGCGGCCAGCGCCAGCGTGTAGGAATTGCGCGTGCACTGGCTGTAGACCCAAAATTCATCATCTGTGATGAGTCTGTCTCGGCACTCGACGTGTCGATTCAGGCGCAGGTCTTGAACCTTTTGAAAAACCTCCAGGAACAGTATAATCTGACGTACCTTTTTATTGCCCACGACCTGGGTGTGGTCCGGCACATCTCGGACCGCGTCGCTGTCATGTACCTGGGCAGAGTCGTGGAAATCGGTGAGAAAGAAGAAATTTTTGATAACCCGAAACATCCATATACAAAATCTCTTCTCTCTGCCATTCCCGTTCCTGATCCTTCGCATAAGCAGGAACGGATTGTGCTGAAAGGAGACGTTCCTTCACCGATTGATCCGCCGCCTGGCTGCCGCTTCCATACGCGTTGTCCGTTCGCCACCGAAAAGTGCCGGGACGAAACGCCGGAACTGAGAAAAACAGAAACAATGACCGGCACCCATGAAGCAGCCTGCCACTACATGGAAGATATCGAAGCCGGCAGGCACAAGGCAGCATATTAAAACAAAAAACGATTGTCGGCAGGATTTTTCCCTTCTGACAATCGTTTTTTTTGATATAATGGAAGCAAAGAATATATGTCTCTAATAATCCGGAGGGCTGTATGACTGGCTTTGTAGCTAGACAACCAATTGTGAATGCAGAGGAAGAAGTGTACGGTTATGAACTGTTATACCGGGCTTCTGAGGAACATGATTTTATGAAAGAAGACCCGGATGCAGCAACTAACGATGTTGCTTTCAAAGGACTTCTCTGCGTTGATCCGGACACGGTCACCGGCCTGCACCCTGCTTTTATCAATTTCACGGAACAATCGCTTGTCGAGCGGCTGCCTCTCACACTCCCCGCTTCTAAAATCACCGTGGAAATTCTCGAGGATATTAAAGGTTCGGAGGAAATGGCTGTCATTCTCCGGGAATTAAAAGACAACGGCTATCAGATTGCTCTGGATGATTTCGTGCTGGATCATTCCACTGAGATGTTTCTGCCGTTTGCCGATATCATTAAAGTAGACTGGCAGAACAGCAGCACCGCTAATCTTGAGCGCATCATGAAGTCCCGGCGCCTTTATGATTTTTGTCTGCTGGCCGAAAAGCTGGAATCCGCTGCCGAGTTCCAGGAAGCCAAATCGATGGGATTTACACTGTTTCAAGGGTACTACTTCGGCTGTCCGCAGCTCATGAAATGAATGCCCTATCAAGAAAGAAGGTGACTGTCATGTTTGAAATCAAAACTTATCCCGACTTCTCATGGTCTTTGTCCCGCCACAAAACGTTGATGCACTGCGCCAGGCAGTACGCGCATCAATACTACACCTCCCACAACGGCTGGCTGAAGAATGCAGAACCACTCAGCAAACAGGCATACCGTCTGAAGAACCTGACCAATCTTGAAATGTTCTTCGGCTCCATCGTGCACGATTTGATAGAAAACGTGATTGATAATTACCTGAATACCGGCTGGATTCCGCCGGAAGACGAACTGCGCGGCAGGATCCGGACGTCGCTGAATGAAGGTTTTGTTGATTCCACGCGCCGGATGGAGGCGTGGAAGCAGAAACCGAAAAAAACGACGATGTTTCACGAAATCTATTATGGCAGCTCCAACCAGCTTCCCGAGGGCAAGGTGGAAAAAATAAAAGGACGTATGCAGACGACCGCCGGCCATTTTCTAAACAGCCGGACCATGCAGGAACTTGCCTATAATGAAAATATTGAATTTCTCGAATCGGAAAAGTTTCGTATTCTGTACGTCGGACGTCTGAAAGTGTTTGTTGTGCTGGACCTTCTCTATAAAGATACAGAACGGAACAAATGGATTATCGCTGACTGGAAAACCGGAAAAAAGTCGGAGGAAGACCCTTATCAGCTGGCGCTTTATGCCCTGTATCTTCTTGAAAACTATGAAGTGGACAACCTGGAGGATATTATCATACGAAATGAATACCTGCTTGAGGGTGAAGCGGTGGAACATCAACTGGATCATGTGACGCTTGAAAAGGTCCAGGAGCTGATCGGAAGCAGTGTGGAACGAATGACAGAGTATCTGGAGAGTCCGGTGGACAACCAGCCCCTGCCACTCGAACAGTTTCCGCAGACGAACGATGAGCGCGCGTGCCGGGTCTGTAATTTTTACGAACTTTGTTTCTCCTGATTATTTAGTTCCTGGTACTTACAATCAGTTCTACGTCCCCGTTTACTTCCCAGTGCCCCGTGGTGGCTGGAATAATGAAATGATCCCCTGTTTCGACCGGCACGGTTTTTTCCTCCGTTTCAACCGTGCCTTTTCCGCCCAGCACCGTTGCGAGAACATAAGACGCATCCAGTCCGGGAGAGAGACGGCTTCGGCAGTGTATGCGATGCACCTGGAAATACGGGGAATGGACAAGCTGTTCAACGACGCCGCTGTCCCCCTGATACAGAACGTCCCGTGACCTTTCCGGATCAGCGTGCGGCACGTCTGCGGCTTCCAGGGACTTGTCCAAGTGCAGCTCCCGTTTCATTCCGTCAGCTCCTGTACGGTCGTAATCGTACACCCGGTAGGTCGTATCCGAACTCTGCTGGGTTTCAAGAATCAAAGCACCTCCGCCGATCGCATGAATGGTACCGGCCGGCACGTAGAAAAAGTCACCTGTCTGCACCGGAACCGTCCGGAGCAGCGCTTCCCAGTCTCCTTCTTTCATCCGCTTCTCCAGCTCTTCTTTACTGTCCGCGTTATGTCCAAGAATCAGCGAAGCACCCGGATCCGCCTGAACGACGTACCAGCACTCTGTTTTTCCAAACGCTTCTCCTTCTTCAAGCGCACCTGCCTTCGTGTCGTCCGGGTGAACCTGTACCGATAAATCATCGGCAGCATCGAGAAGTTTCACCAGCAGCGGGAATTCATCCCCTTCTTCGTATCCAAACAACTCTCTGTGTTCTTTCCAGGCGGTGCGCAGCGTCTGCCCTCGCAGCGGACCGTTTTTTATCATGCAGGCGCCGTTGGGATGAGCGGATATACCCCAGCACTCCCCTGTCTGATCTGACGGCAGAACGTAGCCGAATGCTTCGTTCAGTTTCGTTCCTCCCCAGATTCTTTCTTTTAACACCGGCTCCAGAAATATGGGTTCGTGGTACATCTGTCAGTCCTCCTGTTTTCTATCTTCTCTCTCGTATTGTATCATACAGGACATAACGTTTTTCCTGAGGAATGAAAACCCGGACAAGTCCACCCCTGAAACCATAAAGGAGGCTTCCGTGATGGTACCGCTTTGTATTATTCCATGCGGGAAAAAGAAAATATGGGATCTCGATCCTGAAGCCGGGGCTGTTTATGCCAAAGATGCCTATCAAGGGACGCTTCACCATAAATGCAGGAAATATGCCGAAGCAAATGGCTGTGATTGGACAATACTTTCCGCCCGGCACGGCTTTTTGCTTCCATACGATATCGTACCCGAAAATTATGATACCGGTTTTCATTTTCCAAAAGACCAGATTATCGCTGATGCGGCACTCACACAGCAATGGCAGGACAAAAATCTCTATGCCACCGACACTCTTGTTCTTCTGACAGGGAAAAAACATGAAAAAGTGCTCGAGCGGGTTCTTTCGCAGCCTGAACAGTATGAATGGCAGAAACCGCTCCAAGGATGCCGGGGGATCGGCGACATACTTCAGCGTCTCGACCTCCTCTCCTCAACCAACACGTGACGGAGCATTCTGAAAGCCCCTCTCCTTTTATCATGTATGACTCTGGCATAAGCGCCGCCGAATAAGTAAAATAGAGGTAACAGATGTTTCTACCTGCTAGGAGGATACGTGTGAAAAAAGAAACCGCCTGGATTATCGTTAGAGGTCTTTTAACTATTGCCGCAGTCGCAGCATTGCTTTGGCTGGTCACTGTGTTATTCAAATTAACCTATCCATTCTGGCTGGCAGCCTTCTTTACGTGGATGCTCAAACCACTGTCTTCCTTTCTACACCATAAAGCACGTTTTCCCCGTGGAATTGCGGCGTTGTGTGCCCTCATCTTCGGCCTTAGTGTTGTCGGTGGTATTATCACCGGACTGACGTTTCTCATCATTGACGGGATTCAACGTTTTGCCGACAAAGTCCCGAACTGGACGGAGCAGACTTTCAGAAGCATACAACATTTTTTTAATGATACGATTCTGCCGATATGGCAGCAGGTCCGAGGAGCCGCAGACACACTGAGCAGCGGACAGGGACTGCCAATCACAGGCGGAATATCGGAAATCGGCTCTCAGCTCGGCACTGCGGCCGGTCAGTATGCGCAGCGTCTTGCCGATGCATTGACTCAGATTGTATTGAACGTTCCCACTTTTTTGGTTGCTTTTCTGTTCATCCTGATTGCGATTTATTTCTTCGGAAAAGATTGGGAAAAGTTCACCCGGGGAGCGGCTTATTATATTCCAGACACTGTTCTATCACGGCTTCATGCGTTTTATTATGCCTTCCGGTCCAGAGTATTCGGCTATATCCGCGCGCAGCTGATTTTGATGCTGGTCACCGGTATTATTGTATTTATCGGTCTCTCCCTGCTTCAGGTGAATGGAAAAATCCTTCTTTCCGTTATTGTGGGGATTGCTGAATTTCTTCCATACCTTGGAACGGGAACCATTCTTCTGCCGTGGTCGCTATACCTGCTTCTCACCGGCAATATAGGGCTGAGTATAGGTCTTGCAGTCTTGTACGGCATCACGATGGTCGTCCGGCAGACCATAGAGCCGAAAGTACTCTCTTCCAGCATGAATCTGAACCCCATTGCCGTCCTTGTCTCGATGTTTGCCGGTCTGCAGATCTTCGGTGCTATGGGGCTGCTTCTCGGCCCCGTTCTGCTCGTTTTCATCGTTATCCTCATCGACATCGGTGTTTTCCGGGATATGAAACAGTTCATTGTTCACGGATTTAAAGACTGATCTTTATCGAAAGCAGGATGCAGCATGACAATACAGTCCGCCCCTCCCCCCCACGGGGTGGACACAATGACGCATCTCTCCTCCATTATGAGCGCCCATTATTCATTTCATATTCATTAAAACAATCCTCTTAGATTATAGGGAGATTTCCCCTGTTTACATTCCTATTTCAATTTGATTAAAACCCCTGTTTTCCATTGATTTCCCATTGTTCCGCTTGATACGATATGAATCGTTGAAACGGAAAAAGAAAGTATCAACAGAAAAGGAGGTTTATATTTTGAATATAAAACCACTACACCATACATGGAAACTAATCGGTATACCGGCTTTGGCAGCCGGCATTGCTTTGGGGGCGGCACCTGCCGCAGCTGGTGCACATGATACCGTGGACACCGATTTAACAAAAGGCGCATCAGGCAGTGAAGTCGAAGAACTCCAGACTCTCCTTGAAGACAGAGGTCTTCTCCAAAGCAGTGACATAAACGGGACATACGATGAAACAACCGCTTCTGCTATCAAAGATTTTCAAAATAAATATAATTTGAATGAAGACGGTATTGCAGGCCCTGTAACAGTAGGTGCACTCGAAATTCTTTCGCAGGGAGATGAAGGAGAAGCTGTTCAGTATCTGCAGGAAAACCTTTCAACGCTGGGACACTATGAAGGCGAAGCAGACGGCGTGTTCACAGCAGAGCTTAACGATGCCGTCATTGACTTCCAGCGGTCACAAAACATCCTTGTTGACGGCCTTGCCGGTCCTCAGACATTCGGCACTGTCAATGCTGAAATAAAAGAAGCAGAGCAGGCAGAACAACGCCGGGCAGAACAGGAAGAAGCTGAAACATCAGAGAGTCATAACGAAGATGTTGCAGCGGAATCGAGCAGCTCCGAGCAGGAAGGAAGAACCATCCAGGTGAGCGCGACAGCTTACACAGCTGACTGCGCCGGCTGCTCCGGTGTTACTTCTACAGGAGTTGACTTAAACGCGAACCCAGGCGCCAAAGTCATCGCTGTTGATCCAAACGTCATTCCGCTCGGATCCAAAGTTCACATTGAAGGCTACGGCACTTACACTGCAGCCGATACCGGTGGTTCCATCCACGGAAACAAAATCGACGTTCATATGCCAAACAAAAGTGCAGCCTACGATTTCGGACGCAGAAATCTCGAAGTTACTATCCTCAACTAAATACAACGAAACGAAAGAAGCAGCCCGAACTAACGGGCTGCTTCTTTTATATGACTGACTTCTGCTTCACGGTTTCCTTCTGCAGATAACCTCTTATTTTCTCAAGATTCTGCGAAGGAGATGGTTCGTTGATGATAACAGCTTCCTGTTCGTACTGTTCGAACGCTTTTTTGTAGCGCGGATCATAATAATGAATCAGGAGGTTCTCCACCACATCCTCATATCGATTTTGTCCCAGCGCTTCATGGATCCGTCCGCGCACGTCTTCCGGCATGTTCTTTTCAATTCTCTCCACCGCCCGCAAGATCTCGTGATGATGAGAGTCCGGGTCGTACGTTTCCTTAATAACCTCCACCCGTTCTTTCATTGGGAGCTGTACATTCAGGCGTGTACCTGCTGCTTTGCCCTCCATTAAGAAATCCGGAAGATTAATGTTACCTATGCGTCTGCTTTCCCCTTCGATTACAACATAAGGACTATCACGCAGTTCTTCGAGCCGTTTCCACAAATCAAATTCAAACTGTTTCTGGCTTTTTTGTTTTAAACCGATATTACCAAACGCAGATCCGCGGTGATTGGCAAGCCCCTCAAGATCAATAACCGGCCAGCCCTCCTTCTGGAGCTGATGCAGCATAACGGTTTTGGCCGTTCCTGTGCCGCCGGTGATAACGATGTAACGGCGTCTGCTCTGCTTTTCTTCTTCCAGTGCAGCCATCACTTTTTTCCGCCACGATCGTATCCCGCCCTGCATCTGCGTGCAGGACACACCGAGCATCTGCATCGTGGATACAAAAGAACGGCTTCTCATGCCACCCCTCCAGCAGTACACGACAATCTCTTTTCCCGCTGCCCCGGCTTCCACCTCTTTCATTTTTTCATAATGGTCATGAAGCTTCGGCCCGGCTATCTTCAAACCTTCTTTCACAGCCTGTTCTTTTCCGCCTTGTTTATATGTGGTGCCTACATGCGCCCGTTCTTCATCAGTGAATAACGGAATGTTGACGGCACCCGGCAACGCGTATTCTCCAAATTCCGACGGTGAGCGTACGTCTATAAATTGTGTTTCTTCAAACATCGTTGGTTCACTCCCTTATAGGACAAGTTTATGCTTCTCTGCTGATGTATACAAGGGCGGCGTCTGAAACATAAGGGTTTAAGATTCTGCCTGGAAAGGAACATAGACTCATAGATAACGGTTACGAATCTGGAAAGGGGCGCATGTTATGGTATTAAAAGCACAAGCACCGGCTGACGGTGCCGTACTGGGTTCATTTGAAGAAACACCGGTTACCGAAGCAGGGCAAATTTATGAAAACAGCCGCGAAGCCCAACATTCATGGGCGGCTCTGTCCACTGTACAGCGGCTTTCCTATCTTAAAAGATTCCGTCACGTGCTGGTGGATCTGCAGGAAGAAATCGCAGACATTATCGCAGCCTCCACCGGTAAGACAAAAACAGACGCGTTAACAACGGAAGTGATGGGAGCAGCCGATGCACTGAAGCACGTGGAAAAAGAAGCACCATCCCTGATGTCGAATGAAAAGGTGAAAACCCCGATCCATTTTGCGGGGAAAGCCTCCTATATCAACCGTAAACCACGGGGATCTGTATTGATTGTTTCTCCTTGGAATTTTCCGTTTCAGCTGGCTGTTTCTCCTGTGGCCGAAGCTCTCGCTGCCGGTAACACTGTTATACTGAAGCCTTCAGAGGATACACCGATGGTCGGTGAATTGCTGCGCCGTCTATCTTCCTTGTTTCCTGAACATGTTCTGCAGGTCGTTATGGGCGATGCAGATCTGGGAGAAGCGTTAACAAGCGAAGATCCGGACTTTATTCATTTTACCGGGTCGGTTTCCACAGGACGAAAAATTCAGGAGAAAGCAGCACAGAAGTTGATTCCGACTATTCTCGAACTTGGCGGCAAAGACACCATGACTGTATTTGAAGATGCCAACCTGCAGCGTGCTGCAAAAGCTGCCGTGTGGGGGTCGTTTCATAACAGCGGACAGGTCTGCCTGTCCACCGAACGTGTCTTGGTTCAGGCCGGCATCTACGATTCCTTTTTGTCGGAAGTGAAGCAGGAAGCGGCTAAACTGAGACAGGGAAAGGATATCGACGCCGACATCGGCTCCATGACCACCCGCCGTCAGTACGAGCATGTGAAAGAACAGGTGCAGGACGCACTTGACCAGGGAGCCATACTTGAAACCGGAAGAGCCCCGGGTGACTGGGATGACAGCAACCTATTCATTGAACCGGTTATCCTTACCAATATAAAACCTTCCATGGCGCTTTGGAGTGTGGAAACGTTTGGCCCGCTCATGCCGATCAGGGCTTTTGAAACCGAAGAAGAAGCGGCAGCACTTGCCAACGACACGGAATACGGTCTCGGCGGCAGTGTGTTCACAAGTGACATCAGCCGCGCGGAACGGTTTACCGGCAGGATGAAGACCGGAAACATGAATATCAACGAAGTACTGGTGAGCGTAGCGAACTTCTATCTTCCCTACGGCGGCGTGAAAAACAGTGGAATCGGGAAATATCACGGCCGCGACGGCATACGCAGTTTCTGCATCGAAACCTCGGTTCTGGCTGATAAGGGAACGGAAGATAGTGAAATCATCTGGTATCCAAACGCCGGAAAATACGACCTCTTCCTGGATATGATTTCAAACTTCTGGGGGCGCCGCCGCAACTGGAAATCGTTCATCCAGTCCTACATGAGCTTGAATAAATTATAAAAACAAGGCATAGAGAAAAGAATACGGAGCGACTGATTATCCGAACGAGTTGGCACCACGTGCTGCTTTTGCAGCATGTTGCTTTCTTGTTCGGATTTTTTTGCGGCATCGTATTCATACGAGCGGGAACACCGTAATGGAAGAACAGAGGAGGAGCGCGTACCAGCCGAATTGATACGTTTACAAGCCAAATGCCGCTGTTTACATGCCAAATGACACGCAATACTGTCCAAGTGATTCGTTACCGGCCAACCTATCCGTTTTACAAGCCGATTCAGGCTATTTACATGCCAAACAAGCAGATTTACAAGCGAACGCCCCGGGCAGCGGACCCGGCCTCTTCCCTGAAGGAAGGTCGGCAAAGCGCCGTATCTTTTGATACTGCTCCTTTACATGCAGGATTTCGGTTGGATTCTGTTTTATTGTTATGTATGATACACTGCTCAAAGTGATATAAACAGGAGAGAGACGACATGCGCCTGAAATCTATTATTGAACAGCTTCATCCCCAATCGTTAAAACAAAAATGGAAACAGCTCACTGGATCCACGGCCGATCCAATGGAAGCTTTAAGCCGGATGGAGCGCAGACGCCAGTTAAAAGAATCTAAACTGGACCATTACCTGTTCCGGTTTTCCCTGTATGCCTTCGGCTTAATCTGCGCCCTTCTGGCCTTGATGCCATTCATTTATTTTCTGCCGTGGGAGCAGGCTGCCGAGTGGGTTGTTTATTTTCTTCTCGGTGCTCTGTTTTTATCTTTTAGTTTATCAGCGGTTACCATCAGAAAGCAGTCCCGGTATGTGAAACTCCCCTATATGTGGGCGATTATGATTTTTTCTATCCTATTGCTGTTATTCTATTTATTTATTCTCATTTATTTCCGGCTGCTGCTGCCATAAGCAGCAGCCCGAGAATGGCACTTCTACATGCCGCCTCCCATGCCTCCGGCTCCGGGCGGTCCGTTCCGCCGCGATTTTGCTTTTTCCTCTTCTCTTTCCACGGCTTTTTGTTCTTCGGTGTATTCCCCTTGATCGAACTCGGTTTTATTTTTCTGACGTCTTCTATCCATATAAAACATTCCGGCAATAATAAGAATAGCTGCTGCAATCCACAACATATCGGAAACCAATCTCCTCCCCTCCCCTCTTTTGCCACGTATTAAAAACTCCTGCACGCACCTTTTATAGATCCATTTCCTTTTTTCATACTATTCAAACAACAGCTGTCCTATCCTGACGGAGTGTATTTTTTTTCTGTTTTTCAGGTCTTAATATCTGGACAAGCTCAGGAACCATGGCGTACGATAGTGACTTGTGATAAAAGAGAGAGGGGAGAATGAACGATGAAGCTCGAATTTCCGCGTAACGCTGTTTTAGCGGTGTTTATGCTGGGAACATTTGCGGTCGGCATGACAGAATACGTCGTCACCGGCTTACTGACACAGTTTGCCGAAGGGCTGAATGTGGAAGTATCGACAACCGGGGTGCTGCTCAGTGTTTACGCCATCAGTGTAGCGGTGTTTGGACCGCTTCTGCGCATGGTTACCATTAAGTATTCTCCGAAACCTCTTCTGCTTGTTTTCATAGGTATCTTTATTATCAGCAATATCATGGCCGCTGCCGCACCAACATTTGAAGTATTGATTTTATCCCGGCTGTTTTCGGCAGCGATGCACGCCCCGTTTTTCGGTCTCTGTATGTCTCTTGCTGTTCAGATGTCCGCCCCCCAAAAACGCACACAGGCCATTGCCGCTGTCCAGGGCGGCTTGACTATTGCCATCATGCTTGGAGTCCCTTTTGGTTCTTTTCTGGGAGGAATACTGGACTGGAGACTCGTTTTCTGGTTCATAGCTCTGCTCGGTGTATTGACTTTCACCGGTCTTGCCATCGTTACACCGAATATAAAACCTTCCAGCACTCCGCAGCTGAAAAAAGAACTGGCCGGTATGCTGAAAAACAAAAGCGCTCTGATGGTTATCGCCATTATTGTATTCGGTTTTTCCGGGGTGTTTACCGCTTATACATTCACCGAACCAATGCTTCGTGAATTCGCCGGGTTCGGTGTAACCGGTATTACCACAGGACTTTTCTTTTTCGGGTTGGGGGCTGTCGCCGGAAACTTTGCTTCCGGCCGTATTCATCCAGCCCGGTTAACCGAGCGGCTTATTGTATTTCTTGCGGTGCTCGGTGCTATCGTAGCGTTATTTACATTCCTTCTTGAATTTTCTGTGTTGGCGTTTGTTATGTGTTTCCTGTTTGGAGCAGGGACGTTTGGAACAACCCCTATTCTGAACTCGAAAATCATCATCGCTTCTCCCGATTCCCCTTCGATGTCAGGGACCGTCGCGGCATCTGTATTTAACCTCGCTAACTCAATCGGAGCGACACTTGGAACGGTATTTCTACATGCCAGTTATTCTTATGCCATTATCACTTTTTTTGCGGCAGGAATTATTTTCTTCGGAATGGTTCTCACCGTTGTCACGCACCTGGTAGAGGATAAAACCCTCTTCCAGCAGTCCGCAGATCAATGAAAAGAAGGCGGTCCCGCCCGGATGTTTCCATGGGCAGACCGCCTTCTTTTTTTGCGTTAGTCTTCTTTTTTCCGTCCGTAATACAACAGGCCGAGAAGCATAAAAGCAATCATAAGCACCGTTACTACAATAAATACCGGAATAGCTCCAAATTGGTAGATGAACGGCAGGGCAGTGGCTGTCACCAGTCCCCCGCCTACCATCGGCTCAAATAAAATCTGCTTGTAGCCGAATGCGGTAAAAGCCGGTGATCTATTATCAGGATCGGCTACACGCATCAAGAGCAGTCCGGTTGCTGCGACACCAGTGGACTGGCCGAAATCACCGAGTGCTCTTTCAAACCAGTAGTTTGGTATCATGCGCGGAGCCAGATATATGAATCCGAGCACATTAAGTGCAATGCCGGAAACAGCAAGAATAACAAACGGAATGAAATACGTGCCAAGTACAGACAATTCCAGGCTTGCCAGTGCCGACACAATCAGCAGATCAAGGGACAGACCCTGAATGCGGTTAACCAAACCACGATCAATCAAATCATATTTGTCGAACTTGGTAAAACCGAGCTGAAGGATAATTCCTCCAAGCATGGCAAGGGGGAACAATGGAACGTATTCAAAAATGTACACATCACTCCATGCGCCCCACGTCACCGACTCAAACCATTTGAGAGCCTCAAGCAGAACATAACCAAGGAAAATGGCAATGGCAACCAACGCTGCATGAAATGTCAGCGGATCGATGGAAGTCGGAGATGTTGTCATGTTTCCCGCCGGATCTCTCGCATCAAATTCGTTAATTCCCAGTTGAGCATCCACCGAAATATCTTCCGGCTTCTTCAGTATGTTTGATTTTTTCTTTCTTACTCCCCAGTTAAGCAGAATAATACCGGCGATAACTCCGGACAGCACTCCCACGGTTGCCAGCCCTATCGCCAAGTCATATCCTTCTTCGAATCCAAGCTGGGTGAACGTGTTCTCCAGCCCGCCTGCCGTACCATGTCCCCCGACAAAGCCGATTTCAATCAATGCGCCAGCCGCCGGCGGAAGTCCGAACACCGGGGTTAAAAAAAGCAGACACAATCCGATGCCCACCACGTACTGACCCCAGGACAGCGTATACCCAAAAGCAATCTGCGGACCGCCGATGCGGAGTATTTCTTTAGGATTCGGGATGCGGAAACCAATAAATAACCCGGCGAATACCACATTAATTAATAGGCCGGGCATCTCACCCCAAACCTCGAAAATGTCAGCTGTGAACAGTCCGTTCTCCAAAAATCCCTGTCCGAACATGCCCTGCGTGATACGTCCTAAAACCCCCGGACCAAGCAGGAGGGCCAAAAATCCGCCGATTAAAGCACTCGGAAGGAACAAGCGCTGCAGTAAAGGGATACGGATCCGGATCCACTTTCCCAAAGCAAGCATAATACTGATAATGACAATAGCCATCCCTATCGCGTCAAAGGACATATAACTCCTCCCTTTCCCTTCATTTCAGAAAATAATTATTACATTCCATAATAGTATTTGTTTCCCTATTTTACTATGTATTCAAACTGTTTGAAACGATGCTTCTCGTTTTCACAAGATGTTTTGGAGGAAGCATAATCAACTTGCTATTGACCTGCTTCAGGTTTCATAGTAACATTTTTAATGAAATTGAGAATCTTTATCAATATATGAAGGGAGGAAGGTTCAATGAAACGAAGCAAAACTTTTTACATAGCACTTCTCTCTGCTGTTATGATGCTGGCGCTGGCCGCATGCGGCGTTGGATCAGACAGCGGCAGTAATGATGACAGCGGTTCCGGCGGGGAGGAATCGTCGGAGAGTACAGACGAAAGCAGCAGCAGTGAAACGATAACGGTGACCGATGCCACCGGGGAAGAAACGCAGCTGGAGGAAACACCGCAGAATATCGTTGTGCTGGAATGGGTCTATGCCGAAGATCTGCTTGCTCTTGGCGTGCAGCCTGAGGGTATGGCAGACATCGAAGGTTATAAAAGCTGGGTCAATATCGAACCATCACTGTCGGAGAGCGTGACAGATGTCGGAACCCGTCAGGAACCAAGTCTTGAGGAAATTGCCCAGCTCGAACCGGACCTCATCATAACATCGATGTCCAGACATGAAGGCATCAGCGATGAATTGAATGATATTGCGCCGACATTGATGTTCCAACCATATCCGGAAGAAGGTCAGGGAAACCAATATGAAGAAATGGAATCAACCTTTCAAAAGATCGCCAAAGCTGTAGACAAGCAGGATCAGGCCGAACAGGTGCTTTCCGATCTGGAAGAGTCCTACAGTGAACTTGAAACCCAGCTGACCGAATCCGGCATGGACGGTACAGAAATTCTTCTGTCCCAGGCTTTCAGTTCCAATGAAACGGCTACCCTCCGTCTATTCACGGATAACTCTATGGTGATGCAGATACTGAATAAGATTGGGTTGAACAATGCTTTCGATGGATCCGACTTTGAGTCGTACGGCTATGTCTCGGGTACCGTTGAAGATCTTGAACCATATCAGGACGCTCACTTCATGCACATCACCCAGGAAGATGACAACGTCTTTGAAAATCAGCTGAACGGCAATCCGGTCTGGGAAAACCTGAACTTTGTACAGGAAGACCGTCTTTATGCTCTGCCTGGTGATACCTGGACATTTGGCGGTCCACTCGCGGCGGAAGTATTCGCAGAAGAAGCTGTGGAAGCTCTGACAGCTCAATAAAACAGGAATACAGTGGCGCATCTAAGCAGGAGTGCCTCTCTTCAGCGGGGAGGCGGTTATCCTGCTTTTTTTTTACTGAGTATATATCAACATACAGGGGGGCATAAGGTCTATTACTGCTTGCTCTATTGACCCGGCATCATTTTCATAGTAAGATTTTCTTTGAAATTGATAATCTTTATCAATTATAGGAGGAGGATGTTATACATGAAAAGCACCAGAATGTTTTACACGGCTTTCGTTGCTGTGGTTATCGTTTTGACGCTCGCGGCGTGTGGAAACAGCGGAAGCTCAAGTAATACCGGATCGGGTGATGAGGAAAAAGAAAGCAGCGATAATAATCATTCTATTACCGTGACGGATGCCGCAGGGGAAAAACAGCTTGATGGAATTCCACAGAATATCGTAGTGCTTGAGTGGACCTATGTGGAAGATTTACTGGCTTTGGGCGTAAATCCGGCAGGTGTTGCCGATATCAAAGGGTACCAAAACTATGTTAATATTGAACCGGAACTACCGGAGGACGTGCAGGACGTAGGTACCCGCCCGGAGCCGAGCCTCGAGAAAATCGCCAAGTTGAACCCTGATCTCATCATTACGACAATGACCAACCATAAAGATATCAGCGGGGAACTAAATGACATCGCACCTACACTCATGTTCCAGCCGTATCCGGAAAAAGGCGGACAGACCCAGTATGAGGAGATGGAAACGACTTTTAACACCATCGCCAAGGCTGTAGGAAAACAGGACAAGGCCAAGCAGGTTCTATCAAATCTTGATCAAAGGTACGACGAGCTGAAAACCCGGTTGAGCGATGCAGGGTTGACCGGTACAGACATTCTGCTTTCACAGACGTTCAGCTCCAATGAAACAGCAACCCTGCGCCTGTTCACCGACAATGCGATGATTATGGAAATATTAAATAAAATCGGACTAAAAAATGCATATGAAGCCTCGACATTTCAGGCATACGGTTTTGCCACTTCTACCGTTGAAGATCTCGCGCCTTATCAAAACAGTAACTTTATGCATATTACGCAGGAAGATGATAATGTGATCAAAAATCAATTGGCCGGAAACGCTGTTTGGGAGAACCTGGATTTTGTTGAGCAGGACCGTATCTATGCTCTTCCCGGCAATACATGGACATTCGGCGGTCCACTGTCTGCTGAGGTATTTGCAGAGGAAGCAGTCAAGGCACTGACAGGAGAATAAAACATGACCACACACACACGTTTACATAGGAGCAGGACTGTCTCTCTGTTTGGCGGAGGGGCCGTTCTCCTCGTTTTTCTTATTTTACTGCATTTATATCAAAGTACGGGAGATATTTTGCTTCGCACCGTCTGGGAGACATTGTTTTTATCAGGAAGTGACCTGAACCACCAGATTGTCCGCTCTGTCTACCTGCCGAGAATTGTCATCGGTATTTTGTCCGGTGCGGCCCTTGCGGCGGCCGGTGTCATTTTTCAAACATTGACCAGAAATCCCCTGGCGTCACCTAGTACACTGGGTGTGCATTCCGGCGCTTATTTTTTCGTTATTCTGGGCACGGTGTCAGGGGCCGCCTGGCTCGATAATCTTGGATTTCTGCTCGCCTTTCTGGGCGGGGCCTTCGCGGCTGTTCTTGTCTTTGTCATGTCCGGCGGAAAATCGGCCACCCCGGTGAGGATGGCCCTTGCCGGTATGGTGCTGACGTTAATGTTTTCCTCCTTCACTTCCGTGCTCCAGATTTTCTTTGAATATGAAACATCCGGCCTGTTTTTATGGGGGAATGGCACGCTTGTGCAGCAGGACTGGCAGGGAGTACTCTTCACCCTACCGTGGCTGGCTGTGCTGTTTCTTCTTATGATCTGGCTCGGGACGAAAATGGATCTGCTTCTGCTTGGTGAAGACCAGGCCCGGACCCTTGGAGAAAAAGTCCGGTTGATTCAGGTTCTGATGTTTTTCACAGCCGTTGCTCTTACGGCGCTTCCGGTGAGTGTAGTAGGTCCTGTCGCGTTTATCGGGCTCATCGCGCCTCATATTATCCGGCTGGCGGGATTCCAGCTGCACGGTATGCTAATCGGTGCTTCGATGTTGTGGGGAGCCAATCTTTTGATCGGTGCTGATATTCTGGGACGATTCCTCGATCCTTCCCTGTCGGAACTTCCGGTCGGATCGATTACAGCGCTGATCGGCGGGCCTTGGCTCGTCTGGCTGATTGTCAAACACAGGCAGACCCTTTTTGGGTCACGGTCACAGGAAAGTATTTCTGCCGGCGGCAATGTATTGTCTCTGCCCTATCCGTTCATCGTCAGTGCGGCGGCGGTCCTTCTTATAGTCTCCTTTTTTGCTGCTCTGGCCGGCGGCGGGGACGGATTTGCTTTTGTTGACACGTGGAACGCCCTTTTCGGCAGCGGCGCATCCGGACAAAGCTACATTATTTTCGACCTCCGGCTTGGCAGAATTCTCGCTGCCGCAGCCGCCGGTATCCTGCTTTCATTAAGTGGTTTGTTGTTTCAGGGAATTCTCCGCAATCCGCTTGCCGACCCGTCCGTCATCGGGATCACATCCGGCGCCGGTGTCGGGGTGCTGCTGGTTATGTTTGTATTTTCCGGACTTTCGGCCGCTTGGTTTCCGGCGGGAGCCATTATTGGTGCTTTTCTCACCGTTGCGATCGTACTGTTTTTCTCGTGGAAAACAGACTTCGATCCATCGATTCTCGCTCTTACCGGTATTGCGGTCTCCGCTGCCGCAAGCGCAGTAACCCAGATTCTCATCACCCGTTCCAATATGAATGCCGCCTCCGCTTTGACCTGGCTGTCCGGAAGTACTTATGCGACAGGCTACAGTGAGCTTCAGCAGTTTTTGATCTGGCCGATTGTTGCGCTGATTCCTGCTGCCGCTTTTCTTTTAACTAAACTTAATATCCTCTCCCTCGGTGACCAGACCGCCGTCGGACTTGGGATAAGGACAGGAGCTGTACGCTGGGTAACTGCTCTTACCGCGACATTTGCGGCAGCGATGGCGGTCGCAGCGGTTGGAACGATTGGTTTTATCGGCCTCGTTGCCCCGCATCTCGCACGCCTGCTCGTCGGCCAGGATCACCGGAAGATTCTGCCGGTGGCGCTGCTTCTCGGCGCTTCTCTGCTCGTCATTTCCGATACGGTCGGGCGGATGCTGCTGGCGCCAAAAGAAATACCGTCCGGTCTTGTAGCCGCCGTCATCGGTGCACCATTCTTTCTATGGCTGATGAACCGGACATCCAAAAAATAAGGATGGAACCTTGAATATGCTTCAGGTTCCATCCTTATTTTCTATGACGAACGCTATCCGGGCGGTTCACAGACCAATGTTTAAGCGTTAGCCATCGTTTGACTGTCTTCTTTGTCCGGAACGGATTCCAAATGCCGGCCTACCAGATCATATGTCATGCAGACAGGCTTCTTCGTACGGGGATCTTCCACCACATAAGCATCGATGCCGAACACCTTACGAAGAACCGGTTTGCTTATGACTTCATCCGCGCTTCCTATATGCTCGGCCGTTCCATCTCTCATGGCAATCAGATGATCTGAAAAGCGGGCTGCGTGGTTCAAATCATGCAGCACCATGACAATGGTTCGTTCTTCTTTCTTATTAAGCGACTCGAGCAGTTCCAGTATTTCAAGCTGTTGGGCCATATCAAGATATGTCGTCGGTTCATCGAGCAGCATAACTTCGGTCTCCTGAGCCAGAGCCATCGCAATCCAGGCCCGCTGGCGCTGCCCGCCTGACAGGGCATCGAGCGTCCGGTCCTTAAATTCCATCATTCCTGTATCTTCGATTGCTTTCTCTACCGCTTCTTTGTCTTCGGCTGTCATACGTCCGGCTCCGCGGCGGTGCGGATAACGCCCGAACGAAACGAGCTGGGACACCGTAAGCGTCTGCGGAATATCAGGGGACTGGGCGAGAATAGCCATTTCTTTGGCTACTTCTTTCGTCTTCATTTCATGTATATTGCGTCCGCTTAAATAAACTGCGCCCTGTGAGGGTTTCATAATACGTGACATAGCTTTCAGCAGCGTCGATTTGCCGCATCCGTTCGGCCCGATAATCGACGTAATGACGCCATCGGGTATCTCTATGTTCATATCTTCAATAATATTTTGATCATGATAGGCGACTGCTATATGCTCGGTAGACAATTTCATTATGTCTGATACCCCTTTCGGTTTTCCAAGTCGCAATACAGTATAACATTGATAATCATTTTCACTGAAAATTATAAAGGGTTATGTTTCTATTTGCAATACTTATTGAAAAATCTTATCAATTGAGTCACGCGCCACCTTATGATATCTTACGGACAGATACGAAATGGAGGCTGAAACGATGGAGCGAAAAGAAATTGAAGAAAAAATCCAGCATCTGAAAATGGATTATATCCGCATTCAAGGCGATCTTGATAAACTGGAAACCGTTGGAGGCAATGCCGCCGGAGCGATCCGGGAACTCGAACTTATTGAAACGGAAATGAAAGAACTCAACCAGGCTCTCCAAAAAAAATGAAAAAAGAGAGGACGGCCCAACAGGGTCTCCTCTCTTTCATTTAGTAAAAAGCCGGTACAGTGTTTGCGTATCCCGGACTGTTTAGAATGAAATAATAACCGATGAAACATAAGACTATAAGAATCAGGGAGATAACAAGCATCCGCTGGAACAATGGGAACTCTCCTTCATACAACATCTCTTTTTCATTATTGTCTGAGATGTCATTGCCCCTTGTCAATAAACAAGAGAAAGAGAGCTCCCTTATCCTTTCATGCTTTCACATGAACAAGGACTCCTTTGCGTCCCTCCTCCCAGATGTTGTTCCCCTTATAATACAGCATATCGTGCTTCTTATTCTGCTTCATTCTGTGAATCTTTGCCTTCGTGTAGTGAAAAGGCGCCCTCCCTTTGAATGACCCGTCAATATACAGACTGCACCGATTACCCTTGATATGAAACAGCACCACTAAATGTCCATGAATCCATGTATAATAGGTGCCTCCCCGCAGTCTCACCATTTCCATATGCCCCTCTCATTTTTGTTCGTTTTATAGAATATAAGAGTAATATATAACGAATTAAACACGCTGAAAAGCCTTAAATATCTCTATTTTTCGTTATATAGAACGATTTATGTTCTATATAACGTATTTACTCTTTATTCCTTCCGATTTCATTTTTTGAAAATCTATTTTTGTTTTATATAATGAACAAAAGAATAGATATAGGGGAGAAAGAGATATGCTGGGTCATAAATTAAAATCGTACCGGAAAAAACAGGGACTTTCCCTTTCGGATTTATCACAACTGACTTCCATCTCCAAATCTTATTTAAGCTATATAGAACGGAACGTAAAACAAAATCCATCTATCGATGTACTGAAAAAAATTGCGGCGGTCATGGATATAACGGTTGAAGAATTAATTGAGGATACACTGCCGGAGTTCCAAAACGAAGAAGTGCTGCTCGATGAAGAATGGGTTCTTCTTATAGAGCAGGCCATTCAGGAAGGGGTCAGTAAAGAACAGTTTAAACATTTTCAGGACTATATCAAATACGTGAACTGGACGAAGCAAAACAAGAACAACGGGGGGAAATTGCATGAGCGGTGACAAAGAAACCAATCATTTGGACAGAGAATGGGTGGAGCTTATGGATGAAGCAAAACATATCGGACTATCTCCTGAAGAAGTGCTCACCTTTCTAACCGGCAGTAAGGAAGATCATTCGGGGTGAAGAAAATCCGGAACGAAAAAAGACACTTTATCCCATTTAAGGATAAAGTGTCACATCACTTATTTTTAGAGCGCCATTTATTGAATTCAAGGAATTCTTTGAACTGTTCTTTCGTCACCCCGGAATCCATGGCTTCCTGAACGATTGAACGCCATTCCTCATCGAGCTCGTATTCTTCCTGCTCCGTTTCATCTTTCAGCAGAGCGTCTACCGGTACATCAAGAACACTGGATACCTTTTCAAGAAACTGCACGGAGGGGTTAGTCTGAATGTTACGTTCCATTGCGCTTAAATAAGATTTCGCTACACCGGCTTGTACAGCGAGTTCTGTCAACGAAATGTCTTTTTCTTTACGGTACTTTTTTACTCTGTCTCCAATCATCGTCATGGGTGGACTCCTTTTTCTTTACCTGTATGCCATGATTATAACATATAACGAATGGATGTCTGTTATAATGAACGACAAAAACAATTGAAATATCTGACATGACGGGACGGAGATTGATACTTCCGTGCAGACGGAGGTGACAAATTGGTTTTTGAATAAACAAAGCCAACCTTCAGCAGATTGGCTCTTACCTGTCAGGATCTTACGCTCTCCTTGTTAAGAAATGCTTTCACTTCTTCCGCCGTTAATCCTGCTCTTTTCGCTTCCATTATCAGAATCACCCATTCCTGATCAAACTTTTCCGGATTCTGCATTTGATACAACCCCCTAAAGCTTATTTGAATGCCTTAGGCAGCCCAGCCGCCGTAGTCACTGAAAATGACGACAGGCCTGTGACTTTGCGTCCCTGTCTTTCGACAGATTTGCCTTTTTCTCAAGGTTGGTTTTTGTGAATCGGTGTTTATGTTTTACTTGTACAGCCCGATTCTTTTTTTACACACTTTTAATTTAAAACGATTTACACTGGTGTATCCGGTACAAGGAAAGGAATACGGTAAGGCAGGTTATCAATAACTGCCGGTGTTTTCATATAAATCTCCCCGTCTGTATCTGCTTTCATCGGCTCCGGCGTATCCAGTTTCACGTGCCGGGCCTGATAATGTTTCACATCCGTTGGTTTGGGGTCCCAGGTAAACGGATTTTTCGCTGTCAGGTATTCCCGCAGCAGGGAAGCCCCGCCCTGACTGACGATAAAAACATTGAACCAGCCGTCATCCGGAACAATTCCCGGAAACGGGAGCTGTGATGCTCCGATAAAATTACCGTTAACGACAAGAACCATCACCCCCTCATCCACCACAGTCTCCCCGTCGAGTGTCAATTCAAACGAAAACGGCTCGGGGTTAGTGAATGTCTGAAGGGCACTAAGCAGATAACTCACTTTTCCCAGTTTATTCTTCCAGTCTCCATTAATATTTTCCGAAGTCTGTGCAATCAGGCCTATTCCATAAAAATTTGCAAAAAAGCGCTCATTTATTGTACCGATATCAACGTATCTCGTTGTTCCATTCATCAGACTTTCAGCGGCTTTCTTTATGTTCTGAGGGACAGCCAGCGTCCTCGCAAAGTCATTACATGTGCCACCCGGAAGAATGCAGACTTGAGGAGGGTGTTCCAGTGCAGCAAGTCCGTTCACGCATTCGTGAACGGTGCCGTCACCACCCAGTATTATAATGAGCTGATACTCATGCCCTTTTTCCTGCAGCACCTCCTCTGCCTGCCCCTTGTACAGCGTTTTTCGGATAACTATTTCTTCAATATGACTGGTTAATATCCCTGCTGTGAGCTCGATATTTTTTTGAATAAACGACGGCCCGGAGTTCCCATTTATAAGCATCAGTGCTTTTTCGTACATTCCGTTCATCCTTCTGCAAAGTAATCTACACTTTAATGTAACCTTCAAAATGATGTTTGTAAACCCAGTCGACCAGCTTCGACAAAAAGCTCCCATTCCACATAAGGAGATGGGAGACATTATGGATATTTTCACCAGAAGATATGTCTTATGGGATGTATTTTCTGCGGCAGAAGCGCTCTCCCGAAAGTGGATCGCAAGCTGTGAGCGTCCAGGATATGTCAGGAAAATGCTGCTCCAATGCGTGTACCGCGCGGAAAAGAAGATAATCCTTGTGCTCTTTTTTGCCGTGGATAAACATCCATGCTTCTGCTCTCTTCTGTCCGTAAAGCATACACCCTGCAACGAGTACATCTTCCACCTGTTCCTGGAAGTATTCCCCGGGGAGTGGAAATGCGGAGAAGATTTTCAGTAATTCATCCATAATAACAGGAAGAGAAACTATATACTGATAAATATCAGAAAATTGGTCGACGGAAACGAGTTTCCAGTTTCTCTTCATCAAGCGCAGCAGATCAGCGGATGTAACTTTATCTCCTGCAGCAAGTATCTCCAGCAAAATGTTGAAATAGTTCTGCACGCTGCAGCCCGGTCTTTTCTGCATAGCATGCTGCATGTATTCCGGTTCCTCGTTCATCGGTACCCCTCCACCGCTGATTATTGTGACATATTCTTGATTGCCGGGCATTTCCGGCAGATTTCCTCTGAGTTTACGAGTGTTTTATAGATGGAACACCACGACCGCTTTGCATAACAGACGGGAACATTTTGTTCTTTTGCCTTGCGCTTGAGTTTGTCCGTCATGTTGTGATTGATGAAGTCCGTGAGAATCAATATCAAATCCACGTGTTCAGGAATGCTTTTATGCACCATTTTCACTTTTCTACCGCTTACATGGGAAATATCCTGAAATCCCGCCTCCTGCAGCCTCTTCGGTATGGCACCCAACTTGTCCGCCCCTACAATCATTAACGTATCCAACGGAAAGCACCTCCGACAATAATGATAATCATTCTCAATAAATCTTACCTATAGTCTATTGGTTTTCTTTTCCTTTGTCAATACGCTAAGCGCTCCCACCTTAATGGCAGTTGTTCAGCAAAGGACATCGCGTTCTGAGGCAGCTCCGAACCGGGGTCTTCCATTAAAAAACTCCCGGCTTTTTGCGCCGGGAGAATTGAATGCTATTCATCGGATTGTTCCGGGGACATTTCACCGGATTCTATCAGCCGCACCGGTGGTACCATGCAGATGATCGTATCACCGGCTTCTGGTTTCAGCGGTGCCTCGCTTGTAAAGAAATCAAATTTTCCTGTAGGTTTAAAATTAAGAATCGGCAGTGTATCCGGCTGAATATCCTTCAGAAATGTTTTATACGTATACTGCTTAGATAGCCTGGTCTGCACAAAATAATATCCTTGTTCAATTTTGCGGTTCAGTTCGGCATAGGTGGCACCTTTTTCAAACAGAATGCGTCCACCAATCCGCAGAACCAGATCATCCGGATGTTCTTTGTCCGGATCATGCCAGCTGAGCTGGAAAATGTCATTCCGGCCGATATCCGGAACAAACGTCGTGCAGACCAAAGAATTGTAGGAATCTTTGTCCGTTGCAGCAATTAATTTCTCGTAGGGGGTTAGATCCAGGTAATATTCCGTCTGCTCGGACAAAATTTCACCCCGGTAATAAGGCACTCCTTCAGCTCTGGCATTAAACAACTGCTCAAACGACGTATCTGTGATAAGAACGGGAATGTTCATCGATTTCAGCGTTTTGGCAAGGGCTGTCGTAAAAGAACTGCCGCCTACGATAATCACTCCGGGTTTTCCTTCCAGTGACAATCCCAGCTTCCGGGCCAGTGCTCCGATGGAGAAACCATGGGCACACACTGTGGCAAACACAAGTGCAAATGTCAGAGGTGTAACAATGGAAGCCCCCGGATAACCTGCCTGTTCCAGCACATTTGCAAAATAGCCGGCAACCGTCAAGGCTACAATGCCTCTCGGAGCAATCCAGCCGACCAATGCTTTTTCCTTAAAAGACAGCTCCGTGTTGATCGTGGAAAGCCAAATCGACAACGGCCGGACGACAATGAGCATTAACAGAACGTATGTCAGGATCCGCGGGTCAAACACCTGAAGCAGGGTATCCCGGTCCAATGAAGCGGTAATCATAATAAAGATTCCGGAAAGGAGCAGCACGGATATATTTTCTTTAAAATGTCTCATGTCGCTCAGGGAAGCAATATGCATATTTGCCATCGTCATCCCCATCGCTGTCACCGCAAGTAGTCCGGTTTCATGCATCACTTCATCTGCCAAAGCAAAGCAGGCAATGACAACGGTGAAGACAATTGGTGATTTTAAAAACTCAGGAACAAACCCAGTCTCAAACATCCAGCCTATTCCCCGTCCGCATGCCCAGCCGATGGCAATGGCAAACAGGGAAGCAAGAAAGAATAAGAGAAGCGCGCCTGCCGTTACAGAATCCACGGTTAGAAATTGAATGATTTCAAATGCAAAAACGGCCAGAAGCGCCCCCAGAGGATCAACCACCACCCCTTCCCATTTCAGTATTGCAGCCGGGCGGGCTTTCAGTTTTGCCTGTCGGAGAAGCGGAAGAATGACGGTAGGTCCTGTAACAATAAAAAGTCCTCCGATGACGAAGGAAACAGCCCATGACAAATCGGCCACAAAATAAGCGGTCAATGAACCCAAAATCCAGGCCAGAAAAGCACCCAATGTAATAATCCGGTACACTGACTTCCCCAGACCCCGGATCTCCCTGTAATCCAGGTTCAGACTTCCCTCAAATAAGATGATGGCTACAGCTACTGATATAATAGGATTAAACAGCGTACCGAAATCCTCACTCGGCGTCATGACCCCGAATATCGGACCGACCAAAAGACCCGCCACCGACATGACGACAATCGCCGGCATGCGAAAGCGCCATGCAAACCACTGTGACCCTATCCCGAGTACTCCAATCAGCATCAAGTGGGACAAAATTGAATCAAACATATCAGGTTCCTCTCTCTCTTTCGTGTGACATGCAAACAGCGCTTCCACCGGCAGACTCCACCCCTTTTAAGCGCTGCAGATACATCCGATATGCAGACAGCGGTATGCTGTAATGCAAATGACGTGTTTGTATGTGAAATGATTCGTGTATGTTGTTGTTCGTGTGATGATGCCCGAAACAAAACAATACAACACCAAAAGGGTTTTTTTCAATCCATTGGCTTTGATTCATAAAAACTTTACAATAGAGTGTAGATGAAATGAGGAGGTTGAGTAGTGGATACCGACTATATACTGAAAAAAACAGACGGTGCGGACTGCCACCTGGAAAATAGAATAGCAGGGACACCGGCGTTTGTTATTTTTCTCCGCCACCCAGGTTGACCATACTGCAGAGATTTTCTCGCGCAGTTGCGTGAGCACGCAGACGATTTCCAGAAGAAACGTGGTGTTAAAATAATTACCATCTTCCCGGCTTCTGTTACGCTGCTTTCCCAATTTGAAGAAGCGTACGGTCCTTACCCGTTTCCTTTATATGCCGATCCGGATAAAGAGGCTTTCCGGGGCTTTGGGCATCAAAGCATGAACCGGGTGAAACTGCTCGGCAAAGCCATTCTCGGATCGCTTACCGGGAAAGTCAAAGATATGCTCCCCAAAGAGGAGGAAAAGCGAAAAGTTGTCAAAGCCTCCATGCAGAAGTCAGACGTATTCATTCAAGGGGGCGCGTGGTTGTTTGATGCTGACAGCAGGCTTAGGTGGCAGCATGTCGATGATTCCCCGGAACATCACGCTTCCATCGAAGAGCTTAAACAGGCAGCCGATAAGTATGTAAGGTAGAGCGATACCTGTCCTTTCTTCAAAACTCGTTAATCTGCTCTTCGATTTTTTCCCCCAAGTGACGCCCGGGTTCATCCAAAAAACAGGATATCCGGGCGCCTTCTTTCACTTCTTTGATGGAAATGGCCGTTCCATCTTCCTGCAGCATAAAAACACTTTCTGCATCCTGAAGTACAGCTGACAAACGAACCCCTCCGGCATTCACTTCCATTCGTACCAGGTCACGTTTTTCCATCTTCACCCTTCCGACAGGGACCCCTTTTGATTCCGTTCCATTATATACAATCAGCGTATCGCCGCCGCGCACTTCTTCGAGATAGCGGGTGCTCCCTTGTTGATAAAGGTATTGGTGCAGACCTCCTGCGTTAATTCGGAAGGAACGCGGCGGATACGTGTTTGACTCCCGGTTTTCCGACAGAATGAGCACGTACCCGTGACCCGTGTTGCCCGCAAGTACTCCTTCTGTCGGTGTCAAAACATCCACTGTATCGATGCATACCCTTGTCCCCTGACCAATAGGCGTTATCTTTTCTACGGTTCCATAGGTTAAGCTTTCTTCGTTCTGCACATCGATCTCCCTTTCTGCGTTTTCATAATCACGTGGAGTCCTGTTTCATTTCCCGGACAATACCGCGCTTGAACTCCCTTCCAACGACCACCGCAAATCCGGCCGTCATCAGTATTGTTACTATATCCGGTGCACCGGCAATCGTCACCGCGAATGAAGATAATATCTGAAACATCAGCAGAATAAACCAGACACCGGTCATGATTTTTAAAATGTTTTTCAACTGCAATCACCTTCATTATTCCTTTTTCAATCTATATACAGTATAACGTACCTTTTTTTATTCAGCACCTTTTTTCAGAGAAAACATGGCTGTTTTTTCCTTCCGCTTACAGAAACTATTCTTTTGGTTTCCGTCATATCCGGGTTTACCGAAGATATATTTATTTCTTGTTATCCCGGCCCTGCAGTAACAGCCGTTTGATGTACTTTATACTGGAATAAAAACAGAGCAGGATGGCAAGGATGATCATGAAGGAGGACGAAACTATGTTTAAAAAAGGAAAAAGTCTGATAGCTGCGGCTGTTTTAGGCGCAGCTGCCGGATGTGCTCCGCCTGAAGAGGAAAGCATGCCGGGGCAGGAAGCAGAAGAAGTCTCTTCCGACCACTCTGCTATGCAGGACAGCCCCATCGCAGAAGCCGGAATGGTAAATACAGAGGAAACAGAAATCGGGCGCGTCCGTTTTTATGAAGAAAAGGATGGTGTCCTCATGCAGACTTCTTTTGAGAAAGGAGTTCCGGAAGGATTTCACGGATTTCATATTCATGAGACCGGGCTCTGTGAACCAAATGCAGCAGATGGTCCGTTCGCTACTGCCGGAGGCCATTTCAATCCCGGCGGAACAAGCCACAGCTCCCACGCCGGTGATATGCCGTCGTTGTTTGGAATGACCGACGGCTCTGCTTATCTTGTGAGCGCACTCGATCGAATCACACCAGAGCAGCTGGTCAACGGGAATCTTGCTGTCATTCTTCACGATGGACCGAACAATTTTGCCAACATTCCAGACCGTTACATTCAATCTGAAACCGGCGAACCCGGTCCTGACGAACAGACACTGATGACAGGAGACTCCGGGAGCAGAATATCATGTGGTGTTATTAAACCTGCCGGTGCCTGATCCATTCATCAGCCAATCCTCCTACGCAGTCTGCTCCGCGGCCTGCATAGGGGGATTTTTCGTCAAGAGACGGAGGAGGACGTCCAGCCGGGAAAATTCAGATCAAAAAGCCGCCACAAGAATCGTGACAGCTCAGGCCGGAGAACCTTTTTCATCATCGCTTTCTTTTTTACCGGAAAGAAACCAGCCGCCAAGCGCTATGAGAACAAGTACACTGTAAAACGTGATTTTCCACGGGGTGGATTCGGCAAACGCTTCCGGCAGTACAGCCAGATCCGGGTGCGCAAGGGTGTAAATGGCAAGTTTTATACCGACCCACCCGACAATCATAAAAGCAGCGATTTCAAGCCCCGGACGTTGTTTAAGCAGCTTCACAAACAAGGTTGCCGCAAACCGCATAATGATCACGCCAATTAGTCCGCCTGTTAAAATAATGATGAATTTACCTCCATCGAGACCGCCGATATTACCAATCGGCGTATTCGGAAGGGTAACAGCAAGGGCAACCGCGGCGAGGATGGAGTCAACGGCAAATGCGATATCAGCGACTTCTACTTTCAACACGGTCCCCCAGAATCCGGCAGCACCAGCTTTCTTTTCTTCGGCTTTTTCTTCCGGGGACTTATCTTTATTCAGCCAGACTTTCCGTACAATGTGATTCCCGGCCATAAATAAGAGATACAACGCGCCGACAGCCTGCACCTGCCAGACATTGACGAGAAACGATATGACAAACAACGAAGCAAAACGGAACACAAAGGCTCCGGCCAACCCATAAAAAAGGGCTTTTTTCCGCTGTTTTTCCGGAAGTCCTTTTACCATAATTGCCAAAACGAGCGCGTTATCAGCAGCCAGGATGCCTTCCAGCACAATCAGTACCAACAGCACCCAGCCGTATTCCATCAGTACTCCTGCTTCCATAATCATCTTCCTTTATCATTACTCCCCCTAGGTTACCTTCTCAGGGTTAAGTTTATGCAGAGCAGGCGTATTAGTTATTCATTTCTTCGAGCTCTTCGGCAATGATGGAAAGCTCCGTCCAACGTTCCACCGCTTTTTCAATTTCTGTTTCGAGTTCTTTTTGTCTTTCCATCCATTCCTGGGCTTTTTCAAAATCGCTTCCCGCCTTTTCTATTTGCTCTTCGACGGCTGCTTTTTCCTGTTCCAGTTCATCGATTTTTGCTTCGATGGTTTCCCATTCCTGTTTCTCTTTGTAGGACATTTTTTTACGTGATGTTTTGGGTTTCTCGTCTGTTTTCGGCTTCGGAGCGGCGGCTGCGGCAGCTTCCGCTTCTTTTCGTTCTTCCATCAACTGTTTATAATTGCCCTGATACCGCTCAATGGTTCCATTGTCCTGAAAAACAAGCAGCGCATCCACAACCCGGTCGAGAAAGTAACGATCGTGGGATACGGTTATAACAACCCCCGGAAACTGATCCAGGTAATCTTCAAGAACACTTAACGTCTGCGTATCCAGGTCGTTTGTCGGCTCGTCAAGAAACAATACATTCGGCTCTTCCATCAGTACGCTCAGGAGATACAACCTCCTCCGCTCTCCACCGGACAGCCTGTAAATGTAGTTCCACTGCAGCGGACGCGGGAACAAAAAGCGCTCCAGCATCTGTTCGGCGGTGATTTCTCTTCCATCGGCCGTTGTAACTATTTCCGCTGTTTCCCGTATAAATTCGATAACTCGTTTATTTTCATCGAGGTCTTCCTGTTCCTGCGAATAATACCCAATCCGAACCGTAGGGCCGCGTTCGATCCAGCCTTCGTCGGCTTCTGTTTTTCCGGCAAGCACATTCAAAAGTGTTGTCTTACCGCTCCCGTTTGGTCCCACGATTCCGAGTCTTTCCCCGGGCGTGACAAGGTAATCAAAATGAGAGAAGAGCGTAACGGCACCGTATGCTTTTGAAATCCCTTCTGCTTCAATCACTTTTTTTCCGAGACGGGTCGATCCGATTGCAAAATCAACATCCTGTTTCTTCTCAGGACCGGACTTATCTTTCATTTCTTCCACCCGGTCGACACGGGCTTTCTGCTTCGTTCCGCGGGCCTTCGGCTGTTTCCGGAGCCAGGCAAGTTCGGTCCGGAGAATATTCTGTCGTTTGGCTTCCTCCTGTTCTTCGCGTGCTTCCCGCTCAGCTTTTTGTTTAAGAAACAGTTCATAATTTCCCTCATATACATAAAGATTGCCCTGATCCAGTTCATAGATCCGGTTTGTCACCCTGTTCAAAAAGTAACGGTCGTGGGTCACAAGAAGAAGGGCACCGTGATAGGAAGACAGGAAATTTTCGAGCCATTCAATCGATTCATTGTCGAGATGGTTTGTCGGTTCGTCCATAATCAATAAATCCGCAGGCTGAATCAAGGCTTTGGCAATAGCCACCCTTTTTTTCTGGCCGCCTGACAGTTCCTTTACTTTCTTCCGGAATGAAGTAATGCCCAGGCGGGTCAGGACCTGTTTTGCCGTCGTGTTCGCTTCCCAGGCCTGCTCGTTATCCATGCTCAGCTGGGCTTTCATCAATTTATCCTGAGCTTCTGGACTTTCACTATTCTCTTCCAGTTCGGCAAGCGCCTTCTCATACCGGCGCATCGTTTTCATGACGGCGGATTCACCGTAGTATATCTGATCGATAACAGTTAATTCTTCTTCCAGCTCCGGTTCCTGTGGAAGATATTCCACCTGCAGGCTGTTGGCATGAATCAACTCCCCCTGTTCCGGCGATTCAATACCGGCCAGGATTTTCAAAAGAGAAGACTTTCCCGTTCCGTTCACCCCGATCAGGCCGATCCGGTCCTGATTTTCAATAACGAAAGATATGTGGTCAAATAACGTTTTTTCCCCGAACGATTGATATAAGTTCTCTGCTCTTAATACACTCATTCTTCTTCCTCCTTCCGCCCGGCGGGCCTGTGCACTTTTTCATCATAACATGCGGATGCTTGTTTTCCGAAACAGGGGCGCCACCTGTCTTCTACAGGAAAAAAACCGTTCATTATGAACGGTTTTTCGGGCGTGGTTTCCGTTTGGAACGGTCCATTCGTTTGTTGTTGCTGTTGCTGTTTCCTGGTTTGCCGCCCTTCTTTTGTTTCGGGCGCATCGGTGCTTCTTCTGTCAACTGCACCTGCTTTTGTCCCGGCTCACTTGTATTCATACCAATGGCTGCGGCTGCGAGAGTGACCGCATCGTAATCTTCAAGCAATGTACGCGCGGATTGTTCAAGCTCATCCGGAATCTCTTCTTCCGCCGCTTCCTTCAGCTTATTGACCGCCTGCTGATAACGGCCGTACCTTGCTTCTTCAAGCGTTGGTACATCCTGTTTCTTCATTTTCTTGTCGATGGTTTTTTCGATGAAACGGAGATGTCCTATTTCTTTAGGGGTGGAGAAGCTGACAGCGGAACCGTCTTTGCCGGCTCTGCCTGTTCTTCCGATCCGGTGTACATAGCTTTCCGGGTCCTGCGGCAGATCAAAATTGTACACGTGCGTCACATTCTGAACGTCAAGCCCTCTTGCGGCCACATCGGTTGCAACAAGAATATCAATCGCACCGCTTTTGAACTGGCGGAGAACTTTGTCGCGCTGCTGCTGCTTTAGATCCCCGTGAATGCCGGCGGCGTCGTAACCGCGCTGCGTCAGTGCTTCGGACAGCTCGTCGACTCTTCGTTTCGTCCGTCCGAAGATAATCGCAAGGTCCGGGGGAGTGATATCAAGCAGGTGACAGAGTGAGTCGAATTTCTGCTTTTCCGGTATCTCCATATAATACTGATCAATGTTGGAGACGGTCATCCCCTTGCTTTTTACTTTTACTTCTTCCGGATTCTTCATGAATTTCTGCATGACGTGCTGCAGGCGTTTGGGCATCGTTGCCGAGAAAAGCAGCGTCTGGCGTTCTTCGGAGACCGAACCGAGAATTGTTTCGATATCTTCAATGAATCCCATGCTCAGCATTTCATCTGCTTCATCGAGAACGACCATATCCATGTGTTCCGGACGGATTGTCTTTCGTCTCATATGGTCCATGAAGCGTCCCGGTGTTGCCACAATAATCTGCGGACGCCGCTTCAATGCCTTAATCTGACGGGAAATATCCTGGCCGCCGTACACCGCCTGAGCTTTCACACCGATAAACTGTCCAAGTCTGTTCAGCTCTTCGGATACCTGAACCGCAAGTTCCCTTGTCGGTGCCAAAACAAGTCCCTGAGGTGAATTCTCACCGCCCGCCACTTTTTCAATCAGTGGAATGCCGAATGCTGCTGTCTTTCCTGTCCCTGTCTGAGCCTGTCCTGCTATATCTTGTCCCTGTTTGGCTTTTGGAATGACTTCCGCCTGAATCTGTGTGGATTCTTCAAAGCCCATCGCATGAACAGCCTGTAGTATACGGCTGTCAAGCTGCAATTCTGAAAATAATGTCAATCTTTCATTTCTCCTTTTATTTAACGATACAGCTATATTTTTACCGGATGCGTGCAAATGATGCCACATTCACAGCGGAAAAAGCTGCAGCTTCCAGGAATATACTTCCAACGACCTAAAAAAACTGCACCCCGGTTTCTTTATAAGGGATACAATTTCTCCAACATGTACGCTATCCTTATGCAAAAACATCGCTACGTTTTATTATTATTTTATCATACCACAAATGATCACTTCCCGCTACATCTATATTCTACACGTATGCGTCAAGTTTTTCTCGGTAGCTCTGAAAGACGGCGGCTTCCAGCCCTTTATCGTTGTACACCGTGAATCTCCTACCGCGCTCCGCTTGGTGGCCTCGTTGTATGCCCCGTTTTCTGGCGAAAACAGGCCATACAACGAGGTCTACGAAAGGCTTTTGACCATGTGCCCCATCGCTGTGGAATGAGCGGTGTGCAGCGCTATGGTTCCGGATATCACTCCGTTGGATTCGCGAACCGGATCTCGAAGAATGTCGGTCATTCGCACCATGCGGGCCCATTGGCGCTGCTGTCTCACCGATCGTGGCTGATACCGGTTCAGGTACGCCGCCCGCAGGGTTTGAT
>NZ_FOTY01000038.1 GCF_900114715.1 Salibacterium qingdaonense
CTCCTACCTAAAAAGACAGCGCGTCCTCTTTTGCTTCAACCTGTTCTATCGATGAGCGAACCTATAGAAACCCTGTAGGTTTCTTTGTGTTGCTGCAAGAGCACCCTTTTCTAAAGAAAAGAAAACGAAGGCAGGAGCGGAAGGCGGCGCTTCCAGCGGGAAGAGCAGCAGCCGAAGATCCTATCAAACGGCGGTTTTTCCGTTTGATATAGCTGAGGCGCTGCCCGCGGAAAACGTCCGCCTGCAGCGGATGCTTCTTTGCCCCCAGCGTATTCCTAAAGTAGAAACGAGTTATAGATATAGAACGGAACCTCACTCAAACAATAACCCTCTTTATCACGGATTCAGGATCAATAAATACATACAATTTTTCCCTATCGCATATTCTCACAATTTCATTTAGATTTTCAATAATACTTCCTATATTAAAATATTTAGCCAACACATTTGTATATTGTGCTTTTTCAGTGTTTCCTTCTTTATACTGACCTTTATAATTAGGATTTAACGTTTGCAATGCAAATTTTAGTTCATTAATGGATTCGTTACTATGGCTAGTTGTTTCTTGTTTATTTATTGAATCACTTATACTAAGTAATTCGGGATTATTAATTAATTCGTGCAGATCATTTATTCGTTTATCCAACTTAAAATCTCGAAATTTATTTGAAATGCCCTCAAAAAAACCATGTTCTTCGCTTTTTAGTTCCTCGTTTAAACTTTTGGCAAAGGTGTCTAAGAAATTTCGTAATAACAATAATTTTCTGATGTCCTCTTTATTCATAACGTTTTCAAATGCCTTCAAATTTGTTGTTAAATTTGACACTTTTGACATTTCATGAACAGATTTTGCGTTGATGTAAACTGACATTTGATTTTTTTCTTGTCTTATTTTCTGTTGTGCCCGTGAGATAATAGTTGACTTTCCAGTACCTTTTCTTCCAATTAAAAATGTCGTTTCGTTATTCATCATTTCTTCTAATATACCGTCATTAGGGAGTAAATCAACGTAAAGTTTCTCAATTGATTGGTTATCCTCGGATGAATTTTCGGATGAATTAACGTTGAAATCATTATTTTTAATACGATGATACAATTTTAAAGTTTGAACCGCATCTTTAAACCCTACAGTATCCAAAATAAAACACTCCTTATGTTATTATTAAAAATTCAAATTGGAAAGGTATTAATTTAACATGTCCCATTATTGAGATTAAGTTTCTCATCGATGTTATATTGCACTTTTTCTAAGCACCATTTTAAATATATCTCTAGACACTTATTCTTACAAAACACATAACACCCTAATTTGATCAGCAACTCTTTCTGCTTCTTCCGGTTTTTCTTTCATCATTTTCTTAATACCGCTCAAGGATTGGTCAGTCTTGGCTCGTTTGGTGTAGTCGGTGATAACGCGGCCGTTTTCATAGCGGAGGTCGTCTCCGATGATGACACCGACATAATCGAATTCGAGTCCCTGGCAGGTGTGGATGACACCGGCTTCGTTGATGGATGTATCGTCGATTGCCTATGTTTGGGTGTTGTCGAGGTTCCAGCTCATACCTGTCATTCGTTTTCCCCATTTTCTCCGTGAAGGTGTCCATGATCTTCGGCACCAGCACGTCCTAGTCCACATGATGCAGAAAATCCTTCTTGCTGGCTTCGCAGACGATCATACTTTCCTTTCCAATACCGTGCGAATAAGTCTAAGATCATGGTTATTTATGTTTATATGCATCCATTTTAACACATCCTTCCATAGATGGAAGAGCGATAACTGATAAATTTATCGAAAATTGGAATATCTCTGACGGTATGTGATATTTTCTTATATAATTGAAATACAGGAGGGATCAAGCATGAGCATGGATTGCTGCACTCGTTTTCAACACATGAACCTATTCGGGAAGGCGGTCTGGGGGATATTTCTGCTTCTAATCACCAGCGTTGTCTGGTACTTTGGACTGCCGCTCCTCCTTCCGGGAAACCTCGGCTATGTGCTGGTTGTGTTCACCCCCTATCTTCTTGGCGGATTGTTATTCGGCCTGCTCTTGTTTGGATTGGCGCTGGGTGTGGTAAAGGTGTCGGAGCGGTGGAATAGGTGAAGAACCCCACTGCAACCTAGGTTTCTAACAATAAGATCGGAGGATGTTAGGTATGAGGCAGGAAATAGCGGGTATTAAGATTCCGGATTCCCAGTTGGCGAAGGATGCGGCAGATATTCTGCGGGAGCAGGAGAATGACTTGCTGTGGAATCATTCCAATCGTGTGTTTTTGTTCGGTGCCGTTCAGGGCCAGCAGGCGGCGCAGCCTTATGATCTGGAGTTGCTGTATGTGAGTGCGTTATTCCATGATCTGGGGCTGACCAAGGAATACAGCAGCCCGGATTTGCGTTTTGAAGTCGATGGTGCCAATGCGGCGAGAAGTTTTCTGCAGCAGTATCAGATCCCGGAGGAGTCGTTGAATCTGGTGTGGGATGCCATTGCTCTGCATACGACGATCGGGATTACAGAACATAAGACGCCGCAGGTTTCTCTGCTTTATTCCGCGGTCGGCCTGGATGTGATGGGTGACAACTTTGATCAGTTCCCGGCTGAGCAGCGGAAGGAAATTGTCGAGGCGTTCCCGCGTAACAATTTTAAACAGGAGATCATCCCTGCGTTTTATGAAGGGTTCAAGCACAAGCCGGAAACGACCTTTGGCAATATTAAAGCAGACGTCATCTCCCACTACCAGCCTGAGTACAAGCACAAGAATTTCTGCGAATGCATTATCCACTCCCCGTGGTCGGAATAAAGAACAGAATCCTCTTCTATTTCAACGAAGCTGACAAACAAAAAATCACGTTCCACCGCAGCGTAACTGCCTGGAACGTGTTTGCATACATATCTCCCTTCCGTATTCCAATGGTTCATCCCCAACGAAACCTTTTCCGAGATCTCTTCTCTCCCCTTTATTTGTAAATTTTCCAAATTAGCTTGGTACTCCTGTAAGTCATCTGACTTAAGAAATGTTATAATACAAGAAGATGCATTATTAAAGGAGTCGTCTTATGCCTAAAAAAATAGATCTTGCTGAACGAAAAGAGCAAATTGTTAAAGCTACGTTTGAAGTGATTCATCAATATGGGTTCGAAAATACGACGCTGCGTGAAATTGCTAAACACGCTGGATTGTCTTTGGGGTCGGTTCAGTATTTTTTCCCGAAACAACAGGACATCTATTCTTTCGCGATGGAAGTTATTTTTCACAGGTTTGAGGTAAGAATGCAGCAGGTGGTGTATGTGGAAGAAGATCAGGATGTCTTTGAAGCCGCTGTGCGGATGGGGAAACAAATTGTTCAAATTCACACAGAAGAAGGACGGATCGAAAACGATATCTGGGTGAAATTCACCTTAATGGCTAGTATGAACCCGGAATATCAGGATTTAAGAGAAGAATACCGTAAAATTAATCTTAATTTCGCGGAGAGCATTTTGCGCATTCTGCATCGGCATGGGTATATGAGAGAGGGACACAATATGAGAGAGGAGGCGCATGCCTTCATCATATTCATCACCGGCCTGGTATTTGAATCGGTGATATATGATTATTTGTATGACGAAGAAGTCGTTGAGAATAAGGTCAGGGAGTATTTACTAAATATTTGCAATGAAACACATAGGAGGAGTTGAGTCACATCCTTCAAACAGAAAGGCAGGACTCTGAAGGCTTATGCCTGAAGAGACCTGCCACCTGCCCGCCGAACGCGGCATGGATGCATGTTTCTTTATCTTCATAATATAGATGTTGCTCCGCCATCTATGATGAATTCGGCACCTGTAGAAAACGAGGAGTCATCCGACGCTAAAAATAAAACGCGCTAAAAATAAAACGGACGTCGCTACTTCACTTGGCTCCCCCATCCGCCTTAATGGCTGACCGGTAGTCATTTCTTCCCTGGATTGATGCGTGACTCCAGCAGCATAATCAGCCATGGATTGACTTAATAATATATATGCCAGCATTATTGAACAGTATATCAATTTGTTTGAACGTCTGTGTTGTTTGGGAGACAACAGATGCCCAGTCCTTTTCCCGGCTTACATCGTGTTTGATAAACAAAGCCTTCCTATTTATCGCTCTCAGTTCAGCTAATACTTGCTGTCCCTTGCTTTCATCAATATCTGTTATGACAACATTGGCTCCTTCTTTTGCAATCAATAATGCCGTTTCTCTCCCTATCCCGGAAGCCCCGCCTGTAATGAGCGCTGCTTTGTTATCTAATCTGCCCATTCTTGTCCCCTTCATTGTCTTTAAATGGCTGCTTAAACCAGTTCAATGACTTGGGGTTCATATTACGGTAAATATGTTTTGTTTCCTGGTATTCTTCAAGTCCCATCTTCCCGAGTTCGCGACCAATACCCGATTGTTTATAACCGCCCCATGGTGCCTGCGGGAAATACAAGTTTACATCGTTGATCCAGACGGTTCCCATGCGCATCTTCGCGGCACAGCGCTCCGCTTTTTCAATATCATTTGTAAAGACACCGCCGGAGAGTCCATATACAGAATCATTAGACAACCGCATGGCTTCTTCTTCGGTCGTAAATGTTTCGACCGTGATAACCGGGCCAAAGCCTTCCTCCTGCACCACACTCATATCTGTCGTGCAATTCGTAAGAACGGTCGGAAGATAGAAAAATCCGTTCTGCAGTTCAGGAGTATCCGGGCGGGAGCCGCCAACAGCGACCGTCGCGCCTTCCTGCTTTCCTTTTTCCACATAGTTCATCACTTTCGTTAAGTGCTCTTTTGAAATGAGGGGACCCATTTGGGTGGATTCATTAAAACCGCTGCCCAGACGAATGTTTTTCACGTGTTCCACCAAGGCGCGGACGAATGAATCATGAATACTTTCCTGCACTATTAACCGCGTCCCCGCGGAACAAATCTGCCCGGCATGGAAAAACACGGCATTCATGGCTTGGTCGACCGCTGTTTCAAAATCAGCGTCCTCAAAAATCACATTAGGATTTTTGCCGCCTAATTCAAGTGCTAGTTTCTTCACATTGGAACTGGCAGCCTGCATGATTTTCTTCCCTGATGCAATCCCGCCGGTAAAGGAGACCAAGTCGACATCATGGTTGGACGAAAGCTCTGCCCCTGCGGAATGGCCGGCGCCAAGAACCAGATTCACCACTCCGGCAGGCACACCAGACTCTTCCATTAACTCAAATACTTTCATGGTTGTCAGGGGTGTCGTTTCACTCGGCTTCATGACAATCGTATTTCCTGCTGCTAAGGCGGGGGCTAATTTCCAAGACGCCTGCAGCAGCGGGTAATTCCATGGCGTAATCTGACCGCAAACCCCGACAGGTCCACGAACGATTTTACTCGTTGAATCAGGAATCGGTGAATCAATAGCTTCACCGTCCGTTTCGGCATTTGTCAATTCGGCATAATACCGGAAGACAGCTGCGATTTCACCCATGTCGCCACGGCTTTCCTCCATGGTTTTTCCTGTGTTCAGCGATTCAAGATAAGCCAATTCTTCCTTATCACGTTCAATTAATTCGGCAATTCGATCGACAACTTCCCCGCGCTTCACCATTGATAACAGAGGCCAATCTCCTTGATCAAAAGCTTGCCGGGCTGCAGTGATAGCTTGTTGTGCATCGTGCTGATCCCCTTCTGAGACCGTTGCGATTATTTCCTGGTTGTACGGATTCATAATATCACGGGTATGACCGGTACTTGACTCCACCCATTCCCCATTAATATACATCTTTTTCTTATCCATCAAATCGTCTCCTGTTATGATGTAAATATACGGCAGATTATTGATTGTCTTTGAGCATATCATCAAGCCTGTCTCGATTATCGTTAATCCATTCCTGCGCTACTTCTTCCGGATCTTCCCCGGCATCAATTTTAATAATCATCTCTTCCATGTCGGGAATAGGTATCGTCAGATCCTCTAAAAACTCATAAGCTTCCGGTGCTTTCTCATTGACATTATTATAAACGAGAGGGTGAATCGAGCTTCCTGAAAAATACTCCGGGTGCTCTTTATTCGTTAGTATCTTCAAACCTAACTCGTTAAACATGGAGTGAGGCCTCCACCCGTACAATAAAATGGGTTCATTCTGGTCGGTGCTTGCTTTCGCTGCAGAGATCATAGCACCCTCAGAAGAGTTCACCAGCTCTACATCAAGGTCATAGGCGTCAATCAATTCCTGCAGTTCATCCATGGCAGGATCCCCATCTTCAATAGCGATCACTTCATTGTTTATCATACTTTCATTGCCAACCAAGTCCGCTACATCATTGATATCTTCCATATATTCCGGTACAACCATGCCGGCATTCGCATTGTCATAAATCGGTGATAACTGCTCAATGGAATCGGAATATTCCTCTAAATATTGTGTCTGCTGCGGATACCAGGAGTCCATGTAGATATCGATATCACCTTCGGCCATCGCAGCATAAATGGCAGCAAGATTGGCCTGTTCCATTTCAATAGAATATCCCATTTCTTCCAGAATGGATGTCACAATCTCTGTCGGCGGAAGTGTACTTGTCCAGTTTGTTAAACCTAATACTAATTCCGGTTTCTCTTCTGTATTTGCTTCCGTTGTTTCTTCTGTGCCCTCTCCTGATGTCCCTTCACTATCCGTTTGTGAACATGCAAATAAAACGATGGATGCTAACAGAAATATTATCATCAAAACGATTTTCTTCATTACAATACAACTCCTTTTGTATGCTGCTTGGTCTATTTAGTCTTCCAAAAATTCTCCCCTGCTTCGTCGAGCCATTCAATAATATTATCATTCCCAATGCGGGAAACACCCAATTCCTTAACATAATAGAGGCATTCTTTCAGATTTTGGGGCGCACCGGAAGATTTGATGTTGATCCTGCCGTCTACAATCTCACTCATGGCTTTCACATTATCTATACCTGTATTTTCATACGTTTCTGCCGAATTGTCCTGATAATCAGCCTTTCCAGTGCCGTCATAGCCCGCGGCAAACCCCGTAGCGTTCTTGACGAAATCTGCTCCGGATTCAATCACTAACCCGCAAGCTTTTTCTAACTCCTTCCGGCTTTTAAGATGCGGGGTTTCAATGATGACTTTCACCATACAGTCCTTTTTTCTATTCTTTGCTGCTTGAACAACCTGCTTTAATTCATCCAACACATAATCATCATCGCCATCTTTAAAGCGGGCTATGTTCATGACCATATCAATTTCATCTGCTCCTTGATCGATAGCCGCTAACGCTTCATGCACCTTGGTTTCTGTCGTTTCAAATCCAAACGGAAACCCGATCACGCCGCTAATACGGGCTTTGTCCCCTATCACTTTTTTTGCAAAAGCCACATCTGTCGGATAACAACATAAGCAGGCAAAGCCATAGTCCAGCACTTCCCGGCTTCTTTTTTCTATCGAGTCCCTCGTTCTGTTCTGCCAGAGAATCGAGTAATCGATACGTGCGCAAAATTCTTCTCTATTCATTTTTACCACCTTTTCTATTTTTCATGGCTGCCATGTTTCTCATTCCATACATTTAAATGTTTGTTGCGGCAAGGAAATATTCCTGATCAAAAATCTTTGTAATACAAATGACTTAAAATGATTGTAATACATCTGACTTATAAAAACAAGCACATTTCGTTTATTTCTGAAAAAGTAGATGTACTTTCAATGTAGTGTTGCGTGTATAACCGGTTGTTAAAAGAAGCAGCCGCTTAACGGATTGAAACTTCCCTTTGTTCTGAAACAGCTTTCTATATCGTTCTATTGCTGAGTACGCCCATTTTTTTCTATTTATAGATTGTTACCTCTGGGTCTTTTTTGAGAATGCTGCTTCTTGGGGTATTTTCGAGGTGTTTCGGCATCCAACGGCACGTCAGAGTCGTCGGAAGATTGGTTATACCGGACGGTTTTTCTTGATCCACGCGACAAAAGCAATGTTCTGTTGATCCGATTGATGATAGCAATGGTCGTGGATACAGCCCCGATCCAACACATAATCAGCGGGTCCTTCCTTATCGGACACCACAGCTGTGGATAACACCATCACTTACATCATTATAAATAGCGGGACTTCCGTAACTATTGCAATAATTGTTGCAATTCAAGGATTTTTAAGGTATTCTCTAGTAACTTGGAAAATACACTGGAGACGGCGGTCAACGATTGGCGAAATTAAATAGTTATGAAACTACTGATTTTTTTCTTCTTTTTAGTAAGCGTTTTCTTTAAGGACAAATGACTTTAAGGAGGTGAATGAAATATTAATAAATTTACATATTACTTTGAGCACTAAAAGCTATTAATAAGAGGGGAGAAAAAATTATGAAAAAAGTAACTGGATTAGCATTATTGTTGTACTTTATCTTTAGCACCAGCTCATTTGTTTCAGCCTCAGACTCTTATGAAGTTGATTACGATAATTATGAACCTGGCGTAACCGTTGAAGAAAACGATGATTCTCCGACTGGCTATTATGCAACATTTATTTATGAAGATGAGACTGCAGCAGCAACAAAGGTGGAACTGTACAGCAATACATTCCTTCACTTTACACTCGAAGATGGATTCGAAAATCCATATCAACCGAAGGAATATGAAGCAGGTATGTTTCCTGCTGGAGGTAATGATGAAACCACTTATAATCAGTCCATGGAAAAGCTTGATGATAATTTGTGGGGAGCAAGAGTACCTTTGTCCAGCGGTGCTTTCACTTACAATTTCCGCATCACCAATCCAGATGGGACTACCACCGATAGATTGGATGATCCAAACAATTCGACGCTAACAAATACGGCGACCAATATTTCGAGCCTGTCCAGTATGGTCTATGTACCGTATAATTCGGATACAATGGGAACAGGAGAATGGCTGGATCGCTCGGTAGAGCTTCCAAACACAGACCATGCCGGTACAGTGGAAACTGTATCTTATACAGGAGCTGCTGGTGATGATCGCGGGCTGGCTGTTTATCTGCCTGAAGGGTATGATCCGAACCGTGAAGAACCATACAAAGTGCTTTACATGTCCCACGGTGCGTCTGGTGATGATTATGGAAATGAGCTGCGTTGGATGAACGAAGGGGCATTAGCAAACATTACGGATAATATGATTGCGGATGGAAAAACAGAGCCTTTTGTTGTAGTAACAATGAATAATCAAGACTTCGAATGGGACTTTGATAAAATCGAAGAAGACCAGTTTGAACATATTATGCCTTATGTTGAAACCAACTATAATGTAGGTAATACACCTGAAAACCGTGCTTATGCTGGTTTATCGATGGGTGGTATCACTACGAATCGAATGTATTTCAATCACGCAGACAAATTTTCATATTTTGGTATATGGAGTTATGCCGTTACTGAGGATGAACTGAAAAATATCAATACTCACAGCAACTTGGAGGATCCTTCCGTCATGATCGGAACAGGAGTTTGGGACTTTGGACTTGAACCTGTGAAAAATTTAAGTGAGGTATTAACTGAACAAGATATCGATCACGATTATCTCGAGGTTCCTGGTGCGCATGATTGGGAGACCTGGCAATTGCTTTATACTGCTTTTGTAGAGGATTATCTGTGGAAAAGTGAGCAGGGAAATCAGGGTAACAATGGTGGTGACGATCAGAATGGAATCGCTCAGGCTTTTGAAGATGTAAACAGTGATTATTGGGCACAGCCGTATATCAACAACCTTTATGAAGCAGGAATTGTAAAGGGCCATACAGACGGTACATTCGGTCCTTCTGAAGATGTAACAAGAGCCCAGTTTGCTGTCATGCTCAGCCGCATGCTCGGTCTGGATGTGTCAAGCGCGGAACAGACTTTTGAAGACGTTCCGGCATGGGCAGCAGACGAAGTGAACGCATTGTATGACGTCGGCATCGTTACCGGAAAAACAGACGGCAGCTTTCAACCGCAGTCTTCTATTACAAGAGAACAAATGGCAGCGATGGTGGTGCGTGCTTACGAACACCAGGGCTCCACTGCAGAAACAGCTGATGTTTCCTACGAAGACAGCGAGAGTATCAGTAGTTACGCCCAAAGTGCTGTGGAAAAAGCAGCTTCTCTGAATCTGATGAACGGCACAGACGACAACCTCTTTCAGCCAAAAGCAGAAAGTACCCGTGCCCAAGCAGCGAAAGTTGTTTCTATGCTGTATGATACCCTCAATTAGAATAATTGCCACGATGCATTGATAGAAAAAGCTGCCGATTATCTTAGTGATAAATCGGCAGCTTTTTTTTGGTGAGAAAGCAACAACTATTAGCTGCCTGTAAAAGTAGATTTGCTATATATCTACTCTAGTACAGTCATCATCTATCGATTATTTCTCAGCCCTACACCAAAACGGCATCTCAGCCATCTTCTGCAGGGCATGATTTAATAGCGGCTGAAGTGTCGTTTAAGGGCTTTTTTCACGTTACGCTGTTTTTGCTGTTGGCTGTTCTTTCGGTTTGCGGCCGTTTTTTTCTTTCAACGCGGGAACGAAACGGTCGAGTCCGATGCTGCCGGCGTTGCCTTTTCCAACGAGAATGAGGATGGCGGGAATCAACATCACCGGGTTGGTCGAGACGGTGCCGGCCAGCAGAAACGCGAAGTTCATCGTACCGCCGAAGAATGCGGCCGTGGTTGTGAACAAGCCGACAATTAAGCCGGCACCTACCAGGACTTCCCCCCACATCACGAGGAAGCCAAATACGTCAGCGTTCGGAACAGCGATGTGTTCCAGAAAGGCGGTGTACCAGGGATAAGCCGGGGCCGCTCCTCCCCCCTGCATGACAGGTTCGGCGACAGCTCCCTGCAGAAATCCGGCAGGGTTGAAGCCGTCTGTGATTTTTCCAAGTCCCGACGTGAGCCACGTCCAGCCTAAATACAAGCGCGCCGCGAGAAGCAATACCGCTGCCATCATCGATTCCCTCAAAAAACGAATAAACATGTTTATCACTCCTTATGTGAAATAATTCACATTTAATATACTTTTATTATATCGCATTTTGCGTGTTTGTGAATACTTTCACAATAATGGACACAAAGTATTCATAACTTTGGGTACCAAATCCTGTCTAGCGGCGTGTTGATGGATGGGAATAATGATGAAACATTCCTGCATGACCATGTGTCGACTTATACATTCGAAATTTATATACTATTAAGAAAATTTCAGTGCGAGGTGAGAAAAGAACACCTCGGGAAACTACCTTGCGTGAAGTCACAAAGAACGACGCGTCTCACATGCAGCGGGGATTATTTCCTTCATTTTCAGCTGATCTGTATCCAGGGTCCAGACCCTGAGATTAGGCGTCACGTCGTGGCAGCGGATAAAATCCGTTGTAGAGTTGCTCCCATAGCGGTTCGGGGAGGTGATACTTCGTCGGCTCCTCTGGATCGAAGGTGGCGTTGATTTCGTGCTCGCGGCCCTCCTGGATTTTCCGGACAAACTGATAGTCGAGCAGCAGCTCCCGTCCGAGGCAGACTAATTCGGTGCCGGTCTCAAGAGCCTTCAGCGCATCTTCGGCTGTGAAAATGGAGCCAATACCGATTAATGGCATACGGCCGTCGATCCAGTCGTGAATCAATTGAATCCGTTTCTGCCCTGCATACGAACCTTCCCGTGTCTCCGCATGAATATCCATCAAGGATACGTGCAAATAGTCGAGCGGCTGCCCGGCTAATTGATCAATCAACTCTTTTGTTAGATCCATTGTTATTCCCGGGGATTCGGCTTCTTCCGGGGAAAAACGGTAGCCGACAATAAAATCATCGCCCCCATGCTCTTTCGCTGCGTCGGTGACTTCTTTCACCACAGCGAGAGGAAATTTGAATGGATTGGCCCATTCATCGTCGCGGCGGTTATAATACGGGGAGACAAACTGCTGAATCAGGTAATGGTTGGCGCCGTGAATTTCCACGCCGTCAAAGCCTGCCTGAGCGGCACGTCTGGTGGCTTCCCCAAACGCCTGGATTGTTTCTTCAATTTCTTCTTGTGTAATAGGACGGGCCTGATGCTTTTGCGGCTCACCAAAGCTTGCCAGTTCGATTTCGCTTGGCGCAGCCACATCGCCGCCGGGGGTCAATGCCGGGAGGGACTGGGCCCCGCCGTGGTGAATCTGGGCCACAGCTTTGGCGCCGTGTTTTTTCATCGCCGCGGCCTGCTCGCGAAGCCCTTCCATGTCTGAATCCCTGGCGATGGACGGCTGCCCGGGGAATGCTTTGCCTAAAGCTGTCACGTTGCTTGCTGCGGTGATGGCGAGCCCCACGTCCTCCGATCGTTTCTCGATATACGGGATCTCGCGGTCAGAAATGGTACCGTCTTCGTTGGAGGACACGTGGGTCAGCGGTGCCAGGACGAAGCGGTTTCTTAAGGTAACTCCATTCGGCAATGGTAATGGTTCAAATAGCGGGGTAAATTTATCATTCATGGTTTATCTCCTCCTTCTTCCCGCGTAGACTATAGCATGAGGCCAAAGAGCATCGCGAGCATACTGCTTATCATTATCCGAATGCAGCGAACGTACCAAAGCAATTGGCCGCGCGATACCGTCATGTACATACACACCATCATTGCGATTTTTGTCGTAATGATGGTTATTATGTCGAATCACCGCTTATTTATAGCTGGCTTTATTTTCATGTGTTTCAATGTTTTTAGAAACGAAAACCGTTGACGAACCGGGAAGGATGGTTTGATAGGAGATTGCTGGGTATTATCATAATGAGAACCGGTGTGGTGTTGTTTATTATTTATAACATCACTTTTTTGGCTCAAGGCTCATCTGATGATTTTCCCCGCTGGTATTTATGGGTCATATTCCTGATTGTTCTTGTGGGTACATTGATTCAGTTGATTGATTATATAACGAAAAAGGTTAAAAATAAGTAACACACCTTATTGTTGAAAGTTTTGTTTGTCTTTCTATTGACCGGCTTTATTTTTATAGGGAGAGTTGTTCATGCTTTGTTTTTGCGAAAAAAATGATAGAACGGAATTACGGGTGGAAGCGGATGTTGCCGTAGATCCTGTATGGTGCAACCGTTGTTCGTATAATCTGGAATTAGAAGACCTGCCTCTCTCCGAAGCGTTGAAAACGGAACTGATGAATTGGGTGCTTCGGTACGGGGAATGGATCGATTGGGACCATGACGACCGGCTGATTCCGGGAGGATTAGCGCTGGAGACGACCCATAATGAGGAAGGGAAACGATTAACGGAACGCGTGCAGCAGGAGTTGGGAGCAGATTTTCGTGTGGTATTCCGGTCTTCCGTGTTCGGCTGGCTGATGTACAGAAAGCCGGTACCGTTTCAAGCAGTGTACAACCTTTATGGTATTCTTCCCATCTACCCGCCTTGGTTGTTGAGTATGTAGATTTTTAAAATAATAAAACAGAGGAGAAAAGGTCATGGATATTACCATCAGACAGGAGACCCCTGCAGAGTACCGCGCGACGGAGGCGCTTGTGAACCGGGCATTTGGGGACGAATCCTACAGCGATCCGACGGAACACGTGCTCGTTGAAAATCTGCGGGAGTCGGAGGCGTTTATTCCGGAGCTGTCGCTTGTGGCGCTCGACAGCGGGGAGCGCATCGTCGGTCACATTCTGCTCTCCCGGATCACTATTGAAGATAACGGATCCGCTGTGGATTCGCTGGCGCTTGCGCCGATGTCAGTAGCGCCGGAACGGCAGAATCAGGGTGTCGGCACGCAGTTGATGCGTGATGCGCTCAAACGGGCCGGAGAACTTGGGTTTTCCTCAGTCGTGGTGCTCGGGCATCCGGAGTATTACGCCAAGTTCGGCTTCGAGCGGGTGGATCACTGGGACATTCATGCACCGTTCGAGGTCCCGCCCGAAGCCTTTATGGTGCTGGAGCTGACAGCACATGCCCTGGACAAGGTGCAGGGCGGCGTCGTGCAGTACTCCCCGCCTTTCTGGGAGGAATAAAAAAACGCGCAGCCGCGCTGATGAATCGGCGGTTCGGCGCAACTTATCGGCGACTTTCCAATCCCGGCTGCTACGTCTAGCTTCCAAGCGTCAGCCCGCCGTCGACGACAATTTCTGTTCCCGTGCAGTACGAACTTTCATCCGAGGCTAGAAACGCAACAGCGCTGGCGATTTCATCCGGCTGGCCGATGCGTCCGAGCGGAACGGATTGGTACGATTCCGGAACTCCCTTGCCTTCGGTGGCCATGTCGGTCTCGATCCCACCCGGATGAATCATGTTGACCCGGATGCCTTTCTGCCCCAGTTCCACAGCTGCGGCTTTGGACATCGCAACAACCGATGCCTTTGTCGCCGCATAGGCGGACGATTCAGGGATGGGCGCAAACGCCGAGACAGATACATTGTTAATGATGGACCCTTTCTGCCGCTTCTCCATATACGGGGTAACGGCCTGCATCCCCATAAATACGCCGAGCTGGTTCACATTGATCATGTGCTGGTAATCCTCCGGGGTGAGGTCCGTAAATGGTTTACGCGTCAGAGCGCCTGCGTTATTGACGAGCACATCGATGGTACCGAATGCCTTGACCACCTCGTCCACTGCCGCTTTCCACTCGGATTCCTGCGTGACATCAAGCTGCACCGGATATGCGTGATCCTCTCCTATTTCCGCCGCCACCTCATGTGCACTGTCATAATTCCGTGCGCCGATCACGACTCTGGCCCCGAGCGCGGCAAGGTGCTCCGCCATCACTTTTCCTTGACCACGATTCGCGCCTGTTATAAGAATCACTTGATTTGTTACATCCGGCATTGTTTCTCTCCTTCCACCCTGCCTTCTGACACAAGGCTGCGCAACTTTATTATGACTCATCATAACACGCCGGCACACCACAAAGCGATGTATGGAAGAAGCCGTCGGTAATGCGGTTGATGACATTGCGCATCCAAATAAAATTGGATATATTTTTGTTGTATCGGCGGTTTGCTGTGACATATCGACGCCATTTTGATGTTATCGGCGTTCAACGATTTTTTCCGATGCAGCCTGCGAAAAACCTTTTTGTCCTGCGGCACACCCCAGGCCCTGCTCCTCGTTCTTATGATGAATGATCCTTTCAACCTCTTCCACGATGTACCTGGCCCCCGCGATGGTACAAAAGATAACAGTGAAAATGAGTGTAATGAGCAAAGCATGGGTCGTTACATGATAGCTGGATGCAGCAGAATCATACCCCAGATTAGATAGGATAGGAGACACTATGAACATTGTTGCAAAAAATAAAATGACGGTGGCCAAAACCGCATAGCCAAATGCTTTCATACCTTTCAACTCCTTTAAAAAATGGAAGCGTACCCGGTTACAGGAAAAGTAAGAATAAATTATGATATAATCAGCATACACTATACACATCATCTCTGTACAAGAGGGTCTTGTGTATATGACAAAGAATGCAGAGTGTGATAAAACAATGACCACTCTTCATCTAAAAGATATGGAAAACCGGGTAAATAAAAATTTACAACAAGGAGGCGTCCGTCCAAAAGACCCCATGGAAGCTCGGATTCTTAATAGGTTTAACCGGAAATAGATGAATTCTGTGAACTTATTAATTCAGAAGTAGATGCAGGCATCAATTATAAATAGTTATTCATTCAGCTGGTTATAATCTCATATCTCTCCAGAAAATCTATAACTCCGGTAATATCCATTTCATGAGCAGCGTGCATATACCGTTGTAAAATACTTGGCACATAAACTGAATATTTGGAAGAAAACCATTCATCTTCTTTGATGTATGGGAATAAATCATCAGGCTGCCACTTCTGCTTTTTAATATCATACAGCTGATCAAGAATTTCCTGCTTATCGGATCTTAGTTCAATTCTGCCAAGTTGGTCAATTGAACTTACAGATATGTCTTTGGCTCGCAACATCCATACCAGGGTCTGCACAATGGTGGAACCGGTATACGTTTCAAATAGCAGGTTTTCAGCGCCCTCTGCTTCCCATATAACCCGCTGTTTAATGTTCAAATTTAACATGTGATATTTTTTCCTCATGTCGTTTAGAGTGTCATTGGCATCTTCATTCACATAAGTGAAGGTTTCATTTGAACAAAGAATAGCAAAGGCTTTCTCCGCAATTTTTGGATGAGTTTTAGCAGCGCCGCTTGTGAATTTTGGTGGTTTTCCATTTACAGCAGTACTCACATATATTTTATTTTTCTTTTCGTCGATCTCCTGGATTGTCCACAAGTTTCCAGCTAATATAATATTATCACCTGGATTGTACATAGGATCTTTATCAATACTCCCTATTTTTTTCGCGCCTTGTCTCACTTCATATTCTTCGAAAGTTTTAAAAACGGAATAAAACTCATGATGTCTCAGGATTCGTTCTCCCTCCAGTCCAACGATCATTTCATTACTTCCGTGAATAATTTCTATGTATTCTTCCGTCACCATGCTCTCCAGCATTACATTAATATATTCTTCTTCTATATCCTGAAAAATCTCGATATAGGCTATCAATTCTTTTAAAGCAGATGAGGTCATCCCATTCTTTTCCTGCAGTATAGACAATATTTGATGAAATAATATATCAAAAGGCCGATGATATCCTATTGCGGGCTCTACCCATTTCTCTAAATTCAATTCCATCACAGCTAGAGATTGGAGCAGGCTGTCCTCACTTGTCGTATACATTTGTAGTATTTGATTTGTGTTAATTTTTCTCCCGGACCGTCCTAGGCGTTGCTTTAAAGAAGAAACGGTAAACGTGTTATCCAGTTGAATAATTATATCTACTGATCCTATATCAATGCCCAGTTCAAGAGAACTAGTGGCAACTATGCTCTTAGGTGATTGGGATTCTGACATAACTTTTTCCACATGCTCCCGTTCTGCTTTATCAATAGAAGAATGATGAGCATAATAAGGTTTTGTTTGATTTTCTTGATCTGACAATCTATTTAACATATGCGTTGCTTCTTCTACTTCCCCACGACTATTACAAAATATGATAGCTTTCATCGTTTTTGTGAGCTTTCGTATATCTTCGAACAATGCAAGAGGTTTCTTCCCAGATTCTCTTGATTCAAGATGTATTAAGTTATATAATAATTTTTTATCGCTTTCGGCAGATTCTATCATTTCTACTTTTTCGGTTCGTTCCGGATTCACCCAGTTTTTGACTAACTCGGAATTATTGATGGTTGCAGATAATCCTATTATTCTGGGCCGCTGAATGGCGTATGCCTGCATGCGGTATAACAAAGAACGAAGCTGCACTCCTCGCTCTTTATCGATAAAAGCATGAATTTCATCTATCACAATGAAGGAAACGTTTTGAAACATTTTCTGAAGCAGCTCTGTACGATTGATGAACAGGCTCTCGATAGATTCCGGAGTTATCTGCAAAATGCCGGCAGGGTTTTTTGTCATTTTTCTTTTTTGACTTTGAGAAACATCTCCGTGCCAGCGGTGAATCGGAATATAACTATCTTCACAAAGCTTCTCTATTCTCTCAAATTGATTGTTGATTAAAGCCTTTAATGGAGAAATATATATTATCTTTAATTGTTCAACTGCCTCTCTCTCTACCAGGGAAATAGCAGGAAAAAATGCTGCTTCTGTTTTACCTGAAGCCGTGCCTGAGGAAATAATTACGTCTTTATCACTGTTCATCACTACGGGAATTGTTTTGTCTTGAACGGGATAAAAGTTGGTCCACTGTTCTTCCCATATCTTTCGTTGAATATTTTCCGAAAGCAATTGGAATGTATTCATTGTTCCTCCTAAGATTGTGAAAAACGATTCATAATGTCATCATTAGATGAGGTTGTCTCCTGATTTTCCTCAAGGTCTGCTGGCTCATGCTTGGTTTCTTCTACTTGTTCCCTTGTATTAGATGTGGATTTATTATCTTTAGAATCAACGTTTTGTCCAAATATTTCATTCCTATCAAAATCCGGATTTTGATTCATAATATTTAAGCCATCAATAAAGCGTTTTACAATGTGCCCCACGGTTGTGAACTTTTCAGCTCCCGGAACGGAAAATTCTTTTATAATAAAACCTTTTAAGTCTTCTTCTGTCACATCCGAAACATAATTAAAATGGTGAGCATGAATCTCATTTATCTTTTGCAGCAGTACTAGAATTTCTTCGTGCTTCAATGGAGATAGTTGAATGACCGGCTGTGATAAATCACGAAATTGCTCTGTTTCATATTTATTTACTTCCAGGCGCCTCTTTAATGCTCCGTAGCTGTAGAGACCCTTCCGTTCATCTGTAAGAAATTCTTTCGTTCCGCTAAAGGTTATATAAAGTCCTTCCAAACTTCCTTGCAGCGCATCATTAAACATATTCAAGATCGTTTCGTAATTTTTCTCCCTTGCCTGCGCATGGTTAATCTTATAAAGATTAATGGCTTCGTCAAAATTAAGAATCAAACCTGAATAACCAATTTCTTTTACGAATTGAGACAATACTTTCAGGTAGGAATAATAATTACTATCATCAATAATATCGCTGACTGGGAGATCTTTTTTCGCTTCCGTTTTATTAGGATATTCCCCTCGCAGCCATCTTAAAGCATTCCGGCGATCTTCCTGGTTATCTTCGACATAACCTTTATAATAAACTGATATAATCTTTGCAAAGTCGAATCCACCTGTTAATTCATCCATTTCAGAAACAAGTTTCGTTATTTTTTCTTCGACTTCTCTCACAAAGGCTCTATTTGAAAAATCTATCCCATCATAACCACGTTCTTGTACAACTTCCATTTGAATCGTATTGATCCACTTTTCAAGAATGACCGACAATGCGTTCCCCTCAGGAGAAGTAGAGGTTGCCAAATTTGACATTAATTCTGAATATAAATTAAGAGCCATACCGTTTCTTCCATAAAGTCTTTTTTCCGGCGAAAAATCCGCACTGGTAACTACAAACTTTTGTTGAAAACCTACTTGTTGAATAAGCCCTTGAATAAAACTTTTACCGCTGCCAAAATCACCAATGAAAAACTTTACAATGGAAGCTCCTTCTTTTACATTTTCCAAATCACTGAGTATTTGATTAGCTTCCTCTGCTCTTCCCACCATGATGTGATGGATACCTCTGCGTGGCACAACTCCACTTGAAAGAGAGTCTATGACTGCCGATGAGTCCCGCTTCTTAATTTTCATGCTGCCATTCCTCCTTCACTTCATTTAATAGATCAGAATAGTCTTCCATTATCACGATTGAAGAGTTATCTAATTCTACGATATTGTCCTCTAAATGTTCGTTAGATTTTTCATTAATACCTGCTATAAACACATTCAGCATTTGATTGTTCTGCTTGATGAATGATTCTGCATCAGCGATGTCCAGAACATCATTATGAAAGAGGTTGAAGAACTGCAATTCTTCGTATAACAAGGAAGAAAAGAATGCTTTCATATCTTCCGCCTCTGATTCATCATCGTTAACATCAAACATAGTTTGAAAAGCAGGCTCAGTTTCATTATTGGATGGAACCCCGCTGTTTTCAGTGCTTGAGTAAGCAACTGCAGACTGAAAAGGGTTTGTTGCTTCTTCCTCTTTACGTTCCTCCCCCTCCATTTCTTCCACAGTGTTTACTAGATCGGTCGTATCCGAAACGGTTTTACTAATCAATGCAGCATCAAACGTTACTTCAGCTTTATCCTCATTGCGGTTTTCCGTTTCTGCATTGTTTTCACTTGGCTTAGCAGGTATTGCGCTCCCTTGTTCCTCTTTCGTTTTTTGTTGAACAACTTGAAATCGGTTTTCCGTTTCTTCGTAATCACCTTTGATAAAATTTGATTCCATTTTTTCTTTCAGTCCGCTCGGTAAATTTTCTTCTTCTACTTTTATTTGCCTGTTTACTCCATTCATTCTTCTCGTAATATTCTCTGAAAGTCGAAATAGGTTGGTTATTTCTTCATTCAATGCATTTTTAATACTAAAGGAAGTCACATAAATATGAGTGTCATCTACGTCCCTTTCAACAACGGCAGAAGTAAATAATCGTCGAATCTCTCTGGTTTGATTAATCTCAAACCACTCATTAAGCAGTGTGCTGTTATTTTCTTGATGAATGGATTGAAGGATTAGAATACTTTTTTTAAATGTCTTGTAAATTTTATTTTTATGTTCTTGAAAGAATTTTGTCTCTTTATAATTGTAAATATATTTGTGCCATATGTTCATTGAAATTTTGTCTGCTTCTTTATGATGCAATTCATTGTACAATTTCGGCACTCTATAAAAGGCTTGATTATCATCCCATACTTCAGCCAATTCTGGTTCCTTTAATTCATAAAGCATATCCGCTAGCCAGGTAGAGAAATATTTTTCAAGGTTGGGATGAAGCTCTTTATAATTTTCGAGTAAATGAACCATCATTGAGACATTAAATGCCGCTTTGCTGTTAAATGAATAGTTAATAAGTTCATAACCAAACAGTATAATATAGCTCAAGTCCACTTCCATAAAATTTAATTTTAGTGCTTCCTGTCTCCAATAAATGTACCACTTAAATTGCTTTTCATTAAGATGATCAAAGGTAGTCCAGTAGGCTTGAAGGGGTATCTCTTTACATTGCTGCTGTGTTCTGTTGTTATATTTCACTGATTTTTTTATGACGGTTTGTCAACCTAAGTGCAACACTTCCTGCTCAAATGCTTCGTGAGCGGTTTTCCAGTCTAAACATTTTCTCGGACGTCCGTTGATGAGAGCCAGTGCTTGTTGGAGCTCTTCTTCGGTAAGCTGAGCTAAATCACTTGCTTTGGGAAAGAATTCTCGAAGGAGCCCATTCCCATTTTCATTACTGCCCCGCTGCCAGGACGAATAAGGATCCGCAAAATAAACATCAATGCTGCATTCCTGCTCGATTCTTGGGTAACAGGCAAATTCTTTTCCCCGATCGACGGTAGCCGTTTGAAAAGCTTGGTTTGGTAATGTTTCATGGAGCGTACGAATTG
>NZ_FOTY01000023.1 GCF_900114715.1 Salibacterium qingdaonense
CACAAGGGCGACATCGGTTCGCCGGGGCTCACCGTGTCTTCTTTGCCGCGGGCAGCGCCTCAGCTACATGGTGGTAAAGGAGGATCGGCTAAGTTCGGCACGTCCTGTGCCTACGCCGATCTGACTCACATCGTGTGAGCCTCCGTTTGATGGGATCTTCGGCTGCTGCTTCGACGAACAGGATGTTCTAGTGCCGGCGATGGTCACAGGACGTCACCGGTTTTAGCCGGCGAACTGCTGAAATGGCGTCGCCGCCTTCCGCTTCTGCCTGGGGTGAATTTTCTATATTACAGAAAAGGAGCTGCACCTTTTGATACAGCTCCGTCTTTCAATATTCCTATGCGTCCATTATGGCTACCATGTTTGAAATTCTTCTTCTTCCATTTCCGCCACAGCAGTAAAATCCGTCCTTAAGAGTGGCAGAACCTCCGCCATCTAAATGAACGAAATAAGAAGGGTCATAACCCATTGCGTCTAGGTCTTCTAACGTTTGCGGTATTGTTCTTGGGTCAAGTACATTAGTAACAATCATAACTACAAAGTTACCATCTTTTCCAATCATTGAACATTGTTCGTACTGACCGTAATCACCTTGGTAGTCGGCTGACCCAAAACTGTTTCCTCCGATTGCATTTGTTACATTTGAACCCGAAGGTGCTATATTTCTAATGGCGTTAATACTTGCGTTTTCGTTATCGGAACCATTGTGAATGTCTACATACATTAGACCGTTAATTTCGTAAGTTTAAAACGTTTTTTGTTGACTTCCTTGATTGTACGTTCCTTCTCCTACCTCGTTATATTGATAATGAAGTAGTGCATACGGGTCTAAATAAGCATCACTACCTGAATCATTATTGAAGATTGCTCCGTTAATACCTGTCTGACTTGTTTCTTTCATTGGCTTAAAAATCTCTCTCATTCTAATGTTCGAAGGATGGGTAGTAATTACATGATAAACCCCGCCTGACGTAACATTTTTTTCTTCATAAGTGTGGCTCATCAAAAATCAACTCCTTTTGTTTTATTTGACGGAATCAATGCCGCCTACATCTAAAAGTGTTATAAGCAGCGCCTTAAACAACCAAAAAAATAAATTGACGATATTCTTTCTAAAGAAGAAGTAAAACATCGTACTAATAAACAACCGAGAAAAATCAAAAAATGGAAGCAGGCACTTCGTCATTATGAAAAAGATCTTTTTCTTAGCACAACATACAAGTAAAGCGCGGATTCATCCGCGCTTCGTAAAATTTATCTATTCCATTCTCCGTTGTTGAGGTTTTCCTTTACCTTTTCTGCAAAGTGTGTGGTGTTTGACCGCTCTGAGGTGATTTCTCCTCTGACGTAATAGTTAAGGTCACGGAATATTTCCGCCAGTCTCAGTATGGATTCGTTCTGCGCGTAGTTTTCCATAGCTGCCGCTTCACCTTTAAGCCCCTGCATCAGCTTTTGCACTTCTTTCAGATCTTTTTTGAGCGTTTTATCCTCCACGACTTTCAGAGCGCGTTCTGTACGGGGAAGTAAACTTTGCAGTGTCTTGTCCAAATGATTGTAGTAAGATAAATCTTCCCTATCCCCGTACTCTATATAGCCATTCATTCTTATGTTGCCGCGCCTTATAAGCTGGTCCACTTTTTCTGAGACCGTGCCGTTGTTCCCCGTAATCTCCAAAAATCTCGGATGAGGCTGTAACCGCTTTTCCATGCCTGCCTCTTCTAGTTCAGTGACGCCCCCAAAATAAAACCTGTCATCCAACAAGCGATGCTGCACTGCTACATCGATAATGCCATTTTCATGGTTTGAATTTTGATAATGCTGAACTAATATTCGAATATCACCAACAAAATAATATTCACTGACAGGATTCTCTTGTTCGATAATATCTCTCACGATGTCTTCAAACGCAAATCCGGTCTCTTCCGGCGATTCCATGGAATACTTCAGCAGCGCTACGTATTCTTCCAGCCATTGTAGATCTGCCGGACCGGAAAACTGCGTGCGCAGCGGGGTATTTTCTCTGTCCAACAACATTCGTTCTGTCGTCTGTTTTAGGTGTAAATCATCTGTTATGTTCATTTGTATGCTGCCATCTTCCCCGTGGTATTCGGAGATATCTTCTTCCGTAAAATCGTTTTTCTGAAGAAACGTATCAAATCGTTCCTCCATGTCCACCTGAGCAAACGCAGCCTGTCTGATCGGACTTCCGAAAAGTTCGACCACCAGCACAAGCAGCCCGGCGCCTCCAATAAATAGCAAGGTCCGCAGCCATCCCGACCGTTTCATCGAATCCCCCTTACGTGTGAAGTGCCTTTTTATCTGTCTGATTAGTCGGCACAAATTTCTTATGTGTTACAAGGTTATTCAACTGGTATACGTAGTAAAATATTACTTGTTATCTAGGTAGTAAGACTCCAAACTATTGAAATACCAAGGTTAATATCGAAATAAGACATATGAATTCAAGTTTATGTTAGGTGAACTGAATTTAATATTTATACAACTGTTGACTGAATTAATAAGAAACAGTATGTAAAGATTTAGTTCACCTAACTAAACCAAGGTCTAACCTCCTATTTTAATCAATGAAGTTGAGCACTTTCACACACCATCATTTTTAAAATAAGTATTAAAAAACAGAAATCCTTATGGAAATTTTCCACTATTTCCAGTATACTATTACTTAATTCTTATGACATAAGTGAAAACTTTTTGGGAGAGTAGATTCATGCTTGCTTATATTACTAATACCCTTACTTTAATTTCAATCATTTTCATTTCAATGATGCTTATCGTTATTATTCCCTTCCGCAAAAAAACATCACGTTTTTTAAATTTTGTATTATCTGTCGCATTTCCTGGTTTGGGGCAGATTTACAACAGTCAATATATAAAAGGATTTATTATTTTATCAACTTTGTTAGTATCAATGATAATAGACAACTACATACCAAGCAATTCATCAACTGATAATACAGGAGATAATTCGGATAATGTATTAGGTGCCATAATCCTTTTTATATTCGCAGCTGTCATTGTTGATGGTCTTATATTCACAAATACTACGAAGAAATTACTGAAAAAGAAAAGACACATAAAAGAGCTACTGGCAAAGACCCAAAACAGGGCTTACATCGATGCAGTGATTAACAATATAAAGACTGATTTTCAGCAGGGGTTTGCGATTGGATTAGATACGAATGTGCTCATGCATGAAGAAGATCAAGTAATTGATACTCTCGCTCAAGGAAAAGTGGTCATCAGTAGAACAGTCCTCAACGAGCTCGATGGACTTAAAAAAAACAATGAAAGCCAAACTCGGAAATTAGCTCACAGAGCATTTGACCGTATCGAGAAATTACAAACTTCAACTTCGGTAACCATAAAAAAAGTACCCGACAACAAGTTTCTCGAAGAGCAGGAATTAAATCCACGTGATAATGACGACAAAATTATTGGAACTTATTTAAACACTGAAAATAAAGATGAGCGCATAAAAATGTTTGCAATAGACAGAAACGTTCGAATCAAGTGCCGAAACCTTCATCTTCCCATTTTAGATGTATCATTTAATGATAATGACATAACAGAAACGGCTTAATTACTTTAGAGAAAGGGAGGAGCTTATATGGATATTGTGTTGTACATCGCCGGTTCTATTTTATTTTTCACATTGGTGAAAAAACGACGAAATGAAAGAAAAGAATTTAATGAAATGAATAAAATCCTAAAGTCATCTTCTTCTGATACAGAAAAAATCAATAAGCTTAGGTCATTGCAGATGAATGGGGCAGCCTTCACAGTTTCTCCTAATGGTGCAGCTGCATCCGAAACAGGTATTCTTTTTCAGGATTTTGATGACTTTTTTTCTATGAAGAACCATAATAAGATGCGAAATGAAATGCATGGTATGAACCATGGAATGGGTACCGGAGACCCGAATCATCATGGGCCGCGACTTGGGGAAGATATGATAAAAGATGAATCTCATTTCGGCATCGATCATGGACTGGGGATCGCTAACCCGGAACATAATATGCCAGATCATAATCATGGCATGCCGGACCATAACCACCCTCCCAATCACATGAATGGCATGTGATAATTACCTATAATAATAAAAATATTGTACTTTTTCACGGCTGTTTATTATCCAAATATAGGAAGCGTTTCGTTGGACTCCACCTTTCCTGTCCGCTTTCACCCTCCGGACACAAGAGCGACATCTGCTCGAACTCCCTTCGGTCGTTCTCCCAGTGTCTCCTTAGCCGCAGGGCATCGCCTCAGCTGCATACCGGAAGGAAGATCGGCTAAGTTCGGCACGTCCTGCCGGGCGCCGATCTGACTCACCTCGTATGAGCCTCCGGTGATCTTCGGCTGACGCTGCTCCCGCTGGAGCCTGAGCAGACGGCTCCATCCAACGAAAAAGAAAGGGGGATACATGCTTTGATCACAGATGCACCCTCCTCATAGAACCCTTTCCTATTCCTTTATATGGTAAATCAACAGGCGTGATACTTTTCTTATGTAATGAGGTGAATATAAGATGGCAGTCATTTTTCCAATTTTCTTTCTAATCGTTTTTGTGCTCATTATTATTCAAATCACTTGCTATATAAAAATTAAGAAAACCGCACAATATGTTTTGGACAAAGATACATATGACACGTTATATGATGAAGATGCTTGGTTTTATCATAATAAAATATCAAAAGTATGGTATGTTCCAAATAACCCCAAAATGTATAATGTTCTTCGTGATAGTTATTATGCTATTTTGAACAGCAAATATGTATCGTCGGAATGGAAGAAAGAAATATTTATTATGTTACGTGAAAAAAAAGTACATGGTCTAAAAAAGCCTTTTTAATATATATTAACACGACTCTATCAGCGAAACCGATTGTCAGTCATCTTCGAACTCGTTCAGATACTCATCGAGCAATTCAGTAACGGATGGCTGCTGCAAAGCTTCCTGTTTGAGAGCGTCCAAAGCTTCAAGTATGTCCGATTTAGCTTTTAAAAACGCCTCAATCAATTGTTCTCCTTCATACCCTCTGCTGATGAGATCTTTTAGAATATCTTCAGAAAAATCCACCGATTCTGGATCGGCTGGTCGAATGATGATTTCTTTCCCTGTAAACTCAAGGAACACTTCATCTTCTAATGGCAAAGCTTCGACGAAGTCTTTCGGAATGCTGATCTGCCGTTGGGGAGATACTTAAACCCGGCGATGTGATTTCCCACTTTTCATAGTACGTCGTCCTTCCTCCCACATATTTACCATTTATTTTACTGTAGTTTACCATACCCCGGTTATTTCTACATGAATTTATTCACTATAATACTTTGAATGCTCCTATTGTAAAAAAACCGAACCCTTTGGTATGGATTAGGTGTGGGGTTTGGATACAGAGCGGTGCGGGGCTCTCTAACGTACACAATTGCGCCGAGCGGTGGGGATTGTGACGCTTAGCCTGCGTCTAACATTTAAAATAGCTGCCCGATCAGGAAAAAGGGACGCTTAGCTCGATTCTAACGTGCACAATCCGGCAGACACCGATCCATTTTGAAGGTTAGCGGTCTGGTTTCCGCCGTGCGGTGACTCGTTCGAGGCGGGCGCGGTTGGTGCGCTGCAGGATGATGATGGGAATATTCAACGCCAGCGCGTAGAAGACGTTGATCCATGCGGCCCAGAGCGGGTTCCATAGAAAAAACAAAGCACCGGGCAGGATGGTGAGCCAGTGGGTCAATTCAGCTCGGCGCGACTCCAGCACAAATACGCCGAGATAACCGGCATCCTGCTGCTGGAGCTGTTTCTTGGCGAAGCCGTTCTGGAACATGGCGGCGCCGTCCGGTACAAGATGCTTCCAGCTCTTCACCCGCAGGTATTTCTGCCAGAAGCGGCCGCCGCGCTCCCAGTTCCGGATGCGGTACAGACCGGCAGGCGCACTGAACCAGCGCGCGGGCATGTAGTAACATGCGGCTGATGCGGCCATATGGAACACGCCCCAGGCGGCGATATCGAGGATGACAACCCAGTACAGCGGAAGCTCAACAAGCGGCATAGCAGGAGCCCTTCCTTACACGTTAATTTTACGTCCGCGCCATGTGACGGTGCCGCGGACATTCGTCAGATACAGCGACCAGAGAAACAATCCGAGGAAAAAGAGAAGCAGCACCGGGAAGAATAGAAAAATCCAGCGCGGGAACGTTCCGGTGCGCCGCGCCAGCCAGGCCGTGTGCATTACATACACGCCGTAAGCGGCGGCTGCTGCGAAGGCGGTCCATCCCGGAAGCGGAAAAAGAAGCGCAGCGGGAGGGAGAAGCATCCCCGCCATACCTCCGCTGATCCACAGGCTGATAAGCACGGTCACAAAAGGATGCGTCGCCTGCGAGGCGGTGCCGAAGTTCTTCGTCCATCCTTCGACGAGGGAACGAAAACCTTCGGGATACATCCGAAAATCAATAATGCCCCGTCCCCCGTAACAGAAAACGGGGAACCCGGAACGGCGGAACGCGGCGCCAAGCTCCAAATCATCCATGACCGCTTCGCGCACGCCTTTGTGCCCGCCGGCGGCGAAGTAGTCGCTTCCCAAACACATAATACACGGCCCGAAAGACCCGGCTTCACGGAGCGCAGTCCCGCGCGGCGTGAATACGTTCATGCCCGCCATCACAATCACGTTAAACCAGGCGGACAAATACTCATAGCCCTCATGCATGACGTGATACGGCTGTACGGACAGAAGACCGCGGCCGCCGTTTTCATCAAATGCCGACCGGATCCGGTGCAGGCTGTCTTTCTCTCTTAGAACGGTATCCGCATCGAGAAACAGCAGCCTGTCCCCGGCGGCCCGCTGCGCCCCGAGCCAGCACGCGGCCGATTTCCCGGTCCAGCCTTCTTCGAGTTCTTTATTCGGCAGCACCTCCGCTCCGCACGAAGCCGCAATTGCCGCTGTATCGTCGTTGGACGCATCATCCACAACAAGAATCTCAAGCGGCTGTACCGTCTGCCGCCGCATCGATTCCAGCAGCGGCCGGATCCGGCGTGCTTCGTTGCGTGCCGGAATAATAACAGTGACATCCGCCACACCTTTCTCCGGGGTGCCGCCCGTCTCTGCCGGAACCGGTATCCGCCAAAGCATCCATGCGCCGGCTGCCACACCTGCTGCAGCGAGCACCACTGCCGCTCCAAAAAGAAATGTAAGCATTATCTGCTCCTTCCTCCGTGGTCCCGTTCCACAATCAAATCACGGACCTGCTGGCCGCTTTTGGTCACCATCGGCATGCCGCCGCCCGGATTCACTGTGCCGCCGGCAAAATACAGATTGTCATAGCGCTCACTCTGCTTTGGGTGCTTAAATCCTTTATTTTTCTTCTTATCCGATAACGTACCGTAAATCGATCCGCGGTGCGACCCGTACATGCGCTCGATGTCATGCGGCGTCCAGCGGTCTTCGGTGACAATGTGATCCCGGAGACCCTCGAGCCCCATATTCTCCAGCTTATTCAGCACGCGCCCGCGGAACCATTCGTAATCCCGGTCCGAAAAAGGCTCATCCTGAATATACGGGATGTGGGGCAGCACCTTGATATTTTCATGACCCTCAGGGGCCTGGGAGGGATCGGTTTTGTTCACATTCACAAGATAAATCGTCGGATCATCCGGCAGCTCGTGCCGGTGGAACACTTTATTCATCTGCGCCTTTAGATCATTGGAGAAGAAAAAATTATGATGCGACAGCTGAGGATACAACTTATCCACCCCGAGGTGAAGCACGAGACCGGAGCTCGACGGTTCATATTTTTTCTCCAGTTTTCTAAGATAAGACGTGTCCTCTCCAAGCAGCATTTCATAGGTAGGAATGACTTCCCGGTTCGAAATAAAATAGTCGGCGCGGCGCTGGGTGCCGTCTTCCAGTTCGACCGCCGCAATCCGGCCGCCTTCTTCTTTCACAAAACGCCGTACGCCGGTCCCGGTGTGAATCTCCACGCCGATTTCTTTGGCAAGTGCTGTGATGCCCTGTGCGATTTTGTGCATGCCGCCGGGCACGTACCATGCCCCTTCGGCGTGCTGCATGTATACCATCATATTGAGCACAGCCGGGGCGTCGTACGGCGAAGAGCCGACGTACTTGATAAAGTAAGAAACCATATCGCGCAGCTTCGGATGGCTGATGCGTTTTGCAATGGCCTCATGCATGGTGGAGAAGAAATCAAACCCGTGCCACGATTCCTTCAACCCGTGAAAACGGAGAATCTCCGGCAGCGTGTCCAGGCCGCGGCCGAGATACCCTTTTTCCGTCACATCATAAATGGTCCGGGCGTAGGAAAGAAAGGTTCTGTATTCTTCGATATCCTTTTCTCCCAGTGCCTCATTTTCTTCCAGCATTCTCGTCAAATCGCCGTACAGATCAAGTACTGTGCCGTCCGGGAAAAACGACCGCCATTCCCGCTCGAGCCGAACCGTCTGGATATAGTCTTCCATCCGGCGGTTACTGCCGGTAAATAATGCTTCAAAGATACGGGGCATCGTCAAAAGGGACGGTCCGAGGTCAAACCCGAACCCGTCCTGTTCCAGGCGGTTCAGTTTGCCGCCGAGATGGTCATTCTGTTCATAAAGGGTAACGTTATATCCGCTCTGCGCGAGAGACACAGCTGCGGAAAGACCGCCCAGACCGCCTCCTGTCACGATAACCGTTTTGCCATCGTCCTTCATGCCGGTTCACCTCTTTTCTTCCTCACTGAAAACAGTTGTACTGCCGGCTGCGTACCCGGTCGAGAATCCCCCGGTACAATCCGGCGGAAAGAAGAACCTGGTTCCGGCTGTCTTCATCAAACCAGTCAATATACTGTTCAAACCCGTCGTAGAGCGTTTCCGCACGCCGGGCCATCGTTTCCCACAGCGCAATGAAACTCTCATTAATCACACCCTGCTCCAGGTCGGTCGTTTCGTACGATACCCGCTTCATTTCCTGCCGCGGCAGATAAATCCGGTTATTCTGCGTGAGATCTTCGCCCACGTCCCGCAGAATATTTGTAATCTGCATCGCAATGCCAAGGTCGATGGCCGTTTTTTTCAAGGAGCGGACATTGTCCACCGCGAGAATGGGCAGAAGCATGAGCCCTACCGTTCCGGCAACATAATAACTGTACCCTTCCACGTCCTCCATCGTCTCCGGCATTGTGAAGTCGATATCCATGCGCTGCCCGGACAACTGGTCAAAAAAAGGCTGCAGTTCCATATCAAAGCGTTCGAATACATCCCCAAGCGCATTCCAGATTGGGTGGTCCACCGGTGTTCCTTTCGAAAACCATACCAGCTCGTGGTGCAGCTGTTTCAACTGCCGGACCTGTTCAGACCGGGAACCTGCCGTATCGATACAGTCATCAGCCCGGCGGCAGAAGGCATATACCGCATAAACCGCCTCCGCCTTCTCTTTCGGGAGCTGGGAAAAAGCATAGTAAAAACTGTTGGAATGCTGCCTGATAATATCTTCGCAGTATTTATAATCCATCTCCAGGCTGCTTACTTTATTTTTCTCCGGCATGTGCACCACCCCTCCGCTTCTGAACTTGATCCGCCTGATCGTCTGCGATCAACTCTTCCGATGCGATCCGGGCCGACAGCAGAACAATCGGTACGCCGGCTCCCGGATGCGTGCTGCTTCCGGCAAAATACAGATTTTCACATTTAGGCGCCTTGCTCTGCGGTCTCATATGATTACTTTGCATCAAGTTGGGACGAAGGCCGAAGCAGGCTCCATTGTGAGCGTAGAACTTCGATTCAAAATCGGGAGGTGTCATATGCGTTTCCGACACAATATGGTCTTCCATGTTCTCGAAACCTTCTATTTTCTCAAGCTCTTCAAACACACGCGAGCGGTAGTACGCAACCGTATCTTCATTCCACTTGTAATCCGCGGTCGACAGATCCGATACCGGCATCAGAATATACAATCCATCTTTTCCTTCCGGTGCCATGGACGGATCCATTTTCGAACCGATATGCACGTAGAACGACGGATGTTCGAGTTTCCGGCCGGCGAAAATGTCTTCAATGTTTTCTTTCAGGTCTTTACCGAATACAAAGTTATGGACATTCACGCGTCCTTCATACTTTTTATCCATGCCGAGATACATAATGAAGCAGGAACAGGAATATTTCATACGGTCGATTTTTTTGTCGGTATATTTCCCTTTCGCTTTTTCATCTGTCACCAGATGCTTCATGGCATAGGGAAAATCGGCGTTGCATACCACATGATCGGCATGAACCTCCTGACCGCCGGTGCGGATCCCATACGCCTGCCGGTTCTCAATCAGAATCTCTTCCACCGGACTGTTGTAGTGGACGTCACCTCCCAGTTCCAGAAACAGCCGCTCCATCGAAGCCGCCATCGTATACATGCCGCCTTTGATGAACCAGACGCCGTACAGATGTTCAATCATTGGAATCATCGTGTACAGAGAAGGACCGTTATACGGGGACACGCCGATATACAATGTCTGAAAACTTATCATTTCTTTCAGCCGCTTATTTTTGATGAATTTCCCGACAAACGTATCCGCGCTCCCGAGTGTCCGCAGTTTCGCGGCCTGGCGCAGTACAGAAGGGTGAAGCACTTCCCACGGGCTGCGGAACGGCCGCTGGATGAAATGATGTTTCGCGGTAAGAAAGCGTTCATGAATCGTCTGCAGGTACTTCAGAAAGCCGGAAGCATCTTCGTCCCCGAAAGACTCCAATGTCTTCATCAGTTCCGCGTTATCTGATGACATATTATAGCTGTCTTCTTTGTTCTCTCCGAAAAAGGCTGTGTACATCGGTTCCAGTTTGTCCATCGGAATGTAATCATCCGGATCTCTGCCGGCAAGCTCAAATACTTCCCGGTACAGCTCCGGCATCATTACAATGCTGGGACCGAGGTCAAACTGGTATCCGTCTTTTTCTATGCGGTGCATTTTGCCGCCGGGCATGGACTCCTTCTCATACAGAGACACCTGATACCCTGCGTGCTGCAGGCGGATGGCCGAAGCCAGTCCTGCCACACCCGCACCAACAACAATGATGCTTTTGTTTTTATGCATAATCCCGCCTCTTCTCCTAATCGAATCCGTCCGCCTGAGGCAGTCCGTTATTCGATTCTACCGCCGGGGACAGCATCTGCCTTTCTCCTACATGGTACCGCATCTTATAAAAGATGTGTAACTAACTATCCCATACCCTGAAACAGGTTTGGGCAAGCACCTTTTTACTTGGAAATAAGTGGGGTTTTATCAACATTCACTGGATCCGTCTCCCTCTCTATCGGTGAAAAAGGGAATATAGCGAACCCTGTGTCTACATAGCTGAACCCCTGATTCGTCTCTGACGTATCAGGGGAAAGTAGTTCCCGGGTTCATCCGCTGAAGATAGGCCGGTACTTCAAATGCCGGCAGCGGACGGCTGAAGTAATAGCCCTGCAGGCCTTGGCATTGTTTTTCTTTCAGCACCGCAGCTTCTTCGGCTGTTTCCACTCCTTCGGCTATGGAGCGGAGGTCAAGCTGACCGGCCAGCGTCACAAGGGAGGAAACAATGGCCTTGTTGTTTTCCTGATGAGGGAGATTCTGAATAAACGATTTATCAATCTTTAACGTATGAACCGGAAAGGTATTCAGATGCGTCAGGGAGGAATAGCCGGTTCCAAAGTCATCGATTGCCAGACGGACACCGAGTTTCTCCAACTGCTCCAGCGTTTTTTTAATATCCCCTTCCTTACTCATCAGCACCGTTTCCGTGATTTCAAGTTCCAGCAGTGACGGTGGAAGTCCAGTCTCCTCAAGAACTTCTTTCACCGTCTGGACAAACGCTTTGCCTTCCAGCAGCTGTTTGACGGATACGTTCACCGAAACAATGAGATTCTGATGTCCTGCTTCTTTCCAGGACGCTGCCATGCTGCAGGATTCCATCAGCACCCACCTGCCCAGTGCGACAATGGACCCCAATTCTTCGGCGAGCGGGATAAAGCGGCCGGGGGAGACCCTTCCAAGCGTTGGATGCTCCCACCGGATCAACGCTTCCATCAGCAGCGGGCGACCCGATGCTGCCTCTACAATGGGCTGATATTCCAGATAAAATTCATTCTTTGTTAATCCCGTTGTGATATGATAGCCAAGTTGCCGCTTCCAGTACCTGGTTTCTTCCATCTTTGTTTCATAATACTGCCAGGCTTTTTCATACCCGAATTCACAGGTCTGTGCCGCAGTTCGGGCCTGCTCCAGAAGCTCCCCTGCGGTTGTTCCATCCGTGCCGCTGGAAACGGCGATGCCAAGCCGCCCCTTTAAACGGACACTTGTACCGGACACAAGAAAAGAATGATCAAAAATACTCAATATATCCTCTGCGGTGTACTCCATCTCCCCTGCTTCCAAGACGGCAGGAAGCAGACAGAAAAACTGATCTTTTGCCCCGCGGGCCATTGAATCTTCAGGGCGCAGGTGTGTCATCAGCCTATTAATCACAGCCTGAAACAGTTCGTATTCATCCGGCGTTCCAAGAGTTTCCGTTTGGTCAGACAGCTGATCAATGTGCAGACAGAGGACATGAAGTTTCCGTTCTTCATATCTGCTCTGCTGGATAGTCTGTTCAAGCCGGTCCAGAAACAGCGCTTCATTTGGAAGATTCGTTATCGCATCATAGAAAGCCATCCGGTGCATTCGCGCCGTTTCCTGTTTTTTGCCGGTGATATCTATTGCCATACCGATGACCCGGACAACCCGGTCGTTTTCTATTAATGGAAAATTCGAAACGTGCAGCGTGGCCGCCGTCCCGTCTTTTTTTACAATATCCACCTCGTAATGCTGCGTCTCCCCGTGGGCCGCCAGCCGGAAATGGTGTTTCGTTTTGTTGATTTCATCCACAAGTACCACCGCATGAAACGACAGCTCTTCGAACTCATGACGAGCGTATCCCGTGATTTCTTCTGTTTTTTTATTGGCATCTAAATAAAAACCATGCAGGTCCATTTCATATACCGCATAGCCGCTTCGTTCCCAGATTGCCTGCAACCTGGACTGTGCCCTATCCATACACAGGTTCTCCTTTCGCTTTTCAGCAAAGGAAGCGCTATCATAACTTTCTTCCTTGAACAGCTTTTACCCCTTTACCTTGTCAGTCTAAACGGTTTACAACGTTTCTTATCGATGTATTGAGCGCTTCCTTATCCACCGTGGCAGGGGTTCGGCTGTCCAGTGAAACATCCTCTTTCAGACGGAGTATTCTTGTCATGCTTTTATTAATCCGGGCTTCGGTCAGCTCTCCGTTTTCCACCGCCTGCAGCATAGCGTTTTGTATCTCTTCAAACGTCCCGCCTCCGGCATCGGCGGTCATCACCATATCCGCGCCGGCCTTTACCGACTGAACAGCTGCTTCCGCCATGCCGTATTGGTTGGCAATGGCTCCCATCGTCATATCATCGGTGACAACAACGCCATCAAAATTCATATCTTCGCGCAGCATCCCTGTAATCACCTCTTCAGACATGGAGGCCGGATACTCTTCATCCACCGCCGGAAACAGAAGGTGCCCGGTCATGACCATATCCGCGCCCTCTTCCACGGCCTGCTGAAATGGACGAAGTTCCATGTTCTCCACTTCCTCTTTGGTTTTATCCACGACCGGAAGCTGGACGTGCGAATCGGTGGACGTATCCCCGTGGCCCGGGAAATGCTTCACGACCGGGATGATGTTTTCTTCCTTCATTCCCTGCATAACCGCTGTCCCCAGACGGGATACTGTTTCAGGAGACGAACCGAAGGAACGATCCCCTATAACCGGGTTGTCAGGGTTGCTGTTCACATCAAGTACCGGGGCAAAATCCATATTAAATCCAAACCGTTTCACTTTTTCCGCCAGCAGCCGCCCGACTTCACCGGCCGTTTCCTCATCTGCGGAACGCCCGACAACAGCTGCCGCCGGGATGTTTTCTATCGTATCCGGAATCCGGCTGACCCTGCCCCCTTCTTCATCCACTCCAAGAAAAAGAGGTATCTCTGTCTCCGCATCCGCCTCTTTGATACCGGCCATGTACTGTTCAAGTTGTGTTTCGTTTTCGATATTACCGCCAAGAAGAAAAATACCACCCGCTCCCGCCTGGATCATGGATTTTTCATCTGTGGATAACGAGGCCCCCTGCAATCCGATATAGAGCATCTGAGACACTTTTTCCTCCATCGTCATGTTCTTCACTTTTCTTTCGACCGGATCAGGCTTTTCTTTCTGAACGTTTTGCTCCGTTCCTGTTTTGGAAGGCTGGTTCTCAGGGGGTGGATGTGATTCCTGATTACATCCTGCAAGAACAGCCGCTGCCAGGAACGAGAGGCACAACCATCGTTTCATATAAGCCTCCTTATGTTTTTACGTGGACTTTTAGTGGAATACAGGTAGAGCCGGCATTATTCCGGCCTTCTATCAAAGTGTACCCATTCTATCATGATAAACGTTTCAGGAGGTATACCAATGACAACCTTTACCCATTATATAAACGGAAATTGGATGACATCCAGCCATAACGACACTATTACCGTCGAAAACCCTGCAACGAAAGAAACGATTGCGACCACCCCGTCCGGCACGGCGGAGGAAACCAGGCAGGCGGTGCAGGCCGCGCGCAGCGCCTTTGGCAGCTGGAGTCAGACCCCTGCATCCGAACGCGCCGGGTATTTAAGCCGTATCGCCGACCTGTTTGAGCAGAATAAAGACCATCTCGCCCGGACCTTGACCGAAGAAAACGGAAAAGTCCTTGCCCTGTCCGAAGCCGAAGTCGATACAGCTGTTGACTACTTCCGGTACATGGCCGGATGGGCCAGAAAATATGAAGGTGAAATTCTGAACAGTGACCGTTCGAATGAAAATATATTCGTTATGAAAAAGCCAATCGGCGTGATTGGCGGTATCATTCCATGGAACTTCCCGATCTTCATTTTCGCCCGTAAAGTCGCACCGGCGCTCTTGACCGGATGCACCGCCGTCATTAAACCCGCGCAGGCCACACCGGTCACAGCCGGGGAAATGATGAAGCTCATTCATAGTATCGGCCTGCCGGAGGGAGTTCTGAACATTGTTTACGGCAAAGGTTCCTCGGTCGGCAGCACCCTGGCCAGCCACGAAAACATCGGCATGGTTTCCATGACCGGAAGCAAACCGGCCGGTACCGCTGTGATGGAAGCAGCCGCTCAGACAATGACCAAAGTGAACCTCGAACTCGGCGGCAAGGCACCGGCGATTGTGACGAAACACGCCGATCTTGATACCGCGGTGGAGAACATCTACCAGTCCCGCACGATCAATAACGGACAGGCCTGCACCAACGCCGAACGCGTCTACGTGCATGAAGATGTCGCCGAAGCATTCACGAAACGTATCACAGAGAAAATGAAACAGGCCACGTACGGCGATCCGCTGCAGGACAGCGATGCCGATATCGGTCCGCTCGTCGGGCAGGAACAGCTCGACAGCGTCACCGACATGGTGAACGAAGCGGTGAAAGCCGGCGCCTTCGTCGAAACCGGCGGAACACCAGCTGAAAACACAGACGGCTATTACTTCGAACCGACCGTGCTCAGTAATGTGACCCAGGACATGAACGTCATCCAGCAGGAAATCTTCGGACCGGTTCTTCCGATTGTGACGTTCCAGACGATGGACGAAGTCATCGAAAAATCCAATGACACCGAATACGGCCTGTCGTCTTCCATCTTCAGCGAAAACATGCACGAAATCATGAAAGCCGTCAACGGTCTTGAATTCGGCGAAACCTTCGTGAACCGCGAAAACTTCGAAGCCATCCAAGGCTTCCACGCCGGCCGCAAACAATCCGGCATCGGCGGCGCCGACGGCCGTCACGGACTCGAAGAACACCTCGAAACCCATGTCGTGTACATGCAGTATAAAGACGATATCCAGTAAGAATGGCTTCGTTCATACGTGCGGAAAAGGAACAAAAATGAATAAAAACGTAAGTATGGCTGTTCCATACTTACGTTTTTTTAGTGGTCGAAGGAGAAAAGGCAATGTTGGAGGATCTCATGTTACGTTTATACCATGCGATTGATGGTGCGGATTTTACGGCAGGATGGACAGTTTACCCGAGGCATTTTGGCATGCAGTATCGTTTTATACTGCCAGAAATCCAGATGGCGCCATGTTCGATCTTGATCCAAAATATCATGAACGGGACAATGATGATGACCACAATCTGGACAGGGAAAGCGAGATCCGCGGGCATATCCAATATAAATGTGCAGCGTCTTTTCTTTCTCTGTTAATGTACGATACGAAATATGCCAAGGCGCCTGTATGTTCAAACCTGATTCAAAGATGTCATACGCTGATTCCAAATCTTTCACGAAAACTCCTCCTGGTAAAACGAAGGTTTCTACCTAGTATGGGATAGTTTCGTTATCTTTAAACTAGCAGGTTTTAAATAATAATGAGCGAAGAGGCTTATAACCGAAAACCTGAATGTGAATGTCACCAAGATTTACAAGATTGTGTGGCAAACACAGGGGATATAGGTAGCAATTATATCTCCACTGGTATTTTTGGGGCTGAAATATTGGCTAGTTGTGGTCTTCAACAATAAATTGCAAGAAAAGGGGTCTTTTCATAAAACAAGGCCCCCCTTTTTCAACCTAAGTTCTAAGTTACATGTTGGGTTGAGGGGGTCAATTTCTCTTTTTCATCCTCTATGTATATTAACAGTAGGAGTTTCTGTATTAAAGATTGGTATCAATATTAAAATCTATACCAAATACTGTCGCCAACAAAACATAAATTCCATAAACAATAAGCGGGCTTAAGATTAGAACAACACCTAATAAGATGAGCAGCCGATTTTTCATTGCATTTGCGATGAGAATAGTTCCCAGACCACTAAACAACGTTGTCATTACAGTTGCTATCATCCCATAAGGTTCAAAAAAGAGAACATAAGAAGCCAGTCCACAAACGTACACAAGCCAATAAAAGATGAGGTGTAAATTTTTTCCTTTCAATTTGAACACTCCTTCTTTATAAATAATTGAAACCTTTTTGTTATAACTCTAGGAGTATTTTCAATTAAATTATGCTACAACAGTTTTATAATACTCGTAAAATAAATCAAGGGTTTTATATGCGCAACACGCCTAAAAACTTTGACCGGATATAACAATATCAATCAAAGCTAAAATACCCACAACAATAAGAGAACTAAAAGATAACAACACACCTAATGTTATCAATAAACGACTTCTTACTATAAGATTCCTAAGTGCAAATGTAAATATAGTTGCAACCACACCACTCAAGAACGTGACTGGCACTATAATGATAAATGTGTACTCTATGAATAAAAGAAAATAAGAAGCTGCTCCCAGGATAAGAAACAACCAATATACAAAAAGAAAAGTTTTTCTTTTATCCTCTGTTTCTTCTATCGTTCTCTCCGTTTTATTCATTGCATTATCCCCCTAACAGGAATGCTCCTTACCTTAAATTTACTGGAATCCTTTTCAACCCTTTGGTTAAGCCGCTCAAAACGAACTATCCTCGCAATGTAAAATGTAAATCCTCTCATTTTTTCAAGAAAATTGATATAAAGTTGTTGTGGCAGCTGTCTGTTTTCTTAATAGTACTTTAAGTGTATTTGTGTTTTGGCAATATGATGAATGGAGGTATAGAGTGTGTGGTCGAAGCCTAAATTTTATATTCATTCCTTGTTAACTCTGATTCCTGTGTTGATCTTTTCCACATTCCTGGCTGCGGGAACAGCAGCTGAAAACTTCGCGAATGACAACACATATGTGGCACCGGGATTTTTTCGATTATTGTGATCTGGGCCATAGGGTTACTCATTATGCTGCGGCATCCAAACAAATTCTGGGTTGGTGCATTATTTATGTGGCTGGCAATACCCGTTGGTTTTTACGGCACGTCTTTGTTGATAGCACTATCATCTTGACTCATTTTTTCCTGCCCTGCCAAAGTCGGTATGTTCCAGTCATGGGAGCGGAAGCTGTCATTTTCCTTCAACAATAAACGCTGCCACCAAGTCATCTATACTGATGATTCCGATAAAAATCAGGGAACTGAAAAACAGCAGCACAGCCAGTATAATCAATAACCGACTTCTAAGCGCATTTGCCAGGAGAGCAGCTGATGTACCCGTAATGACTGTTATTAACACCGTAATTCCAAACCCGTAGTCTATAAACGTGTAGTAAAAAGAAGCCAATCCAATGGCAACCATAATCCAATACGTGACAAGGAAAAACATTCGTTGCTGCATTTCGAAAGCCTCCAGTGCTTATTACGTAATTTGCCGGTGCACGCCACACACTGCATTCCCAGGTACATACCTTCACACAAAAAGAGAGGATTCCTCCCTTTATCAAGGACTGCCGCTCATTCCCCACAATAATGCCATGATAACGGGAACCAGTATATAATAAAGAATGAGGAGAAAAGGTATAACAACGCCTGCGTACTTGATCTTCTTCGGTTCTTTTCGAGTAACAGCTGTAACAGCACATATCAATCCTACAAGGAGTAAAATGACAGCCGATATGTAGAGAAAGGCTGTCAGAATGGCCATGAAGCCTTGTGGTACACTGGGAGCTGCGGCATGGCTGAGTATAAAAAACACAACACCCAGTACACTGGCCAAAAAAGCCCAAAAACTAAAAGTCTTATTACATATTATAATGGGAACGATGCTCCTCTACACGCCGAAAATGACTGTTCCGATAACGTGGTAAAATACAGGAAACAAAAACATTACTATATTAAAAACTATGCCGGTAAGAGACCATCTATCCTTGTATAACCTGTAGGAAATCACACCTAGTACCGCTCCGACCGGACAAAGAAAGATCGGCAGAATAACGGGCAGTCCCTGAATACTGTCTGTCGGAATTAATCCTGAAAAAAAGTTCAGAATCAAAACAAGCAGCAGCAACGGAATAGCAGTTGACACAACCCTTAAAAATTGTTTTCTCATCATCCAGTCTCCTTCACCCGAAATGCGTGACCATTACCAAAACCGGTCCAAGTGCTCCTTCATCCATTCTTTTATAAACACAGCATCTTTTGCCTGCGACGTGTTTTCATAAAAACTTACATTTCCAGTATAAAATAAGAAAAGAGAGGGGTGGTACCCTCCCGTGGTAATTTGAATATTTTTTAGATTTCCCCGATTTTCTTACATTTTTTAAGATGTGCTAAGGCACATACCTGCACTTACTACAATATTTTAAACACTTATCGGGAATAAGATTGTTAATGTGCAAGGCCGCACTATTACAAAAGCAATCTAGATTCCCTATCCTTTTTTACCTTAACTCTCCAGCCTGGTGCAGCACTTTATAGTGCAGAGACTTGGATACATGAAAGTTGCATTCCTTCAACTCATCTAATATTGGCTTGAGGGCTTCAATTTTTCCTTTTTTCTTAGCGAGTAATAAAATACCGAGGGTTCCAATTGGCGTAAGCATAAAAGTTTTCGATAAAGTACGGGCAGCCTTTTCGTCTATAATCACATATGGCACATTTAACTCCTTCGCTCCAACGATAACTTCCAGTTCACCCTCATGAAGTTTTCCGTACAACTTTTGGACCATTGGACTGTTTTCGACGCGGTACAATTGAAACGTTCCTTTATCTATAAACTCTAAAAGTTCCTGTTTTCCATGAGACTTTGAGGTGTGGTCATGAATGATTTCATAAAAAACCGCTTCGGGGACCAGCACATCATCAAATAAATCTGTTAAAAGAGAAAGCTTTCCGATCATGGAAAGGCCAATAATAGGCGTAGAGTTAACAAGAACTTTTGTCATTTCTCTTCCTCTTTAAGAATGTCATGTATTGCTTTCTGGTCCTCTTTTAAATGATCTTCCGTATATTCCAACCATGGAAGATTTTTTGAGCGTAATACATCAATGAATGCAGCCAAAGGCATTTCCGCTAACGTTGCCGCACGGGCCAGAGTTACCTGTTTTTCGGCAAAAAGTCCGATGGCAAGAGATACTCTTACTTTAGCATCCACATCTGATCCTTCCATCGTTTGAATCACTGGGAGAAATTCTTTGGGCAGGTTTACCTTAAAGGATTCCATCGTCACGTTCATCACGCTCCTTTTGTTTATCTTACCATGATTTACAAAGCAGTTGACATTCTGTCCTATTCTTTCACATATCGGTGGCTTTATCATTCAGCAGTCCCTCACTAGTCAAAATCGTTAATGGACTGTTATACCATCCAAAGCGTATTCACTGCGAAACGATCACTTCAGGGTCAAACAGTTCGACCAGTACGAGCGAGACGGCGCCGAGTGCGGTGGCCTGGTCGCCGAGACCGGACACGACGACGTCGGTATGCTTGGCTTTTGTCGTCAGGGCCCGCTTCTTGATTTCTTCTTTTATCGGGGGGAGGATATAAGATGCTGCGTTGGACACGCCTCCTCCGATCACGATTTTGCCGGGGTTCATGACGTGAATCAGGTTCGTGAAGCCGATACCGATGTAACGGCCGGTGTCTTCGAGCAGCTTCCGGCATACCTCATCCCCTGCCAGCGCCGTTTCATACACCAGTTCTCCGGTGATGACGCCGCCGCTGCGGGAAGCTCTTTCAGACAGTGCGGCGGCTTCGCCGGATGCTGCCAGTCTCTCTGCTTTGGCGGCAAGTGCCGGTCCGGAGGCCATCGTCTGGAGACACCCGGTATTGCCGCACTGACACGTTTCTCCGTGAATATCAATCGTCATGTGCCCGACTTCTCCTGCTGTATCAAATTCCCCGTGATACAGCTTTCCGTCTATCACCATACCGGCTCCGATGCCGCGGCCGATATTGACGGCCATCATGCTGTGGGCCTCTCCGCTTTCGCCGAACCAGGCTTCTCCGAGCGCCATCGCTCTTGCGTCATTCTCGACTTTCACCGAATAGGGAAAAGCAGCTTCCAGTTTCTCTTTTACCGGCATGTCACGCAGATTCAGGTTCGGCGCATACAGTGATATCCCGGATGCGGCATCCACCACCCCGTGCATGGCAACACCAATGCCGATTATTTTGTCACGAAGATGGTTATATTTATGTAAAAAACGACGGATGCCATCCTGCAGCATCTCCATAAAATCATGTTCCTGAATCGGCAGGGTGATCGGAGTCCGGGCACCATCAACGACTTCTCCGGATAAATCCGATAAAATCATTTCCATTTCATTCGGTCCTGCATCAATACCTATCACAAAAAATTCACTGTTGTTCATTTCAAGCATCGTCGGTTTCCGTCCGCCCTGCGACGTTCCGAGACTGCTTTCTTTCACAAAACCCTGGTCCAGCCACTCTTTCACGATACTGCTCACGGTCGGCGGTGTCAGCTTGGTGTCTTTGGCGATCTGGGCGCGTGAAATCGGTCCGTTCGTACGTATTTTATTTAATATGATGGATTTATTTAATGATTTCATCCACTGAAAGCTTCCGGTCTGTACCATCTTGTGCCCTCCGTCCTGTCGTCCCTTTCATTATATCATATAAATTAACTTAATTAATGTTATTTTGTATGCGTTTACAATATGGTTTTCTTCTATGAAAAGCGGTATGATTTGACGGCATTCACGGGTGTGGACACTAAATCATTCGGCGGCATGCATAGTGTCCACGGAAGTTATGTTCGTAGACACTAACCTGCCGGCGCGGCGAAATAGTGTCCACCAACCAGCGGTGAGCGTACACTAATCTCTTATTTTCAACTCGTAGTGTCCACGACGGGCATAGCAGACAGCACCACTTGTTTTTCTCATATACACAAAAACGCCCCCGGCTATCGCTCAGGATAACCGGGAGCCTCTTTTACATCCCATTCCTCGTTCTACAACGTTTCATCAAAAAACACCAGGTTGTACGTTTCGGATTCCGGCACAACCGGGGCGGACAGCTGCAGAACAGCGGTATCGCCCTGCGGACGGGCTTCGTTCAGGTTCAGGGTGACAGTATCTCCCTGGGCCTGAACGCTCTCGACCGCTATCGTACTGCCTCCCGTAGTAGCCAGTCTGTAAGCTTCAGGATCCGTTAGGTTCATGCCGCTCACGTTCGTGTTGAACCGCACCGTGACCTGCTTCAGATCAGAGGCCATCACGTCTTCGACAACCGGTTCCGGTGCCGTTTCCACAGTCATCCCTGTCCACGTTCCCTGATACAACAGAGAATAAGCCTGGTCGTGCTCCATGGGCTCGACCGTCAAACGAACCGTGTTCCTTCCCACTGTCTCAGCCTGTGATACGTTCACGGCCGGGTCGAACGAGAATTGTCCGGCTTCCATGTCCTCCGGCGTCTGCTCAAATTGCACATCAATGGTTTCATCATCAACAATGCTGACACCTGTCAATCCCTGTTCCTTCGTATATTCATCAGCCTGTGCCCTCTCGAGAAAGACGGCAAACTGGGCGCGGGTGACAGGTTCCCGGGGATGAAAACGCTGATCCGGTGTGGCGGTAATACCATGGCCCGCCAGTATGTCAATATTCGCCCGGTGGGTCTGGGACGCGTCCTCGATATCAGCAATCGCCGTCTGTCCGCCTCCCCGGGCCTGCAATCCAAAAGCCCGTACCAATATCGAAGCCATCTGTTCCCGGCTTAAATTCATATCCGGAGAAAAAAGTGTGTTATTTTCCCTTCCTCCCATCAATCCTGCTTCTTTGACGGCTTCTGCCGCCGGGGTGAAATAACTGCCCGCGTTCAGGTCTTCAAACGTGGATTCCGGCTGCTCCTCCATATTCAGGTCAAACACGCGTACGAGCATCGACGCCGCCTGGCCCCGGTTAATCTCTTCACCGGGAGCGAAGGTACCGTCGGAATAGCCGCCCAGTATTCCTTTCTCTGAAAGACGCTGAATCGATCCGGATGCCCAGTACTCCTCTTCCACATCCGAAAAAGCTGCCGCCGCTTCTGCCTTTGGCGCCTGCAGATGAAATGCCGCCGTAAAGGCAGCAAGCAACAGCGCAGCGCCGGCGGTCCATTTTACAATATTGGACAACAATACTCTCTCCTCTCTCTTCTTAGACGGGGTATCTGTATGTTACCTATCACAGTTCAATTTCCGTTCGCCCGCCTTTGTAATAAAGCCTATGACTTCCTTCCTGTGTCCCTGTCGTCAGGCGGACTACAGTGACAGCGTCATCGCTTCCGGCCGGAGAATTTTCAGCATCCACAAACTCCACACTCAAGACTACGGCAGGAGGCTGAAAGGAGAAGTCATCTACACTGATTGCTGAAAGCTGCCGGTCAAAACTGACATCCATCGTATTCCGTCCGGAAGAGGCTGCTTCAAGAATTCCTGCATCTCTTGTATGTGCCGCCGCTCTGGCACGATCCAAAAAGACAGCGAATTGATCTCTCGTCACGGTTTCATCCGGACGGAACATCCCGCTGCTTGTCTGTGTAATGCCGTGCTGGGCGAGAATCTCTATGTTCGGACGATGGGTGGGAGCCGCGCTGCTTAAGTCACGGATTCCTGCCCCGTCCCCCTCATCTTCCAGGGAGAAAGCACGCACAAGAACCGTGGCCATCTGCTGCCTGGTTAAATCCGCTCCTGCTTCAAACCTGTTGGCGTTTCCGGTCATATACCCTGCCTCATTCACCGCTTCAGCAAACGGGGTATAATAGCTGCCGCGATCGAGGTCGCTGAAAGACGAAGCCGTACTCCCTGTGTTCAAACTGAACGCTGTCGTCAACAGTTCCGCGACCTGCCCCCGGTTAATCTCTTCCCCGGGGTGGTACGTGCCGTCAGAATATCCGTTCACAATGTTTTCTTCCGCGAGGCGCTGAATGGAGGCCGACGCCCAGTGACTGTTACGAACATCGGAAAAAGCCTCCGCTGCATCTGCGCCGCCGGCATAGAATAAAGAGCCTCCGATCACTGCGGCTCCTGCACAAAGAAGCAGTCCGGTGCGGTATAAATATTTCATCTATTAACCTCCTCGCCCATTGTATTGTCGATCTTGTTGGAAGCAATAATTCCCTCTGTACATCCGTCTGTAAACATTACTGCCGGGAAAGCCTGGTATCCATAAAGCTCCGGGAAACAAGGGTTGCTGTAATATACCCCGCGCATGACAGCAGTACCGGAAGCGTCACCGTATGCATGCCAAACGGTTCCGGCCACAGATTATGAATCAGGCTGTACGCGGCGACGCCGATAATAATCGATGCCAGCGCTCCGTATTTGTTTCCTTTCGACCAGTACAGACCGAGCACGACCGGCCAGATAAAGGCGGATTCAAGGCCTCCGAAAGCGAACAGGTTCAGCCAGATTAACAGATCAGGCGGACTGAGCGACATCGCAAACACGCTGATCCCAAGAACCGCCGTCACCCCGAAACTGACCCGCTTCACCTGCTGCCGGGACGCATCGGGTTTCATGTAGTTCACATACACATCTTTCACCACAGTGGAGCTGACAAGCAGAAGCAGCGAATCCACCGTGGACATGATAGCTGCCATCGGTGCGGCCAGCACGATACCGGCAAGCCAGGCCGGCAGCACTTCCATCGCGATCCGCGGCATCACGGAATCCGGTGTTTCAATGCCGGGCAGAATTGGACGCGCCATGACGCCGACAAGGTGCATCCCAAACATCATAAACGCCGTGACCACCGTGCCGATAATGAGCGCCCGGTGCATCCCTTTGGAGCTTTTATAGGACATCGCCCGCACCGCCACCTGCGGCAGACCTATGACACCTACACCGACGAGAATCCAGAACGAAGAAACGTACCTTGGTGTCAGGCTGCCGTCGTGACCAAACGGTGTCACAAGATTCGGGTTTTCTGCGGCAAGATCGGACATAATATTACCCATACCGCCGCCTGCTATAATGGTTCCAATAAGTATAATAAGGGTACCGAAAAACATCACAATGCCCTGCAGCGTGTCCGTGACGACAACAGCACGGAACCCGCCGATAATCACGTATACAATCACCGCGGCGGCGAAGATAAACAAAGCGGATGTGTAGGAAAGCCCCGTCAGTGACTCAATCAAACGGGCACCTCCCACCCACTGCGCAGCCATCGCTGAAAACAGGAAGATAATAATGCTCGCCGCGCTGAGCAGCACAACAGCCTTGCTTTGATAACGTCCTTTCAGGTAATCAACAAGCGTTACAGCCTTATACTGCCGCGCCTTTACCGCAAATTTTTTCCCAAGAATCATAAGTACGAAGTAACCGGTTGCCGTCTGGGACATCGCAAGCAGTACCCAGCCGAGCCCCTGGGTGTAAGCCACTCCCGGACCGCCGACAAAACTGCTCGCACTTCCGTACGTTGCAATCATCGTCATCGCAAGGATCAGCCCGCCAAGCTCCCGGCTTCCCAGAAAATACTCCTGCAGGAAGTCACGCTTGGATGCCATCTGCCGCGATGCCCAGAAACCGATGCCGAAAATCGCCGTCACAAATACAATCAGAGGGATCACAACTCCCCAGTTCATGAAGATCCCTCCTCATCGTCAAGCGGTACTTCTTTGAAAAAAAGCTTTACTACGGCGCTGACCAGCACCATCATTACAATAGACCCCAGGGCGCAGCTGTAGAAAAACCAGGCCGGCATACCAAGAACATAATGGTACGCTGAAGGATCAGCCGACCCCAGTCCATAGGCAAAACCAAACCACCACAGAAAATTGAATACCACCAGGCCGACCCCGATCCAGGCTTCCCGGTGTGCAATACGAAATCGCTTATCCACGTTCTTCATCTACCTCTCCCCTCAAACATTACATTCTACGACAGATTTTACTATGCATCGTTTCTTTTTTACATACAATTCGCAAAATAATTCCGTGTTTCTTCTGTTTTGGAAAGGGTATAGTAAGGAGTGTGGAACACGTTCAAACGTTGGAGGATGGTTACATGATAGCTGCTATTATCGTTTTACTCTGTGTATCCCTGTTTTTATCAGGCAGCGAAACGGCTCTCACCGCCGTCAATCAGATGAAAGTAAAATCACGCGCGGATAACGGAGATAAAGCGTCCCAAAAATTATTACATATGATTTCACGTCCCGATGAGATGATTACCGCGATCTTGATCGGCAACAATATATCCAATATTACCCTCCCTACGCTGGTCACCATCGTGGCGCTCGATTACGGTATTAACGTCGGCATCGCTTCAGCCGCTCTGACTGTTACCATTATTGTCTTCTCTGAAGTGCTGCCAAAATCAACAGCCGCTACCTTTGCCGACCGGATTGCCTACTTGGTCGCTCCGGTGATACGGGCCGTGATGATTATTTTCAAACCACTGACATACCTGCTGTCGCATTTCACAGGTGCGGTTATACGGGTTATTTCAAAAGGGGAAAAAGAGCAGTCCTCTTTCTCCAAAGAGGAACTGAAAACGATGGTCGACATCGGTTCGTCGGAAGGAACGTTTGAAAGCGATGAAACCCAGCGGATCAAAGGGGTCATCGACTTTTACAATAAAGATGTGAAAGACGCCCTGAAAACGCCTCGCATCGATATCACCGGCATCCCGGCCGGAAGCTCGTACGACGAAGCCGAAGCCATCGTGCTCGAGAATAATCATACCCGTTATCCCGTGTATGACGGGGATATGGACCATATCATCGGTATTTTTCACTCTAAGCTGCTCCTTAAATGGGCCCAAGAGCCGAGCCTGAGTCTGGCGGATTTCACCGATAATTATCCGCTCTACATTGTCGAAACGACCAATATTGAGAAAGTCTTTAAAATGATGCTCAAAGAGAAAAAGCACCTGGCCATCGTGCTGGATGAATACGGCGGCACCAGCGGCATTATCAGTCACGAAGACATTATTGAAGCGATGATCGGCCAGGAAATCGCTGATGAAACCGACGACGGGGAGGAGAAGTTGATTGAGGAACTGTCGGAGAAACATATCGTCTGCCACGGCAAGCTCGGTCTCCGCCGTCTCAATGATCTGTTCCGGGAGAGTATTCCGGAGGATGAGGATATAATATCAGGATTTCTATATAAAGAAATGGAAAAGATACCAAAAGAAGGAGAAACACTGGAATATGATTCACTGTACTTTGAAATTATCAAGATGAACAAAAACCGGATTGAAAAAGTGAGAATTACAAAAATGACAGAAGAATAACAAAGCTTCCGCCTGTCGATACAGATGGGCGGAAGCTTTTTTGGTATGCTTTATTTTCTTACTGGGAGTCCTTTAAAATCATTACCCCTTTTGGCTCAAGCGTATGCGCTCCGGTAACCGTTTCTCCTGTGAGCAGATCTTCTGTCTGTCTCTCTCCAATATCAAACGAGGACGTGCGGTCGTTGTGATTCATGAGAAACAAATAGGAACCACTGTTGCTGCGGCGTTCCGAGGCTTCCACCCCGTCGTCGGCGTATGTCACAAGCGGGGCTATCCCCTGCTTTTCACAAAGGTCGCGGAGGAAATCTTTCAGAAAGTCCCCTTCCGGACTCGACGCAACATAGAAGGCATTTCCGCTGCCATAGGAGTTCTTCGTGACAACCGGCATGCCCGCGTAAAAGTCGGAACCATACTCCGCCAGCACCTCAGCGCTTTCCGCGTGGATAAGATCAAACAGCAGCCGGCAGTTATATTCTTTTTGCCCGTGCTCCCATGGTTCTTTCATGACAATCTGATTTTTCTTCTCCGGCGGCAGCGCATCGATCTCTTCGGCCCAAATGCCGAGCAGACTTCGTAACTCTCCCGGATAACCTCCAAGGGTGACAAGATCATGCTCATCGACGATACCGCTGAAGAATGTGGTAACAAAAGTACCGCCATTATTCACAAACGTCTTCAGCTTATCCGCGTATCCGCGTTTCACCATGTATAATACAGGCGCAATGACAAGGTCATAGCCGCTCAGGTCCTCTTCCACCCCGATCATGTCCACCTGGATATTCTGCTTGTACAAGGCCTCATAATATTTGTGCACTTCCGTCACATAATCAAGCGCCGCGGACGGACCGCTCGACAAGTCAACCGCCCACCGGTTTTCCCAGTCAAAAACGATGGCGGCTCTGGCCTGCACCCGGCTGTCCAGCACTTCATCCGACAACACGTCCAACTCTCTGCCAAGCTCCGCGGTTTCCCTGAACACCCTCGTATGTTCATGACCCGCGTGTTCAATAACGGCACCGTGAAATTTTTCCGTGGCCCCGGCGGAACGTCGCAGCTGAAAATACAGAACCGTATCGGCTCCCCGCGCCACCGCCTGATAACTCCACAACCTCATCACGCCCGGCCGTTTCAAAGAGTTGTAAGACTGCCAGTTCTGCTGGCTCGGTGTCTGTTCCATCAGCATAAAGGGCTGTCCGCTTTTCAGCCCGCGCATTAAATCATGCGTCATGGCGGTGTAGCTGACCGGGGTATCCATGGCCGGGTAGTTGTCCCACGACACAACATCCATCTCTTTTCCCCATTTGAAATAATCAAGCATCGGGAAGGTGCCCATGAGATTCGTCGTCACCGGCGTATCGGGGGTGTGTTTTTTGAGTGCGTTGTATTCCAGCTGAAAACACTCCAGCAGGCTGTCGGACATAAACCGGCGGTAATCGATGGAGATCCCCTGAAAATCTGTCTCACTCCCTTTGCGCTCCTCACTTAAAGCACTCGGGGCGACGATTTCATCCCAGTCGTAAAACGTATGGCCCCAGAAACGGGTATTCCATACTCTGTTCACTTCATCGAGTGTCTTATATTTTTCTTTCAGCCACTCCCGGAACGCTGCTTCGCAGTGCCCGCAGTAACAGTATCCTCCGTATTCATTGGATACGTGCCAGATCAGCACTCCGGGATGCTCTTTGTAACGCGCTGCCAGTTTTTCCGCAATTCTCTCGGAATACTTCCGGTAAGTCGGGCTGTTGGGGCAGGAATTATGCCTCCCTCCGAACTTCCGCTGCTGCCCGTGGAAATCCACCCGTAACACATCGGGATATTTCTTTGCCATCCACGCCGGATGAGCAGCCGTGCTCGTAGCCAGGCACGTATAAATCCCCTGTTCATACAGGCGGTCAATCTGTTCATCGAGCCATTCAAAATGGCACGTGTCTTCATCCGGCTGATTCTGCGCCCAGGAAAACACATTTAATGTCGCCACATCAATGCCGGCGAGCTTAAACATCCGCACGTCTTCATCCCACGTCTCCCTGTCCCACTGCTCCGGATTGTAATCCCCGCCAAACCAAATCTTTGGAAGCTGTTTGTTTATCATGTGAAACCCTCTCTTTTTTTTCGAGTCTACAATAGATGCTTTTATGTATATGTCCGTTGTTTGATAGAAAACGCTTTCAGAAGTAGTTTAATAGCGATCGCGTTGAAAGTCAATTATTAATTAAATTAATTAATTCATACTGGGTGAAAATCCCCCCTATAGATACACTAACAATCTATAACGAAAGCTTAGTGTCCGCGAAATAGCGTTATGGGGACACTACCCTGCTGAAATAATGGATTAGTGGTTACGGGCTGACGGCAATGGACACTAGTTGCTTACTTTAGAAAGATAGTATCCATCAAAACCGCCTCCATGGACACTGGAGGTACAATTTGAATATTTAGTGTCCACTACAGAGTTCCATAAAAAAAGCGCGGTGCCTTCAGCAGCAGAAATTCCGCTGAAAACACCGCGCCGCGCCGGATTTTCCGCCCTTCAGGTAACGGTGACTTTGTTTTCCGAAAAGAACGCTTCCACCGAAAACGCCGCGGAACCAAGAGCGCAGGATTCAATGCCGAACTGGGAGAAAGAAACCTCCAGACCTTCGTAAAAGGGCGGAAGCAGACGCTGCTCCAGCACGTGGTGAATAGGATTCTCGAGCCAGCGCTGGATTTTGGACAGACGGTTGCCGATAATAATCTGTTCCGGGTTGAACGTGTTCACGACATTGGTCAGTCCGATGCCCACATATTCCCCGATGCGGCTGAGCAAGGAAAGAACCTCCCCGTTCCCGGCTTCTGCTTCCTGTATCAACTGGTTCAGGCTCAGCTCTTTCCCTTCCATCGAAGGCAGTTTCGCCGCCTGCTCCAGCAATGTACTCTCCGAACTGTACAATTCCCAGCACCCTTTGTTCCCGCAGCGGCATTTCTTCCCATTCGCATCGATGGAGATATGTCCCATCTCCCCCGACATTCCGCGGGCACCTTTGTATAATTTGTCATCAATAATAATGCCGGTTCCAATACCGATGCCGAGACTGATGTAAACAAAATCGGAACTTTTTCTGCCCGCTCCGTGAATATTTTCACCGTGGGCACCGGCTTTTGCTTCGTTTTCAATCACCACCGGGAGCTCGAAATACTGCTCCAGATCCTGCTTCACATTCACCTGTTCCCAGTTCAGGTTCGGCGCGAACAGGATGGACCCGTTGTTGTCCGTAATACCCGGCACACCAACGCCTATGCCGACTACTCCGTAGGAACTGGCCGGCTGTGTTTCCATCAATGTGTTGATAATATTCTTAAGCATAGGCAGAACCACTCCGGGAAACGTTTCCTCCAGCGGCTCCTCTATTTTTTCCACCACCTGACCCTGCAGATCCGTCAGCACAGCCAGTATGTAGTTGACTCCGAGATCGATACCAATGGCATAGCCGGCTGTCTGGTTAAAATAAAGCATAACCGGTTTCCGGCCGCCGCTTGAGAGCCCGGTCCCGATTTCAAGCACAAAGTCTTCTTCCATCAACTCGCTCACGAGCCCCGATACCGTTGCCTTGTTCAACCCCGATTCCTTCGAGATCTGTGCTCTGGATATTGGACTCGATGCCTGTATCGTCTGCAGAACAATGGATTTATTAATTTTTTTCACTAACTCCTGATCACCGGTTTTCATCGTAATCCTCCAACGTTTGTTTATTTATTAAACATAATAGCATAAAAATAATCGTATAATAAGTCTACATCTATCTCTTATTCTATCCTAAAAGTCATCATCCTATGTTAGAAAACGCATCCATTATCACTTTGTACTTTGTTCATCATTTAAACTATCTAAACTTAAAGTAAGGGGTGTAAAAATGAAGCTGTTTGCTAAAAGTCTGGGGCTGGTCAGCGCGGTTATCACGTTCATGGTCTTGGGGGCATGTGGCAGTAACGACGGAAGTACCTCATCTTCTGAGGAAGAGAACAATGAGGGTGATTCTGCTGACGAGATTTTAGTTTGGGATTACTTCACCGGTGTGCAGCAGGAGAAGTTTTATGAACTGGTAGAGGAATATAACAATTCTCAAGATGAAGTCATTGTTAAAACTGAATATGTTCCGTTTGACGAAATTAAGAAACAGTTGTCTGTCGGATCTGCCGGGAGTAATCTTCCCGACATGGTTTTTATGGACAACGTCGATAATGCGGCTTTTGCTGAACAAGGAATCCTCACAGATCTAACCGAACAGATTGAAAATTGGGATCAAACAGAACAGTTCCTTGAAGGCCCTTTAGATTCTACGATGTATGACGGTAAATATTATGGACTTCCAGTTACAAGCAACACGTTAGGACTTTATTATAATGAAGACATGTTTGAAGAAGCCGGCATTTCCAACCCTCCTGAAACGTGGTCGGATTTGAAAGATACTGCTTCTCAACTGACTCAAGGGTCAGTCCAGGGATTTGGCATGTCAGCAGCAAAATCGGAAGAATCCACCTTCCAATTCTATCCTTTTCTCTTATCCGCTGGAGCTGACTATAAAAGCCTTGGATCTGACGGAGCCACGCAGGCTTTATCCTTGGTAAATGAATTGGTCGATAACGGTTCCATGAGTTCCAGTGTCATTAACGCCACGCAGGATGATCTAGCCCGTCAGTTCAGTACAGGTAATCTGGCGATGATGATTAATGGAACGTGGAACATTGAACGAATTAAATCAGAGAATCCTGATTTACATTTCAATATTGCTGAAATTCCAAAAGCTGAAAAGCATGCTTCTACCCTTGGTGGAGCCAATTTAACCAGTGTGGCAGGCGGAAATGTCGAAGCTTCCTGGGATTTCATGAAATGGCTTACATCACCTGAACAACTTACAGATTATACAGCAGAAACCGGAGTCTTCCCTCCACGGCAGGATATATTGAATGAATCCAATCATTGGAGTGAAGATAAGCACCTTTCCAGCTTCCTTCCAATAATGGAATATGCTCAAGCAAGAGGACCATCTCCTGAATGGCCGAATGTTTCGGAAGCTATACAGTTAGCACTCCAGGAATCTTTAACTGATTCAAAATCACCGGAACAAGCTATGAAAGATGCAGCAGAAGAAGTTTCAAATATTTCGGAGTAGACGGATAGCTCAAAACTATCTGTCTCCCGTTCCCTTATTACCGTTCGTTCACAAAATGGGTGTGTAAGGAGATTTATCATGCTTAAAAAATTACCCGGACGTTGGAATGGATATTTGTTTTTATTTCCAGCAGTTATCTATATGCTGGCTCTCATAGGTTATCCTTTACTCTACAACCTGATTTTAAGTTTTCAAAACGTTGACCTGCAGGGATTAAACACCGGCGAGTCAAGTCTCATTGGCTTCGATAACTATATGAATCTATTTCAAGACAGTGTTTTCTGGATTTCTGTAAAAAATACACTGCTTTACACCGTTGGAAGCGTTGTGTTTCAGTTCGTCATCGGATTTCTATTGGCTTTGTTTTTCAGTATGAAATTTCGTCTTGCTTCATTTTTGCGGGGGATTATGATGGTGAGCTGGCTCATCCCTCTCACTATCTCCGCTCTCTTATTTCGTTTCATGATGGGTGCTGATGGAGGAATATTTAATCAATTCTTATTATCTATAGGGATAATTGAAAATCCGATTCCATGGCTGACCAGTCCGCAGATGGCTCTATGGAGTGTAGTTCTGGCAAATATATGGGTGGGCATTCCATTCAATATGCTTCTGCTCTCTACGGGATTAAGCAACCTGCCTGAAGATATTTATGAAAGTGCGAGTCTTGATGGAGCCAGTATTATTCAGAAGTTTTTCCACATTACCGTCCCTTTGCTGCGCCCGGTTATACTGGTCGTCATGATGCTTGGCTTCATTTATACATTTAAGGTATTTGACTTAATTTTTGTGATGACAGGGGGAGGACCTGTAAATGCTACAGAAGTACTTTCCACCTTGTCCTACCAATACTCTTTCAGCGATTTTGAATTCAGCATGGGAGCTGCAACCGCGAATATTCTCTTTTTAATTCTATTTGTTGTAAGTTTGGTCTACTTAAAAATGATCAAAAATGATGAGGTGATGTAAGCATGAAAAACAGAAAGAAAGAATGGCTGCTGAACATTGCCGGTATTTTGATCGTTTTTATCTTTTTATTTCCTGTGTTCTGGATGATCGTAACATCTCTTAAAACGCAGAATGAGATCTTTCAAGTTCCTCCTACATTTTTACCGGCAGATTGGCAGTTCAATAGTTATCAGGAAATATTTCAACGGGGGATAATACGTAATTTCGCCAACAGTCTGTTAATTGCGAGCTCTACAACTCTGATTGTACTGGTACTATCCGTACCTTCTGCGTACGGACTTGCCCGCTTTTCGATAAAAGGGAAAGAATTATTTATTCTCTTATTCCTGGTCACACAAATGCTGCCGGCTACGGTTATTTTGACTCCGCTGTTTATTCTGTTTGACCAGTCGGGAATTTTAAACTCTTACATCGGACCGATCCTTGCCTGCGCAACGTTAGGGATTCCATTCTCTGTATTAATTTTACGAACCTTTTTCCTCGGTATTCCAAGAGAATTGGAAGACGCAGCCAGGATTGACGGATGTAATCCTTTGAGTGCGTTTATACGTATTATCATGCCTCTTGCCACCCCCAGTATTATTGTCTGCGGGGCTGTTTCCTTTTTCTTCACATGGGGGGATTTGATCTTCAGTATTACATTTAACCGAAGCCAGGAACTCTGGCCCCTGACTGCAGGCATTTATAACGCTATTGGACAATACGGGATCGAATGGAACTTATTAATGGCGTTTGCTACTATTTCCGCTCTTCCTGTATTAATTATTTTCATAATACTTCAAAAGCGCTTAGTCAAAGGTCTTGCAAGCGGTGCGGTGAAATAACAATTAATTTACAGAGAGGTGAATGGAAAGAATGAAATTTTCAGACGGCAATTGGCTGACACAGCCTGGTTATAAAATTTATACACCGAAACTTGTATATGACGTACAGCGCGGAGATAACAGCATTACCTTCTATGCCCCCTGCAAGTATATCAATCACCGTGGCGACACCCTCGACGGGCCATTATTGACCGTAAAGGTGTCATCTCCCTTAAATAATGTCATCCGGGTGCAGGCTTGGCATTTCAAGGGACAGAAAGAACGAGGGCCCTGGTTTGACTTATCAGAAAATGCATCCGAAGCAATCATTGAAGACAATGAAAGCTTTGCCCTGCTTCAAAGCGGCAGCCTAAAAGCCCGTATTCATAAAGATACATGGAGTGTAGACTTCTTGAATCGTAACAAAAACCTTACAAATAGTTCTCCGAACAGCCTGGCTTATATTACCTCTGAAGATGGCAGCACTTATATGAGAGAACAATTGAATCTTGGGGTAGGTGAAAATATTTATGGATTGGGAGAACGCTTCACTCCTTTTGTGAAAAACGGACAGACCGTAGATATATGGAATAAAGATGGAGGCACCAGCACCGAACAGGCATACAAAAACATACCTTTTTATCTCTCCAATAATGGATATGGTGTTTTTGTGAATCATCCTGAACTTGTTTCTTTTGAAGTTGGTTCTGAGATTGTTTCAAAATCCCAATTCAGTGTGGAAGGTGAAAAGCTGGATTACTATATTATAAACGGACCCACGCCTAAAGACGTACTGAAACATTATACAGACTTAACAGGAAAGCCTGCCCTGCCACCGGCCTGGTCTTTCGGCCTGTGGTTAACAACGTCTTTTACCACGGATTACGATGAGGGGACCGTGAATCATTTTATAGACGAGATGCATAAACGCGATCTCCCGTTAAGCGTTTTTCACTTTGACTGCTTTTGGATGAAGGAGTATGAATGGTGTAATTTCAAATGGAACCGCAGCACATTTCCAGAACCAGAAAAAATGTTAAAACGATTGAAAGACAGAGGGCTGAAAATTTCCGTTTGGATCAATCCATACATTGCCCAGAAATCAGAACTATTTGAAGAGGGAATGAATAATGGTTATTTATTAAAAAGACCGAATGGTGATGTCTGGCAGTGGGATCTGTGGCAGGCGGGACAGGGAATTGTAGATTTCACAAATCCGGATGCCAGGGCATGGTACAGAGAAAAACTCGAGGCACTTATAGATATGGGAGTGGACAGCTTCAAAACAGATTTTGGAGAACGAATACCAACAGATGTTGTCTACTATGATGGGTCCGATCCATATAAAATGCATAATTATTACACCCAAATGTACAACTGGTTGGTTTTCGATCTTCTACGCGGGAAATTAGGTACACATCAAGCAGTCTTATTTGCTAGATCCGCAACGGCCGGCGGACAGCAATTCCCCGTTCACTGGGGAGGAGACTGTTCTGCCAGTTTTGAATCCATGGGGGAAAGTCTCCGGGGAGGCTTATCCCTTACTTCATCCGGATTCGGATATTGGAGTCATGATATCGGCGGCTTTGAAAATACAGCAGCTCCTGACCTTTTTAAAAGGTGGACCGCCTTTGGTTTGTTGTCATCGCACAGTCGTCTGCACGGCAGTTCTTCCTACCGTGTTCCATGGCTTTTTGATGAGGAAGCTGTCGATGTTACCAGATTTTTCATAAAACTAAAACATCGCTTAATGCCTTATATTTTCACGTCCGCCTGCATGACTTCCAAATCCGGCATTCCACTCATGCGTCCTATGATGATGGAGTTCCCGGAAGATCCTTCGTGCACCTTTGTCGATACACAGTATATGCTGGGGGATTCCATCCTGGCGGCTCCTGTTTTCAATGAAGACGGCATTGCTTCCACTTACCTGCCCGAAGGCACATGGACAAACTTGATAACCAATGAAGAAATCTATGGAGGATCCTGGATCAAGGATACCTACGATTATTTTCACCTCCCTCTCTTTGTTCGGGAAAATACACTTCTTGCTGTCGGAGTCAACGAACAGAAGCCGGATTATGATTATGCAGAGAATGTTACGTTTCATTTATTTGCCCTCGGTAATAACCAGGAAGCCGAAACGGATGTTTATAACGTCCACGGAGAAAGAATATTGCATGCTGAGGCAGTACGAACCGGCAATACCATCACGATTTCCAACGATATGCTTACAGGCTCCAAGCCGTGGCACGCGCTTCTCCGCAATGTCTATTCGGTCTCAGAAGTTAGAAATGCCCATTCTCATGAGGTGGAAGAAGGTGTTCTTCTCACTCCTGAGCCATTAGATAGATCCATAACATTGAAAATCCCTGCTGACCCAGCCCATATATAATCGAAAGCATTCTTTTCCAGTTTTTTTATAGTTTCTTCTGATCCCACTATCAGATCAACAATAGGAATTAGTGTCCGGTAAACAAAACATCCGGGCACCCCCTGCTGATACAGAAAAGACCCGGGAGTCCAGCATTCCCGGGTCTTTCCCTGTCATTTTTACGTTCGAAATTCTTTCAGTCTATTGTTCAGTTCTTTCGTCTGTTCGTACACATTCTGGTACAAGCCGTATAATGCTCTGTACGTTTCGCGCCTTTCTGCGTCTGGATAAAACACACGGTCTACCTGAAGGAAAACCTCGGAGCATTCCTGCAGACTGGAAAACGCTCCGCTTCCGTAAGCCGCAAGCATGGCTGCACCTACACCCGGCCCCTGCTCGCTTTTCAGTTTGATCACATCGGCTTCGAATATATCCGCCTGCATCTGCAGCCAGGTTTCATTCTTGGCGCCTCCTCCAATGGAAACGATAGATGATATCTCCCGGCCGTGATTGCGGATGATGTCCACTGATTCTTTCAGGGAAAACGTGATGCCTTCCATCACAGACCGGACAAAATCCTTTCTGCCATGCGAACTGTCCATGCCGATAAAACTGGCGCGTATATCGGCGTCGGCATGCGGCGTGCGCTCCCCGTCCAGGTACGGGGTGAAAAGCAGTCCGCCGGCTCCTGGCGGGATCTCCTCCACCCCTTCTACCATTTCATCCATGGATTCTCCGGGTGCAAAAACGTCCTGGAACCAGCGCAGGCTGTTGCCGGCAGATAGTGTTACACCCATGGCATAATACGCATCCGGTGCCGCATGATTAAAGTAATGCACGCTGCCTCCAAAATCTTTTGAGCCGTCTTCTTCATACGACAACACCACTCCTGACGTGCCGACGCTGCATAACGTTCTACCTTCCTGTAAAATGCCTGACCCGACGCCACCGCATGCGTTATCGGCGCCGCCTGCGATGACCTGTGTTTCCCGGGAAACCCCCGTACGCTCGGATATTTCCTCTGTCACAGGGCCGATAGGGTCAGTGGCTTCGAGCAGCGGCGGGCAGAACGAGGGATCGATTTCAAAGGCTTCGCACATATCCCGGCTCCAGGTACGCTCCACAATATCAAGCAGCAGCGTGCCCGCAGCGTCGGAGTAATCCATATGAATACGCCCGGTTAGTTTGTAACGCACATAATCTTTTGGAAGCAGAAACGTTGCGGCCTGCTCCCATATCTCGGGTTCGTGCTCTTTCACCCAAAGCATTTTGGAAAGAGTGACGCCTTCCACCGCAGGGTTTTTTGTCATGTCCAGAAGACGTTCTTTTCCCAGAACGTCTTCTATCTCCCGGCACTGTGCTGTCGTTCTCGTGTCATTCCAGAGAATGGCGTTACGCAGCACATCATTTTGTTTATCGAGTAAAACAAGACTGTGCATCTGCCCCGAAAAACTGAGACCCTTGATACTCGCTGCGTCATGGGGGAATCTCTCTATCAGTTCCTTCAGGGCACGTGTGGTCTGCTCGGCCCATTCCTCCGGATTCTGTTCACTGAACCCGTTCTGCGGCTGCATGAGGGACAGTGGTTTTGCCACCTCGTCCGACACCTCTCCCTGTTCACTTACCAGCATTGCTTTGACGGCACTTGTTCCAAGATCCACTCCAATGAAATAGTCCATATCTTATGCTCCTTTACCGGGAAAATTCGGTGAGCAGGTATTGATTGAGGATCGATCTGATTTTTTCCAGACGGCCGGATTGATGCTCAATCGAACCTGTATCCAATATATGTTCCTCCAATTTGTGAATATCGGTACGGTTATTTACAATATCCGCGCCGATGCCTTCGCCGTAGCTGCTGTACCGCTCGGCGGTAATGTCTTCGAGTACACCATCATCCAGCAGACGGGAGGCGACCTTCAATCCGGCAGCATACGTATCCATACCGGAAATGTGGGCGTGGAAGAGATCTTCAGGTTTAAAGGAACCTCTGCGTACTTTCGCGTCAAAGTTCAGACCTCCTTTACCGAGACCGCCGTTTTTCAGAATTTCGTACATGGCCAGCACGGAAGAATAAAGGTCTGATGGAAACTCGTCGGTGTCCCATCCCAGAAGCAGATCTCCCTGGTTGGCATCCACGGATCCAAGAATGTTATGAATCCGGGCGTAATGCAGCTCATGCTCAAACGTATGACCTGCGAGTGTGGCGTGATTGGCTTCAATGTTGAACTTGAAATGATCGGTCAGCCCGTAATTCTGCAGAAACGCATAGCCCGTTGCTACATCAAAGTCATACAGGTGCTTCATCGGTTCTTTCGGCTTCGGTTCGATCAGAAACTGCCCCTCGTAGCCGATTTCTTCCGCGTAATTCACCACCATATGAAAGAACCGGGCGAGATTATCCAGTTCCTGCTTCATATCTGTGTTCAAGAGCGTTTCGTAACCTTCCCGTCCGCCCCAGAACACATAATTTTCCCCGCCGAGTTCTTTGCCGATTTCAAGACCCTTCTTCACTTTGGCCGCAGTATACGCGAACACATCCGCGTTATTGGACGTCGCCGCCCCGTGAATAAAGCGGGGATGCGTGAAATTGTTCGCCGTGTTCCAAAGCAGCTTCGTGTTACTGTCTTTCATGTACTCTTTGATCATGCCGACAATTGTATCGAGATTCCTGTTTGTTTCTCTTAATGTATTCCCTTCCGGCGCGATATCAACATCATGAAAACAAAAATACGGAACACCGAGTTTCTCAAAAAATTCGAATGCCGCCTCCACGCGCGCTTTGGCCAGGTCCATACCGGTGTATCCGTCCCACGGCCGCTCCATCGTGCCGGCACCAAACGGATCCGACCCATTCTCTACAAATGTATGCCAGTACGCCACGGAAAAACGCAGATGCTCCTCCATCGTCTTTCCCTGTACTTTTTCCTCTGGATGATAGTATTTAAACGCGAACGGGTTCGTGGACTGCGGTCCTTCATATGCAATCCGGCTGATGTCTTTGAAATATTCCATAAAACAAGTCCTCCTTCACTATTAAAAAACCGCTTACACAGCATTGTACACTGTATTGTTTTCTTTGTCTATCGGATAAACTAAGTTTTTTGCATAATAGTATTGGCGCCTACCCCATCCATTATCTTTTTAAAAATTTACTTCCTGTTTACACTACCTTAATATTAATCCTTCACAATAGTACGTGCATTAAAATTTCATGTATTTGGCAAATCAATAGGAAACAGTAACTAATGCATAACTAAGGAGGAGAAAGGCTTTATGCTTCAAAGGCGCTGGAACAACCTAAACATAGGTAAAAAGTTCGGAACAGCTTTAACAGTGACCATTCTACTGTTCATTATTTCTACAGTGATCGTCTCCTTTCAGCTGACGCAGGTTCAGAGTAATATGAGCTCCGTGGAAACACAGGCAGAGCGTTCCATTAACATTACAGAAATGGCATCCTTGTTCCGCTCTAAAGATGCGCGGATCGCGGACTATATGATTGCTGAAGATCAGCAGCTTCTCGAAGAATATGAAACGCAGCGTTCCGAATTCCAGGACCTTCTGAATTCGATCGAGCCACAGCTTAACACCGGAGAACAGCGGAATCTTTTCAACCAGATTAAGAGCAATGACACGGAAGCTGATCGTGTCTTTACCGAGCGTATCGTGCCGGCGGTTCAGGACGGGGATACACAGGGGCTTTATACGTTCCGCGAGCAGACGATCGACTACCGGAGTAACACAAGCGACCTGTTGGGCCAGCTGCGGCAGCTGATCGATGAAGAAAGACAGGCTTCGATTCAGGAGGCGCACCACCAGGCTTCCGTGGCGTTTTGGACTTTAATTATATCCATAATCGCATCAACGCTGCTGGGCGGTTTGATTGTACTGCTGGTGAGCCGTTTCGTTAACCGGAATCTGAAGAAAGTTGTCACGATCAGTAACGAAGTCGCAGACGGTAATCTCGATGTAGATACGATATCGTACAACAGCAAAGATGAAATCGGTCAGATTGCGGCAGGTTTTAATACCATGGTAGAAAGTCTTCGCAGCACCGTTCACCAAATTCAGGATATTTCCGAGCAGGTCAGCAGCCGGAGCGGGGAACTGACCCGGTCTTCACGCGAAGTAAGTTCCGGCGCACAACAGATTTCTTCCACCATGGAAGAACTGTCGTCAGGGGCGGAAGAGCAGGCAGGCACCTCGAGTGAGATATCGAGCATCATGTCCGAACTGGATGAACAAATACGCGAATCCAATGAAGAAAGCCGCGAGCTGGAGGAGTCCTCTCAGGTTGTGAGTCAAAAATCCAGAGACGGGCGCACCCAGATGGCTGAGTCGGTAAATCAGATGCACAATATCACGTCTCTCGTACAGGATACGTCTGAAAAAGTAAAAGGGCTTGAAAGCCGCTCCCGGGAGATTTCCAAACTGATTGAAGTCATCGAAGATATAGCCGAGCAGACCAACCTGCTGGCGCTCAACGCAGCGATTGAAGCCGCCAGAGCGGGAGAAACCGGGAAAGGGTTTGCCGTGGTGGCCGAAGAAGTCCGCAAACTGGCAGAGCAGGTATCAAACTCTGTTTCTGACATCACCGGTATTATTCACGGCGTACAGGACGAAACAAATGCCGTCGTGCAATCTCTCGATGAAGGACAGCAGACTGTGGAAGATGGAAGCCGGCAGATTGAAGTGAGCCGGGATTACTTTGACGTGATCAATGAATCCATCGACTCCATGCAGTACCGCATCCAGACGGTAGCTTCCAATTTAACCAGCATCGCTGCTCACAGCGCCAAAGTCAGGGAATCCGGTGAGGAGATTGCCTCCACCTCGGAAGAAACATCCGCCGGCATTGAGCAGGTATCCGGCACAACCGAGCAGCAGAACGCAGCGATGCAGGAAGTCGCCGGAAACGCTGAATCCCTGTCCCATATGGCGGAAGAACTGAACGGCTTAACGAACAAGTTCCGGCTCTAACACGCTGGATATCACCGGCACAGCATCATCCGCTCCCGTTTATCCCAGCAGATAAACGGGAGCTTTTTTCGATTTATCTGTTTGTTTTGTAAAAAATATTTTTTCAAAATTTATCACTGCTTATCACTGAATGTCACTGAAGCTCACTGAGTATTCTCATATGCAATGACGGCCTGTCATCAACGTTGGAGGAAAATAACCGGTGTGATACGATGTTTCCCAGTTGATCAGAAAAAAAGCACTTCCCGCGGCGGGAACTCTGGAGGAGGAAATTCACAATGTTAATTGATACCGATGTTCACGAACGCGTCATGTACGAAGAACTGCTTCCTTACCTGGAGCAGCCATGGAAACGATATATCGAAGACTGCCACTGGATCCAGGAAAAGCATATGCCTTACACCCAGCCGGCTGTGGCCGGTGTCGACCGCGCCGACGCCCGTATTCCGGACGGCCGCCCGGCGGGGACGGATCTTTCGTTTATGCAGCAGCAGCTGCTCGATGCCAATAACCACGAAAAAGCGGTACTCACCGGCGCTCTCGACCCTTCCCCGTCTTCCATGCACGGTTGGTACGAAATGGCGACGGCTCTGGCCACAGCATATAATAACTGGCAGATTGACAAGTGGCTGGACCAGGACGAACGCCTTTACGGGTCCATTCATATCGCAGCCCAGGAACCATGGAACGCGGTGAAAGAAATTGAACGCATCGGCTCCCATCCGAAAATGGTGCAGGTTTTGCTCCCGATCGATGATAAACTGTGGGGCGATCCGTACTATCATCCGATTTTTGAAGCAGCCCAGCGGCACAACCTCGCAATCGGCATGCACCATAACGAGCCGCCTGTTTATTACGGACAGTGGCCGAAATACTTTATCGAGTGGCACACCCTGATCCCGACGTCCCACATGAACGTCGTAACCAACATGATATTCAACGGTGTTTTCGATAAATTTCCGGATCTGAAGCTGATCATGATCGAAGGCGGCTTTACGTACGTTCCTTTTCTCATGAATAAAATGGATCAGCAGTATACCGATCTCCGTCATGAGGTGCCGTGGGTGAAGCGGATGCCAAGTGATATTGTGCGGGAAAATATGCTGTTTACCACGCAGCCGCTGGAGAGCATGAAGAAGAAAGAACTCATGCAGATTATCGACCAGCTCGGGTCGGATGAGATTATTTCGTTTTCTACCGATTATCCGCACTGGGATTACGATTCCCCGGATGCCGCGCTTCCGCCAAACCTGGATGATGATCTCAAAGAAAAACTCTACACCGAAAACGCACGTAACTTTTACCCTAAATTTTAGTCTACTTGGAGGTGTCGTTCATGGAACAAAAAGTCTGCCATAAAGAAGACCTGCAGCCCGGAGAAATGATGGAAAGCACCCTCGGCAAACATTCCATCGTTGTCTGCCGTGCTTCCGACGGGCATTATTACGCTTTTTTGAATCGCTGCATTCACCAGGGCGCTCCCCTGTCAAAAGGAAAATTGTGCGGCGCCCCCGCCCCTACCGATAATGTCGGGGAATATAATTTCGAAAAAGACGGCGACATTCTGCGCTGTCCCTGGCACGGCAGGGAATTCGATGTGAAAAATGAAGGCCGGATGCTTGTGAATGAAAAATATAAAGTGAAAAATTTCAGCGTATCAGTCGAAAATAACGACGTAATTGTTTACAATTGAGTGTGGGTGATGTTATATGATCAATGAAGAAGAGCTTTACGATATAGCGATCATCGGCGCTGGTCCGACCGGTCTGTTTGCTGCGTTTTATGCAGGCATGCGCGGAATGAGTGTCAAGTTGATCGACAGTCTGCCGCAGGTGGGTGGACAATTGTCCACCCTCTACCCGGAAAAATATATATACGATGTAGCCGGGTTTCCGGGGGTGAAAGCGCAGAAACTCGTGGATGACCTGGCTGAACAGGCTTATGCCTTTGATCCTACAGTGGTTCTCGAAGAAACCGTTCAGGAAATTGATAAAGATGCCGACGGACGCTTCGAACTTTCCACAAACGAGAAAACACATTATGCCAAGACAGTCGTTGTCACAGGCGGCATCGGTGCATTCGAACCGCGCCGTCTGAAGATGGAGGAAGCGCGGGAATTCGAAGGGAAAAACCTGCATTACTTCATCGATGACCTGCAGGCCTTCTCCGGACATAATGTCCTGATCTCCGGCGGCGGTGATTCCGCGCTGGACTGGGCCCTGATGCTGGAGCCGATTGCCAAAAATGTGACAGTCGCCCACCGGCGCGAGAAATTCCGCGCCCATGAACACAGCGTGGAACAGCTTTTCCAGTCCGGCATGAGTGTAAAAACACCGACGGAAATCTCGAAGTTCGAAAGCCAGGACGGCAAAATCAAAAAAGCCGTGCTGAAAGACATTCAAAGTGAAGAAGAGGAAAACCTCGATGTCGATTCTGTCATCGTCAACCACGGCTTCATCTCTTCCATCGGACCAATCAAAGAATGGGGCCTCGATCTTCAGAAAAACTCCATCGTCGTTAACTCACGGATGGAAACCAACATCGAGGGGCTGTACGCGGCCGGTGACATCTGCACGTACGACGGCAAGGTGAAACTGATCGCCACCGGATTCGGAGAGGCTCCGATTGCGGTAAACAACGCCAAGCACCTCATCGACCCGAAAGCCAAAGTACAGCCGCAGCACAGCACAAGTTTGTTTTCGTAAAAACAGAAAGAGCCTCCTTTCAGTGGAGACCTGCGCGCCGGAGTCCGGCAGCTGGTCTCCTTTTTTGTGCGCTGAGGTCCCTGAGGCTGGGGCTGGGGCTGCGTCCACTATCAGCCTGAAATGAAGGAGTAGTGTCCACCAATTGATGTTTGGTGGACACTACGGCACGAAGACGAGGAGATAATGGACGCCGGCGGATGCCCGTGTCCACTAATCACCCGCGTGAATGTCCTAGTATCCCCTAAGGTGCTCTTTGTGGGCACTAAATCGCTCAGCAGCATAATTAGTGTTCACAATCCCGCTACCCATAAGAAAAGCGCAAGACACCGCAGCTTGAAACGCCTTCATCATTTGCCATACAAAAGAGTCTGGGACAAAACCTCTATAAGATAGAAAAATGCCGAACGATTTTTTAAAATCGTTCGGCATTTTTCGTTGCTGAGATAAACCGCTGCGCCAAAATGCTTCGCTTTCCGCGGGCACGGCTCAAGCCTCCTCGGAAGAAAATCGCTTCCTGCGGGGTCTTGAGACTCGTGCTGTTCCCGCAGGAGTCGAAGCATTTTAGCTCCGCTACCATTCGACCGTTGAACAACGCCGCAAGACATTCGTGTTGTCCTCCACCTATTTTACTTTTGTCCCAGACTCTTCATTACTTATCTAGTATTGTCTCAGTCTCATTTTTAATCAAACGTTTGTTTTATACTGCAACTTGTATCCAACATTTTCATTCTCCTGATGGTGAATCCGGCGTTTTTGTGACGTTACGTTTCCTTCGAAACACGAAATAAGCTGCAACCCCTGCCAGAATAACAACCAGGCCTGTAACGACAATGATTCCTACAGTGCTTCCCTGTTGTACTTCATATTCCGCATAAACATCCGTTCCCTCTGCCAAATCAATATACCAGGTCAGCTCACTGCCATCAGCTTTATGAGCATTATGTTCCTCCGGTGTTGTTGGAAAATTGACTGTTAACGTAGATTCTATCATAGAACCGGCCATCTCATCGCCTTCCCCTTCAAAAGGAACATCGAGAACTCTTTTCGTTTCTGACACTTCTTCCAGTAGGATACTGTCTGTGCCTTCGTTCAACAACTCATTAGTATCAGCTTCCGTTAAGGAATCAAACGACCGGGAGGCTTCCATATAAAGTCGATCTTCTTCATCCTCCAACGTTGTTTGAAACCCCTCCTTCTGCAGTTCTTCCTGTCCATTTACCAATTGCTGTCGTATTTGACTTTTGCCAAAAGGTACATCACTTAAATCTACTTCAACATCCATGGTGAATTCTCCACTGTCATCATTATGTATTTCCAACTCCATGTTATGTTCAGCACAAGCAGATAAAAGCATTACACCCCCCAGTAGCAGCAGAAACAAATAACTTTTGTTCATATTACCCCTCCCTCTTTGTAATTAATTATTCTTCCACATGCTCTTGTTTTCTCAGAATTTCTAACCTATCAATGATCACCAGCTAGATGCGTTCCCACCTCACGGAAACATATATTGTTATGTATAACAATTTGAACCAGTACAGAATCCTTCCACCTGTCCGAACAGGAATTTGTTGGTAAATTAGTATATGACCGTGCTCTTGGAAATCACCCACATCGCACATGGTCGCTAACCCTCCCATATATCACTGGCTGAAGGTCCATACATTCCTTCGTCCGGCGTATCCATGTGGTGGGGGGGCGGCTAAGCTCCTTTGCTGGGTCTATGCCCGAATGGATAAAATGAACGCCGCCTCGGCACTATTGGTGTTTGTTCTATAGGCACAGAAGAACGAGAAACAAGGTCGTATCAGACGTGAACATTAGGCTGCTTGAGCTTGAGATCGTCTTCGATCTCTGAGGAGCTTCGCTCCATCAAAGGCGCA
>NZ_FOTY01000020.1 GCF_900114715.1 Salibacterium qingdaonense
GTTAGAGGCCGATGATTTTTCATCGGACACTCCGTACTATACCAAGGGGGCTCTTTTTTGTTCAAAACCCACATTTTCCCCTAACAGGAATGCTCCTTTAGTTGGAACACCCCTCCCTTTTGTATGCGCTTTCAAAATTGTGTACCCTCCTTTCTTTCAGCAGCGCTAAAGGAAGTGTTCTCTCCTTATTATCCTGTGCCCTGCCGGCGCTTTCGTCTATAATCATCGTCTCAGTATACGACCGTATCAGGCACTCTATGTTCTTTGGAAAAGGGGACCTCCGGAAAGAACCGTTCAAATGATTATTCTGGTTACTGCTGGAAAAAGTATGTTTAGCTTATGGTAAATCGGGGAACATTCTAATGGATTTTATTTCGAAGAAAAAGGAGCGTTCATACCATGTCAGCTATTCCTTACATTCAACTGAACGATGGAAACGATATCCCCGCCGTCGGCTTCGGCACCGTGATGCTGAACGGAAATCCGGGCGCAGGCGCCGTCGCAAGCGCCATCCGTAATGGTTACCGTCTCATTGATACAGCGTACAATTACGAAAATGAAGGAACGGTCGGAGAAGCCCTCACACGCACGTCCGTCCCGCGCGAGGAACTGTTTATTACATCAAAGCTTCCGGGCCGGTATCACAGCTACGATAAAGCGCTGGTTACCATTCAGGAATCCCTGTACCGCGCCGGTCTCGATTACTATGACCTGTATCTGATTCATTGGCCGAATCCGAGCCAGGATACATACGTCGAAGCCTGGCAGGCTCTGATTGATGCGCAGAAATGGGGACTTATCCGCTCCATCGGTGTGTCCAACTTTCTACCGGAGCATCTTGACCGTCTGAAGCAGGAAACCGGCGTGCTGCCTGCGGTGAACCAGGTGGAACTGCATCCGTTTTTCAACCAGCAGGAGCAGCGGAAGTATCATGACGACAACGGCATTATCACCGAATCCTGGAGCCCGCTTCATCAGGCCGGCGGCATCAATGAAAACAAAACCCTGCAGGGCATTGCCGGCAAATACGGCAAAACCGTGGCACAGGTCGTGCTGCGCTGGCATCTTCAAATCGGCGCGGTTCCGATTCCGCGTTCCTCGTCTCCCGACCGCCAGCTGGAAAACATCAATCTCTTCGATTTTACTCTCGAAGAGGAAGATATGCAGACAATCAACAGCCTCACCCAGGACGACGGCCGCATCTTCGACGGCGACCCGGCGGTGTATGAAGAATTTTAATCGTAATACAAGAAGGCTGCCGCGGCAGCCTTCTTTTTTATGGATGCATGGTTTTTACGAGAGGCGCTGCGCTGTCGTTCCGCCGGCTGTGGACACTGCAGGCGGAAAATAGACGACTAGTGTCCACATGTCGTCCTTTTGTGGACACTACACCGTTCCAATCAAGAGTTAGTGGGCGCCGGCCGCAGGCAATGGACACTATCTACGGATGCAGGAAACCTTAGTGTACCCGAACACTGCTTCCGTGGACACTATGCATGCTTCCGGGCTGTATAGTGTCCACAGAACTTTTCTCAGAAAGACGCTGTTCTATTTATCTTTTTTCAAATGATGAACAGCATAACGCAGCGGCCCGGCAAAAACAAATCCTGCGGCAGCTGTGCCGAGAAAGACAGGCGCATAGGACAGCCATTCGATGTCTCTTCCCAGCCCCCAATCGATTCCTATGCGTGAAACGGTAATGGCAGCAGGTATTCCAATCGTCCAGAATAATATAACAGGGAGACCTTTTGGCAACGTTTGTCTCCTTTCTTTACAAAATGTGATGCTCTCCTTATGACTCCTCTTCGATCCAGGCGGCCGCTTCCTGGTGCGCTTTTTCACTCAGCACCGGGCCAAAGTGGCCGAGGCCGTCCAGCAGGCGAACGTCGGCGCGGCGGGTATCAAAGACCTTTTCATATTGACCTGCATGAAACGATTCGTCCGCGCTGCCTGCGAGCACGCGTACGTTTTCCATCGCAGCAATGTCTGAGGCGTAGTCATCCCGTGGATGCATTCCCTTCTGGAGCCGGTAGCTGTAGGTCAGCGTTTCGGTGCCGTCCCGGACGCTCTCCGGCATGTTGAACGAAATCACATCCAGTCCGTTCAGATAGCCGATTCCGATCGTATTCAGCATACTGAGCCCGGCCATGCGCGGCACATTCACATTCGCCCAGCCGCTCTCTTCGCTTTGGTTGGTCGATGCGGTGTGGTGGATATAAGGAGCAAGCAGAAGATACCGCTCCACCGCGGGATGAGCTTCGTCTCCGCCGGCTGTCCGGATCACCGTTCCGCCGCCGCTCGAGTGCCCGCCGAGTACGATGGACGCTTCCGGATGACGGTCCCGGACCACATCGATCAGGTCATGAACATCTTTCTCCAGCCGGCTTATGTGATCAATATCCCCGCGCGTCTCAGGTGCCGGTCCGTGGCCGCGCAGGTCGGGCGTGTACACAGACGCCGTACCAGCTTCTGCGAGGTGGGACGCAAGCGACTGCAGATACGCGCTGTGATAACCGGAACCGTGAAGCAGCACGAGCACCTGGTCCGCGTCTGATTCATAATGCCGGTACGATAACGTCGAACCATCGCGTGCCTCATACGTTTCAAGCTTCGGCAGCTCGTCGTCTTCCGTTTCGATGTTTTCCATGTTCAGGCTCGTTTGCTCCCCCGCCGGCGCCTTTGTTTCAGAAAACAGCGCCAGACCGTGGGCCAAACCGAGGTAAATCACCACCGTCGAAGCCACCGTTATCCCGGCAATGCGGCGTACCTTTTTCACCCCATCCCCTCCCTTACAGGATGTATTTTCCGACCATTACAAACTTTCTGCACCTTCGTTATTTCCTATTTTACTTGTATGTTATGAAAATTCAAAAACATCCTGTTTTTATTCGTTCTTGGAAGCTTCATACTATATAATAGACACAGGAAGATACAAATGCTTTTGGCAGACTGAAACGTTTGCTGAACGCAAAGGTTGCTGTATTGGAGGTGAGAAAGATATGAAGAACCAACCCATTTATGTGGAGATACCAATAGATACGAACATAGACACGTTATGGGAAGCCAGCCAAGATCCAGTTTTGCATGCGCAGTGGGATCTTAGATTTTCTTCTATTACGTATGTACCCAAAAAAGAATCGGAGCCGCAATTATTTTCATATAAAACAAAGATGGGTTTTACGGCCGTAGAGGGATGGGGGAAAAGTGTCGGAAGTTTTCACGCAGAAGACGGTTCACGCACATCGTCGCTGCATTTTGGAACCGACCAATCCCTTTCCCCTATCCGTGAAGGAAAGGGATATTGGAAGTACCAACCCAAACATGATGATACGATCACTTTTTTAACACAATATGATTATACCCCTGGATTCGGCCGTATCGGTGACTTTGTCGACCATTTTATTTTCCGGCCATTGATGGGATGGGGAACTGCCCTTAGCTTTGATGTGTTAAAAAAATGGTTGGAACAAGGAGAGACACCGACCTCTCAATATATAAGGTTCTTTAGTCACTGGATTCTGACGTTCTTTTTCTTCTTTATATGGATGTATCATGGTCTTATTCCTAAACTTATTTACAGGCATCCGGATGAAATGGAGATGGTCCAGGCCTCTCTTCCCCTTTCGAATACGCAAAGCTTATGGGCAGTGCTGATTATAGGAATGGGAGAAGTTATATTTGGATGGATATGGCTGTTGTATAGAAAGAAACGGCATTTATTTTTTCTACAGATGATTCTTTTACCTCTTCTCACTCTTTCTGCCGTGCTGGCTGATCCACGTTCTCTCGTTGATCCATTTAACCCTTTCACCTTTAATCTGGCGTTATTTGTTCTATCGATTGTGGGGTACTTCATCAGCGCTGGAGAACTGCCAACTGCCGCCAACTGTAAAAGAAAGAAAGAAGGAGCTTGAGATGACGATTTACAAATGGGTTCTGGGAGACGAATTTCATCGATTACATCCAGCACTGCAGCGACGATACGAGTTACTGGATGGCAGCCGTTTTGAAGGGCAGGGCGTGATGCGGACCATAGAGGGTGGTCCAAAGTGGTTACTTCCCTTGTTTACACTAGGAACCAGGTGGAAACTGCTGTTTCCGGAACGCGGGGAACATATTCCTTTTACGATAAGGAACACCCGTAGAACAGGTGATGATGGGCAGGAGGAAATTTATTGGGAAAGAATTTTTCATTTTGAGAAAAACAAAAGGTATTTCCATGCTGTCATGAGCCTTGATAAGAAAAGAAATATAATCAAGGATTATTTGGGAGAACCGCCCATCGTATACTCCGATTTATCGTTTTCTGTTTTACGAGACGGCGGGTTACATATCACATCAGAGAAGCAGCGGTTGATACTCGGGAAAATAAAAATTCCTATCCCAAGACCTTTCCAGGGCGCAGCCTCCGTAACCGAGAGTTTTAATGAGAAACATCAAGTGTTTAAAGTAAAAGTCGTTGTTGAAAACCCTTTGATTGGCACGCTTTTCTCCTATGAAGGCGAATTTACAAGGGTCGACATTCCGCAACGTTGGCTGCTTTAATATAATCTAGTTCATGTTGAAAGGAGATATTTTTATGTTTAACCGGGTGCTTGGGTATGCGGCGGTAGGTTGTGCCATGTTGGGCTGTCTTTATGTGATGGTTCAGACCTATTACGACCTTCAAACGGCGGTGCAGCGGGGTAATCCGGGAACGTCCCCCCTTATCCGGATGACACTATCCGCGGTGGGAATCGGAATACTGCTCGAAGCAGAACGGATTGTATCCCTGTTCCGGCGCGGTCCCGAGTTCAATTGGCTTCTCATCCCAACGCTTATCACCGGCATTTTTGTTTTTGTCCCAAGAGGAAACTGGCTCGCGTGGTTTGACGCCGACAGGCCGTTTTATGCTGATATGTTTTTTCTTCCAGAGACACATGCTGTTCTCTCCGTGGCAGCAGGGGTTCTTTTGATCAAAGGGCTGACCGGGCGGAAAAGGGAATCTTGACCCCTTATTCCAGTCCGATTTTCTGTTTAAATTGTTCTATCCGCGCTGTATTTTCTTCTCTAAATGCTTTCACAATTTCTTTTTTCCGTACACTCCAGGGTTTTAGTGCGTTTTCTTCTTCGTATGTTTTCAGCTTATCGATCATGATCGTTTCCTTATAGCCGTTTTTTGCATATTCCTCCCAGTACTCCGTCTCGGTGAGATTCTCGGCTTCCATGGTGTTACGGATATCTTTCCATGTTGGTTCCGCATTATCTATTTTTCCGTTTTCCAGTTTACTCCTCACATTATTGGACATCTCCATCGCTTCTTCCTCTGTGACTTCTATTCCGACCTCCTGCGCTCTATTAACGACCGCTACCCGCTGCACGAGATGATCGAAAGTTTCCTTCTCTGCACGTTCTTTTGTCATTCCGTTGTTATTCTGCAGTTTTTCGCTGATCCGTTCATATGCTGCAACACGCAGTTCGTCATTGATCGGATTCAACGTTTCTTCTCCGCCGGAACAGGCTGTCAGGACGAGCATGAGCAGGAGCATCCATCGTTTCATGCCTTTCCCCACTTTCGTATTTCCTGTATGATGATACTGCCATCTTATCATAGAGATTAACGCCCGGCTTCCATTTTTGGAAAAATCATAAGAAACGAAAGCCCGGGTGTTTTCGTACTATAGAATAAAATGAAAAGGAGGTCTGCATCTTGGAATCATCGCTGCAGCAGCCCGAGCGGCGGCTTTCAAAGAAAGCGGTACGCGTCTGGGTCATCACCAGTATTCTCGAACAATTCATCAATATTGCTGTTCTTGGAGTGCTCTACTACCTCGATCAGCGGTTCTCGTGGCCGGATTGGGTAAACTGGATCCTCATCGGACTTGTTGTTCTTATTGTTTTAAGTGCAGTCTGGTCTATATTTATCAGCCCTTGGCTCACGTACAGGCACTGGCGGTATGATGTAAACGACGAATTTCTCCAGTTGAAGCGCGGCGCGATAAGAGAAGTGCATCACATCGTACCGATGACAAAAATTCAGTCCATCGCAACGAAACAAGGGCCGTTTCTACGGAAATACGGACTGCTTACGCTTACCATCAAAACGTTGAACTCCGAGCATGAAATTCCGGCGCTGCCGGAGGATACCGCGATCGACGTGCGGAATCTCATCGCGCGGTACGCGAAAATCAAGGAGGTGGAAGAATGACGCAGGCCAAACGCTACCACCCGCTTGTGCTCGTATTCCAGCTGAAAAACCTGATCCGCAACATGATAATTATCGGGGTTTATCTGTTTGTGTTCAACGCCGGTTCCGACGACGCCTTCTACACGTACGCCCGTTACATATTTCTCGGGATTTTCGCCCTGATTGCGTTATCGTATGTCTATAAATGGTTCACTCATACGTATAAGCTTGATACCGGAGCGTTCCAGCTGTACAAAGGGCTTTTCGCCAAATCAAGACGGACCGTTCCTTTTTCCAAAATCCAGAACGTGCAGCGTCATACGTCCTGGCTCCACCGTCTCTTCGGCATGACGTCGATTACATTTGAAACGAACATGGAGGATCACGACGATTCTGTCACGTTCCGGGCCGTGCCGCCGGCGGAAGCAGACCGGCTCGAGGATGTTGTGAAACAGCACGAAGCGGAGACAGAAACCGGGGAGGCAGAAGCGGATGCCGCAGAAGGCGATGCAGAGACGGAACCGTCCGCCCCGCCTGCGAAAACCGTTCATTTCCGTCCTGGAACAAAAGATCATATCAAAGCATCGTTTTTGTCCTTGAGCTTTTTTGCCTTGATACCGGTGATTATTTCTCTCGTGTCGAACGTCGACTCCACCGACACATTCAACCGGGTGATGGAAAGCGGTTTTGTATCTGCTCTCATCGATGCCTGGTGGAAAATTACCCTTATCGTCGTGCTGTTCGCGGCGGCTGCGGTTATCTTCGGCGCGGTGAAAACCATTCTTCAGTACGGCCGCTATGAAATAGCATCCGATGACGAACGGATCTACATTACAAAAGGATTCTTCCAGACCTCGTCGTTCTCTGTGCAAAAAAGCAGAGTGCAGGCGGTGGAATACCGGCAGCCACCCATCAACCGGTGGCTCGGCATGACAGAGATGAGGCTGATCAGTGCCGGCGGGGCAAATGCCGCAGGCGGAACCGAAAACATCACATCGCTGTACCCGTACATGTCCACCGCCCGCGCCGCCGGATTAATCGAAGAAATCCTGCCTGTTTTCTCCATCACCGATGCCATGACTCCACTGCCGCGCCGCTCCCTTTTCGTCCGGCTCGTGCGGCCGAGCTGGGTCTGGCTGATCGCAACCGGGCTTCTCTTTTACTTCGAGCCGTCGCCGTTTGATATCTATATTCCGTGGTGGATACTGTCAGCGGTGCTGCTCGTTCTCGTGATACTCTCGCGCCTGCTTGATTTCGCCCACACCCGCTACGCCGTCCATAATGAATGCATCCAGTGGAGAAAAGGCGGCTGGACCACCTTTTTGTTTGTAACAAAGCGGGAAAAAGTGTCGGAAATGACATTCAAACGCGGCATTCTCCAGAAACCAGCCGGCCTCTCGACGATGGTAACGATCAACCGCTCCAATCCGGTCAAACACACCGACATCGACGACATTCCCGTGGATTCCGCGCGGGACATGAAAGACTGGTACAGCCGGCGGACCGGTGACATACTAACCGAATAACCAGCGTCGTTTATCTGAACCGGGATCTCCGGTTCTTTTTTTGCTTAAAAGGGAGCCGGCTGTGGTTGTTTCAGGCTGCGGCGGCTCCGTGGACACTACACCGCCGGGAAGCATGTTTAGTATTCATGGAAGTGCAGTTCGGGGACACTAAGACTTCCGGCACCAGCAATTAGTGTCCATTGGTTTCCACTGGGGCCCACTAACTTCTGAGTTAAGCGGTGTAGTGTCCACCAAACGATTATCCGTGGACACTACACCTTTGTTTTTCGATGATAGTGTCCACAAAGCTGCAGCCCTTCTTTATAGAAAACATATGAATAAAAGAAGACATACTGTTTAAGCTAGGTATAAGAATGCATACGGCACAGGAAGCGGAGGTTAGAACATGCCGGGATACAAAGAGCTATCAACCGATTTAAACAGACAGATCGTATTGATTCACGATCAGGTGATAGAATTATGGAAAGAATACGTGTTATTCGACTGGCACTGGTGGTTCGGAGTGTTCGTCACCATTATCTCCATCGCGGCGTGGTGGTTTTTTCATGACCGAAGAAACCAGGGAAGCCTTCTCTTGGCCGGACTCACCGCTGCTGTCTGCTCCGCCACGTTCGACACAGCCGGACATTACCTCGGCTTATTCGATTACCATTACGGCGTTATCCCGTTAATCCATAATTATATCCCGTGGGACTTTATTTTCATCCCGGTTCTCGTCATGTTTACAGTTCAGCTTTTTCCTACACGCTCCTTTATTCTGCGGGGCATTGTTCTTTCTGCTCTGATATCGTTTGCAGGGCTGCCGTTGCTTCATTGGATTGATATTTATCATTTGCTCAACTGGCGGTACGTCTACTCGTTTATCTCGATGTTTATCATTTTTCTCGCCGCTTACGGCATGAGCCGGATCCGGAACCACTCCGATCTGTAAAAAGTTATTTTCCAAGCACCCGATGTTTCTATCCATCGGGTGCTTTTTTCGTGGATTTCCAGGTTTTATGATTTTCTCCATTGACCATATGTAAGTATTAGTGTACTATATAACTAGTTCACTAACACAAAAGAAAAAGGAGAGAGAAAACATGCAGGGTTGGGGAAGTTTACTGAAAAAAGAACTGCGGCTCGGACTGCCGGCGTTTTGGATTGTTGTTGGCGCTCTATTATTTATCGGTGGAATTGCCTCTTATTTTGGGGGCCGGAACGGGGTATTGAATGAAACATTGTTCATTTTCAGTGCAGTAACGTTTCTCGGGATGGCTCTGTACCTCGGCTTTTATTTTATTTTCAGCATGACGGCGGAGACGAAACGGCTGCATTTATGGCTCCATCACGCGCGGTCGGCTTCGGGACTGATTTTCGCGAAGATGACGTCCGGCGTTATCTATCAAGTGATGATTATGGCGGTTCTTATTGCAATTGTCTTCATCACCGCCACGCAGGTACAGTGGGATGTCTTCTCAAACGATTGGAATTTTGGAGTAAGCGCAGTTGTAGTCCTAAGTATCCATATCGTGCTGTATTCCATCAGCATGAGCATTGGTCTCCTTTTTTTCTGGATGATTTTTCTATTGATGAAAAAAGCCATGCCGACGATTCTCAGTATATGTTTGACCGTGCTTGCTGCCATCGCCGCTCTCATTGCATTTGGATGGTTTGCCAATACGTCGTTTTATGCGGCCATCACGGAGTGGGGAACAATTAATCTGGAAAGTCTATTCTTTTGGATTAATTTCTCGTTTCTTCAAGTAGAGACACCGGTGGTCTTTATCGGCTCTTATGTATTTGACATCCTTTTGACTGTCGTCTTATTTCTTGCGGCTGTCTGGATTCTGGATCGAAAAGTTGAGGTGTAGTCTATGAGTCAGGAATTCGAATCGAATACGCCGATTTACATGCAGCTGGCGGAGCGGATCAACCGCCGGATTCTGCGCGGCGAACTGCATCCCGGCGAAAAACTTCCGTCGGTTCGGGAGACGGGGGTGCAGTCAAATGTGAACCCGAACACGGTGCAGCGCACCTATCAGATCCTCGAGCAGTCAGGTATTGCAGAAAGCCGGAGAGGACAGGGAACGTTTGTCACAGAAGACCCCGCCATCCTCCGGTCGATGCGTGAACGGTTGAAGCGGGAGGAAATCGCTTCGTTCGTCCGGGTCATGAAAGATATGGGATATGAAGCACGCGAAATTCAACACGGAATCCAGGAGTTTTTAGAGGAGGAGAATGAATCATGATTGAATTGCAGGGAGTAACCAAACGATACCACGGGAAAAAAGCACTCGACTCGGTGGATTTGACGCTGGAACCAGGTAAAATTGTCGGGCTTGTCGGAGAAAACGGAAGCGGAAAATCGACGACACTGAAACTGATTGCCGGGCTGAATCATCCGACAAGAGGGCGTGTCACCGTCAACGGGCACAAAGCCACGCGCCGGATAGCGGACCGGGTCGCCTACCTGTCCGAACTTGACGACTATTATCCCTTTTTCACGGTCGGCGGCATGATTGATTTTCACGCTTCGCAGTTTCCGGACTTTGATACGAAAAAAGCCGATGAAATGCTGTCGTTTATGAACCTGGAACGCAGCAGCAAAGTCAAAACCTTGTCCAAAGGAAACCGCGGCCGCCTGAAAATCGTGCTCACGCTCTCACGTAACGTGCCGGTGCTGCTCATGGATGAACCGCTCTCCGGTCTTGACCCGATGGTGCGCGATTCGATCGTGAAAAGCCTGATTTCCTTTATCGACATCGAAAACCAGATTGTGCTTATCACCACCCACGAAATCAAGGAAATCGAAGGCATTCTCGACGACGTCATCGCCATCAAAGACGGACATATTATCGGCCATCACAACGTCGAAGACCTCCGCTTCGAACACGGCAAAGGCATCGTCGAATGGATGACCGAAGTATATCAGTAAGGGGCTGCGGCTCCTTTCTTTTTTTTGATGTGGGAAATTTCTCGATCAATTCCCTGGATTTCTCGATCGATCCGCATGTTTCTCGATTGATTCCAGCGGAAAACATGAATTTCTGCATCGATTCTCATCATTTCTCGATCGACTCTCCACATTTCTCGATTGATTCTCCAGAATACTTGCTTTTCACAACAGGAACGTGTATTCTATAAAGGAACAAACGTTCTCGGAAAAGGAGGGGTTTATGACGATTGACCACGACCGCCTGTTTAAGGAGATTCTGACGACTTATTTTGAAGAATTTATCGCGCTGTTTTTTCCAAAGGTGTACGATGCTGTCGACTTTTCGGGCATTCAGTTTTTACCGGAAGAAGTGTTCAGCGATGTGACTCAAGGGGAGAAATACAAGGTGGATGTCCTCGCAAAAACGAAGTTGAAAGAAGAAGAAACCGTCATCATTATCCACACCGAATCCCAAAGCTATCCCCAGCCCGATTTCAACGAACGCATGTTTATTTATTACGGCCGACTGTACGAGAAATACCGCTGCCGCATTCTGCCGATTGCCCTTTTCACCTATGATCAGAAACGAAGCGAAACCGATACATTCACCATCCGCTTCCCCTTTCACGACGTGCTCCACTTTCAATTTCTTATGATCCAGTTAAAACAGCAGAACTGGAGACAATTTATCCATACAGGTAACCCGGCAGCCGCTGCATTGCTTTCCAAAATGGGGTATAATGAAAAAGAGAAAGTACAGGTTAAAAAAGAATTTCTGCGTATGATGGTGCACATGAATATCGATCGAGCGCACACCACCCTATTATTCGGTTTTTTCGAAACGTATTTAAAACTGACTTCGTCCGAGGAACAATTACTAAAAGAAGAGGTGAAAATGATGAGAAAGCCGGAAGGAGACAAAGTCATGGAGATTATGGTGTCCTATGAAAAAGAAGGGCTGGATAAAGGATTGGAGCAAGGAAGGGTACAAGGATTGGAACAGGGCAAAAAGCAGGGAAAAGAAATGAACAAAATTGAAACGGCGTCGGCCATGCTGAAAAAAGATATGGACGTTCCTCTTATTGCAGAAATCACAGGACTCCCGCCCGAAGATATTCTGCGGTTAAAAGAAAAATAAAGATAAAATGTGGACAGCTGCTGTCTTGCGCAGCGTCTTTTTTTTCCAGTAACAATGACCCTGAGTTCCCCGTTCATTTCGACGCCTCCATAGAAATTTCCCCCGTAATATATACAACACGCACCCCAATTGTTAAAGCCACAATCAGGGTGCGGTATTCTAAGGTATTTCCACCGTAAACGGGGCAAACTCTACATTTTTAAGTTCGCTCATATCTCCATTTAACGCCGTTTCATTTCCGTCTTGCTCCAGTTTCACCCCTCCTCCATCACTCGGTAACTTGAGGTAAGGTGTTATCGTTAATTGTTGAACCTTTTCTCCAATGGGATCAAATAACTTATTACCCGTTGAATGAATGCTGCCGTTTTTCTTTGTTCCTGAGCTTCCGCCCGAATACGAGGTGACTTCTTCTCCATTTCTATCAGTTATACGAAATTCAAGGTACTGTGCCGGGATGCGGCCGATACGGCCACTTTCGGGTGCCGGTGAAACTGTTTTATAATTCAAACTGATACCAGATGGACTGATCGACATATCGGAAACATGTAAATCAATGTTTCCCGTTGTTTGGTTATGATTGACCGCGAATGTCTTTAAGCCTTCTATCGTTTCTACAGGAAAAGAAAATTCCCATTCTTTCCCATTATCTGCTTCCATGAATAGCTCAAAGTTAAATTGATCAGGAGCTTCATTTCCTATATTAAACTCCATTATCCCTGTTCGTGAGGTTGGTGAAAGAGTTGTGGCCTGGTGACCGCCGGAACTGCCGTCCGGAAATTCTCCGTTTATTTTATATCGGAAAGAATCTCCTGAAAAGTAGTGTTCCCCAATAGCATCCTCGGACTCTAGAAAATAACTAATCGTCAATCGTGAGTTATCATACAATACTTCCTTAATTGTAATAGTTGTCCCATCAATGGTCTGGGTTTCACCAATCGCATTTGTCAGCTCCTTCTCACTGGCCTGTTCCAATCCTGGTCTTCCGTTATCACTAAAGATAGAACCGACAACCGGGATATTTGATACGGCATTCGCAAACGCCGGTGAAAAATAGGCAGTTCCCATAAATAAGGCAATGAAAACAGCTGCGGCACCCGCCATGTAAAGTATTTTACCCTTCACCGTTTTCGATATGGGAGGTTTTTCTATAGTTGTGTGCTGCTTGTTTTCCTTTCTGCTTTTTCCTTTCTGCATTCCTTTCGAAATAGCTGCAAATACTTCTTCTTTAGGAAAGTCCATTTCATTATGCTTATCAGGCCCATTCTTCATTTCTGCACTCTCCCCTTTCTATTTGTTTTTTCAGCCTATCTTTCCCTCTGCGTAAGTACGTTTTCACCGTTCCCTCCGGTTTCTCCATCACTTCTGCAATTTGTTTGATCGGGAGGTCATGGTAATAAAACAGTAAAATTGCCGTTTGCTGGGAATGTTCGAGCTTATCCACCGCTTCGGCAAGACGTGCTTCCCGCCTGGTTGTTCCCTTAAAGGAGTCAGCCATCTTCTCTTCAAACTTTTCTTCCTCAAATGGAACTGTTTTCTGCGTTTTCTTTAAAATTTTATAGCATTCCCGGATAAGAATCCTCACGAGCCACGTAGAAAAGAACTCAGGTTTTTTCAACTGATGAATAGACAAAAATGCCTGGCATGCTGCCTCTTGAATAGCATCGAGGGCATCATCCTTGTTTTGTACATAAGACATCGCAATAAAATACAGTTTTTCACTTTCAGATTGAAGCAGACTTTCAAAAGCTTCTTCCTCTCCATCCATGGCTTGTTGAACCAGTCCTGTATCATGATTCATCTCTTCTCTCCCCCCTTTCACCAATTAGAGAAATTTCAGCGGGGCAAAAGTTTCAAAACAAGAAAATTTCGTTGAGTTATTAAAAAAAGAGCCTTCCAATGGCTCTTTTTTTAATGTATTATGTACCGCTGTGATCAGGGGCTGCATCTTCTTAACATCAACCGACTGCATTTCCTTATCGATTCTTCCGATTTATGCTTCACTCCTGCTCATTCTTCACATAAATGCGTGCCTCCAGAAGCGCGTTACGCCATTTGTTTCTCCCTTCATAGCGGGGCTCTTCTGCTTCGGTAGTGACAGCGTCATAGATCCGCTGCTTCGCGTCTTCGGGCAGTGCGCTCGAGGAAACGGCTGCGGCCTGTTTCAGAAGCTCGAGGCTGTTGTTGATAACAACCACCGGTTCTCCGGCTGTTTCGTCGAAGGAATCCAGCGCGTCCACCACGGTACCAAGGACGACCAGCGCCCGCTGCACCGCTTCTTCGATCCTGCCTTCGGCTGCGTGTTCCTCTACTTTTTCAAGCACCTGGTGTGCGCCTTCGAGTGCCATGGGAACGTCTCCGGCGTCGATCCTTCCATCCTGAACCCGCGCTTCGATATAAGCCTGCACTTGTTTTTGGGCGGAAACAAGGGGTTCTTTGTTTTGATGAAAAAGCGCGAAAATACGGCTTCTGATTTCCGGATACTCCGATGCAGCGCTGCGCAGCAGATTTCGAAGATCGACCTGATCAAACGATGCGAGTGCTGTTTCCACATCGGGCCCCTCCGGATCAGGAACCGGCTCGTCGTCTTCTTTTTCTTCGCCGAGGGCAATCAGCGCCGCAGCGGTATGTTCGCAGTATCCGGCATTTTCAAGGCAGTCGCAGAACGTGCGCACGACTTCAAGAGAGTCATCGAGCACAATATCCACACTGACACTTCCGGCCACTTCCACAACAAAGTGGTGGCGGTACGGCTCACTGATTTTGGTCACTTGTTCCTCCGCCATATACATCATACCGCGCGAAAACGTATCCTCATTTATTTCCTCTTCTATATCGAACAAATGCATGAATCCTGCCTCCCCAATCATTGTCTTCTCGTGTTCCACAAACGTAAACGATTCAAATTTTCCTCCACTATCATCCAAAATTAATCCGACAGAACCTGCATAATACGGACGACAAGTGCCGCTATCAAGTCCGTCTGTTTGAGTCCGCTTTTATTTTTTCATTCCATTTTCTGTGTAGTCAATCCTGTCAGTACTCTGCACTGTCTATACGGATAAGCCGCGGCCCGCTGCCATATTCTATCTGTTTTATGTAAACTTGACTGAAACTACACCATATCGCTTATCATGTCCCCTCCTCGTCCTCTTCTCCTATTCATGTTACCAAAAAAGTCCCGGTAAATTTTATAGAACGTTTGGAACGCAGAACAAAAGGAAACAGGGAATTACTTGTATTTTATAAAAAGGAGGGCCGCCTCTTATTACTGCCGGCATTTCAATAACAATTTTTATAGTTTCCGCTCTCCTATCCGCTTTTTGTGCGGTCCGGTTGTCCACGTACGCCAACCAAATCAGCCAGCACACAAAAATAGGTGGTCTTGTAGCCGGCACAATGCTGCTGGCAGCCGCCACTTCGCTTCCGGAACTGACCGCGACGGTTTCTGCCGGAATCATCGGGAATGCTGATATTGCCGTGGGAAATGGGCTTGGGAGTATCATTTTTAATATCTTCTTTTTGTTTCTGCTGGATGTTCATTTCCGTCGTCACCGCCTGTTTTTGAACGTCTCGGACCACCACCTTTATACCGGCATCATCGGCCTGCTGTTATGCGCCATCACATGTGGCGGGATGATTCTCCATCTCCCGCTTTCTCTTTTATGGATCAGCCTCATCAGTGTGTTGGTCACAGCGGTGTACGCCGCCGGGATGTGGTACATTTCACAAAAGCAAACTATCACACAAGGATCATCTGCTGCTTCATCAAGTGTTGAAACGATTTATGTCCCCCGCACGGTGCAAAAATTCATCTTTTTTGCTGCTGTGATTTTCGTTTCAGGCAGTGCATTGTCGGTATCCGGGGATATTATGGCTGACACAACAGGAATCAGTGCTACAGCCGTGGGCAGTATTTTGGTCGCAACGGCAACGTCGATCCCGGATGCTGTCAGCGTTTATGTCGCTCTTCGGTTAGCCAACGTCAATCTCGCTGTCGGAACCATTCTCGGCAGTAATGCTTTTAATGTACTCATGACAGCCATAGGAGATCTCTTTTATACAAAAGGGAGTATATGGAATGACACGAGTAATCAAACCATCATTATTGCTGCGGCCGGCTTTGTACTGACCGGTCTCGTGATGGCCATTATCAAAAGAGATCACACCCGGAACACACTCACGTATATCGTGCCGTCCCTGATTATCGTCACGAGCTACATTGTCATAATTACTTCGATTTTGTTCTATAACGAAAACAGTTAAAACATACGGCAGGATCGCTCCTATCTATGCAGAGGAAGGGGGATTTTTGGGGAGAGAAGAACTCCTGTTTCTAAAGTACGACCGGGCAACGTGCCATCCGCCCCAGACAGCCGGCTCCTGCATCGAAAGCGGCTTCGACAGAAGTATCCTGCCGGTTTGGTTTATGAAGCAATGTCAGATAACAGTGGCTCAAAAAAGATCTTTCCATTTTGTCAAAAAGAATTCCACCCCAGATTCATCCAACATCTCATTTTTGACAGAAGTGAATACGCATTGCTATAATAAATTTTAATTAAAGATAACTAAGGTCTATAATATCCTTTTAAATATCAACTGAAGGAGCAGATAACGATGGAAGATAACATATTTGATGAAATGGCAGAGCGGTTCGATACCCCGGAACAAATCGAGTTGTCGGAGATTATTGGGGAAGAAATTAAAAAGAAGCTGCCGGACGCAGGCTCAAAAGACGTGCTGGAGTACGGTGCCAGCACGGGGCTCGTTGGTTTGCAGCTGACCGGTAAGGTGCGTTCGGTGCAGCTCGTTGATTCGTCCGAGCCGATGCTCCATATGGCCCGGGAGAAGATTTCCCGCCGCAGCCTGTCAAACGTCCGCGTTCAACACGCGGATTTCACGAAAGAAACGCCGGAGCTTGAAGCGGACGTCATCGTCATGTCCCTCGTTCTCCACCATATTCATGATGCAGCAGACCTTCTGCGGCAGCTGTTTCGCGTGTTACGACAAGGCGGGCGGCTGCTGATCGTTGATTTTGATAAAGACGAGACGATGGATCAGCATGACCATATCCACAAGACGCTCTCCCATGACGAGCTGACAGCGTTACTTACCGAAGCCGGCTTCTCCTCCACAAACATCAGAACATTCCATCACGGAAAGGGCCTATTTAACGAACAGGACGCCTCCCTGTTTCTCGCGGACAGTGTTAAAGAATAAACGGCGGAAAAAGAGACTCTTACGAAAAGAGTCTCTGCATCGCTTTGGCGATTTCATGTATCGTATCTTCGGCCTGCGGGTAGCCGCCGATTTTATCAATATACCCGTGATCCATGCCCTGGTACTGGATACGCGTGACAGGTACCCCGGCAGCGGCAAGCTTTTCGGCATACGCTTCCTCTTCCAGCCGGAGAAAATCATATTCGGCGCTGAAGATGAGCGCCGGAGGCATCCCGCTCACATCCTCCGCTGCCAGCGGGGATACATAAGGGGTGTCCGGTTCTGTTCCCTGCAGATACGAGGAGCGGAACAACGGTCCCAATGCCTCTAAGGCACGTATTCTCTGTTCGACAAGCTCCGGGTGATAGTGAATCTGATAACGGTCCAAGCTCCATGTGTAGTGCTTTGACTCAGCGTATGTCAGATGAACGACCGGATAAAGCAGTGCCTGAAATGCGATCATTCCAGTGCCCCGTTCTTTATCCAGAAGCGCACATACGGTGGCGAGGTTGCCGCCGGCGCTGTCCCCGGCTACCGTTATCTGGTTCTGATCTGCGCCCAGTTCTCCGGCACGGGCATGTACCCATTCCACCGCGGCAAAGCTGTCGTTCACTGCCGCGGGGTAAGGGTGCTCCGGAGCCAGCCGGTAATCCACCGACACCACAACCGCTCCGGCTTTTTCTGCCAGCGCTTTACACGGATTCGCCACGGCCTCCACACTGCCGCCGATGAACCCTCCTCCGAAAAAATAAACGATGACCGGACGGGGTCCTTTTTCTTCCGGTGTATACACCACAGCCGGTATCGATCTATGTTCGGCAGGTATCAACATACGTTCCTCCGATACAGTGCTTTTCGTCACGTCTTGATTCGGCCGGCCCATGTTCTCCCGTATCGTCTCAATAGAAGGCACTTCCTCGTTCTCCCTATCCGGCATATGCTCCGCATCGGCAAGCACCCGCGGGTCGAGATCCCCTGTCCGGTCGAGATCCGGAATGCCTTTGTATACCTCATTCACTCCATGGACCTTCTGCTTTTCTGTCATCTCTGCCAACCGCTGCACCATCGTTTCATAAGATGCCATACGTGTGTCCTCCCTCTTTTGGTTTCTTCTGCCGCTTAGAATATTCCCCGTACCACCGACAGAAGAAACATCAAGCAGTACCAGCACGGGGGACCATCACTCAAATCATCACAGTTTGAGCCTGAAAGGATTATTGAATCCGGTACCTTTTTATCACACCGGATATCACCGCTGCCCGGCAGCTGGATTTACATCTGCAGAGGTCTTGGAACGAGTACGATACCCGTTCGGTTTATGAATCAGAGCCAGATGACGGTGGTTACCATCGAAGGAGAAGAACGATAGATATAACAGCACTTGACGATAAGCCGGGAAAGAAAAACACTGGGCGGCAGGGTAAAGAGAAGCACTTTGGGGAGAGGTGCATGGGGATCAGGTTCGGAGGCTTTTCAGGTATTCGATGTCTGCTTCATGATGAAGAGACCGCTCCGATAACTTTTCGAGCGTACGCTGCCGACTTCCTATGAACGCCTCAAGTTTTTCATAACTTTCCGGAATGCTCATAAGTTTTTTCTCTATGCGCTGCTGTCCTTCTTTTAATTCTTCACGCACATCGCCTATTTCTTCTTTTAATTCTGTGCGCACAGATCCTATTTCTTCTTTCCATTCAATGCGTACTCCGCCTATTTCATCCTTTAATTCAGTGCGTGTTCCACTCATTTCATCTTTTAATTCCGTACGCATCCCGCTCATTTCACCTTTTAACTCGTGGTGCACACCCGTGATATCGTTTTTCAGTTCCACGTGCACACCTGCGATATCGTCTTTGAGCTCCATCCGCACACCAGTGATATCTTCTTTTAACTCTGTACGCACATCCGCGATGTCGCTTTTCACCTCGTTACGGACACTACCCATTTCTTCTTTTAATTCTGTACGCGTGCTCCCTATTTCATCCTTGAACGCCATGCGTAGATTCTCATTATCATCTTTGAATTCCGTACGCACATCCGTTATCTCTTCTTTTAATTCGTTCCTCGTGCTTGTGATGTCTGCTTTCAATCCGGCTTCCATCGTTGACATGCCGGTTCTTACCGCAGAAAGTTCATTCAGAATACGGTGCAGCATTTCTTCCATCTTTCTTCTTCCCTTCTTCTTGAGGTTATCCCCATTATACCACAGTCCCGATGAAAAAATAGAAATTCTTATTATCTCTGCCGCATCACCGGTATCCGTGCTATCATACAATCAACGCAGGTATTTTCCTATTTTTCAACAAGGATGGTCCTTTTTATGACAAAGAAACGCTGGCTGCTCCTGATTCTGGTCATTGCCGCCGTGGCCATCGGGGCAAAAAGTTATTACGACACGAATGTCCTTCACACCGGGGATGTGACGTTTACAACCGGGGAAATCCCGGCAGATACATCGATCCGCATGCTCCAGATCAGCGATGTACATAATAAACAATTCGGAGGGGACAATCAGGCCCTTATCCACGCGGCAGAGAACGCAGATCCGGATATGATTGTCGTCACAGGCGATCTCGTCGATAAGGGAACCTCCAGCATGGAGCCGATGCTGCAGCTGATGGAGGCGTTGACCAATGTGACGGAGAAGATTTATTTTGTCACGGGCAATCATGAATACGATAACCCCCACACCCAAACGCTTCTTGAGGGGCTGAAAGAACGCGGCATCACGATCCTCGACAATACGAACAGACAGGTCGAAGTGAACGGTGCTGTGATCAACCTTGCCGGTATTGATGACCATTACACGAACCACGACAACATGACCGGCGCGTTCCAGGGCATCAACGAGGAGCATTACACGATTCTCTTGTCCCACGCACCGCTTGTCGTCCGGGATGAAACGGCCGCCCGTGCCGACCTTGTCTTAAGCGGCCACACCCACGGCAGGCAGGTCCGTTTTCCTATCATCGGGGGACTCATCTCACCAGGTGAAAAACTGTTCCCGACATATGACAAAGGAACGTATTCCTTCGCCTCCGGCAGCCATCTCTACATCGACAGCGGCCTCGGCACCAGCGTCCTGCCGATCCGCTTTCTAAACCAAAGCCAGATGACCGTCGTGACGGTGGAAGGACAAACGTAAAGAAGACATTCTGATAATGGATGCAACCCCATATTTCTTCCTCCTCTTTCCTTTTATATGTTATTATTTCCTTTGATTCATATGTTTTGAGAACACGAGCGTTTGGCGGGAAAATAGGAGGGATTTTTTGCAAAGAGTGATAGAGTGGATGTTTGGTAAACCGGATAAAAGCAGCACGGTTTCGCACATCAGTTATTGGATGTTTACAGCAGGGTACATAGCGATACTCATTCTAGCCGTGCTGTCCCCCGTTCATTGGGCGGCTGTGCTTTTCGGGGCTGTGTTACTTCCTGTTTTCTTTCGACTCGTCAACAGATTGAACCGTCTTATACGACAACATATCAACATGAAGGTATTTTTCATCACAGCGTCGGTATTCACTTTTCTTCTCGCCATCGGTGTGACGGCATTTCTGTACTTTTATGCTGATAATGTAACCGTAAATGCCAGCAAGAGAATGACAAATGATACCGTTACAGTATCCATCGGTACGCTCCGGGGGAATTATGATGTAACGGAAGTCGGGACAACTAAAGGAGGAGGAACGCTTTTCATTCCCTATACAGCATCGGTTGGCGAAGGAACCATCACCTTGTCCGCTGAAACAGAGGACCAGGTATTATGGGAACAGGAAATCTCCGACTCCCGGGACGGAACCATGCAGATCCAGGGATTCATCACAGACGGCTCGTTTGATATACAAGTCGCCGCCGAAGAAGCAAGCGACGTCTCCGTTGAACTCAAGAACCCTTAAATCACAGGGACAAACGGCCTTGTCCCTGACTAAAAGGGCAGAAAGGGGAGTGGATGATGAACCATTTTAAAAATAAGCGCTACTGGATACTGATGCCTCCCTTTTTTATCATCGCAGTGTTTTTCCTGCTTTTTCTCCCATCCGAATACAGCGACTATGCTTTGATACCTGTCATCGTATATTTTATTACGTTTACTATCTGGAATTATTCTGCCAAAACAAAAAACGAAAATAGCGAAGGGAATGACCTGTCTTAACATCAACAAATCATAGATATAGACCGTTTCCTCTATGTTCAAATAAAAAGGACGCACTATTTAATCAGCGCGTCGATTTCTGGAGGAATTTGTTTTGATAAAAATAGGAACCCTGATCTTTTTCATTTTACTTGCAGGCTGCAGCAGTACAGAGCAGCATGTATCTTTTAGTGAGATTATGACGAACCAAGACATTGATATCACGAAAATAACGATCAGCACAGTTACAGAAAATGGAGTGACGAAACCGGCAAATCAAATAGAAGTAAGTACTGAGGAAAAGATGCAGCACATCATATCAACTCTTAACGATGCTGACTTCTATAAAACAAATGACCCCGAAACCATGCAGAACCTGCAGAATCACAGTCATACTCCAGGCAATATATTCATCTATTTTGAAAAAGAAGGCCAGTCTACAAGTGCAAATAATGAATTTTTTGGATTAACAGCATATAAAGAGAAAGAAAAAGCAACACTTTACACAGAAGACGGATCAGAAACTTACTACTACAGCAACATTGATTTCAGCGAGCTGAAGAAAACGGTAAATGCTTTAGAAAATTGAAAAGATTCCGGTCTCATAAGTTCCTCCTGCGGAAGTAATAGCGAAGCACAGACTCTCTCGAACACGAATATTTCCCCTTCTTCTTCCATTCCAAAAAATAAAGAACATAACCAATATCACGGACGCGGGCTGGAACGGTTCCTCTGCCTCTTGAAACTATACTAAAAATTATCTTGCTTTCTTTAACGGGAACAGGTATTCTTAAGGAGAACAAAAGTGGAACAATTTTTGGAACATATATCTGCCCCTTACTCCTTCGAAAAAATGCAGGGAGAGGTGAATTATATGAAAGAAAAGCTGGAAGAAGAGCTGGAAGAAGCACTAGAAGAACTTAAGATTTCATGCAGGGTACAGGGATATGTAAAAGGTATGGATGTGGGTAAATACATGGAAAATCAAAAGGTGAAAAAAGAAATCGCTGAGAAAATGCTGAAGAAAGTCATGGATGTGGAAACGATAGCTGAAGTGACCGGCCTCACAACAGAAGAAGTGCTTCGATTGAAACAATAAAAGCGTTATAAACGATTGAAAAGATGGATGAAACCCCTGATATAGTTCACAAAGTAATCTTCCTATATTTTTTGGCTGTTTTATTGTGAATTTCACCATCCGGACCGGCATTGATCACCCAAACCTGTACCCTGTCGCCTTCAGCAAGATCACGGAATGCATCGGCACTTCCAGTAAACTCCGTATCTTCATTTACTTTGACGGTGTAAACAGGATAAGATGCATCCGGATTCCTATCCTCTTCAGGGTACACTACTTCTATACTATTTTCATTAACCTTCTCAATATCGCTGGTATAGTCGGACTCTTCCTTTCCACAGCCAAATAACGAAAGCAGGAATACGAAGCAGAAAGCTACCATTATTTTATTCATATTTCTCTGCCCCTTTTATGAGTGTAAACAGCCCGAGAACCCTTTTCACTGTAATACGGTATTCCCGCAACCTTAAATAAGACCCCCGTCTCTTTGCGGATGCAAAAGGGACGAGGGTCTTAAAAGTGTCAGCCGAACCGCTGATGGATAAACCTAGTTATTCAATGATGCTTTCCGTTCTATTCCTGTTTGTGCAGTTCAAGTTCAAGGTTAATTTTCACATCTTCCCCGACAAGAACGCCGCCTGTTTCCACCGCAGCATTCCACGTGAGTCCGAATTCTTTGCGGTTGATCGTTGTTTCACCGCTGAAGCCGGCGACCATGTTTCCGCTGATCGGATCTTTACTCTGCCCTTCAAAGGTGACATCCAACGTCACTTCTTTTGTCGTACCGAGCATGGTAAGATCGCCTGTGACATCAAAACGGTCATCCTTTTTCTTCTGAATATCTTTCCCAACGAATGTGATGGTTGGATAGTTCTCCACATCGAAAAAGTCACCCGATTTCAAATGGCCGTCCCGATTTTCATCGTTCGTATTAATACTTGCAGTATCAATGGACGCTTCGATTTCGGCATTCTCTAAATCGTCCACATCCGCTTTTAACGTACCCTCGAAAGTGTCAAACGTGCCTTTCGCTTTTGAAATCATCATATGCTTCACGGAGAATCCAATTTCACTATGTACAGGATCGATAGACCACACTGTTTTTGCCATACCTGATTCCTCCTCATTACATTATCTTCAATTCAATATAAATGTAGCATGAACATACGGTTCAAGTAAACTAAAATATACTAAAAAATTCGATAAATCAGAAAATACATGCACAGTGTTCCTTCACCCGATGAAACGACTGCGTCACTTTTGTTCGTCCACCGCGTCTCTTATTACCTTTACCCCGTATTCCATGTCCTCCAGAGAAGAACTGGTGAAAGACAACCTGGCGTATTGATTATGGTAATAGCTGTAGATGAAGCCTGGATTTATTAAGACACCCGTGTCCACAAGCGCAGAAAACAGCCTCCGAACGTTTATGTCATCTGCAAACCGCACCCAGATGAACATGCTGAGTACGGCATTTGATTTGTACCACCAATGCAATCTTTTTTACCAACGAATGCAGCGTATTTTACCACTCTCTGCATTTGTCTTTACCATTCCACTGCCTCCTGTATACTTAGTGGGCATGCCTTACGGCATGACATTAGGAATACAGGAGGTTTTTTATGTTTCCTTATCGTCGAATACTGGAATTACAAGGTGAAGAAGAAAGGAGTTTACGAAGCATTGCCGCTATAACTCATCACTCCCGGCAAAAGGTGACAGAAGTCATCCGACTTGCGGAAAAACGGGGGTTGAAGTGTCCATTGGATGAAGATATGACGGATCCCTGGATTGAAGATTTTCTTTATCCTGAGAAAAAATTAGAAGATTCAGGGCGGCATGTGATTGATTTTGACTATTTGTATGCTGAACTGGCTAAACCGAATGTAACCTTGACGCTGCTTCACGAGGAATATAAGCGAGAAGCACAGGCTCAGGGCAGGATCCCTTATGCCTACCGGACATTTACCGAACACTATCACCGCTTTGCTCAAAAATATAAAGCAACGATGCGGATTCGTCGAAAGCCGGGAGAAGCATTGGAGGTGGATTGGGCCGGATCCACGTTGTTTATCACCGATCCTGATACGGGAGAAAAAATCAAAGTCTATGTATTTGTAGCGACACTTCCTTGTTCTCAGCTTTCGTATGTAGAGGGTTCTTTATCCATGGACTTAGCAGCCTGGATTAAACTCCATCAGCGCGCATTTGCCTACATGGGAGGGGTGACTCAAATCATCGTTCCCGATAATCTGAAAACCGGAGTCACCAAACACACATTCAAAGAGTTGGTGTTAAACCAAACATATGAAGACATGGCACGTCATTACCAATCTGTTATTATACCGGCCCGAGTCAGGGCACCAAAGGATAAAGCCAGCGTGGAAAGCTCCGTTAATACCGTTTCCACGTGGATCATTGCTTCTTTACGAAACAGTCAATGTTTTACGTTGGAAGAGTTGAATCAAGAGATTCACCAAAAGCTCGAAGCGTTTAATCATCGTCCTTTTACAAAAAAAGAAGGATCGAGATGGTCAGCGTTTATGGAGGAGGAGAAATTCGCCCTTTCCCCTCTTCCCGCTAAGCCGTATCAGATGGCTGAATGGCGGACGGCCAAGGTTCAGCCCGATTACCATATCTCGGTGAAGAGCATGTTTTATTCCGTTCCCTATGACTATATTAGGAAGCAGGTCGATGTAAGAGTTTCAGACACGGCAGTAGAAGTGTATTTTCATCACATGAGAATAGCCTCTCATCCAACATTATATGGGAAATACGGTCAATATTCCACCCTGGCTGATCACATGCCGGCTCATCATAAACAGTATGCCGAACAAACACCGGCCGAAGCATTGGACTGGGCAACGAAAATAGGAGAGTATACCCTCCGGGTTGTAACATATCTGCTGGACAGCTACACCATCGAAAAACAAGCTATGAAGTCCATTTTTGCCTTAAAGAAACTGGAACGCACCTATTCCGTTCAAGAGATAGAACGAGCTTGTCACATGGCGTGTCACGTTACAAACCGACCTACGGTCAAAAGTATCCAGACCTTAATCAAAAACAATAAAAGAGAAACCAAGCAGAAAACGTTAACGCAGAAAAATCAAGAAGTTGATGCGAAGCACGGTTTTACCCGCGGTGCTTCTTATTTTGGAGGGAAACGTAAATGAACCAGCAGAATATCAATAAACTAAAAACCCTAAAACTATCAGGCATGGCGGAAGCCTATGAAACGCTTCTTTTAAGGAAAGAAAACAGAGAGATGGATTTTGACACGCTATTAGGCATTTTGATTGATCATGAGGAATCCCAACGTAAAAATAACAAATTACACCGCCTTCTGAAACAAGCCGGCTTTCCAGAAGAAGCTTCGATAGAAGATATTTTATATTATGAGGATCGGAAGTTGGATGAACATTTACTACTCCGTTTAGCCGCGGGGAACTATCTTCTGGATGGCCGAAACGTTATATTAAAAGGAGTATCCGGGTCCGGGAAAACATGGATAGCTACAGCTCTTGGAGTACAGGCATGCCGCCAGTTTTTTCAGGTTCAGTATACAAGACTGCCTGACTTATTAGAATCATTTAAAGTAGCCAAATATCAGCAGAATGACAGCTACGTTAAATTGATGAAAAAACTGTTGAAGGTGGATCTACTGATCCTTGATGAATGGCTGCTTCATGCTTTGACCAATGAAGAAGCAGCTCTTCTGCTGGAAATCATTAATGCCAGGCGTCAGGCTAAACAATCTACGATATTTTGTTCCCAATTCGATATTGATGGATGGTATGAAAAGCTGGGAGACGGCACCTTGGCAGAAGCCATTCTCGACCGTATTGTCCATGATTCGTATGACATTTTCATTGACGGAAAGATATCTATGCGAGAACGTTTCGGCGTTCAACAAGAAAAGGAACAGGAAGAGAACAACGCTCTCTTTTAGAAAATAATAATGAAAACGGGTGAAACCATAAGAAGACTGGTTTCACCCGTTTTTCGAAGCGTGGTAAAAAGAATCGCATAAAGTGGTACATTTATCCGCAAAAGGTGGTAAAAAAGATGGCATAAGTGGTAAAAGTCGTCCGCCGTACTCACATGCCTCCTTCGGGAATCTCCCAGGTTGCAGCATCAGCTATGTATGTCTCCAAAAGTTGGGCCAGCGTGTCTCGTCTGTCCCGAAGTTTTTTTCTCAGCGTGTTCAGGTGCTCGTCGTATTTTCCTGTTTCAAGAAAATCATACATGGCAAGCTGCGGGAGATAACTGGTGCCGTAGTCCAGCTGCATCCGCAGATCACTCAGCTTCTCCATGACATCTGCCGGGCCTGTCATCCAGCCGACTCTAAGCGTTGGCGCCATCGTCTTGGAAAAACTTCCGATAAACAGCGTATGCCCGTTGTGATCGAAAGATGCGATGGGTGGCTGCGGCTCCTGGTCGATCCATAAATCCCGGAAGATATCATCTTCTATGACAGGCATTTGATAATCCCGCGACAGCTCCACCAACTCTTTTCGGCTTTGATCATCCAGCGTGGTTGTTACCGGGTTTTGAAATGTCGGATTGACATATAACATAGACGATCCCTTGTTTTTGGACAAATCGTCCCGCAGGTACTCCGTATCCAGCCTCTGTTTCTTAAACGGAATGCTTTTCAGCTGCATACCGGATGTTCGAAAAACATGCAGGGAATGAACATACGAAATCTGCGGTGTGTAGACGGTGGCCCCCATCTGCAGTAAGCCAAGCGTTATTAACTGCAGCGCCTGCAGCGCACCGGATACCGGCAGTATAGTGTCCGGACTGGAAGCAATCCCCCGATCCTTCAAATAGGACGAGACCGCTTTTCTGTATCTATAATCCCCCGTGCCGTCATCATATCCGTAATGATGATACGTCGTCTCCAGCGAGCAGAGCGATTCATCAAATAAACGCTTGGGAAACAGCTCCTCGTGAAGCTCCCCCTTGCCTAATTGTATGATCGAATCATCCAGCTCCAGCTTGTTTATTTTTCTCACGATGTCGTGGTTCGTTGGATGAAGACTGTACTTTGAAAAGTCCGTCCAGTTGACAAAGCGCTTTGATAAGGTGGAGGCATCATAATCCGAAACGTACGTCCCACTTCCTGTTTTCGATTCTATGATTCCTCTCTCTTTCAACACATCCAGCGCATGAATCACCGTGCTCCGGTTCACCCCGAATGCAGCAGCCATCTCCCTTTGGGTCGGAAGTTTCCGCCCGGCGGACCACTCCCCTTCTGCTGCTTTCTTTTCGATGTATTCCACAATATCCCTGTACGTCGTACCTGATGGATTCATATTTTCACCCTTGATTGGTTGGCATTGCTTTCACGGAAATGGTTGATTCCAATTCTTAGTAACTATTTTACCATAAGAGCTGTAAGATCAAATACACCTTCTAATCGTAAGGATGATGAACAAATGCCTCTTCGTGTACTATCCGCCTATGCCGCAGCGATTATTCTATGGGCTTCCGCGTTTCCAGCTATACGCGTGGGACTGGAATCGTTTGGCCCGTTCCATGTATCGATGCTGCGGCTGCTGATTGGTTCCACCGCCCTGGTCATCGCTGCCGCAGTCACCAAAATGAAACTTCCGGAACGAAAAGACCTTCCCGCCATTTTGATTCTCGGATTCCTGGGCTTTTCCGTCTACCACACGTTTCTTAGTATCGGAGAAAAAACCGTCAGTGCCGGAGCAGCGAGTTTCCTCGTATCGACCACGCCGCTCCTTTCCGCGCTGCTTGCCAGGCTTTTCTTAAAAGAAACCTTTGGTACATACGGATGGGCCGGTTCTATCACGGCATTACTCGGAGTGTTTCTTATCTCGTTCGATGCAGGGGGAGGTTTTACCTTAGAATGGGGGGTGCTGATGATTGTAACGGCAGCTCTGGGGGAGAGTGTTTATTTTGTCCTGCAATCGAACTATCTGACAAAGTATGGGTTCATTCCATTTACGACGTACACCATCTGGGCCGGAACCCTCTTCATGCTGATTTCCACCCCCGGTGCGGCGGAAGCTGTGCAGCAGGCCTCTATGGAGAGTTTACTCACCGTTTTGTATCTCGGCCTGTTTCCGACCGTAATTCCTTACTTCGCCATCGCATACGCCACATCAAAACAAGGCGCATCGGAAGCCACCAGTTCCTTGTACCTCACCCCTGTCCTGGCCATCATCATCTCCTGGGTGTGGATAGGCGAAACACCCACCCTTCTATCGATCGCAGGCGGTGTTATCGTTTTAGCCGGGGTCTCCGTTTCTACTTTATACACAGGGAAAGGAAAAGAACAAAAGTGATAGACTCAGCATAACATTTCCTGTTAGCATAAATTGTAACAAAATGGCTCATAAACAAAATAAAACCACAGAGGTAATGCTATGAATCGGGCAGAAAAGGACAATCAAAAAAATATACTGCATAAGAACAACGTTGGTCGCTGCCCTTACTTTATAAACCTTTTTTAATCTTCAACATGGAATTAGCGTTTACCTGAAATTCATATGATACTTTAATTTCTTCAACGGAACACCCATTATTAGTAAGGTAATCCAGCAACTTATCTAAATGCCTATATCTTTTCCCTTCCAAATCAACTAAGGGAAAAATGCGGATTTCCTCTTTAGAAACTCTTAATAACTCATTTATTGTTTCGATATGAAATGGATAATCTAATCGGTCCGCATACATAAATAAAAAGTGAGCGGAAAGAAGAACGTCAAACTCTTCATCTTTAAACGGCATGGAAGGTAAGGTGACGGGAACGTATCGTTCGCTAAAGTTCCTCATATCATTAGAACATTCCTCTAATGCGCTTAAGCGGTATCTTCTGAGGCCATCTATGTCTTTGAAATAGTCCCAAATATAATTCTTTTCTGCTTTTTTCATGTGTTCCATCGCATGTTCGATATCTTGTAGTCCTTTATTTTCAAGTTCTTCTCCTGCATGATCGTATGCAATATCACATGCAGTGACATCTAATCCATTTTTTTGTCCCATTGCAGTAAAAGAACATGCTCCTGCAGGACAATCAAGTATTCTTTTTCCTCTCAGTTCTTCCACCGAAAGAGAAAACATATCCAAATACTCTTCGTAGGTTCTCCCAATAAAAACGATTTTCTCTAAGTCTAACTTTGTACTCTGCTCAACTCTGCTCATCTATACTCACCTCTATTCAAGATTATACTCATAGTAGCATAAGCATCGTCCTAAAAACACCCATCCTTGAATGAGGGAATAGAGAAATCAGAAAACCGCAGGGCGGCATGAATTATTGCATGAGACGGATGAGTTTAATAATTTCTTTATCTTCCCCGGGGTTGATTCTTATTGTTTCTGTATTGTCGATAATCTCTGTATAAACTTCTCTGCCGGCGGGATTCTTTCCGTCCCAGCGTAACGGCACATTATACTTATTAATCGTACCGTCCCCGTTGCTGCTGTAGGTAACGGATCCGTCCACCAGGCGGGCTCCCGATAACTGCACCACATCTTCCGGGTACACCGCGCTCGTTTCATCGTCCGGGTTCAACGGCTCCCCCGATGAAATATGCCGGACGTACAAAGCCTCTATCTCCTGGTTCGCGCCCAGCTGCCGCCACACGCGGGCGTATTCGATGTCTTCCGAAGAAAACTCCGACAGGGCATCGTCTTCTTCCCTCTCAGGCTGTTCGGCAGCATCTTCCGCTGCATCCATAGAAGCTTCTGCATCAACATTCTCTGATTCTGCGGCTGCCGGCTCCTGCTGCTCTGTTGTTTCGTTATTATCTTCGTTCTCATTGCTGCTTCCTGCCTCGTCGCTGCATGCCATAAGCAGGAATGCCGTTGGAAGCAGGATCGTTCCTGCTATGACTAATTTTCTCATTTCCATACACCTCGTCCTGATTTGTGCTGGTTTATCGTTGACCACTCAGTCCCTTCAGGTATCTCTCAAAAGAAATAAATGACTCAATTCAACAAATCCAGAAGAAACATAGCCAGAAGAAGGAGAAGAATGATAAGCCAGCTTCTTTTACTCAGGTCCTTAACCTTTGTCCTGATCCTGTCATTTCCTATTTTAACATATCCTCCCTTAACTTTTTGAATTTCTTTATCATGAGGTTCTTTCATTAAAACGCCTCCTCCATAAACATAGACCACAGCATCAATACACCATCTTCCACTTACAATTATTTCAAACTTTTCTCTTTGGAACAATAAGATTTTCCATCTCATACTCCATGGACAATGGGCAACTGCCGATGTATCTGCTTCTTACTTCTTCGGAAGAGGGGAAAATCCGAAGAGATACTTCAACTAAAACTAGTGTTCTTTACGGTGCCTTTAACCATAACAAAGCCCCATCCACTTTTAACGGATGGGGCTCTGCCTGTTATCTCTAAGGCGTCAGTCTTCTACCTTCGAAAGTTCGATGATCTCGCACTGATACTCTTCATTCAATGGCCATATAAGTCCATGATTCATCCAAAACGCACCGGTGGCCGTTGTACCATCAGAGGAGTAATAGCGGGCGTTTTCGTCCAGACCTTTTACCTTCACCTGAACCGGATGAGGACCGAAAGATAAGCCATTTTCCAACAGGAATACAACAGAACGACTGCCGTCTTCCCTCACGTACTGCATGATTTCCGTTTCCTTCTTTGGATGAGTTGCCGTTAAGCGGTAAGCAAGGCCTTCCTGAATCACCGGCCGGATGTGTTTGTAAAAAGTAATCCAGTGGGCGGCCTCTTCCTTTTCTTCCTTCGTCCATTCATGCAGATTGCCACCAATACCAAGACCGCCCATCATAGCGGAATGAAAGCGGTATTTCAAAGGAACCGTGCGCTGATTCAGCCAGTTAGGGGAATCAGTGACCCAGCACATCATGGTTTTCTGGTGATAGGCGTAGGAACACCCGCGCTGAATGGAAAGCCGGTCCCGGGCATCGGTGTTATCGCTGGTCCAGAACTGATCCGTCCGCTGCAGAACACCGAGATCAATGCGGCCGCCTCCTCCGGAACAGGTTTCCACCAGCACGTGAGGATAAGCATTCTTGATATAGTCAAACACGTCATAAAGACCTTCCACATGTTCATGCCATAACTGCTTCTGCTCTCCCACACCAGCGCCTATCCGGCCAACTTCCGACAACGAGCGGTTCATGTCCCATTTAATAAAGGAAATATCACTGCTTCCCAGGAGCTTGTCGAGCATATTTTTCACATAAGTACGTACATCTTCCCGGCCGAACTGAAGCACCAATTGATTCCGGGCTGTCGTCTGATCCTTTGTCGCAAAATGATACACCCACTCCGGGTGCTCTTGGAACAAGCGGCTGTCTTTGTTCACCATTTCCGGCTCCAGCCAGATACCAAAATCCATCCCTTTTTCTTTTACATAGGAAATCAATGGGTCGAGGCCGTTCGGAAATTTATCCTGATTTACTTCCCAGTCTCCAAGACTGGATTGATCCGAGTTTCGTTTACCAAACCATCCGTCGTCCACAACGAAACGTTCACATCCTATAGTTGCTGCTTCATCTGCCAATGCTTTTTGGTTCTCCTCGGAAACGTCAAAGTACGTGGCTTCCCAGGAGTTATATAACACTTTTCGTTCTGCTTCCCTGTGCGGCTCCGGCATTATATGTTTCCTCTGAAAACGGTGCGCCTGATGGCTCATACCCGTAAAGCCTTTCGAGGTATATCCAAGATAAAATACCGGGGTTGGAAACGACTCTCCCGGTTGAAGCACCTTCATAAAATCAAAATCATTAATGCCTCCGCACACATGAATAAATCCATGGGCATCCTTTTCTACATGAAGATCCCAGTTTCCGGAATAGGCAAGGTGTCCAAACCAGACATCTCCACTGTCTTCGCCAGCTCCTTGATCAATCGCAAACCACGGGTTCGCATGGTGGGACGTGTTTCCGCGGCGGCTGTCGATCGTTTTCCTTCCTTCCCGGATCTCTTCCTGAATAAGCTGAAACTCCCCCACCCATTTCCCTGCAAGATGGGAGAGGTTATACCACGAGGCAGGCGGCAGAGAAACCTGCATGGAACGGGCGGCTTCTATATATAAAGCTTCTCCCTTTATGTTTGTAATGGTCTGACTTCTGGCAATGATGTCATCCTGCCGAAAGACGTCATACGTTACGTCCACTTGATACCTGCCAAGGGAATCCTGGAGCTTGATAACAACCTGCTGCTTCCCTGAATCTTCAGCGGCTATATCCAGACCGGCGTATTCCCACTTAAATCCTCGTTCTCCCGATGCAGAAGAGGCTTTAAGAGTAGGTTCTGTATACACCATTTCTCCCCAGGGAATATAATCATACCCCATCACCCCGCGCGTTGCCTCAAAAGAGGAGGGAGAAAAGACAATGGACTGCAGCGCCTCGTAATCCGCTGTTTCCGGAAGCTTTTCCCCCCAATAGACATGCTGCAGGTGACCATGTTTATGAATATCAATAACATACGCCGTCTCTTTGGTTTCCAGTACCAGACGCTGTTCGTTCTTTAACTGAAAAATACCCATTTGCTCCACTCCCCATTTAATTTTCGCAATGTTGCACCAGCAGCATACTCCCGAGAGCCGGAAGCACCATACGCTCCTGAAAATATTCACCTGTTGCTGGTTCCGTCCACGTCCCTGGTGGGAGCGTTATTTCACCGGCTTTTTCTGTATCGTGGTTCATGATAGAAATAAAATTCTCCGACTTTCCTTCACGGCGGACCATCTCCACGTTCTTCGGTGTCTCCATTATTGACACACCAGCATCTTCAAACATATCGCGGTACAGCGTGTAAAGGAAATCCGTATTTACTCCGCATCCAATATAATAAACCTTTCCTTCTCCAACGCTGTTTTTCGTAATGGCTGCCCGCTCATCCACCCATCCGTCCCGGTAAACGGCAAGTGTTTCCGCTGTATCAGGTACCAAATAATCACACCATACGTGTGCCTCCGCTTTTTCACCTGCTACAGCCCCTTTTACTCCTTCAATAACAGCATAATTGTTCTCACGGATCGATTCGTATTCGTGTATTTCCGCTCCAACCAGTGCAGCAAGAGACCCCGGAAGTGTCTTTTCCGTCACAATATTATCGGCGTCTTTCACCCCGGTCCGATACGTAAATACAACCGTTCCGCCGGAGCGGACGTAATACTCGAGCTTCTCCTGAAAACCAGGCTTTGTCAAAAAGTAGAGCGGAACAATGATCAGGCGGTACCTGGAGATATCTGCATCCTCCCGGATCATGTCCACCGGTACGTTCCACGCGAAAGCCGGCTCATAAAACCGCAGTGCTTCCTGCGCATAATCAAACTGATCGGACTGAGGCTGAATCTTCCATGCCCATTCGTTTTCCGGATCATGGTAAAAGCCGATGTCAGCCGTTACCTCCGCTGTTATCCAGCGGTCTCCGACTGTTTCGAGAGACTGTATCACTTCTTTTGTTTCATCAAACTTTCGGCGCGGAACACCGTCATGGTCCAAAATCCCGTGACAAAACTGCTCCGTCCCAAACCGTGCTGCACGCCAGCGAAAATAAACAATCGCCTCTGCTCCCCGGGAAATCGCCTGGTACGTCCACAGCTTCAAATGCCCGGGGCGCGGGAGGTAGCCGATTTGACTCCAGCCCTGGGCACCGGACAGCTCTTCCATAACCCAGTAGCCGGTTTCCTGCTTTGTACCTCGGCACAAATCGAGCTGGCGGGCTGTTGCGGCCGGAGGTATCGGCTCCGCCAGCCCTCCCCAGACCGGATAGTTATCAAATGAAATGAAGTCCAGGTTCTCCGCCATTTTTTTCTGATCCAGGGCCAGGCCGGAATAGACAAAATTATGTGTAATAAACTGAGAATCAGGAATCCAGGTACGAAGCGCATCCACCTGCAATTGGTTGTAGATGTCGTAAGCATCCGCACAGAACCGATCAAAATCCAGCAGCAGGCTTGGATTGTGTTCCTGATAGACCGGAAGAGGAACAGGGATCTGCTCCCAGCTCGTGTACACCTGGCTCCAGAATACCGTTCCCCATCGTTTATTGACGTTTTCCAACGTGCCGTACTTTCTTTCAAGCCACTGCCGAAATGCACGCGCGTCTTCCTCACCGTAACTTCTATCGGAAGCTTCATGACCGTATTCATTATCCACCTGCCAGCCTATAAGCGCGGGATGATGACGGAAATGCCGGCCCATCGCTTCTACGATCTGACGGGTCTTCCCTTGATAGGTTCGGCTGTTCACCGTGTAATGACGTCTAGCTCCAATGGAAACGGTTCTCCCGTTTTTATCGACCGGCTGTATTTCCGGATAGGCTTCAACCATCCACGGCGGCGGAGTTGCGGTCGGTGTGCCCAGTACGACAGCCATACCGGCTCTATCAAAACGATCCATTACATCGTCAAAGAGGCTGAAATCATAGCACCCTTCTTCCGTCTCCATCAGAGACCAGCCGAATTCTGCCATCCGGACGACATTGATCCCCAGTGTCTTCATTAACTGTATATCTTTATCCCATTGCGTCCTTGGCCACTGCTCTGGATAGTAATCGACTCCTATATACACATTCAACCCCCTGTTTTTCACGATTGCCGGAGCATCAATTCACTACTCAAATAAACTTTTTTCGGAACCTTCCGCTCTTCCTGAATCCGTTCCAGTACAAGATCAACTGCCGTTTCCCCCATGAGCTCCGTATAAATTTTAACGGAGCTGAGAGGTGGAAAGAGATATTTGGAAACCGTGATATCATTGATTCCGATCAGGCTGACGTCATCAGGAACGTTTAAACCTGATTCATGCAGAGCACGCAGACAACCGACAGCCATCGGATCATTTGCTACATAAAAGGCTCCCGGGAGTTCTTCTCCCAGCGTGTGTATCGCCTTTTTCATCTGTTCGTACCCGGAGTCTACGGAAAAATCGGCGACAAAAATGAACTTTTCCTGGAGCAGACCAAGTTCAGCCATATAAGATCTGTAATACCGCTCCCTTAAATCTGTCATCGGTTCCGTCGTATCTTTGAATGTTTCATAGCCTCCGATAAACCCAATTTCTCTATATCCCTGTTCCACGTAGTGATCAATAATCATCTTAGAAATACGTTCGAAATCCACCAACACGGCGTCGGATGCTGTTTCATCGGGATTTGAATCGACAAACACTATTTTTTTCTCCAGCTTTTTCAAGGCTTGAACCTGATCCTGATTAAAATGGCCGACCGCAATAATCCCTTCCACGTCGGCTTCAATCTGCTCCAATTCGCCTTCTCCGTATTTCACCAATTTCACATTCGACATGTCGGCTCTTTTTTCAATCCCAAAGCGGATAGCCATATAATAGATATCATCGAGTTCTTCCCGATCATCCACCCAATGCAGAAACGCAATGGTACGAACCTCTGTCTTCTTTCCACGTACTTTTTGATAGGACAGTTCTTCTGCGGTTTCAAATATCCGTTTCTTCGTCGTATCTGCCACTGATAGGGCTTTATCATAGTTCAGTACTCTTGATACGGTGGATGGTGATACTCCTGCCCGGTCTGCTATTTCCTTGATCGTGGCCATGTTTTCTCCTTTCCATGCAGCAGCATTTACCCGAGATCCGGCTCAGGGACGAGGGACAGCGATGGTGTAGAGTGTCCCTCCAATTCGAGGACCTGTATTTTGTTCTCTCCTTCCTGCAGCAACGGCGCAGGAAGATACAAGGTTTTTTGAGGACCTATTTCCCAGTAACGCCCCAGGTTGAATCCATTAATCAGGACATTTCCCTTTTTCCATCCGTCTAACTGGACAAAGGTGTCCGCCGGGGTCTCCACGGAAAAGCTCCCTTCAAAAAATTTAGGGAACCGTTCATCTGTCTGATGGTGAAAGTCCAGCACGGGTTCTTCCAGCTCAATGGAGTACATTTCCCAGTCAAACGTATACCTGTTTCCAATCCACACGTTTTGAATAAGCCCTTTTCTCTCGGATAAATACTTTCCATAGTTGACTCTTCCCATATTCTCTATAAAGATTTCGAAGGTGTTGCTCTCCTCTGGAAAAAAGAGATCCACCACTTTTTTTGTATCGTTTCGGTAGTACGTATATTGATACACTCCGTTAATGTAGAGAAAGGCGCGGTCCTGCATCGCATCCAGCTCTACAGAAAACATCCCTTTCCCTTCAAACGTCGTGCGGTAAAGAACAAATCCGTAGGACTGATCCAATTCTTCCATCGTTAATGGAGTGACGTTCTTTCTCCTGGCGGAAACGGTAGAAAGGGTGTCAAACAGACTCACGGATTGGGACAGTTCGACCTTACGCTCCGAAAGCCGAGCAGGTTTTTCTTCGGGAATCATTTCGACGTCCTGTCCTTCTTCCGCCAGGATACGCTGTACCGTCCTGAACTTTTCCGTAATCTCTCCGGACTCGGTCAGCAGCGCATCATAATCATAGCTCGTAATCGTCGGTTCATACGTGTCATAGTGATTGGCTCCGTTGTAAAACTGAAAATTGGTCCCGCCGTGAAACATGTAAACATTCATGGACGCGCCCATGTTCAGCATCCGTTTCAATACGTCGCCGGTGCTTGCCGCGTCGCGGGTATGGTGAGGATGCCCCCACGCGTCAAACCAGCCGATCCAGTATTCCATACACATGCGGGGCTCTCCGGGTTTCCACTTTTCCAGTTCCTGAAACGCTTCTTCCGGCCGGGAGCCGAAGTTTAACGTCGTCCACTCGTCACGAAGGGAACCCGGTTTGCTCATATCCGGACCGTCTGACGTAAACAGCAGCTCCCGTATGCCATGCTCATGATACATGCGGCGGATGGCTTCCAAATATGTTTTATCATCCCCGTATGCCCCGTACTCATTTTCTATCTGAAACGCGATCACCGGGCCACCTTCGGAGTACTGATATGTCTTGAGTACCGGAAGCAGATGATCGTAATACTCCTTCAAATGGGCTAAAAACACCGGATCCGAGCAGCGGAAACGCAGATCAGGATCTTTCAGGAGCCATGCGGGAAGACCGCCCATCTCCCATTCTGCGCATATATAAGGCGAGGGACGTAAAATCACATACAGTCCCATCTCCTCCGCCAGCTGGATGAATCTTTCTACGTTGTGCATTCCTTCCAAGATGAACCTTCCTTTTTTCGGTTCATGAAAGTTCCACGGAATGTACGTTTCCACCGTATTGAATCCACCTGCTTTCAACTTTTCCAGGCGGTCCCGCCAATACCCCTCGACGATGCGGAAGTAATGAATGCTTCCGGAAATGATGCGCAGCGGTTTCCCGTCCAAGTACAAACTTCCTTCTTTTGTTTCAAGCATTGGTCGAACATCCTTCCTACTTCACAGCACTTCCCAGCATGCCGGAAATAAAATGCTTCTGCAGTATAAGAAATACAATAATTATTGGTACGGTTGCTAAAGAGATTCCCATCATCATCTGGCCGTAGTCTGTGTAGGACACCCCATTCAACGTTGACAGCGCTACCGGGAAGGTGTACATTTCTTCCGTACGTATCGCGACAAGCGGCCACATAAAGTTATTCCACTGGTACATAAACAAAAAGATGGACGTTGCCGCAAGAGCCGGTTTCATGGATGGGAGCACTATTTTTGTGAAGATTTTAAACTCGTGGGCTCCATCCAACCGTGCGGATTCCAGCAGCGAATCCGGAAAGGCAAGAAAGTTCTGCCGCATGAGAAAGATCGCGAACGGATAGCACAACTGCGGCGCGATCAGCGCGAAATACGTATCCAACAGCCCGTAAGCAGACATCATTTGGAACAACGGGATGATCGTCGCCTGATACGGAATCATCATAGAGAGAATCATGATAATAAAAATCGTGTTCCGCCCTTTGAACTTAAATTTTGCAAAAGCATATGCCGCCGCTGTACTCACAATAAGGGCAATCACTACGTACATACCTGCGACAAAGAGGGAATTGAACATGACCCGCCAGATCCCCACCGTGTCATTCAGATTCACGAGATTCTCCATGAACTGATTACCGAACGTAAGCGTAGGCGGACTTGAGATCATTTTATCCGAAGGATTCGTCGAACCGACAAGCATCCAGTAAAACGGAAAAACGGAAATGATCAGAAATATGGTTAACAATGTATACATACCCAGTTTTCCTAGAAATCGCTTCGTAGTCGACTGTCTCATGATTTATCCCCCGTGAATTTAAATTGGCCATAGGAAAGGATAGCCACTAAAACAACTACGACATAGGCAACAGCACTTCCATAGCTGAAATCAAAGTATTCGAAGCCGTTTTCGTAAATATAGAGGCCAAGGGTCATGGTGGAATTCCCCGGTCCGCCGCCTGTCAGGTTAAACGGTTCATCAAAAAGCTGCAGCGTTCCGATCGTGGAGAGAATCCCCGCAAACAGAATGATAGGCTTCAAACTTGGAACAGTGATAGAAAAGAACTGCCGGATTTTTCCCGCTCCATCAATGGAAGCAGCCTCATACATCTCTTCAGGAATATTCTGCAGACCGGCCAGGAAAATAATCATGTTGTACCCGACCCACCGCCATGTCATAGCCATGACAATCGAAAGTTTTGCCCAGACGGAATCAGACAGCCACGGAATGCCGTCCATACCGATATAACCGAGCAGTTCATTAAACAGCCCGTTATCCTGCATCATAATAGAAAACAAAAGCGAATACGCCACGAGAGACGTAACGGCCGGGAGAAAAAAAGAAACCCGGAAAAGTGCCTTTAACCTCAGCAATTGACTATTCAGTACACTTGCAAGAATCATCGCAAGCATCAGCATAAGCGGAACCTGCAAAATGAATATAATGAAGGTATTGGATAATGCGGTCCAAAAAATACTGTCATTTAAAAGACGGGTATAATTGGACAGCCCCGCAAACGTATAGACCCCATCTTCTTTCTGGTGAAAACTTAAGTAGAGAGAGGCAATAATCGGATAAGCCGTAAAGATCAAAAATAGTATCACTGCAGGTGCGATAAAAAAATAGGGAGCTTTTGTCTGTTTCATTGTTCACCCAGCCTTCTTCGCAGATTGCGGAACAGGAAAGAATAAAGGGCAGGAAAGTGCGCCCTTTATTCTCTTACCTTTTAATTGTTAATCCGGTTCGAAAGACGTTCTGCTGCACTCTCAAGTGCTTCCTGCACATCATTTCCTTCTGCAACTTCGGACTGCGCTGTTTCCGCTTCATCACGGGCTACACTATAATCACCAGTATAGTTGGCCGGCGGAATCTCATCCATCATGCCGGCAAACATATCCCAAATCTGCTGATCGCCGAAATAAGCAACCGGCTCGGTGAACGCCTCTTCATCGTATATCGTATTCAGAGATGGAAACAGACCGCCTTCCATCGCTGTCAGCTGTACGTCTTCAGAGGTGGAAAAGAACTCCATGAATTCATACGCCAGATCCGGGTTCTCTGTATCGGCATTGATCATAAAGTTGCTTCCTCCAAGGTTCGCGGCTCTGTTTCCGCCTTCTTCAAATGCAGGCAGCGGGAACACGCCCCATTTTCCTTCAAGATCCGGTGCCTGTTCTATCAACGAACCAGTGAGCCATGCTCCACTCGGCGCCGTAGCAACTGTCCCATCAGCCAGACCGGCGAGCCAGGCATCCCAGCCGACTAAATTCTCATTCAACCCTTCTTCATCCAGCGTCTGAACGACTTCCATCGCCCGAACGGATTCGTCGGAAGTTAAATGGATGTTATCTTCCTCATCAAAATAGAACGTTCCCTGCTGATTCAGCATCATCCGGTAAACACCGTCATCGTTGTTTATATCGATCCCTGTCATCGCTACATCAAGTTCATCACGCAGAACGTGTCCCGCTTCAATAAAATCATCCCACGTTTCGATCTCTTCGGCATCAATGCCTGCCTCTTCAAACAAATCCGTCCGGTAGAAAACCCCGCCCGGACCCGCATCAAAAGGCATGCCGTAAGTGCTTCCATCTAAAGTGAGCAGCTCGTTCTTAAATTCAGGAAACTTATCACCATGCTCTTCCTGAAAACCATACTCATCTAAAGCAAGAAAAGCATCTGAAAAATTATTCAAATATCCCTGCACGCGGTCGTCTTCAATCAGCATAATATCCGGAAGCCCTTCCCCCTGGGCCTGAAGCCCTGTGGTGATTTGTTCGTAAACATCAGGAGTACCCTGCTCCCTGATATCCAGTTCAAATCCCGGATTCTCTTCGGCGAACCGCTCCGCCGCTTCTTCCATAACCGGAATATTAATATTCCATGCCCAGGCCGTCAGCGTCTTCGTAGAATCGCCGCCGTCATTCCCTTCTGAACTCGAATCTTCTCCGCCACTCCCACTGCAGGCCGCCAGCACAACCGCCGACGACGATAAAGCCAGTAATAGTCTTTTCAAAATAAATCCTCCCCCTCAATAATGCAATAATGAAAGCCTTTTCAATTATTATAGTAAACACGTTGCGTAAATATGTCAATAAAATTTAGTAAATGTTTTATTGTGTTTTTACCCTGTTTATCCCGAAATGCTTGAACAAACAAAAAAAGGAATGGAATCACGACGATAATGACCGTATGTTAAAATAGTACATTCAAACAATGACAGCTTATACGCTAAAACAACTCAGGAGTGAAAGAACATGGACAAAAAAGATATAGCCGGGATACGCCGGCAGTTTAAGATGGATAATGATTTACTGAAGATCTCTGACATCTTCAATGTATATATCATGAAGGAAACGACGGAAATATATCACCAACAGAGTCAGCCGTTTGAAATGCTTACCGAGGAGCAGCAGGAGCTTTTCATGGACAATTTCAGGAAAGTGCTGACAGGCCAGCTGGATGAAAAATTATTTGAATTAAAATTTAAGCGTGACGCAGAAAACTCCAGCCAGCTCATTCTACATAAAGGCCTTTTAAGCAGTGACACGGAAGACTGGAAAGAACAAATGCTGCATATGACGCAGAAAATGATAGAAGATCATCCGTCTGAAAAAGATATTGTCATCACCTTCATTCGTGCGGAATACTTAAAGCCAACAAAACAACGAAATGATGAAACGGAAGAAAGTGACCGCGACGCGGTTTACTCCAATCCCTTTATTCTCTGCAGCATGAATAAAACGGAAGACCCGAAAAAAGAAATGCAGTTCGATTACATTGAGAAGGAGTTCAAGTACAAAATCGAAACAGATCCCGTCATTGACCTGAAACATCCAATATCCGGATTTCTTTTCCCGTCCATTACGGATGGTGCTTCTGATGTGAACCACGTTCTCTACACCGCGGGAAAAGCAAATGAGCCGGACTATCGATTCATCGAAGAGGTGTTGAACGGAGAGGAAATCAAGACGGCCAAAGAGGATAAAGCGGTGTTCGAGGAAGTCATCAAAGACGTTGTGGGCGGCCAGGTTACCCCCGCCACCCTCGCAAATGTGTATGGAGAAATTAACCGCGTCGTCGAAGAAAATGAAGAAGATACGCCGCCAACGCTCGATTACAAAGACGTCGGCAATGTGCTGAAACAGAGCGGGGAACAAGTGGATCCAGAAAACGTGAAAACAGCGTTCCAGCGGGCCGTCGATAATGATACCCATGAACTGAAAGCAAGCAGTATCGTCCCCAAATACAACTCTAAATCCATCAAAATCAACACCAAAATCGCCAACATCTCCATCAGCCCGCAGGACCTTGAGTACGTGAGGCAGGTCAACTATCAGGGGAAACGCTGTATAATGATTGAAGTCGATGAGGATGCAGAAGTGGACGGTTTTAAAATGCTCCCGGAAGCTTTTAATGAATAAATTGCCTCTATGTTTTTCTCCGGCTAATCTATTTTGATTACAATAGAGACGGATGAATGAATAAGGAAAGGAAGACATCGATGTGGAAATATGTATTTTTAATGATTATCAGTGTGATGTGGGGGTCGCAGTTTTTCTTTGCCGAACGTGTGCTGGATGACGTCACCCCTCTCACGTTAAGCGCCGTCCGGACGACGATCGGCGCGGTCACCTTAACCGTGATCGCCGCCTTCATGAAAATTCCATCCCGTACAAAAGAAAGCCGGCCTCAGCGCACGCCGTGGCTGTTATACGTCTCTATTGCGTTATTCGAAGCCGTTCTGCCGTTTTTTCTTGTCGCCTGGGGGCAGGTGCGGGTAACGAGCAGTATCGCATCCATCATCATCGGTACAACGCCGATCTGGACAATTCTGCTTGTCCGTATCGTTTCCCGGAAAAAAATGAGTTTCTTCCAGATCAGCGGCGTTCTTCTCGGATTTACCGGCATTCTCTTTGTCTTCCTGCCATCGCTCGGGGCTGACACAGTCACAAGCGGCATCGCCGGCATAACCGCCCTCGTCGGGGCCGCCGTCTCTTACGCAACAGCGCTTGTGCTCCTGCAGTACCTGCCCGCCGCGTCCGCCGTCACCGCCATGCGCAACGTCCTGTACATCGCCGCCGGCATCCTGATCGCGTTGATGTTTCTCATGGAAAATCCCGCTTTCACGGAGCTGTCCGCCGGCTCGATCAGGGATCTCGTTATCATAGGAAGCGTGCAGACCGGCTTGGTGTACTGGTTTTACAACCTCCTCGTCCACGCCGAAGGAGCCGTCTTCGCCTCCTTCTCCAATTACTTCATCCCACCCGTCGGCGTGCTGCTCGGTGCTCTGGTGCTGCACGAAAATCTCTCTATCTACGTTATCTTCGGCCTCGGCATCATTATCGTGTCTCTTTTCATCAGCCGAATGCCAAATAAGCATTTCAGACCAAAAACAGGCGCATGACAGGCATTTACTCCTCTTGCTTTTTATAACGGGAACATGTATTCTATATTGGAACACATGTTCTTACAAAGGGAGGATGTTATGGCTGTTGATCACGACCGATTGTTTAAAGAAGTGCTGACCACTTTTTTTGAAGAATTTATCGAGCTGTTTTTCCCCGCGGTGCACGATGCCGTTGACTTCTCCAATGTCCAGTTTTTAGCGGAAGAAGTCTTCAGTGATGTGACACAAGGGGAAAAGTACAAAGTAGATCTCCTTGTAAAAACACGACGGAAAGAAGAAGAAACCGTTATTATTATCCACACGGAATCACAGAGTTACCCCCAGCCTGACTTCAATGAGCGTATGTTTATCTACTACGGACGGTTATATGAAAAATACCGCTGCAATATTCTTCCGATTGCCCTTTTCACCTATGATCTGAGACGGGAGGAACCGGACCATTTCTCCATTCAATTTCCTTTTCACGATGTGCTCCGTTTTCAATTTTTAACCGTCCAATTAAAACAGCAGAACTGGAGACACTTTATCCGCTCGGACAACCCCTTAGCCGCTGCATTCCTTTCAAAAATGGGGTATAATGAGAAGGAGAAAATACAAGTAAAAAAAGAATTTTTGCGTATGATGGTCCGTATGAATATAGATCCTGCTCATTTCACATTACTGACCGGTTTTTTCGAAACCTACTTAACACTTACTCCTTCTGAAGAAGAACAATTACGGGAAGAGGTGAAAACAATGGAAAAACAGGAAAGCGACAAAGTGATGGAGCTTATGGTCTCTTACGAAAAGAAAGGGTTGGAAAAAGGAAAAGAGCAGGGATTAGAGCAGGGAAGAAAGCAGGGGAAAGAAAGGACAAAAACGGAAATCGCTGCAGCGATGCTGAAAAAAGACATGGACGTGGAAACAATAGCTGAAGTGACCGGGCTCACAACCGATAAAGTGATTCAATTAAAACAACAATAGCGTTATAAATGATTAAAAAGGTGGATGAAATCCCTGATAGGAAGGGCTTCATCCATCTTTTCATCTATCGCGGCAGGTACCTTATGTTACCATGATGACAGGATGACGTAAGAGTAGAAGAGGAATACGAGAACATGTCAAACAGCAATGCCACGACGAAACAACTTATATGGTCACGCAACGCACTTTTTATTATTTTCACGTTACCTGGAATCGCCATGGCCTCGTGGGTGGCACGGACTCCGGAGGTCAGGGATACACTGGAAGCATCGACAGCAGAGATGGGCTGGATTATTTTCGGACTGGCTTTTGGGTCGATGGCAGGGTTGCTATGTGCATCGCGGGCTGTCGCAAGAGCCGGCGCCCGCTTTGTTACAGTGTTGAGCATCCTGTGTGTGACGGCTGGAACAGCGGCGGTTGGAACCGGGACGTATGTTTCCGTCAGTCTGCTGGTCTTTCTTGGGCTGATGATGTTCGGGCTCGGCATCGGTTTTCTTGAAGTCGCCATTAATCTAGAAGGTGCCGTTTTGGAGCGCGCCCTGCACAAGACCCTCCTTCCCGCCCTGCATGCTTCCTTCAGCGGAGGTACACTGGCAGGAGCCGGAGGCAGTGCCCTCATGATGGCGCTCGATATTTCTGTCACCGTCCACTTACTTATCATCAGCGTGGTGATGGCTCTGATTCTTCTTTTTTCCTACCGATTTCTGCCGCATGGGACGGGAAAAGAGGATCTTCCCCGCAAGAAAACAGAAACGGATCCATCTGTCAGCGCATGGACCGTGTGGAAAGAACCCAGGACGCTGCTTATTGGTCTCGTTGTCTTCGGCATGGCGTTTGCGGAAGGATCGGCCAATGACTGGCTGCCTCTTGCCATGGTGGACGGTTTCCACGTGCAGCCTATCACCGGGAGCGCCATGTTCACCCTGTTTTTAACGGCCATGTTCCTGGGCCGCACAGCAGGCGGATTTTTCCTCGATCGATTCGGCCGGGTTCCCGTTCTTCGAACCGCCTCCGGATTAGCGTTCTCAGGACTGGCTCTTGTGATATTCTCAGGATATCTGCCTGTGGCATCAGTTGGTGTCTTTTTATGGGGACTTGGCACATCGCTGGGCTTTCCGGTCGGCATTTCCGCTGCCGGCGACGAATCAGAAGGAGCCGTCACCAGAGTAAGTATTGTTTCTATTATCGGGTACTCCGCCTTTCTTGCCGGCCCGCCGATTCTGGGGTTATTTGGAGAAATTTTGGGGCTCTTACATGCTTTTGTTTTTGTCCTTATCGGAATCTTTCTGGCAGGGTTGGCTTCTTCCTCTGTAAAGAAACCGGCTGGATGAAATCCAGGCCAATGCCAATTCATTTCCTACAATAATAACAGGGCGCTGCTTCGTTTGATCAGTCCCTTTAAATAGGACATCCGCCAACCAAACATCGCCCTGCTTCATCCTACCGCTCATTGTATATGTCATCCTCCTCATTATCCCACCAGTCATAATTTTTATTTAGTAAAATAACATCCGGAGACATATATTTTTCTTTTATTTTATCGAGTACCCTCTGCCTTTCTTCCTCACTCAACATGTCAATTTCCTTGATAATTTTTTCTGGAATAGACATATTATGCACCTCCGCTAAACGATACTTTTATTATAACTTATCCCAGCCCCTTCCTAAACGTTCCGATGATTGATATTTGAATTTTCTTAAACCAATTATTTTTTTCTCCTTTAAGCAATAATGGGAAAAAGGAATCGATTAGGAGATACGTATTCTTAATACTGAACATATCATATGGGGAGCACAGTATTCTTTGCCGAACCTGGGCTGGATGACCCCGCCCCACTTACATTGAGCACCGTCCGGACGACTATCGGCGCGGTCACGTTAATTGTGAGCGCCGCGTTCATGAAAATCCCGCCCCGAATAAAGAAAATCAGCCCCAGCGTACGCCGAGGCTGTTATGAGTCTCTATTGCGTTATTCAAAACCGTTCTGCCGTTTTTCCTTCTCGCCTGGGACCAAATGCGTGACGAGCAGTATCGCGTCCATCATCATCGGCACCACGCCGATCTGATCGATTCTACTTGTCTGAATCGTCTCCCGGAAAAACTGAGTTTCTTTCATATCAGCGGTGTCCTTCTCGGATTTACCGGCCTTATTTTTATCTTCCTGCCATCGCTCAGCGCTGATGCAAGCAGCAACGTCATCGCCGGCATAACTGCTCTTGTCGAACCAAAGTCTGCTACACAACAGCGCTTGTGCTCCTGCAGTACCTTCGCGCCGCATCTGCCATCCAGAAAAAGGTCATTTTTATGATTTGCCGAGTGCTATAACTCGTTTACAAGATTTGTAGGTTCCGAGCCCTGTAAACCTTGTATTAGCTGATCAGCTGCCATATCTGCCATCTTTAACCTTGTCTTTTTGCTGGCACTGCCTATATGAGGAAGAGCAACCAGATTGGGGAGAGATAAAAGGGGATTATCTTTAGATAGCGGTTCTTCTTCAAAAACATCTAAACCTGCACCCCAAATTTCTCCATCCACGAGAGCTTTATATAACGCGTCCTCATTCACAATCCCTCCTCTTGAGGTATTAACAAGGATTGACGTTTCTTTCATTAATTGAAACTCAAAGGTATCTATCAGGTTACTGGTTTCTGCAGAGTAGGGGGTTAACACGCAAACAAAATCTGAATTTTTCAGTAATGTTTCTTTGTCCACATAGAATAATTGTAACTCTTCTTCCAGGTCAGGTTTTCGTGTTCTATTATAGTAATATACATTCATATTAAATCCTTTAGCTCTTCTGGCTACGGCTTCTCCTATCCGTCCCATTCCAATTATTCCCATAGTCGCACCATATACGTCTTGGCCTGTCAATAACATAGGGGACCACGTCTGCCAATTACCTTCTTTTATAAAGTTTGTTGCTTCAACTACTCTTCTTGCAGTAACCATAAGAAGCGAAAAAGTCAAATCTGCTGTGGTTTCCGTTAAAATACCTGGTGTGTTTGTTACCATAATTCCTTTCTTGTTAGCTGCTTCAATGTCAATATTGTTATACCCTACAGCCATATTACTGATCACTTTCAATTTACTTGTTTTATTAATTAAATGGTGATCAATAGTTTCTGTTAATAAACAATATAAGCCATCAACTTCCGTTATTTTTTTTTCTAAAACTTCTCGAGGAACAGAAGTATCTTCTTCTTCCCACATATCTACTTCACAATATTCTTTTAGTTTTTGAGTTATTTGATCAGGTAATTTTCTAGTTATATAAATTTTTGGCTTCAAACTCCTTCACATCCCTTCTCTCTAAGCCGAGTGTTCACCCAACTTCTATCAACCGTTTCGTTTTCGATAGATTCCATCGTTTTTCTTTCATCTTCTATCGTTTGTTGAATTTTTCGCTGCAAGTCATCTGCCTCTTCCATTGGTACAACAACAATGCCATCCATATCCCCAACTACAATATCACCTGGATTTACTACTGTTCCGCCTATTTGAACAGGAACGTTTATTTCACCAGGTCCATCTTTATAAGGACCCCGGTGAGTGACTCCTTTAGAATATAAAGGGTAATTCATTTCTCTAATTTCTTTTGAATCACGAATAGCACCATCTACAACAAAACCATTGATGCCTTTCTTCTTGGATATCCTAACCATGATTTCACCCATAATTGCGTTACTTAAATCTCCCCCGGCATCTATCATAATTACGTCTCCTGGTTCAGCCATATCAATAGCTTTATGAACTAATAAGTTATCACCTGGTCTTGTCTTTACCGTCAAAGCACTACCTACGAGTTTTCCTTGAGTATGGATAGGTCGGATGCTGGAATTCACACTATTTAAGCGATTAATATTATCAGAGATATGAGGAGTAACAAAGTTACTATATTGTTCTATTATTTCTTTTGAAGCCCTGTTGTTCAGAGGTAAAACTCTAAATCCAATATTGCTCATTAATTTTTTCCCCCTATTCTATATTATAAAACCGGTTTCTAAAACCGGTTTTATAATATAGAAAAATTTTTTATCGATGTTGAATATAAGTCACTTTTAAATCAGTATAGAAGTCTTTGTTTGTTCCTCCTATGGAATATGGGCCTACTCCGGAATTCTTCACACCTCCAAATGGCATGTGACCTTCACTAACGGTTCCATTGTTGATATGGATCATTCCTGACTCCACATCCTCCATAAACTGATATCCGTATTCCATCTTATCTGTGAAAATAGAAGCAGTTAATCCATATTCTGTATTATTACTTACTTCAATGGCTTCTTCTATTGAAGAGACTCTGATAATAACAAGTACGGGACCAAAAATTTCCTCTTTGGCAATAGTCATATCCGGGGATACATTCGAAATCACTGTTGGTTCAAAGAAATAACCATTCTGGAAGGACTCACCTGTTACATTATTCCCTCCTAAAACAATATTAGCTCCTTCATTATTGGCTAATTGCATATAGTGATGAAGTGTATTACGGGCATCCTCATTAATAACCGGTCCAATTGTAGTTTCTTCTTCTATACCATCGCCTACTTTATAAGATTTCACTTTTTCAATAATTAATCTCTCTAATTCATCTGCATGCTTATCTAAAACAATTACTCGACCAATTGCTGTACAACGTTGACCTGCATTCCCAAAACATCCTCCTACAATTTGAGTAGCTGCATCATCTAAGTCGTTATAATCAGCTACAACAGCTGGATTATTTCCTCCCAATTCCAATTGGACTTTTGTAAAATTATTAGCTGCTGTCTTGTATATATTACGTCCTACCGGAGTAGATCCAGTAAACGAAATGCCCTTCACCAAACTGTTACCAACAAGTGAATCTCCGACTTTTCTGCCGCTTCCCATTACTAAATTAAAAGTACCAGCAGGAAATCCTGCTTCTTCTATTAGTTCTGCGATAATAACAGATGTTAATGGCGTTTCTGTTGCTGGTTTAAGAACTACTGTGCAACCACACGCTAAAGCAGGAAAACATTTTCTTAATGGAGTGAGCACTGGGAAATTCCATGGTGTTACCGCAGCGATTACTCCTATAGGTTCTCTAATTGCCATATTAAGCACCCCGCGGCGATCACTAGGCAATGTAGTACCTTCTAAACGAACGGCTTCTCCAGCCACAAAACGCATTTCACTTACACCACGGGTGACTTCTGTGATGGCTTCTTTAAGTGGTTTACCCTGCTCTTTACAAAGAGCATGTCCTAACTTTTCTTTATTTTGATCAAGTAAATCAATAAAACGATAGATATAGGATGCTCTTTGAGAAGCTGGTACTTTTCTCCATGTTTTAAAGCTCTTATGCGCACTGTCTACTGCTTTATTTACATCCTCCTCAGTAGATAAAGGAAACTGTCCGATTTTTTCTTGATTATCTGCTGGATTTACAACTTCATACACTTCGTTGCTAGAGCTTTCCACCCATTCTCCATTAATGAAGTTTTGGTATAACGCTGTTGTAGTCATGTTACTCATAGTATCTACTCCTTTTATAATGAATTTCTAACAATTTGTTTTAAATCTTCTATTATAGGCTTTTTAGGATTAACATCTACGTTATCGCTTCCGATTGCACCTTCGGCAATATAATCAAGATCATTTTCGGTTACCCCAAATTCACTTAAACCAGTAGGAATTCCAACATCTTTATTCAATTTTCTGATGGCTTTCACCGATAGTTCAGCAGCTTCATGTAGTGGTAGATTTTCTGTATTTTCTCCAAATATTTCAGCGATTTCTTTATACCGTTCAGCATTTCCAGCTAAATTGTATTTCATCACCTGTGGAAGCAAGATTGCATTTGCCGTGCCATGTGGAACTTTGAACTTACCTCCGAGCGGCATACATAAAGCATGAGCAAGACCTAATCTTGTTGGGTTAAAGGCTGTCGCTGCAATAGTGCTTCCTAATAACATGTCGTAACGAGCTTCAATATTATCGCCTTGGTGTACAGCTTGACGCAGGCTCTTAGAAATTAATCGCATACTTTCCCTGGACAATGCTTCTGATATAGGCTGCGTCGCTTTATTCACAAATGATTCTAAAGCATGGGTGAGTGCATCAACTCCAGTTGAAGCCGTTATAGAAGCAGGTAAAGAAACGGTTAACTCTGGATCGCACAATGCTACCGTAGGAGCTATTAATTTACCTCCGACACCGAATTTTTTATTATTTTCTTTATCAGACATCACAGTCCAAATCGTAGCTTCACTTCCAGTTCCTGCAGTGGTAGGGATGCATATGGTAGGAAGTCCTGCATTCGGAACTTTATCCAACCCAGCATATTCAGTAATGTCGCCCTCATTCGTTGCCATAATTGCTACAGCTTTAGCTGCATCTTGTGCACTTCCACCACCGACACCAATTACTAAATCCGCATTAAAATCATTTATCTTGTCTTGTATCTTACGAATCGTTTTCACATCTGGCTCTCTTTCAATGTCCCAAAACTCTTCATGAGGAATATTAGATAGTTGATCAGTAACTTTTTCTAAAATTCCTGCATCTTTTACACCTGGATCGGATATTACAAATATTCTTGATCCATTATACTTTTCAACTTTTTCAGGTAATTTTTGCAATGACTTTAAACCAAAACAAATTTCTGTTGGCAGTTCGTATTCAAATACTCGGTTTAACGAATTCAAAAAAGGTCCTCCTCTTATATTTAATGCATATAGTTTTCAATTTCGATCTCGGCTTTTTCTCCCTCACGTTTTAAAGAATCAAACACCTCCCTGCCAAGATTAATTCCATATTTACTACGGTGATTATGATTGTTAAACTCAATTTCTCCAGGGAGGAATATTTCTTCCACACCTTCTGCTTTTGGTGATTTTTTTATTTCATCAATCATTTGATCCACCCGGCTCTTAAATTGTTCTGCCGGCATGAAACTGTTCACATCAATAAGTTGAAAGAAATGACCAACATTTTGTGGTTTATCAAAATCACCATAAATATTATTAACGTGTGCTCCAAATCCAGCTCCAGTTAAAGCACCACTCATAACATCAATCATTAATGAAATAGCATAACCTTTTGGACCGGCAAATGGGAGAACAGTACCTTCCAATGCATCTTTTGCATTTGTCGTAGGTCTACCTTGTTTATCAATAGCCCATCCTTCTGGAATTTTCTCTCCCGCTTGTTCTGCAGAAATAATCTTCCCTCTGGCTACAACACTTGTAGCCATATCAAAAATAATCGATTTGTTTCTTTCAGCCGGAACCCCGAAGGCATAAGGATTCGTTCCAAAATAAGGATCAACACCTCCCCATGGCGCCATAGTTGAAGGTGCATTGGACTTTGCAAAAGCAATTAAATCTTCATTGATAGCTTGTTGAACGAAAAACGATCCAGTACCAAAATGAGTAGAATTCTTAATCCCTATATAAACGCCGCCATGTTCTTTTGCCTTTTTAGCTCCCATTTCTATCGCTTTTGTTCCAACAATTTGTCCCATTCCACCATCACCATCGATTAACAGCGTAGAGTCATTTTCCTGAACGATTTGAACTTGTGGATTTGGAGTTACAGCACCAGAGTTTAATCTTTTTACGTATATAGGAAGTCTAGTTACACCGTGAGAATCGACACCTCGTAGGTTTGCAGTTACTAAACTTTCAGCGACAATGCTAGCGTTTTCTGTTGATAATCCCTCTTTAATTAAGACATCTCTGACAAATGCTTTTAGATTCTCTGAATAAAAATGCAAAATAAAATGCCCCCCTATTTAGTTAAATTAGGTAGATACATAGATATTTGTGGTATGAAAGCTACTAGCAAAAGTATAATAACCATTGCCGCTAATAAAGGAACCACTGCCCTTGAAACATGCGAAATTGTTATCTTTGCAATATTACATACCGCGAATAAACATATCCCAACTGGGGGTGTTACCAAACCAATGGCTAGGTTTACAATCATCATAATCCCAAAATGAACTGGATCCATTCCAAGTGTGGTCGCAATTGGAAGTAATACAGGCGTTAAAATAATCAGTGCCGCTGTAAGATCCATAAACAGACCGGTAAGTAACAAAAACAAATTTATAATGAGTAAAGTAATTATTGGATTACCAGAAACTCCTTGAATCCAGTCCCCTATAATGAGAGGTATTTGTTCGTAAGCTACAATCCAACCAAAAAGAGAGGCGGTGGCTACTAATAGCATTACCGTTGCTGTACCAGTAATAGTTTCACTCAAAATACTTTTAAAGTCTTTCAATTTAATTTCTTTATAAACCAGTCCTCCAACTATCAACGAATAACCAACTGCAATTACTGCAGCTTCTGTAGCTGTAACTACTCCTCCGATAATTCCTCCAAGGACTATAATAGGCATTAATAATGCTAATGATGCCCTTTTAAGAGATATGCCTATTCCCTTTAATGTTGGGAGATTTTCTTTTGGAAACTGTTCAGGATTTTTTAATGCCATTAAATAAGTAACAAGCATTAAACTTAACCCAACCAAAACTCCCGGAATTGCTCCGGCTAAAAATAATTGGCTGATAGACTCCCCTGCCATTACTCCATAAATAATAATTGGAATACTTGGAGGAATAATAATCCCTATGGTGGAAGAAGCTGCAGTAACGGCGGCTGCGAAACCTCCATCATACCCTTTTTTCTGCATAGCAGGAATAAGTGCCGAACCTATCGCCACTGCATCCGCTACAGAAGAACCTGATATACCACCAAAAAACTTACTGGCTACAATATTGACCATAGCTAAACCGCCACGGATAAACCCTACTAAACAACTAGCAAAGTCAATAAGGCGAGTAGCAATACCTCCCGAATTCATAAGACTTCCCGCTAATACAAAGAATGGTATCGCTAAAAGGGGAAAAGAATTAACGCCATTTCCAAATCTTTGGGCGATCACCGATAAGCTTAAATCTCCCATAAACATTACAGCAGCTATGGATGCAAGACCTATTGATACTGCTACCGGAATTCCAATTGCCAGTAACAGAGCAAACACACCCATTAAAATACCGATAACCATGTAACACACCCCCTTAACTTTCTGAAATTTTAGCAGTTTTTTCTATAAGCTTTTTTGTTATCTCATATAACTTGTTAAAGATAATCAGCCCCATTGATACTGGAATTGACAAATAAACATAACTCATCGGCAAGTTTAATCCTGTTGAAATATCATCCGTGGTTGATTGAAATAATTTGATACCACTTATCAATACAATTACTGCAAATAGTACAATGATTAAATCTATTAATATACTTAAAAATATTTTAGGTTTTCCCTTTAGAGATTCAAATAATGAGTCTACAGCTATATGTGCATTTTTTCTAAATGCAATTTCTGAGCCAAGGAAAATTATCCAAATAAATAAAAACCTAGATAATTCTTCTGACCAAGCAAGTGAGCTGTCAAGAACATATCTCCAATAAACTTGTGCTGCAACTGTAATCACCATTGTTACTACCAATGTCGCTGTAAATATCTCTGTCAATTGATTTATAGATGATCTTGTTTTTCTAATAAAGTCCGTCACTTTTTCACCTCCTATAGGTGATAGCCTAAAATACACAAGTTAATTCTGAAAGGATAATAGCCTGGTGTAACCTACCAGGCCATATCCCTGCCTTTTATTCTGTTGCTTCCATTAACTTTTCATAAAATTCTTCGTCAAAGTCACCTTTATATTCTTCATAAACTTCCTGCGTTGCTTCTTCAAATGGTTCGGTCTCAGGTTCATTAATGTTAGTTCCTTCTTCTTTTAACATGTCAATGTAATTTGCTTCTTCCTCTTGACTTAGTTCTCGCTCATACTGTTTTGCTTCATCTGATGCTTCCATCACTATATCTTGTTGCTCTGAGGATAAGCTGGACCAAGTCTGTTCACTTATAGCCAAAACCATTGGAGAATACATATGATTCGTTAAGGACACATAATCCTGTACTTCGTATAGTTTTGCTGTGTAAATGAGTGATACTGGGTTTTCCTGTCCATCCACAGTTCCTTGTTCCAATCCAGTGTATAATTCACCAAAATCCATTGGTGTCGGGTTAGCACCCAGTGCATTAAATATAGATAAAGAAACATCACTTTCCGGAGTTCTGATATCTAGTCCGTTAAGATCTTCTGGTTCTTCAATTGGTTGTTGTGAGTTGGATACATTCCTGAAACCGTTCTCAAAATATCCTAACACTCGCATGCCTGACTCTTCAGGAAGATTCTCTACCATCTCTTGACCAATTTCACCGTCTAAAACTTCATAAGCTGTTTCACGGTCAGTGAATAGATAAGGAAGATTTACTGCTTGTAGTTTTGGGGCCATAGAAGTTAGTGGTTCAACACCTATCATCCCCATCTCAACAGTTCCCATGTCCATTCCTTCCGTTAAATCACGATCGTGCCCTAACTGACCGTCAGGATACAGTTCTACTGTGATTTCTCCATCCGTCTTCTCTTCTACCAATTCCTTAAATTTTTCAGACCCTTTATGATACAACGAGTTAGTCGCAGTTCCATGACCTAAACGTAATACAATCTCATCATTTTCATCATCACCACTGCTTTCGGTATTTTCTTCCTGTCCACTACCATCAGTATTTTCTTCTTGTCCACTACCTGACTCTGATTGCGAACAAGCGGTAATGACCAACAATGCAAGAAAACTTATCAATAAGACAGCCGCTACTTTAAAATTTTTCATAAAAAGACCTCCTGTGTTATAATAATACCCTAAGTTATTTTTTCTTAGAAACTTATAGTTGGGTGCCTCCAACTATAAGTTCTCCCACAACTATTGTAAGCGTTACCAATTTAAGCATTGCATTTGTATACACCTCCTAATCAAAATTTGGGGTGGTTAAATTTCTAATGATTTACAAGAATCTCTTATAATTAATTCAGGTTCTAACTGAACCATCTTGGGCTTTATCTGCCTCTTTCTATTCATTCTTTTTATTATTAAGATAGCAGCTTTCATCCCCATTTCATACGCAGGCTGGGCGACGGTACTCAGCGGTGGGTCTAACAAAGGGACCCAAGGATAATCATCATATCCTATCACAGAAACGTCATTAGGAACATTTAATTCAACTCTTTTTACTCCCATTAGAATTTCTAAATTCAAAAGTGTGTTAGTTGAAAAAATAGCAGTAGGTTTATCATTTGAAGAACACAACAATTCCTTAGTAGCCTCAATTCCACTTCCCCTAACAGGATCACAAATTTTTATGAAGTCTTCGTTGATAGGTATATTGTTTTCTTCCAAAGCCTCTTTATATCCCTTAAGCCTATCAATTCTTGGACTTCGGTTTTCCGGGGGATAAGCTAGTATACCAATCTTTGTATGTCCTTGATCAATTAAATACTGCATTGACCTTTTGGAACCAGAAATGTTATCTACTACAACAGTGTCCGTTTTTAACTCATCAGTAAAACGATCTAAAAATACAAAAGGGTACTTTTCTTTAATTAAATTATCAAACAATTTTGTATTTTCACCAGTAGTATTAATAATTAAGCCATCTACTTGCTTATTTTTTAACGTAAGTACATTTTCTTCTTCTACTTCTGCATTTTCTTCAGAACTACTTACCATTAAGGTGTAACCACTTCTTGTACACTCGCTCTGGACTCCTTTTAATACTTCAGACCAGAAAGGATTAGAAATATCAGAAAGAATAATACCAATAGTTTGGGTAGATTTTTTTTTCAGACTTTGAGCTACTGAGTTGGGAGTGTAGTTAAGTTCATTCATTGCTTCGATAATATTCTTTTTTGTCGTTTCAGACATATAACTAAAATTATCATTAAGAACTCTAGAAACAGTACTTTTGGATACACCTGCTTTTTTTGCTACATCGTTTATAGTGGGCATATATTTTCACCTTTCTTTATACGTAAATACAAACATTACATCCCGTTTTTAAAAACCGAACCGGTTTCTGAAACCGGTTTTATGATTTATATACGTATTTTAACATAACTCTGAATGTTTTCAATAGTATTTTCAATAATCATTAGAAAATTTAAAATGTTACTATTTAATCAGAGAATTATAATTGGGGATCCTAGTGCCTGTTGGACAAAGGACTCATATCCATGACCACCATCTCCACGTTCGTCCCTTTTTCCCGTAAATACTGTTTAACGATAGCGGCGGTTCGATCCGGCAGAATATCAAGGAGGTTCCCCGGTGCTGCCATCAGCGATAAGGACTTGATAATTGCCTTTGTTTGTATCTCCCTTATATTCATCGATGGCGATGGATGTCACAAATATGCAGGATATGGAGAATATGTTCCGTACGGCTGTGGACTATGCAGGGAGCCTTGACATACTGGTAAATAATGCCGGACTAAACATTACTAAACCTGCCATTGACGTTACCGAAGAAGATTGGGATCAAGTGCTGGACACTAATTTAAAGTCTGCTTTCTTCTGCAGCCAGAAGGCAGCAGCCTGCATGATGGAAAATAAAGGCGGAAACATAATAAACATTGCTTCCCAAATGGGCTTTGTGGGGTATTGGAACCGGGCAGCGTATTGCTCTAGTAAAGGGGGAATGATTCAGCTTACGAAGACGCTTGCTATAGAATGGGCTGAGTATCATATAAACGTAAACGCTGTGGCTCCTACTTTTATCAATACAGAATTGACCTCTTCCATGTTTGAAGACAAAGCGTTTGAAAAGGATGTTTACCAACGTATTCCCCTTGGAAAACTGGCAGATCCTTCTGATGTGACCAGCGCAGTGCTTTACTTATCCTCAACGATTTCTAATTTTGTTACCGGAGAAACCATTAAAGTGGATGGAGGGTGGACGGCGTTATGACCGCCCTTCTTATTCCGTTTAAACGCATGAGTCCGGGAGAAAAGTACAAAGGGTGAAATACTTTTACGGAATAAGCACGATCTTCCCGAGTTTCCCTGCATGTTTAAAATAGGTTTGAGCGTCTCGAGCTTCTTCCAGTGGAAACGTGCGGTCAATGACAGGTTTGATTTTGCCTTCTGCTATAGCATCAAGCATTTGTTCGAACTCTTTTCTTGTCCCTAAAACAGAACCATACAGGGTGATGTGCTTTAAGTAGAGGGTCCTGAAATCGAGCTCTGTCTTTTGCCCGCCTGCTGAACCGGAAGTGCAGAATTTGCCCCCCTTTTTGAGTACCTGCAACGACGTGGTAAACAAAGCATCGCCGACGACATCCAGGACGGAGTCCACAGGCCCGCCGTTTACTTCGAGGATCTGATCAGCAAGCTGGCTGGACTTATACGATAGGACGTGAGCAGCTCCTAATTCTTTCATTTTATCCTCCAGATCCAGATCCCCAACAACCGCGATTACTTCAGCCCCGAATACATTGGCAGCCATTTGGACATTCAGAGAACCGACGCCGCCATTGGCACCGGTCACGACAATCGTTTCCTCCGGCTTTACCTGGATTTGTTCCACCATGTGCCAGGCCGTCATGCCGCTTACAGAAAACGCAGCACTTTCGACCGAATCGGATAGAGGCATCTCATAACATAAGTCAGCCGGCCAAACGACATACTCTGCATATCCTCCATCGTATTCCGAGCCGATAAAAGACATATCCTCTGAGATATGCTCAGATCCTTCCCTGCCGCTTGATGTGAATGGAAAAAGAACGACATCTTTTCCTATCAGTGTTAATGCTGTTTTCAAATGACCGATTGCTGACGGCGTTGCCTGTCCATCCATAGACGGGTATACTGTCCATAAGAAGCCATAGAAAGGAAAAA
>NZ_FOTY01000005.1 GCF_900114715.1 Salibacterium qingdaonense
AACATAAAAAACCTCCTGTATTCCTAATGTCATGCCGTAAGGCATGCCCACTAAGTATACAGGAGGCAGTGGAATGGTAAAGACAAATGCAGAGAGTGGTAAAATACGCTGCATTCGTTGGTAAAAAAGATTGCATTGGTGGTACAAATCAAATGCCGTACTCACCGGGACGGAAAGTGTCATCCGGGTAGCCGCTAGCAAGTCCTGCGGAAACAACAGCGTGAATACCGTCATGCGCCCAGTACTCAGACGAAATGTCTGTAAAGGAAGCATTCGATCCTTCTGCTTCAAAACCAAACGCCCGCTCGAGAACAACAGCCATCTGTGCACGGGTCAGCGTATCATTCGGGTTAAACTCATCGCCGTGCCCCATCATGATACCTTCATCGGCTACGGTGTCAATGTAGGCTTTGCCGTAATACTCCGAGCTGATATCATCAAATCCGGCATCCGGACGGTTGTCCGTTGAAAGATCCATCGCTCCTGTGATGATTTTCGCCGCCTGCACCCGCTTAATCGGTTCATTCGGGCCGAACGTTCCATCCATGTAGCCCTTGATAATATTTTCATCTGTCAGATGACTGATTTCGTTCACCGCCCAGAAGTCCGCGTTAATATCGGAATACATGTCTACGGCACTTGGGTTCATCGGATCCTGAGGTTCTTCCGGTTCTTCTGATCCATCATTTTCTTCTTCCTGGGCGAACATCTCCGGCATCTGCGTCACAATCGCACCGGATAGGGCTGTGCCAATGGTGGACATGCGCTCGCCGCCTTCATCAAAAGAGTTGTACGCCATCTCATAGTCTTCCATCACATACGACTCCACAACATCGATCACGTCCTGCTCATGGGCATTCAGCACCGATTCCGCCGTGTCGGCCGGGAGGTTGCCTTCTGTTGCTGTCTCCAGAAACATTCCCAGTTCCTCCGGAAAGTCCATCAGAAGACTGTCTGTTACTTCTTCCTTCTGCATGTCATCATTATTTTCGATGGCATTGCCAAGACCTGATGTATCTTCGTACTGGCTGGAGAAGATTTCTGCAAACTGAGCCGCTCCTTCTTCCCCGTAAATGGATTCAACAGCTGTCACCATTTCGCCGGCATTGGCTTCAAGCTTTTCACTTGCAGCTTCGGCACCATCGGCATTCTGAGACTCCTGCACGGCCGTCAGCACCTGATAGTCAAAATGAAGGCCGAGCAGCTGGTTGAAGGAAGCTCTGAGGTCAGCGGCCGGTGTCATCGCTTCGGTATGATTAAACATCTCCGGCATCTGCGTTACAATACCGCTGGATAGGGCGCCGCCGATCGTGTACATCTGCTTGTAGCCTTCATCGTAAGCAGCGTAGGCTTCTTCATAATCTCCGTTCACGAAATGCTTTGCTGTATTGATAACGTCCTGCTCATGAGCACGTAGCGCTTGTTCGGCTGTATCGGCTGGAAGATTGCCTTCAGTCGCCGTGCCGAGAAATCCGCCAAGTTCGGACGGGAAGTCATTCAGCAGCTGGTCTTTCACTTTTTCTCTCTCATCCATGTTTCCATTGCGAAGCGCCATGCCGAGTTCCGAACTGTCTTCGTACTGAGAAGAAAAGATATCTGCAAACTGGGAAGCTCCCTCTTCTCCGTAAATGGATTCCATTGCGGTTGTAATCTGCTGTGCATTTTCTTCGAGTCTCTCCCGCACCATGTCCGCATCGTCAGACTGACGGTACACTTTTACCGCGGTCAGCACCTGATATTCAAAGTGCGAAGCCAGCAGCTGACTTAGATTTGCTCTCAAGTCCGCGGCCGAGGTGGATACCGTCGGCTCCATCATGTCTTTTGATTCACTGTTGTCCGCTGCCATCGCCGCAGAAGGCACCAGCATGGACGCAGCCAGCGATATCGTAAGTATTCGTTTCCCTTTCATCATCAAACACTCCTTTTTGATTTGTTATACAGGGAAACGAAAAACATCCGCCTTTGGATCACTGCATGACGAAATTTTTTATAAAGAGATTTCAGTCTGCTGTGCTGCGTCTATATATAATAAGCATCTATACGATTAAAGGCAGCAAAAAAGTGGAACTCTTTTTATAGAAAATGATAAAAGGACGTGTTGAAATGGCGTATCGACAGATTCCAAAAGAAAAAGGGCTGGATCACACGCTTGATTTATTATCGGAGGGATTTCATTTTGTCCCGAACCGGCGTGACCATTTACAGTCTAATATCTTTCAGACCCGGCTGATGGGAAAAAAAGCAATCTGTCTGAGCGGGCAGGAAGCAGCACGCGTTTTTTATGACAATCGTTTTTTTAAAAGAAAAGGGGCTGCTCCAAAAAGAGTTAAAAAAACTTTATTCGGACAAAACGGGGTGCAGGGCTTGGACGGGGAGGACCATAAGCACCGGAAACGGATGTTTCTGTCGCTGATGACCCCCGACCGTCTACAGGAGCTTCAGACAATCACGCAAAGACTGTGGGCACAAAAAGCTGAAGAATGGGAAAAGGGTGACCAAGTTGTTCTGTTTGACGAAGCAGAAGAAATCATGTGCCGTGCGGCCTGTGAATGGGCCGGTGTGCCGCTGCCTGAAAATGAAGTGAAGCAGCGCACGACTGAATTCAGCCGTATGATTGATGCCTTCGGAGGCACAGGCTTCCGCTATAAAAAGGGAAAGAAAGCCAGGGAACGTTCCGAAAAATGGATCCAGCAGGTCATCAAACAGGTGCGCTACGGTGAACAGCAGCCGGCCCCTTATACAGCGGCTTATATCATCGCGATGCACTCAGAGAGAAATGGCCGGAAAATGGTTGCCGCTGCGGCCGCGGTTGAATTAATCAATGTGCTGCGGCCGATTGTGGCCATTGGGCGCTTCATCATGTTTGGAGCTCTGGCTCTGCATGACTATCCGGACCTAGAAGAAAAACTGCTTAATACGGAGAATGAGGAGTACTCCCGGATGTTTGTGCAGGAACTCCGGCGGTATTACCCGTTCGCACCGTTTACCGGCGCGGTCGTGCGAAAAGATTTTCTCTGGAATAAATACCGCTTAAAAAAAGGGACGCTTGTTATCATGGATATTTACGGAACGAATCATCATCCGGATCTCTGGGAAGACCCTGAAGTGTTTCGTCCGGAACGGTTCCGGGGCTGGGAAGGACACCCATTTTCCTTTATCCCGCAGGGCGGCGGCGATCATTATACCGGACACCGCTGTGCAGGGGAATGGATTACCATCATGCTCATGAAAACAAGCATGGAGTTTTTAACCGGACACATGACATATCAGGTGCCCGAACAGGATTTGCGTTATGACATGGCGCGGATGCCTACACTTGTGAACAGCGGCTTTATCATCGAAAATGTCAAGGCTCGTTAATCAACGTTAACTTTGGTAAACATCAGCACTGCGTCTCTCCTTTTGGTTCATGTAAACCAGAGAGGGGAGATGCCATGGCTGACTATTCTCTAACATGCAGGATATAATGAGAGACATAAATTCAGCGGGCCTTTACTTTTATATTTTTTCTTATTCCTCTAAATAAATTGAAATGACAGATATAGGGCATACGTTACAACGTAAACAAGAAACAATGTCATTAACCATTTACTAAAACGACGTATTCCTTTTAATCCCTCATTCAAAATACTACTGATGAACAATACAAGTGTACTACCTAACGCAACCATTGCGATAATGAATACAGATTGTTCCATATTTCTCCTCCTACACTTCGAAATAATGAATAAATTTCCGTTAACTCATCCGTGACTTCCGGGAGTATTTATACAGCCCAATCAATGAAAAACTGATATAAGTGAATAAGAGAAAACCTCCCCAAAACACAAGTTTTGCACTTTCATACCCCATAGCTGCATCATAAAATTGGATCGTTGCGCGATAAATAAACGAAAACGGAAACAAGATTGAAAAATCCGCGCCTAACAATACCGTTGTAATAAATATTGAACCAAGCCCTGCAACGACCACACTTAAAATGTTTCTCGTGGCAAATGCCAGCAGAGCCGCAATCGGAATAACCAGCAATGTTAATACAGTGAACAGAATCGATGTAAAAAATCTGGATAAAACGTCCATAACCCCTGTTTCTGTCCTGAAGAGCATCCAAAGCGTAAACAAATGAACCAAATGATTGATAAGTGATGTCGCCAGCAGTAACAAAAAGGTTGCGGCCATTTTCGAAAACATTAAACAGAAATTATGAAATGGGTAAGAGATCCAGTTTAACGTCGTACCATTTTGAAACTCCGTATAGAAAAAAAAGCCGGAAAAAATAAACACAAGAGCCGGAAATAATATGGCGTATTGGTTAAATACAAAGAAATAATAGTTACCAGGATCCATCGCGCCTGTTGCCAGCATTCCTCCGGTGTTAATCAGATAAGGGATAAAGCTGATCACTAATATAACGTATACCATTTTCTGTCGTTTAAGCTTCATGCATTCATTTTTCACTAACATACTCATTGGTTTCTCCCTCCGACAGCAGTTTTAAATATAAATCTTCCAAAGACAGTTCAAAGACATCGAGTCTTTCTATGGAAACCTGCTCTTTTATCAGAATTTCCTCGATTTCTTCCAGGGAAAGAGGAGAAACAAACTCGACCTGGTCCCCTTCACGCAGTACCATATGAGCTTTCAGCTTTGACATAAAATCCCGGTTCATCTCAAAGGGAGTACGAAGTTTATACAAAAAGTTGTCCGATACATCCATGTTGATCGTTTCGAATATCACTTCCCCGTGATTTATAAAAATTAATTCATCTGCCATTAAATTGATCTCATTCAACAAATGACTGGAAATAACGATCGTTGTATTGTTTTGTATCACTTCTTTAATAAGCATTTCCCTTACTTCCTTGATCCCATGAGGATCCAATCCATTGGTTGGTTCATCAAGGAGTAGCAGCATCGGCTGATGGGAGATTGATCTTGCTATGCCCAGCCGCTGCTTCATCCCGAGTGAAGTATCGGAAAACAATTTATCCTTTTCATTGTAAAGCCCGACTGTTTGCAACAGGGCATCGATACGCCCCGCGGTGAACTGCTGCTGCAGATATCTCAAATGCAGAACCAAATTTTCCGATAGAGTCAAATTATCGTAAAACCCGGGAAACTCAATGATACTGCCGATGCCTTTCAGTAGATCATTCCCTGGATGGTTATATAAATTTTCTCCCTGGAAATGGACGGTTCCGGATGTAGGTTGAAATACTCCCAATAACGTTTTTAACAATGTTGTTTTTCCAGCTCCGTTAGGGCCGAGCAGGCCATAGATCTTTCCTTTTTCAAAGGAGAGGTTCACGTCTTTTAGAATTTGTCCTTTTTTCATTTCTACATGAACGTTTTCCGTTGTTAACAAAGAGGACATTGGTCTGCACCCGCCTTTCGATTTACTGCCATTGTAGCTGGCGAAGGTTAAATCGAAGTAGGACGTGAGGTTAAAATCAGGTTAAAAAATGACTGACGGCACATGTAAAAAAACTGACTTCCTAATGAAGGAAAGTCAGTTCTCTTTTGGGAGAATGGTGATTGTAGTACCACTGCTGCCGGTGGATACTCTTTTTTCAAGCTCCATCTGTTCCAGCATCATGTCGACAATAGATAAACCGATGCCGGCGCCGCTTTTCCCGGAGGGGTGGTGCATTCCTTTTCCCCGGTCCTGGATTTCCAGCATCGATGTTTCTTTTTCCGTCCTCACGGAGACATATTTTCCTTCCGCCGCATGACGCAGGACATTCTGCAGAAGGTTATCCAAAATCCTTCGGAACCATATTTCATCCACATTCCAGTGGATAGGTTCCTGTAACGCTGCATCCATCTCAAAGTCCTGCTCTTCAAGGACTGGATACCAGGCGATCAAAGAAGAGCGGACAAGTGCTGCGATATCCTTCTGCTTTCTGTTCATCGGCAGTTTTCCCTCACTTAATACGGTGAACGAGGAAAGGTTATCGATCAGTTCTGAAAGAAAAACGATCTTTTCATTGATGACGTGAACCGATTCTGCCATATCTTCCTTTAATTCATGCTGATTCAGTTTGTGTACATGACCGTTCATGATAGACAGAGGTGTCCGTAAATCATGCGATAAGCTCGAAATGAGACGTTTCCGAATCAGCGCTTCCTGTTTTTCTTTCTCATGGCTTTCGTTTAATTGTTCGACCATTTGGTTAAACGAATGTTCCAGCTGCCCTATCTCGTCCTCTTTTTCTATTTTCATTCTGGACGGGATAAGCTGGTTTTCATTGATTTCCATTTTTTCCTGCATTCTTACCAGACGTTTTCTCGTGCGGTTAAAAAACAGCCAGGAAATATAAATAAACAAAAACCAGAAGGACCCTATGGCAATGAACCAAATCGTGGAGTATTGATACTGCCCTACTCCAATGTTCGTTTCTAAATAAGAAGAAGGGATCTGCAAAAACGCATAGCCGCCGGCCTCTGCTCCCTGCAGATAGGCCGAGGTCGTGAAATACTCTCCACCACTGTCCTCCTCCACGTACTGAATCAGGCTGGAAACATCCCACTGCGTGCTCCCATTCTTTGAAGGGTCGTTTGACATCAGTAATTGACCGTTATCCTTTACCCAAAAGATAACAGAATCCGGATACCTATCCATATTCCGTAAGGATGATGTGATGTCCCGCGTTTCCTCTCCTTCCAGAGCATCTATCTCCCGGGCCCACGTTTCCTCTATTTCTTCCGGATCATAGTATTCTTCCGGGGAAAAATCAGCCAGCTGCGTAATGACAAGATAATATAGAAAATTAACACCTAAAAACGAGACGGGAAAGATTAAAACAGCCAACAGAATGATCAGTATGTATTTCGTTGATAACTTCACCGTCTCACCCTGTATCCCAACCCGCGGATCGTTTCAATAATCTCAGGATTCTGTGGATCTTTTTCGAGTTTCTGCCGCAAATAGCGGATATGAACGGTTAACGTTTTATCCCCTTCGATATACGGCTCCTGCCATACATTCGAATAAATCTGTTCTTTCGTTAAAATGTGATTGGCGTTTTTAAGGAGATAGCGAAAGATCTTAAATTGTTTCTCCGTCAGGATGATTTCTCTTCCCGTCTCTGTATTTACAATATGATTAGCGTTCAGATCAATGCTCAGGTGCCGTAGTGTCAGGGTGTCCAATCTGACTTTGTCGTACCGCTTCAACAGAATATCAATCCGCAGCAGCAGTTCCTCCGGATGAAACGGTTTCGTCAGATAATCATCGGCAAATCCAAGGCCGGTAAGCTTATCCTCAATGGCAGTCCGGGCGGTTAAACAGAGAATGGGAAGACTGCTGTATTGTCCGCGTATCCGCTTCCCTAACGTGAAACCGTCCAGACCTGGAAGCATGATATCCAGCAGTAAAAGGTCCGTATCAGGCAGGTGGTCTTCCAGCTGCTGCCCTGATCGTAACCACGTGCATTCATACCCTTTGTCATGAAGATCATGTAGGACCAAATCAGCTATTTCCTTGTCATCTTCCACATATAAAATATGATTTCCCACCAGCGCCTCCCCCTCGTATAAAAATGTTATTTCTCACGGCTGTTGATTATCCAAATATAGGAAGCGTTTCGTTGGACTCCGCCTTTCCTGCCCGCTTTCCGCGGGCGTCGCCTCAGCTACATACCGGAAGGAAGATCGGCTAAGTCCGGCACGTCCTGTGCCAACGCCGATCTGACTCACCTCGTATGAGCCTCCGGTGATCTTCGGCTGACGCTTCTCCCGCTGGAGTCGGGCAGACGGCTCCGCCCAACGAAAAAGAAGGGGGGATACATACTTTGATCACAGATGCACCCTCCTCATAGAACCTTTCCCCATTCCTTTATATGGTAAATCAACAGGCGTGGTTGTTTCTCTTTCTTTTAACATGAATCTGAAATAATTGGAATGGGTCTTCCCACCATTATTTTAAAAGGGAGGCAGGTTTTATCTTAAATAATCATCTAAAACGTCTGTTGTTTTCACTATTGCCTGTTCGAGTTCACGCGGGACATGCTCCATAGGGTGGGCTGCATTGAAGGTATGGGTGCCGCCTTCGATGATAGTGAGAGAATGTTCGGATGCGGCATCGCGCATTTTTTCCGCGCCTTCCTGCAGCCAGCTGCCATCCGCGTCACCCTGTATGATATGCAGAGGAGTATCCATCCCGCTTATTATGCTCAGAATGTCGAATCGTTCTCTGTTGGCTTCGATATCCTCCAGCAGATTGGCTTTGATCGCCATATCCTGGTTCGTACGTTTATTCGCAATGTACCCGGCACCTTTTTCACGGATTTCCTGTTTCAGTTCCTCCCCGAGAAAATCGACATCCGCGACACCGTTCCAGGTAACCACTGCTTTGACCTCCGTGTGTTCAGCAGCAAAAATAATGCTCGTCGCACCGCCCCGGCTGTGCCCGACAATGCCTGTGCGGTCCGTATCGAACATATCCGAATACGGAAGGTCCCCGTCTTTTGCTGCCTGAAGCAGCGCTTTCAGATCTTTCAGCTCCCGCGTATACGTATTTACCGCGAATTTGTCGAGTTCATCAAAGTCTTCCTTATCCACCCCGTTGCAGGAAAAGTTGAAACGAATCGCGTAATAACCGCTTGCTGCCAGTTTATCCGCAGTATACGGGAAGAAGTTCCAGTCTTTGTGTCCTTTAAATCCGTGGCAGATAATAACGACGGGACGTTTTGTTTGTTCTGCTGGAGTATGGACGTCTCCGCGGACAAACAGATTATTTCCAAGGTCGATCGTAAACGACTGCTGTTCGGTAGATGTCATCGTTCATCTCCTCCTTTTCTGTATCGTATCATATATTTTTTTCATCCTCTGCCGGTGCTCAAGGAAAAAAAAGAAGGTACAACGGGTAATTGAAGAAAAGTACGAATCCGGTCTTTCGCTTGAGGATAAGAGTAATGATAGTAAAAAACCTTCTAATTAAAAGGGCAGGTTTTCATCCATTCTAGTTGTCTTTTGTTCCTTTTTTGTTTTCGGTTCATCTCCTTTATCGGGATTTGATTTGACTTTCCCAAACTTTTCTTCATATAAATCACGAACCCATACTTTCACCGGCGCTTTCCATGACTGGGAAGGAGAAGGTATATTTTTCACTAAGCTCTTTGGTGTCATACCGAGTTCTTTTGCCATGTGAATGTCACCCTGGGTCAAGCAGCAGCGTTTTTTCGCTTCAGACCAATCGATATTTTTCTTATTCTTTCCCAATTATTTTCCTCTCCTCTACACCATAGATGACCATTATTTGCATAATAAATGGTTTAGGAATAAACCCAGAGCCACTCACTATATATTTCAATGAATTTGCTGTTCTCATTATTTTTATCCACGATGATATCTGCTAAGGGAAGTATCGTTTTTTTCTTTCCGTCTCTGCATTCTACTAAAATACCGTAAAATTCATCCACTTTCATCTTTTGGTCTAATCCAACACAGGTGACCTCGGTTCCTGCCAGCTGCAAAGGGCCCACTTCTTCTTCATACACCGCCGGAAAAGGAAAACTCATATGCTGGAATAGGTAGTTATAGAATAGCTGCTGTCTTTCATGCGTTACGCCGAGCATCTCAATCAGATCATTTTTCATATACAACTTTTCTATGTTCAGTTCTTTTCCGGCTATTATTTGAGCTGCTACGACCTCCATTTCATCTATCATAACAAGTTCATCCTGCTCCTCTTCCTTGACCGGATCCCGGGGTGCAAAAAAATCATTTATCATCGTCCACGTGTCAAATGGATTATTATCTTGTATAGATGCCGTGGCGAATTCATTGTCAAAATAACTCATTTTAAACATGTCTCTGATTTTTTTTGATTTCTGCCCGGTGGTACTTTTCTTTGTGTTAAAAAACGTGTTAATATCATCCACCGTAGCATAAGGCTGGCTCTGCTTATCAAATAAAAAGTTGATCGTTCCCAAGGCATGTATAACAGCTGCTGCCCAAATTTCAATTTTACCTGCCACAAAAGGAACTTCTCTCTTTCTAGCCATCTTATTTATCAATTTTTCAATGATTTCATCATACTCTTCATTCAAATATGCTTGACTGAAATCTTTCGTTAACCGCATCAGTTCCGTTTTCTTTTCCTTTACTCTTTCCTTATATTCAGCCATAATATCCTCCCTTACTCCTCATTGTGTTTTTAGTATCCATCTGTGCCGCCCCCGCCGTTAGTGGTGATATACTCTATTATCTCTCTAATGGCTATTATAAAATACAATCCTCATATTTTGGGATTTTCTAATCTTCATTTCAATCTTTCTCCAGATTCATCCTGCAGCTTGCGATCGGAACAGTGATACCAGTTGAAATATTTCTATTTTCTTCTCCCAGTTACGTTTAGCCAGTTCGCAAGTACGATAAACGTCGTTATGAGACGTTCTACGTTGCGTTTGACTGAGGACGCAGCCGGCCAAACTGTCCTATGAACCATTCATACTTACGTTTACGGTGTTTTTGCTCCGCAATTTGGCCGTGGGGGATAAAAAAGTCGTTAACCGGCTGCCTAACCGCTGCGCTTTTGACACAGTTTATGAAATAAAAGCATTTATGACTGCAGGAAATGCTCGAAATATTCGACACTATTTCCCGGGAAATAGTTTTTTGGTGCCGGCTGCTGAAAGAACTCGAATGACGAAGCATCCCCCGCCGTCCAGCCGCATTACCTTAAAAAGGGCATTATGATTAGCTCATAATGCCCTTTCTGTTTACTTGATGGGTATTGTATACTCGTCTGCCTGTGTGCTTTGCTTCTTACCGTTCAACACTAAATCTCCGCTTATATAACCCGGGAAATACAGTGTGACGTCACGGTACGGCAGGTCGTAGGAGCCATTTGAGTGCAGCTTCACTTCGACGTCCGCACCACTCGTCTGTACATTCACCTCATTGATTGTATACACATTTTCTTTGTAGTCATTCGACGCGCCGTCGTCTTCATAATGCCGGAGCTGCACGTCCCCGTCTTCCTGAAGCGGAAAACAGAGGTAACCGCGCTGCTCGCTCTCCTGCATTTTATCTTCTTTCGAATCGACCGGTATAATGGAGCCGGCCTGGGCGAATAATGGAACACGATCCATCGGAGCGTCCACGATGATGGTCTGCCCACTATGGTAATACGCTCCTGTATGCCAGTCGTACCAGCCTTTTTCGTTGACGGGCAGGTACACACCAATCGTCTCCACTCCTTTTTCCACAACGGGAGCCACAAGCACATCTTCTCCCAGCATAAACTGATACGATTCTTCGAATGTCTTTTCATCGTGACTGAATGAATAAAACATCGGGCGAATCATCGGTGAGTAGTGATCATGCGCCTCTTTCATGAGCTGATACAAATAAGGAATGAGTGTTTCGCGGAAGTCCATCAAACGTTTGATTGGTTCGATATATTCCGGATACATCCATGGAACGTTGACCGATCCGTCGTCATTCCAGGAATGAATCGTAAACCTTGGATGAACGATACCATTTTGAATCCAGCGGATAAACAGCTCCGGTTCCGGGGCGCCACCGGCAAAACCTCCGACATCATGACCGAAATTGTACACACCGGAAAGGCTCAGCCCGATACCGGTCAGTACATTGTATTTCAGTGAATCCCAGCTCGTGTAATTATCCCCCGACCACGTTTGGGCGTAACGCTGCAGTCCGGGGCCGCCGGATCTTGTGATCGCATACGGGCGCGCGGACGGAGTGAATTCTTTCTGCGCATCGAGCGAAGTTTTTGTCATGAGAAGCGACAGAACCGGGCGGGCATCTTTCATCTTCATCTCATTTCCGAACCCGTGGAGCTTTGCTTCGCCGTCCCATATCTCGAATTCATTGTTATCGTTCCATGTGGACTCAATCCCGTAGGACAGCAGCTGCTCTTTCACTTTTTCTTTCCACCACTCCACTGCGTCCGGATTCGTGAAATCGATGTAAGCGCCGAGATCGTCCCAAAACTGAACGAGTTCTTCTTCATCACCTTCTCTGTTTTTCACGAAATATCCCTTCTCCTGCAGCTCATTGTACAGTGGGTGGTCCTGCAGCAGCGCCGGTTTAATGTTGGCGCAAAGATTCACGCCGTGTTCCTTGTAATGCGACGCAAACGCAGCCGGGTCCGGAAACTTGGATGTGTTCCAGTTGAAAACGTAACGTTTGCCGTCGATGGACGTATAACCGGATGACAGCTGAAAGGAGTGGCACGGAATTTCATAAGCCTGGGCATCCCGGATAAACTGATTCATCTGCACCTGTGCATCGGGAGCATCGGTATAGGTCATCGTCGACCCGGAATAGCCAAGACTCCATTTCGGGAAAAAGGCGGTCTGCCCCGTGAGCCAGGAGTAGGTTTCGACTACTTCTGCTGCGTCCCGGCCGCTGATCATATAATAATCGAGTGGTCCGGACTCTGCATGGTAATAACGGTAATACCCATGATAGTTATCGAGTTCTTTCCCCATGTCAAAAACACTGGTGGATAGATTGTCGTAAAACATGCCGTACCACTGCTTGTCCTTTGTTCTTGTCATAAAAAAGGGAATGTGTTTATACAACGGATCCGTTAAATAAGGGTCATACCCCATCGGATCCATATTCTGCATGCGGTAACGGTGTCCGTGGCGGTTTAACGGACCAGCCTTTTCTCCAAGTCCGAAAAACATGTCCTCCGATGTACGTTTCATGTAATGGAGCCTGCCGCTGCCAAGGGTCCCATCCAGATTATAGCTCTGCGTGTCCCGGTCGCGCGCGATTTCGTTCCAACTGCCATTTTGTTTTTCATACCAGGTGAACTGCAGGGAATCCAGCTTCATATGCAGTTTCAACCGCGACGTCAGCACTTCATATTCGTCATCATTCACTTGATTGATGGAATAGGCCGGATTAGTAAATGGCGAGACGTCCAGACGTTCACGTCCTTCATAAGGAACATCTTCCATACCTGGAGCCACACTCCAGGTCGGCAGCGGGTCTTCGTTCAGGTCTTTGATGTAAATGCGGAAGATATTTTCTTCCAGAATGAAGATCAGGATTTCTGTATCTTCTGCTGCGTTTATCAGCCGGAGAGAGGAAGTCTCCTCTCCCAACTGCCAATGGAAACGATGCGCCTTTTTATTCATGGTTTCCTACTCCTTTACAATAAATTCAAGAGCTGCGGCAGGAACAGACTAATCTGCGGAATATAGACCACCAGCAGCAGTGCGATAATAAGGGCAATAAAGAATTTCACGAGCGTCGGTATGACTTCCTCTATAGAAACTTTTCCAACACTGCTTCCTATAAATAAGGCACTTCCAACCGGAGGGGTCATAATGCCGATCGCCAGGTTAAAGATGAGGATAATACCGAAGTGAACGGGATCCACTCCCATCTGTGTGGCAATAGGCATGAAAATCGGTGTAAAGATCAGAACCGCCGGCGTAATGTCCATGAAAGTACCGATAATCAATAGAATAACCATCATCATAAATAGTACGATAATCTTATTCTCTGAAATGCTGAGCATCGCATTACTGATTTCGGCAGGGATACCGGTAATCGTCATCGCCCACGACATGATGGAGGACGCTCCGACAAGAAATAGAACAATACCGGTCATCGACACTGTTTCCGTCAATATTTTAGGAATATCTCTCCAGCTCAGGGAGCGGTAAGCAAGCGCCAGCAGTGCAGCGTAGATAACAGCAATCGCCGCCCCTTCTGTCGCAGTGAAAATGCCGCCTACGATACCTCCGATAACTACGACAATCATTAATAGACTCGGGATGGCATCCAGTATGACCTTGACTTTTTCCCGGAAAGGAATCGGATCCGCTACCGGATACTGTTCTTTTTTCGCAATAATGTAAGCGACAATCATAATGGACAGTCCCATCAGAATACCTGGAAGGTAACCAGCAATAAAGAGGGCCGAAATCGATGTCCCTCCGCTCACAAGAGAGAAAATAATCAATGCGCTGCTTGGAGGAATCAAAAAGCCGGTAGGTGAAGATGCAATGTTGACCGCTGCGGAATAACTTCGTTTATATCCTTCCTGGGCCTGAAGCGGAGACATAACACTGCCAATCGCAGCGGCTGCTGCCACTGCCGAACCTGAAATAGAACCAAACAGCATATTTCCGACTACGTTTGTATGGGCAAGCGAACCCGGCAGGCGTCCGGCAATCAGTTTTGCCAGATTGATAAGACGGATCGCAATACCTCCGTTATTCATAATACTTCCGGCTAAAATAAAGAATAAAATGGCAAGAAGTGCGAAACTGTTCATACCACCTATTAGATTCTGAGCTGCTGTGAACAAAACAATATCAGCAGGCACAGCAATCAAGCCCGCAGCCAGAGAGGCGATACCGATACTCACCGAAATCGGAACCCCGACTCCCAATAATACAAAAAACGTTGCAAATAGTGCTATCGCAGCTTGTAAGGCCATCTTTCCTTCACCTACTCTCTAATGACTTCTCCGTCTGATTTGCTGCTATCCTGCTGCTCAGCCATTTCCTTTTTCCGCTCACTGATATTAATAAGCTGGAAAAATATAATAAGCGTTCCCGACAGAGGTAGAATCATATATACCCACCCCATAGGAATGTTAAGAATCGGTGTACGCTGTCCCATCGTAGAAGTGGCAAGATCCCATCCCCCGATAATAAGAACAGCTAACGTAAACGCGATAACCAATCCATCTATCAACCATTGCAGAGTAACGGCTTTATTATTCTTGAGCTTGTTTTTTAAGAATACAATCGCAAGGTGTTCATTTTTGCTGAATGCATAGGCAGCACCAAGCATCGCCACCCACATCAGCATAAATTTCAGCAGTTCCGTTGTATACGTGCTGGGATCTCCCAGTACGTAACGGGTAAATACCTGCCAAAATGCGCCGGCTACCATCACTACAGTTAAAGCCGCAGCAACAATCATGACGACACGGGCCACGGATTTCTTTATGTTGGTCAGCATAAACAACCTCCTTCATTCTTACTGTCTCATCGCTGTTTAAAAAAATGAGGCACTTTCCGGTTTTCGTTTTCATACACTTTTTTCATTTTCATTCACACGTACCATGCCTTCTTTTGTCATGATGCCGTCAGTATTTTAAACATGTTCTCCGATCAGCCGGCCGGATTCCTCCAATGCTTGATAACAGACTTTTACGGCATGCGACCTGACATTTTCGACGAACATGACAGGAGGCTATTTATGCAGAGGTTTTCAAAAATTGCAGGAAGACCGGTTTCTACCTTCGACTTCTGATATGTCTGTTTTCAAGCCTGATGTCCCCTTTTTGTTAACCAATGGAGAATTCACTGCCCCCGGTATCGGGGACAATGAATTCGGGAGACTTTCTATTCACGCAGTGCTTCAAACTCATCGAGAAGGTTTGCAACGGCTTCATCCTGACGATATTCTTCAATCATCGGCTGCACCGCTTCACGGAAAGGCTCTTTATCCACTTCGTAGAATTCTACGCCCATTTCTTTCGCCTGGGTTTTTGCCTCTTCTACGGTTTCAGCCCAAATTTCCTTCTGAGTTTCAGTGGATTGTTCTGCTGCGTTTTTCACAATGTCCTGCTGTTCGGAGGAAAGACCATTCCAAGTATCAGCGCTCATTACGACAATGTCAGGGATACGTGTATGCTCATCATAGGAGAATGTTTTTGCTACTTCTCCGTGGTTTCCGTTGGTCAATGCTGTCGGGTTACTTTCCGCTCCGTCAATGACGCCCTGCTGCAGGCCGGTATAGATATCTCCGTACGGCATCGGTGTCGGAGAACCTCCCATCTGCTCGACCATGTCAATCTGAGTTTGGCTGTCCATGACGCGGATCTTCAGTCCTTGAAGGTCGTCCGGATGCTTGATGGGCGTGTCTTTTGTGTAGAAGCTGCGGGCGCCGGAATCATAATACGTCAAACCGACGAATCCCTGATCTTCTGTGCTTTGATACAACTCCTGAACTGGTTCGGACTCCATGCTGTTATAGAAATGCTCCTGGTCTTCGAAGATATAAGGAAGACTGAACACAGCATATTCTGAAGCGAAGTTTTCAAGAGCACCGGCCGATACTTTTGTCATATCAATACCGCCGTTCTGCACCTGTTCCAGCACTTCGTTTTCAGAACCGAGGGTGCCGTTTGGGAAAATTTCAACACTCATGTTATCCGAATTCTCTTCCACCCGATCTTTGAAATCGACCAGCCCTTGATGCACCGGATGATCTTCGCCAAGATTGTGAGCCAGACGCAGGTTTTGTTCGCTGCCTGACGATGATTCGCTTCCGCTGCTTTCATCTGAACTGCCTGAGCTCTCCCCGCCGCTGTTTCCACATGCTGCACCAAACAAAAGCAGACTGCCTACACCAATTGCTTTCATATACTTTTTCATATTTACTCTCCCCTTTTTTGAAATCCTTTTCATAAGATTGATGTGTTTACCTTAAACGCCTGAATAAGCGGAAAATCCGCCGTCCACCGGTACGACAATGCCATTCACGAACCCGGATGCGCGCTCGTCCACCAGCCAAAGCAGGGTGCCGACAAGGTCTTCCGGAGTCCCGAACCGTTCCATCGGTGTCTGGGACAGGATTTTACCGGCTCGTTCGCTTGGGTTTCCGTCTTTATCAAATAATAAGTCCCGATTTTGTTCTGTCTGGAAGAACCCCGGTGCCATCGCGTTCACCCGTACACCAGCTGTAGAAAAGTGAACCGCCAGCCACTGGGTGAAATTGCTGATCGCCGATTTTGCTCCGCTGTATGCCGGTATTTTGGTTAACGGCTGCACAGCGTTCATGGACGAAATATTGAGAATCGCAGCACCTTCGTCCTGAAGGGCCATATCTCGTGAAAATACCTGTGTTGGAACCAGTGTACCGAGATAATTCAGCTGAAACAGCTCATTTACAGCTTCGGGTTCCAGATCAAAAAAAGTCTGGTTGTTTTCATCCTGTAGATCTTCCGGTGCAAACCGCTCATTTGTTGTTGTTGCCTTCGGATGGTTGCCGCCTGCTCCATTGATTAAGATATTACAGGGTCCGAACGTTTCCTTGACCTCTTCGTATACCTTTTGCAATGCCTTTTTGTCCAGTACGTCTACGCTGTATCCGAGACAATCACCTCCTTGATCCCTGATGCGGGCTGTCACGTTATCCACTTTTTCCTGGTTTCTCGCAAGGACTACTACCTTTGCCCCGGCGGCAGCGAGGGCTTCACTGAATACAGAACCAAGTACACCGCTGCCCCCTGTCACTACTGCTGTTTTGTCTGATAAATCTACGTGAAAAGGTAATTCCATGTGTCATTCTCCTGTCTGTTCATCAAGTGTATCGATAATGCCGTTTAGATACGCAGCCCCGAGTGCTCTGTCGTAAAGACCGTAACCGGGCCGTCCGGTTTCCCCCCATATCATTCTCCCGTGATCCGGGCGGATAGGGCCGGAAAATCCGGCTTCATGCAGTTTCTGCAGCAGTGCCGTCATATCGAGCGATCCATCTTTGATGGAATGAGAGGTTTCCTGAAACGACCGGGAGCCTGTCCATTTCACGTTCCGGGCATGGACGAAATGAATCCGTCCTTTTGCTGCTTCAATAATACCGTTCAAGTCATTGTCTGGATTCGCTCCGTAAGAACCGGTACAAAAAGTAATCCCGTTATTCGTACTGTCGACCCGGTGAAGCATGTGTTCCACATTTTCTTTGGTCGTTACCACACGTGGAAGTCCGAAAATGGACCACGGCGGATCGTCCGGATGAATCGCAAGCAGTACTCCCTCTTCTTCCGCTGTTGGAACCACCTGTTCCAGAAAATAAATCAGGTTTTCCATGAGCTGCTCTTCAGAAATGGACTGGTAGGCATCCATGATTTTCCTTAAGTCTTCTGTCTGATAGGACAGGTCCCATCCCGGCAGAGTCAGTTCCCCGCTCAGAGGATCCAGATGCTCAACTGTCTCTTCGTCGTATTTCAAGGAGTTCGATCCGTCGGGGAGCGATGCCCCAAGTTCCGACCGGGTCCAGTCAAATACCGGCATAAAGTTGTAACAGACAGTGCGGATGCCGGCCCTGGAAAGATTGCGCAATGTTTCTTTATAATTCTCAATCCATTTGTCCCGGGAAGGCGCTCCCATTTTAATGTCTTCATGAACGGGGACACTTTCAATAACGTTCAGTTCTAAATCATGGGCTTCCACCGTCTGCTTCAGTTTCTCGATTTTCTCCAAAGGCCAGACTTCGCCCGGCGGGATGTCATACACTGCGGAGACAATCCCGCGCGTATCCGGAATCTGCCGGATATGTTCAAGGGTGACCGGATCATCTTCTCCGTACCACCGGAAGCTCATTTCCATAGGCTTCTCCCTCCTTTTCGTTTACAGGTTGAAATAGCGTTTCGCATTGTAATAGCAAATGTCCTGCACGTACGTTTTTAAGAGTTCCATGTCTTTTGGTGCCCGGCCGCGGTCCACCCAGCTGCCGATCAGGTTACACAGAATGCGGCGGAAGTATTCATGCCGCGAGAAAGAAAGGAAGCTTCTCGAGTCTGTGAGCATTCCGATAAATTGACTGATTAACCCGGTATTGGCGAGGATTTTCATTTGATTTTCCATGCCGTCGATGTGGTCATTAAACCACCAGGCTGTGCCGAACTGGACTTTGCCGGGAATTTCAGCGTTCTGATAATTACCTGCAGCGGTAGCCAGAATATAATTATCGCGGGCATCCAGACTGTAGAGCACAGTTTTTGGCAGGTTATCGTTTGCTTCCAATGCATCCAGAAAGAGAGAAAGCGGTCTGGCGAGCAGATCATCGCCGATGGAATCAAAACCACTGTCGCCCCCGAGCTTTTCAAACATTTTCGAGTTGTTGTTGCGCTGTGCCCCGATATGAAGCTGCATCACCCAGTTTTTCGCCGCATACATCTCAGCCAGACGAAGCAGGGTGTATGTCTTATACTGCTCTATTTCTTTTTCATCAATCGCACTGCCTTCGCGTTTTTTCTGAAACACTGCTTCTGCATCCGTTTTCAAAGCGGATTCAAAAAACATGGCGGTAATGCCGTGGTCCGCACTGCGGCAGCCGAGAGAATCAAAATAGTCAATCCGGTCCGAGAATGCCTGAAGAAGGTCATCAACTGTTTGAATGGAGAAACCGGCCGCTGTTTCCATCGATGTCAGCCAGTCTTCAAATTCATTTTTCTCAATCTGAAGTCCTTTATCCGGGCGGAAAGACGGGGAAACTATAACATCGAAATCTTCGTCATGAAGCTTTTTATGTGATGCCAGATCATCGGACGGATCATCTGTTGTACCGACAAACACTACATTGTTGCGCTTCAACAGAGATCGTGCGGAAAACTCAGGCTGCTGTAATTTTTCGTTGGCTTCCTGCCAGATTTCCTGTGCTGTGGTTTCGTCCAGGAGCTTATCTATTCCGAAATAGCGCTGCAGTTCCAAGTGGGTCCAGTGATAAAGCGGATTCCCGAGAAGCTTGGGAATGGTGGCCGCCCATGCCTGAAACTTTTCATAATTGCTTTTATCTCCTGTGATGTACGCTTCGTCGATGCCGTTTGCTCTCATCGCCCGCCATTTATAATGATCACCGGCGAGCCAGATTTCAGCGATATCGTTATAATGTTTATCTTCCAGAATTTCTTCCGGTACTAAATGGTTATGGTAATCAATAATCGGCATCTGTTTAGCGTAGTTGTGATAAAGTTCTTTTGCTGTCTCACCTTCCAGCAGAAAGTCGTCGGATATAAACGTTTTCATAATGACAGACACCCTCCGTTCACGGAACGAAAAATTATTTGTTTACTAAACAAATTATTAATTTTATACTATATGTAAGCGGTACATTTTTCAAGACTTTTTTTTAAATTTTTTTCAAAAACCTTACCATCCATTTTTTGTTACAATGACACCGGCTTGAATAGATGAGGAGGAACCCAATTGGATACAGGCGATGCAACGTACATCAAACAGCTGAACAGAAGAATTCTGATTGAAGAAATCATTAAAAATATCTCATTATCAAGAAGTGATCTCTCACGAAAGACCGGACTCAATAAAGCAACGATTTCGGCTCAGGTCAGTGAGTTAATTAACGAACAGATTGTTGTCGAGAAAACAGAAGGCGAGTCGGTAACACGCGGACGCAAACCGATTCTCCTTGAAATTAACGGCAGTGCCGGTTACAGCGTAGGTATAGATATTGATGAACATAACCTTCACTTTGTTTTCTGTGATTTAACAGGAGAATTGTTTCATAAAGAAAGTGTTCCTTTGAAAACGGTTGATTTTGATGAAGTAATGAAGCAGCTTCTGGATCATCTGTCTCCTTCTGTCTCGACGTTCAACGGGCAATATGAACCTATCGGCCTGATAGGTATAGGAGTGGGGATCCACGGCATTGTAAGCAACGAAAACGAAATCGTCTATACACCGAAACAGCAGTGGTCCCATCATCATATTACGAACCTTCTGAAAGAACATTTTGACACACCGGTCTATGTCGACAACAACGCCAATTTAAGTGTGTTCGCCGAGCAGGTGTACTATGAACATATACCCGACCTTTTCTGCATCACGTTTTATTCAGGGATCGGTCTCGGTATCATGAACAACTATCAGATCTACCGCGGTTTCCAGGGCTTCGCCGGAGAGATTGGTCATATGATTGTCGAACCGGGAGGCCTCCCCTGCCCATGCGGAAACCATGGCTGCTGGGAACGATACGCGTCAGAAAGAGCATTACAGCATCATCTTAAGGAGTGGTATCCTGAGGATGCACCGCTTGAAACCGTCCAGCATCTGCTCAAAACCAATCCGGATCATGAAGTGATAGAAGAATACCTGGATTATTTCGCTGTTGGCCTAAACAATATCATCAACATCTTCAACCCGGAAAAAATTGTTTTAAACGGCACTATCATTAATGGAAACACGGCATTTATTGCAAACCTGGAGCAGAAACTGGTGTCCAAGTTCAACAACTATCTCGAAATCAGAGCTTCCTACCTTGGGGAAGATGCCTGCGCTCTCGGCGGAGCTTCCTTGGCACTCAAAAATTTCTTCGGGGTGAATATGCTGAATCACGTAAACTATCATTATTTCAAATCCGATATGCTGGAGATTTAGAAACAAGAAAGGCAGATGGTTCAGCAATCAGCCCTCCTGCCTTTCTCCACTAACAGTCGGATACAAAAGCTTGCTCTCCACAGAATGGTATCTTATGGACACTACAGCACTGAACCGGAACCGTAGTGGTCACGGGCTGAGCTCCGAAGCCACTAATCGGCTGCGCGAAGATCTTAGTGTCTTCCGCCCCAATTCCCGTGGACACTAAAGACGCGACTCTGCCGTGTAATGTCCTCGGGCCCGTGCATTCAAAAGAGCATGCTCCAGAGGTGTCCGCTTCCCCTTACCATAAAAAGACCGGACGGCATCAACTTCCTTACGTGTAACAGAAGCCCTGTCGTCCGGGTTTTATTTAACCTGTATATTTGTTTCTATTCGCGCCATTGCCACTGTTCTTTCAATACTTCTGCACGTGCACCAATTCCTTCTTCCATCTCCACCGGGTATACACGGTGCCATTCCATAAACGTTCCGTCGTGTTCCAAAATAGTGATCCGGTACGTTCCGCCTTCCTCATTTTCAAACCGAATCTCGTATTCCCCAAAGTCCGGATGATCATTTTCATTAACGATCTGCAGGTTCACGTCATCCTGCCGGGCGTAATGGTGAACGTTTTGAATCATGCTTTCCAGCGTCCCTTCTCCACCTTTTCCGTACGAAGGATAAATAAAGCGCCATACCGGATCATCAGTTGGTTGTGCTTCTTCGGTGAAAGCAGCTGAGACAAGCACACCATCTGCTGCCCCGGAAGATATATTCTCCACATCGAAATATCGCGGCACATAGGTGGTAAACGGCATGCCGGCTTCATCCATCAACTTGAACGTGTCTTCATCTTTCATCCCCTCTATTTGAAAAGAAAAGCTCTGGATATCCGGACGGTCCGAGCCATTTGCTGAAAAGGTTTCCCATGGCACCGTATACGAAGGAATACCGGCGGCGTAAGGCCCTATTTCATAAGGCTGAAAATAGACAGCCGGACCTTTTTCCGTGACATAAAATTGATCCGTGGCAGGGTCAACGCCTTCAAAATCAACAATTAATTCGAAAGCTTCTCCGTTATCCGGTGCCCCGGAGCGTATTCTTTCGTTGAATACAAAAGCGTAATTTGTATCTGCATCAAAGAGATGCTGCAGCTGCACATCTTCCCCCGTCTGCGGATCAAAGGTGAAAGCTGCCTGATGACTCATTCCGTGGGCGCCTCCGGTGAATTCATACGATTCAAACACAACACTCAGATAGTCACCAGTGTTACTTTCCACCCGGTAGTCCTGCTGGTATTCGTAGGCCTCTGCCAAGTCTTCATCCGGCTCCTGTTCCGAAAGCTCAGCCACTTCACGACGCCGCTCAGAAGCCTGCTGTGCCTGTTCTTCAAACGTTTGATTGATGACTTCTTCCGTGTCAGCGCTCAAGCCGTTAACCTTTGGATAATACAAACCATCTGCTTCTTTCTGCGGCAGTACGGCATAAGGAGCGCGGAATGACTCTTTTTCCGCTCTCGCAAGAAATACACCAAACTGGGCGCGTGTTACTGTCTCAGACGGCCGGAATGTCAGGTCCTCATAGCCTGTAGTGAGGCGGTGTGCGGCGAGTGCGCTGATCTGCCCTTCGGCCCAGTACTCTTCTGGGACATCCTTGTAATCCACCGGCTGCGCTGTCTGCAGGTTATAAGACCGGGTCAAAATGGCGGCCATCTGCGCACGCGTGAGCAGGTCATGCGGATGAAAGGCCTCCGCGTCCGCGAAGTAGCCTGCTTCCACTGCCGCAGCAATGGACGGGTATGCGCTGTCCGACTTCTCTATGTCACTGAATGAAACAGGCTCCGGATCAGCCGTGTCCAGACCATGAATCCGGACCAGTGTGCGCGCGGCCTGGGAACGGGTGATGGCATCATTCACTCCAAACACCCCGTTTTGGTAGCCGTTCATCACATTTTCATCCGCCAGATAGCTGATCTCCTCCTGGGCCCAGAATCCTTCGGAAACGTCGGAAAAAGAAGAAGCTTGGGCAGCAGCGGAAATGGAAAAAGCCGCAGCAGTCGTCAGCGCGGCTGCTCCCAGCATTTTTTTCATCTTCATATGAGTCCCTTCTTTCTTTCATATTACGCCATGGTCTCCGCAATTAACTGAAAGGATTGCCGTCGCTTCTCCCGGGATGGAATGGACGAAAATAACATGATTTCGTCTGCTCCAAATTTCTGCCGGCAATCCTCCAACTGCTCTTTGACCATGCCGGGGTCTCCAATGATCATATCTGCCTTCATGTTTTCTATCTGTCTCTCTTCTTCTTTCGTCATCGGAGCGGTATTATCCTTCTTCACATTCCAGCGGCACGTTTCATCGGCTGTCTGCTCCGCCTGTTCCGCATGCGGCGCGCATACTGCCGATACCGCCGTGATGACATCCGGTTTCTCCACCAGACGCCCCGGGGTGAAATGCTCCCGGTACCGGCGAATGATTTCTCGTGCATCATTATCGCTCATAAAGGCAGCAAAAGCGTACGCTGTGCCGAGTTCCGCGGCAAGTACCGCGCTCTTTTCACTCGTACCGAGCATCCACGGCACCGGAGCTGTCTCCGGAACCGGGGAAGCGGAAAGGGGCGCATAAGGATTCGGTGACGGATCATCGTCTTCCAAAAACTGCAGCAGTTCCTGTGTCAACTCCCGCATTCTTCCGGCATTCTGTAAAAAGTTATCGGATAAAACCTGCGTGGCTTCCGCGGACCCGCCGGGAGCCCGTCCAATACCGATATCCACCCGTTCTGGAAAAAGCGTCGCCAGCATATTATGTATCTCGGCGGCTTTAAACGGTTTATAATGCGGCAGCAGCAAAGCTCCTGTGCCGATCCGGATAGTGCTTGTCCGGGATCCGATAAGAGGAAGCAGCACTTCCGGAGCGGAACCTGCAATACCGGTGATATCATGATGCTCGGTTATCCAAAAGCGGGTGAACCCCCACTGTTCTGCCATCCGGGCCAGCTCCACCGTATCCTCGAGTGCTTGTTTTGGCGTTCTTCCCGGCAGAACCGGGGACTGATCCAGAATACTTAATCTCATGTTTGTCCTTCTTTCCGTGGTTATCCTGTCTCCTTCTATTATACATCAATCCCATTTCCGCCGCATCACTGCAGAGGTCTATCTCGAAACGACACAGAGCAGATGATATGATACAGGTATATTATCAATGAACTGGGAGGAATGACGATTGAAACATAGAAAACCGGAAAAAATTCTTACGATCTGCGGCATCGTCTTATTTGTCATAGGGTCGGGGCTTGTCTTTCTATTTGGAACCATTATTACAAACACCGATTTCGAAACGTTTCTCAATCAGTCCATGCAGCAAAACCCAGCACAGGATATTCCGGAGCAGCAATTTCAAACGTTCTTTGAACAGGCTCAGTCCATTAACTACGGAATGCATACCGGGTTGATGCTGCTCGTTGCCGCTGTTGGCGTGATTGCTCTGCTCCGACGGACAGGTGACATCATGTCCGGCATTTTTCTTCTCGCAGGGACAGGGCTCACCGTGCTCATTTTCTGGTGGCTGATTGTGCCGTTTCTGCCCGCCCTGCTCTATTTCATCGCAGGATTGATGTTTCTGCTGCGAAAACCGAAGACGGCCTGAGCCGCGTTCGCTCGTTTTCGACTGGTTTCCGCTTGTATTTCATGCTTTTTCGCCCGTAATCGACAAATTTCCGCCCGGTTTCGACACAAATCCGCCCGAACATACGAACCACAGCACATCCAGGGAAAAGTGGTGCCGCATGACGACAAAGAAGAGATCCGCGCTTATTTCTCGCCTTCTGTCCCACAGTATATAGGTTTAAAGGGAACTCACGAGGGGTAATAAAAAAATAGTTGACGCTGGTATGAGGAAAAGATATAATTGTATATTGTTCCTCATACCCACCCTACAATAAACGTAGATTCCCTCGTCTACACACCCTCTCATCATTCATTTCAACATGCTGGAAACCCAACGATGAATGAAACGAAAACAGAAAATACAGCAGTAGATCAATTCACACTGGAGCGGTTTAAGGACCGCAAGGACGAAAGAGCAGGAAGGGCTTTTGTTGTTTTATGCATCACTCTTTATTGGATGTTATGCCGGCATAGTTAGCGTATGCCGGCTTTTTGTATGTAAAAAAGGAGCCGGCATCCGAACAGATACAGGCTCCTTTCTTTATTATAGATTTTCAAAAAACAGGCGCAGGACGTCGGCTCCGCCGATCATGGTTCCGATGGTGCTTCCGACGTTGGCCAGCACGACGATGAGCAGAATCCGGGTGACTTTGTTGCTCCAGAATCCTTTGGCACTGTGCACATCATCGGAAAGGCGTTCAAAGTCCTCCACGTTCGGCCGGCGGATATAGGCCTGCATCAGCCCCGCGAACCATCCGGCCGCGATAAGCGGGTTGAGTGACGTGAGCGGAGCTGCAATAAAGGCAGTAATAATCGTAAGAGGATGGCCCAGAGCCGCGGCCGCGCCGACAGCGGAAAATGATCCATTCCAAATGAGCCAGCTTACTGTCTGCTGCAGCCCCGCCGATGGATTGGCATAAAACGTGTAGGCAATGACGGCGATAACGAGAAGCGGGATGGTCCAGGCGATGATCTTCGGTGCCTTGCTGACAGGTCGTTGCTCAAGCTCTCCAAGATCCTGCTCCTTATATATCTCTTCTTTAATCCCTGGCACATGGGCGGCACCGAGCACCGCAACTACTTTCTCCCCCGGCGCATTCTTTATTTTGTGGGACAAATACTGGTCCCGTTCATCAATTAACGGTTTTTTCAGCCTTGGAAAGCTACGCGTGAGTTCCTGCAGCATCGACTGAAGCATGTCCTGATTTTTCATTTTCTCCAGCTCTTCTTCCGTTATGCTTTCGTTATTGAATATACTGAAGATAATCATCATTAAGAGCTTCGCTTTGCCGAAAAAACCAACCTTCTGCCAGATTCTTGCGAACGTAATCTGGATATCACGGTCGGCAAGCACCAGTTCCGCCCCGCTTTCCCGGGCGGATTCAATACCCTGTTTCATTTCCTGTCCGGACTGAATGCCGAACTGCTTGGCGGTCCGCTTCTGAAAAGATGAGATTGCCAGGTTCATGAGAAGAAGCGAGGCTCTTTTTTCCTTGATTACTTTAAAAATGTCCATGTTCTTCCATTCATCCCGGTTGGACATCGATTCGTACCGTTTCTCGTCCAGCTCCACACAAACCGAATCCGGCTGTTCCTCATCGATGACTTCTTTTACCTGTTCGGCGCTTTGTCTTGATACGTGGGCGGTACCGACAAGCACCACTTCTTTATTATCTACGTGAATCCGTGTCACGTTATCTTGTTCTGCCGTCATAATGTACCTGCTTTCTGCAAAATGGATACTATTATCTTATCATATTTGAGGGGGGAAAAGCCTGCCCTGTTTTTTTTCCGGATTGTTTCCATTAGAATGAAGACAGAGGACAAATACATAACGATAGGAGCAGGCGGCGTATGTACCAGAATATGAAAGAATGTGTGGAAGACCTCGAAAAACACGGTCATTTGATACGGATCACCGAAGAAGTCGACCCATACCTTGAGATGGCAGCGGTTCACCTGCGTGTGTACGAAGCAGGCGGTCCGGCCCTTCTTTTTGAAAATGTAAAAGGATCGTCTTACCAGGCGTTGTCGAATCTGTTCGGATCGGTGGAACGGAGCCGGTTCATTTTCCGAAAAACCTGGGACCGCACGCAGAATGTCGTAGCTCTCCGCAATGATCCGATGAAAGCACTGAAGCATCCGCTGCGGAACATACAGAGTGGACTGGCGGCGGTGAACGCGCTTCCGTCCAAAAAAAAGCAGAATCCCGGATTCGAAGAAATTCAGCTGGCTGATCTCCCGTTTATCCAGCACTGGCCGGGGGATGGCGGAGCATTTATTACACTTCCCCAGGTGTACACAGAAGACCCGGACAACCCGGGAATCATGAACTCCAACCTCGGCATGTACCGGATTCAGCTGGACGGCAACGACTACCGCGTCAATGAAGAGGCCGGTCTCCATTACCAGATTCACCGCGGCATCGGCATCCACCAGGAAAAAGCGGTCCGGCGCGGCGAACCGCTCAAAGTCAGTATCTTCATAGGAGGGCCGCCGGCGCACACTTTGTCCGCGGTCATGCCGCTTCCGGAAGGACTGCCGGAGATGACGTTTGCGGGGCTGCTTGCGGGGCGTCGTTTTCAATACAGTTATATCGACGGGTACTGCATCAGCCATGACGCCGACTTTGTCATCACCGGAGATGTATATCCCGGAGAAACGAAGCCGGAAGGGCCGTTTGGAGACCACCTCGGCTACTACAGCCTCACCCATGAGTTTCCAGTCCTTCACATTCACAAAGTCTACGCGAAACAAGATGCTGTTCTGCCGTTCACCGTTGTCGGCCGGCCGCCGCAGGAAGACACGACGTTCGGCGACATTATTCACCAGATCACAGGAGATGCGGTCAAACAGGAAATCCCGGGCGTGAAGGAAGTACACGCCGTCGATGCTGCCGGCGTGCATCCTCTGTTGTTTGCGATAGGAAGTGAACGATATCTTCCGTTTGAAGACGTGCAGCAGCCGACCGAACTGCTCACCATCGCGAATCGGATTTTAGGAACCGGGCAGCTGAGCCTCGCGAAATACCTATTCATTACAGCGGAACTGGAACGGGAACTGGATACCCATGACGAGGTCGATTTTCTTACCTATATTCTGGAGCGGATCGACCTGCACCGCGATCTTCATTTTCAAACGAAAACCACCATCGACACGCTCGATTACTCCGGAGAAGCACTGAACCGCGGCAGCAAGGTCGTTATCGCGGCGTATGGTGATAAAAAACGGGACCTCTGCACACAGGTCCCTGCCGTTACCGCGGAAGCGGACGGTTTTATGAATCCTGCGCTGATCATGCCGGGGGCTGTCGCGGTGGAAGGTCCCGCCTACTCGGATGAAGAAACCGCCGCGGCGGAGTGCGGCAGACTTACAGAGGCGGTGGAAGCAGAAGGCGGACTGCCATCGTGCCCGGTGATTGTTATCTGTGACGACAGTGACTTTCTCACCGCATCGCTTCGGAATTTTCTCTGGGCAGCCTTCACCCGCAGCAACCCGTCCCACGATATCCACGGGGTGAACAGTTTTTATGAAAACAAGCACTGGGGCTGCGATACGATGATCATCGACGCCCGCATCAAACCGCACCACGCCCCGCCGCTCATTCCAGATCCCGATGTCGAAAAACGCATCGAGCGGTTCTTCGATAAAGATGGAAACTTGAAAAGATAAAGCCGCAGCGCGCCTTTCCTTTCCAGGATGAAAGGAAGGACACTATGCTTTTACTTCCGCTGCGAGCAGCAGACAACCTGTTACAGCGGCGTCATCGCCGATCGCAGGGGATGTAATCATGGTTTCGATGTCCGGTGTGTCTACGTAGCTGTTCAAAAGGCGCTGATACTCCTGGCGGATGAGCGGGAACAGCTGGGTCTGCTTCATGACTCCGCCGCCGAGAATAAACACTTCGGGGCGCAGAATGAGGGTGTACTGAACGAGAGCCTGCGCGAGATAGTAAGCCTCGATCTCCCACACTTTGTCGTCGGCGGCCAGCATATCCCCTGTCTGCCCGTGACGCTTTTCAATGGCCGGACCGGCTGCCATTCCTTCGAGACAGTCGGCGTGATACGGGCAGTTCCCTCCGTATTCATCTTCGGGATGCCGGCGCACGAGAATATGCCCCATCTCGGGATGTCCGAAGCCTTCCAGCACTTTCCCGTCCACAACCGCACCGCCGCCGATGCCGGTGCCGACTGTCAGATACACACAGCTTCCTGAACTGCGCGCTCCTCCTTCTCTAAACTCCCCGTAAGCCGCGGCATTTACGTCGGTCGTCCATGCGGTCGGAACGTTGTATCTGTCCTTTATTTCTCCGAGAAAGTCAAAATATCCCCAGCCAGGTTTCGGGGTACTGGTGATATAGCCGTATGTATCGGAATCCGTATTCACATCAATCGGACCAAATGAACCGATCCCCATGGAAATCAGAGGGTAAGAATCAAAAAAAGCAAAGACATGCTTCAGTGTTTCCCCCGGGGTCGTTGTCGGAATACTCGTGCGGGCTTCAATCCCGGCACCGTCTCTGCTGACCGCGCAGACAAACTTTGTTCCGCCGGCCTCAATAGCTCCATAATACATAGAAGTTTCCTCCCTGCTGTTGCTTTCTGTACATTTTCTTTTTCTACAACTATCCTTTCATCTCCTCCCTTTCATTTTGTACATAATACCGCCCCGTGTCGATAACAATATCCCTAACTAAACCAAAGCAGGTGATACGTATGTCCGTTTTTAAATCAGACAAACCAGGCGATATTGTTTACGTCATGATCCGCAATCCCCACGTTCAGGGAGTTGCCAACGTGCAGGAAGCAGCGGTGGTGGAGAACCCGGAAGCGCCGGGGGAGCTCGCTCTTTTTCTGTATGAGACGTATTATCCGTTAAACGAAGACATTGCAGTATATGGGACAATGGAAGAAGCGCAGCAGGATTACATCGAAGCATTCGGAACGCCGGAGGATACGACGTATTATGGTTAAACCTTTTGTACCGGAACTCGTTTATGTCGAACCGCGTGCCCTGGAGTATCCTCTCGGAAAAGAGCTCAAGCAGAAGTTTGAGAATATGGGAATTGAAATCAGGCATACGACCTCCCACAATCAGGTCCGCAACCTTCCAGGCGACAATCATTTTCAGCGGTACCGTACAGCTAAATCGACCCTCGTTATAGGCATTCGGAAGACGTTGAAATTCGATACATCGAAACCGTCGGCGGAATACGCGATACCTTTTGTCACAGGCTGTATGGGCCACTGCCACTACTGTTACCTTCAGACGACGATGGGAGATAAGCCGTATATCCGGACGTACGTGAACGTGGATGAAATTCTTGCATCCGCCGAAGAGTATATGCAGCAGCGTGCCCCCGAGCCGACGAGATTCGAAGCGTCCTGCACCTCCGATGTCGTCGGGGTGGACCACCTGACCCACACACTGAAACAGGCGATTGAGTACTTTGGAAAAAGCGAGCACGGGAAGCTCCGCTTTGTGACGAAATTTGCCCACATCGACCATCTTCTCGATGCCGAGCATAACGGTCGGACCCGGTTTCGTTTCAGTATCAACAGCGAGTATGTCATTAAATACTTTGAACCCGGAACGTCACGGCTGCATGAGAGAATGGAAGCTGCTGCGAAAGCCGCACGGGCAGGTTATCCCCTCGGCTTCATCATCGCCCCGATTTACCTGCATGACGGGTGGAAAGAGGGATACCGGGAGATGATGGAGAAACTAAACAAGGCCCTCCCCGCCGACGCGAGGAAGGACCTTACGTTTGAAATGATTCAGCACCGGTTCACGAAACCGGCGAAGCGGGTTATCCAGAAAAACTATCCTATGACAAAACTCGAGCTAGATGAATCGAAGCGGAAATGGAAATGGGGCCGCTATGGCATAGGGAAATACGTGTATACGAATGAGGAACAGGAAGACATGAAAGACACCATCGGCTCTTATATTGCGTCTTATTTTCCGGAAGCCTCCCTTGATTATTTCACCTGATACAGGGCGGATAAGAAAAGGCTCCGGATGCTCTCAGGCTGCTCTTTGATTCATCCGCCCCACCCACTGCTTTAATAAATGATAGTAGGTTTCTATATCAGCATAGATTTTTTCTGCCACGCTTTCATTATACGTGTGCGTGGTTAAATTACGGTCGTTAACCATATTCAGAGCAGTGACTGTTTCTTTATCATTGAATAGTTTGACATCGCGGCAGCAGCGGATAACACCTTTGGGGGAGCCGATGTCCAGTCCTTCTATATCGTATAAATATTGTTCAGCCGTTTTCCAGCAGGCTTCAAAAGAATACTCAAAGCGCTGTATCGCCGCGTCCCTTTCAATGTCGGATGGTTCCTTTAACCCAGCAATTTGTCCGAAAGTAGAAACCGCTTTTTCCGCTGATATCAGACGTTGGTGAAATCTTTCCATACCAAACCCTCCCTTTTCACCTGCCGGGTGAACGCCGGATCGGCAGATTGTAAATCAACGACATCCACATGATAAGGAACTGTAGACTCCTCGATCGCCTCAAGCAGACGGTTCCATGCTGAAGCATCCAGATCTCTTTCTGTTTCAATCGCTAAGTCTATATCCGAGCTCTGTTTCTCTGTTCCTTTCGCCCATGAACCGAAAAGATAAACACGGACATGACGGGAGTCCAACTCTTGTGTAACAACCTCTTTTAAAGAAGAAAGAATGGCATCACGGCCGGCGGAATAATGCTCCATCGAATATCTTCCTTTCCTTTTTGTTCATTATACCATAACACCCACAGGTTTAACTGCTACGGACGGAAGCGCTCAGAAGTGGTACGGGTAAGATTCGACTCCCCTTCTTCCCCGTTTTTCAGACTGTAACGGAGCCCCCAGCTACGTTAATTTAAAAATAATAGGATAAACGCAAACATGAGATAGGGACTTAAGAACATTAACACACTTAATGCGATGAGAAATTTGTTTTTAAGAGCGGCTGCAGCAACGAGAACAGCCCATATACCAGTGAAAAAAGTGATAATTATTGTATATACAATGCCGTAATCCATCGTAAAAGTATAATACCAGGACCCTGAACCGATGATAAACGCGATCCAATACATGGTTTGAAAAACTACCTGTTTGTTCATGAAGATGGCCTCCTTTGACAGTTTATAAAACGTCCGTTCACCTACATTATAATAAGAAGTAAAAACGGGCTTAGAAACAGCAGAACACCCAACAGAACGAGACGTTTGTTTTTAAGCGCGGTGACAGCAATTACAACAGCTGCAGCACTGTTACCGTCGTGTAAACGATGGCGGTGCTGAAGGTAAAACTCAGCCCCGTGATCAATATGCAGAGAACAAAACCAAGAAAAAACAACATCCAATAGACAATAAAAAAAGCCGATGGTTCCCGCATTTGGATAACCTCCAATGCTGATAAGGTATCTTACCAATACATGCTGCATCATATATGAATACCGGGCTGTTCACTAGTGAACAGCCCGGTGAACAGCTTCCAGAAAACCCCTTGCACAGCCTGCCAAAGGGTCAGGAACTCTGCGGGGTAAGCTCGATTTTTTCTTCTTTCCCGCTTTCCAGATGATAACGGAACAGCTCAAAACGCTGCTTCTGGGTCTCCCGGTCTTTCTCTTTGATATAATACATGCTGCTTTCTCCCTGATTCAGCTGCGTGTGCTGCACGGATTCGTTGATGCTGAGACGCTCCCCTTTTTCTCCACTGGCGCGGTCAAAGGTGACCATGTCGTACTGGAACAACGGGTCTTCTTCGCCGTAGTTCATAATCGTCTGGACGAGCAGTTTGTTTTCTTTCTCCAGCTGCACGACTTCACTAACCGGTACGTCATTGTTCTTAAGCGGGACAGGAGTTAACTGTCCGGGTTCGGCGATGTTCATTTCGTAAATCCGCTGGACAGACTCAAACATCGACTCCGGGGTGGCGTTTTTGTAATCGTCCGGCAGTATCATAAGAATCTCTTCTCCATCTTCTGACACACTAAGTGAGCCCGGCGAATAGGCGTCAAACGAACGTATTTCTTCAAAGGCTCCATCTGGTTTCAACGTGTATAACCCGGACTGCAGCGGTTTGAATCCCGTTTCGGGTTCTCCCTGCGTGCTGAGGTGAATACCGTTTACGATCCAGCGTTCATGTACCGGATCCTTCACAAGACCTGTGATGAGGCCGCGCGCCTGGAGAACCGTTTCCACCTTTCCGCCTTCTGCGGATGCGGTGACTATGTCACTGTGCGCAAGTTGAAATTCCTGTTCACCCGGGCCTCCTTCCGGATAGCCGCTCGTTTCGACAGCTGACACATCCCCGTTTTCATTGAACACCGGACTCCACAGCTTCTTTGATTCCTCCGCTGTGTAAATGCCTGAACGCTCCGCTCCGCGTTCTTTAACATACAGCGTCTGTGTGCCGCTTGATTCCATGATATACGCGATGCGTCCATCCGGTGCGACGCTGTATTCACCGGTGAAAGAAGGTGTTGCCTTTTCTTCAGACTCCACCATTCCTCCTGCCGCAGCGAGACCTGCTGTTACAACAGCGATCAGACTAAATACAACGGCCAATCCTTTTTTGTTCATAGTACAGCCTCCTTATTCAAATAATCCCGCCGCATATGGAAGGATGATCGGCCAGAACATATACGCCAGAATGAGAACGGTCAAAACCAAGCTTCCTAAAACCAGCTTCGGAAAGCGAGGGAGCAGCAGGATTTGAGCCGTATAAAGTCCCGCCCATAAGAGCATTGGTATCAACACATTCAGTAAAATGGCAGCGGACGCACCGAAACCCATGGCGATGAGATGAATATACAGTGCCGCCGAACCACCTGCGAGACCAAGCGTAATATTGACGGTATGGATAACCCGCCGTGACTTTTTATGTTTCTTTTTTTGTTCATACGTGAGTACAGTCCGGTACAGAAGATACAGATTGAGCAGTAAAATCAAAGGAAGCACCGGACCTAAGGAACCGGAACCGAAAAACCCCAGACCGCTCCATTGAGGAACAAGGAACAGGAGATTCAACACCAAAGCAAGTGCCAGCCACAACTTCCGATTCACGGCAAATACACGGTTTAATGCAAAAAACAGTACGGCCGAATGACCAACTGTTCCATAGAGAACAAACCAGAGAGCTTCGCGGGTCTGAACAAGCGATGATATATACTTCCCGAAGGTGAACATAAATGAGAGCACCGCAAGCGCCAGCAGCAGTTCCCGCCGGAACGGAAACATCGCCTGCTGCAGGCCGTCTCCGATACGCGCTTCCTTCCCGAACATGCTTATTGCCGCCTCCTCCGCTTCATCTTCCGTTTTTCCGGCTTCGATCTCTTCATCCCGCCGCATCTGAACGTGCGATAACAATTCCTCATACAGATCATCACGCTCTGCGCGGCTGCAGTCGGTCTGATTGGCAATCCGCTTCACATAAGTCTCCAGTTTACGTGTCATACGCTCTTCCCGCCTTATCCAGCAGATCATGAAGCGACGCCCAATCCCGGCGTTTGCGTTCGAGTTCGGCCCCGCCTTCTTCGGTGATGGCGTAATATTTTTTGCGTCGTTCTCCTTCCGGTGTGCTCCAATAAGACGTTACCCAGCCTTTCCGCTCCATCCGCTTCAGGGCTGGATACAGCGTCCCTTCACTCATGTTGTACGCCTCATCACTCAGGCTCTTCAGCTTCTTCGTCATCTCATAACCGTACAGATCCCGGTCCGCCACCAACGACAGCAGAATCAAATCAATGTTGCCTTTCATCATTTCTTTATCCATATTCTATTCTTTCCTTTCACTGGAATACAGTTACAGTATAAATTTAAATACATCGTAACACAAGGGCTGATGATAAAACAGCGAGTCTGGGACAAAAGTAAAATAGGTGGAGGAAAAACACGAATGTCCGGCGGCGTTGTTCAACCATTGTCCAGCAGCGGAGCCTACATGCTTTGACTCCTGCTCCAAACAGCACGAGTCGCGGGGCCCTGCAGGATGTGCGGTCAGGTCAGCGCCCGCACGTGACGTACTTCCACAGGCTACTGACGTTTACCGGGGCACCGAACCCTCTAAAGTGCCTTTGGAATCATTCATAGTGACGTTTTGAGGGGTACCGGATACTATAAAGTGCCTTCGGCGATGTGTCCAACGACGTTTTAGGGGGTCCTTTTCCCCTAAAGTGCCTTAGAACCCATTTGCAACGAATGTCCGTCCCCCCAACCTGAACACAGCAAACAAACGCCTGCATTTTCTGCGTCCGTACGGCCGGATCCGTTCAGGTGTTGTTTCGATGCCGGCCAACGGGTCATGGAACGGACAGGTACAAAGAAGACACGATGAGCCCCGGCGAATCGATGCCGCCCTTGTGCTCTGGAGTAAAAGCGAAATATGTTGGCGCAGCGGTGCCTTTCCAAAATAAAGAATGCCGAACGATTTTTTAATCGTTCGGCATTCTTTATCTGATTTAGGTTTTGTCCCAGACTCAAGATTATTTTTCAATTTTCGACGAAGGAAGCGGCGGGCTGTAGTAATAACCCTGATACTCTTCGCATGCTTCACCGGAAAGCAGCTGGAGCTGGGCCTCGTTTTCGATGCCTTCTGCGATGACATTGAATTCCAGCCGGTGCGCCATATGAATGATAGCGTCGACAATCGCTTTTTCCCTGGATCCCTGTTCCATGTTATCGATAAACGACTTGTCGATCTTCAAGGTGTTGAGCGGAAAATCTTTCAAATAGCTCAAGGAGGAGTACCCTGTACCGAAGTCATCGAGCGATATTTTGACTCCCATGTCCCGTATTTCTTTCATGACCGGAATGGACTGCGTTGTGTCCTGTACGATGGTTTCGGTCATTTCAAGTTCCAGATAGGCAGGCGGCAGTCCGGTTTCGGCAAGAATATCTTTCACAATCTGTACAAAATCCGGCTGCTGGAACTGAATGGCGGATATATTAACCGACATTCTCAAGACCCCGCCGCCATCCTTTATCCACGCCATCATCTGCCGGCATGCTTCTTCGAGCACCCAGCGGCCGAGCGGGATAATCAAGCCTGTCTCTTCAGCCAGCGGGATAAAGTCACCGGGAGAAACCATGCCGTACTCCGGGTGTTCCCACCGGATCAGGGCTTCATACCCTTTGACTTCGCCGGATGCGACGCTGACCTGAGGCTGATAGTAGAGCTGGAACTGCCCCTCTTTCAAACCTTTGCGCAGATCGGACTCAAGCAGCAGTTTTTTCGATACTTCCTCATTCATGTCCGGCGTGAAAAAGCAGTACTGATTCTGTCCGTTGCTTTTCGACTGGTACATGGCGGTGTCCGCGTACTGTATCAATTCTTCGGCGGACCGGCCGTTTTGCGGGTATATGCTGATGCCGATAGAAGCCGTCACGAACAACTCGTGATTTTCCACGAGAAAAGAACGTTTCAGCGACTGAATCAGCGACTGAGCTGTATGTACCGCCTGATACTGGGTGGCGTTAGGGAGTACCGCGACGAACTCATCGCCGCTTTGACGGGCAATGAAATCTTCTTCCCGAAGTTCCTCATTCATCCGCTGCGAGGCGGAAATCAGCAGTTCGTCCCCAATCCTGTGACCGAACACATCATTTACATTTTTAAAACGATCCAGGTCTATAAAAAGAACCGCAATCCGGGACACAGCCTTTTGATCGAGCATATGCTGCAGGTGCTCGTTCAACATGCGCCGGTTCGGCAGTCTTGTGAGTTCGTCCCGGTATACGAGCTCCTGAATTCGTTCATTCTGCTCCACCCGCTCGGAAATATCGCGGATAATACCAGTGAAATAGACAGTTTTATCTCTTCCCTGCTTGGAAAGGGAGAGTTCAATCGGAAACGTCCTGCCGTTTTTGTGCAGTCCCTCGAGCTCCACGACGCTTCCAATCAGTTTTTCTTCTCCTGTATGCTGATGATTCGTGAATCCGGCATTGTGAGCGTCCCGGTAGGATTCCGGTATAATGACCGTCAAATCATGACCGATGACATCTTCTTTGCTGTGACCAAAAATGCGTTCCGCCGCTGCATTCCATGATATGATAGTACCTTCTTTGTCTGCTGTCACAATGGCGTCTGTCGCAGAATGAATAATAGATTGATAGAGATCTTCCAAATAGTTTGATTTGTTTTGACTCGACTCTACTCTGCCCGTGAAAACAGCAACGATGATGGTAATGGTTAAAATCATCATAACGACCATGCTGATCAGAACCGACAACAGCTCCGATCCAAGGAAGGAAGAGGAGGACGGGCTCATCACGCCGTCGCCGGGCAGAAAATACGTGCCTTCCATCCCGGTATAATGCAGACCGGAAATCGCTGCCCCCATCACAATGGCACTTCCGATAAATCCAGCTTCCCTTTTTCCGCGGTGTTTGATCGACGGAAGAGCGGACAGAAGCCGCAGCGCCGAAAAAGAAGCCGCCAATCCTATGAGAACAGACAGTGCCACGTACATATAATCATAAATAAGTTCCGCCCCCATCTGCATGGAAGCCATCCCGATGTAATGCATGGACACAATGCCGGCGCCTATTAAAACGGAACCAATAAGATGAAATATAAGTTTCGGCTGAAAAAACTGTACGATTAAAAAAGCCAGACAGCTCGCCGTCACCGCACAGGTTACGCTGAGTGCAAACAGTACCGGATCATAAGTGACACTCATTCCCATGTCGTAAGCAAGCATCCCGATAAAATGCATCGACCATATGCCGCCGCCGAGGCAGAAACCACCGGCAATGGCCCACAGAATTTTTTTTCTGGATGTCGATCCTCCAAGACGCCCGGCAGCATGAAAAGCGGCATAGGACGCAAAAGCCGCAATAAACAGCGATAAAAGCACAAGCGATGGTTGGTACGTTCCCTGCATTAATTCCATTGAAGCCACATTTCCTTCCTTTCACCCCGATCTACATCTGGAACAAAATCCCTGTAAGGGAGTAAATAATAACTGTTGAAAAGAAGACCGTCATGTGGACCAGCGAGAAAATAAACATCGCTTTTGCCCATTTCTCGGCGTCCATTTTTTTCGATCCATACATACTAAGTACCAGCCAGGTGATGCTGAGTAGAAGGGAGACGAGCATCAATCCAAGACTCAAAGTGCCAAGCAGAAAGCTGATACCGATTAAAATAACGAGATAAACGTTGGTCTGGACGTACGTGCGCTGGACACCTTTCACAACCGGCAGCATCGGAACCCCGGCTGCACGGTATTCTTCGTATTTGCGGATGGCAATCGCGTAGAAATGCGGCATCTGCCACATGACGGTGATGACAAACAAACCCAGCACGGCGGGATGAGAGATATCAGGGTACATGGCCGCCCATCCGATTAAAGGCGGCATCGCCCCGGAAATACTGCCGATCTCCGTATTATAAACCGTCCGCCGTTTACTCCACATCGTGTAGGGAACGACATAAAAAAAGATGCCGAGAAAACCCAAAAGTGCAGCAAGCGGCGTGGCAAGCGCAAGTATTCCGACCCCGGCGATACTCATAAACACTGCCAGCCATAATACTGTCTTGGCTTTGATCTGCCCGGTAACAGTCGGCCGGTTCTTTGTCCGCTCCATCATCGAATCAATATCGCGGTCATACAGATTATTGAAGGCACCTGCTGCGCCCATGACGAGAATGGACCCCGCAAAAGCGCTCAGGATTGCCGGAAGTTTTTCTATAATTCCGAGCTGGTACGTATATAGCGCCAGGGTCAACCCTGCGGCCATCGGGAATAAATTCGACTTGATGATTCCTGTTTTTATCGTTTTTGACAAAACTTCTGCAAACGACGGCTTCCCTGCTACGGAAGCTTCATTTATCTTCTGATTTTTCCGCATGATTATCCTCTTCATTTCTATAATAAATATTATGTACCATTATATCAGACATACGAACCGGCACATACGGAACGGTTTGACCATTCAGCGACACATTTCGGTGAATTTCAAATTTGTGACATGAAGTTTCCCGTGAAAGGGTATACAATCTGAAGTCTGCAAAATGGTTACCCGTGCCGTTTCCTTATTTATTTGTCTCATACTCTTCTTAATACCATGTGCAAAAGAGGTGTTAACTATGGAAAACAAAACGAAACGATTTCCGTTCATGAACACGATTTTCTGGGTCTCTTTTCCTATTATCTTTGTTTTTGCGTTATGGGGCGCTTTCGCACCTGATGCGTTAGCGGAAATGGCTGATATGGTGTACAGCTGGATAGCCGGTACATTCGGATGGTTTTACCTGGTGTTTGTGCTGTTTCTCATTCTGTTTAATTTCTATATTGCTTTTAGTAAATACGGAAAAATCAGACTGGGAGGAGTGGATGCAAAACCAAAATATCCACTATTCACCTGGATTGCTATGTTATTCAGCTGTGGGTTCGGCGTCAGTATCGTTTTTTGGGGCGTGGCTGAACCGATGACTCACTTCGGAACGCCTCCACCTTTTGTGTCCGGCATCGAGGCGGAATCACCTGCCGCTGCGAGAGAGGCGATGTGGAACGCATTCTTTAACAACGGCATCCACCAGTGGGCATCTTTCACATTCGTAGGACTTGCGATCTCGTACTTTCATTACCGGAAGGATGAGCGCAGCCTGATCAGCGACACCATGAACGCGGTTATCGGAGACCACGGAAAAAAACCGCTCCGTCATACAATTGATATCATTGCGGTTCTGGCAACGGTTATGGGAGTTGCGACAACGCTTGGGCTGAGTGTCATGCAGATTGGAAGCGGTCTTGGCAGCGTATTCGATCTCACGTCCGGCCGTATGATTCAATTCGGAATTGTCGCAGCCATGTTTCTCCTGTTTATGGCCTCTACCGTGTCCGGTCTCGACCGGGGGATTAAGTATCTGAGTAACGTGAACCTCGGACTGGCTCTCATTCTTATGGTTGCCATGCTTATTATCGGACCAACCGGGTTTATTCTAAACGCGCTGACAACTGGAATCGGCGATTATCTGCAGAATTTTTTCCAGGCAAGTCTTCGGCTGGATCAATACACAGACAGTACCTGGGTGCAGGAGTGGCCGGTCTATTACTGGGCATGGACCATTGCCTGGGCGCCGTTTGTCGGGATGTTCGTTGCCCGTATTTCCAAAGGACGCACCCTGCGTGAATTCGTGCTCGGTGTTATGGTCGCGCCGCCTCTTATCGGTATTATCTGGATCGGTATTTTCGGCGGGACGGCGATCCACCTGGATCTGTTTCAGGGAACCGACATTACAGCTGCCGTCGAACAGAATACATCCACCGCTCTCTTTGCCATGCTTGAGCATGTTCCGCTTGGTACCATACTCTCGGTTCTTGCCATCTGTCTGTTATTTACGTTTCTTGTCACGTCCGCCGACTCCGCCACTTTCGTTCTTGGCATGATGACATCAAACGGCGACGAGAACCCATCCGTCCTTTTGAAAATCATCTGGGGCACCCTGATTGCGTCCCTGGCTTTAATTCTGATTATCAGCGCGGGATTAAACGGACTGCAGACCGCCTCACTGGTCGGAGCATTACCGTTTTCTGTCGTTCTGTTTGTCGCGGCCATATCGCTTCTTAAATCGATACGCAAAGACTACCGGAGGACCCGGGAGCTCGAAGAAGAAGAACGGCAGCGCCAGATTCGGGAGCAGATTGAAAATCATACAGAGTAAGAAGCAGGAGCCGCGCGTACCGTGCGCGGCTCTTGTATTTTTGTATTTCGGCCGTGGCAGGTGTTCATGATGACGTTTGTACACCATTTCCGATCCACTTTGGCCGCAGGACGTTCACAATCCGGCCCGTGCACCCCCAAAAATCCCCATCACGCGGCGCAGCACTGCATGATCCGGATTGTTTTTTCCTCCAGTTGCGTTTGCAACGTCTCCGTACGCCTTAAACGTCGTTAAGAAACGCACCGGGTTGCGTTTGACCGGAGCTCGGCAGTCGCAAACTGTCTTATGGACCTCTCTTGATTACGTTTACGCCCCAGTTCCCACCCATTTTGGCCGTAGGATCCTCATAAGCCGGTCCAGGCACCCCAAAAAATCCCCATCACGCGGCGCAGCACTGCATGATCCGGATTATTTTTTCCTCCAGTTGCGTTTGCACCGCCTCCGCGTACCCTAAACGTCGTTAAAAAACGCACCGGGTTGCGTTTGATCGAGGATCGGCAGTCGCAAACTGTCTTATGGACCGTTCATGATTACGTTTAGGGGACTCAATACACGTCAATCGTCGTTTAGACGCCGGGACTTGCTTTTTCTTCCATCTTTCCCTATGATATAAGAAATCGAAAGGGAGTGACCTATGATTAAAAAGAAGCGCCGCCCATCCCCCGAACTCCAACTGTTTCGCAGCCTGAACCTGCGCTCTTCCCTTCCCCCGAAAGAAAAGCAGTACTACCACCATCTTGAAAAAGGATTCGAGGGAGAAATGCAATTCGACGATTGGGCATCCACGCTCGATCCACAACCGGTAATGATTCATGATATCTCGTTTGAAATCAGCCACACCTACTGCCAGCTTGATTCGTTATGGATCACCCCTCAAGGCATCTATCTTTTTGAGGTAAAACAATATGAGGGTGACTTTTATGTGAAAGATGATTCATGGTTTACCCTCTACGGAAAAGAAATCAAAAGCCCTCTCCTACAGCTGAGAAAAAACGAGTCACTGCTCCGCCAGCTCATGCAGCAGCTGCAGTGGGACGTGCCGGTTCACGCCTTTCTGATTTTCATGAATCCCCTTTTCACGCTCTACCACGCTTCTCCTGATATGCCGATTCTTTTCCCTTCCCAGATAGAGAGGTTTCGTCAGAATTGGAAACGCGACTCGCTGCCTTCCGGAGAGAAAGAGGAAGGCAGGACGGCACTTCTCCTCGAACGCGGGACGACCATCCCCTTTCCTTCGCGGACACCGCCCTATACTTTCACCGATCTGCAAAAAGGAATCCTCTGCGCGGAGTGCTTTTCTTTTATGAAAAAAGAGAAGAGAATGCTGATCTGCCCGGGATGTCAAACCGCTGTCAGCAGGGATCAAGGTGTGTTGCAGAGCATAGAGGAATTCAGGCGCCTTTTTCCCGATGAGAAGCTCACCACCAATACCATCATCGAATGGTGCGGAGGCGGCCTGCCTCCGCGGTCGGCAAGGAGGATTCTGACCACAAACTTCCAAATCAGAGGGAGAGGGAAGCATGCTTATTACCAGTGACCAGAATGGCTCTGCAAACGGCACCCCCATCTTCCCCCAGTTGCGTTTGCACCGCCTCCGCGCACCCTAAACGTCGTTAGGAAACGCAACGGGTTACGTTTGATCAGCTCCCCACTCCCTCAAACTGTCTTATGGATCACCCTTGATTACGTTTACGCCCCTTTTCCCACCCACTTTGGCCGCCGGACGCTCACAAATCAGCACGCGGACTCAAAAAATCCGGATGACGTCGTGTCACCCGGATTTTTAATCAGCTCTGCTTCCACTTAGCAAGCAGAGACAGCAGGATAGTGATAAGTAGAAAGCCCATCAAAGCAAGAAAGGGAATGGTAATAAAGCCTAAAAGATTGATATACTGCCCCTGACACGGAACTCCCTGGGCACACGGTTCCACGGGAGCGAACCCGGGAACTTTCTGCATCAGGTAATGGTATACCGAAACCAGACCGCCCACCACTGGTAGAGGAAGCACGTACCGAATGATACGGGGGTTATTATCAAAAGCTGCGATGCCGAGCACTATCACAAGCGGATACATCAGAATGCGCTGGTACCAGCAGAGTTTGCAAGGCTCAAAACCAAGCACCCCGCTGAAATACAAACTCCCGAAAACAGCTGCTGCCGACACCAGCCATGCAGCATACAATCCGTAGGATACGACGAACTTTCTCATGACTCCTGATTCAGCTCCTCTTCAACCGCCGCCTGAACAGACTCCCAGTCCATTGGATCTTCAATGAGCGTTCCATTCACCAGAATACTCGGGGTAAATTGAATATTATACTCATCTACAAGTGATTCGTCAGTGCTTACCTGTTCTTCATACGTCCCCTGCTGCACGTCCTCTGCCACCTGTTCCGCTGCAGGCGCTCCGTCCACCTGAGCGGCCATATCCCCAAGCGAATCCGGGGTAACCCATGCTTCATCCTGCGACTGACCGCCCGGATGGTTTTCAAAAATGGTCTGATGATACGACCAGAACGCCTCCGGACTGCGGTCCCATACCGATTCCGAGGCCAGTGCCGCAAGCCTTGACTTCTCGCCGTGGAACAGAGTATTCACATAAGTAAACGAGACATCGCCGCTGTTAATATAGTTTTCCTGAAGTTTTGGAAACACCGTCTGACTCCATGATTTGCACGCCGGGCACTTATAGTCCCCGAATTCCACCACCTGCACCGGCGCATCTTCTTCTCCCATCACCGGCTGATTATCCAGTTCCAGCTTCGAGCCTGCCTGACTTCCTCCCGGGTTGTCCGGTCTCGTAATCAGAAAAACACCCATCGCAACAAATACTACGGCCGTCACAATGACAAGAATTTTAGATTTCATACGTTTTGCCTCTCTTTCGTTCTGTTACAGATGCTTCTTTCATTTTACACGAAAATAAGCATAATAGCTGTGACAGAACACCAAAAACAGGAAGACCCTTCTTTTTAAACCATAGTACAGCCAAAACGCATATTAATCGGGAGACTCTCCACCGGTTTTCATATCCTGTTCCGTCTCCTGCCCCATTCCTTTCAGGAAGGTGAGAAGCAGGGTTATTGCCCGGTTGACTTCCGGATCTTTTAATGATTTCACAAGATCCATATACCCTGTCTTTTCTTCGGTGTCCCCGGCTTCCCCTGCACGCCGCAGGCCTTCGTTAAATTTGAGCAGCAGCGGCTCTATTTTTTCCACATCGAGTTTACCGGCGATCCCCATCAGCAGGAGAAGATGGCGGATCGCCTTTGTGTTTTCTTCATTGTTCATCGTCTCTGCGAGGACTTGCAGCACTTTGTCCCCGTCGGCAAACAGGCCGTGCAGCAGAGATATCACGCCCCGATCATCCGCATGCTGCAAGGTTGACAGAGATTTCAGGATAACCTCTTTGTTATCAATCAAAGCATCTTCGATTTCACGGAGGTCCCGTGCCCGCTGCTCTTCTTCCGATGGCTCCTGTTTCTTGATATGCTGAATTTTTTCAGCCATGTCAACGATCCTCTCCTTTCACCACGTCCCCGGGGAATGTGTAATCGCTGCGCTGCCATTTTTTCTCTACCTGGACACCGACCTGCGGCTGCGGATTCCCGAAACGGTGATTGATTTTCGGAAGCGGGGACGTCCCCCCCTCCTCCAGCACTTCCATTTTCACCCGCACTTCTTTGTACGCCGGGGTATCTGTGTCTTTATCCGCATAGCTACTCGTAAGGCGGTTAACTGCACCGTCTCCGTCATCATTCAGCGGGATGTAGACTTCTTTTTTCTGCACCCGTTCTGTCACAAGACACGGCAGTTTAACCGCGCCGTAAGGGGAAATCAGCCGTACAACCGTCCCATCGCTCAAAGACCGTTCTTTTGCCAACTGTGGTGATACTTCGACAAAGGCGCGCGGCGTGCCGCGTGTGATTCCTTCCGACTGATAGGTCATATTTCCTTCATGGAAATGCTCCAGCAGGCGTCCGTTGTTCACCTGCAGGTCATATTCTTCCTCATACTGCACCGGTTCTGTCCATTCGACCGGATAGAGGCGGGCCCGTCCGTCTTCAAACGGAAACCGCTCGGCAAACAACATTGGTTCATCCGTACCATCAGCGTGCACCGGCCACTGCAGGCTCTTATATCCTTCAAGCTTTTCATAAGTTACACCCGCAAACAGTGGTGTTAACGATGCCGCTTCCGCCATGATTTCCGATGGATGGTCGTACTTCCAGCCGGCATCCAGCTGATTTGCGATATCCATGATAATCTTCCAGTCCGGACGGGAATCGCCAAGCGGCTCCAGCGCCTGATACAACCGCTGAATCCGCCGTTCTGTATTGGTGAACGTGCCGTCTTTCTCAAGGCTCGGACTTGCCGGAAGGACAACGTCCGCAAACTGGGCTGTGGTGGTGAGAAATAGATCCTGCACGACAAAGAAATCCAGTTTTTCAAACGCCCCGTGCACGTAGTTGATATTGGAATCGACAATCCCCATATCCTCGCCTTTGAGATACATCGACTTTAACTTTCCTTCATGAATGGCCTCCACCATTTCATGATTGTTCAACCCTTTTTCTTTCGGAATATCCGCCTGCCAGGCTTCCTCAAAACGGCTTCTCACCTCATCATTACTGACAAACTGATATCCTGGAAAGCGGTCCGGCATGCTTCCAAAATCACTGGCTCCCTGGACGTTGTTGTGGCCGCGGAGCGGATAGGCACCGGTACCGGGCCGGCCGTAATTGCCGGTGATAAGAAGGAGGTTGGAGATGGCTGTGCTCGTATCGCTTCCTCCCTGGTGCTGGGTAACGCCCATCGCCCAGAGAATACAGACGCTGCCCGCCTCATGAATCATTTCGGCGGTACGGATTAAATCTTCCTGAGACACGCCGGTCATTTCTGATGCATATTCCATCGTGTACGGCGCCAGCGTTTCTTTATAATGTTCCACCCCGTTCACATTCTGCTCCAGAAAGGACTCAGCTGCCCAGCCCTGATCCACGATATATTTGGTCACCGCAGAAAGCCAGATTAAATCCGTACCGGATTCCGGACGGATAAACAAATCCGACCGCTGCGCCATTTCATGTTTCCGCAAATCGGAGACAATCAGCTTTTGACCATGGAGCTTATGAGAACTTTTCACCCTTGTAGAAAGTACCGGATGGGATTCCGACGTATTCGATCCTACAGTAATGATAAGCTCACTCTGCTCAATATCAGTGATGGAACCCGAATCCCCTCCGTAGCCGACGGTGCGGAAGAGCCCCATGGTCGCCGGACTCTGACAATAACGGGAACAGTTGTCGATATTATTGGTGCCGATAACGCCTCGCGCCAGTTTCTGCATTAAGTACGATTCTTCATTCGTGCACTTGGAAGAACTGATAAAACTGAGCGCATCTGCCCCGTGTTCTTCTTTGATATCGGTAAATTTCTGTTTAATAAGCTCCAGCGCTTCGGTCCATTCCGCTTCCCTGAACATCTGCCCTTCCCGGATCAGAGGCTTTGTAAGACGCTCTTCACTATTTACAAAATCCCAGCCGAATTTCCCTTTCACACAGGTAGAAATCCCGTTGGCCGGAGCCTCCTGCTGCGGTTCGATTTTTAATATGTCACGGCCCTTTGTCCAGACGTCAAAACTGCAGCCGACCCCGCAGTACGTACAAACCGTCTTTGTCTTATCAATACGACTGTCCCGCATCGAGGCTTCCATATCCGATACGGCAAGAATCGAGCTGTATCCGGTTTCCACTCCTTTTGTAATATCAATAAGCGGTCGAAGGGTGTCTTCATTCATGCCGGTCATGTACCCGGCTTCTCCTTCCATTCCGGTTTCCATCATCGCATTGCACGGACATACAGTGGAACAGTGCCCGCATGACACACAGGATGATTCTTCAATCGGTACATCATTGTCCCAAATCACCCGCGGCTGCTCCCGTTCCCAGTCAATCGTGAGCGTTTCAGTCACCTGTACGTCCTGACAGGCTTCCACGCAGCGTCCGCACAGAATGCACTGATCTGGATCGTACCGGTAAAAACTGTTTCGGTCTTTATCATAGGGCTTAGGTTCAAACGGTACGCTCTGATGCTCGATTTTCATTTCTTTCACAGCATTATGAATCTCGCAGTTTCCGTTATTGTAATCGCAGACCGTGCAGTACAGTTCGTGGTTATACAGGATGCGGTCGATGGCAATCTTCTGGGCATCTTTCACATCTTTGGAAACGGTGTTGAATTCATCTCCCCGGCTGACTCCGGAGGAACAGGCACGAACCAGTTCACCGTTTTTTTCTACAATACAGGTATCACATGTTTCAATCGCCCCAAGGCTTGGATGATAACAGACAGAAGGAACCTGCTGCTCATCGTCTGTTAAAACATTCAGGGCTGAAACATTCTCATCCACCGTTACTTCTTTTCCGTTGATTTTTACTGCCATTTTATCTGCCAACGTGTCCACTCCTTTCCATTTTCAATATGACCGGCCGTTGAATTTCTTCTCTACATTATCTTCAAACACAAATATGGACATACCTATATCTTTTTCAATATCGATATCTACAAATAACTCCACAAAATTACTTCCCAACAGTTCCTCCATTTCATACGGACGGTGCTTCTTATATATTTCTTTTACCATCTGCGTTCTGGCTTCACGCAGCATCTGCCTGCCGTCTTTTTCACTGGCTATGAATTTCTCTACAGGGGAAAGATTGCCTTCCATCTCACATATCGCCCAGTTTTTGCAGAACGTCGTGGTGATATGGCTCGGGCCCTTCCCCATATGCTTTTTGCGGAACGAACGCACCAGATTACTGAATTCAGCTTCATATTTATTCATACAGTTTCCGCTCTTTCACCCCGCTTCTTCCTGTCGTTGTTTTCGTTTCAGGAGATTAATATCCCTTCTGATCCAAAAAGAAATAATTAGAGCCACAGCAATCATTACTCCGAAAATATACAGCGTCGCCGTGTAACTTTGCGTCGCCTCACGGACAGTGGAAGATATGCTCGGCCCTGCAAGGCCTGCTGCCGCCCAGGCGGTAAGGATGTAGCCGTGGATCGCCCCCAGCTCTTTGGTGCCGAATAGATCGCCGATATAAGCAGGGATGGATGCAAAACCGCCGCCGTAACACGAAATGATAATAAACAAAAGAATCTGAAATACAATAACCTGCCCCATGACCGGAAGCATAAAATAAGCAGCAACCTGGATAACAAAAAACGCTGTGTAAACATTGGCACGGCCGATGTAATCAGAAACCGACGCCCAGATAATGCGGCCGAGCCCATTGAAAAATCCCATAATTCCCACCATTGTTGCTGCCGCCGCTGATGAAAGCCCTGCAATTTCCTCTCCCATCGGAGCAGCTACAGCCAGTATAGCTATACCGCACGTTACGTTAATAAACAGCATCAGCCATAGAAACCAGAAGCGTCTCGTTTTTACCGCTTCATTGGCAGTAAGCTCGGACAGATCTGCGTTTTTCTTCGTTTTTTCCTGTGCTTTATCCTGCATGTAACCTTCAGGCGGACGTTCCAGATACAATGCAGAAGCCGTCATAAAGCAAAGAAAAATAATGCCGATGATAAAAAATGTATTAGCAATACCGACGGTCCCCATAAGTGCTTCCTGCAGCGGGCTGAAGATGACAGCGGAGAATCCGAATCCCATGATTGCAAGTCCTGTTGCCAGCCCTCTTCGATCCGGAAACCATTTAACGAGGGAAGAAACTGGTGTAATATAACCGATACCCAGTCCAATACCGCCAAAGACGCCGTAAGAAATAAGAAGAAGAATGAGTGATTCTACCATCACAGCCAATCCGGAACCGAGCACACCGGCACCGAAAAAACCAGCTGCTGTAAGACCAGCCACCCGGGGCCCGTATTTTTCTACGAAGCGGCCCAGAAATGCTGCTGACAGACCAAGAAATAAAATAGCCAGACTGAACGCGAAGTTGACCCAGAATAAGTCCCAGCCCAGCTCTTCCTGCAGTGGATTGGTAAATACGCTCCATGCATACACCGAACCGATGGAGATGTGAATACCAACTGCCGATAATGCAATCAACCATCTGTTTTTCTGTTTTCCAGCCATTCGATTCCACCCCTTCTGTTTTGGTTGGTTCCTGCTTAAATAAAAAACGACGTTTCCCCAAAACAAATGACATAATTGTCTTGAAAAAACGACGCACACAGTTGAAGCAGGAACGCTGCTACACCTAAAAGAAATCGCTTACAAAAATCCGTGCAGATGATAATAGCAGGGTCGCTGCTACACCGGTCCACCTTCACAAAATATTCATATTTTCCTCATTCTACAACGGCCGCCCTGCTTTTTCAATAACTTTGATAATTCCGATTATTCGGACATATAATTGATTCCTATTCCGGATATTGATATGATGAAAGCATCAAATTCGGCTGCAGGAGGGGGAGGTTGATGACAAGCCATATCAGTGAACCGCGTCCCATCACATCGTACCGGGCAGGTGTGGTGAGTGCAGCGGCAGATACCATCGTGAAGGAGACACCACTGACTATTTATGTAAATGGAGAAGAATTTGCCACCATGGTTTGTTCCCCGGAACATCTTCGTGAAATGGTGGTTGGATTTCTTGCGTCCGAGGGAATTATTTTAGTTTACAGCGATATCCTTCGTCTGGAGCTGGACGAGGAATCCGGATTTGCCTACGTTCACCTTTACAAAAAGCCCAACCTTTCTTTCTCCGGACATTCCAAGCGTTTCATCGGGTCATGCTGCGGTAAAAGCCGGCAGTTCTATTTTCACAATGACATGAAAATGGCGAAAACAGCCCGTACATCCGCCCAATTGTCTCCATCACGCTGTGCTTCCTTGATGCAGGCAATGCAAAAGGACAGCGAAGCATTCCACCAAACCGGGGGTGTTCATAATGCTGCTCTTTGTTCAACGGATGAACTGCTTCTTTTGCGCATGGACATCGGGCGCCATAATGCGCTTGATAAACTGTACGGACACTGTCTCATGCATCACTGGAGTGTGCGCGATAAAGTGCTTGTCTTCAGCGGCAGATTGTCCTCGGAAGTACTGACAAAAGCAGCCAAAATAGGTGTCGGTATCGTACTTTCCAAGTCTGCTCCCACCAGTCTCGCTATTGACCTGGCCGATGACCTCCATATTACTGCTGTCGGTTTTGTGCGTGGAGATAAGCTGAATGTATACACACACAGTGAACGTATTTTTGAAGAAGGAGTGTATCCACAATGAGTTCATGTCCTATAGACCACAGCCTGGATGATGTGAAGCAAAAACTGGAAGATCAAAAAAATGTCATGCCGAATGCATTATATCATGATACCGCCCGTTTTTTTCACGACGGTCAGCCTCAGTCGATTTTAAATGAAGGATTTCATCTGCTGAAAAAATACGATCTCGCCGGGCAGGCGGAAAAGGAAAAAAGAAATGCTGCACTGCAGCAGCTCGTGCAGCGCGGTGAGTAGCACAAAACCAGAGCGCATAATAGAAGAACCAGGCAGGAAACAGTTCCATGCCTGGTTCTTCAGCTGTTAATGATTGTGTCCCTCATGACTGTGATTATGACCTTCATGGCTGTGTTCTTCTTCACTTTCTGATGAGCTGCCGTTGTCCACAGAATACTGGAGGGCGGTTTTCATGTTTTCGATATTCTGCCGCATCAGGCTGAAATAGTCTTCTCCCGCTTCGATTTCTTCTTCGGTAAGCGTTGCGAGATTATGAAGGGTAAGGGCTTTGGCGCCGGCTTCTTCCTGCACAACTTCGGTTACTTTCGACGAAACATTCTGTTCCAGCATAACGTGGTTGATGCCGCTTGTCTCAATCGTGCCGATGATGGCCTGCAGCTCTTTTTGGGAAGGTTCGGCCGAAGGTGAAATACCAGTCACGGCCATCTGACTCAAACCGTACCGGTCTTCCCAATATCCGTATCCGGCATGGGATACGACAAACGTATTGTTTTCTGCTTCTTCTGCCATCGTGTTGAACTCTTCATGCAGGGCATTCAGGTCTTCTTTCAGCGTCTGATAATTCTCCGCAAACATCTCTTCTTTTTCCGGGCGGAGGTTAATAAGCATGTCTCTGATATTGGCAGCCGCCTCACGGGCAAGTACAGGATCCAGCCAGACATGTGGATCCACGCTGCTTTCATGTTGATGGGCATGCTCTCCTTCGCCGTGACTGTGATCGTGACCGCCGGAAGCTTCCCGCAGGTTCAATCCTTCCGTGACTGCAAGCGAGGTTACGTTTTCATCCGCAGCGGTATCATTGACTGCGTCCGCGAAGCCCTCCAGTCCCGCTCCGTTGTACATAAATGCATCTGACTCGGCGATATCGATCATCGTCTGTGATGTGGGTTCGAAGCTGTGAGCATCGGCACCTGCCGGAACAAGATTCTCCACCTCCACTTCACTGCCGCCTATTCTTTCCGCGAAATCCTTCCAGGCAGACAATGTTGTATAAATATGTAGAGGTTCTTCTCCCCCGGTTTCCTGAGACTCACCACTGGTTTCCCCCCCGTTTCCTGAACCGCAGGCGGATACAATAGCAGCAGTCAGCAGCACAGCTGTCACTGTGAGAACCCATTTTTTCATGATATATTCCCCTTTCGTAACGATTACGATTAATCCTTCCTTAGTATATCGTCATCGTTACGATTTGTAAACGGGAATGATTTCGACTTATACTTTTTTCCGGCTCAATTTATCCCTGTCTGCAGTTTTTGGAGGCTGTTCCATCCAGTTATGCTTAATCATGATCTCCACGCCGCTTTTTGCGTATCTCGCCACTTCCAATGATAACCTCTCATAGTTCAGAGCCAGATCTGTGCGCAGGCTCGAAGCAGCAGCGAGTGCATAATTTCCCGTGCCGGCAGATGTTAAGACCGACATATGAAACATCATCAGTTTATCGGAAAACGCACGAGTCGTCGAGCTGCTGACGCCGAGGTCGGGAAGTCTTGCTGCCACAATATCATTTTCCTGCAGCGTGGAAGCAAATATCTTAATATGCTTCGTTGCAATATCTTTTCCGCGAATCATATAATCCTGTATTTCTTTGGACGTGGACGTCTGCGCAAAAGCAATGGCCAGTTTCTCGCCTACCGTGTTTGTGAGAATGTTCATATACAGATAAGCTGTTTCCACCGCATTCAATGCCCGTTTGTTACGGAGAGGATGAAGACCGCTCAAGTATTGCTTCCCTTCAATGTACTCCTGTTCTTTTGGAATCTCCAGATAAGGATATGTGGCGTGAATGCCCTTGGAAACAGCCGTTTCCGTGGTTTGATTATACAAGGATGAAGTATCTGACAACAGCCTCGTATAAAAGGAGCGGATATCTTCGCGGCGGCTCATCCCAAGAAAACCGCTGTAATTTATCATCCCGACCTTGGACATATGGTGTACATATGTTAAACAAAAAATATCAGAAAAAAGCCACGGGGCGTCCATATGAACATCACCTTCGGAAAAACCATCCGGCATTACGCAGGCTTCCGCTTCAAAAAAAGACCGTGTCTCTTCCTGGTAATGCTGTGCAATATCATAAGACTTCTGTACCGCCTCTTTGATTTCCTTATCCTGTATATGCTGCAGCATAAACGAAAGCATGACAATCGACATACTGTTGTTCATATACGACGTCCATAAGTTTGCTATTTCTGCAGATGTTAAATGGGTATCCTGTTTATCCACTGCAATATCCCCCTCCACTCTTATTCAAGTGTCTTTTTTTACAAGTATCTTCCTGATAACTACCCCGGCCCCGAACCCAATGGGCAGAAACAACATCGGCAGCCACATTGGGCCCAACTTGTACCCATATATAGTGAACACAGGCGAAAAAATCAGTCCAACAGTGACAAAATAGGCGGAAAAAGCCATAGGCAGGTACGAAAATAATTTCTCTCCTCCACCGGCTTCCCGGTAAGCATCCCAGATGCCGAAAAAATAAAGGCACGGGTAAAACATCAACCACTGATAATCTGTCTGTTCAATGGCCTGCGCTATTTTCCCGTTAAAGCTCAGGATGATGATTGTGTTAAAGTTCCCACAAACATTCACGAGTATTTCCAGAAAAACAAGCAGCAGCCCTTTTACATACTTTCGCAATATTAAATGCCCGAATCCGGGCAGGGCGATGCTCCATAATACAATCTCCAGTTTTCTGCTTTGTTTTTCCTGATTAATATTCATACGGATTCTCCTGTTTCCTGCTGCATTCCAGCTTTTTAACAGAGCTTACCTTTCACCCGGAAAACCAGTTCTCTCCTAGTTTTTCAAGATTAGTTCCGCTTATTCACCGAGTGCCGCTTTTTCAGCGCAGCCCCCGTCAAAAGCAGAGCCGGTAAAATAACATGAAACGGTAGATGTATATATAACGGTACGAAGTGCAGCCCTTCTCTGATGTGTTCTGCATAGCCGCTGGCAATGACCATGGATAAAAAAAGAACAACAAGGCCAAGGGGGAACACCAACCTGGAAATTTCTTTCACACGGAATAAATCGGACGCGCCTATAACCGCTGCGTAAAAATAGATACTTATTTTAATGAAACCTCCCACAATAAGAGCAATCATGAAAAAGACATCGAGACGTTCCAGAAATTCAGCCACCTGAATAGCCTGAATAGTATTAAGAAGTGGAAACTGCGAGCGTTCGGTCAAATCGACTCCAAGCACCGCAACATTGACAGCCATCGTAATCGACAGATTAATGCCGCTGAGCACTAACGCCGATAATGCGGCAGGCTTGATTTTATCCGGACGGTTAACGTAAGGCAGAATCATAAAGAAGACGACTGCTTCTCCAAATGGCACATACAATGTCTCCGTTCCCGCTGTTTTCAAAATGCGTCCGATACCGCCTTCCAGCACCGGTTTCAGGTGGTCCAGGTTAATCAAACCTGATACGAGAATCAGGATGGACCCCGTTACAGCCAGTACATAAAGAACGACAAACAAGATTTCACCTGTACGAGCAATTACTTCAATGCCTTTATGGGTAATATACACGACCAAAAGCAAAAGAAGGGCGTTTATTATGAAAAGCGGTGTTTCATTATAAGCAAAGATAACGAGCATTTCTCCGAAATCCCGCAGCACCCGTGCAGCGTTGTACATAAAAACCAGGATATATAGGTACGCTGCGATTTTCCCCAAAAATGGGCCTATAATATCCTGCATATAGGAAGTGGGAAGCATGTCCGGATAAAACAGATACAGCCGGTAATACATCCAGAACAATAAAAGACTCCCAAACATACCTGCCATCACAGCCATCCAGGCATCTTGTTTTGCCTCTATTCCTAACGACAACAGGAGGGCGCTTCCCATTTCGAATAAAAAAATCAACACAAACAGCTGCCCGGCATTTATCTTTGCCTTCTCCATGTGTTCCACCACCTGTCCCGGCACTATTTTGTTAAATATCTGTGAAAGGGTTCATCACGCAGCCCGGTCCGCCGGATAAATACATCCGCTGAAACATCCACCTGTACCTCAGGGAAATAGCTTTCTTCCCATTCATCTTCCCATTTCTTCCATTTTTCAGGATCCTCCCGGTGGACTGCTTCTCCGAACCCGAGAATATCTGTTTCAAGTTCCTGCGCCTTATCAACCGCATGCATAATACTTTGTTTGATTGTCTCTTCCACCCTCTGTTCCATTTTGTTTAAAGCCTGAGGGGATGCCAAATTAATGGGGTGCTGTACTTCACTGACATTTCCCTCGGCGGCTACGTTCACCTTCATTCGTACGGTCCCCCCTTTCTCTACATCGGCTGATACCTTGGTCTGCTGCCGTATCAAGTCGAATACAGCCGCATGCTTTTCTCCTTCCCATTGCACAGAAACTGCTGTGTTTTTTACCTTATTCAACAACCAGACAATCCCTTTGGAGATTTCCCCTGTGGTCATGTCTACCATTTTCCCTTTTTTAAAAATGGCCAGACCTGCAGCTTCCAAACGGCCGTCAGGGTTGGTCCGTTGAATGCTCTGAAGAGTTTCCCCCTGATTTTCAATCGTATGAAAGGTGGTAACAACCGGAGCCTCACCGGGCGACACCAGCTTGGCAATCAACTCTCTTACACTTACACTCACATGTTCTCCCCATACCTTTTCTGTGGACTTCATCGTATTAATAATTTTATTAGCCGGGACTTTATCAATACTGCTCAATGTTTTCATGATATCTTCAGCGTCAGACTGGTGAGAAATTACTATTTGGGCGCTGGAACGGAATTCATGATCGCGTTCCAGCACATCGAGCACCGGCATAATTCCTTCCTCCTGAGCCAGCTTTTCACTGATCACAACAAGATTTGTATGGGCAAAATAGATATGGCGCGATACTTTTTTGGAAAGTTTACGGTTGATTTCGGTAAGATTCCAGCCGGATTCGGTGTAGGTTGATACAGGGGGACTTTCCGATCCTCCGGTTCCCTGCATACCTTCACCAGCTACATTCCCAGGATTGATTACCTGCACTGTGAAAGTGTACCGTCCATCTTTTTCCAAATCGATTCCAATCGCTGAAACAAGCGCAAGATCGGGAAGCTCCTGGTTACTCCAGCAGCCGGAAAGTAAAATGATTCCTACCAAAGCAGAAGTCAGGCAGTACAATTTAATCTTCATTCAGGTCACCTGTATTCTTCCGTTGTTTACGGATACTTTGTGTACCGGGAGCTTCCGGTTTCAAATCATCTCCCTGCCGCACATTATTCTGCCCGCTGATAAGACGGGGACGTTCTTTCGCTTTCCACCACGGCAGACGGATAATTGAATCGTGGAAATCCGCTGGAACGAACGGAGCCAGGGGAGCCATGTAAGGCACACCGAAGGAACGAAGGCTGCATAAATGAGCAGTCATCATAATGAACGACAAGATCAACCCGTAAAATCCGAAAGTGGCTGCAATCACCATCAGGAAAAAACGAATCAGACGGGCCGCAATGGCCATGGAATAAGACGGTGTCGTAAAGCTTGCAATCGCAGTAATTGCCACAATAATTACCATCGCCGGAGAAACAATCCCCGCCTGTACCGCGGCCTGGCCGATCACAAGGGCCCCCACAATCGACACCGTCTGCCCGACGGCTTTGGGCATACGGATACCGGCTTCACGTAAAACCTCAAATGTCATTTCCATAATGAACGCCTCTATCAACGCCGGGAAAGGAACTGCTTCACGCTGCGCCGACAGTACAATCAAAAGCTGTGTCGGAATCATCTCCTGGTGAAATGTCGTAGCGGCGACGTACGTGGCGGGAGCGTAAAGAGATATTAAAAAAACCATGATCCGGAGCATGCGCAGGGAGGAAGCGATATAGGAACGGCTGTAATAATCATCGACCGATTGAAAAAATTGAATAAAAACCGCGGGCATATGCAGGATAAACGGGCTGCCGTCTACAAAGACAGCCACCCGTCCCTCGAGGATATTACCGGCAGCAGAATCCGGGCGTTCCGTAAAATGGATCGTTGGGAAAGGAGAGGACGGCTGATCTTCTATTAATTCTTCGATATAGCCTGAGTCCAGGATACTTCCCATATCCATTTGTTTTAAGCGGCGGCGGACTTCCTCTACCACCTTTTCATCTGCGATTCCTTCCAGATACATAATCTCTACGTTGGTTTTCGTTTGACGTCCGATTTTCATCGTCTTCACCCGCAGATTTGGGTTTTTGATACGACGTCGCACCATCGCAGTATTAGTCCGGATGGACTCGGTGAATCCTTCCCGGGGTCCGCGGATTGATATTTCGGTCGGCGGCTCTTCCACCGCACGCCGCTCCCCCCCAATAGTACTTGTACTTAACGCTTTTGCCGCACCATCGATGAATAGAATCGTTCTCCCGATCGTCACCGCTTCAAAAAGCGTTTCCCAATCCAGTACCGATTCAATTCCTCCAAGAGCAATGACCTGTTCTGAAATATAATCCGGGATATCCTGCTGTAAAACGGGGGTGGTCGGAACCTCGAGCTGCAGCAGCGGCTCCAGTAGAAACTCATCAATGGAGGTATTATCGACGATGCCGTCAATGTAGACGATTGCCGCTTCCCACTGCATCCCGCCCGTTGTTAACGTCCGGATGACCACATCCGAGCTGTTCCCCGTCCTCTTTTTGAACTCTTTCAAATTGTCCTTCAGTGAAGTTCCTAACGGTGTCTTCTCTTTCTGGTCCGCACTGGAAGGAGCCTGCTGTTTTTTGGATTTGAACAAACGTCTTAATCGATAGGGCATAGTAACCTTGCTTTCTTTGTATTTGCGGTTAGTGTGTTTCCATTTCACACGCAATATACATAACGCCCGTCTAAAGTGCACATCTTAGAAATGGAGTTGATAAACGTGAAAACAGCTGGTATTACATGTTTACTTTTTAGTACGCTGCTTGGATTTTCTCTGGTTATCGACATAGCTCTGGGGTTTAATGTAAACGACGCAGTCCGAAACACCCTTAATCCGTTCCGGGTCATGGATACGGGTGAAATGGCAGTAATAGGGGTGTTTATCCTGGTTTTAGCAGCAGATCTGATGATGGCATTTATACGAAAAAGAAAAGAAGGGGCAGGAAAGAAAAAGGGCAGGATGAAATAATACGGGAGTTGAGTCACGTATTCATACTTTGACGAAACGAGGGATATTTTATGTTTAAAACGCTGGAAGCCATTGCTTCCCTTATTCACGATTATACCGATAAAGAACCAAAACCACCTCTTCATGTCGGGGAAGTAATGGACCTTTGGACTGCTTACACTTCGTTTCAAGAAGCACAGGTGCTCTACCAGGTCGGCTTGAACTCAACCACCGATCCTGATTTAGAGCATGCCTTACAGAAGGCGCTTAAAAGCAGCAAAGCCGATACAAAAAAACTCGAAACATTTCTTCTGAAGGAAGGCGTTCCCCTCCCGCCCGTCAGCTCTCCCAAACCAAACTCTGAGACGAAAGCTGTTCCTAAAGGAGTACAATTAACAAATGAAGAAATCGCGAGTATGGTTTCCGTGAAGATTGCCACGTCGACCTCCTTTTGTGCTGAAGCAATATCAACGTCCCTCCGCAGTGACGTTGCTGTACTATTTTTTGAGATGCAGGTTCACTTAATGCAGTTCGCCCAGCCCTTTAAGAGTGTCATGAAGAACCGAGGCTGGATGCACACACCACCTGCTTACACTCCGCCCGGATCCCCGGACACACCTTGAGCACGCGGAATGTTAACAAAAAAAGACCTCGGAAGCCCCGAAGCCGTTCTCTTTTTTATATCACCGGATAATACGGTTCGTATCTTGGATAACAGAAGTACGGGGGTCTTGGCCCGATTTTGGGCAGAGAAAACGGACGAGCATTGCTATTATAATAAACGTTTACCCTTTCATCCGACTGATGAAGCAGCAGCACATTTTCCTGGGATTGAAACATTTGTTATAACCTCCAATCTCTTTTCATCTTATTCCTTTCCGCCTTATCATGAGCACGTCCTTTGCCAAAAGGCCCCTGCACGGCTTAGGCCTAAAAAACATAAGGTGAAAGAAATACAACTGTGGAGGTTTTTTTCATGGCATCTTATAATTATCCGTTGTACCCCAATTACGGGAAAGTGACTCAATATGAAGAAGTTCCTATGACAGTGCCGGAACAGCGTCAATACCGGCAGCCGGGACTGGAAAAACTCATGAACCCCCGGCCTATCGTCGAAAATCCCAACTATCAAGGAAGCGGCAAATTAACTGGAAAGACGGCGCTGATCACCGGGGGAGACAGCGGTATCGGGGCCGCTGCAGCCATCGCCTTCGCCAAAGAAGGGGCAGACATAGCGATTTCCTATTTAGATGAGCAGGACGATGCCAAGCGGACGAAACAACGTATCGAAGAACTGGGACAACGCTGTCTTTTACTCCCCGGGGATGTGCGGGAAAAACAGCAGTGTGTTTATATTGTAGAAGAAACCGTGGCTGTCTTCGGGCAGCTCGATATTCTCTGCAACCATGTCGGTATTCAATTTCAGCAGTTAAGTCTGCTTGATATTAGTGATGAACAATTTGATGACACATTTAAAGTAAACATATACTCACATTTTTACACTACCAGGGCAGCTCTTCCCCATTTGCAGGCGGGAAGTTCAATTATTAATACCGCTTCTGTTGTGACCTATGACGGGAATAAACAATTAATGGATTATACGGCATCAAAGGGCGCGAATGTCGGGTTTACACGAGCTTTGGCAAATAACCTGGTGGACCAGGGAATACGGGTCAACGCCGTGGCACCGGGTCGTATTTGGACTCCGTTGATTCCGGCTAGTTTTTCAGCGGATGTAGTGACGATGGCAGAGAACCCCATGAACCGTCAGGGGCAGCCTTTCGAACTCGCCCCCACCTACGTTTATCTGGCTTCGGACGACTCCCGTTTTGTGACAGGTCAGACCCTCCATGTCAATGGCGGGCAATGGACATCTTCCTGACGTTTAGAAATCCGTCATCTGCGGCGGTTGCATACAGCAGATTGAAATCGGATCGACCCTCCTCATCTATTCCAACGCTGCATCGGGTCTTCCTGGCTGTCCTTTTTCAGCATTTGAATCATCGAGATTTTACGCTCCTGCCTGGGCTTGTGTAGTTCATCATAAATGATTTTGGAAAGGTCCAGACCTGCTGCTGCGGCTTCTTCTACCGTTCCTGCGTAATAAACGGTCTCGATACCGGTAAAATACATCGCCGACAGACACATCGGACACGGCTCCCCGCTGGCATACATCGTATATCCTGACAAGTCGTGTGTTCTCTGCTCCTCCTGCACACTTCGAATAGCTTCCATTTCGGCATGCGCACTCACGTCATAGCTGCGGTGCAGTTCATTCACCCCTTCAGCCGCAATCTGTTCATCCTTCACAAGTACCGCGCCAAACGGGTGACCGCCTTCGTCTGCATTGCGAAGAGCAAGTTCAACCGCCCGTTCCATGAAATCACTCATCTTCATCCCTCCCGTTTCCATACATGTTTTAAACAGCTTGTCTCTGATCACAAAAGCTGGTTTGGGTACTTTATCAATCATTATACAGGGGAAGTCGAAATCAGGAAAAGGAAGCGGTCTCTCACTAACATTCTGCTGATACAAATTGATCTCAGCCGTTCTCTGCATCAGGGGCGATAAAACGTTTAATACCTGTTATGAACCAATATGATATATAAGCTATAACGATATCAATAAGAAAAACGTAAAACTGAGTCATGCCATGGTCGAATTCCACCAAGCCTGCCACTCTTTCCACGGACATAAACACGAAAACAAATACCGCACTTAAAACGAACGTACATATATAATAATTTTTCTTATGATTCGTGCAATACTGATACATCAGCAGAAATCCGACAGGAAGCAGAGACGTTGTCACGGTTACCGCAAACGGAAGCAGAGGCGTCAAAAAATAAGTGTGACTGAGGTAATTATGATTTTCCAGTATCAGATCAATATAAGTCCAAAGTAAATGAACAGTATATCCAAAACAAAACAGTTCAAATATCCTTGTCCTGTCTATAAAATATAGCAGTAACAGCGGAAGCACCAGCAAAGAAACAACGACCCAGAACTCCCAGGTTCCTACATTCGAATGATCGCTCCAGTAGGAAGAAATAAGCGAATTTAATTCATTCTTTTTCTCCTGTATCTGGTTCCAATACTCCCTGTAACTCATATCATACCCTCCCGGAAAGTTCCTCTTTCTAATGTTTCCACAACGAAAGCATTCATACAAAAAGGTTTTATTTTGATGACCATGAAATCAAAGAGAAGCATCATTCACCGTGTGAAAGAACCGGATTCTCCTATAAAATGAAATCAAAAGACACATTTCATAAACAGGAAGGGGATCAGTATGGAAAAAACAATTGATCATGTGGGTATAGCCGTACGGGATATAGAAGGAAGCAAAGATTTTTACATCAATGTGCTGGGAGGTACGTTCATAGACCATTACGTCAGCGAAGCTTCCGGAGTCGAAAGTGAGGTGGCCGTCCTTTACGTTAACGGTCTTCAGACGGAACTGCTGGCACCGACCAATAATACGACGTCCCCGATTGCGCGTTTTATCAAGCAGAAAGGAAAAGGCGTTCATCATATTGCCTACCACGTGCACGATCTCGATGAAGCACTGAAGGAATTGGAGGAACAAGGAATCCGGGTGCTTGATCATACACGCCGGATGAATAAGCACGGCAGACGTCTCATTTATCTGAACCCGGCGGATACGGAAGGAACTATTATCGAGTACTGTGATTATCCTGAATAAAATCCGTCATATAAAGACTTCTGAATAAAAAAATGACGTCGGACAGAGAGTGGATTGACCGGCGTCATTTCAGGTGTATTTATTTTGTTATACCGCGCTTTTTACCGCACCGGAGCCAACTGCACAGCCATGCGGAGCGCTTCATTTAACGATTGTTCATCGGCGATGTTCTGCCCGGAGATATCAAAAGCGGTTCCGTGATCCACACTTGTGCGGATAATAGGTAGACCGACGGTGATATTCACTCCTGCTTCCAGACCCAGTACTTTCACCGGACCATGGCCCTGATCATGATACTGGGCAACCACCATATCAAAGTCTCCCCGTTTTGCCCGGAAAAACAAGGTATCGGCTGGGAGCGGGCCCTGTACATTGATACCTTCCTCTTGAGCTTTTTCCACCGCCGGGATGACTTTTTCTTCTTCCTCTCGGTTTCCAAACAAGCCGTTTTCCCCCGCATGCGGATTAATGCCGCATACACCGATGGCCGGGTTTTCAAATCCTGCGGTTCGAAGGGTTTCGTCAGCCAGTTTAATAACATCGTACTCCCGCTGTACGTTGATTTTTTCAACGGCATCCAGCAGTCCGACATGCGTGGTGGCGTGAATGACCTTCAATCCCGGAGCGGACAGCATCATAGCGAAGGTCTTGGTTTGCGTTAACTGAGCAAGAATCTCCGTGTGACCGGGATACAAATGACCGGCCTTGTGAAGAGCCTCTTTGTTCAATGGAGCGGTGCAGACCCCTTGAATATCTCCGTTATTTGCTAAGGTTACGGCTTGTTCCAGGTACGAAAAGGCCGCGTGTCCAGCTGCTTCGGAAATTTCTCCCCAGGGCAGATCCGGAGATACGAGATTCATATCCACAATATCAATCGTACCATGCTGGAATAATGCCTCTGATGGATGACCGATGGTACGTACGACAGCCTCCGCCCCCGTCACTTCCACGGCCCGTTCCAACATGGACGCGTCTCCGATGACAAAGGGAAGGCAGTCTGAAAAAAGTTGTTTTGTACTGAGGGATTTTGCGATGATCTCAGGACCTACCCCCGCAGGATCCCCCATCGTTACTGCAATGGCAGGACGTTTCTCCATCATTGTCCTCCTCCTTTCGTTCTAAGGTGTTATCCATCAATAAACAAATCCGGCAGGAAGGTTACAAGGTCCGGCACGAAGATGATAATAATAATAGATAACATATATACAAACACAAAGAGCAGAATGTGTTTCAGCATTTTGATGACGTTGGTCTCGGCAATCTTGGAAGCCATCAGTGTAGACAGGCCGTACGGCGGTGTTACTGTACCGAGACGGATAGCCATTACAGTGACAATACCTGCCACAACCGGATCAATCTGCAGCGATTCCATCACCGGAAGTAAAAGCGGTACGAAAATCAGCATGGCGGATGTCGGTTCCATAAAAGTTCCCAATATAACATACAGCAGCATGAGCAGAAGAAGGAAGCCACTTGCGGGCACATTGCTGTTGATAAGGAAATTGATAATCGGATCCATCACTTCATAATACGTGAGCACCCAGGATAAAAACCCTGCCGCAGCAATGAGAATATAAATAACCGAGGATTCCATTGCCGCTTTCTTGGTTGCTGCTCCGTATTCTTTGAGGCTCGATCCTTTTTTGATAAAGAGTGCCACTATGACAACATATACGACAGCAATACTGGCAGCTTCTGTTGCGGTAAACACACCGCTCATAATGCCGACAATAACGACCAGGAACAAGGAAAGCGGAAAAATACTTTTCCGTACGGCGACAAGCTTGGAAAGGCGTTCGTTTTCCCCTAGATTAATATCTTTGTTGTCTACGTTGCCCACTTCATTTTTGGAAGCGTAGTAATAGGCATATCCCATCTGCATCAGACCAATTAGAATGCCTGGAATTATCCCTCCCATAAACAAGGCAGCAACCGATGTCTGCGCCAACGCTCCATATACAATCAGCAGAATACTTGGCGGGATAATGGAGCCAATCGTAGACGATGCTGCTGTGATGGTAGCAGCAAACTCTCTGCTGTATCCGGCTTTGATCATCGCCGGAATCAGTACACGGCCGAGAGAAGCCACATCAGCGACAGAGGATCCCGAGATAGCGGCGAAGAAGATACTGGTCACGATGTTAATATGAGCCAGACTTCCTTTTGCTTTACCCACTAAGGCTTTTGAAATGTAAATTAAATCTTCGGTCACCCCGGTAAGATTCATAATACGGCCGCAGAAGATAAACAAGGGAATCGCCAGCAGTGTAAAACTTTGAATCGATTCCAGCATAATCGTACTCATCTGCGTCAAACTGACAAGGGGGTCTACTAAAACAGGGATCGCCGACGCCAGCACAAGACTGAAGACTACAGGCACTCCCAGGAGCAGACATGTAAAAAATACAGCGACAACCCCTACTAAAACCATGAATGATCACCTCACTGCCCTTTCCTGCTGTTAAAAAATTGCTTGATATTAATAAGATGAAAAATCAACATTAATACAGCACCGACCAGCACCGCCGAAAAGTAATAAGCCAATGAAGGCGGAGAGGAGAGGAATCGTACCTGCACCAGTTCTGTCCGTCCAAGGCCTGCTTCAAGTGCTTTCCATCCAACAACCACTAAAATACAAATCGCAGCCAGCGTTAATATATACACCAGGATATTTTTGATTTTTACCAATGTCGGGTGTAGAAAGTCAGAGAAAATATCAATCTGCAGATGCTCATTTCCTTTCACGGCTACCGCTGCTCCTAAAAAGACAAGCCATGCGATAGATAGCTTTTGAAATATCTCCGTTTCCGGTATGGATTCGGAGAATACGTAACGCGCCAGTACTCTTGTAAATAAAGTGAGGGACAACAAAACCAGAAAGAATGCGTTTATCGTCTCGATCCAGTTCTGAAATTTATCAAGAAGCTTTTTCAACGTGCCGGGAACCTCCCTTCTCCAACCGCCCCCGCACGGCTGTGCATGCGGAGGCCGCTGTATCTTTACTGTGTACCGAAGATATCATCGATCTCATCCTGGATGCCGTGCTTTTCGGCAATTGCCTGAAGCTGTTTTCTGGAGGCTTCGATAAATGCCTCGCGGTCAGGGTTTGTGAATTCGACACCGAACTCATCTTTCAATGTCTGAACATCTTCTTCTGATTTTTCAAAGGCTTTATTGATATATTCTTCCTGTACATCCTGCGCCGCGTTCATGACAACGTCCTGCATGTCAGAATCAAGGGCCTCAAACTGTTCGTTGTTCATAACAACAAAACCGAGGGTAAGATTGTGCTGGGTCCGGGCCACATAATCGGCTACTTCACCAAAGCGCTGCTCAATCATGGCGTCCATACTGTTCTGCGATCCTTCCACAACACCGGTCTGCAGGGCTGTGTACACTTCATCAAAAGCTACCGCTGTCGGGTTGGCTCCGAGGTTTCTCCACCATTCCAATTCGGTGGACTCGTTCTTACTGCGCATTGTTTTTCCCTGCAGGTCCTCTATCGACTCAATCGGGAACGTACTGATAATATTACGCTCCAGACCGCCGGCGTACATGACCGTTTTCAGACCCGGTTCTTCCACAAGAAGATCTTCAAAGTACTGCAGGCTGTCCTCGGAATTCACCACTTCTTTGTAATGCTCTTCTCCTTCAAAGAGATAGTTGGTACCAAGAGCATCAAACTCAGGGTGATGCTCAGAAAACCAGCCGGAATCGGAATAAATCATGTCAATATCTCCTGAAATCACGGATTGATAAAGGCTTGATGCATTACCAAGCTGGCCGCCTGTGGCCACCTGAAACTCGATTGCACCGTCACTCCGCGTTTCAATTTCATCAGCCAGTGCCTGCAGAGCATTCGCAAGCAGGGAGCCTTCCGGGTTAATGGTGGCAGCCACCATTTCCGTCGTTTCCTGAGACGAACCTTCCCCACTGCCACCGGATTCTCCGCCTCCGTTTCCTCCGTTCCCCGAGGAATTCTCAGCGCCGCTGCTTCCACAGCCGGCCGCTGCCATCATCGAAGTTCCAAGTACAGCTGCAGCAATAGCCTTTTTCATATGAAACGAATGTTTTTTCATTGTTTTCTCCTCCTTTTAAATAAAACCTTGATGATTTAACTTTTGACCCAATTTTCAGTCACAACCGTGTGCTTGATACATTCACGCAGGTAGGTGTACGTGATGTGCAGCGCCCCGTCCTTTGTCTGGTGGATGGATGGATACGAAAATTCAGGGGAGTCCTGATCATGCTGCTGCACCGCGATTTCTCTATAATGCGGCCAGGTACGCCCATTGTCTTCGGAAACAGCAACAGCAAGCGGCGCACGGATCACACCCCAGATTGATTCCTGCTTCCCACTCTGTCCGGAGGCAATCGTCTGTTGGTCCTTATCATCAAACCAGGGAGGACTGTTTACTTCCGGTGGTGCCAGTTCAGCGTTAATATTATTAAATACGATAGCAAGGTTCCCGCTCTGCAGTCTTTGGCACTGAATGGAAGCGTTATTGTTCATTAACGTCGTCTTTTTCGGTTCCGTCCATGTTCTGCCGTAATCATTTGATGTTGTCACATGGATATAGTCTGCTTTACGGCTTCTGAAAAATCCAATTAATTCATTACCACCGCCTTTCACGATACTCATATGAACGAGTGCTTCACTTCCCTCCACCGGGTATTCCTCCCAGGTCTCTCCGGCATCCCCGGAAATCTTCACGACACTGTAGTCTTTTCCTAAAAACCCATTTTCGGATTTGATGCTGTAGTAGGCAGGCAGAATGATTTCGCCATTATCCCGGATGACCGGGGGATTGCGCACGAATGACCCCGGCGTATCAAACAATGTCTGCTCTTGTTCCCATGTTCTTCCGTAATCATTGGAAATCCGGTACCGCACGACGGCTGAATCCTGATGAATCGAGTTCTGGGCGGTATAAAGCAGCCACAACGCGCCGTCGGGATGTTCGAATAACACCGGGTTTTGTTCCGATCTTTTTGGATCACCGGATAACACTTCCGGTTCACTCCAGCTGCCGCTTTCCTTTTCCAATCTGGAACACAGAATGGAAATATCCGACTTTCCTTCCCGGGAACCACCGAACCAGGCGCACAACAGATCACCATTGCTTAGTGAAAGCAGGTTCGACGCATGATTGTGGGAAAATAAACTTGGTATTTTCGTTTCGGTTAATGCCTCACTCATTTCGTTTTCTCCTCTCCTATGCCGGGTAAGCGCTTTAATAAAAGTCCTTTAATTCATGTACGTTCCTCCGTTTATATTAATCGTCTCCCCTGTAATAAAATCCGACATGTTTGATGCGAGAAACAAGACGGCATCTGCTACATTTTCGGGGCTTCCGATTCTGTTTAACGGAATTTTCGAAAGGACCTGGCTGCGGTATTCCTCCGACCATTGTCTGCTCATGTCGGTTTCCACAGGTCCGGGGTTTACTCCGTTCACGTTAATATTGTAATCCGCCATTTCAAGCGCCAGGTGCCTCGTGAGGTAATCCACTCCAGCCTTTGATGCGCCGTAGGCGGGTGCTGCGTTTTTATGGGCGTTTTTTGCAGCGGTGGAGCTGACATTGACAATTTTTCCGTGATGATTTTCGATCATATAAGGAAGGACCGTTTTACAAAAGTACAGCGTGCCGTTTAAGTTGACATCCAGAACGTTCTGCCACTCTTCCAGTCCCATATCAAGGGTCGAATTCCGGCTGTTTATACCAGCGTTGTTGACAAGAATATCAACACTGCCAAAGTGCTGAACCGCGGCTTCCACTGTACGGTCCGCGGTTTGTGGATCTGCCACATTACCGGGAACCATGTAACACCGCTGCCCGAGTTCTTCCACTTCTGTGACCAGCTGCTGCAGTAATATTTCATTTGTTCCATTCACAATCAGAGAGGCTCCGTTTTCCGCCAGTTTTAACGCTGCAGCTCTCCCTATGCCTCTGGTGGCGCCGGAAACGACAGCTGTTTGATTATCAAGTAACACTGCAATACCTCCATTCTTTTTTTGGGAAGAGTCACCTCCTCTTTTTTATCTTCTCTCCTTTTCTGTGCCGTGTTTCGTATTCAATCGTTTCAACGCTGTTTGCATAATCGTTTCTTTTCCAAAGTTTCCTGCCTTCGTCACAACAAACATATTGCTTTGTACCGGCAGTTTTCCAATCGGGATACCGGGTTCTATTTCGTCCAGCAGCTCAAACATTTCCGCTCCCAGATTTTCCATCACCTGCATCGCTGTATCCCCGCCGGTCAGAAAGAGACGTTCCAACTGCAGTTCGTCAACAATAGCCGCAGCCGTTTCACCTAAAAAGCGGGAAATAAGATCACTTACTTCAACGGAACTGAGGCCGGCGTTTTTTCCGTTTTGAATGGCTTCTGCTGCGTTATCCGATGAATAAAAGGCGAGATGAAATCCTTCTGCTTCCGCACGCCCGGCTTCCGAGCGTATCCGTTCGTATTCCTCCATCCGCCGCTCTGCTGATGCAACAATTTCGGCGGACTGTATTTCCAGCCCTTTGACGGTTTCATCCTGCAGCAGAACACGAAGCTGGTTTCTTCCTTCGGCGCTCATACTGCCGACTACAAACACCGCCGCTCCGCTCCCCTCGGGTATCTGCCGCGTGTGATAGTGTTTCTCTTCGTACCCGTAAACGGCCGGGAGATGATAAATTAAACCGGCGGACCCTCCCCATATCACGGAGTAAGATGTGCTTTCCACAAAAGCCGCCAAATCCGCCAGATCCGATTCGACGGCGGCATCCACCGTGATATGATGAATATTTTTATCTTTGCACATCTGAAGAATCTCACGTATTCTTGTTTCACCGGCGTGCAGATCTTCCAGATAAATGTGGGCAGTTTCTCTGCCGGATTGTTCTTGAATAATCCGGTTAATGTCTGAATGCTGTACCGGTGTTTTAGGGTCGCGCGCCACTTCCGTTTCATGTAGCAGTGTATCGTGAAGGTAAAGCATGCGGTTTTTCACCTTTCGGCCGTTCGAAGGATGAGCCGGAGCGGTAATAACAAAGTCAGGAGTAAAATAATCATATAGCGCATTGTTTTCCCGGCCGATATTCCCGCGCATGGTGGAATCGATTTTTTTGTAAATAATCGTTTCCTCCGTATGCTCTATCCTGCTGCAGTAGTCCTTCATCGTTTGATACGAATCTTTTGCTGTCATCGTTCTGCTGTCGGTATTGTAAATATAGATACTGTCTGTCTTTTTTTCTTCCGGCTCCTGAATGATGACAAAAGGTGTCATGCCGTATTTGATGATCTGAACTCCGCTGTCGCCTGCTCCCGTTAAATCATCCGCTAAAATGGATAGTTTCATAACCTGTCTTTCCTATCCAAGAAGCCGGCGGTAGATATTCTTCATATCTTCAAGCGACAGTTCTTTCGGGTTGTTATCCAGCAGCCTTGTGATTTTGGAAGCTGCGACAGCAAGGTCTTCGATATCTTCTTCGGCAACGCCGTATTCGCTTAAATCCTGCGGTATTTCCAGTGTTTTCGTCCATTCTTTGATCTGTTCTATCATTTTTTCCGCTGCCTGCTGATCAGGTTCCCCGTCATCGGCAATCCGGATTTCTTTGGCGACGTTGGACAGCTTCTCTGTAATCGCATCGAGGTTAAACTCCATGACATGCGGAAGCAGCATCGCATTCGCCACACCGTGGGCTACTTTGAATTTTCCGCCTAAAGGATAAGCAAGCGCATGGACCGCGGCCGTTCCGGCACTGGTTAACGCCATTCCGCCATACATGGAACCGACAATCATTTTTTCCCTGGCTTCCACATTCTCACCGTTGCGGTACGCTTCTACAATGCTGCTGCTGATCAATCGAATAGAATCCATGGCAAAGGTGTCACTCAAATAATTGGCTTTGCTGGAAATATAGGACTCAAGCGAATGCGTGAACGCATCCATTCCCGTCGCTGCAGTAATGGATTTTGGCAGTCCGAGAGTCAGCATAGGATCAAGGACAACCAGGTCAGGTAATAGGTAAGGGCTTACAATGCCGATTTTCAACTCTTCTTCCGGGAAGGTGACAATGGCATTCGGTGTTACTTCCGATCCTGTTCCAGACGTTGTAGGAATCAACACCGTCGGAATGCCCGGCTCTTCAATCAGATTGGTGCCCAGCATATCGTTGACCGACTGATCATTTGTTTTCAGTACGGAAAGTACTTTCGCTGCATCCAGTACGCTTCCGCCGCCTACTCCTATGATGACATCGTACGAATCATTTTTAATATCTTCGTGCATGTCTTCAATGTTACCGACTGTAGGTTCCAGCATAACGTCGGTGATGGTCTTGACATGGACGTCCTCCAGCTGTTCATAGATACTGTCCAGAAGTCCCAGATCCTTAATTCCCGGCTGGGTCAGCACAAGAACGGAACGAATATCCCGGTTTACCCCCGGCAGATAATCCCCCAGCTGTTTCACCGCATGCTGCCCGGAAACTATTTTATCCGCTGTTTGAAATTGATACAGACGCTGCATGATAATGATCTCCTTTCGTGTATCTAACCATCTATAATGGTTTGTATTTTGTTCTCCAGTTCTTTCGATACTTCGTGTACAGGCGGACGCGGCGGCCCAGCCAGTATACCTTTTAACTCGACAGCTTTTTTATACACGGCAGGAACGGTTGCCGCCTGAGAAGCCTGTCTAATCGGACGAAGCTGTTCCTGAAAATATTGAGCCTGCTTCCAATCGTTTTCTTTCCACTTTCGATAGATCGAAACCGCCGTTTCCGGAAACACATTCGCTGTGGCGGCCACCGCCCCGTCTCCTCCTGCTATCAACGTCCATAAAATAAGAGAATCCGTGCCGGATAACACAGTAAAGTCATCGTTCGTTTCTTCGATAAATCGTACAATATTATCGAAATTTCCGCTGCTGTCCTTAATGCCCGTTATATTGCCGACTTTCGACAGTTCTTTCACGGTATCAGGATGAATGGACACCCCGGTTTTCCCCGGCATGTTGTATAAGAGAACCGGCAGGGTGACCGCTTCTGCAACAGCTGTAAAATGAGTAATCAGTTCGTTTTGGGAGACCGGATCAAAATAAGGCGTAATAACAGACAGAGCATCCACCCCTATGTTTTCCATCTCTCTGGACAATTCGATAACTTCCTGGGTACTGTTTCCACCTGTTCCCACTGCCAAGGGCACCCGGCCGTCTATTTCATCTTTCACTATAGAAGCAAAACGAAGCTTCTCTTCTTTTGTTAACGTATGAAATTCACCATTCGTTCCGAGAGCGAAAATGCCATCCACCCCGCTGTCCAGCAAATATTGAACGAGCTGACGGGCAGCAGGTTCATTAATCTGGTGATCCGCTGTCATCGGAGTAAGCATCGCTGGTACGATTCCTTTCAGCATAAATTCCCCTCCTCTCTTGAATGTATGTTTCTAATTTAAACATTGTTTCCGCTTTCAAAATCAATGTGCATTAAATATAAAATATAAAGTTTTATATTGCAACCATTTTCCGAAAAATACTTTTTGTATTTTTGTAAATCGTGAATTATTGTTTATTTATGCAACATAAAAGAGCCGGTCCTTTTATGAACCGGCTTTCCTTTCTTATAATTCCTGTTTGTCCTGCTTCAGTTTTCTCCATAGCGTGGTTCTATTAATTCCAAGTCGTTTGGCTGTCTGGGAATGATTATGATTTTCCTGTTCGAGCACCTGTTTAATGACGCGTGTTTCTATTTCACTCAACGTCCCGCTCACTTGAATGTTGGGGTATTCCCATTTTTGCGGAAGAGCCTGTCGTATATTTTCCATCTCGAGATAGGACTCCCCGGCGATAAGCACTGCTTCTTCAATCACCCGGTACAGCTGTGACACATTTCCCGGCCAATCGATTTCCTTTAGGAGCTCCAGGCTCTCTTCCCTAATACCTGATATCTGCTTCCCATACCTGACATTACTCTCATTTATGAAAAGACTGGACAAGCTCTCTATATCTTCTTTGCGTTCCCGCAGAGGAGGGATATACAGTTTCAGCTCTGCTGCCTGATCATACAGCGAACCCAGGAAACTTTGCTGAACGAGGGGCTCCAGCTCACACGAAGTAGAGGATATAACCTGTGTATTCCCTTTTGCTTGCAGCGCACGGCTGACCATCTGCTGCCCGCTGCGGGACAAGGCATCAATGTTTTTCAGCAGAACGGTGCCGCCTTCTGCGAGAGAGACCAGCGAATACCCCTCAAGCGGGTCGCTGCTGATCCGTTCCAGTTCATTCTCCGTGACTTGTTCACAATCAATGGTTACAAAAGGAGAACGGTGCCTTTCGCTGCTGAGATGGATAAGCTCAGCTGTCCGTCCTTTTCCCGTGCCCCTTTCTCCTTCTATTAAGATATTCCTCCCTGCCCCGGCAAATGCCATGGCTTTCTCATACATCTTATTCATTTCTACACTTTCGGAGATACGCCCTGTCAGCACAGTCGAAGGACCGGTTGTCCGGTGCTGGTTCGACTGGATATCCAGTCCGCGTACAGCTTGTATGTCGTCAATATCCAACAGGAAGAACACACCGAAAGACTCTTCTTTCTCTTGGATCACCTGTGACTGAATAAGCCACATACGGCTGTCCTTCTCATACAAAAAGGAGTATGAGGGACTGCTTTCGATCTTCTGAAACACATCGTCCATTCCACCGAAATAATCCCACACAATGTTTTGGATAAATGCCGGATCATCCGTTCCAGCATACTTCACCTTTCCCTTCTGATCCAGTACGGCAACATCCTGCTGCATGTTTCGTAATACAACGTCGCCGATCCCATACCATGCTTTCATATTTTCCACAATGTTATAGGATTTGCGCGCTTCATAAAACGCCTTGCTGACACTTTCTCTTCCTGACGTCAATAAAATACCGTTCAGCCCAAGCTCTTCGGCTATCCGAACGGTGATAACATCACCAATAATAACCTGGTATCCGTTTTTCTGAAGGGCCTTCAGTCTGCTCTGCACCTCATCGGCTTCTGTAATCGTAATGGTTTTCACATCAATGTCCACCAGCGAACAGACGGCGGAAGCTCCTTCTGCAATAGCGGCGAAACCAACAATCGCTGCTTTACCGGGAAAGTCTTTAATCAGGGTAATGACTCTCAGCATGTCATACCCCGACACTTCTACTTCAATGACCGGAATCGAGACCTGTTCCTGGATAAGCTCGGCGGTACCGCCGCGGCTGATGATAATATCCGTTCCGTTATTCTCCGCTTCCTTTGCATAATGTAAGCCGGCATTTAAGTCACCGGTTTCCACAACCAATTCAAACGGCTGATTCTGCCCCAAACTTAAAAGGAGTTCCTTTAAACCCGGATACGGAGCTATAGCAAGAATTTTCATGCCATCCTCCTTCGTTGCAATATTAAACATAATTTCACTATACCAGAAAATGAATGCGCTTGTAAAAAATAATTGATAAATTATTCAACATATCGGAGTGCTGCTTCATCACAGGTATTTACTTTACATACTTTTTCTTTAAAATAATGGTGGAAGGAGTGATGGTGCGTGGAAAGTGGCTTTTTTGAACAGGTATACAGCATCGTAGAAGATATTCCCAAGGGAAGGGTGGCAAGCTACTCCCAGATTGCACGAATGCTCGAGCAGCCCCACAATGCCCGGGTGGTGGGATGGGCTATGCGTCAATCACCGCCGGAAAGAGAGCTTCCCGCCCACCGCGTGGTGAAACAGTCTGGTGATACCGCCCCCGGATTTCTGGAACAGCGGACCCTTCTGGAAAACGAAGGAGTTGCATTCGACCACAAAGGCAGAGTCCGCATGGAGGACCATCAGTGGGAACGATAGATAAAATCAACATCCCCCCTATTCTTTTCCGTTCTCTAACACCTTATCTCTATAGTAAAATTGTCGCTTCCTCTATGGGGGAGCGGCCCGGCTGGCTGCCGGATCAACTGGCTGTTCTGCAGGTTCTTTTTGCTTTAGGCGGTGTGCTTTCCATCTTTTTCATCGGGATGGCACTGCTTTTGCTCACTGCTGTCCTCATTGTGCTGATAGTGTTTGCACTGACCGGTCAGTGGCACCGCATCCCGCTGCTGATCCGGTTTATTAAATAGCCGGATCTTCCCTTTACCAGCTCGATTTTTTCACGCCGGGAAGCTGTCCTTTATGAGCAAGATCCCGGAACGCAATCCGCGACAAACCGAATTTGCGCATATAGCCGTGCGGGCGTCCGGTTACTTCGCATCTGTTGTGAAGCCGTGTCGGGGATGCATCACGCGGGAGTTTTTTCAGCGCCTCGTAGTCGCCTTTTTCTTTTAGTTCTTTGCGCAGCTCTGCATATTTTTCAACGGTTTTTTGTCGCTGTTTTTCTCTAGCTATCTTTGATTTTTTAGCCATCGTTTCGTTTCCTCCTTTGTTAAATGCCTGGTATTTTCTGCTTTTCTTCTTCAAACGATTCACGCCATTCTTTCATTTCACCTGGTTGAATAAGGCATTCATCGAGCGTCCGTTCGATATAGTCGGTGTCCAGATCGACGCCTATAAACACAAGTTCTGTTTTGCGGTCTCCGTAAGGGTGGGCTTCCAGTTCTTCTCGTGCTTCCGGCTGTTCCCTGAGAATTTCACCTTTTTCCGCGGACGGCAGCGCATCCACCCAATACGTGACAGACTCGAGTGTAATAGAAGACGAAGCCTGGGACAGCATAAATGCCATCGTATGATACGTGGAAAGCCAGGCGATGCCTTTAGCTCTCGCGATGTCTTTCGGGTACTGTTCAAACCACTGCTTCAGCCTTTCTGTGTGAAACGGCATTCTGCGGCGGTACACAAAAGAACGAATCCCATATTCTTCGGTCTCCGGGGTATGCTCTTCCTCCTCCAGTTCCCGGAGCCAGCCGGCTGATTCACTGGCTTTCTCAAATTCAAACAGGCCGGTGCCCAGAATGTCCTGCAACTCCACATTGCCGTAATTGGTCTCAATCAGTGCTGCTTCCGGCTGCAGTTTGCGGAGAAAGGCAATCAGCTGCTCTCTTTTTTCCGCCGGAACCATATCGATTTTGTTAACCACCATAACGTCACAGAACTCCACCTGGTCGATTAAGAGATCAACTACCTGCCGCTCATCTTCTTCGACCGCTTCCTGCTTTCGGTCCAGCAGTGATTCCCCTGATGAGAAATCCTCCCAGAAACGATTCGCGTCCACGACGGTTACCATCGTGTCCAATTCACAGTACTGGGTAAGGTCGATTCCCATTTCTTCATCGATATAGCTGAATGTCTGCGCCACCGGTACCGGTTCACTGATGCCGGACGATTCGATGATGATATAATCGATATCCCCCTGCTCAGCCAGCCGCTGCACCTCGATAAGCAGATCTTCGCGCAAGGTGCAGCAGATGCAGCCGTTTGACATCTCCACCATTTTTTCCTCCGTCCGCTTGAAACCGCCATGTTCAATAATGCCGGCATCCACATTGACTTCACTCATGTCGTTGACGATGACTGCCGTTTTCAGGCCCTGTCGATTGTTCAACACATGATTCAAAATGGTCGTTTTTCCCGCACCGAGGTACCCGCTCAGTACGGTCACAGGAATTTTTCTCATGTTCTTGTACCTCCTTTCCCTTCAGATTTTCATTAATGGCTGTGATCGTGGCTGTGGTCATGATTATGGCTGTTGTTTCCCTCGGTTTCTTCAGTGGAACCACCTTGATTCGAGCTGCTGGATGGATTTGCAGCTGCACCTTCCAGCGCCGTTTGAAGGTTGTCCAGATTCTGCTGCATCAAATCGAAATAACCTTGGTTATTCTGGATTTCTTCTTCGGTCCGCACGGACAGATTGTGGAGCTGCAGTGCTTCGGCTCCAACTTCGTCCTGAATCACCTCTGTCACTTTCGAAGTGACGTTCTGCTCAAACATGACGTGTTCGATACCTTCGGACTCAACGGTACTGATGATATTCTGCAGTTCTTTCTGGGATGGTTCCGATGATGGAGCAAGTCCTGATACGCTGATCTGCTCCAGTCCGTACCGATCTTCCCAGTATCCGTACGCTGCGTGGGAAACGATGAAACGGTTATGTCCTGCTGATTCTGCAAGCTGGGAAAACTTCTCATCCAGATCGGATAGACTGTTTTTTAGTTCAGAAGCATTTTCTTCAAAAAGGTTTTCCTGCTCCGGGCGCAGTTCAATGAGCTGGGATTTAATAGTGTCTACAGCTTCCTGAGCACGCACGGGATCCAGCCAGGCGTGGGGATCAACGCTGCCGTGGGAGTGGGAGTGGCCGCCGCCTTCTCCACTGGAATGATCGTGGGAGTGGCCGCCGCTTTCTCCGCCGGAATGATCATGCGAATGACTGTGAGAATGATTATGTCCGCCGCTGAATTCCAGAAGGTTCATGCTGCTTGCCACCTCAAGCGAAGGTATGCCCTCTTCCTCCATCGTGTCGTTGACAGCTTCAGCAAATCCTTCCATGCCTGCTCCGTTCATTATGAATAAATCCGACTCTGCCATATCGATCATCGTTTGACTGGTTGGTTCGTAACTGTGAAGATCAGCACCGGCGGGTACGATATTTGTTACCTCCACCTGATCTCCGCCGATTTTTTCCGTCAAGTCCTGCCACGCAAACAATGTCGTATACACTTGCAGCGGTTCCTGCTCCTGATTGCTCCCGCCGCTTGTCTTCTCACCTGTGTTGTCCTGAGATGCATTCTGCCCTTCCTGTCCTCCGCCGCATGCAGCCATAACCATAATCACTGCTGTAATAAGGAGGTAAATAAAACCCTGACGCTTCATTCATCTATACCCCTTTCAATTTTCGTAATAATTACGATTTACATTATTTGATTATAGTGCAATGCTTACGTTTTGTAAATAATAATCATTACGATTTAATGCACAAAAATAAATCAACCCCCTTCCCAGCTGCTGTGAAAAGGGGGTTGATGTTTGTCAGCTTGCTTCTTTCTCTGTTTCTTCATGATCTTTACGGTTGTTTTTCAAGAACATGTAGAAGGATGCTCCGAAAATAACGATGTACCCTATAAGACTAAGCAGCGTCGGCACCTGTCCGAACAAAAGTATACTTAAAAGGGCCGAATATACAACAGTAGAATAGAAAAAAATCGAGATTTCTCCCGCCGGCGCAAACTTATAAGCAAGCGTGATGCCAAACTGCCCGACCGTCGCAAAGGCTCCGGCTGACAGAAGCAGAGCCCATTGCTGCCAGCTCATCGGTTCATACAGAACGAAGAGAAACGGCAGCAGTATAATGGTTGTAAAAAAGGAAAAGTAAAAGACGACGGTGTAATGCTTTTCCCGGCTGCCAAGGACGCGCAGGAGTGTATAAGCGCCTGCTGCGAACATGGCCCCCACAACCCCGACAATATAAGGGAATATCTCCACGGAGAATTCAGGCTGAATAATGAACAAAGCACCGGCAAATGCAATCAGTACAGCAACGACTTGATACCGGTGAACCGTTTCTTTCAGAAAAAGCGCCGAGAATATAATAAGAATAAACGGACTGAGTTTATTAAGCATTTCTGCATCGGAGAGCACCAAATGATCAATGGCATAGAAGTTCAGGACGATTCCCACTGCCCCGAGCGCGGACCGGCTGAGCAGCAGCTTCTGGTTTTCTTTTCTGCCAAAAATCCGCTCCCGGTGATATAATACAAAACCCAAGGTGATAAAAGCTGCGACAATATTGCGGAAAAAAGCTTTCTGCATCGTCGGCAGATCGCCGGAAAGCTTCACAAAAGCCGCCATAATGGAAAATCCCAAGGCAGAAACCAGTAATAACAAAATACCTTTATTGCGGTCTGACATCTATTGTTCCTCCTATTTCCCGAAACCATGCAGAGCGAAAAAACTGGTACATTCCGCCCCACCGACACACTATATTAATACAAAACAGCGGAAATGGAAAGAATTCTGCTTCGGCCGCTCTTTTGTTCATCCGAAAAGTTTCAATCTAAGACTACAGTAAGACCCCCGAATCGTGGTATAGTAGAGACGGGCATGTCATCCAATAATTATTATGATCATAAAAGGAGTGGACCTACATGAACGAAAAGCAGTTGGAACAGATGAAAAACGGCAAAGGTTTCATCGCTGCACTGGACCAAAGCGGCGGCAGCACACCGAAAGCACTGGCACTTTACGGTGTAACAGAGGATCAGTATTCAGGCGAAGAGGAAATGTTCGATCTTGTACATGACATGCGTACGCGGATCATCACAGCCCCTGCGTTTGATTCCGAACAGATCATCGGCGCTATTCTGTTTGAACAGACGATGGACCGCGAAATTGAAGGTCTTTATACAGCCGACTATCTTTATGAGAAAAAAGGTGTTGTGCCGTTTCTGAAAGTCGACAACGGCCTCGATGCTGAAGAAAACGGCGTACAGAAAATGAAGCCGATTGCCGACCTTGAGGACAAGCTGAGACGCGCAAACGAGCGCAATATCTTCGGTACTAAAATGCGCTCTGTCATCAAAGAGCCGAACGAAGAAGGCATCAAAGCGGTCGTTGAGCAGCAGTTTGAACTCGGCCGTCAGATTATGAATGCCGGCCTCGTTCCGATCATTGAACCGGAAGTGGACATCAACAGTTCCAATAAAGAGAAGTGCGAAGAAATGCTGAAAGAAGAGATTCTCAAGCATCTCAACGAGCTTAACGAAGACGACCGCGTCATGCTCAAACTTACCATCCCGACCGTAGCCAATACGTACACAGAGCTCATTGAGCATCCGAATGTAGTACGCGTTGTGGCTCTTTCCGGCGGGTATGAAATTGACGAGGCGAACCGCAAGCTCTCCGAAAACAACGGCCTGATTGCCAGCTTCTCCCGTGCGCTCACACAGGATCTGAACGTGAATCAGACGGATGAAGAATTCAACAACAAAATGTCAGCAACGGTCAACTCCATTTACCAAGCTTCCATTACGTAAGTGGAACGCTCAGCAAATATCAAACGCTCCCGATTATCTTTTCTAATAATCGGGAGCGTTTTTTGTGTTATAAGGAAGGCATCTCTCCACACCGGCTTATGTCTACTAACCATCTGAAATAATGGATTAGTGTCCATAAAACGATGTTCTATGGACACTACGGCGCTGAATGGAGGTGGGTAGTGGCTGCCGGCGGAGGCCCGCAGCCACTACCTGCCTGTGCGTGCAGCTTAGTGTCCACAAACAAATACTCCGTGGACACTAAAAGCACCGTCCGAGCAGCTAATGACTTCTGAGAATTCTGATGGTGACCACATTATCCTCTATGATAAAATCCAACGTGTTATATCAGAATATCAACGATTGTCCAGTTGCTGTTTCAGATCGTTTTTCTTTTTCAAAAGCTGTTGGAACTCTTCATCTAACGCATCCGACGGAGCGATGCTCAAGCGGCTTAATACCTCGGAAATCCTTGTTTCCACCATCAATAGTTCATCCTGAAGCGGGTTATGGTCCGCCTCTGGTTAGGCACGTAGATATTCCTGATACGATCCATCAAATACAGTGATGCGTTTGTCATGTATCGCAAAAATTCTCGTTGCCGTCTTTTCAAGAAATCGTCGGTCATGCGAGACAAAAAGCACAGTGCCGCAATAATCTCCAAGCAGGGATTCCAACGCTTCAAGCGCCCTGATATCCAGATAATTCGTAGGTTCATCGAGAATCAGAACATTCGCACCGCTGACAAACAGTTTAGCAAAACCCGTTTTTACCCGCTCTCCCCCGCTTAGATCTTTCACCCGTTTAAAAACATCCTCCTGAAAGAAACCGAGGCGTCCGAGTACCGTCCGGATTATCGTCTCATCCTGAAATGACGTGTCCCGCACGTTATCCAGAATGGATTTTTCTTCCTCCAGAATTTCAAGCATTTGGCTGAAGTAACCGAAAGACACAGCCGGTGCCGCTTGAATCCTGTCCCTATCATTTAAAATCATACGAAGAAATGTCGTTTTCCCGCTGCCGTTGGGGCCGATAAGAGCAACTTTATCCCCTCCGCTGATGGAGAAGTCAAAAGCTTCCCACAATCGTTTATCCCCGGCACGTCCTTCCACATCCCAGCCGCGTATGACCGTGCGGTGCTGCAAAGATTCCTGCTCCACTACCTGCATGTTAATCGGAGGAAGCTCTTTCGGCCGTTCCACCTCTTTCAACTGATGCAGCCTGGTTTCTACCGCGTCTGCGTCCTTACTGAGCTTTTTCTGCTTTTTGGCAAAATGCGGTTTTGTCATTCTTGCCTCAGAATTCGACACGTTCTTCGGTTTTTTCACTGCTTTCTGCGCTTGCTGCTCTTTCTGATGAAGTGCTTCCTCCAGTTGTTTTTTCGTGTCTTTATATTTCTTGTATTCTTTCTCGTGGTGTCTTCTTTTTGCTTCTTTTTGTTCTTCGTAATCAGTATAACCGCCGGTAAATACCTACACGCTTTCATTCTCTATTTCCCAAATCTGTGTGCAGAGAGCATCAAGAAAGGTACGGTCATGAGAAATAATAATGAATGTACCGCTCCACTGCTTCAGCGTCTGCTCCAACTGCTCTACATTGCCGGTATCCAAATGGGTTGTCGGTTCATCAGCAAGTAGAATATCCGGCCCTTCGGCAAATACCTCCTCAATAACCGTCTGCGATATTTCTCCACCGCTTTTATTAGAAAGGCGAGGTTTTAACTGCGGTATTATCGAAACAGCCGACCTCCGGACCACTGTGCCAATTGACGGTTCTACACTTCCGGCAATAATCGATAACAAAGACGTCTTTCCAGACCCGTTTGGCCCCACCAAACCAATTTTATCTCCTTGATGAATACTCAACTGTTCAATAGTAAATAACGTGCGCTCTTTTACGTCTATACGGATATCCTGTAAATGTATCAGTGACATGATCTCATCTCCTTTTTGGATCGATGGAGACCATTTTATTCAGGCAGTCCGCCCACAAAAACAGCCCCCTGTTTTCCGTGTACAAACGTCCGGAACAGGGGGCATACCTCTACCTCTAATGGGGGATAACTGCAGGATACACGTTTCCACCAATCCTATTCCGAACGGTTCCGCATGAAGATCCAGATCACCCCTCTGCGCAAAAGTTGGTGTCTGCAATTCATACATCTGTCCCGTTAAAGTGAAATAGAATTAGTATTTCATTGACCTACAGTTCATCCCCTTTTTCGTTTAAGTATAGCTTTATCTTAAATTTTTCTCCTGCCCATGTCAACGACCGTTGAGCAAGCAGACAAGACAGATATATCTCTCCCCGGCTCATCATGAGTCAGGAAAACTTCGAATGAAATGCAAGTATACAGGCTCCAACAGCCGTGGGGTTCACTTTATCATCTGCTGCCTGAAAGACAGGATGCTGCTGATCTATCCGCGAAATAAAACGCTTTGCCGTTTGAATCACTTTTTCATAGTAAGCGGAGGATACTTTTATCAACTCACTGTTCAGCACCACGATTTCCGGGTGAAGCACGTTGATCATGTTTGCCAGACCGACACCGTAGTAATAGGCGGACGAGAGCACTATACTTTCGACCATGGGATTTCTGTTTCCCAGTTCCTGCAGTACGTACTGCATCACGTCGTTTTTATCAACTTTCGTTTCCGGAATATTCCTGAGCCGTTGTACTTCACCGGCAAGATGATGATAGGAAATGAAGGATGACAAGGTTCTGCCTGACGAAGCATCAATAATCATGTTACCAAACGAACTGGCATCTCCCTGCCGGCTCTGCATGATGGTTCCGTTTGTCAGCACGCCGCAGCGGAGCCCCCATCCACTGATGCAGTAGAGGATGGATTCGTTTCCCCGTCCGCGTTGCAGGGATTCATACAGAGCGGCTGTATTCGCCCCATTTTCAAGGTATACATTGAGGCCGAACGCCTTCTCCATTTCATCCACAATTTCTACTTCTTCCCATCCCGGCGCTGTGAAACCTTCCGGATACATCGTACCCTTTGTTCGGTCGAGTGGTCCTACGGTGCCGATCCCTATGCCCAGTACGTCTTTTTTATCTATCTGAGACTGCTCCAGAAGCGACGTTATCGTTTGTTTGAGCAGAGATATCGTAAGTACAGGCGTGTGGTCTTCCGTCATCGCAAACGTTTCTTCGGCGACAGGCTGAAATGACATATCGACAATCGTAACGGTTGTTTCCGCCCGGGAGAGAGCGATACCGATGATAAAGGCTGCTTTTGGTTCAATGTCATACAATGCAGGCGGCCGCCCTCCGGTAGATTCATCATAGGATGCAATCCGGATTAAGCCATATTGTTTCAATTCCTCCAGATGCCGGACTACGGTCGTCTGCGTCATGTTCGTCCGCTCCAGGAGTTTTGCTTTCGTGACCGGATTCTCTTGATGGATCACGCGGTATACTTCTTTCATTCCATGAAATTTAGGGGAATGGCGCCGCAACAGCTCCTCTATCACAGTATGTTCACCTCCATCTACGTTTAGATCATATAGTCGTTCGGTTCCCGCTTTTCTTTCAGAAACTCATCAAGCGGAAGGTCACTCATCACATCCGGAAAACGTTCCTCCCAGCCGGCACGCTGCAATAAGTCACGAACCGGTCCTTTAAGGTGAACAAACCAGATATTGATATCGCCGCGGATCGTGTAGGTCCGGATCAACCGCTCCAGCTCGTCAATGCCGGCCGTGTCGATGTCGTTCACACCACCCATGTCAATAATGACGTCATACAACACTTCCGGTTTTTTCTCTGCTTCCTTCACCACTTTTTCCACTATCTTTTCGATATAAGTCACATTGGAAAAATGGATTCTGGCGTCGATGCGCAGCAGCACTTTACCAGGCATACGCTCAGCGTCGGTGAATCGCTCCACATCACGGTAGTTCTTTGTTTTGTCATCCCAGCCTACTTCGACGATATGAGGGTGGGAAATGCGGTGGATTAGTATGATTAACGATACACCTACGCCGATCAAAAGCCCCCACTGTATGCCTGTAAGTAAAGTGGCTGCAAACGTAACGACCCAGACCCATCCATCCGCAGGCTTGATACGAAAAGCATAGCGCAGGGACGGGACATTAATCAATCCCGCCACCGCGGACAGGATAATAGCTGCCAGTACGGCCTGAGGCAGATAATAAAACAAGGGCGTCAGGAAAAATAACGTCAAAATAATACCCATAGCGGTGATGACCATTGCGACCTGGGAAACTGCTCCTGCGCGGTAGTTCACCGCACTTCTGGAGAAGCTCCCGGTGACGGCATAGGACGAAAACAGCGATCCAGCGATATTAGCTGTACCGATGGCCCGCAATTCTTTGTTTACGTCCAGAGGAGGGCTGTCTTTGCCGGCAAGCGTCTTTGTGATCGACAACGATTCCATCATTGCGATAAAGGCTATCGTTAATGCTGTCGGAAGAAGCATCACCATCGCAGATGTATCAAGAGAAGGAACAGAAAACCCCGGAAATCCGCCCGGAACATCCCCGATGATTTTTATTCCGGCTTGATCCAGACGGAAGAAGGACACCACAGCAATACTCACAATAACCACGAGTAAAGGAAGCGGTAACCTAGTGCGTTTTCTCAATCCCATTAAAACAACAAGACTGACCACACCAATAACAGTTGTCGGAAGATGAACAGCTTGAATATGTTGAAAAAAAGATACAGCTAGAGGCAGGAGTTGATTTTGGCCGCCCATTTCAATCCCGAAAAAATTCCCAAGCTGGCTGAAACCTATAATAATCGCAACGGCCGACGTAAAACCATTTATGACATTTTGGGAAATAAATTTCACCAAAGCTCCAGCATTCACCAACCCGAGGAACAGCTGCAGAATCCCGGTCATCAAAGTTAACAACAGCACTAAGGTGATGTACTCAGAACTTTGTGGTTCCGCAAACGCGGAAACCCCGGAGAATATAAGAATAGAGGACAATGCGACCGGACCGACAGCCAGATGCCGGGATGAGCCGAAGAGTGCGTATAAAATGAGTGGTATCGTGGAAGCATATAACCCCATGACCGGCGGCAGTCCGGCCAGCAGCGCGTAAGCCATACCCTGGGGTACCAGCATGATAAACACGGTAAGGCCGGCCACGATATCCTGTTTGAATGACTGCCCGTTATAATCCGGTGGAAGATTGAGGATGCCACCTGGAAGTTTAGACATGGCGCCTGCCCCCTTTTTGAAATACAGCGTTTGTTTTGTCCATTTTGGACAAAAGTAATGTACTTTCACTATACCTTGTTTTCCTCCATCATTCAAGAGCTGTGTCTCAGGCCTGTATCCCTTGACGGGAAATGGGACTACTGAATCGATATTCTGCAAAAATCCATCCTTTTTCCACCGTATCCGCTTACATATGTTTACAATCAACTTTATGTGGTAATGAGAAAGAATGCGTCTTTTTCATTAAGCAGCTTGCTCGCAAAAAAGGTCTTATGCCATACATGATCTTGACGCAAAGGAGGATATATATGATTGATTTAAAACAGAATGGAAAGCTAGGCTTCGGTACAGCGCCACTTGGTAATATGTATCGTGACATCCCGGATGACGAAGCCAAAGCCGTGATAGAAGCAGCCTGGGACAACGGCATCCGTTATTTTGACACCGCGCCGTTTTACGGAGCAGGACTGGCAGAACTGAGGCTTGGCGAAGTGCTCTCCAAGCACAACCGCGACGATTATGTGCTGAGCACCAAAGTCGGACGTTATATGCTGGAAGAGACAGAAGAAAAAGGAGAAGGCTTATTCCAGGACGGACGAAAGAATAAAGTCGTCGATGACTACAGTGCAGAAGGCACGCGCCGCTCAATCGAGCAGAGCTTGGAACGCCTGCAGACTGACCGGATTGACTTTATCTACGTTCATGACATTTCTCCGGATTTTCATGGAGACGAATGGGTCAGCCGGTTTGATGAAGCAAGAAACGGGGCCTTCGTTGAACTGGAACGACTCCGCAGGGAAGGGATTATCAAGTCCTGGGGCATTGGTGTGAACCGGACCGAGCCAATTGAACTGGCGATGCAGCTTGAACATGCCAACCCTGATATCAGCCTTCAGGCCACCCGTTACACATTGCTTGACCACGAACATGCCCTGCAGCGTTTAATGCCGGCTGCCCAGGAGCAAGGCGTGGGCATTGTTGTCGGTGCGCCGTACAGCTCCGGCATTATCGCAGGTGGCTCTCATTATGAATACGGTGAAGCTTCGTCTGAAGTAACCTCTATGGTCAACAGCATGAATGACATCGCAGACCATCATGGCGTTGATCTCATCGCAGCCGCTCTGCAGTTCTCCGCCGCTCATCCGGCTGTTGCCGCCGTCATACCAGGTACAACCCGCCCTGAACGTATTCAGGAAAATATCGACGCACTCCATGCCGATATTCCGGAAGCCTTCTGGCACGAGATGGTGGAAGAAGGCATCATCTCACCGCAGGCTCCGCTTCCTGTCAACAGCTGAACAAAATGATCGCAGGGTACTCCGTAATTGTTCGGAGTACCCTGCTTTTTTCAATTTGGTTCTGCGCAGTGCCGTGGACACTACATTGTACAAAGACTGCCCGCAGTGTCCGATAGAACGGTTCCAAGAGCCACTATCCCTTCGTTTTTCTGCTGCAGTGTCCGTTAGATCTCATTTACCGGACACTAACTTTCCTTTTCCAACTGATAGTGTCCAATAACGGGTTCGATTATAAAAGACGCCGCCTCACGAAAAAATCTCCCCGCTGTTTTCTTACAGCAGCAGGGAGATTTTTTATACTTATACTACGCTTTGAATGTCGTCATCCAGGTCTTCGGGTTTCGTCTGCGGGGAGAACCGGTTCACAACATTTCCTTCTCTGTCGACAAGGAATTTCGTGAAATTCCATTTGACCTGGCTGCCGAACATGCCTTTCTGCTGATCTGTGAGAAATTGAAAGAGCGGGTGAGCTCCGTTTCCATTCACCTGAACAATCTCATGAATCGGAAACGTGACGCCGTAATTCAGGCGGCATGATTCTTCGGCTTCCGCTGCGTCATCCAGTTCCTGTTTAAACTGATTCGACGGAAAGCCAAGCACGATCAGGCCGTCATCTTTATACTTTTGATACAGGGATTCAAGCCCGTCAAACTGACCTTTAAGCCCGCAGTTGGTGGCAGTGTTGACGATCAGCATAGGCGTGCCTTCATACTCGTTCAGTGTATACTCTGTCCCATCAGCTTTGGTAACGGTAATATCATAGATACTCATCATTATCCCTCCTACGTTTATTATACTTTCTTCTCTCATTCATTTATTGATTTCTGCTTATACAAAGAGGCCGGATACAAGGAAATAATGATAGAGTTGAGAAGGGTTAATTACCATAAACCTCTTCTTCTGTCAGATAGCCGCTTTCTATCAACGTTTCGTCGATATTCTCTTCCGTAACTGTCACAGGCTCAAGAAGCGTGGAAGGAATACCGCCCTGCCCATTTTCCACTGTTGTTTCGGCCGGAATATCTTCGCCGGCGGCCATGTTCAACGCAATCCCCGCAGCTCTTCCTGCAAGGTCTTCCATTGATTTATACACAGTCATCGTCTGGGTTCCCTCTACAATCCGCCGGATAGCTTCCAGCTCGGCATCCTGTCCGGAAACGGGAATGTCTCCTGCCTGATTCCCGAGCGCTTCAATGACACCGCCTGCCGTACCATCGTTTGCCGCTATCACTGCGTCGAGTGATACATCATTAGAGTTCAGAAAAGAAGATAAATCTTCGCGTGCAGTTTCCGGGTCCCAGCCCTCGGTGTATGAATCATATACAAGATTAATATCGCCGGACTCCATGCGGGAGTTCAGCACATTCATAGCACCTTCCCGGAACAAAACGGCGTTGTTATCAGACTCTGCTCCGCCGACATAAGCGACATTCCCTTCCCCGGTCTGGTTCAGAATTGCTTCTGCCTGCAGTTCGCCGACTTTTTCGTTATCAAACGATACATAATGATCAACATCTGCCCCGCGGATCAGCCGGTCATAGGAAATAACCTTTACACCTGCATCATGAGCCATGCTTACAATCTCAGAGGCTCCTTCCGCTTCTGTCGGGACGACAACCAGCACATCGACTCCCTCGTTGATAAGAAGCCGGGCCTGCTGAATCTGAATATCCTGGTTCCCATTGGCAGCCAGTGTTTTTACCTGTCCCCCCTGTTCCTGTACCGCAGCTTCAAAAGCATCCTTATCCCGGTACCAACGGTCTTCACGCAATGTATCAAGCGCAAAACCAACATACGGGTCCTCCTGGTTGGAACGGAGTTTTTGGTCTGCTGCTTCGGCTGTTCCTCCCTCGGAAGAATCGGCGGAATTTGTAGACGAATCCCCGCCACTGCAGGCCGCCGTTATGACAAACAGCATAAAGATGGATATCCAAAAGACTGTTTTGACAAGTATCTTCATTACTGATCCTCCTCTCTGTACACCGCATCAGGCATGTCTGTCTTTTCATGCCTAAAATCACTTTGAATATCAAAATGCTGAATCAATCCGTTCATCCGCTCCACCATCTGCTTGAGCTCATCAGCGCCGCTTGATACCCGGTGGATGGATTCCTGCTGATCGTTCACCGAGGCGGAAATCTCTTCGGTACCTGCTGCTGATTCCTCCGAAATGGAAGCAATATGTTCCACAGAACGACTGATATCCTGACTGGCTGAATGGAAGGAAGCAAGTGAGTTTGAGATTTCGGAAACCCGTTCTACCATATTTGAAACTTTTTCTTTAATCTCCGAGAAGTAGGCGCCGGATGTTTCAATTTGAGATTTTCCTTTATTCACCTCTTCATATCCTTCTGTCATATCGGTAACCATTTTTCCGGTCTCGTCTTTGATGGAATTGACGATTTTTGTAATGCTGTCTGCAGATGATGTAACCTGTTCGGCCAGTTTCCGGACTTCATCGGCCACCACTGCAAATCCTTTACCGGCTTCCCCGGCGCGGGCCGCTTCGATGGAGGCGTTAAGCGCAAGCAGATTCGTCTGCTCGGCTATATCTTGAATCACATGGACAAATTCAGAGATCGAATTCGTCTGTTTTTCCAGATCTTTCATTTTCGTCATGGACGTTTCGACCATATCATTGATTCTGGTCATCTGTTCCAATGATTCCTGCATCTGTGCATCCCCGTCGATGGAAACGCGGTGCACATCTTGAGAATACGACGTCAGCTGTTCCCCGTTTTCACTGGCATCCGTGATCTGCTGATTCAGATCCTGCATCTGCTCCGATATGCTGGTGGCTTCATTGGCCTGGCTGCTGGCACCGGCTGCCAGCTCCTCAATCGTCACAGCCACCTGTTCGCTCGTTTCTTTCACGTCACCAGATGTCCTGCTGAACGTCTGCACCTTTTCATCCACGTTGCCGGCCAGAGTGGATACTTCCACAATCATGCCTTTTAAGCTCGTCTTCATATCATTGATGGAGCTGGACAGACGTCCGATTTCGTCTTTCCTGTCGTCTTCCAGATCGTCTGCCTCAAGGTTACCGTGCGCAATCTCATTGCTCGTTTCCACCACCTTGGTCAGACTCTTTCTTATAGAACGGCTGATGAAGAAAAGCAGGGCCGTCGAGATGATTATCGATACGATTACCGAAATCACAAGAATCAACAAGCTGGTATGGATGCTGTTTTCTGCTTCCACAATGGAATCATTATTGGAAGCCGCAGCTTCTTCCTGCAGCGATTCCCCAAGCACCATGGTTTCTTCTTTCAACTCCTGCGCACTGTTCTGCAATTCGGTAAATGTCTCCGTATTAATCTGCTGAACATTGGGGACAATTTCGCTGAAATAATACTCATCCAGTGCATGATTATTTTCGATAATCTGGTTGATAACAGAGATCTGCTCCTCTGTTTCCAGACTCCCCCGCAGCCGTTTTGCTGTCGCTGTAAATTCCTCGCTCAGCGAAAGATAATTTTCGAGTCCGGCCTCATCCTCCATAATCATGTATTCTGGAATATTCAAGTATTTCTGCTGATACAATGACATCAACGACGATGCATCCTGAACGACGCTGTTTTTCACACGAGTCTCCTGCACGGAGTCATTGGTCTGGGAAAGCAGCTTATATGTCACAAGGAGGGAGAGAACAAACGTCAAAATAACGACGACAAACACAAAGGCGTATTTTCCGCCAATTGATCGATTCTGCCATATGTTTTTAATCATGATATCTCCCTCCGATCATTTCTTTGTTGTCCCGGGCTGCTTTTTTCAAAAACAATACCACCTTCCATTATTCACTCTTAGGACGTATGTCTGTCATCCATATTCCTTATATCGACCAACACCCCATTAGGTTAATAAATGCAAACAACAAAGGATTAAATTTCCATGTGCAAACCTAAAAAAAGAACCTTCCATCCACCGGGATAGAAAGTTCTTTACTGCAGTCATGTTTAATGCATAACTGGTTCTTTTTTCTTCAGCTCCAGCATCTCGTCAGCTTCTTTTTGAATCTCGTCAATCAGTTCAGGGTGGTCGGACAGCGACAGGCCGTAGGACGGCACCATTTCCTTGATTTTCGGAGTCCATTCCTCTATATGCCGCGGGAAGCAGCTCTCGAGCACTTCGAGCATGACCTGAACGGCGGTGGAAGCGCCCGGCGAAGCACCGAGAAGGGCTGCGATGGAGCCATCTGCTGCGGTGACAACTTCTGTCCCAAACTGAAGGGTGCCCTTCCCGCCTTCTTCTGTGTCCTTGATAACCTGCACGCGCTGTCCGGACACAACCAGCTCCCAGTCCTCACTCTTGGCATCGGGAATAAATTCACGGAGCGCTTCCATGCGCTGCTCTTTCGACTGCATGACCTGACCGATCAAGTATTTCGTCAGCCCCATTTCTTTCGCACCGGCCGACAGCATCGTCAGCACATTGCCCATCCGGATCGATGTAAATAAATCGAGAAGCGACCCGGTTTTCAGGAACTTCGGCGAGAACCCGGCGAAAGGACCGAATAACAATGTTCTTTGATTGTCGATATACCGTGTATCCAGATGCGGCACGGACATTGGCGGTGCTCCTACCGGGGCTTTTCCGTATACTTTAGCATAATGCTGTTCCACGACATCTGGATTTTTACAGACCATGAACTGACCGCTGACTGGAAAACCTCCGATGCCTCTGCCTTCCGGAATGCCCGCTTTCTGCAGCAGATGAAGACTCCCGCCGCCGGCCCCGATAAAGACAAAACGTGCTTTGTGACTTTCGGCGTCCCCACTATTATGATTGCGTACTTTCAGACTCCACGTTCCATCGGAGTTCTGTCTCATACTCTCTACCTCGTGGTTATACCGCACATTAACATTGTCACTCTGCAGCCGATCAAACAGCTTACGTGTCAGAGCACCGAAGTTGACATCTGTTCCCGTCTCCATTTTCGTTGCCGCCACAGGTTCTTCAGGGCTGCGGTTCTTCATCATCAGCGGGATCCATTCTTTCAGTTTCTCCGGATCATCGGAGTATTCCATCCCTTGAAAAAGCGGATGCTCACTCATGGTCTCATACCGCTTCTTCAAAAACGTCACATCGTCCGGGCGGTGCACAAAGCTGATATGCGGCAGCGGCATAATAAACTCCTGCGGATTGGTGATCTTGCGGCTGTTCACAAGATAGGTCCAGAACTGCTTGGACACTTGAAACTGCTCATTAACATTCACCGCTTTGCTGATGTCTATCGAGCCATCCGATTGTTCTTTTGTGTAGTTCAACTCACACAGCGCCGCATGACCGGTTCCTGCGTTGTTCCATTCGTTCGAGCTTTCTTCGCCTGAATGTTTAAGTTTCTCAAATACCGTAATGTTCCATTCCGGTGCCAGTTCTTTTAAAAGACTGCCGATCGTTGCACTCATAATACCGGCACCGATCAGAATCACGTCTGTTGATTCGTTCGTACTCATGTATACCATCCTTACAAGCTGAAAATTCACAGAAAAGAGCAGCTGCATTCATGCTGTGCTATTCTGCTTACCTTTATGTTCTTTTATTCTGCAACACTACCGCACCGACTAGTTGGTTTCTCTTCTTTTCTTATTATAGACTATTTCGTCTCTATAAAAAAGAAATGTCCCTTTTGTGAAAAGTAAAACATTCACAGATTATCTACAGTCAGCCGCGCAGGCATAGATTAGAATGTAAATGCTTATCCCCCATAAAGACGGACAGCTGTGACATTGCGCAGAAAGAGGAGATATCCTGGATCATTCAACCAAAAAAGAGCAGCAGAAAAACTATACTATTTTCTGGCGCTGGCATTTTTATGCCGGCATTATTCTCACCCCCATTTTATTGATGCTGGCCGTGACAGGGGCTTCGTATTTATTCCGAGGGAATATTGAACACTGGCTGTACCAGGACTATACCGAGGTTTCGGCGGAGGGGGAGCGGCATGAGGCTTCTGTGGTTACACAGGCGGTTCTGGATGAAAGACCGGAGGCTCACATCACCCGCTACCAGCCCCCAGGCGGAGAAGGACAAGCCGCCGAAGTTGGTATTACAACGGCTTCTGAGGAAGGGATGACGGTATTTGTGAACCCTTATACCCTGGATATAACCGGAACACTTCTTAACAAAAACCGGGTAATGGACCGGGTGCAGGAATTCCACGGTGAATTAATGATTGGAACGACCGGAGACCGGATTGTCGAAACCGCCGCCTGCTGGACGATATTTATGCTCATCAGCGGACTGTATCTGTGGTGGCCGTCCCGCAGTCAGATGGCAAACCGGAAGAGCTTTCTGCCCGGCCCTTCGGATAATAAACGACAGAAGCGAAAGAGAATCCACTCTGTCCCCGCCTTTTGGATTTCGGGCGGTCTGCTTTTCTTTTTACTGACTGGAATGTTGTGGACAGGATTCTGGGGAGACGGAGTGCAGCGTATCGCAACAAGCACGGGGATTGGGTATCCTCCTTCCATCTGGGTCGGGGAGGCGCCGGTATCCGATGCTGTCACCACTGATACGGGGGACGTCTCCTGGGCCGCGGAACAGATGCCGGTACCGGAGTCGTATGCCGGGAATGCGTATGAAAGGATTTCGATTGACCATGTTGTAAATACCGCGGAGCGGACCGGCGTGGTATCCGGATTTAACGTCTATTACCCTTCGTCGGAGACAGGGGTCTTCACGGTTTCAGCCTTCCCCGACCAGGCCCAGAACGAAGTGACGATGCACATCAATCAGTATAACGGCAGTATCCTGGCGGATTACCGGTGGGAGCAGTATCCACTGCCCGCCAAAGTGATGGCAATGGGAATCACGATCCATAAAGGCCTTCAATTCGGAATCTGGAACCAGTTGTTCGGACTGCTCATCTGCGTCGGCTTAATCGGTATTATCCTGAGCGGAATCCGTCTCTGGTGGACGCGGCGTCCAGCCGGTAAACTCGGCGCCCCTAAAAGCATGAGTGCCTGGAAGTTCCGGGGATTTGTCTTTTTGGTGATTGGATTTGGTATCGTCTTTCCACTGTTCGGATTGTCAGTGCTCATTCTATATGCCCTGGATTATCTCATCATCCGCCGAATAAGCCGTCTTCGAACATTCTTTCACATGACCTGAATAAAAGGGGGTAAAATAATGAAGAAAATGTGGATGCCTGCTCTGCTCCTGCTGCTTGGGGCCTGTTCGTCTCTTGATGTGAACAATCACGCCGATTACAACAATCAGACACCGGTAAGTGCCTTCATTCATACGGACAAGCCGATTGTCGCCGTTGGACCGGAACCCGTTCAGGTTCACGTGCTCCGGAACGGTGAGCCGTATAAAATACAGGAGGATATAAAGCTTACGTTGTCCTCATCTGAAAAAGGGATGATTGAAACAACATCCGTGGAACCGCAGGAGGACAGTACACCGGAAACATTAATCGAATTTCCGGAGGACGGTCTGTACCGCCTTCATGCCGATATTCCTGTAAAAGAACACAATCTCCAGGTTACAAAGCGCATCGGTGTGGGAAATTTAACTCCAAGCGAACAACAGATGCTCAACGCGAATCAACATTCCACCCCTGCCGGCGGTCATCATTAAAATGATCCATTCATTGGTTTGTCTTCTTTTTTTGTAATGTTCAACCTTTTTATGAACTCAGATATTGGACGTTATAATTCATATGTGTATACTAGGGTATATGTTTAAACATAGAAAAGGGGGAGGAACCAATGAAAAGTCCACACACACCAAGATCCATTAAAATGCTGAACGCTGTTGAAAAAGCAGGGAACAAGCTGCCGCATCCGGTCACCATATTCATCTTGTTTACGTTTGCTGTCATTATTTTATCTCATATTCTTTACATGATGGGGGTTTCTGTATCATTTCAGGGCGTCAATGACGAAACACTGGAAACGGAAATGCTGAACGTTGAGGCGGTCAGCCTGCTTACATCCGACGGCATTGCCCATATGTTCTCCAGTGTCGTCTCGAATTTTACATCCTTCGTCGCACTAGGACCGGTCCTTGTCGCCATGCTTGGTGTCGGTGTCGCTGAAAAAAGCGGCTATATCAGCGCCATTATGACCAATACTGTGACAAAGGCACCGAAGAAATTCGTTACGCCTCTTGTTGTTTTAATGGGTGTTCTTTCCAATGTAGCCGCTTCGGTCGGCTACGTGGTGCTTGTGCCACTTGGAGCCATCATCTTTCTCGGATTCCGTCGCCACCCGCTTGCCGGGCTTTCCGCCGCTTTCGCCGGTGTATCCGGCGGCTATTCCGCCAACCTGGTGATTGGCACAAACGATCCGCTTTTAGCCGGTATTTCGACAGAGGCCGCCCGGATCATCAACGCCGGTTATGTCGTCAATCCGACCGACAACTGGTTTTTCATGTTCGCTTCGACCTTCCTGATTGTCATTCTCGGTACGCTCATCACGGACAAGCTGGTTGAACCGAAATTAGGCAAGTACGAGCCGGAGCAGGATGCAGAAGAAAACATTCAAATCACCCCGGTAGAGAAAAAAGGTCTCTTCTGGGCGAATTTGTCTATACTTGCTGTTATCGTCGTCATTGCCCTGCTCGTCATTCCGGAAAATGCTCCGCTTCGTGGAGAAGGCGGCAGTATCATAACATCCCCTTTCATGAGCAGTATCATCTTTCTTATGATGCTTATCTTTTTGGTGCCGGGGACGGTATATGGTATCGTCACGAAATCGGTGAAAAATGATAAAGATGTTGCCGAGCTCATGACATCGTCTCTTGAAACAATGGCTGGTTTTATCGTTTTGATTTTCTTTGCCGCCCAGTTCGTTGCCTTGTTTAATTACACGAACCTCGGAACGATTCTGGCCGTTAAAGGCGCCGGAATCCTGGAAGCTTTCCAGCTGGACGGCTTGTTTTTACTGGTGCCGTTAATTCTGATTACAACACTGATCAATCTGTTTATCGCTGCTGATTCCGCAAAATGGGCAATCATGGCGCCTGTTTTTGTACCGATGTTCATGAATCTGGGCATTCCGCCGGAAGTGACACAAGTCGCTTACCGTATTGGTGATGCCTCGACCAATATCATTTCACCACTGATGCCGTTCTTCCCGCTCGTTGTCGCATTTGCGCAGCGATACGGAAAACAAAACGGGGTAGGTACCGTCATATCACTGATGCTGCCGCATTCCATCGGCATTCTGGTCGTCTGGACGATTTTCTTCATCGTTTGGTATCTTCTCGGCGTTCCAGTGGGCCCCGGCGCAGACTTAACCTATTAAGAAAGGCTGATGAATGATGAAAGTAACAACCACCTGGACCGGCGGCAGGGCTTTCGAATCCGCCGGTGATTCCGGTTATCCCGTGTACATGGATGCTACAGAAAATTACGGTGGACTCGGCGAAGGTGCGACACCGACAGAAATGCTGCTGAGTTCTCTGGCAGGATGTATCGGCATAGATATTACGATGATTCTAAGACCGCATCTTGAACATGTTGACCGCATCGAAATGGAAACAGACGGCGTGCGGAAAGAAGAGGCCCCTAAAGGTTTCACAGACATTACCATCACTGTCCATGTCGACGGGGATATCGACAAGAAAAAAGTTTGGCGCGCGATCCATCTCGGGGAGGAAAAATACTGCTCCGTCTCTGACTCCCTGCAGGCTTCCGTTTCTTTCAAACTGATTTTGAACGGAACCGAAGCACCGGCAGATGAATAAATAGAAAAGGACTGGATGAAAGACTTCTCCTCTTTCATCCAGTCCTTTTTTTGTTCATTATACGTACACATGCTGGGCACCGTGGAGTTTGGCGTAGTGACCGCCGCGTTCAAGCAGTGCATCATGGGTCCCCTGCTCTTCAATTCCATCCTGTGTCACGACAATGATGTTGTCCGCATGGCGGATGGTAGCGAGCCGGTGGGCGATAATCAGGGTCGTCCGGCCTTGAGCCAGCTCATTCAGGGACCGTTGAATGGATTGTTCGGTTTCTGTATCCAGAGCGGACGTCGCCTCGTCCAGAATAAGGATAGGCGGATTCTTCAGAAACATGCGCGCAATCGACAGGCGCTGCTTCTGCCCGCCGGATAATTTCACTCCGCGTTCACCGACAACCGTGTCCAGTCCGTCCGGCAGCTCCTCAACAAACGATTCAAGTTCCGCGCGCCGGGCCGCCTCCCTTACTTCCTCATCAGGAGCATCCAGTTTGCCGTAACGGATATTGTCACGCAGGGTTCCGGAAAACATGAACACGTCCTGCTGCACAATGCCGATTTGCTGCCGGAGAGAGGCAAGCTGTACATCCCGGATGTCTTTCCCGTCTATCGTAATCGCTCCGTCCTGAATATCATAAAAGCGCGGAAGCAGACTGAGAAGCGTCGTCTTACCGGCACCGGACGGACCGACAAACGCTGCCGTTTCCCCTGCCTCAATTGATAAATCAATCCCGTCGACAATCGGGCGGTTATTGTCATAACCAAAACGCACCCCCCTGTAGGTAATGTTTCCTTCTACTTCAGGCAATGGTTTGGCACCGGGAGCGTCCACTATATCAGGTTCTGTATCCAGGAGGGCAATGTAGCGTTTAAACCCGGCGTACCCTTTCGGATAACTCTCAATGATGGCATTGATTTTTTCAATCGGCTGAAAAAAGATATTGGTGAGCAGAATGAACGCCATAAAATCGCCGATGGACATCTCATTCTGTACGATAAAATAAGCGCCGCACAGGAGAACAAACAATGTCATGATGCGCATCATCATATAACTGAGCGAATTGTTCAGCCCCATGATGCGGTACGACCAGAGTTTCGCCTGCTTGAAATTCTGATTATCATGATGGAATAATTTCTGCTCGTGACGCTCATTTGCAAACGCCTGCACGAGACGAATACCGCCCACTGTATCTTCCACCCGGGTATTAAAGTCGGCCATCCGCTTCAGCATGTATTTCATGGCCGCCGCCATGTGACGGTGGCAGTAGACAATCACCGCAATGAGCAGTGGTACGATCAAAAAAGTAAGCACCGCCAGTTTGACGTTGATAAATAACATCACTCCAAACGAACCGAATAACGTCATCAGTGCAATAAACACGTCTTCGGGGCCGTGGTGTGCCACTTCCCCTATCTCAAACAGATCATTCGTTAAATGAGAAAGCAGATTGCCGGTTTTATTGTTGTCATAATACGTGTAGGAAAGCCGCTGCATATGATCAAACAGTTCATCACGCATATCGGTTTCTATATTGATACCCAGTTTGTGGCCCCAGTACGTCACAACAAAATGAGCGCCGGTGTTGAATATGTAAAGGAAAAACAATCCAATACATGCCCAAACGATGACAGAAATATCCCCTTGTGGAAGCAGTGTATCCACCGCCCAGTTCACGACAAGCGGAAAAGCAAGATCCAGCAGAGCAACCAAAATGGCGCAGGCAAACGTAATCGTAAACAGTTTCTTGTATGGTCTATAGTAGGCAGCAAAGCGGCGCAGCACGCGGAGTCCCCCTTGATTGTTTCATATTTTAATTGAAAATGATTATCAATACAGGAAATAATAATTTAACATATAGAGGAGAAAAAGGCAATGCTGCCCGTCGAGAATATCATTCAGCCGGAACTCCGGAAATGAAGCCGCCGGAAACATCTTTCACATTATGAACAACAATAAAGGCTTGCGGATCCACTTCTTTGATGACCCTCTTTAACTGCAGCAGTTTGTGTGTGTGTACAACAATATATAACACCCGGCGCTGCTCCCTCATATATTCGCCTTCTCCGTAAAACACTGTAGCGCTGGAAGCCAGGTCGCGGGTGATCCGCATGGATATCTCTTCGGAACACGTCGAGACGATGTTTATCGCTTTCTTCGAATCAAAACCGCCCAGCACAAAGTCCGTAACGACCTTGCCTATATAAAGTGTAATCAACGTATACATCGTGTAAACAGGGCCGATAATGAATATCCCGGCAATCACGACCGCAGCATCGAGAGCGAGGGTTGTACCGGTTAAGTCCCAGCCCATCTGCCGGTTCAGCACACGTGCAATAATCGATGTGCCGCCGACGGAACTTCCTGCCTGATAAATGAAGCCGAACCCGACACCGGTAATAACGCCGGCAAACACCGCCGCCAGCATCGTGTCTTCCATCGGCTGAGCAAAGAATCTTCCTTCGAAAAACCGGATAAACACGGAGAAGAGGATAACATTAAAAACGGTTTTATATACCATATGCCTTGGCAGGTAACGGATACCTATGCTTATAAGCAGCGCAAAAATAATCGGTGTGGAAATACTCGGCGAAATACCAAGTCCATAATAAATAAGGAGGGCGATACCTACAATGCCGCCTTCAGCAATCGAGTTAGGCATTCCCAGCTGTGACACAGCGAGGGCAAACAGCAGCGTTCCTATGATAATGTACATTGTATTTTTCAAAAATAACACTCCTTCCCAAGCATTAAAAAATACACTATAGAACGTAAAAAAGAAACCACCCTTTGGCACTGACGTAAAGGATGATTTCTGACCTGTTTCCATCATAGCACAGCCGCAGTGCAGTGAACATGGACGACACGCAGATTATTTGAATGCGCTTCGAACTTACATTTTCACTCCAACGTATAAGGGGGTGTTATTTGGAACGGAGCTTCCGCAGCTCCGTGGACACTACATCGTCTGAGAGCATACTTAGTGTACACGAAATAGAGACCAGAGGACACTATGACTCCCGGCACCAGCAGCTAGTGTCCATGGATTTCTGGTGGTACCCACTAATTCTTCATTTGAACGGCGTAGTGTCCACTAAACGATGCTCCGTAGATACTAATCCCTGATTAATCGATGATAGTGTCCACAGCCGTTTAAGGGACAGCTGAAAGCACCCTGCTGCATTCCCCGCCATGCGAAACTTCTGCCCCGTGGTAAAAGAAGGGACTGTATCTTTGGATACAGTCCCTTCTGTATAATAACCTTTGTTTATGATTCTCCGCTCAGTTCCACCAGAATCTTCACTTCTGATTTATCCCCTGCGAGTGCTTCAAATCCTTGTTCCACGATATCGTTTAATGCGATATGGCGGGTTACCGCTTCTTTGACTTCCATCGTGCCTGATGCGATAAGATCGATCGTCTTTTGATAAACCTCGGGCTCATATGCCGCACTTGATGTGATCATAACTCCGGAGCTGGTAAGGTCCATCGGGGTGATCGCAACAGGATGGGTGATCAGCGATACGATGACAACCATTCCTCTCGGTGTTGTGGTGCGGATGGCCTGATTTAATGTCGGTTCCACTCCGGCCACTTCAAATGTTACGTCAAAACCATCAGGGACGATTTCTTTCACCGCTTCCTCCGGTTTCTGCTCTCCGGAGTTGATGACGTGGGTGGCTCCCATTTCTTTTGCTTTTTCAAGTCTCGGTTCGGACAAATCAAGCACAACAATGCTCGACGCACCGAAAGCTTTTGCCGCTGCCACTGTCAGCAGCCCAATCGGTCCCGCACCGTAAATGCCGACAGTCTGCCCTTCCTGAAGCTTCCCTTCTTTTGCAGCCTGCACCGCGACAGCCGACGGTTCCACGAGCGCACCCTGCTCAAGACTTAGATGGTCCGGCAGGCTGTACAGATGTTTTTCATCCAGAACGACATAATCGGCAAAGCCGCCGTCCTGACCAAGACCAACGAAGTTGAATCCATCATAAATGTCGTATGCCGGACCTTTGTTTCCATACGTAATAAGTGGATTAATAACAACCCGGTCGCCGGTGGAAAAGCCGGATACGTTCTCTCCCGTTTCTTCCACTACGCCGGAGAATTCATGCCCCATTGTAAGCGGTGCGGTTTCTCCGGTTAACGGGTCGGGATTTTCTCCGGGAATGGTCATAGGCCCGTCCAGGTACTCGTGCAGGTCACTGCCGCATATACCTGTCCACGCCACCCTCACTTTGACATCTTTGCTCCTCGGTGCGGGAGCCTCTTTTTCTTCTATACGTATATCTTTTGCGCCGTGCCATACTGCCGCTTTCATGCTAACATCTCCCATTTATCAATCTATGTTGTATGTCCATCTTAGCAGTTATTCAGCCAGTCCGCTAAATACACTGCTTCTTAAATGATGGAATAATGCACATCGTCTTTCTCTTTTCCGACTGTATCCATATACGTGCGTCCCCATTCATACATGGCTTCAAGAATAGGAATTAAGCCGGTGCCATGCTCGGTGAGGGAGTATTCCACTTTCGGCGGAACGACCGGATACACTTCGCGGTGAATGAGCTCATCTTCTTCGAGTTCCCGCAGCTGTTTGGTCAGTACTTTCTGTGTGATGTTGGGCAGCATCTGCTTCAGCTCTCCGAACCGCTTCGTTCCTTTTTTACCTAAATGCCACAGGATAATCATTTTCCATTTGCCACCGATTAAAGATAATGTCAGTTCTTTTTCGCAGTTGAACTCCTGTACGGATGCTCTTGTCATTTTTTTATCCCTCCATCGATGAATTACGCTGGTAGTATCCATGTGGTTACTACGTGACTGAAAAGTGCGTACTACCATTTTACTACCCCAGGCTGTACTATGGAAACCGAAACAACATTCCAAGGAGGTTTCCATTATGAGTCGATTTACAATCCCGCGTGATATTTTCTTTGAAGACAATGCTCTGGAAGTGCTTCGGTCCTTCGAAGGAGAAAAAGCAGCCCTGATTATTGGAGGAGGTTCGGTAAAACAGAACGGAAATCTTACCACCATTCAGAAACATCTCGCTGCTGCCAACATCGAAACAGAGGTGCTGGAAGGATATAACACAGAGCCTACCGCTGCGATGGTCAAACAGGGGGCAGAGGAACTGGCGTCTTTCCAGCCTGACTGGATTATCGGCATCGGCGGCGGTTCTGCGATGGATGCCGCTAAAGCAATCTGGCTCTTTTACGAATACCCGGAACTTTCCTTTGAAGATGCCACAAAGCCGTTCGAACTTCCCCGGCTCCGCAAAAAAGCAAAGTTTGCCGGCATTCCTACAACAAGCGGAAGCGGTTCGGAAGTATCCAACCTTTCTGTCGTGATGGATGAAAAAACCAATATCAAGTATCCACTTGCCGACTTCGAACTGACACCCGATATCGCCATCATCGATCCTGCCATGATCGAGAACCTGCCCGGGCACATTGCAGCTTACACCGGCATGGATGCGTTCACCCATACCATTGAAGCGTATGTAGCGAAGCCAAGAACTCTGTATACCGACATTCTTTCTCTCGGCGGCGCCGAAGTGATTAAGAATAATCTTTTGGCTTCCTGCCAGGGCAGTCAGGACGCAGCCAAACAAATGCACAGCATTCAGGCGATGGCCGGCATGGCGTTTGCAAACGCGGTACTCGGCAACGTCCACAGCCTGGCCCATAAGAGCGGGCCGACATTCGGCATTCCGCACGGGTACGCCAATGCAATCTACCTGCCATATGTCATTCAATTCAACCGCGCCGTCGTAGAAGACCGGTTCGCTGAAATTGCCCGTCGTCTCCATCTGGAGGGAGCTGACGATGCAGAATTAACCGATGCGCTTGTGGCATATATCTTTCAATTGAACAAAGACCTCGGTCTTGCCACAACCCTGCAGGACTTCGGCGTATCCGAAGAGGACTTCAACAAGCATGTAGACACCATGGCGAAAAATGCCATGGACGATCCGTGCACCGGCACCAATCCGCGTGAAACGACCGAAGCGCAGATGAAAGAACTCTACAAAGCCGCTTTCTACGGCCAGGAAGCGCTCGTTAAAGCATAAAAATGAATGCTGCACTGTGATATGCCAAAAGAGACCGGGACAAAAGATAACGATGCGCAGGAAAACACGAAAGTCTTGAGTCGCTGTTCAGGAATCACATAGCAGCGGAGCTAAAATGGTTCGACTCCTGCTCCGAACAGTACAATCCGCGGGTACCCCACAGAATGTGCGGTCAGAGTCCGCGTCCGCACGTAACCTTCCACAGGGGAATGACGTTTAAGGGGACACTGAATACTAGAAATTGCCTCAGGCGGTGTCCCCAACGACGTTTACGGGAGTGCGGAACTCCCTAAAGTGCCTTAAGAATCATTCATGACGACGTTTAAGGGCGCACCAAATGCTATAAAGTGCCTCCGGCGACATGCCCAGCGACGTTTACGGGAGTGCGGAACCCCCTAAAGTGCCTTCGGACTATTCATATTACATTTCACGCAGCGACGCGGGATTTTTGCTGCGTCGGCCCGTTCGTTTCCCGCTGAAAGCAGCCTCGATCCGTTCATGATGACGTTTACCGGGGAACGGAACCCTCTAAAGTGCCTTATGAATCATTCATAATGACGTTTAAGGGCGCACCAAACACTATAAAGTGCCTCCGGCGACATGCCCAACGACGTTTACGAGAGTGCGGAACCCCCTAAAGTGCCTTCGAACCCATTCCAAACGAACGTCTGTGATCCCATCGCGGAGCAGCTCAGGTGCAGTTTCGATTCCGGCAAACGGGGCCTGGAACGGCCGGGACCCGTCGGCTTCAACAAGCAGCTGATCCGGCAGCACCGCAGCCACAAGCCGTGTTCAAGCGTAGAAGACACGAGGAGCCCTGCGAATCGATGCCGCCCTTGTACTCCGGAGTGCATAGAAGACACGAGGAGCGCCAGCGAATCGACACCGCCCTTGTGCTCTGGAGTAAAAGCGACGTATGTTGACGCAGCGGTTTGTCTCAGCAACGGAGAATGCCGAACGATTTTTTTAAAATCGTTCGGCATTCTCCGCTTCTTTTAAAGGTTTTGTCCCAGTCTCTTTTTTTACTTTTTATTCGAGTAAACTTATGACGAACGGAAAGGTGAATATCATGGAAGCCAAAACAGCAGCGGTCAGAATTAAGCTTGAGTATACCAACTTAGGGCGTTTAGGGAGCAGTTTAATCTGGCTCTTATATAGAATCGCCCACACCCCCATCGGAATGAGCACGCTCAAAAGTATGACAGGAGATCCTCCAAAGATCATGGCAGCGAATGCAACCGATAATGCTGCGATACCTCCACAAAGAGCGAGAGTTATGTTGACAATATGGATGACACGCCGCGCGGTTATAAGCTCTTTATGCTGTTCATACGTTAATACGGTTCGGTAAAGGAGGTACATATTTAACACAACCACTATCAGCAAGGCCGGGCGCCAGAGGCTGTAAAACTCTATGGACATAGAGTGGACATAAAGTAAAAGTAATACATTCAGCACAAGAGCCAGCGCCACCCATAATTTCCGGTTCACAGCAAACACACGGTTCAACGCAAAAAACAGCACAGCTGAATGACCAATTGTCCCTATAAGCATTTCTGTTAGAGCCGCCTGTTCCTGAATAAGTACCGCAATGTACGTTCCAAACGTAAACATAAAACTAAGCACCGCAAGTGTCAGCAGCAGTTCCCGCCGGAACGGAAACATCGCCTGCTGCAGGCCGTCGCCGATACGCGCTTCCCGTCCGAACATGGCCATCGCCTCCTCCTCTGCTTCCTCTTCCGTCTTTCCGGCTTCGATCTCTTCATCCCGCCGCATCATAACGTGCGATAACAACTCCTCATATAAATCATCACGCTCTGCGCGGCTGCAGTCGGTCTGAGCGGCAATCCGCTTCACATAAGTCTCCAGTTTACGTGTCATACGCTCTTCCCGCCTTATCCAGCAGATCATGAAGCGACGCCCAATCCCGGCGTTTGCGTTCGAGTTCGGCCCCGCCTTCTTCGGTGATGGCGTAATATTTTTTGCGTCGTTCTCCTTCCGGTGTGCTCCAATAAGCCGTTACCCAGCCTTTCCGCTCCATCCGCTTCAGGGCTGGATACAGCGTCCCTTCACTCATGTTGTACGCCTCATCACTCAGGCTCTTCAGCTTCTTCGTCATCTCATAACCGTACAGGTCCCGGTCCGCCACCAACGACAGCAGAATCAAATCAATGTTACCTTTCATCATTTCTTTATCCATAACCTATTCTTTCCTTTCAATGGAATGCCCTTACAGTATAAAAGTTTATACATCGTGTTACAAGGGTTAAGGATAAAAAAGCACGGCGTTTCATAATGAAATGCACCGCGCGTTTTTTGCTGGTATGTCTACGTAAAAAGTAACTCCTTCAGCCGGCCAGCGTCAGCCCGAATTGAGCGATCAGCGCGCTGACAACATAGGTGCCGATGAAGACGAATACGGCAACAAGGCCGATTTTCCATGACGATTTCCGCAGATCCGCGAGCCGGTCCACAACGGATATTCCGGCAAACGTCAGAATCGGTGTCGTAATGGACAAGAAGTCCACCGCTTGAATCGCTGTGACGAAAAAGTCAAAGATTAAACACATCACAAGCGACGTAATCGACACCCACCCTAGAATAGGAAAGTTTCTCAAAAACGAGATATCTATTTTTTTCATCATCTGTGAAATGCCGATGCCCATCATGGAGAAAAGATAGAGGCTGAACAGACCTGCTATCGTTAACCAGGTCACCGGCGTGCTTTCCGGATTTTTGACCAGTTTGATTTCCTGGGTAAATAATATGAGAGCAATACTGAGAAGCAGTACGAGCGCATATTTAACGTATTGATTCAGACCTGCCTTCATGTCCGGTCACTCCTAACCAAGAATTTATACATGAACTGCTGCAGCGGAGCAGCCAAAAAGATCATCGTGAATGTTCCGAGAAAGCTGGTTAAGAGCTGACTGGCAGCCGCGTAAGATGTTATCGTGCTTTCCATCTCCGGAAGCCGCGCCACCAGGGTGGAGGAGGCACCGGTCATCATACTGCTTGAGCCGACACCCGACGCCATCGCAAGCGCCTCCGGACGAAAGCCGAGATCCAGCAGCACAGGCGCAATGATACTGAAAAACAAGGCTCCGAATATCGTCCCGATGATATACAAAGAGAGAACGCCGCGTCCTTCGTCGGACTCCAGTGTGTACTTTTCGGAAATGTAGGCAAGCTCCCCTTCCCGTCCGATACCAAGCGTTGCGCCGATAGCTTCCCGGCGCAGCCCGATCAGCAGGGCAATCGGCAGTCCGATGAGTACAGTACCCAGGTTGCCGAGCTCCTGGAAAATGAACACCCATCCGACCTGCAGAATTTCGCCCATCTGCGGCGCCACATCAGCGCCGTATCTAGCCATCAGCGGAAGCATAATGAAAATCAGATATTTGCTCGAAAAGTCAACATTCTGCTTGCTGTAGATTCTTTTTAACGGACCGGCACGCAGCACTTTCATCCCGAGCACCATCGTAATGATAATAGCAAAAACAAGTGGAAGCAGGCTGATGGTAATGCTGCCGATCGTAATACTCTGAATACCGATCAGCTCTGCGATCGTAATAATAACCAATGCAAAAACAAGAAGCAGTACCGCATTCACTTTATTCATCTTTGTGTCCCCCTGCCTATTCCGTCATGGAAGAAATAACGTTTACATAATCTTCATAGCTTCTGCTGTAGACGTTCTCTCTATCTATGTTCCCGTTCATCTCCTCCAGCACGTCTGCCAGGAACTGCGGGAAAATCTGATAAATGAAAACCGGATCGATATCCATAAAATCATCTCCGTGGATGGTGCCGGTAAAGCCGCTGTATCCAATCTGAATGCACGGCATCATGTAGGATAAATCGCCGATATCCCCTGCCGCACTAATCGGATTGCTGCTCATGAGCTTGGGAATCTGATCATTTTTCTCAAACGCTGCTTCTGCAAACGTTGATAGGTAGCGGTCCTGCTTAAACGGCAGATACCCCATCTGTGTTTCGATATCGACATCCCCCATCAGCGCCCGGCTCGATCCTTCTGCAGCATGGTCCAGGCGGTCCGCCGCTTCTTTCATATACGTCAGAGACTGCGCGCGGAGGTCCGTTCCCACCGTAATATGGTTGGGAACCACATTGGTCGACATATCCGAATCCATTACAATCGGATTCATGCGTACCATTTCTTTTTCGTCGATCTGCTGCCGGGAGAGCCCAACCGCCGTATTAAACAGCGTAGAGATATTATAGGCATTCACCGAGGAGAAAGGATCCAGACCGGCATGAGAGGCTTTGCCTTTAAAGTGATATTTCTTATATAGAAAGCCGGCCAGGTCACTGTTCACTTCCACCGTCCGCTGCTCGAACTCTCCGCCAATCGCGTGAACACACATGCTGATATCAATGTCATCAAACACGCCCAGTTTTACGGCTTCCGGTTTCCCGCCGTAATGGGTAATGGTACCTTCGCGGCGGAGCTCTTCCCGGTACGCCAGATCCAGATACTCCTCCGCCGGCACGAAAATGAAGGAAAGTTTATAATCAAACGCCTCGTACCTTCCACTTTCAAAAAGCTGCTGGTACAACGCAAGGGCAATCGCCACCTGCGTATAATGCCCGCAGTTATGGGCCGCCCCGTTTTCCGGTCCGGCCCGGAAATGCGACGGAGCGTATACCGCATCAAGTTCTGCGATAAACGCGATGTGCAGCGGCTTCTCTCCGCTTCCGAGCGTGGTCCGGAAACCGGTCGTGCTGAAATGCTGCACCTCGATATCCGGATTCACCTGTGTTAAATAGTCCAATACCAGTTCTTTCGTGTTCGTTTCCTTATAACCCAGTTCCGGGTTCGCATAAATCTGATCGGCAATCTTCTTAACGGCCTCGTATGAACGCGAAAAATCCAAACCATTCACCTCAAATAAATAGAAAATTATCATAACCAATACTATTAGTTATAACACTCTTCGACATATTTCATCAATATTTTTAGCGAACTTTTTTCGTAAAAAATCTATAAAATGTTCGTTTTTTATATTGAAAATCTATGTGTTACGGTTTGAAAAGCATTTCATTCAACATATACTCGAATATTATTCTAGTATAAGTGATAAAAATGCCTTTGCGCCATAAGAAAATAGAATGATAACCGGCAGAGAAAAATAGCAGGCAGCCGATCATACGAACAATGGATTGGGAAACAGTGCATGAGCATTATGTTCTTCCGTTCGGATTTTTGGTGAACCGGGGTCAACCAGGTATGGCGCCGGCATTTCGAAAATTTACCCGGGCAGAGGGAGGCTGGATGGAGGTTCTACCAGCCAAATGGCCGCGTTTACCCGTCAAAACAGCAGCTTTACCAGCCGCCCAGGTGCTGAACAGAGAATATCTTCACGACAACTTAGCAAACACCTATACCAATACATTCGTGAAACAGCATAAAAATATCCGAACAATCATCCGACAATGACAGCGTCACTTTCATCGGAAAATGGTTCGGATAATATTTAAAAATGATTTTGTACCAGACACTTTATCATCCAATTATTCTGCTGCTCTGGTTATATAAAAAAAGACGCGTGTTGTCATACAACATCATAAGAAACATGGTTCAGTTCATTTTCCTGGTAACATATAAATGACGTGATAGAAGAGCTGTGGATACAGAGGGGAATGCGGCACCATAATAGGTATGGATCCGGGTTCCGCGGGGTGTAAAGAGACGAGATGGTTAATGGCAGTCTGTATACCGCCGGTGTATTTACAGAGAATCCTTCATTTTAAACAATTTCCGTTCGACGTCGTTCAGCTTGTGGTTGTTAAAAGCAACGCTGCCCTTCACTTCTGAGAGCTCCATGGTTACATGCATATGGTATTCAGACAGTTTCCCTGTTTGATCCTGTATGACGTTCTGTTTACGCTCCATGCGGTCCACCGTCTCCTGCAGTGAATCCATTTTCTGCTGCAGACCGGCGGTATCCGCTTTCGTGGCAAGATGCTTCTGCGACTCTTTTGTCGCTAAACCTTCCAACATGTCTTTTGTTGCCAAGTCCTCCAGCATGTCTTTCGTTGCAAGATCCTCCAACATATCTTTCGTTGCTAAATCCTCCAACATATCTTTCGTTGCAAGATCCTCCAGCATATCTTTCGTTGCCAAATCCTCCAGCATGTCTTTCGTTGCCAGCGATTTTGTCTCTTCTTTTACAAGTTCCTGTACTTCCTCACGCGTTACCATATTCATTTCTACATGTTGAAGACGTTTCTCCATACTCTGGACCGTACCTAAAATCTGTTGAAGAATTTCATTATCACTCAATATTCCCAGCCTCCTTTCTTATGATCAAATTATACCACAACTCCAGAAAAGTTACGCTGTATCTTCTCTTAATTTTTTAAAGAAACTGCCGGAATCTGATATCTATTTTCAGTCCGGCTGTGTACTGACAATAAAGTTGTGGGCCATTATATAAGCGCCCGTTTGCGGCATAGTTTCGTATACAATATAAATCCTTTATTTAAATCGCTTATAACATAACATGTCAATCAGGACTGTTTGAGGAAAATCAAGGATGAATATCATAGATTCTTAACTTTTGATTTAAGAAACAGGAACATACATACACCAAAAAAGATTTTCGTTTCCATCCACGTGGGTAGAGGAATGAATGCGAAAATGAATGGTTTGGCCTTGCTCATCATTTATCGAAATGAAACTAACCTTCTTCTGCTCAATGTGATGCTGTTTCCATAGATTTTGAAACAAATTGCTTTGCTGTTTTAGATTTAAAAGGAGTTGATTAAGAATGGGGTCCTCTGGAAAGCGCTCATAAATGCCCCGAAAGATTGCAACCGAATAGGTTGAAAACTCATCCCAATTTTGAATACGATTCCGAATACTTCCCTCCAAAAATAGGAGTTGTAGTAAATACCGTTCTTCAGAAGAACAAGAAGAAAACGGAAAAAGCATTGTTTCGGCCCCTCGATTCCAAAAAATAACCTTGGAACGCTGATCTGTAATGAAGGATGGAAATGGTAAATTGTCGATTGTGGCTTGTAATGAATTATTATATTGCTCTTCATTCGGCAATGATAATGCTTCATTATACGCTAAGTTGAAAAGATGTTCTTTTTCGTCAGGACTAAGCTGTAACGCCTGGCCAATATTCATTAAAATATCCCGTGAAGGTTGAATGTCTTTTCCCTGTTCCAGCCAAGTATAATACGTCACACTAACGTGGCTGAGATAAGCAACCTCTTCCCGGCGCAGTCCCGGAGTTCTTCGTCTTCCCGAGGTCATGTGAATGCCGGCTTCTTCAGGCTGAACTCGTTCTCGCCTGGACTTTAAAAATTGGCCAAACACTTTGGAATGTACACTTTTTTGCATAATAGTTGATTCATTCCTTTCTCATTGCATGACCAGTATAGCTTTCATTTTGCTTAAGATAAAATGATCTGTTCAACTTTAACTGGTTGATACAGGTGTTTTAATATAGGCAATTTTTAAATCCTGTTAATAACATTACTAGTATAAACGTGCAGTGGTTGTAACCAAGTGTATTCATTAAGATAAAAGCATATCACGAATCAAAAGGAGGACATTCTAATGATTAATAATCAAGATATTCCAAAACGAAAGCTAGGGAATGAAGGGTTGGAAGTTTCCGCTATCGGACATGGTACGATGACAATGCCCGACAACCAGTCTTCTATTGATACAATTCGAGGAGCTTTGGATGATGGTATCACTATGTTTGACACCGCAGACCTTTATGGAAATGATGGTTATCTTCAGGCAAGATTTGGAGATAATGAAAAGCTGTTGGACAAGGCATTAAAGGGCAGGCGTGATGAAGCTGTGATTGCAACGAAATTTGGGATCACTCATAATCAAGGTTATAAGGGAGATCCGGCTTATGTTAAAAAGTCGGTTGACGCCAGTCTGTATAGCCTCGGAGTCGATTACATTGATCTCTACTATCAGCATCGATACGACCCGAATGTTCCTATTGAAGAGACCATCGGAGCCTTGGATGATCTCGTCACACAAGGTAAGATTCGTTATATCGGCCTGTCAGAAGCACCAGCTGACATCATTCGCCGTGCACATCAGGTACATCCGATAACCGCAGTGGAAACGGAATATTCTTTATGGAGCAGAGACGTGGAAGATGAAGTTTTGCCGCTTCTCAAAGAACTAGGGATCGGTCTCGTCCCATACAGTCCACTGGGCAGAGGATTCTTGACGGGTCAGGTTAAAAAATTGGATGATCTTTCAGAAAATTACCCACAGGAGATGTATTCTCGTTTTCAAGGTGCAAATTTCACTAAAAATGTAGAATTAGCTTCCCGTATTGAAAAAATGGCTATGCAAAAAGGATGTACGACTGCCCAGCTTGCGTTGGCATGGCTGTTGGCACAGGGAGATCAAATCGTCCCCATTCCAGGAACCAAGCGGTTAGAAAGAGTCAAAGAAAATCTCGAAGCCACTCAAATTCCCCTTACAAATGAAGATCTGGCAGAAATTAAACGTATATCACCGAAGGGAGCAGCCTCTGGGAGCCGGTTTTAGTTGAACTGATGTATTGTTTGAAATGTTTATATAAAATCAAAACAAAAAGGCTTAGGCTGCTTCTGAAATGTAGCCTAAGCCTTTTGCATAGTTTTCCAATAAAGCGTATGATGCCGTCCCTATCCCATAATCCGGCCTAATTATTAAATATAGAGGAACTTTTTAAACAACTTTATTATCCTTCAACGTCTCTTTTAAATATTTTTCACTAAACCTACTCCACCGTCACGCTCTTGGCGAGGTTTCTCGGCTTATCGACGTCGCAGTCTCTGTGCAGGGCGGCGTAGTAGGAAATGAGCTGCAGCGGCACGACGGATACGAGCGGGCTGAGCAGTTCGTTGATGTTTGGAAGCACAATCGTGTCGCCTTCTTCTTTTGTTGCTTCGGTGCTGATGATGCAGGCGTTGGCGCCGCGGGCGATCACTTCCTGGATATTGCCTCGGATATTAGCGTTCACGTGCTGCTGAGTCGTGACCCCGACAACCGGTGTGCCGTCTTCAATCAGGGCGATGGTTCCGTGTTTCAGTTCGCCGCCTGCAAAGCCCTCGGCCTGAATATAGGAGATTTCCTTCAGTTTCAGGGCTCCTTCCTGCACGACATGGTAATCCATGGCGCGCCCGATGAAAAAGCAGTTCCGGGTACCGGACATATAGTCACGAGCCACCTGCTCCATACGTTCTTTTTGATCGCACAGTGTTTCCATCGCATTCGCAATCAGACCGAGCTCGCTGATAGCGTTAAAATCTGAATGGATACCTTGGGCACGGGCGCCGTCCATCGCGAGGATGGAGAAGACCGCCATCTGGGCAGTATAAGCTTTTGTCGAAGCTACGGCAATCTCCGGCCCTGCGTACGTGTGCAGGGTGAAATCCGACTCCCGTGTGAGAGTAGAGCCCGGCACGTTTGTAATGGTCAGGGACTGGCAGCCTTTTTCTTTCACATTGACGAGAACGCCGCGGCAGTCCGCGGTTTCTCCGCTTTGTGAAATAAAGATAAAGAGCGGGTTTTCCGACAGCAGCGGTTCATTGTATAAGAACTCGCTGGCAATATGAACTTCGGTCGGTTTCTCTGCGACTTTTTCCATCAGCTCTTTTCCGGCAAGGCCGGCGTGATAGCTGGTACCAGCCGCAATCACGTAGAGACGATCCGCATCGTTAAGTGCGGCGCGGATATCCTGATCGAGTTTGATGTCGCCGTCTTCGTCCTGGTATTTCTGAATGATATTGCGGATAACAAACGGCTGTTCATCAATCTCTTTCAGCATAAAATGGCTGTACGTCCCTTTTTCCGTGTCGCTCTCGTCGATATCGGTGGTGAAGGTGCTGCGCTCTACAGCAGTACCGTCGAGCTTTTTCACCTGGATGCTGTCTTTTTTCACGATGACAATCTCCTGATCCATAATTTCCATGAATTCTTTCGTCACATGAAGCATAGCCATCGCATCAGATGCTACGACACTGGATTCTTCTCCCACTCCGACGAGAAGTGGACTTTTGTTTTTACCGACATAAATGGTTTCGTTATCTTCATTATCAATCAAGGCAATAGCATAAGAGCCGTGCAGAAGCGCGAGCGCCTGACGGAATGCTTCATCAACCGTTTCTCCTTCGCCGGTGAATGATTCGATAAGCTGCACAATGATTTCTGTGTCGGTCTCACTGGCCATCTCGACGTCACTCAGGTACTTGCGTTTGAGCTGCTGGTAGTTTTCAATAACGCCGTTATGCACAAGCGTAAAGCGGCCGCTAAGGCTCTGGTGAGGGTGGGCATTATCGCGGCTCGGGGCGCCGTGTGTCGCCCAGCGGGTGTGGCCGATACCGGTCGTCCCGCGTCCCTCATTCCCAACTGTTTCTTCCAGAGAAGCAATCCGTCCTTTTTCTTTATGAAGTTCCACGCCGTCGTCACTTGCAAGGGCAATCCCCGCGGAGTCGTAACCGCGGTATTCAAGCTTTTGCAACCCCTTCAGAAGAATATCTCTTGCCTGATTATTTCCGATATATCCTACGATTCCACACATACTGTCATGACCTCCTGATCACGGGGCCATGGTATGCACGAGGCACACCCGGCCCCGCTCTTTATAGTTTTTAGGTTAGGCCGTCATCATCCAGGCTGTTGGGCACAGAGTCGCCTCTGTGGTTTAAACCGGGATTTTCGGTTGTGACAGGCAACCGGGAGGCATCCGCCGATCCATCGATGAACCTCCTCCTCGTCAACTGTTCCTCTTCTCCGACCGGGAACAGTCCGGGCGCTTGTATTATGAAATTGTGCCGTCCTCCTCTTCTTTTCGCTTAAAATCCAGATTGAACTAAAAACGTGCTGATTCTTTGCTGAAATGCAGCGGTTCTGACTCTAAACATTTAAGAACCAGCCGGCCATTTTATCCCTTATTCCTTGATGTTTGTGCTCATTTCAAGAGAGAAAGAACATCTATTTTGGGACACGCTCTTCTTCATCAAAAAGCAGATTCTTTTTTCCAAACAGCGGATTGGATGCCTACCTCTGTATGATGGCACCACAGGAAAGAAATAAAGGGATAAATGTCCCAGCCGGCAAAAGGCATCACTTGCAGGATACCTTTACCTTTTCTACTGCATGCAAAAACATGTTTCTCTGCCAGTATATGCAGCAACAAGCGGGGAAGTGCGGGCAGATCCAGCTTTTATGTTTCTTCTTCACGCCCCATGTACTGCTTGACCACATCGGCCACCTGCTGTACATACTTGTCACACAGTTCCTTTGTCTCGGCTTCGGCCATGACGCGGACAAGTGATTCTGTTCCGGAAGGCCGTACCAGGATGCGGCCGTTTCCGTTCATTTCATTTTCCACCCGCTCTATTGCTTCGCTTACATGTGGATTGGTATGGATGTTCTCTTTGTTGACAACGGCTACGTTCACGAGCGTCTGCGGAAACTTCTCCATTTCGCCGGCCAGTTCCGAAAGCGGCTTTCCGGATGCTTTCATGATATCAACAAGCTGCAGGGCGGTCAGCATCCCATCTCCGGTCGTGACATGGTCTAAAAAGATGATATGACCGGACTGTTCACCACCGAGGCTGTAACCGCCTTCTCTCATTGCTTCCATGACATAACGGTCGCCGACAGCTGTCTTTTTCGTTTGAATACCGAGATTTTCAAGAGCCTTATACAGCCCCAGATTACTCATCACCGTCGTTACAACCGTGTTATCCGCGAGCATCAGCTCTTGTTTTAAGTACTTTGCACAGATATACATAATTTTGTCGCCATCAACGATCTGACCTTTCTCATCCACCGCAATCAAACGGTCTGCATCGCCGTCAAAAGCAAGACCGACATCCGCACCTTTTTCTTTTACAAAGGAAACAAGTGTTTCAGGGTTCGTGGAACCAACATCTACATTGATATTCAAACCGTTTGGATTGTTACCGATGGTAGATATCTCCGCGTCCAGATCTGCAAACAAATGCGGCCCCAGGGAAGAAGCCGATCCATTGGCGCAATCAAGGGCGACATGGATACCGGAAAAGTCCTCATTGACAGTCTGCTTCAGAAACTGCAGATATTTCTGGCCGCCTTCAAAATAATCATTTACTACTCCAAGATCTTCAGCAGTAGGACGGGGCAGTTCATCGTCTGCTTCCAACAAATCCTCAATATCCTGTTCCTGTGCTTCTGTAAGCTTGAACCCATCCGGGCCGAAAAACTTAATGCCGTTATCTTCCACGGGGTTGTGAGAGGCGGAAATCATAATGCCTGTATGGGCACTGACCGCTTTTGTTAAATAAGCGACACCAGGTGTGGAAATCACCCCGAGCCTCATGACTTCCACGCCGACAGAAAGAAGTCCGGCAACAAGAGCTCCTTCAAGCATCTCGCCGGAAACCCGGGTATCCCGTCCGATCAAGGCTTTTGGATGTTCTCCTTCTTTCGTTAAATAATGCCCGCCGCTGCGGCCAAGACGAAACGCAAGCTCCGGGGTGAGTTCCGTGTTTGCAATACCTCGGACACCATCCGTGCCAAATATCTTACTCATTGCATGATCTCTCCTTCATTTCCGTCTCTTCTCTTAGTTGTCTGCGTTTGTGTCCTGATTGTTCTGAGACGATTCTTCCGACCATTCCAGTGTGATCTCTTCAACTCCCGGTTCTACCTGCACGTTAGGCGGACCTGACGGCTGAACAGGGATAACAGAAGGGCTTGATCCACCTTCGCGGTTTTCCCAGTCAGCAGTGAGTGTCAGTTCGCTCTCACTCAGGCCATCCAGAACAGATGCCGCTCCGTATACGGTAACGTCGGAAGTAAGCTCGTCCGGCTGCGTTACCGTGTACGAATACGAATCCGGCATATTCTCAATTGTAATAGGTACATTTTCTATTGTACGTTCTTCTTCTTCTCCAACTTCCACTTCAACAGCAATGTTCTGCGGCTCCACCTGCTCCACGCCTTCCGGTGCCTCAAGAGGAATTTCAAGTGTTCCGCTTTCCTGAACCCGGCTTAAGTCAAGCACTGCTTCCAGCGTATTGATATCTCCAATTACATCAGGAGGTCCGAATATGGAGGCCCGCGTCGGTTCCATATTCAGGGAGACGACACTTACATTATCAGGAAGACTCCCCTCTCTGGAAAGGCTTATGGGAACTTCAGCTTCAGGCTTCTCCACCGGTACAGAGATATTGACCATCTCAGGCGCCGCTGCCACATCCAGTTCATTGCCCTGGCTGTCGTATACTGTTACCTGTGATTCTTCTTCCAGTTCTTCCGATGCTCCGGAAGCATCTACCGAAGCAGCTGCTCTGTCTATGTTTTCATGTATTTCCTGCGGGGCCTGAATATCCACTTCTCCTGGTGATACTTCTGCTTTCCCAAGAGAATATCCTTCTTCTACCTCTGCTTCGTTGTTAATATCCACTTCCACGGGGTAAGAAACTGTCTCCTGTTCCTGCAATTCTATGGGAACTACGCGCGGTGTAATAGACACTTCCAGGTCAGCAGGGAAGTTCCGCTGCTGCAGTCTTACATTATGAGTACCTTCCCCCATCTCCTCTAAATCAGCATACACTTCATAAGAGGGTCTCGACAATTGGAAAAGCATGATCGAGGTCTGGGGGCCTCTCAGCTCTACACTCACCGTTTGCGGCGCATCGGTCACTTCATACTGTTCTTCATTATAGTATACTTCCACTCCAACGTCCTGCACGGTGTAAGAGCCCTCCTCATCGTCCGGCAGTACACTGGGAGTGTTGCTGACATTATCCATGTTCACCATTGCATACAACATTACGGCCAGGAGAAGGGAAATGAACCGCACAAACCATTTGTTGTTAAACAGTCTATCCATGTTTTTTCCCTCCCCACTGCCACAAACTGGAGGTGTTCTTCACGTCCGCCATTAATTCTCTTTCGAGCATGGCACGAAGTGTTTCTTCATCAAGGTCTCTATGCAGGTCTCCATTTTTGGTTACTGAAATCCCTCCGGTTTCTTCCGAGACAGCGATAGTGAGACAATCGGTCACTTCGCTGATGCCAAGAGCTGCGCGGTGCCTTGTGCCGAGCTCTTTGGAGATAAATGGATTCTCCGACAGCGGCAGATAACAGGCTGCTGCTGATATTTCATTTCGTCTCATAATGACAGCCCCGTCATGAAGCGGGGTGTTTGGAATAAAGGTATTAATTAATAATTCCGACGTTACCGAAGCATTCATCGGGATGCCTGTTTCCACATAATCGTTCATTCCTGTTTCTTTCTCTATAGAAATCAAAGCGCCGATCCGGCGTTTTGCCATATACTTCACAGACTTCATAATCGCTTCTACGGTTTTAAGATCGTTTTCTTCCTCCGGCGTTGCCGTTCTTCCGAAAATGCGTCCACGCCCCAGTTGTTCCAGGGCCCGGCGCAGTTCAGGCTGAAAGATTATAATAATAGCCAGCAGTCCGTATGTAACAGCCTGACCCATGATCCACTGCAGGGTGCGAAGTCCGAAGAAACTGCTCAAAAACCATACTGCGAGAATGACAGTAATTCCCTTCAGCAGCTGAACAGCCCTGGTCCCGCGGATTACAGTGATTAATTTATATACTACGTAAGCCACAAGCGCAATATCCACAACCGCCCGCAGCAGACCTAAAAACTGAAAGTCTCCTCCTGTAAACATCTCGCTTCCTCCAATTAAGTCTGACCAGAAAAAGAAAACAACGCTCTCATTATATCATATTTTCTGCTTCTGTTTGATAATGAACAAAGACTTGTTGTTATTATTTTTTATTTTGTTATGGAACTTTCATTTTATAATAAAAAAGGGCATCCGGTATGTTAGTCGCCGGAATACCCGTCTCGTTTCACGTATAAGTGTGTAAAAATGTGAAAAGAAATAAATCTAGTCTTTGCTTTCCCTGCCGGCCGGGAAGACGTCTCCTGCTATTTGTTTCGTGTGGTACCATACCCATTCCAACACCTGGTCCACTTCTTCTATATCTCCTGCCACATCACCGGCTGATGCGAGATACTTTTCTCCATTGATTACGGTCAGGCTCCCCGTGATTTCTCCTTCTACTTCAACCTTCGCATTGCGAACCGTCAGGTCCCCTTCTACCGTCTCTCCTTCGGGGATAGTAACCGTTCCGGCATCTTCGTCGATGGCTACGTTCCGGCTTCCCTGAACGGAAATATCTCCTCCGGCCTGTTCGTTCCATACTGAAAAAAGACTGGAGACCATCAATATGATAAAAAGCGACGCTGCCACAAAGAACGGGTGCTGTCTTGACCATTTCTTCCATGTCACCCGTTTTTTCTGGTTTGGAAGGCTGTTCATCACGCTTTCTGTGAATCCGTCCGGGGCCGATATATGGGAGGAACTCTGCACAAGCATCACTGCTTTTTTCAATTCGCGTAAGCGGGCCGCGCAGTCTTCACACGTCTCCATATGTTCAAACAGCTCTAAACGATCTTCCTGATTAATTTCTCCATCCAGATATTTATCCAGCAGAATTTCATATCGATTTTCGCAGCTCATCGTCATTCCTCCCTCCTCACGCATTGCCCAGCCTCTTGCGCAAGGCTTCCCGGCCGCGGTGAATATGGGTTTTCACCGTGTTTTCCGGCAGATCCAGCACATCGCTGATTTCTGTGATGGACAAATCTTCTATGTAACGCAGTATAACAGCAGCCCGGTATTTTTCCGGAAGAAGGGATATTTCCTGCTGCACCCATTCCTGCAGTTCCAGCGTAACCACCTGGTCTTCCGGTAGATTCTGTGAAGCGGCTAACTGCGAGTAGCCGGTCAATCCATCCGTTCCCTGAATCTCAGCATCCAGGGAATAATCAGGTTTCTTCTTTCGGATCCGGTCGATGCACAGGTTCGTCGTGATACGAAACAGCCATGTCGAGAACTTCCGGCTTTCATCATAGCTCTCAATATTGGCATACGCCCGTAAAAACGCCTCTTGAGCCATATCCTGTGCCTCATATCCATTCCCGGTCATCCGGTAGGCGATCTGGTACACTTTATCTTTATACAGGTCTACCAGTTCAGCAAAAGCATCCTGATCTCCTTCTTTTTTAATCTCTTTTATCAGTCGTTTCACTACCGCATCCATGTTCTCGACCTCCACCCATTTTCTCAGGGTATCTTCATCTACGTATCACAGCGTTTTTCGTTTCAGACGATACGATTGTATCACGTTTTAGAAGGAAAGGTATAAAAATGACAATTTTGTGAAAAGATATGTTTCCTTGTTTTCAATACAATGGAAATGAGCGATAATATACAGGATATTCTGAATGAGGAGTGACAATCTTGTCAGAACAACTTCTTTTGCGGGAGATTGAAATAAAAAGAGAGAAATTGAACAGACAGGCCTGCAGACAGTCCCTTTTTTCGGAAGAGGTTATCCGCCTCAGCAAAGAACTCGACCACCTGCTGAATATGTATAACGGATGGTGCCGTGACAACCAGCCTGCTGCTCCCGCCAACTAATTTATCATTTACCCTTTTTTCCGCCAGGTTTCTATAAGGCGGATTTTTTGTGCTTTTAAAAGCACTCATACCTTAAAAAGCTCAGCTGAAGGAGCTGAGCTTTGGGTTTGCTTGATTAAATGGTGGAGCCTAGCGGGATCGAACCGCTGACCTCCTGCGTGCAAAGCAGGCGCTCTCCCGGCTGAGCTAAGGCCCCGTACGTATGTATAATGGAGCGGGTGATGGGAATCGAACCCACGACATCAGCTTGGAAGGCTGAGGTTTTACCACTAAACTACACCCGCATCATGGAGCGGAAGACGGGATTCGAACCCGCGACCCCCACCTTGGCAAGGTGGTGTTCTACCACTGAACTACTTCCGCGTTCCTTTGAAAATTGGTGAGCCATGGAGGATTCGAACCTCCGACCCTCTGATTAAAAGTCAGATGCTCTGCCAACTGAGCTAATGGCTCTTCTTTAATAAATGGTCTCCGTACACGACAGATCTTCACTACTGTATGTAAAAAGAACTGATTTTCATTGTACTCCATTGTAACCGAAAAAACAACGTCTTAAACAAATGGTGGAGGGGGACGGATTCGAACCGCCGAACCCGAAGGAGCGGATTTACAGTCCGCCGCGTTTGGCCAACTTCGCTACCCCTCCATCTTCAAAAGACACTTACCCATTATACCAAAAAAGCGCATAATGTCAATGAAAAAAGGAGAATGGTGACCCGTACGGGATTCGAACCCGTGTTACCGCCGTGAAAGGGCGGTGTCTTAACCACTTGACCAACGGGCCATTTCTCCAGCAGAATCAAAACCTTGTCTGCTGACACAAGACATTGTATCTTAAGTACTTAGGTTATTGCAATACTTTTTTTAAATCAGGAGGAACTTTTTGTTCCGCTCTTGGTTCCTTTTCCTCCGCCTGCCTTCTGCATGGAAAACAAATTGGAATCGATGGAAAAAACGAGTTTATCCCGTTCTCTCTTACGTTTCAACGCGAGCTGAATAAGCTGATCCGTTAATGTCGTATAATCTTTGCCGGCCGGCTCCCACAGATAATACGAGAGAGAGCCTGGTATCGTGTTGATTTCATTTACATATACCCGGTCCTTGTTCTGATCGATAAGAAAATCAATACGGGACACGCCGCTGCACCCGAGAATCTGAAAGGTGTCCTTGGCAAGTTCCTGGATTTCCTTTGCCCTGCTTTCCTCAAGCTCCGCAGGAATGATACGGTCTGTACTTTCCATTCCTTTAGCACCGTCGCCGTCTTTGCCGCTGCCGCCTTGATATTTATCTTCATAACTCAAGATATCTTCAGATTTCAGCACTTCTTCGATAACAGACGCTTCCACCTCTTCATAATCTCCAAGAACCGAACAGTTCACTTCTTTCATGTCTTCAACCATTGTTTCAACGAGGAGTTTGGAGGAAAACTCCATAGCTTCTTCCACCGCTTCCTCGAGTTCCCGCTCATTTTCCGCCTTATTGATACCGACACTGGAGCCAAGATTGGCCGGCTTCACAATGACCGGAAAACCAAGTTTTTCATGTATCATTTTGGTCATTTCCCGGCTGTTTTCGATCCAGTGGCTGCTGTAAAACCAGACATAATCGAGAACCGGAACACCAGAATCCCGCAGAATCTGTTTCATTACCACTTTATCCATGCCGCCTGCTGAAGACAGCACATCGCATCCTACGTAAGGAAGATGAAGCAGTTCAAAGTATCCCTGCATTACTCCATCTTCTCCGAATGTACCGTGGAAAATAGGGAAAGCAAGGTCTATTTCTGTAATGGTTTTCTTTCCAAAACGAGGAATCGGGTCTTTCTGAAGCAGAACGCTTTCATCTTCTGAAGTCGTGAGTGTGACTTTCTGTGCATTCTCCAGCAGATTGTCCATGTCTTTGTAGTTTTCTATATCCAGCAGCTGTTCACCGGTGTAAAAGGAGCGGTCTTTGCTGATATACACAGGGACCGCTTCGTATTTCGAGTCGTCCATCGCCTGCACAGCCTGCAGAGCGGTAATAACGGATACTTCATGTTCCACCGACACACCGCCGAAAAATACCCCTACCCTTGTTTTCATGTACAGCTCTCCTTCGTTTGATTACTCGTTAAATGTATCCGGGAGATCATTTTCCAGCAGAACTACTGACTTCTGAACCGCCTGCTCGTTCATTTTCTGAAGGGCGTCCTGCAGGTTCTCCGCTACATAATATTGATTTTTGGGATATCCTTTGTCTGCCAGTCCCTGCTGCATCGGTTCCGTTTGTTTCTTCCCGACTAATATGACAAAGTCACAGACATCTGCAGCATATTCGGCAAACCTCTTGTTCAGTTCATACTCTTTTTCTCCCAGCTCTATCATTCCGGGTGTGACAAGCATCTTGTATTCCGGCATCTGTCCCAGCACTTCAAGCGCCATTCTCGATCCGACCGGATTCGAGTTGAAACTGTCGTCTACAATAGTAATATTGCCGGATGATTTTTTCAGTTCCAGACGGTGTTCCACCGGCGCGACCTGCTTTACAGAACGGGCAATCTTTTCAAAAGAAATGCCTTTTTCCGATGCCATCGCTATCGCGGCAAGAATATTGTAGATGTTATGACGACCGAGCAGTTTCGTCTGAATCTTTACCGACGTTCCATCGTATTTATAAACGGTGAACTCCGACCCTTTGGAAGAATAGGAAATATCAGCAGCCCGGTAATGAAGATCCACTGAATCAATCCCGTAATACATCGTCCGGCACTGATTACGCTGCTGGTAAGACATGATATTCTGATCATCTTTATTCAGAAAAGCCGTCCCCTCATGCGGGAGTGTCTCAATTAATTCAAATTTTGTCTTCTTGATATTATCAAGTGTCTTGAATGTCTCCAGATGCTGCTCCCCGATAGCGGTCAGTATTCCGTATTTCTGATGAACGAGTTCACTTATGTCCTGAATATCATATTCCTGTTTTGCTCCCATTTCCGCAATAAAAATATTGTGATAGGGTTTCAGCATCGTCCGGATGGTCTTGGTTACTCCCATTTTTGTGTTATAGCTCTCGGGAGTCATCAATACATTAAACTCAGACGACAGGACGGTTTCGAGAATGTGTTTCGTACTTGTCTTTCCGTAACTGCCCGTCACACCAATTACTTCAAGGTTGTTCATCTGTTTAATTATCTTCTCCGCATCATGGTAGTAGTACTGGCTGATCTGTTTTTCCACCGGCCAGTTGATAACATTGGCAGCAAGGGTATAAAAATACGTGAGAACGGAGGAACCTGCCATAAGCAGCAGAAACCATCCAATACTGCTTTCAAGCCCTGTGCCGAAAATAATGCCCAGCAGAGCAGTCACCGCAAATAATACCCCGGTTGTAACAAGAAGCCTCTTCACTCTGGAAGTAAAGACCAGCTTCTTCTTTTCTTGTTCTTCCGCCGTGAAATAGGCCAAAAGCGCAAAAATAAGCGTTCCCGCGGTTAACGCTGCCGTTTCGTTTCCAAAAATCAATGGAAGAAAGGAAAGAAACGGAAGAAAGCTCTGTGCCGGAAAAGCTTTGGACGTGTGTGAAACCACCCAGTTCCAGTATCGTTCTGTCCGATAGGCATTTAACTGCAGCATATGAGTGCTGGTTTTCACGATTCGGGCCGTGTGCCAGCCCCAGGCTGCCAGGAATAATAGTATAAGTATGCCTGTCATTACTTCCTCTCCCCTTTATCTTTTTGAAGGAAAGAATCGATTACCAACAAAAACTGCTGCCGCTTATCAAGATACGAATAATGACCCGCATTTTCCAGAACGACAAGACCCGCATCCGGAATCATGTCTTCCATCAAACGGGCATCTGCGACGGGCGTTGCCTCATCATGCTCCCCCCATACAAGCAGTGTCGGCACCTGTATGTCGGGAAGATGATGGCGGAGGTCCTCATTCACGACTTTAACAAACGTCTGCTGCATCGTTCCGGAAACATTTTTATAATCTGTGGAACCGAGCTTTCCTTTTACTTTTGTAAGAATCGTTTCTTTATACCGGTTCAATACCGGCAGGTTCAATATATTTTTAAATGCTTTATACGTGTAGACTTTAACATAATACTGCCATTTGCGTTTCGGCTTGATTCCGGCACTGTCTACAAGAATCACTTTATGTACCGGACTGCCGGCAGCGTATTTGATCGATACCCTGCCACCGAAGGAATGACCCACGAGAATCGGCTGGTCGATATGCATCGTTTCAAGAAAGGTCCCGAGCATTTTGGTATAGGCTGCAACGTCCCAGGGTTCCGGCGGTTCTTCACTTTCTCCAAAACCAGGGAAATCAAGGGACCATACTCTGAAATGTTTCTCCAGGGATTGATGAACCGGAGCAAAAGCTTTCCGCTCCGCCCCCCACCCGTGAAGAAGCACCACATCCGCTCCTTCTCCGGAGACGTGGTAGCCCACCTTCACTCCGTCTATATCTATGTTCACAGCTATAACGCCCCTATTCTTCGCTGACTTATATCTATATTGTATATATAATCACCTGCTACGCTGTTTATGTTCTTTTCCATAAAACACATAGCCGCCACTATATCTTATCATATCTAAAACAAAACGAGAATCGTATCTTTCATTCGGTTTGTCACTTGCAGCCCTTTCTCTCCAAGCAAACTTGTAATGTTATCTACAGAATAAAAATCTTCATATTATTTTTGCACAGAGCAGGATATAACTAAGCAGAAAGAGGAGGGTTTGGTATGTTTCTGGAATATGACGCGGCTGTATTCAGCCGGATGCTGACCGGCCTGACACTCGGATTTCATATCATCTTCGCTACGATTGGTGTCGGCGTGCCGTTGATGATTGCCTTTGCCGAGTGGATGGGGCTGCGCAAACATGATGAACATTACCGGCTTCTCGCCCGGAGGTGGGCCCGCGGGTTTGTTGTCACGGTGGCGGTGGGTGTGGTGACCGGCACTTCCATCGGGTTGCAGCTGAACCTGCTCTGGCCGAATTTTATGCAGCTCGCCGGACAGACGATTTCCCTCCCCCTTTTCATGGAAGTATTTGCTTTCTTTTTCGAGGCAATTTTTCTTGGTATATATCTTTACACGTGGGACCGGTTTAAAAACAGAACCCGCCATTTCCTTCTCATGATACCGATTGTCATCGGGGCTTCGTTTTCCGCTTTCTTTATCACCTCGGTCAACTCTTTCATGAATGCGCCTCGGGGTTTCGAGCTGACAAACGGTGTGATCACCAATATACACCCACTTGCTGCGATGTTCAATCCGGCGGCTCCGACCAAAACCGCCCACGTGCTTGTCACCTGCTACCTCACGTCCGCTTTTGTGCTCGGCATGATCGGCGCCGTCAAAATGCTGAAAGGCGACCGGCATGTGTATCACAAAAAAGCATTGCAGCTGACGATGACAGCCGCGTTTGTTTTCTCTATCGGTACGGTAGGTATCGGTGATCTGTCGGGAAAATACCTGGCCGAGTACCAACCTGAAAAACTGGCTGCCGCGGAATGGCATTTTAAAACGCAGACAGAAGCTCCACTTGTCGTAGGAGGAGTGCTGAAGGAAGGTAATAACGTTCAGTATGCGCTTGAAGTTCCCTATGCTCTCAGCATTCTGGCGCACGGCACGCCGTCGGCGGAAGTGACTGGTCTGGAGGAATTTGCACAGGAAGACCGGCCGCCGCTCATTGTGCATTACTTTTTTGACAGCATGGTAGCAATCGGGATGTATCTTGTTTTTATCCCCCTGCTCTACCTGGTATTCAGGTGGAAAAAACCGGGCTGGCTGCATCATAAGGTTCTGCTTTGGGGTATTGCCGCCGGCGGACCGTTGTCCATTCTTGCGACAGAATTGGGATGGGTGTATGCGGAAGTAGGCCGCCAGCCGTGGATTCTGCATGACATCATGCGGACACCGGAAGGCGCGACGACTTCCGAACATGTCGATGCCATGCTGTATCTGTTTATCGGACTTTACGCTGTCCTCGGGATTTCAAGCGCCGTCGTTCTGCGAAAAATGTTCAAGAACAATCCCGTTGCTCATGAACTCGAGAGCCGCGGCATTGACAGACGGGGAGGGTCGTCATGACTTACGAAATACTCGGCATCACCGTATTGTGGCTGTTCCTTTACGGTTACCTGATTGTCGGCTCTATCGATTTCGGAGCCGGATTCTTTCACTTTTACAACAAACTCTCCCGCAAGAATTACCAGGTGAACAAACTGATCCAGCGCTATCTGTCCCCTGTGTGGGAAGTGACGAATGTGTTCCTTGTTTTTTTCTTTGTCGGGATTGTCGGTTTCTTCCCCGACACCGCGTATTATTACGGAACGGCGCTTCTTGTTCCGGGAAGCATCTCTATTGTCCTGATCGCCATACGCGGCTCCTACTATGCTTTCAACACGTATGGCTCCAAAGACAGCCGGGTATACTCATTTCTCTACGGGATAAGCGGACTGTTGATCCCTGCTTCATTCACGATCGTGCTTACGATTTCAGAAGGAGGTTATCTGGATGTGTCGGAAGGCAGTGTAACACTGCTGCTCCGCGAATTGCTGACTAGTACGTATTCCTGGAGCGTGGTAGTGCTGGCCGTGGTGAGTGTTCTTTATATTTCGGCCGCGTTTTTGACGTACTACTCGTATCAGGCGGGGGATAGAGCGTCCCACCAGGTATTCCGCCGCTATACATTGTTATGGGCGGGGCCGGCCATTCTTGCCAGTCTGCTGATCTTCTATACGATCAGCCGGCACAATCCTGAACATTTCCAAAACATGCTGGATATAAGCTGGATGTTCATGTTGTCCTTCCTGTTTTTCCTGGGGGCTGTCATGCTGATTTACCGTGAACGCCGTCTCGGACTGGCCTTCGTACTGGTGATGCTCCAATTTTTCAGTGCGTGGTTCGGCTACGGAGCCTCCCACCTCCCGTACTTGTTATATCCGCACCTCACGATCTACGACGGGTTCGTGAACGAAACGATGGCAGCGGCACTGATTGCCGCTTTTATTGCAGGACTGCTGCTGTTGATCCCGTCCCTCGTTCTGTTAATGAGGCTGTTTTTGTTTGATGCTGATTATGTCCGCGGGAATCGTTAAGGAAAGGAGCGGTGTGCTATGGAGTTTTTCCTGCTTATGATCGCCCCCCATCTTGTTCTCGCTGCTTGTGTGCTGGCCGTTTTTTTATGGGGCGGACGGCGGAGCGATTATTTTCACAATGACTGAGGAGGAAGTGGACCTTGTTGGGGTTGGTGACGTTTGAGCGGTCCCACCCGGAGCCATCGTAGTTATAAACGGTTCATGGTTACGTTTACGAACATCGGACCCGCACAAACGTAACTATGGTTCATTCATGATTACGTTTGTGAAACTTCGAAACAGCAAAAGCGCGTCATAAATGGTTCTATGTAACGTTTTCCGCCATTTCCCGGTCCAAAACGTAAGGATGACCGGGCGCCGGGCCTCAAGAGCACCGACATACCGATACACGTATCAATAAACAAGAAAAGCGAGTCTGGGACAAAAGTAAAATAGGTGGAGGACAACACGAATGTCTTGCATCGTTGCTCAATAGTTTAGTGGCAGCGGAGCCAAAATGCTTCGACTCCTGCGGGAACAGCACGAGTCTCGGGGACCCCGCAGGAAGCGGTTTTCTTCCGAGGAGGCTTGAGCCGTGCCCGCGGCAAAGAAGACACGGTGAGCCCCAGCGAACCGATGTCGCCCTTGTGCTCTGGAGTAAAAGCGAAGCATTTTGGCGCAGCGGTTTGTCTCAGCAACGAAAAATGCCGAACGATTTTAAAAAATCGTTCGGCATTTTCTATCTTATACAGGTTTTGTCCCAGACTCTTTTTTTATTCGGCAGTACCGTAATATTCTTCGAGCGTCTGATTTGTATCATGAAGGGCGGCTGCAAGCTCTTTTCCAACGTAGCGGAGGTGCCATGGTTCGTACTGATAACCAGTAATATCCGTTTTATCCTCCGGATAACGTATAACAAAGCCGTATTCATGCGCGTTTTCCTTCAGCCACATGCCTTCCGGAGTCTCTCCGAATGCATTGGTCAAAGTAAAATCCGCTGACTGAGAGCTGACATCCATTGCCAGACCGCTCTGATGCTCACTTTCTCCTGCCTGAGCGCTGTATTGATTGGCAGCTTCTACTCCGTCTTCTTCTGCATTAGCGGCAAAAATAGACTCCTGGCGGTCATAGGAGCGGTATCCTGATACAGCAAATAGATATAGTCCTTCCTCTTCTGCCCCGCTGAACAGCGATTCCAGTGCTTTGGCTGCCGGTTCACGCACCTGTTTTTTCGGCACGTCTTCTTCATACGGGAAGCGCACATCCGGAACCGTCAGATCTTCCGGCACATAATCCGAAGGTAGATGGTATTCCCGATTCACAAGGGCATTCAGCGCCTCAGGATTCTGCAGCACCCCGTCTTCATTCACAGACGGAAGGGTCGTTGTCTGCTCCTGTTCTCCAGCCTTTGGTTCAGTCGTTTCCGCCTGTTCTTCCTCTCCCTCAAAAACAGGCTCGGATTCTTTTTCTGCTTCATTCTCCTGTTCGGCCTGTTCTTCCTGCTGGGATGCATCCCCGCTGTTGTTCTGCTCTTCTCCTTCCGACTGTCCGGAAGCCGAACACCCTCCGAGAGCAAGCAGCACCGCAGCTCCGAAACTGATGATCGTTTTATTCATGAGGAATCCTATCCTTTATGTTGAAATTCTTTCTCATCATACCATGATGGAACAGTATCAGAAATGGATGTTCTGGATTTTTGAATCATTCCATAAGCAACACCCATAGCGCTCAAGCCTCCTGCCAGTTTCCCTACAAGAAGCGGTATAATCATCGCCTCATCCACAGCAGCAGTGTAACCGAGGTGACCACCGAGAAGGAATGCTCCGCTCACCGCAAAAGCATAATTCATCAATTTTCCATCCTCGTCCATATCCCTGCTGAGCGTAAACATTGGAATGATATGCGCCAACGAAGCACACCAGCCGGACCAGGCCACGGGGCTCATAATAAATTGTTTCCGCCGGCCGTTCCCGGAAATCAACTTCTGGAAAAAATGAACCAGCGGAAAGGCTCCTGCCAGCGTAAACGCAAGCGTCCCAACGGTCAGTATGCCTTCCCGGGACGGGGCCATACCATCAATAATAGTCCAGCCGGTCAGCGACTGCAGCACAACGACCACCGTAGCCAATGTTGTTACCACTGTCACCAGCCTGCCGAACATCCGGAACCCCTTCACCATAGTTTCCATTTTCCACCATATCCCAAACAGAATCAAACCGGATACAAGAAAAATGGGCACCAGATTTAACACCATCTGCTGCATGGAAAATCCTGCAGCTGCTCCTCCTGCCAGCATGCCGACGGGGATAGTCGTAATACCAGCCAGTATTCCTTTTGCAAACAAGGCGTGATCTTCTTTTTTCAGGATACTTAAGGCGACAGGCACCGTAAAGGTCAGCGTTGCTCCCAGCATACTGCCAAGAAGAATACCGGCAAACCGGGCGGATTCTTCCGTTCCCGCCAGTTCCCCGGCCAAGGCCCATCCGCCCATATCCAGTGCCAGAATCGTGGTGGCAAACATCGCCGGGTCCGCTCCCAGCCATTGATATACCGGTGCGACCACAGGGCGGAGAACGTCAGCCAATACAGGGGCAAGCGAAATCATTCCCACAATCACCACAGCAACAGGCCCCATCGCAGCAAAACCCCGGTCAAAAGCTTCCCCGTAACCAAACCGGCTGCCAAAGGCTTTGTCCAGCCCCCCAATTATCACAAAAACCGCCAGGGTCCAAATCACAATATCCTGGATTACTCCCATCGTATGTCCTACTCTCTACCCTCTATATTCCTTTTGTATCTGAGCTTTGTTGTTTTCATGTTCCTCTCTAAGATAACGTGAAAACCGGAAGCTGTCCACGAACGCCTCCAGTACATCCAAGCGTTTCTGCTGCCTGATTTCGTCCCGGAGTGTTTCGATATACCAGCGCGAATCTCCGATACGGTCTCTCATCTCATCGCGGTCTGTCGTGCACTTACCGTGACCAGGGATAAGCAGCTTGATGTTTTTTTCATCCACCACTTTTTCCAGTTTATTCACTGTGTGTTTGTAGGCTTCGCTGTCATGATGAATAAAAGGAAATTCCACATCACTTGCATAATCTCCGGCAATCAAAATCCCCAATTCATCTATTACAGCAAATACCCCGTCAGCCTGATGACCCGGCGCAAGATAAAAAGATACGGAAGTATTTTCTTTTTTTATCGTCTGTTCATCATGATCAATGATAATATCAATTTGAGGGTACTCCACGGGATAAGAACGCTCGATGTAATAATAGTCATCAAAGTCCTGCGCTTCCTGCAGAATCTTCTTCTTGTTGGTTCTATCCACAAATCCCCGGGAAGCAATCGTCACAGCTTCCGGAAATGCCTTCCATCCATGAATATGGTCAAAATCAGAATGCGTAAAAAACAGATATTTATGCTGTCCGCCATCGTTTTCGGCGACGTGCTGCCGAATGGCTTCGATTTCACCTGGAAGCCAGGTTGGATCCACGATTAGAATCATATCTTTTGTAACAACGACAGTGGACGTTGTCTGATAAAGGTCGCTTTGAAATACAGTGACATATTGATTTTCGTATTGTACCGGCATCCATACCACCTCTTTCGTTCTATAAAAACCACGTATTGCCTGATAGAATAAAGCATTTCTTGGCATATACCCGTTTTATCACAACGATAAAAGCGTAAAAAGGAGCTCGCGTGAATGAAACATTATGTATACCTGCTCTTTGTTGTCCTGCTGAATGCCTGCGGCCATCCAGCGTATGAAGAAGGGGAAAAAATAGATGCTGAAGTGATAGATGTCGTGGACGGTGACACGGTGACCGTTGATATGGAAAAAGGAGGAGAAGAAACGCTCCGGCTGCTTTTAATCGACACGCCGGAAACGGTACACCCAGACGAGCCCGTGCAGCCTTATGGACCCAAAGCAAGTGAGTATGCGAAAGAACTGCTCCCCGAAGGTAAAGATGTCACCGTGGAAATAGACACGACCATCCGTGATGATTATGACCGTTTTCTGGCGTATCTCTGGGTCGACGGGAAAATGGTCAATAAAACGATGGTGGAACAAGGGCTGGCCCGGGTGGCTTACATTATCGAGCCCAACACCAGATACGTGGAACGGCTGCAGAAGGCCGAGCAACAAGCGCAGCAGCAGAACCTTGGCATCTGGAGCGAAGACGGCTATGTTACCGGTGACGGATTTCAGCCGGCAGCTGTGCAGCATGCAGCATGTGATAACCCCCATATCAAAGGGAACCACAGCTCCAGCGGCGATTATATTTATCACACCCCCGCCAGCCCTAATTACGAGCAGACCAAAGCCGAAGAAATGTTCTGCAGTACCGAAGCGGCCGAAGAAGCCGGTTACCGCGCAATACAGCGGCCATAGACACAATCAGCACCAGCGAACAGATGCCGTCACAGTAAAATTCCGAACGATTTATGAAAGAATCGTTCGGAATTTTATTATTTAGTGATGTCATTGTCCCAGACTCTTATTTGACATTTACTTCAACGCTATCATAAGCAAGGGAACTCCGATTAATGATTAGTCCAGCATTCCTTGCTCCTGCAAATACCCTGTTGCAACGTCTTGTATTTCCTGCCCGCCAATATTAACTTTATGCATTAGATCAGTCATTTGTTCAGTACTGATTGTACCAACAAGAGATTCCAGTATTTCATTAATTTTTGGGTAATTTTCGACAACTTCATTTGTTGCGACTAAAGAAGATTCATAAGGTGGGAAGAATTGTTTATCATCTTCAAGGACTTTCAAATTACGTTCTATTATTTGCGGATCCACGGTATAAGCCGTTACAACATCCAATTCACCACTCGCTATGCCTTCATACATCAGGGAAACGTCCATACCGCGGGCATCGGCAAACTTAAATCCATACGTTTCCTGAAATCCTTCATAGCCATCATTCTCACGTTCAATCCAAGCGTTATCAGTTCCTAGTGTTAATTCACCTGCGTATTCTTTCAAGTCGGTAATAGTATCAACATTGTTTTTTTGTGCAAAATTCTCTTTAACCGCAATAGAGTAATTGTTTATAAAACCAATCGAATCGTACCACTTAATGTCATATTCTTCTCCAAAGAGTGTTTGCGCTTTTTTCAATGTTTCCTCTTGATCTGTAGTATATTCAACATCATCAAAATAATTGTTGTATACTTCTCCGGAGTAAAGACTGGCAATATCAAATTCACTACGTTCAATACCGGCAAATATTTGGGGGCTGGCCGGCAGATCCTCGACAATCTCAACTGTATGATCTGTTTTATCTTCAATGAGTGATTTTACTATCTGCACATTAATTTTTGCATCCGTACTGGTAGCTGCAGCCACAGTGAAATTTTCGGACCCCGAGTTGGAACTGCACCCTGCGATTAACAATAAAAAAGCTGCTACAATCGTGATTACTAGATGTCTCATTTTCACTATTCAACTCCTGTTGTATTTAATATTTGAAACGCTAATCCTCTCTTCTGCTCTCTGTATCACATCTTCTATTATTGTTATGCCTGCGCCAATTAAAATAAATAATGTAGAATTGAGTTTATTGCCTGTGTTGTATCAATTTGTTTGTCATTTTCTTTAGGAAACTTTTCTGTTAAAGGTAAGGTGACATGACTTTCCCCAGGATACACATTAACGGTAGTTCCCGGTTCTGGTCTTGTTGTATACTCATGGTCACTTGAAACAATAACTAAACCGATTTTATGCCCTGCTGAAAATTCATAGTCGTGTGGTTCCATGTTCCAATCGAATGTATACCGTTGACCCGGAACAAGAGCCTTAGATTCTGATATAGACTCTACATTTTGAACATCCATCCACCCTCTTGTAACAACTTCTGTACCGTTTGGCCCGTAGTCAACCAGCCAAGCCGATAAATTAGCTGCAGTGCCATTTATACTTGCATTGATAGATAAGCTGGGAGTTCCGCTCAATCTAATGTTCTCCGTCAAAGCAGGGCTTAGATAAGCCAAACGATTTGAAGACTTCACTGACGGATCCTTTATTAGCTCTCTTGCGGTCTTAGAAGCATTATCTGTAAAACTTTCTGTTTCATTTTTCACCGGTTTTTCTTGGAGGGTTAACCCGGCCGAATCATCAGAACTGTTGCTTAAATATAATGTCTGATCTGATGCATCAACACGGGGCCATGCTTTTAATGATTCCCATGAACCAGCAACGTTTTCTATTTCTACCTTTGGCTTCTCCATAATTCCACTATCGATGTCATATAACCAATAATCAAACCATTTATTCAAAGTGGTTAACCACTTGTCGCTCCGTTCATCATTAGGATCGGTATGAGCGCCTTGGTGTAACCATAGTTTGCGCGGAACGTCATTCTGTCTAAGCTTTTCCCACCACTTCGCATATTGCTTCCGCTTAACATTCATATCTTTCAAACCATGAACGACGAACACACTTGCATTAATATTATCGGCATTATTCAAATAGTTCCGCTCGTCCCAAAATTCACTATAATCTCCAGTTTCACGATCCTGGTCCTTTTCTAATTGATCTATAACCTCTGCACACACTTCTGGATTATCACGTGTGAGCACCCCTTTGGCTAATAAGTCTAAGCCGTCTCCTTGATAACCTCCCGGGGCAACAACAGCTCCATTTGCACGGTAATAATCATAATAATTACTAATCGCACCAATAGGAACAATGGTTTCTAATCCTTCTACGCCTGTAGCAGCCACGCCATTAGCGAGAGTGCCATCATAGGATTTTCCCACCATACCTACCTTTCCAGTTGTCCAATCAGCCCGGACCTCTTGTCCATCCTTACTGTAGGCTGGTGCACGGTTATTCAACCAATCCACAACCGACTTTGCGGCATTTATTTCGAGCTCCCCTCCAACTGTCGGGCATCCTGTTGATTCTGCAGACCCAAGACCGTCTGCGATCACAACTGCGTAACCGCGGGAGACAAAATAATCTTCATAATAGTTAGGCAGATTGTAAGGAATCCCATCGTACAACTCTTTATCCACATTATGATAGTCAGGATAATCCAGACCTGCGTTATAAGGACTCATATTATAAATAACCGGGACTTTAAGTCCTTTTTCGGTTTCTGCCGGGCGGATAATCTTCACAGAAATTCGCTCATTTGCCCCGTCCCCATCATTGTCAAAGGTTGTTTCTACATTAACTGTTTCCGTGATAGCCTCTTCGTGCGAGAACACTTCTTGTGTCATTCCGTTTTCAACTAAGATGTCCGGCGCAGATCCATCTTCTGCTTCGGTTTGAATAGCTGGAAATAGTCCGAACATTGCTGCTGAGGTACATGCCAAAACAAGATATTTAGGTATTAATTTCATGTTGATTTATATCCCCCATTAATCTGTATGTAGTTGTCTTCATATTTTTTTAAAGACTTTCATAACATCGCAGTTTCAGAATTTTATCTGAATTTACTAGCAAGATGTGCATACGGTATTGTTTGTTCGCGTTTCCCTATTATTGGTAATTTCGAGGTATGGTCTCCTCCCATGTTTTACGGAAAATTTCTTCACCGTTTAACAGGGCTACCATAGTATTGGTCAAATAAAACGATGCATCATCACTGGTCATAATACTGTCAGTGAACAACTGCGTATCCCAGTCGTCACGGGCAACAGTCAGCTCCCATTCGCAGCGGATGTTAGCAGAAAGTGGATCACCAGAGGTGATCGTGAATGTATTTTTATTTTTGCTTCCGTGCCTGATGCCATTGTTTGGCAATAGGCGTTCTCCTTCATCGGAATAGTCCTGCAATTGCCACGTATCTGATATGGTATCGTGAACAACATCGCGCGTCCGCTTTTCCGCTCGTAAAATTTCCTTGTCGATGGGTTGAGCTATTTCCGGTATTTCAAATGATATGTGCGAATCTGACTCTGGTTTTGGCGTACGTACGGGTAACACCAGCCTGGTTTCTTCGTTTGTTAAAATAGTCAGAGTTGTTTGTTTCGGTGAAGGCCATGCCTGAGGCCAATACGTTGGTGCTACAGCAAGTTCTAAACGATGTCCAACCGGTATATTCTGACCCAGAGCATCCAGCTTCACTTCTGCTTTATAAATTTCCCCAGTATCAAGCGGTTCTGGATATTCATGGGATCTTAGATGGTTCAGATTCAACATCCCCCAACTTATCAATGTGGACTCGCCTGTCGGTGCCTTATCACATAGTTTTGCGGCTATAAACACATTGGGCTGATCAGAGGTGAACGTCATATGGAAAGCTGGCTCACCAAGCAAGTCAATGCTTTCCTCCATTGGTTCTGATGTAAATACAACTGCTTTCCCATTTTCCAAACGCTGGTCTGCCGGCAAATCCCCCGGTTCCCCAAACGGACAGTAGACGCCTGCGTACATTCCATGTTCCTGCACGCTTGGGACGATAATCTTTTGTTCATCAGATGGGTTTTGTTGTAATTGGTGATTTTTGCCCAGCCAATAATTATGTTCCGCTACCTGTCTAGATGGCCAACTCTCATCCGCAACCCATTTACCCGGCCTTTCATCGTAATCCACTTGTGGCAGTTCACTGTTTTGAATCCATGATATTAATTTAGGATCATCTTTCACTCCTGTATCAATGCCTTTCAGCCATTGATCCCACCATCGCAGACATTCCTGTAAAAAACCTATTGCCGGTTCGGGCCTGGCGACTTCAGGAAATTCATGAGCCCACGGGCCAATCAACCCTTTTGCGTAGGGAAGGTTTTTCAATAGGCTAAATACCCTGTCTGTATACCCATCCTGCCAGCCGCTCACTGCAAAGACTGGAATGTCTACCTTGGAGTAATCTTCACATATAGAACCATGTTTCCAGTAGTCATCCCGTGTCTGATGGCGCAGCCATTCATGTACATAAGGTGTTGTATTTAATCGCTGCAGCCAGTTTTCTTTCCAACCTTCTCCTACAACATTCGGATCTTGAGGTCTGGCACTGTAAGCAAACATCGTTGATGCCCACCAGAGTATGTCTGAAGCCAATATATTGCCTCCACGGTAATGTACATCATCAGCATAACGGTCGTCCGTTGAACACAGGGAGATCACTGCTTTCAAAGACGGATGTTGACGACCCGCAATCTGCAGACCATTAAAACCTCCCCACGATTTTCCTATCATACCGACATCTCCAGTGGCCCATGCCTGGCGGCCGATCCAGTCAAATACCTCCAAGGCATCATCATGTTCCTGTTTTAAATATTCATCAGGCAGATAGCCATCTGAATTACCAGTGCCTCGAATATCTACTCGAATGCTTGCATACCCATGACCAGCAAAGTAGGGGTGACGTATAGAATCACGTATGGCAGTAAAATCATCCTTTCGGTAAGGCAGATATTCCAAAACAGCCGGAACCGGATTCGTTTTTGCATCGACTGGCAGCCAAATTGTTGCAGCAAGAAAGCTGCCGTCTGATAACGGAATCCATACGTTGTCGAGTTTTTCGATTTCTCTGGGGAAATCCTTTTTAATTTTTCTATTAACTGAATCAGCTACGTTAAACACCATAATAGCTTCAACTCCTCATAATATATTGTAAGAGTTTCTGATTTTAATATTTTTGTTTAACCACGTCCGTATTCATATGTGATTAAATGTTTTTTCTCGGGAATGACAACGTCTATAATACTTCTGCTTATATAATGCATCGTATTTTTGGCTGCTTCTTCTTTTGTGACATTTTTTCTTAGATTGAGGAGGTTTGTCATCATTCCTGTCCAAATAAGCATCGTTAAATTTGCAATATAATCAAGATCTGCTTCGTCAATAAAACCTTCCTCGATGGTTTTTTGAATGAATAATGTACTTCGTGTAGCAATATTGTGGTGCGTAATAATAGATTGCACCTCTTCTGACAGATTAATGAGCTCATTGGCATAAACCTCATAATACATCTGGTTCATTTTTTCCGGAATGACACCAAGATTTTCAATGTACAAAAGAGAATACACCTCTAGATACTGAAATGAATGACGACAAAAACATTCCCACCCGTACAGCCATTCGTCTATGGTGTTTTCACCTTTCTTCATATAATTTGGCAGATCCTGAAAATAGGCAGTAGTATAACGCATCGCCGCAAAAAACTTCAAATGAGATAAATTTTGAAAATAATTATAAACAGTTGAGCTTGTGTACCCCGCGCGATCAGCAATTTCTCTTATTTTAATATTACTCATGCCCTTTTCTTCGATTAAATCCGCAGCCGCATTCAAAAAATATCGCCACATTCTAGCATTTTGAATTTTTTTCTTTTCGTCTGCTGCAGCCATCTTCTCATCATTCCAATCATCTTTTTATATTTCATTAACTAAATGGCAACACATAAACTGATAGAGTTAGGCTAGCCGCTTTTTTGTTTTACGCTCTACTAACCCTAGTGCTAAATCAGCAATAATAGCTATGAGTGTAGCCGGAATGGCGCCGGCGTATATTTTTATATCATCCTGTAAGCTGATCCCGGATATAATTTCCTTACCAAGTCCGCCAGCTCCGATGTAAGGGCCTATTGCCGCTACAGAAACAGCGATAACCGCAGCCAGACGGAGTCCCGCCATTAAGTAAGGAATGGACAAAGGAAATTGTATCTTGGCAAGCAGTTGTAAAGGCGACATACCTATACCTATACCTGCTTCTTTAATACCGTCATCCACCTCCTTTATTCCAACGTATGTATTTTTAACGATTGGCAGCAGGGAATAGAGAAACAAACCAATAGCAATCGTTTTAAAACCAAAACCAAGATACAGCATAAGTATAGCCAACATCGCCAAACTGGGAACAAGCTGTATAACATTTGTAATCGATATAATAACCGGGGCCAATTTTTGAAACCTTGCAGCCAAGATGCCAAGCGGTATCCCAATAACAAGAGAAAGAGCAATACCGCAAGCAACCATCAGGATATGTTCAATAGTTAACGCCAACAACTCATTAGAGTTTTCAGCCATATACACAGCCAACTCAGTTATAAAATTCATGGAAATCCCCTTCCCCTGTAGTTCAGCATTCCTTTTCCCTTAAAAGTTCTTTAGCAGCATCTGTTATTTTAAAATTATCCCAAAAAGAAAATAAGACGAAAGACAATCTTCTTAATGCCAATTTAGTTTCGGAATATTAGGAATAAGAGAATATTTTTTCAATTTTATTTATAACAAGATCTAGTGAAATTGCTATAATAATCGCTAAAAATGTTCCAGTAAAAATCATCATAGAATCGTTATAGCCAATACCGGCCAGTACAAGATCACCCAACCCTCCGGCACCGATTAATGCCGCTAAGGTTGTCCAACTAATAATGTACACAGACGTCACCCTAATACCGGACATTATATAAGGTAGTGCTACAGGTAATTCAATTTTAAATAAACGTTGGATTGTTCCATACCCCATTCCTTTGGCAGCTTCGATTATACCTGGATCAATCGAATTCATACCGGCATATGTGTTTCGAAGCAGCGGTAATAATGAATATAAAAACAAGGCGACAACAGCCGGAACAAATCCGATACCAAATAAGGGAATAACAAGCGCCAATAAAGCGATCGTAGGTATGGTTTGAAAAATATTGGCTATATTAAATGTAATGGTCTTTATTAGGTCACTTTTTATTTTCGTCAAGTAAACAGCTAATGGTATCGAAAACGTAATTGATAAAGCAATAACTGTCAGAGAAATGATCATATGCTCATACATATAAGCCAGAATAGACGAATAATCTTCACGCCAATATTTCATATATCCTTGGAAAAATATCATTTATTGCTCACCACATTCGTACTCCGACGTAACACGCCATTCATAAAGAAGCTGATACGGATCAAGTGTTCCCACTAGCTTCCCGTTTCCGTCAACCACAGGAATAGTTGTATTGATGCTGTTTAATTCATTTATTACTTCCACCGTCTCTGTGGTACTCTCAATAGTGTAGGTATCCGATTCAACCAAATTTTCGATGGTTTCTTCCTGGTTATCCAAAGCACCATAAAGGTTTATAGAGCCCAAATACATATCGTCTTGGGTTACAACCGGGATATTAGTCAACTTATAAGCAGTCATTTGCTTAATAGCTTCGGCCGTCGAACTATCACTTTGTATTGATACGAATGATTTTGAGATAAAGTTATCTAAAGACGGTAGTTTTTGTTTGGGTGTTAAACGCTTTTTACCAATAAAATCTTTTACAAATTCATCTGCTGGATTGGCAATGATATTATTTGGTGAGTCTTTTTGAATAATATGACCGTTTTTCATTAAAATAATCTGGTCCGCTATTTTGAGTGCCTCGTCCATATCATGCGTAACAAAAATAATAGTCTTATTAATTTCACTTTGCAGACTTATTAGTTCATCTTGCAGTTGTTCCCGACTGATAGGATCCAATGCACTGAATGGTTCATCCATTAAAATAATAGATGAGTCTGCAGCAAGAGCCCGGATCACACCTATTCGCTGCTGCTGACCCCCACTGAGTTCAGATGGAAAGCGATTCATGTAAGTATCGGGGTCTAGATTAACAAGCTGCAACAATTCCATGACACTCTTTTTAATTTTTTCTTTAGGCCATTTAAGTAATTTTGGTACTGCAGCTACGTTATTATAAATAGTCATATGTGGAAATAATCCTATGTTCTGAATGACATACCCCATCTGCCGCCTCAGCTCAATAGGATCAATTTCTTTTAAATTCCTGCCATCCAGCAGAATTTCACCATCTGTGTAATCCACGAGTCTGTTAAGGAGTTTCATAGTTGTTGTTTTTCCACAGCCACTCGGCCCTATCAATACATTGATTTTTCCATTTTCAAAAGCCAAATCGATATTGTTTAATGCTTGAAAACCATCTTCATAAACTTTTCCAACACCTTTGAGTTCAATCAAATCAGCGAATCCCCCTTTGCAGATTTATACATAATACCGGTGAATACTACTTACTCTTTGTTATTTAATTGAATCCAACCATTTCATGAACGTGTTCTTTTTATGAACATGTTCATGAATCACTTTAATAAACTCTATAAAAATTGTCAAGTTGTAATACTTTAACGCGGTGGCAAAAACTATTAATCCCCCAAATATAAACAATGTTCCAATAAAAATGTACTTTCTGGAAACAAAATGTTGAATGTTTTTTATTTTAAAGGAGTGTCAATAGAGGCATGACGAAGGAAGGGCTTCAATATGTTCTGACTGTAGTCGTTTATATTATTTGTGACCGCGCGGATGAAAGAAATATTGACAAAGAAAATTTTTAGCTTTATAACAACCAGTTGATTTTATCATATAGAGGAACAGAGACAGGAAATTACCAGAAGTAAAGCTGGCTCATGTTGAAAAAGCATGTTTTATTGAATAAACTTCACAACTGGTTATAAAGATGATTATATGAATAACTTTTTGTGTCATGGCAGGTTTGAATGTATTTTTATACTAAAAAAACCGGTTGAATGTAAAAAGTCAACCGGTTTGTCATATTACCCTATTTTCAATTCCTGCGGAGGTTCTCCTGCTTTATTCATGAGCCTCATGCCTTCAGGCTGGATTTCCAGCATAATGAATGCAGGATCGTCGATTCCGTCAAACCAGCGGTCCATGCTTTCATGCCAGAATTGCTGCTTAGTGGCTTTGTCTTCCCGGATGACAGCTTTCCCAGATACCTCGACGTACAAATCATCCAGTCCTTCTCCTTCATATCAAAGCAGAATATGCACATGCGGGTTTTCCTCAATTTCCTCGGCCTTATGCGTATCTTTGCTTGTCGGTGTATACAGCGTAATATCATCATGATAAAACGTCATGTACCTTGAATGCGGGCGCCCCTTCTCTACCGTGGCAAGCACGCCTGTTTTGTATTCATCAATAATATGCAGGATTTTATTTTTGAGCTCGTTTTGTTCCATCAAACTTTCTCCTTTCCTTTTTGCATCTAGAAATAGTCATTCCCCCGCTGCAGGGTGTGTAAACCTTTCCACTCTATTCCAACTATCCATATCCTTCATATTTCCTTACACTTTATAACAAAGATGCCGATATTAACATTGGCTTTTCATTTAGTAAGGAGGAAAAAACACGACAACACATACCAGCACCGATACAGACATCAGCATTCTGGACGCCTTTGTAAAAGTGGCTCCGTTTTTAAACCAGTTGTCCCAGGAGGATGTAACCGTTGGGATCTACAATACAGAAGAACTCGTACTAAACATACCCGGCGAAACATTCAAGCTTCCCGTGAAAGTAGGAGATCCCTTACAGGAAGGCGACATTATCTCAAAAGCTATTTTTGAAAACAAGGCCCAAAGCATGAATGTGCCAAAAGAGGTGTTTGGCGTGCCGGTAGCAGCCAATGCCATTCCACTCCGCGATGAAAACCGAAATGTCATTGGCGGTGTCGGCCTTGGAACCAGCATAGAAAAAAACCAGCTGCTCGCAGATGTGAGCCGTGATCTGACCGATATGTTTGAGAACATGAGTGCTTCCATTGAAGAAATTACGTCCTCCATTGATGAATTATCCGGCAATCTAAACCAAACCACAGAAGCTTTCGAAGAGATGGGAAACAAAGTCAGCAAGATCGAATCGTTTTCCGAGCAGGTGACCAGCATCTCAGAAAAAAGTCATATTCTCGGACTGAATGCTTCCATTGAAGCAGCACGAGCCGGGGAATACGGCAAAGGATTCGCCGTGGTTTCCAAAGAAGTTCAGAACATGGGGAGCCAGACGAAACAGTTTGCTGCCGACATCCAGAGAACAACGAATGAATTAAGTGAAAAAATAGCATCATTGCAGCACATGGTGAAAAACGTCAATGAACAATCGACGGAGCAGGCCAAAGCCATGGACGATATGTCGGAAACGGTGCAGCACGTGTATCACGAAGCGCAGAAATTACAAGAGATGGCATCGAACCATATTCATCAAGGAAAAGGAGACTAAACCATGTCTTACACATTCAATGACTTACATACACAGGCAATCGGCGGGAACTGGCGTGACGGAAACGGCACCCTTTACATCCAAAACCACAACCCATACTCCGGTGAGCTTCTTGGAACAGCTTCATCCGCATCACCTAATGACCTTCATGCTGCCTATGAGAGCGCTGATCAAGTGCAGAAAGAATGGAACGGACTCAACCCGTACAAAAGAAGAGACATGCTGCTGGAACTGGCAGTGCTGCTGGAAAAAAGGGAAGCGGAGATCACAGAGTTAATCATAGATGAGCTCGGCGGCACCCGGTTAAAAGCCGGATTTGAGATTGGCCTCGTGAAAGATATGATTAAAGAAGCGGCGACCTACCCGCTGCGGATGAACGGGCAGATTCTTCCTTCCCCGGTAGACGGAAAGGAAAACCGTGTATACCGGATGCCGGTCGGCGTGGTCGGAGTGATCAGCCCATTCAATTTCCCATTCTTTCTATCCATGAAATCCGTTGTAACAGCTGTCGGAGCTGGAAACGGTGTGGTCATCAAACCGCATGAAGACACTTCAGTTACCGGCGGTACCATGATTGTTCAGCTGTTTGAAGAAGCAGGATTTCCTAAAGGACTGGTGAATGCCGTTCTGCTGGATCTCAGTGAAATCGGAGACTTGTTCGTCTCCCATCCGTTAAACAAAGTGATATCCTTTACAGGGTCAACGGCTGTCGGGAAGAAAATCGGGGAGCTCGCCGGACGTTATCTAAAAAAAGCCTCCCTTGAATTAGGAGGAAACAGTGCGCTGATTGTCCTTGATGACGCCGATATCGATTATGCCGTCAGTGCCGCTGTGTTCAGCCGCTTCACCCATCAGGGCCAGATCTGCATGTCCGCCAACCGGATTCTCGTCCATGAATCCATCAAGGAAACCTTTCTGGAAAAATACAAAGAAACAGTAGCTTCCCTTAAAGTCGGCGATCCTCGTGAGGATGACACTATCATCGGACCGCTTATTAACAAAAAACAGGCAGACACGCTGATGAATATTATTGACAATGGGATCGAAGAAGGAGCTGTTCCTCTGTTAAAAGGCGAAGCCAATGGCAGCCTCGTCTCCCCGACCATCCTGACAGAGGTCACTCCGGATATGAAAGCAGCCCGCGAAGAATTGTTCGGGCCGGCCGTCAGTGTGCTTACCTTCCGGACCGATGAAGAGGCACTCGATATTGCCAATGCCTCGGATTATGGTTTAAGCGGTGCTATTCATACCGAGGACATTGAACGAGGTGCAGAACTGGCAAAGCGCATGGAAACAGGCATGATCCATATCAACGACGGTACCATTAACGACGAGCCGATTGTTGCATTCGGCGGTGAAAAAATGTCTGGTATCGGCCGGTTAAACGGAGACGAAAGCCTGGATGCTTTCACTACGAAGAAATGGATTTCCGTCCAGCACACAAAACGGGCGTTTCCTTACTCTTAACCAACACACTTTTTTAAACAAACGTTTGATGAATCAGAGGATGTCTCTCCAAAAAGGAGACCACCGGAAAGCCGGCGGTCTCCTTTTTTGTGTTCACCTGTAATCAAGGCAGGCGCTGCAGTGCATTTTTTAACATGGTCCAGAACATGTCCTGGTTCAGTTCCCGCGCGACATGGACATTTGGTGCTTTTCCGGTCGTCTGCAGCGCATCAATAACCGTCATGCCTGTCGTATAGGTGCCGTGCGTTTCTACAGTAACCGGAAGATGCTCGGTGGTAAAGACATTCTCATCAATACTGAAGGCCACCGCACACGCGTCATGTATCGGCGCCGCAGAAAAGCCGAAAAGACTGTGATATGTACCGGCGAAATAATCGAGAAGCTCTGCGGTGAAGGCTGCAGCATTCGTACCCGCTTCGCGGAGAAATTCTTTCTCTTCCTGCCCCGCAAGCGCCTGATGGGTAAGATCAAGTCCTGCCATCGTAATCGGCAGACCACTTTCGAAGACAATACGGGCCGCTTCAGGGTCGGCGTAAATATTAAATTCCGCCGCGGGCGACCAGTTCCCGTAAGAACCCCCGCCCATCAGTACAATACCTGCAATATTCTTCTTCACCGCAGGATAACGTTTCAGGAGCCAGGCAATGTTTGTCAGCGGTCCGGTCGGGACAAGCGTAATCGGTTCGTCCGCTTGAAAAAGCATCTCTGCGGTCATATCCACCGCGTGCCGGGTGTCCACTGTTTTCTCCGGTTCCGGCAGATCCGGTCCTTCCAGTCCGCTTTCCCCGTGGATATGCGGCGCGGTTACCGCGGTTCGTACGAGAGGTTCGCCGGCACCCTCTGCTACCGGAACGTGATCAAGCCCCGCCTTTTCCGCGATAATCAGGGCATTTCTTGTCGTATGCCCAATCAGCGCGTTCCCGGACACTGTCGTAATCGCCTGAATATCCACTTCCGGCGACCCGGCTGCAAGGAAAATCGCAATCGCATCATCATGACCGGGATCGCAATCCATGATAATCGGTTTTGGCATAGGTATGTTCCTTTCTTTTCGTGACATTTCTCTTTATTGTAACACGGGCGCATCGTTCATAGTGCCTGGACGACGGGAAAGACGTCTGTGCTTTGTATGATGAACCGACCGTGGACAGTTTCGCGTCTTATAAAGAAACATATAGAAAAGCTCCCCGCTGTCCGCTGGAACAGCCGGGAGCTTTTATCCCGCGTTGCATGATAGTATCTCAGGACTTCTTATCAATCAGTCATGAGAGATGGCGATTTTGCCGAAGAATTTCTGGCTGTCCAGGTACCGGTATGCCTCGGCTGCCTGCTCCATTGGGAACACGCTGTCGACGACGGGTACCATGTTTTTGTCGTTGATTACCTGGTTCATGTTTTCAAAATCCTGACGGCTTCCCACGCCGATTGTGCGGGTGGAGGCGGAGCCGAAGAGATCGAAGTAATCAATTTTATCCCCTGTACGGCTGAGTACTCCGATCAGGGAGAGCTCATCACCGGGTGCGACCGCTTTGAGGGACTGCTGAATGGTGGCAGGCCCGACAACTTCCACCACGCGGTTCACACCGACACTGCCGGTCAGTTCTTTTGCTTTTTCTCCCCAGTTCGGGGTCTCGTTGTAATTAATAACCTCATCCGCACCGAGCTCTTTTAGTTTCCTTGCTTTCTCGTTGCTGGAAGTCGTTGAAATAACGTTGATACCCAGTTGTTTGGCAAGCTGCAGCGCGTACACAGACACGCCCCCGCTTCCAAGTGTGAGAATTGTATCCCCGGCCATCAATGGACTCGGCCCGTGCAGAGCGTTCCATGCCGTTACACCCGCACATGGGAGGGTCGCGGCCTGCTCAAACGTTAAATGATCAGGAACTTCAACGAGGAGCTCCGGATTCATCACTTTATATTCTGTCAGCCAGCCGTCGCTGTGGGATCCGTATGGCTCGGTATAGGTCGGGCGGCGCCCGCTGAACCATTCTTTCGTGAAGTTTCCTGCAACCCGGTCGCCGACCTGAAAACGCCGTACGCCTTCGCCGACTTCCACGATTTCCCCAGCGCCGTCAGACAACGGAATGAGGTCCGGCTTCATGCCGCCCGGGTACTCTTCCTTCAGCATCGCGAGATCCCGGAAGTTCAGAGAGGACGCTTTGACTCTAACGACCACTTCTCCGCGCTGGGCGGAGGGAATCGGTTCTGTCACTGTATACAGATTATCCGCGCTTCCTTCTTTCTCAAGACGAATGGAGCGCATCGTACCTTCCTGTGCTGCCATATTCGAATCCTCCTTCAGGTAGTTGTTTAAACCTTCCATTACCTATCATAAAAAGGAAATGCCCAAAGCGTCCAGTTATATGCATCAGCTTTCCCTCCTATTCAGAGGTGTAACAGGATCGTCCGCCCTTTCTTGCGCGAACATCTGCTGTAGAAAAGAGAGATCTTGTGGGCACGCAGGTTACAGACAAGCAGGGTACTATCAACCATAGAGAGGAGCCGCACTGGTAAGAGGAGGCCGAGGAGAAAAAGAAGTGTTAATGAACATAGAGCCGTATAAAAGCGACCTTCTTTCCAACCGGCGTTTCAAAACGCCGGAGACGTCCCGTGAATCATCAGAAAGTATATGGTTAAACAGCGTACTTATCCCGCAGGCTGCGCGTGGCGGCGCATAGATAACGGCATCACAGACAGGATATTGCACGTTTTCAGCGACCGTACCGCATTCCGCTCATGACACCAGACCAGCACATTTCTCCGGTTCAGCTGGTACACTGTCACAGTGCGCTGCGTCATAGTGCCGTCTTTCCGCTCGTAAATCACCTGGACCGGGTCTTTTGTTTCTGCCGCTCTCATCAAAACGCTGTTCATATCGATGCCTCCTGTCCCCTTTTTTTACATTATATACGAACAATTGTTTTATTTCAAGCAAAATAAGAATAAACGTTCGACCTTTTGACCTTCTTCCTGTATCTTTTTATACAGATGAAATTGTGGTAAAATTTTCAATAAAGAGACGGGTATTTCCCATCTGACAGAGGAGTGGCTGCTTTGGATGAACGAATAGAATCTGTGATCGAGTATGCGAAAACGACGCTCGGCCTCGGGCAGTATCACCTGCTGACACACGACATCCTCCGATCGGTTAATGTGTTGAATCAAACGATTTATACATTAAGCATGGAATGGCTTCCGCCCCACGTGACAGAGCACGATGAGGAAGGACTCAACCCGGCAGGAACAGCTTCCGTTGATATCAACATACATACGCATCGCTTTCAGAGCATTATCTTTGTCCACGGTGAATCCTATGCAGATGGATACAGGTTCGACCATACAGACAGTGAAACCATTATCACCTGCAGCAGACGGCAGCGTGTTTTTATTGGATGATTTATAAGATCTTTCTTAACCTGGATGACGAAGAAAGGCCGGGTGCAGACGTTGCTGCACCCGGCCTTTCTTTGGTTACCTAGTTATTGTTTACATCCACGATGCGTTCTTCGATTTCAGGATCGACGGTACCTAATTCGGCAACATGATCCCGCAGATTCTGCCAGTCGCTGAGGCCAAGATCTGTCACGCGTCCTTCATCGTAAAGATCGGCAAAGACATCATATCCGTCCCCACCTTTCGCGGTAAACGCGTTGGTAGCAACGACATACTGCTGGTCGTCTTCAACCGGTGTGAAATCTCCATCCTGCTTTATTTCAACCGTCTGGATACGGTTCCCGGCTTCATTGGAGCTGTCGTACGTGTACGTCATTCCGCTCACGTGCAGGAAACCTCCATTCTCCGCAGGAACCTGGCTGACGCTGTGTTCAAGAGCCTGTTTCAGTTCCGCTCCTGTGATCTCCATCGTCGCGAGTGTGTTTCCAAACGGCAGTACGGAGATGATCTCTCCATTAGTGATCGGCCCCTGATCGATAGATGTACGGATACCGCCGCCGTTTTGGAGAGCGGCAGTTGTTTCTTCATTGTACTCTTTGGCTTTGGCAAGCATGGCGTCAGTAATGAGGTTCCCCAGTTTCGTTTCACTGTTTCTCACACTGGTGTCATCCCCGTTCTCCAGACGCGGGTTCGGAAGAGCTTCTGCGGCAACTCCGCCGCTTTCTTCATTCTGCACTTCGTCAATTTGGGCCGCATACGGCGCCAGAGCAGCGGCTGCTTCTTCATTTTCAGCCTGCTCCCCGATTTCAATTAATTCTCCCTGGTGCTCAGTGACTACACCAGAATCGTTGAATCCGACCTGAAGCGTTCCAAGAAATTCACCGTATTGAGAAGCCTGTACGATGACAGTCGGCTCGCCGCTGTCTTCCCCTACAACATCGGGCTCCGACAGTTCGGTGTGCGTGTGGCTTCCGACGATGACATCAATCCCGTCCACCTGCTCGGCAAGCTGCAGGTCGTTGTCGTATTCCGGATTGTCATCATATCCGATGTGGGTCAACGCGATGACCTTGTTAACACCCGCATCTTCAAACTGATTAACAGCTTCCTGCGATGATTCAATGTAGTCTTCAAACGACACATCCGCAGGGCTTGAAATATCCGCTGTTTCGGACGTCGTCAATCCGAATACGCCTATCTTCTCCCCGTTCACTTCTTTCACAATGCTGTTGTAAATCTGACCATCTTCCGGCTCTTCGGTCATCTCATCATGAAACAACCCGCTCATATTGGCATCCTGGGAAAAGTCCAGGTTGGAGCTGACAAACGGAAATGCAGCACCGCTGACGAATTCCGAAAGCGCCTGGTGTCCTTCCGAGCTCGAGCCTAAATCAAACTCATGATTTCCAAAGGTCGCCATGTCATAGTTCATGAGATTCATCAGTTCGAGTCCGGCCTGTCCCTGGAATTCATTGAAATAGAGCGTACCGGAGAACATATCGCCTGCATCAAGCAGGAGAGAGTCAGGATGCTCCACGCGGTAATTTTCCACGGCAGTCGCCAGTTTCGGCATCACGTCGAGATGGGCGTGGATGTCATTCGTGTGCATGATCGTCAATTCGGAGCTTACTGCACCCTCTTCCGAACCTTCACCAACGCTGCCTCCGCTCTCCTGTTCTTTCAGATCCTGGGCACGGTGGACAAATGTCGAGAATGCTCCGCGTGATACAGATTCTCCCGGACGGAAATCATCCAGTTGTGTCGTAAGCTCCAGATCAGCCAGTGTCTGAACATTCTCGTCATGGGACGCGTGTACATTGTCCAGGTTCACATCCACCTCGTCCGATTCACCGTCCAGCTCACGAAGACTCAGCGCAGGCACGAGAACCGAAGCGGTCTGCTGGCGGGTGATGGACGCAGAAGGATGGAATTCCCCTTCTTCATTTCCGCTGAAAATCCCGGCTTGTGTTACAGCTGCAATTTCTTCGGCATACATGTGATCTATGTCGACATCTTCGTACTGATTAAGTATCTGTTCCACGTCTTCCGGAACCGGTACATCGGCAGCCTCAGCAAGCATCACTGCGGTATGCTGCCTTTTCACATCCTGCCACTGCCTGAATGTGCCATCTTCATACCCCTGAATGATTCCCTGTTCTGTCAGCGATTGAATCGCTTCGAAATGCGTGCCGCTCTCTTCCACATCACTGTAGCCCGCTGCCGCCGACACTTCCATCTGCGGCGCTGCAATCAGTGCTGCTGCGGCGAGTGCTAAAGAAGACAGACTTGTTCTTCGACCCCTCTTCGAGTGAAACATGGACAAAAACCTCCCCCAAAATCAGCTGCATATAGCATACAGCTTCGTATGCTTTCATTGTATGGTCAGGTCTGCAAATAGACAAGTCTTTTTCCGTATCTTTAAAAAAGCTTTACAAACCCGTGGAGATATTATTTCCTTATCTTTTTATACTCATGTGATAATAAAAGACAAACACTTTTGTTATATGGTGCAGTCAGGTACATTTCCGGGAGCTGTGTTATCATAAAAGGGAGTGTACACACTGAAGGGGTTTTAATGACGATGAAGGTTCCGATTCTTTATGAAGACAATCATTTACTTTTTGTAGAAAAACCGGTGAACGTGCCTGTTCAGGAGGATCGTTCCGGGGATAAGGATCTGCTGACGTTTTTGAAAGAAGATATAAAAGTCCGGCATCAGAAGCCGGGAAACGTATACCTCGGGCTGGTGCACCGGCTGGACCGTCCTGTCGGAGGAGTCATGGTGTTTGCCAAAACTTCCAAAGCGGCTTCCCGGCTTTCCGACAGCATCCGGCGCGGTGCCATGGAGAAACATTACCTGGCTGTGCTGCGGGGACAACCCCCAAAGCCTGAGGACAGGCTGGAGGATTATCTGGTCAAAGACCGCCGGAACAATGAAGTGAGCGTTACAGATCCCGGCCGGGACAAGGCGCAGAAGGCGGTGCTGGAATACGAAACTGAAGGAACCGCAAAAGATGTAAGCCTCGTTTCCATTCAGCTTCACACAGGACGGCCGCACCAGATACGCGTTCAGTTCGCCTCCCGCGGCTGTCCGCTGTACGGCGACCAGAAATACGGCAGCAGCGTTAATAAGCCCGGCCAGCAGATTGCGCTGTGGTCCCAAACCCTCGCTGTCGAACATCCAACGAAAAAAGAAGAAATTAAAGTGCATTCCAACCCGCCGGAGGAACATCCCTGGAACCTCTGGAAAGGAAAAGCATAATAAAGAGACTGGGACAAAACGTTTATATGATAGAAAAATGCCGAACGATTTCAGGAAATCGTTCGGCATTTTTCGTTGCCCGTTTGCCGGAATCTAAACCGCACCTGACCTGCTCTGCGATGGGATCACGGTGCCAGCCGGTATATTTGTTTGTTTTGTCCAGGTTGGGAGGACGAACGTCGTTGGGAATGGGTTCTAAGGCACTTCAGGGGGTTACGATCCCCCGTAAACGTCGTTGGGGACATTGCCTGAGGCACTTTATAGTATTCGGTGCCCCCATAAACGTCACTATGAATGATTCATAAGGCACTTTAGAGGTTTTCCAGCCCTGGTAAACGTCATCATGAACGGATCGAGACTGCGTTCATCGGGGGAAACGAACGGACTGATGCAGTAAAAAGCCCTCGTCGCTGCGTGAAATGTGGGATGAATAGTCATAAGGTAACCAACGCCTCCGTAAACGTTATTATCCTGTGGAAGTATGTCACGTGCGGACGCGGGCCCTGAGCAAGAGTCGAAGCATTTTGGCTTCGCTGCTATGTGGCTCCTAAACAGCGACTCAAGACTTTCATGTTTTCCTGCGCATCGGTATCTTTTGTCCCGGTCTCTTTGTATAGTGTTTCCTGCTTTCTTTTTGACATTCCAGCCTGAAATAGATTCATTTAGTCGTCGGTCATGACTTTTTGGAAGCATACGAACGTGAACATTCCCGAGGCCGCCGTCCACAGCGTGAGGACACCAAGCGGGGCCCATGTGCCTGCGCTGTGCATTTCGATCACCTGCATAAGCGGGAACATATCAATAATGTTCATGATGACCGATCCCTCTCCTATACCGAGCAGCGTAATCATCGGTGTAAAACCAAACAGAATCATCACTATCATCAAATAAGCAGAAGTGGAGGCCACAGATTTTGCAAATAAACCAACACCAATACCAAGCAGCAGAAAGAACAGAAACAACAGAATAATCCCCATGATTATTTTAAAGTTCAAGAACGGTTCTATGCCGACAATAAACAGCGAAACAGCAAGAGACAAGACGGTCACAAGCCCGGTAACCAGACTTTTCCCTATAATAATGTCCCATAATGTGGCCGGTGATTGTATCAATCCCCGCAACGTATGTTTCTCGTTTTCTTCCGCCAATATGGTCATAATAGAACCTGACGTCACGACTGAAAATGTAATACCGACAATGAGATAATGCATGATAACGGGAAGTCCCCCATTACCGGACTGGTTGAAAAACAATGTCATCAAAACCGGAGTTACCGGAAGCAGAGCGACCATCATATTTTTCATGAAATCTTTCAGATCTTTTTCAAAAATCGCACTTATTCGTTGAATACGCATTATACCAGTTCCTTTCCCGTCACTTTTAGAAAGATCTGCCCGAGCGTGGGATGATCGGTCTGCATCGTTTTAATGCGGCCGTCTTCAATCAACTGCTTCATGCGCTCGGCATTTTCCGGTTCATTCTCAATAACCAGCTGCTCACCCGAAAACGTTTCGACGTGAAAAGTATGGGTGGAATAGGCGTAGCGAAGCGCCGCAGGACTGTCTATTTCCTGAAATTCTCCTTGATGCAAAAACGCCACACGATCACATAATTCCGTCGCTTCCTCCATATTGTGCGTCGTCAAAACAATCGTTGTTCCAGCTTCATTCAGTTTCTGCAGCCCCCGGTGAATACGCGCCATGCTGGCAGGGTCCAGCGCAGACGTCGGTTCGTCCAGAAATACCAGTTCCGGTTTATGGATGAGAGCCTTAGCCAGCAGAACCCGCTGCTTCATTCCTTTGGAAAGCTTGGCAACGGTTTTGTCCCCTTCTTCATGCAGATCCATATCGCGCAGTATGACGTCGATTTGATGAACGGGGGTGTCGTACAACTTACAAAATAATTTCAGATTGTCGAAAACGGTTAACCGCTCATACAACGCGCTGTTATCCGACAATATGCCGATTTTGGTTTTGAAATCGGAAGTCCCCAGCCTCTCGGAACTTCTGCCGAGGACTGTTACATCACCTTCGGTTGGTGATAATTCACCGGTCAACATTTTTACTATCGTTGTTTTACCGGACCCACTCGGACCGAGAAGTCCGAAAATCTCTCCCTGTTTCACCTGAAAATCGACATGGTGAACGGCTGTACTCCTGCCAAATACTTTCCGCAGTCCTTTTACATCTACCGCATGATTCATAAAATAACCTCCTTTGGCCAACTGCTTTCATTCTAAGCGTTTGACCGGAAGGAAGCAGCATGACAGCAGTGAATGGTACCGCCGGAAGCGTGAAATGTACCGGATGCAGGATGAAAAACGGCAGGAGAAAACCAGCCGTCCCGCCTCTTTTATCCAAATGGTACTTACCGGAGGCTGAATTTATCCTGGATGTCCTGAAGTTTTGTGCGGGAAAGAGGAATAGTGGACTGCATTTTATTATCCATTCTTAACGAGTAAGCGTTTTTCGACCATGTAATGATTTCGCGTACTTTCTGGAGATTTACAATATAGGAACGGTGGCAGCGGTAGAATCCATATACCTCCAGCTTTTTCTCGGCTTCCGCCAGTGTGGAATCCATCGTATAGGATTCTTCATTGATAACAATCACCGCTTTGCCGTCCCGGCTTTCTATGTAGTCAATCTCCGGCGGGTCAAAGAGTATCACTTTGTCTCCCACCTTTGCCGGGATTTTAAACAGATTGGCTGCAGCAGGAGCACCGGTATGTTCTGGTTCAGAAGACGTTTCCTCCTGCGTCTCCACCTCCTGCAGCCCGTTTGGATTCAGCTTGTACGCCGCATCTCCAAGGAGTATGGCGTGCTCCATATTGGATACCAGTACAAGAACAGGAACGGCCTCTTCCTTTAACTTGTGAAGCATGTTGAGAAACGTATTCATAGTTTTGATATCTACGCCGTGTACAGGCTCACGAAATACCATCGCCCGTCCCCCGCTCATATAACATTTCGCAAAATAGATCCGGCGCATGTCAGATACCGAGCACTGCTGCAATGTCTGTCCGGCACAGCTCTGCAGGTCGAACTGCACGAGAATCTCCGGCAGCGGCACCCGGCACCCATACCATTTATGATAAAATGAAACATTATCTTCGACCGTGAGGCGGGTGTAGAATCCTTCCTGGTGATCAAAAACAGATAGACCGTTATGGATGCAAAGAACATGCTGCACCGCCGTCTGTGTGTCCGAATCACCATGCACCGCCGCTGCATGGGAATCCTCTACAGTAAGCGAAAACAACGGAAGTGTATCATGGAATGCATCCTCTTGATTCACTGTAAAATGTGCCATGTTGTTATCCTTTCTTTTATGTATTATCACACAGCCTTGCAGCCGTGATTGCCTATATGTTTCGAATCACGTTCATGCCTATGATAACAAAGAAATCTTCACAGAAGATGATAGTTATTGTATCATAATCTTTTTTCTTTCATAGGCTGGTTCCTCTTCACAAACCAAAAGACATAGCTTAGCATATAAAAGGTACTGATTATTACAAAAAAAGGAGTCTTTCCATGAACACCGTCCGACATATCAGCTCGTTTATGAGCCGGTATTTTGCTCTTATTGTTATTCTTGTATCCGTCGCAGCCTATTTGGCACCGAATGCATTTGTCTGGCTGGGGTCCTATATTACAGTGCTGCTGGGCCTTATCATGTTCGGTATGGGTATGACGATGAAACTTAGTGATTTCCGTATTGTTGCAAAGCAGCCCATCCCTGTGATTATCGGCCTGCTTGCTCAATTTCTCATTATGCCGCTCGCCGCGTTTGCCATCGCAACCGTCATGGGACTCCCTCCGGAACTTGCAGCAGGCTTAGTGCTCGTAGGCGCCTGCCCCGGCGGTACCGCCTCCAACGTCATGGTTTACTTATCCAATGGAGATGTGCCCGTTTCCGTTGCAATGACGTCGGTATCCACGATGCTCGCGCCGCTTTTGACACCGCTGATTGTCTACCTGCTTGCCAACCAGTGGCTTCCGGTAGGCGCCGGTGACATGTTCCTTTCCATCATACAGGTCGTTATTATTCCCATTGCCCTCGGCCTGCTTACTGCGAGTTTTTTCCCTGGCTTTACAGAAAAGGGACAGTCTGTTCTGCCGCTCGTTTCCATTACAGCCATTATTCTAATCGTAGCTGCTGTCGTCGCCGGAAACAAGACGAGCATTGCAAGCTCTGGTATCGCTGTATTTGCAGCTGTCATTGTGCATAACGGCATCGGACTTGCTCTTGGCTACCTGGCCGCAAAATGGACAGGTCTTGATGAAACAAAACGCCGGGCTGTCTCCATTGAAACAGGCATGCAGAACTCCGGACTCGGCGCGACACTCGCGACAGCCCACTTCAGCCCGCTCGCCGCCCTGCCAAGCGCCATTTTCTCGATCTGGCACAACATCTCCGGCCCCATGCTTGTCTCCTACTGGAGTACACGAGGCGGAATCAAAAAGAAAAAATAACAAAAATCATCTGCCCTGCTCTTATAAGAGCAGGGCATTCTTTTTAACTAGTACTTCCTTTAATATAGAGGCTGGAAAAAGGAAATAAATCAACCAAAATTGTAGACTCATGGAATTTTAGTAGGTAAAATGTGCATGTATTTTATTGAAATGGGGGTCTATTATGAAAAAATTTGGGATTGGTTGTCTGGCTGCAATTGGGGGATTAGTTGTACTAATAGTTATTATTGCTATTTTTACCAGCGGCGATTCCACGCAGACTTCAGATGACAACGGAACATCAGATTCCGAGGAATCTTCAACCAGCAGTGGTGATGAATCCAGTGAAAGTTCATCCGGAAGCAGTAACGAAGAAACGCCAACACATTCCATCGGTGATACTGTTGAAGTGGGGCAGGTTTCTTATACTATAAACAGTATGGAAACGGCACAGGAAGTTGGACCGGATATGCTCAGCACAACAACGGAAGAGACATTTATCATTTTAGATGTTGAATTTACTAATAACGGAAATGAAGCAGTTACAGTAGACAGCAACTATATAAAATTATTGAGTGGCGGATCCACATATGAACCTTCTTCAGAAGCTACGACGTCAGCGAACTCAACACAAAATGACTCCACCAGTTTCTTTTTAGAAGAAGTAAACCCCGGCTCCAGCACAAGCGGCAAGGTAGTCTTTGAAGTCGTTCCTGAACTCGCTGAAGCTTCAGATCTACAGGCAGAATTACAAGAAGGATTCTTTGGCAGCAACACCGCTGTTGTTAATCTCAATCAATGATGATTATACACATTTATATTGACAAAGCCCTGTCCCACGCCATATGTGGCATGGAACAGGGCTTTTTGTGCTGCAGCGACGAAGATTATGTATTGTAAAGCATCTCTCCTCTTCCACCTCTTTCGTATAAAGGAAAGAAGGCTTTTGTTACTGCGAATCGCTTAAGCCATTTTTCCTCGTGTCCATATTCCTTTAAATGGTGACATTCTATCCGTTTTCTTTTCTCCCCAGCGTTAACGCACCAATAATCAGTGGAATCTGCAGCGGCAGACGCAGCCACAGCAGCCAGGGGCTGATCTGTCTATCCGGTGAGAATGATATTTTTTTCACAGCCATATATACATTCGCAGGAAAAACAGCAATCATGAAGAAAGCCAGGAGCTTTCCTGTCATACGCTGCCCTTTTCTCACCCAGAGCAATAAGGAAAATACCATTTCCATCACACCGGTGAGGAGTACAATACCCCGCCGGAAAGGCAGGATCTTCGGCACAATCCGGCGGAATCCCCGCTCGTGTACAAAATGCAGGACACCAGCCCCAAACAAAACTATCGAATATAATGTTCGGAAAAACACTTTCATATGTGTGCCACCTTTTTCATTTATTATTTTCCTGACAATACCCTAAACCTTTATCATGGTTTAAAGATGGATAAGAATATTAACGAGCCTGCCGAATGGATCTTTTACAAAAAACGCCGTACGCCCCATGGCTCCTCGACCGGTCCGTATTCCACCGGAATGCCGGCCTCCTTCATGCGGGTAACCGCCTCGTCAAGATTGTCCACCTCAATAGAAAGGTCAGGCACCGGTGTTCCTGAACCGCCTTCGGACAGAAAATTAATCTGCGTATCCATTTTCTCATGCGAACCGTACGTTGCGATAAATCCCATATCCATCAACTGATCAAGTCCGAGCAGCTCCCCGTAGAAGTACTTGGCTTCAACAGTATCCTGTATCTCCACATTGGCAACAATCCGTTTTACCTTCATTCCTTCACCTTCTTTTGTTCCTTTTATAGAACTATCATCACTTTGAATTGTAAATGTACACTCGCATTTTGGCCGCTTTTAATGTTAGGTAAATCAACATAGAGATAAAAAAATACCCAAATAGCAGCGCAAACGATAAACATTCCTGAAAATCAAGGCAAAACATTTATCGACAGCGCCGAAAGAATCGAATGTTTCAAATCAAATTACAAAGAACGCTTGTTCGTTTTTTCTGCAAAAAAGACAGGCTGCGCACATGTAATGAAGAGAAGATAGTACCAGTTTGCTATGTAAAATCTCGAAGAAAATCAGATAGTGTATAAACTGAAATATACTCCTTTATTTCATCAGTGTGAAAATCTTTATCCCCGGTTATCAAAATATCCGGTTCAGCCATGATCAGCGAAACAAGAATAGGGATATCCTTTTCATCACGGATATCTGGAATTACATTATATCACAAAAACACTTTTATTATGGAACAGAATACTCTTATTATCAGAAAATTCTTTCATAATCTACATATTATATATTGATCATTCATAACATTGAATTCAAGAAGAAGCCACAGATAAAATCGGGTCGATCTTAAAATGAATGTTTGCAACCACGCTTGTTGATTCACCATATAAAGGAATGGGAAAGGATTCTATGAGGAGAGTGCATCTGTGATCAAAGCATGTATCCCCCTTCTTTTTCGTTGGACGGAGCCGTCTGCCCGACTCCAGCGGGAGAAGCGTCAGCCGAAGATCACCGGAGGCTCATACGAGGTGAGTCAGATCGGCGCCCGGCAGGACGTGCCGGACTTAGCCGATTTTCCTCCCGGTATGTAGCTGAGGCGACGCCCTGCGGCTAAGGAGACACTGGGAGAACGACCGAAGGGAGTTCGAGCAGATGTCGCTCTTGTGCCCGGAGGGTGAAAGCGGGCAGGAAAGGCGGAGTCCAACGAAACGCTTCCTATATTTGCATAATCAACAGCCGTGGTTTGCAACTGACCTCATCCATACAAAAAGAGCAGGAACCAAAATCGTTGGAACCTGCTCTGTATCAGCTTTACTCATGGAGCTTCCTACCGGATTCGAACCGGTGACCTCATCCTTACCATGGATTCCTTTTCCCTTCGCAGGCGCTCGCACGCATTCATAAGGAAGATTGCAAACATGGACAAACGGCTTTGTACAAGGCTATTCATTCATAATACTCCGCATGTGTTTATATCGGTCGTTTGCAATCTTGTTTGCAATTAAAAAGCCAGGGATTTAAACCTGGCTCATACTGAATTTCGCTGCGACTATTAAACCTCTAAATAAATTCTATCATTATTTACAGAAGGATCTTCTGGCCTCATAAAGTGGACAGTTAATTTTGCTAGAAACAAATAATATCCTATTAAATTTAAAGTAACATCTTTTTTTAACTTATTGCTTTCAATTAGTTTGTTTATTAACTGCCTTGAAACACAATTGACTATATTAAAATCTACCACATAACTTTGAAAAGATAAGGAAGGAAGATAAAACAACTTAGTATATTTGTTATTAATAAGATTTTGTTCATCAAAACCTTCTTTTTTAAATGTCTCAATTGGGATTACGGGCACAAATACTAAAAGTCGCTCTCTTTCAGCATCACAAGTATTTGAAAGCAAAAGTGCTTTCGAATTAAATTGTCTATCATTCCCTTCTTCGTCAACGAAGGTGAATGGTATCTCAGAAAAAATATCTCCTTGTGCTAAGAAGTTAAAAACATTAGTCCTTGTACAAGTTTCTAGTTTTTCTCTAGTGTCATCTTGAATGTGTTTAACAGCTTCCCTGGTCTTACTTTCAGCATAAGGATCGATAGATGGAAACAATTCCTTAACCATTCCAACAAATTCATCAATTGAGGATTTGTTCATAAATTAAATCTTTTTCCTTTTACTATAGATATTGAGTTTAACATTTTTGTATGCATTTCTTCTTCTTTTTCAGTGAATTCACGTGATTCGCTAAATATATTATTTGCAAATTGTTGAAGGTTAATGTTTTCCATCCGTTCATGATTATTTTCATTTGTATTACTGAAAGTTTCGCTTTTAAAATTATCAAATGCAACGCTTTGTATACTGTAATCTTGCTCATCTTCAAAAGCCATTCCTGTATTTGAAATAGGAGAAGTCAAAATAGCAGCGGCAACAGTCATAGTAGCAGCAGGCCCTACTTTTAGTGTATTTTCACTCATAACTCGACTCTCCCTTCATATATGATTTGATCTAATTTGCCTGTCAAAATATCATTTGTAATTGTAAAAATCTCATCCATTACATCAACATCAGAATGATAATCCTTTTGGAAGTTATGAGCGTATCGATCGTTAATATCAATCAACACAGATAAAACATCATCTTTTTGTTGTAAATAGGCAGGCAACTCTTTTTCTCTGTTAGTCGTTTTTTCGTAAAGTCTAACATTTGAAAAAGATATATTTATGTAAAATCTTTCTCTAAGAACGTAAGTTAACTTTAGATTAACATCAAAAGGGTTTGTATTGCTTCCGATCTTTATAAAATTCTCAAACAAATGTTTCACTGGTTCTTCATCAAGATCATGAATAAATATTTCTGTAGTCAATCCCGAAAAAGAATAATTATTATCGATATAACCTTTCATTAAATTGATTAAAGGAAATATTCGATTTTCAAGGTATTCTTTGCACTTATACCAATCACTTTGAAATCTATGATCGTATTTAGTTTGCAATGATAAACGGTCTAAAGAAATATTTAGTTTTGAGTGACCTTCATGAGATTCCGTTTGAGCACGTGGTATGTCTGGTGGAGCATCATCTGGTATAGGCAATAAATGCAACGGGGTTTGAAAATGGTCTTTCAACCCATCTTCAATATTTATAAAATTACGACGCATACCCTGCTCCTTCGGGAAAAAAGCATTAAAGGTTGTTGTTTGAATTAGCATTGCAAAATCCTCTCCTAAGAATAATACATGCAAATGAACATTTCTATTTATAAAACTATAGTATCATCTTTTTTTAGATATTTCCATGTATTCCCCTTACTTCATTATTATTAATCCTTTAGTTTTTTATAACCCTTATAGGTAAGATGCTATCCTTCTCAAACTCTAAGTTTCAATCCGACCGTAAAGTAAGATGATGGATGTTTTGTTGTTGTAAGGATAGCATATGTAACCGAGCAGGGAAAGCCCCTGCTCTTTTTTATTAGGTGCAGCCCTCGCACTCGTAGTAATTATCCTCTTCACTAATAACCCGGTCCAATGCTATACCCTGCACGTCCTCCGTCTCCGTAAACTCGATGTCCGCAATCGCCTCACGGATTCGGGTGTCGGCATCTTCCTGACTACCTGCTGCAACACCATACCTACTTTGTTCCCCAGTGGACACAATGCGATAGGAATAGATGTACCTATTCATTCGAATGCCCCCGTCCTCTTAAGCACAGTGGCCGTTTCTACTCGAGTGATCGGATCGTTCGGGCGCTCTCCATTGAATACACCCTGTTCCTGCGCTTTTTCCCAAGCCGGCTGATGTACTTCGGCCACATCGGTTCCTGGTTTTTCACTCTCGATCAATGCCACCAAAGCAATGGCGTTCGATATCGTCATTTCGCCGTCTTCATATTCCTTTGCCGTGGACTGTTCGATGATGCCTCTGTCAGCCGCGTTCTTGAGATAATCGCCAAACGTACCGTTTAAAACTCCTGTGGGTTTCATGATCTCATCTCCCTTATCAGTTTCAGATTTCACGTCTTTGTACGGTATATCAAAGTATTCACAGAGAATCTTGGCATGCGTCTCTGCTACACGCTGCCGGTACGATTCCTTGTCCTCACCAAAAATACCCTCAAAGTCACCGGGATCATCCATAAACCCGTTCTCTGTAAGTACGGCTGTCATGTTAGTTTCCCGTGTGACATGCAGGTTGGTCCAGCTCCCACGCTCACCGGCGTGTGTACCATTTCCGTGCGTTTCAAAACCTGCTTCTTCCATACGTTTTGCAAACAATTCAGCGAGCTTTCTCCCCTCTTCTGAAGTACCCCAGTAGAAAGCACACACTCCCGAACTACCGCCTGCATTGGCGTGATCAGACCAGTACAAATCCACGCCGCGTCTGTTTGCAGCATCTGTCCGAGTAGCCAAGCCCACCTCTTTCGAATTCGGTGGCTGGGGAAGCCACACAGAAAAGCCATGCCGTTCCAAAATAGGTTGGAGCCGCATGGCCACATCAGAATTAAATTCGTGTTCTTCGTAGACCTTTCCATTCTTCGTTACACCTTTACCGCCTGTACGTTGAAAGGTATCGGATCCGTGCCCGATATCCAGTGCGATCATTGGCATATGACCATCTCCTTTATAATGTAAACGCCCATACTAAAAGGCTTGACACAATCCCAAGAACAAAGGTGACGCCTCCTGTGAAGAGAGCCTTTGTAATGGTGCGCCGGAGCCACGTTGTATTTTCTTCAATTTTCCCGATGCTTACCTCCAAATTTTGAATGGACCGGTCTTGCAAAGCGTCATTCTTTTCCAACTTGAAAATCTTTTCATCTCGGACTTCGTCCTTCTTTTTGATTTCTTCTACTTCGCTAGATAAGTTTTGCAGAGTGTTTTCTAAAAGATTCATTTCCTCACTCACTCCTTCGCCAACACCCCTTTCTTTGTATCTAGGAGCATAGACACCTGACCCCCTTGTGAATTCTGCATAAAAAAGACACCCTCTCAGGTGTTTACTCGAGTCCGCTATTAATTAGCAGCTTAAGCTGACTAAGACCTTTTTCGCCAAAGTAGTTATTCCGATACATGGCAAACAGAATAACCGCCCAGGAAGCTAGATCAACCCATGCGTCTACTGTTTCTGATGGAATCGCAAGGCCGAACGTGGCTTCCAGAACCTGCTTTATTGCAGCTGCAATGCCTGCTAATATAGTGAAGATACTCCGGAATACCTGCGTCTTTTCCTTGTCGCCTTTAAACAGCTTTTCAATGACTTTTTTCATATGATCACTCCTTTTTGATATTAAAAAGGAGCCTCCAAAATTGGAGACTCCTTACAACCTTTATTTATTGCACCAGATGACGCTTATGGTGCTGCTTAATTCGATCTTGTGAATAAACGGCATATCGCAATGTAGTAGTAGACGAGGCGTGGCCTAACATTTCTTGTACGGCCCCAAGTTCAGCCCCATTGTTAATTGTGAGTGTAGCCATGGTATGCCTTAAAACGTGCGGGCTGACTTTGTTTTCAAGTCCTGCTGCCCTGGCCACCTTTGCAAGCTCTTGCTGTATCCCACGTCTGGACAGCCGCCCGTGCGGTTTTCGTTCGCTCACAAACAGCGCTTCATCATCGTCTGTTCGATTCATCAGGTATTTTCTGAGGTAGTATATGGCCTTTGGTGAGAAGTAGACGGTGCGTTCCTTCCCGCCTTTTCCATACACAAGCGCTGACTGATCCTGTATGTTGACCTGTGACCGGTTCAACGGCTGCACTTCTCCGAGCCGGCACCCCGTGGCGTACAATACTTCTATCATGGCTCGCCGGCGGTACGTGTCACAGCTTTCCCGGAGCATTTCGAGTTCTTCTATGGTGAGTGCTTTCGGTGCTCGTTTTTCCTTCTTAGGTGCCTTCACTTTCATTGTCGGGTCCCTCGGTATGAGTTCCTCCCCCGTCAACCAACTGAAAAAGGACTGCAGCACAGATAATTTCGTGCTGATTGTGGCACTTGCTGCATCTTCAAAGCTGGCTAGATATGCCCTAATGTCTGCAGCAGTAATGTCCTCGGCCCTTCTCTTCACCTGATCAGCAAACATTCTCAGCTGTCTACGGTACCCGTCCAGCGTGTGATGACTGCAGCCTTCCAGCTTCTTCGTTGCAAGGAACATGTCCATCTTTTCCTGCAGGTCCGGGTGCTTGTCGTACTCTTCAACCTTTGTCACATGGTACTTGCTGACGATCTGTGACAACCGCGACTTCGTTTCCTCGACATTAACCGGCACCAGTTCCGAGATGTACGCGACGATGTCGGAGAGCATCTGCTCCCCTGCAGTTACAGTATTCACTTTCGATTCCCCCGTTGGAAGGATATTTCGCTTTATGGGCAACTGCATCAAAAAGAAGCAGGCACGCCCAACGGTGCGTTGACGGCCAGATGATCAGTCCGGCCTACCTGCTTCATATTGTACAATACCATTCCGGATTTGAGAAGGCAATATGAGAACATTTGTTTCAATTCAATGTTCCAGAAGGACTCAGGATATTTTTTGTCGAAATTCATTAGTTTGGAAAGGAGGTGAAAGTATGAATTTGTCTGCAAAATTTATCACGGTAAATCAACTGGAAATAGTGATCAACCAACTAAAAGAAATTGGTGACGATAACGACTTCCAGGTTCTATTGATGACACCGTTTGGTTTTCTCAAGGGAGACATTGAAGATATCACCGATAAAGATGGTTTTATGGTTGATAGCCCAGATAATCCCGATGCAATGAGAATAGATCTTTCTTACTTGGTGAAAATGAAAAATGACTTTTTGAAGGATCCTGAGAACCAACACATCGAAATAACTAACGACGATGGTACATTGAATCTGGTAAACGTTGAAATTTACAAAGACACCTTTTTAAATCCTATTGCGACTTTGCCGCAAATGCTTGTTTTTGTAGACCAGATAATATCGTGCGCGATAGTTCCTCGTGAGAATAATTTTGAGGTACATGAATAGTCACATCAAATGTTATTGTTTGAGCCGCCTTCTTCGGGCGGCTTTTTTGAAAAATTCTGCGCATGATATTCATTTATATCACCTCTTTCACTGGAAATGTTTTATTAATTTATCTGCTGCCTGAGCGTTTTGACTTCTTCTTTCAACCTCTCAATCTCTTTGACCATTGGATACACTACAGCAGCAAACTGTCCTCGTTCCATACCCTCGTTTGGACGGAACGTACCGTCAGAATAGCCGCCAATGTATCCGTGTTTTTCAAGGTATCCAATCGCTTGGAATGCCCAGAATCCTTTTCTCACGTCTTTGAAGGTCTGCTCCATTTCTTCGTCCTCCTCTCCTTTCACATCTTCTTCCGGTTTTGGCTCCGGCTGCGGTTCTTCGATCTGCGGAATCTCTGCCGGCAAACAAAAAAGGCCATGGCCGGTCTCCCAGTCAAAGCCTTCATCTTGAATATCTCTGCAATTTTCATGTACAAACTGCCGCGTTTCCTCTCGTGTCGGGCGTCCGAGTCCATTTTCTTTTCTCCACTGCATCCAGCACGCCAGCATGCCTGTTGCCATCGGTGCTGAGAAGCTTGTTCCCGTCACACCAAATGTATGCCCGTCGTCTCGCTGTACGTAGATATTGCTGTACGTCACGGCGTCCAAGGCTTCCCCTTGATTGGCGTAGTACGCGCCGGCTCCGCCATTTCCAAGGTGTAACGCCCCTATTGCAATCGTGAAATCATACGCAGCAGGGTAGCTGACTTGGGCATCATACCCGTCATTTCCTGATCCACAAATCAGAGGTATATCAAGTTCTTTGTACCGTTCGACGTAAGACGGGACCGTGCTCCCGGAATACCCCGCCATGCTGACGTTGATGAGATCGATGTCGTCCAAGTGATCCAGTACCCACTGGTGCCCTTCGTCATTGTTTTCCATTACATATATTTGCACACCAGGCGCAAACTCCCGGCAGACGAAGCCAACATTGGTGCTGTGCCCGTGCTCGTCGTAGTCCTCGACAGGCTCGTGGTACCAATCTTCCATGTTATCCCTTGCATCGCCGCCGGAATCGAGGAGCACGACCTTAACATCATTGCCGATATATCCTGCGTTATGCCAAACGTCCGCGTTGACTTTTCGGCGTTCCGCATCATTTTCTTTAATCATTTAATCTCTCCTTCCGGCATAAAAAATGCACCCCTTTGGGTGCTGCTTATTTGACGGTATACTGTTCGGAATTGAAGACGCGCCCCATCCACATGCGCCATATGGTCACTTTTTTCTGGCCGGACATGGTCCGGTGTACTGTATGATATTTAAACGGGAGCAGTTGCTTCAGGTTCCATTTGATTTTGCTAAACATAAATAATCCTCTCCTTTTGTTATAAAAATAACGCCAGTTAAGGCGTTTGATTTAATGCGCATAAGCCACGCTATGCACTAGTTGGATACGCTTCGCCGGTGATTTTTTCATAATCTTGCGATGTTATTGCGCCTAATTCTACGTATCTTTGTAACTGGTCTTTTCGGCACCAATTCTTGTTATACCAGTCTTTCAGCCGTTCAAACATTTACTTCGCCTCCAATTCGGATATTCTTAAATCCATTTCCGTCATCTGCTGTCCTTGCGACATGTTCTCGATTTCAGCGTCAATCAACGACTGCCCTTGCGATTCATCTTCGTTTTTCGCTATAACTTGCCGGAACGGATGGTTAATCGGAAAGTTATCAGGCAGCGTCCCGTCCAATACGTACCGCTGATACACACTCCCGAATCCTTCCGGCATACGCTCAATTTCTTTAAATCGCTTCTGCATATCCGCCGTAACTTCAACTTCCGTAAATTCTACGATGTTGATACGATCGTGTTTTTCGGCCGTTTCCGTCCACCACTGCTTGTCAGGTAACGCCCATTTCGTATATTCTTCGCCGTTTTTGGTGTACGTTACTTCGTGAGGATAGAGACGGTATTTACTTCCAACCCGTTGTAACATCGTATTTTCCTCCTTTCTATTGAACTAGTTCAAGGACAGGGCGCCAACCGGCGCTCGTATTCGAACCGGAAGACGAATACGCCTGGAAGTATGACACTCCCTCGTATCCGCGGCCGACGCGGGAGCCAGTATCGTCACTTATTGTTTCTTGACACCAACTCCGCGATCCGTCTCCGTATTCATTCACCGTGATTAAATCTTCGTCGGTAAAATTAGGACTCCAATTTTCGGTAGGTTCACTCGCATATTCTGAGTAACTAAAGTTATCTGGCGCTTTGTCGCTGATCGGTAACATCAGTTTGTTCCATTCAGATCCGATAGCATCTCTGTCTACATCTTGGTAATTGCACGGGTCATTTTCGGCACCGCGCCACAACCTCACGGCATACTCCAGTCCGTTGATTGTTACGGTTTTGTTTCCAAAAACCGCACCGGCATTATCTAGATCATCCCAACTCAAATCAAACCTAATCGGCTTTTGCGGACTAAAGGCCGGAGCCCCCGCGATCGAAAATTTGAGCCACTCTGTATTAGAAAATTGTGACGTTCCTGCTGTAAGACCAACCTCGCTTGCCAACTGCTCGCCAGAAATAAAATCAGATGATGGTACAGCGCCGTAGTATCCTGCGTCTTTATCACCATCTGAAATAGTACGAGAACCGGGAGAACCGGATGTATCGTCAAGATATTTGGATTGATCTACCGCATATTCGTGCCATATTGCGCTTCCGTTTGTATCATCCAAGCAAACGTATGATGTCATTTTTGTACTTCCGTCGTCCATATGCCAAATGCTACCTACGTTATACCCTGCGCTGGAATCATCTGTTGCAGTAGGTTCTGCTGTGGCGCTGTAGTTGTTCTTTTTCAATCCGTGCGGTGGGTTATCGTTTGTCACATCTTCGGAACTATGCGTACTAAATTTCTGCAGTACTTCATTGATGGAAGCAACCAGATCTGACTTTTCATCGGTGTTCAGATTATCCAGGGTGCCTATTTTATTCAGAAGCTCGTTTATGGAGGCAACCAGGTTTGTTTTCTGCTCCGTTGAGAGGTTGGCCAAGTCACCGAGTTGTTCTTTTAGGTAAGCGTCATTGTTAATGAGCTGATAAAATAACGGGTTCATTACACTGGGATGAACGTCGTCCGTTGTCTCAATCTCTCTCAACTGTTGGTTATATGCTTTCGGATCCTTAATAGGGTGTTCTGCCATGCTATCCCTCCTTTAATGTTCTTCGGTAAGATCGATCTCAATGATGGTGTCTGAATCCTTACCCTTCGGTGAAAAGTTCACGAATACCACAGGGTCCGCGTCCTCGTCATAGAGAGCAACCGATGATATATTCCGGCCGTTTCCTTCGTCTGCTGAAAGTACCACTTCAATCACGGCGTTGGTTCCGTTAACCGTTACATTCTCAATGTCTTTGACCAGGAACTCACCTGCTGCCTGTGTTCCGTCCGGATCCGGATCATTCACATCACCGGTGCTTGAATCGTGTCCGCCGTCTCCCCAGCCGACTTGAGCGATTGCAGTCAATGTATCAACGCCGGCAGAGGCTTCAGCGCTTTTCGTTCTTCGGGTGATTGTTACGGCTTTCTTTACCGCCATGCTGCGTCACCTTCCTTTCTTTGATCTCGACATGATAGGTTGGTTTGGTATTCACATTCATGCTTCAACCTCCTCTCCATTAATCCTCATCTGGAGACCGTACTCCGTGGGCGCTCGCTCCCCATCAAATTGATGTACGCCATTAAAAGAAGCGCTCCCGTCAAACTTGAGCGCTTTGGTAATTTGCGTATCCCTTTGTACGTGAAAACCGGCTTCATAATTGATCGGCAGAGTATAAGCCTTGGATATTCTCGGAACGATCAAGGTGTTGTATGCAATGATGTCCTGGTATGCCGCTTCAATCGGCACACCGAAATATATCCGAATTCCGTTCTGCACGATACGGCGGATTGATGTTCGAACATTATCTATGGCAGCTGTCGCAAACTGACCGCCTTTGTTTCCGGAAAACAGATACGTTCCATCGAATTTGGCGGTGCCGTCAAACTTCAGCTGCGGCGTAAAGATATCCGTTTCGTATAGAAGGACGAGCGCTGCCGGTTCGTTGTCGTATTTCTCGTACCGCCAGCATTCAGCAAGTCCTTTATACGCGTCACCGAGCAAGTTTTCCATGATCTCATTGATGGTCTCAATATCGCCATTGGAGAAATTGGCGCTGTCTTTCGTCTTGATCATGTACCGGTACGACTGGTCATCCATGCCATTCCGTTGCTGGCCTACATCCTGCCCGTAGCGATCAAGAACCTTACCCTCGGCATTATCGATATCTTGATAATAGACAATAGAATCGCGGGTATCGAACAGTTTCTCCTGTATTTCCTCTCCAACGACAGCCATCAGCTTGGCGATGTTGGAGTCCGGACGCTTGCTGTACCGGTCCGTAATCCATGAAAGCATCTTGTCAGCTATTGTCATTGAAACACCACCTTGTCCGCGTCCGTGCGCGCGTACTCACGCTGATTGATCGTGATGTTGTCATACGAGTACGTGGATCCATCTGTCGAGAGCTCGATCGTGATATCTTCTGCGCTGCTGTCTCTGCCGGCTGACATGAGTGCCTGGAAGGCGATCACATCTTCTTTGATGCCAAGACCATCATATTCCGTGCCGTCTGCGTCCTGACCGCCAATGTATTCAATGATATTTGCCCGGATAGCGTCCTGATCTGCACTTCCACTCAGTGTTATATTAACGTAGACATCGACTATATTCGGTCGGGAATAGCCAATCGCTTGATCCCTGCCCTTGCTGTCCTGCACAGTCACCTGAGTATCACCAAACGACTGGATGCCGCCTGACTTGTAACGCATGATCGTCTCTACAACGTCCTGTTCCGCGCCGCCCCAGACGACCGGTTCAATACTTTTGGGTGGAATGCCGTCGGACGTAGTGTTGGTCTCATTTGAGTCCAAATAGACGTCCCGAACGCCCGTAACATCAAGCAGGTTGAAAACAAGCCGGTTTTCTTCTGATCGAGTGCGGTCCAGTCGTTCCCGGAGTTCCTCGTCGCTTTCCCTATCACGCCCGCCAGACGTAGCTTCCGGGTTGGTTACACTGTCGATGCCTGGGGATGGATTCACGATTTCTGTGATATCGCCGGCATTAACGTTGCCCTGCTGCCCTCTTTCCGCAGCTTCAATGTCTGCTGTCACTGTACCGCCCGATGAAATAGTTACGCTTTCTGTAGTCCGAAACCGTATGCTACGGCTCGTTTCAACCACAAAGCCGGAATCAACAACTGTGTCTTCCTCTCCGGTTATCTCAATGGATCCAGTTGATCGGAGGGGTTGCATTCTTCGGGCGCTCTGCCTTTTGGCATTTCGATTCAATGCAATGCCTTCTGAAGTTTCAACGAATGCAGCATTGTACGTGTCTTCAAGATCTTGCGCGAAAAGAGACAGAATCCACGCAATGACGCGGAGAAAAATACCGAGGAATTGTTTCGGTGACAGGTTTGTGCTCTCGCCCATCTTCTCCTTCGCGCGGTTCTCCAATGACGCCACGATATCCGCATATCGCTTCCTCTTGAAACCATTCTTATCAAGCATACTCATAGGTTCATCACCTCCGTCCCGGTTACTTCTTCTTCTCCCGCATAGCAACGAAAAAAGACGGAAAGCTGTCGCTCGCCGTCCCGCTCAATCTCTATGTCTGTTACTGTGGTCACTCGTTCGACTTGCTCAAGCGCGTCATAAAGCGTTTGGGTGACATCATCGTCCGTGACGCCCTTCCCTTGTATCGCTTCGTACTCTGTTCCAAAGGAAGGATCAAGAAACCATTCATCCAGCGCTGTTTTTAGTACGGATCGTATATCCTGCAGCAGTTCCTCATCCTCTTCAATCCAGACAAAATCACCGTTCTCCATCACGAGATCACCGGTTTTTCCGTCGATCTTCAACGCCTTCATTGGATCAGCCCCACAATCACAGCGTCCTCCAAAGCATGATGCCGGCTGAATTCCGGATCGGCTTCACTGCCTGATATCACGTTATCCAGGGCGCGCTCTGCAAAGACGACATACACGATGTCCCCTTTTTTATATACCGGTGTGACCTCTCGTTCAATCTCTTCTTCGGTGTACGACAGAGCGTGCTCTGAACTAACCGACGACACGTACTTATCTTTGATGATGAATCGCTGGGAGAGTGCGTGCGCTTCTAAAATGGGAGGGTAACTTTCAGCTTCCTTCCCCTTCTCTTTGCGCTTGAACAACGGCTGCAGTTCAGCCTTCCCGGCCGCAAAACTCTCCACTCGGCAAGGCATGGCTGTATGAAGATCCAGCAGGTGAGATGATATAAACTGTTTTAAATAGGAATCTCCACGCATTAGACCACCTCCATTTCCGTGACAAAATCAGAGTCTGTTGCTTTGTGTGTGCCTTTCCGAATCCGGTACCGGCCATTTGCTGTGCTGGACGCTACGCGTACATGAAGCCCTTCAGAAAGTCGATGATTGAGCAGGCATTTCGTATTCCAGCCTTTCACGGTTTCCTCATCATCATTTTCTTCTTCAAAACGTTCCGGTGTCCCCACAAGGCCATGTTCGGGAGACAGGAGAAATGATGTTTCATCACCATATCTCGGATCACGAATAAAAACTTTTCCTCTCGTGACACGTACTGTAGCGCCGCAATCTATTGCAACCTTCTGCATAACATACGTGATAGTTCCACTAACGCTGCGCCCTCTGGCATATACCTTGTCATTTGGCAGCGATATAGCTCCGATTTCCACCCCTAATTCATTTGCGAGGTCTTGCAAGATATAAGAGCCGCTGATGCCTTTCTTATACGACTTAGAGATTGTTTGCCTGGTCCACGCCTCGCTGGCATCGGTGCATTTGAGCGTCGTGAGCTTATCGGTACCGTCCCACTCTGTGTTCTTCTTTTGGAGCACGCCCAGCAGAATCGCGCCGACATCTCCTTCATAGCCGGCATTCAGAATAACGGAATCACCCTTGCTCATGTTATTCAAGGTGCTTTCCGACAGGTTGTATATCTCGATTTCCGCAACCTCGGCTTCTTCCCCATCGTTAAACGGAACCTCAAAAAAGATCGCAAAGTCATCCGAATGGAACCTGCGATCCTTTACAATCAGTTCTGTTTTCCGCATAAAGCTGTATTTAGGCATCACCTTCACCGTCCTCAATCATCAAAAACACCGTTTGCCCCAGCGTTTCCCGGTTCGCTTCTGTATCATTGCCGGACGGATCACGGGGAATAATCGTTACTTCCGGGAAATCCTCATTCACGTAGTCCTCAAAAAGTGGCTTTCCATATACGATTTTCTGACCTGCAGCAAGCGTCTCTCCATTCCTTCTTAAATCTACGGTGTAGAAGTCATGCTTGCTGTTGTAGTGATATTCCAGCTCGAATGTTGCTCCAGCCAGTTCGATTTCATACGAAAACGGGACCTGGTCACGAAAAAAAGGAAGGTACGCCATTAGGATCCCTCCTGTGTCTGCTGTCTACCTAGATTGTCGATATCTTTGACCTGCGAGCTCACATCAACCGACAACAGATCCACGCTGCTGGATTCAGCCAGTGTGACTTCCCGGAGGGTAATATCAAACTGCAAGCCGTTCCCCACTTTCGTGCCGTGGGTGCTGTTGAACTGTTGAATTAGTACCTGCTGCCGCTTGATTCGATGCCGGTATGGAATCATTTCGCCGGAGCTCTGATACTTTTCCAGCTGCACCATGCGAGACGCGGCATCCGGCCCGACGATCACACCGGATATATCTATCGTCTGCGGCTTCATGCGCACATGGTCAGTCATATCAGCACGTTTCTCTACGGCGTATTCCGTTATCTCAGCTTCTCGTTCCGGTTCATCCTGTTCCACGGTATCAAGCCGCACTGTTCCAAGAGTTGCTGGCATCTTATCACCTCTCTATCGGCATCGGATTGATGATACGCATGTTCTCATAGTGTTCATCAAGCGTTTCAAACACCCACTGCTTAAATGTGCGTTTATCATAATCTGTAGCACGTCCATACGCTTTGACTTCTACATGAGGCATGTACTGGACAGTTTGAGCCGAGGACTGTTGGTTGTAGGTTCCCCCTGACGCAGATGCGCCATTTATGCCTTCACCAATCCGTTTATATACACGTTCATTCAATGGCACGACGGCTTCATCATCAGCACCTTCACCAACAACCGCTTGTGTGGTATCTGTGACAAGACCCCCGGTAGCCATTCTTTTTCCGACCAATTGTGTGGTTGTATCCGTCATGCCGCCTGAATCCTGCGACAATACCCCGGATGAACCGCCGGAAGGGCTGCTGATATTCATTTTGGGGATATCCGGTATATCGATCAGCGGTATCTTATTTATTGCTCCGATAAGCCAGTTGATACGCCCGATGGTTTTGTTGATGTAGAGTTTTGCGGCCGTCCACATACCTCGGAAGAATCCGCCGATTGCTGTATCGGCCTCACCGGCGCTGGCGGTGATTTTATCCCAGTTATTCACAATGGTTGATCCTACATCAATAGCAAGGGTGATCAGCCACCCCATCGGCGTAAATAACTTACCGAGGCGTAATCCAAAGCGGACAACAGCCGCTATCCCTCGCCCGATCATCCCGGCGAAACGAGCAAGCCCACCTACTACTGACTTAATGGTGTAATTGTCAACTGAAATTTCAGCCATATGTTCATCCAATTTTCAGCCAAAGATGAATCGCTTCACCTTTACATACAATAGGAAAAACAATAGGAAAAATTTCATTTCATCAATAAACTTTGTTTAATGAAATGGATTCAACGATTCATTGAAGCTTGGATAGCTACTACACTATTTGGCTTCTATTTCATTGTCAAAGAACAGTGATGCGCGTTTTCGATGTTTCGAATGAAGAATAAGGTGAATTCCCCCTTTTTTTATTCATCTGCCATGATGCTTGGTTCGGCCCCTTATTAGTTCTGTGACATCTAAACGCTT
>NZ_FOTY01000034.1 GCF_900114715.1 Salibacterium qingdaonense
AATAATCGCAGTGAACGTTCGATGAAACCTTTTGTGATCGGCCGCAAAAATTGGCTTTTTTCCCAAACACCCCGCGGCGCTCAAGCGAGCGCCATCATTTACAGCATTATCGAAACGGCGAAAGAAAATCATCTCCATCCGTTTCCCTATCTAACCTATTTATTTGAGACGCTGCCCCAGCAGCAGGAAGATGCTTCCTTGGATGAATGGCTTCCCTGGTCTACGCAGCTTCCAGAACGCTGCCGCATTCCTGTCCAATCATAGCCCTGTTTTATAAACGACAAATCCCCATCCTTTTATCAAGGTGGGGATTATTTGACGCTTACCTGGTTTACTATGTCCGCAACGTAAAAGTTACGGACAGTTCCCCCGGGCAAAAGGTTCATAATCCTTTCAATAATCCAGTACCCCCCCCGCAAAACAGAAATGGGACACACACGACGGGTCTATCCGACATTCAGGGCATGTAAAACAAGCAAAAATCCAGTATACTGGAGAAAGATATCATCTATAGGAAAAGGAAGATGTGTGTGGAACCATTGCAGATGAACATGGTAAGCGACACAGCTGTACGGGTAATATTCGGAACAGTGATTTCCATGGAGACTCATAAAAACATTAGATCGTTCTGCAGAGAATTGGAGAAACATCCGCAAAAGGGGATACAGGAATGGGTTCCTTCCTATACAGCCGTCACGATTTTTTACGACCCGTTTCTTCTTTCTTTTGACTCCCTTGAAGCCTACATTATGAATGTGTGTGATAGTATAGAACACCACAACCTGCCTGATTCGATGCAGGTGACAATTCCGGTGTGTTATGAGGAAGCGTTCGGCCCTGATTTGAATCAAGTAGCGGTCCATAATCAATTAACACCTGAAGAGGTAATCGAACTCCACACGGAACCGGAATACCTGATTCACATGATGGGATTCCTACCTGGATTTCCATACCTTGGGGGCATGAATGAAAAAATCGCAGCCCCACGTCTGGATGCGCCGCGAATGAAAGTGCCTGCGGGATCTGTCGGAATTGCAGGTTCCCAGACGGGTGTTTATCCGCTGGAGAGTCCCGGTGGATGGAATATCATCGGTAGAACGCCGAAAAAGTTATTTCTTCCACAGGAAACAGATCCGGTACTGCTCGAGGCGGGAATGAGAATAAAGTTTATGCCGGTGACCACAGATGAATTTCTCGAAATGGAAGAAAAGGAGGCGTCGTGTTGAAGAAGATGGTGGATCTGAACAGTGATGTAGGAGAAAGCTTCGGCGCCTACACGCTTGGTAACGACGATGAGGTCCTTACATATGTGACTTCAGCCAATATTGCCTGTGGGTATCATGCCGGAGACCACACAGTGATGGCCCGGACAACTGCTTTAGCGAAACAACACGGAGCAGCTGTCGGAGCTCATCCCGGCTTTCCCGATCTGGGCGGATTTGGACGGCGTTTGATGGAGGTGGACCCTGAAGAAATTTATCATCTGATGGTATACCAGATCGGAGCGCTGCAGGGATTTTGTGAAACGGAAAACATAAATATCCGCCATGTTAAACCACACGGTGCTCTGTACAATCAGGCAGCAGGTGACCCTGATACAGCCGAGGCTGTGGTGGAAGCTGTCAAGCGGATAAACCCCGGTCTTATTTTATTTGCTCCGGCTGGGAGCAAATTAGTGAAGACCGGCCGGCAAAAGTCGCTCACGGTTGCGTCCGAAGTGTTTGCCGACCGGACGTATCAGCCGGACGGATTACTGACGCCCCGTTCTCAACCGGATGCGGTACTGAAGGATCCGGATCAAGCAGCGGAGAGGATTCTGCACATGCTGTCGAGCGGGGAAGTAGAAGCAGTGGACGGAACAAAACTACCGGTGGAAGCAGATACGATTTGTGTGCACGGTGATACACCGGTGGCCCTGCAATTTCTTGACCGCCTGTATCACATGCTGCGGCAGTGTGATGTCACTCTCCAGATACCGGGTGACAGTCAATGAGTGCAGAGGAAGTATGTGTCGTAAAAAAAGCAGGCTTGTTCACGACAATTCAGGACGCAGGACGAACAGGCCGGCAGAAAAAAGGAATTCCACCGGCAGGCGTCATGGATGAGTACGCGTTTGAGACGGCTAATATACTTACCGGAAACGACGGGACCGAGGCCGTACTTGAAGTGACAATGCTGGGACCAGTTCTGCTTTTCACAAAGCCTGCGGTGATTGCTGTGACAGGGGCGGATCTTCAGCCCTCCCTGAACAACAAGCCAGTGGACAATTGGCATTCTTTTCGTGTCAACGACGGGGATGAGCTATCGTTTGCAGGAATGAAAAAAGGGGCCCGTGCCTATATTGCGGTTCAGGGTGGATTTGATGGCGATGAGATCCTTGGCAGCCGTTCTACTTATGTGAAAGCAGGGTTTGGAGGCATGAATGGCAGGGCTCTGGAAAAAGGAGACCGGTTATCGACCGTCCGATCTGTTTCTATGCTGAAGCGTTGCAGCCGCCTGCCCGCGCCGCTTATTCCGGAATACGGCGGAGAAACCGTACTTCGGGTGCTGGAAGGTCCGGAGGCTTCAGCGTTTACGGAAGAATCCCTCGCCGCTTTTTACCATTCAGGTTTTACCGTTTCAAATGAGTCAGACCGAATGGGATGCCGTATGGAAGAAGCTTCCCTTGTGCACCGCGAATCCGCTGATATTCTGTCCGATGCGGTGGATACCGGCACTATTCAGGCCGCCGCGGACGGGAGGCCGATGATTTTAATGGCAGATAGGCAGACGACCGGCGGCTATACACGTCCGGCATCAGTGATTCAGGTGGACCTCCCAAAAGCGGCGCAGCTTGTTCCCGGACAGACCGTTACTTTTAAGAAAGTAACGCTGGAGCATGCGCACGATTTACTCAAAGAGCAGCGCCGCCGGATTGCAGCGCTTCGTCTTGCTTCGAAAAACATGCTGCCCGCGGGTTTATAGGAACATCACAACATGAACAGGAGTGAAGAGAACATGGAAAAAAAGTTTGATACGAAAGCTGTCCATTTTCAAAAGGGAGATGGTGAAAAAAATAAAAGCAAAACCAAACCGATCTATCAGACGTCTTCGTTTGCGTTTCAGGATCTTGAAGATATGGAGTCTTATTTCACAGGGGGGAAAGACCACCTTTATACCCGTTACTCCAATCCGAACACGGATGATTTAGGTAACGGGACAGCGCGGCTCGAAGGTGCTCCTGCAGGGGTGGCAACGTCCTCGGGAATGTCCGCGATCCTGGCCGGGATTCTTACCGCGGTTTCGCCGGGTGAACACATGATTGTCCCGCTCGATCTGTACGGTGGAACGTACCAGCTTTTTCAGCAGGAACTGCAGGAATGGGGATTTCAGGTATCTGTTGTGGATTTCACCGATAAAGAAGCGTTGGAAGCGGCGGTAAAAGAAGATACGCGGCTGCTGTATGCCGAATCCGTCACCAACCCGCTGCTGCGCCGCGAGAACATTGGAGAATTAAACCGGATTGCAGAAAAGCATGATTTAACCTTAATGATTGATAATACATTTCCGTCTCCGTACTTTCTGCAGCCTTATGCAGAGGGAGCGGATCTGGTTATCCACAGCGCGACCAAATACATAGGAGGGCACAGTGATGTGTCCGCCGGTGTGCTTGTTGGGACCGGGGAATTGATAGCCAAAGCGAAAAAAAGGATCATTAATATCGGCGCTAATTTAAGTCCTTTTGAAGCGTGGCTTGCCTGCCGTGGGCTCAAAACCTTAAGTGTAAGAATGGCAAGACAGGGGGGAAACGCGGCGGAACTGGCCGGGTGGTTTCAAAAACACACCAGTGCCGCAGCTGTCTATTATCCGCAGAATCTATCTGAAAAAGGAAACGGGGCCATGGTGAGTGTGGATCTCGGGGAGGCGTATGACGTAAACACTTTCTTTCAATCCCTGGACTGGATCAAAATCGTTCCGACCCTGGCCGGAGTGGAAACGACTGTTTCTTATCCATTGAATACGTCCCACCGTGCGATTCCGGATACCATCCGCCAAAAGCTTGGCATTACCGCCGGCACGGTCCGGATTTCTGTGGGTATTGAAGATAAGGATGATATTATCGCTGCGTTTGCCGCCGCACTGGAGCAGGCAGCACGTTAATGGATCAAAAGCGGCCCCTCCCCTATGGACAAGCCTGTGGGGAGAGGCTTTTTCTATAGGCAGCATGTTATTTTTTGTTCAAATACTGAATAAACTCCTGGTAAATACTGATGTTGTCGGTCAGAAGCATAATCGGCAGAAAAACAAACGTCATCAGCACGAGTACATTAGCCAGCAGTGCCGCACGCAAGTATTTCCAGGTTCTCATGGTGCTACCTCCTTTCCGAATTATGTCGAAATTTTCTTATAATTAATGTAACATTTCTGTAACAATCGGACAAGAAAAATTTTAAAAAAGGTACTTGTCATCCCGGAAAGCATGTGGTATATTATAGAAGTGGCGTTAACAGAGCACATATTAATACATCGCGGGGTGGAGCAGTTCGGTAGCTCGTCGGGCTCATAACCCGGAGGTCGTAGGTTCGAATCCTACCCCCGCAACCAATAATACAAAACGTACAAAAGCCCGTAGAAGGCTTTTTTTTTTATTTATATTGGAAATCAAAGGCGGTGCGTTTTCTTCTGGAATGCGTTACACTGGAAGAAATGATACGTACAAAAGGATGTGCTCGATGCCCAAAGATGAATTTGAATGGATTCAGCAGCATACACCTGAGCGTTACAGTCATCCCGGAGTGATTGAAGGCATTGGCGATGATGCGGCGGTGTATGCAGCAGAAGAAGGTTTTGATGAGATATTATGTGTCGACACGATGGTGGAAGGAGTCCATTTTAAAAAGCAGACGATGAGTGCTTATGATACCGGCTACAAAGCACTGGCCGTAAACATCAGTGATATCGCTGCAATGGGCGGCATCCCTGTTTATTACATCGTCTCCATAGCGGTGCCTTCCTCGTGGACGGATGAGGAACTTCAGAATCTTTACAACGGAATGGGAGAACTGGCTGAAGAGTATCATATGGATATGATCGGCGGGGATACTGTGTCGTCGGATACAGGACTTGTTATCTCTGTCACAGTCCACGGCAGAGTCGAAAAGGGTCGGCATCTTGTACGAAGAAACGCACGTCCTGGTGATATTGTCTTTGTCACAAATCCCACCGGCCGGTCAGCAGCCGGCCTGGAATGGCTTCTCGAGCACGGGCGGGACAGCGCATGTCCACAACCGTTTCAGACATTGACGGCGTACCACCGGAAGCCCCGTCCGAGAGTAAAAGAAGGCAGGGTGATTGCAGGGGTTGCTCCGTCTGCTTCCTTAAACGATATCAGTGACGGACTTGCCAGTGAAGCGAATGAAATCGCGGAAGCCTCCGGTGTACACCTGCAGTTAAACAAACAGGACATACCCGTTGCCGGAGAATTAGAAGAAGGGTTTCCGGAAGATACTTACTGGGACTGGATTTTTTACGGCGGAGAAGATTTTGAACTAATCGGAACGGTCCGTGAAAAAGACTGGCCTCTTCTTAAGCACAGCATGAAGCAGGAAGGCCTCTCTCTTTATGACATCGGGAGAGTGAAAGAAGGAGATTCTCTTGTCACGCTGCTGGACGGGAAGAGGGAGGAGAGACTTCCCAAAAAAGGATACAACCATTTTCAATCATAAAGGCAGGCGAACCTTCATGTCTTATTCACTTACAAGTCATTCCCCGTCAGAGACCATTCAGTTCGGTGAAAGGATCGGTTCTGTGGTACAAAGCGGAGATGTTATTACACTTGATGGGGATCTGGGTGCAGGAAAAACCCATTTCACGAAGGGCCTGGCAGAGGCACTTCAGGTAAAAGAAATCGTGAACAGTCCTACCTTTACCATCATAAAAGAATACAGCGGCACACTGCCTCTATATCACATGGATCTCTACCGTCTGGACGGGGAAGAAGCCGATGAAATCGGTCTGGAAGAGTACCTGGAAGGCGCCGGGGTTTGTGTGGTGGAGTGGGCGGAAAAAATCGGGGAACTTCTCCCTGGCAGCCACCTGCAGATCACGATGGAACGCCGCGGGGAAGAAGAGCGGATCATTCGGTGGATTCCCTTTGGAAAAAGCTTTATTGAACGATGCAAGGAGCTTGAGAATCATGAAGATACTGGCGATTGATACGTCAAGTCATGTCATGGGGACGGCACTTTCCTCAGAAAATGGGATCTTGGCGGAATATATCACGAACTTCAAAAAAAACCATTCTCTTCGTTTAATGCCTGCCATTCATCAAATGATGAAGGAAGTGGATGTGGCACCGGAAGAATTGGATGCAATAGCTGCAGCAAAAGGGCCGGGTTCTTACACGGGTGTTCGGATCGGTGTAACAACCGCCAAAACGATGGCATGGTCCCTCGGCATTCCGGTGTACGGGATATCAAGTTTGATGCAGCTGGCAGCCGGCGGCACCTATTTTCCAGGATGGATCTGTCCGTTTGCAGATGCACGGAGAGGCAGAGTCTATACCGGATTGTACAAGGTTCGACATGGCATTCTTACAACGGAACTTACAGACCAGGTGACTTCCCTTGAGGACTGGCTGGAAAAACTGAAAGAAACGGAGGGGCGTGTACTTTTTTTGAGCAGGGACGCTGAGCAGCACCAGGCGGCCATTGTAGATGTTCTCGGAGAACGTGCTGTATTTGGGACGGATGCTGCGAACCGGCCGCGACCCTCGGAACTTATCAGCCTCACCGCGCAAGTGGAGCCGCAGCCTCCTCATTCGCTTGTTCCTGAATACGCCCAGATGGCAGAGGCAGAAAAGAAATGGTACGCTGCGGAAGAAGGGCGTACCTATGAATAGTACACCCGTCATTCGTTTCATGGAGGAGCGGGATCTGGAGGGTATTCTCAAGGTGGAGCATGACGCCTTTCAGATGCCGTGGACGAAATACGCCTTTTTTAATGAACTGATGAACAATCAGTTTGCTCATTATCTGGTCGTGGAATGGGGCAGCGATATTATCGGCTACTGCGGGGTATGGATCATTATCGATGAAGCCCATATCACAAATATTGCCATTCACTCGGCTTACCGGGGTTACAAACTCGGAGAACTCCTCATGAAAAATGTGCTCGATATGGCGCATGCCTACGGAGCGGTGACGATGACACTTGAAGTAAGGGTGAGCAATCTCATTGCCCAGTCCCTGTATAAAAAACTCGGATTCCAGCCGGGCGGCATCAGGAAAAATTACTATGTCGACAATAAAGAAGACGCTTTGGTAATGTGGGTGAATATAGATGACTACAAATTCAACTGAATCGGAACGGCTGCTTGCGATTGAAACAAGCTGTGACGAAACAGCGGCAGCGGTGGTACAGGGCGGAAATATAGTGCTCTCGAATGTCGTGGCATCGCAGATTGACAGCCACAAACGGTTTGGAGGTGTGGTGCCGGAGATTGCTTCCCGCCACCATACCGAAACGATAACGATGATTATAGAAGAAGCACTGAAAGAGGCTGGTCTCACTTTTTCCGAGATCGACGGTATTGCCGTGACAGAGGGACCGGGTCTTGTTGGAGCGCTCCTGGTTGGAGTGAATGCCGCCAAAGCAGCTGCTTTTGCCCGTGGACTTCCTCTTGTCCCAGTTCATCACATCGCCGGTCACATTCAGGCGGCACGGCTTGAACGGGAATGGCATTATCCAGCGCTTGCGCTTGTCGTGTCCGGTGGTCATACCGACCTTGTGCTGCTGCGCGGGGAAGGGGAATATGAAGTTATCGGCCGCACCCGCGATGATGCAGCCGGGGAAGCCTATGACAAAGTAGCTCGAACGCTCGGACTTCCTTACCCGGGAGGCCCTCATGTGGACCAACTCGCCTCCACCGGAAAAGCGGATATACCACTCCCTGTTGCATGGCTTGAAGAAGACTCGTTTGATTTCAGTTTCAGCGGTTTGAAGTCAGCAGTTCTCAACACCGTCCACAATGCAGAGCAGCGCGGGGAAACATTATCCACAGCTGACGTCGCCGCAAGCTTTCAGGCAAGCGTAATCGAAGTACTTGTGGAAAAGACAAAACGCGCGGCAGAAGAATACGGGGTAAAGCAGGTCGTGCTTGCCGGAGGCGTCGCAGCCAATCAGGGGCTGCGCGCGGCGATGGAAGACGCTTTCAAGGAAAGCCCTGCGGAATTGACAATCCCCCCTTTCCGGTACTGTACCGACAATGCGGCGATGATAGGAGCAGCCGCCCACATTCAGTGGAAAAAAGGAATCACTGCCGGATGGGATTTAAACGGTGTACCAGGCTTGGCCTTATATTAAGGTCAGGCTTTTTTTATGGTTCTGCCTTGAAGTATTGGAGCTATGAAGACAAAAGCCGGGGGCTGGTATTTCTGGTGTCTGGGATGATCCGGGAAAAGTTCCGGTTTTCGGACAGTTTGAAGTTTCGATGACACGTGAATTGGTCGGTAGAACAGCTCCAGAAGCAGTTAGTGTTCCAAAGCAGCCGGTAAATGGCCGCTGGCAGCTTCCGGCCGCCATTCGTTACGTATTTCTCCGCGGGAATGGTCCACAGGCACTATCTATCGACCGTTTCTTCCCGGGTTTTATCAAATAATGGCCGTTGCAGCACGTGACTGCCGACGATGAAAAGAATCTGCGAGCTTTTATCTGCATACAGTAAAGATTGTTGAGACTGTGTAAAAATCATCTTGTGGATATTGGGGATAAATACGTGGAAAACTAATAAATCAGGGGTAAGAAGTGTGAATAGCAAAAATGTGCATAAGTGTAGTGAATTTGTGTATAAGTTCATAAAACACAGGCACATAAGCATTTGTATGTTGATAACTTTGTTGATAGTGTGGATGAATCCAGGAGGAAGGACATGGAAAGAGACGTTGCACGATTGCATGATATAACAAGAAAACAAGGATTGTGGATTTTTATTCTTGGTGTGATATTCTCTTTGTTGTGTGTTCCGCTGCACGAGGCCCAGGCAGAAGAAAAGCATGCTGTACTGGTTCTCGTCCCCGGCTTGTCGATGGAAGATTATTTTCTGCTTCTTGAGGATAAGAAGCTGGCGGAAGGGGCTGTCGTTGGGGCGCTGAACCGGGTTACAGCCGGGCCGGACTCTCCTGTGGATGAAATGTTGACCCTTAGTGCCGGGGCGCGTGCTGAAACGAGTCAGGTTTCGCTGGGTGACTGGATGAAGGGGGCGTCGGAGGGAGAGGTTTTTTCCTATCATCTTCCCGGATTTGCAGCGATCCATGCGGAGAATGAGAAGAGCGGGTACAGTACCGCTCCAGGGACGCTTTCGGAGACGCTGCGCGCAGAAGGTGCTGTCGTTCGGTTTGCCGGACATAGTGACAGGGGGGGACAGAGGCAGAGTTATGCCCCTTTTTTAACAACGGATTTTCAGGGCAGGGCTTACGGCAGCCGTCGTGCGGTTGTGGATAAAGACAGCTCCGCTCCCGGAGGCTGGAGAATGAATCCACAGAAAACACAGGGCTGGGTGGATAACATCCAGCGTCACGTGTCCTCGAGCCTGACGGTGGTGGAATGGGGGGATATCAGCCGGTTTGAGAAAGAAGGACGAAGTGTTTTTAGCAGCAGTCCCCTTCCAGCGCTGGCACGGGTTCTCCGTGAGATGAAACAACGGAAACAACCTCTGTTTCTTATGGGAGCTGATGCCCCCACAGACGACATGATTCCATTTGCGATGTGGACAGAGGATTATGCTGCGCCGGCGAACAGGCTTTTTTCCACATCGACCGGCCAGCCTTATCTTGGAAGCAGTGTGGATGCGGCTTCTGCGCTGGCTGCAGTGTTTTCCGAAGGAGCGGATCCGCCGCTGACTGCCGGTGAAACGGCAGATCTTCAGGAAACACGCGAGGAACTGCGGGGGATGCAGACGATTCATGATACGCGGGCGCCCGTGCTTTCCACCTACATTTCTATCCTGATCCTGCTGCTTGCCGCCGCCTTTCTTTATGAAAAAAAAGAAAAATCCGTCCCGCCGTGGTGGATGCATGCCGCTGTATCAACCGGAATCGCCTCGCCGATTGCTTTTGTTGTAATTCCGTCTCTTGTCGGCCGGCCTGTGGATAACGCTGCCCTTTATACAGGAAGCGTGACAGCTGCTGCTCTTGTGATAGGTGCTGTCGTCTCTATTTTGGCCCGTCAGAAGGCTCCGCTCCTCCTTTCCATCCTGTTGACCGTGCTGTTAAGCATCGATCTTCTAAACGGCGCCTATGCCATCCAGCGGTCTTATCTCGGGTATGACCCATTGATCGGTGCCCGGTACGGCGGCATCGGCAACGAGCTCGGCGGCTTTTTTACCGCTGCGGCCATCGTCTGTCTGGAACCGGTGCTGCGGCACAGGAAAAAGGCGGTCCTTCCGCTGCTTCTCGTTTTTTTGATTATCACCGGAAGTTCAGCTCTTGGGAAAAACGCCGGCGTGACAATCGCGTCCGGCCTGATGTTTGGCACCCTTTGGACAAAGGAGTTCCAACACGCCGGCTGGAAAAAAGTATTGGCGGCTGTATCCGGGGGAATGCTTTTTTTAGGTGTGCTGCTCTGGGGACTTTCGTTCACCGGCGGTCCTTCCCACATCGGTGCGGCGTTCCAGCAGCTGCTGCAGGGAGAGTGGGAGGAGCTGCGCGCGCTTTTCGTTCGAAAGGTGGAGATGAATATCAAGATTATCTTTCATTCCAACTGGACGAAACTGCTGATTACAAGTTACGCGATCGCCGCTTTTTATTTGCTGATTGAAAAAAAGACGAGGATGCAGCCGTCCCAGCAGATGGTGATAAAAGCAGGCGCCGCCGGTTCTATTTTCCTGCTGCTTTTGAACGATTCCGGGGCAGTCGCCGCTGCGACCTCGATGTTTTATCTTCTCTGCGTGCGGTACGCGTGGAACATGGAACACCGTTTCGCCGATAAAACCAGAGCATCCGCCAGTCCACGGATCAACCGAAAAAAGCCACTATGAACAAATCATAGCGGCTGGCCGTTCAGGCTTCATCCGAGCTGCAGGGCTTCCCATTGTTCCATATACGAATCAAGCTGCTCTTTCGCATCATGGACCTGCTTCTGCATTTCGGCTGCTTTTTCGTGATCTTCGTACACATCAGGCGACAACATTTCTTCTTCGAGCTGCTCAATTTTTGTTTCGAGCGCTTCAATCTGCTGTTCAGTATCTTCAATGTCCCGCTGCCGTTTTCGCTCCTGTTTCTTAGCCTCTTTGTCTTCCAGAAACGCTTTCTTGTCTTCCCCGGGAGCTCCGGTCTGGGTGCCGGGCGCAGCCGGCTGTTCCTGGGCACGAAGTTCGGCGCGCTGGCGTTCTTCATCCTTTTTCATCAAGTAGTAATCGTAGTCGCCGGGATATTCTTGAAGCCCGGACTGATCCAATTCGACAATCTTGGAAGCCATCCGGTTGAGAAAGTAACGGTCGTGGGACACAAAGATCAGCGTACCCGGGTAGTTCATCAATGCGGCTTCGAGAACTTCCTTGCTGTCGAGGTCGAGATGGTTTGTCGGCTCGTCAAAAATCAGCAGGTTCGCCTTTTTCATCATTAACTTGCTGAGTGCGAGCCGTGATTTTTCTCCGCCGCTCAGGTTGGAAACGGACTTGAGCACATCTTCACCGGTGAAAAGAAAGTTCCCAAGAACGGTGCGGATTTCCCGTTCTGTTTTGAGTGGATACTCGTCCCACAGCTCGTGAAGCACGTCTTTGCCCGTATCAAGATCGCCCTGCTCCTGGTCGTAGTAGCCCACAGATACTTTGCTGCCGTACTGCACAGTGCCTGAAGCCGGGGTTATACGTCCGGCAATCGCTTTAAGGAGCGTCGTTTTGCCGATGCCGTTCGGCCCGATCAGCGCAATGCTTTCCTGCCTTTTGACAGAAAGCGTTAAGTCCCGGATGACAGGGTTGTCCTCTTCATAAAACACATTCAGATCATAAATATTCAGCACTTCATTGCCGCTCTGCCGGTCGATATCAAAAGAAAAGCGGGCTGATTTTTCATCTCCCAGCGGTTTCTCCTTGATCTCCATCTTTTCGAGTTTTTTGCGGCGGCTCTGCGCCCGTTTGGAGGTGGAGTCGCGGGCAATATTTCTAGCTACAAAGTCTTCGAGTTCGGCAATTTCTTTCTGCTGTTTTTCGTATTCTCTCATTTCCTGTTCGTAAAGCTCGTCTTTTTTCTCCAGATACCGGCTGTAATTGCCATAAAACAGCCGGGCTTCCGATCGTGACATTTCATAGACTTTGGAGACAATATTGTCGAGAAAATATCGGTCGTGCGAAACAATCAGCACTGCTCCCTCGTAGTTGGACAAAAAGTTCTCCAGCCAGCGGAGCGTATCAATATCAAGGTGGTTTGTCGGTTCGTCAAGAATGAGCACTTCAGGTTTGGAGAGCAGCAGTTTACCAAGAGCCAGTCTTGTCTTCTGACCACCGCTTAACGTCGTAATTGGTGTGCTGTAATCAAATTGATCGAACTTCAGCCCTGCCAGAATCCCGCGGATGTCCGCTTCATACTGATAACCGCCGCGTTCCTGAAAATCATACTGAAGATTGTCGTACTCGTTCAGGGTTTTCTCGTATTTCTGTTCGTCATTGTACACATCCGGGTCAGCCATAGCATTCTCAAGGCCGCGAAGCTGTTTTTCCATTGCCCGCAGTTCGTCAAAAACAGAGAGCATTTCATCCCAGATTGTGCGGGCGGAATCAAGACCGGTGTGCTGATCGAGATAGCCGATTCTTGTTCCTTTTGGTGTGGTGACTTCTCCTTCATCGTAGGAAAGCTCACCGGCGATGATTTTCAGAAGGGTCGATTTGCCGGAGCCGTTACGGCCGATGAGGGCCGCTCTTTCATTCTTTTTGATTTCGAGCTTAATCCCATCAAGAATGGTTTCAACCCCGTAAGATTTCGTTATATTCGCGCATTGCAGCACAATCATTATCGTTCATCCTTTTATTCAAAACTTCTCCTACCTCAGTGTATCGTATTTTTGGAGCAAACGCGAAACAGAGAATAGGTATCAAGCATGAAAAAGCCCGGGGAAAATGCTTTCTCCTATTACAAATTACCGTTTTTTCGTGTAGAATGAAAGAAAGCGCAGATGGCTTCGGTATGCTGTCTTAAGCAGGACAGTTTTTTCGATATGACGACAGCACAGCTTATCATGTTATACTGTAAAGAAACATGTAAGGAAAAGTTGGAGGCTGCCATGAACATAGACCAGCAGAAGATACCGCAGGCAACCGCCAAACGGCTGCCTCTTTATTACAGGTTTCTTGAAAACCTTTATCATTCGGGGAAGCAGAGGGTTTCCTCCACAGAACTAAGCGATGCGGTCAAAGTGGATTCGGCCACGATACGAAGGGATTTTTCCTACTTCGGAGCACTTGGCAAAAAGGGCTACGGTTACAATGTACAGTATCTGCTTTCCTTTTTCCGTAAGACGCTGGATCAGGATGAAGTGACCAAAGTATTTCTTGTTGGGGTAGGAAACCTTGGCACAGCGCTTTTGAAATACAATTTTACAAAAAGCGACAACACACAGATTGTCAACGCCTTTGATGTCAATCCAGATATGATCGGACAGGATATCAGCGGGGTTGAAATATATCACATGAATGACCTCCCGGACGTGAAAAAGAAACGGGACGCTTCGATTGCGATTCTCACGGTCCCGGCTCCGGCTGCCCAGGAAACCGCAGAACAGTTGGTGGAGGCAGGAATTACCGGTATTTTGAATTTCACTCCGGAACGTTTGACAGTACCGGAAACCGTGCGGGTTCATCATATTGATTTGTCGGTGGAACTTCAGACATTGGTGTACTTTCTGAAAAATTATCCTTTATAGCACATGCAGGGGGTGTTTTGAAAATGAATCTGGGTCCTATAAGCATTGGACTGATTGTTCTTGCCGCGCTTTTGATTTTCGGACCGAAAAAACTTCCGGAACTCGGAAAAGCCGCGGGTAATACGCTGCGTGAATTCAAAAGCGCAACCAAAGGACTTGCTGATGACGTGGAAGAAGACGAGAAAAAGAAAAACCGGCAGCAGTCAACGGATGAATCCGATAAGTAAAGAGTAGGACGGGACAGGCATGGCGCAGAATGAAATGACTTTATATGATCATATTGGAGAACTGCGGAAACGTATTATCATCTCAGCGGTCTATTTACTGGCGGCATTCATCGCCGGTCTTATTATCGCGCCGGGTGTTATAACGTATCTGCAGAACATCCCGGAAGCCGAGAGTTTCCCGATGAACGTGTTTAAATTGACCGATCCAATCAAGCTTTACATGAACTTTGCGTTTTTCATCGGGGTGATTCTCGTTTTTCCTGTCCTCTTGTATCAGTTGTGGGCGTTTGTATCACCGGGTCTGATGGAAAAGGAGAGAAAAGTAACGCTCTCCTACATACCTATAGCTACCGTTTTGTTTCTTGGAGGACTTGCTTTTGCGTATTTTGTTCTTTTTCCAAATGTGATTCGGTTTTTGAGCAGTCTGTCCGAGAGACTGAATTTAACGGAGCAGTACGGGGCCAATGAATATTTCAGCTTTTTGTTTCAGCTGACGATACCGTTTGGTTTTTTGTTTCAGCTGCCTGTCGTTGTCATGTTTTTGACCAGGCTCGGCCTGATTACGCCGGCATGGCTTCGTCACATACGGAAATATGCCTATTTTGTACTGCTTGTCATAGCCGGCTTTATTACCCCGCCGGATATAGTCTCCCATCTGATGGTAACGCTGCCGCTCTTTCTGCTGTACGAAGGAAGTGTTATCATTTCCCGGTTTTCCTACAAAAAAGCCCTGCAGGCAGAGCAGGAGCAAGCCGGACAGGACAAATAAAACAGGAGCGCAGTCCATTGGACTGCGCTCCTGTTTTTGTTTGTATGAGGTCTGGTGTGATGTTTGTGGTTCAGCTGCCGGATCCGCTTTGCCTGCCGGCGCGCAAAAAGCGGAGGCCCATCAGAACATCCAGAGCTGCGAGGCCTGCGTACAGAAACGTCAGGAAATTCCATGAATGGTTGTTCACATGAAGGACGGCAAAGCAGATGAAAGCAGCGGCAAGTCCGAAATAGAAAAGCCCCATCATGGTTGTGCCGCCCCTCATAAAAAGAATCCTCCCAGAATCAGGTTCACCTGTTCCATCTGCTGCTGCAGTTCCCGGATCTGATCAGCAAACAGGACCTGTACAATAATGGCATAACTGTTCATTGCCACGTGCGCGATAATCGGCACGAGAATCCTGCCTGTTTTCACATACAGGTAGGAGAAAGCGAACCCGACTGCGGTGTAAATCAACACGTGCGTAATGTCAAAATGCACGAGAGAGAAGATAATGGCACTCAGCAGCGCAGCGATGATAAAGTTAAAACGTCTGTAAAAGGAACCGAAAAGGACCTTTCGGAACACGAGTTCTTCCAGGATCGGCCCGATGACGGCGACAAGCAGGGCAAATACAGGAAATCTTTTCACCATGGATAGAATCTGCTGTGTATTCTCGGAGCCAGGCTCGATACCGACAGCCGTTTCAATCAGAATCGCCGCATATTGGGCAGCAAATACGAGGAATATCCCGAGAACGGCCCACAAAGCTGCATGTCCGCCCGATGTTTTTCTGAGCTTTGGATGGCGGTCGGTCTGCCGCTCGGGTAGAAGGATGAAGAGCATCGCAATCAGCGCCGCGGCAAAGCTGATAAGACTCCATATGACGGAACTTTCCCGAGGTCCGAATCCGAGGGAAAACAAAATAGGTGCACCGATAAAACCGGACAGCTGCATCAGTATGTAAACGATGAGAATCCACCAATAACGTATCGTCAAACTTGTTCCACTCCTCTTTATCGTTTGAATAATACAATGTATACGTACGTATTGTATCATAATGCACAGGAAGAAGGGGCAGGAAAGGGTTGTGATGAAATGATGAAAAGAAGTGTTTCACCTCCTTGCGAAAACGGGTAGTTTTTAAGAGGAAGGGGCCGCGCGGCATCAAGCCGGCGGGTCGGACTGGAGAAAAAATGAAAAAATTTCAGGCTTGCCCCTTGCAAAATGGAAGCGGATTGATTATCATAAGAATTGGTGTTAGCACTCGACTAACAAGAGTGCTAATAAGCACGAAATATGTCGGTTCCCCGCCTTACAGGCCGGGATGCCGAGCCAATACTAAAGGAGGGTGTTTACCTTGTTAAAGCCTCTTGGTGACCGCATTGTGATTGAACAAATTGAACAGGAAGAAACAACAAAAAGCGGGATTGTCCTTCCGGATTCCGCCCAGGAAAAACCGCAGGAAGGCAAAGTAGTCGCTGTCGGAAACGGCCGTGCGGCGGATAACGGTGAACGGATTGCTCCGGAAGTCAGTGAAGGAAACATGGTCATTTTCTCCAAATTCGCCGGCACAGAAGTAACGTATGAAGGAAATGACTACCTCATTCTCCGCGAAAGCGATGTTCTTGCTGTTATCGGTTAATAAATAGGGGATCATCCCCTACATACTCTCATTTACAGGAGGTCGAAACGATGGCAAAAGATATTAAATTCCGTGAAGACGCGCGCCAGACTATGCTCGACGGCGTGAACGAACTGGCGAATGCTGTAAAAGTAACGCTTGGACCAAAAGGACGCAATGTTGTTCTTGAAAAGAAATACGGGTCCCCGCTTATCACAAACGACGGGGTGACCATTGCTAAAGAAATCGAGCTTGAGGATAACTTTGAAAACATGGGCGCCCAGCTCGTAAGCGAAGTGGCCAGCAAGACAAACGACCTGGCCGGCGACGGTACTACAACCGCGACTGTTCTTGCTCAGGCAATGATTAAGGAAGGTCTGAAAAACGTAACGTCCGGTGCGAACCCGATGGGAATCCGTTACGGTATTGAAGAAGCGACCAAAACAGCTATTGAAGAGCTGCGCAAAGTCTCCAAGCCGATCGAAGGAAGCGAAGCAATTTCGCAGGTGGCTTCGGTTTCTGCTTCCAGTGATGAAGTCGGTGAGATTATTTCTGAAGCGATGGGACGCGTCGGCAACGACGGTGTCATCACGGTAGAAGAATCCCGCGGCCTTGAAACAGAACTTGAGGTTGTGGAAGGTATGCAGTTCGACCGCGGCTATGCTTCCCCTTACATGGTGACAGACTCCGATAAAATGACCGCTGAACTGGACAATCCGTACATTCTTATCACAGATAAGAAAATTACGAATATCCAGGAAGTTCTTCCGCTTCTTGAGCAGGTTGTGCAGCAGAACAAACCGATCCTGATCATCGCAGAAGACGTGGAAGGCGAAGCACTTGCAACCCTCGTTGTGAACAAACTGCGCGGGACATTTAACGCGGTAGCCGTGAAGGCACCAGGATTCGGCGACCGCCGTAAAGCAATGCTCGAAGATATCGCACTGCTCACAGGCGGCCAGGTTATTACCGAAGACATCGGCCTTGACCTGAAGAATGCTACCATCGATCAGCTCGGTAAAGCCGGCAAAATCGTCATCAACAAAGATGACACCACTATTGTAGAAGGCGAAGGCAATCCGGGAGAAATCACCAACCGCGTGAACCAGCTGAAAGCACAGATCGAAGAAACAACATCCGACTTCGACCGTGAAAAGCTGCAGGAACGCCTCGCTAAGCTTGCCGGTGGTGTCGCTGTCGTGAAAGTCGGCGCAGCGTCTGAAACCGAAATGAAAGAACGCAAGCTCCGCATCGAAGACGCTCTCAACTCCACACGCGCAGCTGTTGAGGAAGGCATCGTCTCCGGCGGCGGTACCGCCCTCATGAACGTCCATGAAGCGGTCAAGAAGCTGGAAGACGCAAGAGAAGGTGACGAAGCAACAGGTGTCAGCATCGTGCTCCGCGCCCTTGAAGAGCCGCTCCGTCAGATTGCGCACAACGCGGGCCTCGAAGGTTCCGTTGTTGTGGAGCGCATGAAGAGCGAAGCTGTCGGCAACGGCTTCAACGCCCTCACCGGCGAATGGGTCAACATGATTGACGCCGGCGTAGTCGATCCGACAAAAGTGGTCCGTTCCGCGCTGCAAAACGCATCTTCGGTATCCGCAATGTTCCTCACTACCGAGGCTGTCATTGCTGATAAACCAGGCGAAGACGAAGGCGGCGGTGCTGCCGGCGGCGGCATGCCTGACATGGGCGGAATGGGAGGCATGGGCGGCATGATGTAATCCGCCCTCCCAAATACGGATGTGACGGGGTTTATACCCTGTCACATCTTTTTTATGGTTTAAAAAATCACAAAAAAATAACATAAATATTTGTTCTTGGTTTTCTCTACTGATTTACTGATACCATTGCTTTCATAACTTGTTATTTTTGCCTTACTTTTTTCCAGAGAATAATAAAGAGCAGGGAAAATCCCTGCTCTTTATTTGCTATGTACTTTTACTTCTTCAATGATTTCTTTTTCGATTCGCTCATTTTTTTCGTGCATTCCCTGCCAGGCAAAAAAGATGTCGATCAAATTCCAGATGAACAGCGTCAGCCATCCAAGAAGCAGCATAGCTACAGCACGTCCGGTAGGGCCTATATAAAATCGATGAGCCGCAAACGTACTAAGGAAAAACCATAAAAGAATGAGAATAAGAGGGCTTTTCTTTCTTTTTTCAAATTCACTCGCCACAATGGATTGTTGTTCGCTGGTAAGATCCTGCTTTAATGCTACATTACTCATGCATCACACCTCCTTTTAATAAGGTATTGTCATTCTACCATGTTTTCCATGTTCTTACTATTAATTTTTGAAAAAGGGACTGACTCAACGTTCGTGGATTGAACCAGATAGATAGGCTCTGATGATAGTAAACCATCAATCCATTTTAATTGAGAATTTTTATCAATTATTATATACTGTAAATGACAGAACATACAATGAAACAAGGAGAGTCTATGATGCAGATATACTGGACGAAAATAAATCATATTATCGAAGAAACATCGGAAGTGAAGACGTTCATGCTCGACTGCCCGGAGGACTTCACATGGGAGGAAGGCGCACACACCCATTTTGCCCTGGAGGGTTTTAATGCCGGAGAACAGCCAAACCGCGCCCTGATCCGCCACATGTCCATCTCTACGTTACCGCACGAGCATTCCATCGGAATCACAACACGTATTAGAGAGCAGTGCTCCGAGTTCAAAACGATATTGAGAAACCTAGAGATCGGCAGTGACGTTGCCATATTCAAAACGCATTCGAATGTACCGCTGAAAAGAGAAGATAAAAATGTGTATCTATTGTCATCAGGAGTCGGGCTGGCAACGTTCAGGCCGCTTGTACTGGATTATTTCGAACGCCCTGACAACGTCGGTCACATGCATTCTTTGAACATTGATTCATCGGATGATTTCTTGTTCTCTGATATTTTCACATCCGCCCCTGACAAGACATTCACCTCTCAGTTTGTCGATAATCGCGGCGACTACTACGAGCAGGTGAAAGCTCTTGCGGCAGACAAAGAGGGAGTCTTCTATGTTGTCGGCAGTGACGAATTCCTCCTGCAGAACATTAACGTACTGCGTGAGAAGGGCATCCACCCGGAACAGATCATGCTCGACAAGCATGAAAACCAACGAGCTGAGTTTTTATCGCAGGATGTGTCCATGTAAGCGGAAATCTCATGTAAAAAGGGCGTGCATGTAGAAATTGTCCATTTCTGCGTGCACGCCCTTTTTATGTTATTGTAATGGAAGTATGCTTGCAGGCTGATACAACAGTATGATTCAAACAGGTTGGTGTGTCACATATGGAGGTGGATGACCATGCAGATGAAGCGTTTTGAAGATAAGGTAGCATTGGTAACAGGCGGTCGTTCGGGAATCGGTCGTGCCATAGCCCGTCGTCTTCGTGACGAGGGAGCAGTCGTGATTACCGCACAGCGCGGCCAAGATGAGGAATTTGAATCGATTCAGGCTGATTTCTCGGATCCGCGTACACCGGAGCGGCTTGTGGAAGAAGTAGCTGCCGGTAAAGGTCGGCTTGATGTGCTTGTCAATAACTCGGGAATGATGCAGGAAGCGTCTATCGAAGAGACGACTATAGAGGAATGGCAGCGTAACATCAGTATCAATCTGACAGCGCCTTTTCTGCTGATCCGCGCGGCACTCCCGCATCTTCGTCAGACGAAAGGAAGCATCGTCAATACCGGATCAACAGAAGGTATTGCTGCCAATCCCCGGCATGCGGCGTACTGCACCTCAAAGGCCGGTCTTCATGGGCTGACCCGTTCGGTGGCGGTGGATCACGGCCATGAAGGCATCCGCTGCAATGCGGTGGCGCCCGGCTGGATCGACACCGAGCTGAATCAGGAAATGATCGAGAACTCAGATGATGCAGAGGCTTTCCGTGACGATATCGCCCGTATTCACCCTGTCGGCCGCACCGGTTCCCCGGAAGAAGTGGCAGCGCTCACCGCGTTTCTCGCAGCAGATGAAGCTGGATTTATCACAGGACAGGTGTACACCGTGGACGGCGGTAGAACAACCCAGCTGAGTCTTCCTTGACTAAAGGCTTTTCCGTCTGTCCGGTATCCTCTTTGTTCATGACAGGATCAAACGTAGAATCGTTAAAACGTAAGTGTGATTGAACCATGCTTACGTTTTACTTCTCAACATCTTCTCCACTGTTTCTATGAACCTTTCTCACCTTTGTTTCCCAACCTGTAAAATAATAAAATGTATACACGATATGAAATATTTTATGAGGTATTTGACTTAAAAGTAACGACAGTAACTATAATGTATAATAATAAGCAGAAGTGAGAAGAAAAAGGAGTTTCATCAATGTTCTAAGAACAAAACGGGATTAGTGAAGAAGAGAGGAATGCGTTGATACGAAGTATGAAGCGACTAATTTTATGCAAAAGGAGCTTATGGCATGATAAAAAAATCTTTCGTTGTTCTAGTGTGTCTGCTTCTCTTTACCGTTGTCGTTTCCCCGGTATCCGCCCAGGATATATGGAAGTGGAAAGCACCGAAAGAATCGTATGAAAAAGTGACAGAAAATATCAAGGAGTGGACAAGAGACCGTGACATACAACAAACATTCCAGGAGTGGACAGCGGATCTTGAGTCCTTTTTAAACAGTGTGGAATGGCAGTACCCGGACGAAACACAAACGGAAGAAGGAGAGCCGGAACAAAGTTCCCAGGGTAAGGAGCCTTCTGTTTCAAAAGAATCGATTAAGGACTATGAACCGGGCGAATTTGAGCGGGAGGTGTTAACGCTCGTCAATGAAGAGCGGACAAAACGGGAACTGGAACCTCTGAAGATGCATAACCGGCTTAGTGGTCTCGCTGATGTCAAATCACAGGACATGGCTGAAAATGACTATTTCAGTCACACGTCCCCAACGTACGGCTCCCCTTTTGATATGTTAAAAGCCTTTGATTTCACTTACCGCGCAGCGGGGGAAAATATAGCTGCAGGGCAGCGTTCACCTGAACAAGTCGTGGAAGGGTGGATGAACAGTGAAGGTCACCGCGCCAACATTCTTCATAAGGATTTCACACATATGGGAGTAGGTTATGTGGAAGGATCAGGGCCGTACCAAACGTATTGGACTCAATTGTTCATGACACCGCGCTGAAAACAGAACGGACCCAGCGAAACGAGACAAGAAAAGACACTTCCATGCAGATTTTTACTCTGCGAAGTGCCTTTTTTTAACATAGATCACATGCATACATCCGTCCATGCGGCCAAAACGCCTGTTTTATATCGTCTAAACGTAATCATGAATGGTTCATGATTACGTTTTTGTCTGCTCCGCGTGCTGTAAACGTCACTATAAACTTTTCATAACGACGTTTTCAGCATAAACAAGCTGTCAAACGTAACCAACACCCCGCCGGTCATTTTACGGCCGGCTTCCAGTAGTCTATAATGAAGGGTCAGGAAAGACATGTAGATAGGAAGTGCGTATGAGTAAACGGAAGAATCATGGATATAAAAAGTCAGGAAAAAAGCCAAATGCTACGAATAAACCGTCCGGCGGGAAGCGTCCGGCCCCAGGTGGCAGTCCGCCGAAGGCCAAAGGAACGGGCGGGAAGAAGCCTGTGATCGCGGAGGTCACCTGTTCCGGGTTAACGAGTGAGGGAAAAGGCATCATCCAGTGGGAAGGAAAGAACCTGGAGGTGGAGCACCTTCTACCCGGGGAAACAGCGGAAGTCGCTGTTTCAACGAAGGGGCGGCATACGACGACAGAACTAAAGCGGGTCACCCAGCCTTCAAGCGACCGCGTGGAACCGCCGTGTGTTTATTTCTACGAGTGCGGCGGCTGTCAGCTGCAGCATATGACCAACCAGGCGCAGGCGGGATTCAAGCAGAAAACCGTGGATGCCTTGATGAAACCGTTCGGGAAACCGCAAGCCATGCTGACGATGGAGCATCCGTATGCGTACCGCAACAAGAGCCACACAACGTTTGGGATGAACAGAGACCGGCAGATCATCGGCGGCCTGTACGCCCGGAACTCACATGAGATTATCCCGATGGACCGCTGTCTTATTCACGATCCGAAAGCCGACGAGATTGCCGGAACCATTAAAGGCATCATGAAATCCACGAAACTGCGGCCGTATAACGAGGATACCGGCGATGGTTTCCTGCGCCATGTGCTGATAAAAGTCGGGAAGACGAGCGGAGAGATTATGGTGGTACTCGTTGCCGCATCATCTGTCTTTCCGGGAAAAAATAATTTCGTCAAAGCGCTGCGCAAAGCCCATCCGGAGATCACCACGCTTGTTCATAATGTGAACAATAAAGACACGAGCATGGTACTCGGGGACGAGGAAAAAGTATTGTTCGGCCCGGGGACGATCACGGATACGCTGGGCGGGATGGAGTTTGTGATCTCGGCGAAATCGTTCTATCAGGTCAATCCGGTTCAGACGGAGAAATTGTATGATAAAGCGATGGAAATGGCAGATTTGACCGGAAAAGAAACCGTAATCGATGCCTACTGCGGTGTTGGCACGATCGGTCTGATTGCCGCCAAAACGGCCGGCCGGGTCACCGGTGTGGAGCTGAATAGCGATGCCGTCCGCGACGCCATCCGCAATGCCAAGCGAAACGGCGTGAAAAACGCCCGGTTCTATCAGGGCGACGCGGGAAAGTTCATGGTCGACATGGCAGAGCGTGGAGAGAATGCCGATGTCGTGATGATGGATCCTCCGCGGAAAGGAAGCGATGAAGCCTTTTTATCGAGTGTGGTAAAGCTGCAGCCGGAGCGGATCGTATATGTCTCCTGCAACCCGGAAACGCAGGTCCGTGACCTTGAATATCTGGAGAAAAACGGGTACAACGTAGAAGAAATACAGCCGGTGGACATGTTTCCGCAGACCGTGCATGTTGAAGCCGTTACTAAATTAGTGCGTAAAAAGAAAGCAGGTATCCAGTAAAGGATCCCTGCTTTCTTTTTCAATGATCTAGTCTGTTGGATGAAGGAAGTATGCTTACACTATAAGGATTCAGGCCTTTTTTGTCGAATAATAGTACTCGCGCGTATGCGTCAAGTTTTTCTCGGTAGCTCTGAAAGACGGCGGCTTCCAGCCCTTTATCGTTGTACACCGTGAATCTCCTACCGCGCTCCGCTTGGTGGCCTCGTTGTATGGCCAGTTTTCTGGCGAAAACAGGCCATACAACGAGGTCTACGAAAGGCTTTTGACCATGTGCCCCATCGCTGTGGAATGAGCGGTGTGCAGCGCTATGGTTCCGGATGTCACTCCGTTGGATTCGCGAACCGGATCTCGAAGAATGTCGGTCATTCGCACCATGCGGGCCCATTGGCGCTGTTGTCTCACCGATCGTGGCTG
>NZ_FOTY01000007.1:0-60595 GCF_900114715.1 Salibacterium qingdaonense
ATACTCGGATAAATCCGACGTTCTTTGCGTTGTGGTGCCCCGCTTTAGTTCCCGGGATATCGTTGATTTATGGTGGCCAATAGCCTCCGCAATGGTCTGCATGGACTTGCCTTCTTGACGAAGGGCTTGAATCTGTCCCCGATCAAAGGACGAAAGATGAGAAAAACACCGCATTTCTGTGGTACCATGGGAAGTGGTCATCGTTATTCCTCCTATTATGTTAGGTGTTGGGTTCCTTTCATCATAACGGAATAACGATGGCTTTAGCTATATCTTTAACGATGCCTTTAGCTGTTGCATTTGATTTTACAATCAAGCACTATTTTTCAACATATTGTGACATTTCTCCGCTGTGCTTGTTTCCCCTTGAAAAAGGGACAGGCCTAAGATGTGCTGCGGACGCGAACTACGTGAACGAGGAAGTTCGTGTCCAGGCACAAAAAAGCCCGGGCGATATCAGCTGCTTCACGCAGCATCGTCCGGGCTTTACAGCACCTGTATCCTGTTACGTATTCTCTGAATTACCCATTCTCATTCTCGTTACCTTCGTTACCGTCACCGCCATCAAGAATAGGGAACTCTTCCAGACCGGAGGATTCTTCCTCGCCGTCCTCCGAGTCATCACCGTCGTCTTCGCGTGCAGTCTGCTCTTCTTCCTGATTTCCATTGTCACCGCTTAATGCCGTGAGTTGTTGATGAAAGGCTTCGTCCGGATTGAGCGGTTCTCCGTTTTTACGGACTTCAAAGTGAGCGTGAATGCCTGCATCTTTATTATAGAGATTTTCAGCTGCTGCTCCCAGCACAGAGCCCTGCGTAATCGTATCGCCTTCTTCCACCTTTATATCCTGAAGGCTGCTGTAGGAAGTGACGATGTTATCAGTGTGTTTAACATCCACGACCTGTCCGAGAACTTCATCGTCTTCTACGTTTACTACTTCACCCGTCGCGGCCGCCGTCACTTCAAACGATTCCTCGTCCTGGCCGGCAATATCGATTCCTTTGTTCTGGTAGTACATATTATTGTAGTATACAAGAGAATCCTGCTGTTCTTCAGCTGAAGCGTCATGATCGTAATAATACCCAATAATATCTACACTGTCTTCATCCATCACCGGCATCTGCAGCGTCTCGTCTCCTGAAGCCGCAGGCATGCTGTCTTCGCCTTCCATCGTTCCTTCATTCTCCCGGGCCTCCTGCTCTTGTGCCGGTGGCTGTTCTTCTTCAGCCTGATTCGTTCCAGCCGGACTCTGAATGACAAAGTACGTTCCAAGCAAAAAGGCACAGACACTCAAGTAGGCAGCAGGCCAGAACCATTTTTGTTTTGACCACGCGCGGAGTCTGTCTTTCATTCCTCTGCGTTCTCTGGCTGCTGCTTGTTGATTTTCCTTATTTTTCATGATTATCACCTCAGCTCCCATTGTGATCAGGAGCGAGGAAAATTATACCTTTGAATTTGGATTTTTTATGCTGATTTTTTAAAAAGGGGCATTCAGGACAGTCCAGCTATCTCCACACCCTTGTAATAGTGCTTCACAATTTCCTCATATGTTTTTCCTTCATCAGCCATGCCATCCGCACCGTACTGACTCATCCCGACACCATGTCCCCAGCCTTTCGTAGCAAAAATCAACTCATTACCCTGGCGGCTTATCGTAAAATCAGTGGAATCAAGCTCCAGCTTTTCCCGGATGTCGCGACCTGAAAATGTTTCTCCTCCTAACTCCACTTCTTCCACTCTGCTGCTTTCGGTCTGACTTAAAACAGTACCGGATGCGCCTTCAGACAGCGAAATACCAAGAGCTTGTTCCACTTTTGCGACGGATATGGATATTTCATTTGCATACCGGGGGGATTCTGTATCCCACGGGCTTTCCACACTTTGCAGATACGGCTCCGGGTTCTGCCAGTAATCTTCCGCATTTTCGGTATGGCCGTTGCTGGTGGAAAAAAAGGAAGCTGTGATCGGCTGTCCTTCATACGTTAAGACCTGTCCTTTTGTGGCACGTACCGCTTCGTTTATTTTTTTCATTTTCCAATCAAAATCTTTGCCCCACTCTTCTTTCAGCTCTTGTTCACTTTGATACACCTGATGCATCGTCGTATCGGTGACAAGCGCTCCGTCCGGCAGGTTGATTTCTGAAGGGGAAGCGATCTGTTTCGCTGCGTACGTCCGTGCTGTCAGGGCCTGGGCCTTCAGGGCTTCTATATCAAACGTTGCCGGCATCTCAGAGGCGACCACCCCTGCCACGTATTCCTCAAGACCGGTCTGTTCCACGGTTTCCGTTTCGCTGCGGAATACAGGAATGGTTCGTTCAGCCTCTTCAGCCGGCTGGGTCAGCGGTTCCTCCCCGGAGTTTTCCGGGCTGGTATCCGTTGTCTGTGTACCAGGTGAACCGGGTGAGCCCCCTATGCTGATGAATAAAACCGGGATAAGAAAAAACAATACGAAAAGAAAAACGGAGATTAAGGCTCCTTTTTTCATCCATTTACCGCCCCCTGTTTCCTGTCATTGTACACACACTTCCTATAAATATGCTGCAAGTCCCCGGCGTATGATTGGATGTAAGGAGAACGGTTCCGGCGATGACCGGGGTGGAAGAGGGAGCGGTTCCGTGGAAACTAAACCACCTGGCAGCTCACGCAGTGTCCATGAAAGGGGAGTTCGAGGACATTAGAACTCCGGCACCGTCATGTAGTGTCCATGGCATTCCGCCGGTGTACACTAATTCCTGATCTCCCCGGCTTACTGTCCACTATAGGGCCATCCGTAAACACTAAGCTCTTATTTTTCATTCGTAACGTACCCGGATGGGGCTGGATAAATGGGCAAAAGGCAGCGTGCCTTCTGTTCCTGCCCGGGACCGGCTGCATGCTTTTTCATAAAAAAAGGGCTGTATCTTTTGATACAACCCCGGTTGATTTAATGATTGACGGTACGTAATACTTTCTCTTCTTTAGAGGAGACTTTCTCCGTCTCTGTTACTTCCACACGCTGCACGCGGGCGCCGAGTCCCTGCAGCTTCTTGTGGAAATCGACGTAACCGCGGTCGAGATGTCTCAGCTCGGTTAACGTGGTTTCTCCTTCGGCCACGAGTCCGGCGATGATCAAGGCGGCACCGGCCCGCAGATCGGTCGCTGCCACTTCAGCTCCCTGGAGGCGGGTTGGACCGCTGACGATGGCCGCTTTCCCTTCGATTTTCACGTCTGCGTTCATGCGGCGGAATTCCTCAACATGCATAAAGCGGTTCTCAAATACAGTCTCCGTGATAACGGCTGTACCTTTTGCCTGCGTGAGAAGCGCCATGAACTGCGCCTGCATATCTGTTGGAAAGCCGGGATGAGGCATGGTTTTCAAGTCCACCGGCCGGAGAATATCCGGTCCGATTACTCTCATGCCGTTGTCCCCTTCTTCAATAATAACGCCCATTTCACGGAGTTTCGCGACAAGCGGACGGATATGCTCATGAATGGCACCTTCAACGAATACGTCCCCGCCTGTGATGGCTGAGGCAATCATCAGGGACCCCGCTTCAATCCGGTCCGGAATAATGGAGTGCACAGCACCTTTCATCTGTTTAACGCCTTCGATTCGAATCGTACCGGTACCGGCACCGCGGACTTTTGCACCCATGGCATTCAGGTAATTCGCCAGGTCCACAATTTCCGGTTCTTCCGCCACATTCTCAAGAATGGTCGTTCCTTCAGCGAGAGTGGCCGCCATCATAATGTTTTCTGTTGCTCCTACACTCGGGAAGTCGAGATAAATCCGGGCTCCCTGGAGACGATCCTGCACTTTCGCTTCAATGTAGCCGTTGCCGATCTCAACAACAGCCCCCATTGCTTCAAACCCTTTGAGATGCTGGTCAATCGGACGGGACCCAATCGCGCATCCTCCCGGAAGTGCAATATGAGCGCACCCTTTTCTTGCAAGCAGCGGTCCCATGACGAGAAAGGATGCCCGCATTTTACGAACGTATTCAAATGGAGCTTCCGTCGTCAGTTCACCTTCTGCATTAGACGTGAATACCCCGTCTTCAAAATTCACATCTGCATCCATATAATTCAGTACATTTTTCATTGTAAATACATCGGCTAAAGTCGGGACATCATATATAGTGCTCGTTCCTTCTTCAGCGAGGAGGGAGGCGGCGATAACCGGAAGAACAGAATTCTTTGCGCCTTCTGCTTTCACGGTTCCCTTCAGCCGCTTTCCTCCCCTGACTACTATTTTTTCCAACGTTTTCCCCTCCGCGTCCGTTATAGTTCGTATCGTTTCTGCATGAGAATGACGTCTCCCGCCTGGTTTCATGCAGGCAGAATCAGTCATCTTTGTATTATGGATATTCATTCGTCCATATAGGCGTGCCCTGTCCGGTAAAGAAACGGGTGCCCATTCTCGTCTTGTGTCCATTGTTCATTGGGTTCACTATTTCGTTTAGTCGTCGTGACAGGCTGCCGTGTTACAAATTTCCCTGAAAAACGCCGGAGGGGATGATTCATCGACCTGTTTTCCGGCTGTTCCCCTTGTGCATCTGTTTTTCGACAAAGCGTCTGTCTTCTTACGTCTTCGTATACGGCACTCTGTCCAGGCGTTCCAGATGCACGTCCTCATTCCTCATTTTCACCGGAGAGAGCACGCGCATACGTGGAAGATGGAGGGAGTCTCTCAAAAGAAATACCTCAGTGTCAACGACCCCTGCAGGTACTCAATGAAAAACGAACTGACAAGGTGGCTGAGCGCAATCGTCACAAGCACCATGAGCAGTTTTGCCTTCGGGCCTTCCGGGTTTCGGAGAAAAACATCGAAACGAAAAGACTGCAGACTCCACCATACAATAACCAAAAAGATAAGGTTGACAGTAATATGTAAGATCGCGTCCTGCCCTTCAGGATTCATCGCTGAAAACTCCTTAACAGCCCTTCTAACAATCCGATGTGTATCTTAGGGCATTTTGCTGAAAGGGAAAAGAGCCCTTTCTCTCATTCAAACACATCACTTTATTGTAACATATCTGACTGAATTCGACAGCTTGTGCCGGTTTAAAACTGTTCCATAACGGTCGTTTCGGCAAAATAATGACTTATATTACCATGACATACTGACTATACCTCAATTATAATAAAAAAAAACAAGTTTTTGTATAAAAATCGGATATTTTTTAAAATTTCATTACGCCAAACGAATTTTTGTAACATGATTGTAAATAAATCCGAAAGAAAAATACCGTGCACAACCCTTTGTTTCAGGAGCTGCATTCACATGTATGATATATAAAAAGAGGAGGACTTTTGTTGGAACTTGTTGAAAATGTCCGCATCGCGCGGAGCAGCGCCGAAAAAATCTGGGCAACCGCTAAATATGATGTCATGGGCAGAGGGTACCAGCATTACAAATCATTATCCAAACAGGCAGGAAACCTGCACGATCTGCCCGCGATTCATCATTTTTTCCAGAGCCTCCGTGTTGTTTCCGGCAGGCCATATGACCGCCGGGGCTGCATCAATACATTGGAGCATATGTGGGGATATGTAAAAAAAGACGCGGGTTCAAAAGAAAAAGAAACATTTCAACATGATCTGAGCGAAGCGGCTGAGCTGCCGTATGATCACTTTTACGAATGGTGCGGGAGCATGGAAAAGACCCGCCAGCTGCTTTCTCACCTGGCGTGGAAATACCAGAAAGACTATCTGCTGCGGAGTCTCATTCTATTTCCTGACACGGACTATCATATCCTCCAGAACCGAAAAGGAACGTTCATGTTATCCGGTGACAGGCTGTGGAAGATGGATTAAAACCATGTGTTGTGCTATCGATTGGTGCAGGCAGGGCAGTTCTTGATCGATTCAGCTGATTTCTTGATCGATGCTTCCGTTTCTCGATCGATGTTCCCCATTTCTGCTCTTTTCTCGATTGATGCTCGGCATTTCTCGATCGTTTCTCCGGATTTCTTGATTGATGCTCCGGATATCAGCATCAGCGTGGCCGGGCCGCCGATCCGGCGCGGGGACAGCTTCGATGCTGCTCCGTTCTCGATCGATTCGGCGGGTTTCTTGATCAATGCTTCCGTTTCTCGATCGCTTTTTCCCATTTCTGCTCTTTTCTCGATTGATTCTCGGCATTTCTCGATCAATTCTCCGCATTTCTTGATTGATGCTCCGGATATCAGCATCAGCGTGGCCGGGCCGCCGATCCGGCACCGGGGCGGCCTCCATGCTGCCCCGTTCTCGATCGATTCAGCGGGTTTCTTGATCAATGCTTCCGTTTCTCGATCGCTTTTTCCCATTTCCCCTCTTTTCTCGATTGATCCTCTGCATTTCTCGATCAATTCTCCGGATTTCTTGATTGATTCTCTGGATGTCAGCATCAGCGTGGCCGGGCCGCCGATCCGGCACGGGACGGCTTCCATACTCCTCCGTTCTCGATCGATTCGGCGGGTTTCTTGATCAATGCTTCCGTTTCTCGATCGCTTTTTCCCATTTCCGCTCTTTTCTCGATTGATCCTCTGCATTTCTCGATCAATTCTCCGGATTTCTTGATTGATGCTCCGGATGTCAGCATCAGTGTGGCCGGGCCGCCGATCCGGCACGGGGACGGCTTCCATGCTCCTCCGTTCTCGATTGATTCAGCGGGTTTCTTGATCGATGCTTCCGTTTCTCGATCGCTTTTTCCCCATTCCGCTCTTTTCTCGATTGATGCTCTGCATTTCTCGATCGTTACTCCGGATTTCCTGATTAATTCTCTGGATGTATGCCTCGATTAGGCCCTGCGATGCTGCAGAAACGATTTCTTATGTAAAAAAAGGCTGTTCCACCGCAGGAACCCCTGCGCGGAACAGCCTTTTTATTATTCACCGGCTACCTCGATTCTGGTAACGGCGCGTTTCAATGCGAGACGAGCCCGCTGATAATCGATTTCTTCCTGTTTGGCACGCTCGATACGATCCTCAGCCCGCTCTTTTGCTCTCCGGGCACGTTCGACATCGATTTGGGACGGTGTCTCGGCCGATTCAGCGAGAATCGTAACACTGTCGGGACGAACCTCAACAAAGCCTCCGTTGACCGCAACAAGATGAATTTTTGATTCATATTTGAGGCGGACAGCGCCTACCGAAAGCGGTGCTACTAACGGAATGTGTCCGGGCAGAATACCAAGCTCCCCGTTTTGGGAACGGGCGCTGACCATTTCCACATCCCCATCATAAACCGCGCCATCAGGAGTGACAACATTGACATTGATCGTCGACATGATTCCTCCTCCTTACCGCAGTCCCGCTTAGGACATGGCCTTCGCTTTTTCGGTGACATCTTCAATCGGACCACAGAGACGGAAGGCATCTTCCGGAACATCGTCGTGTTTGCCGTCCAGAATCTCACGGAACCCGCTGATCGTGTCTTTCACCGGTACATATGATCCCGGCTGTCCGGTGAACTGCTCGGCAACGTGGAAATTCTGGGAAAGGAAGAACTGAATCCGGCGTGCACGGTGCACGACCATTTTGTCTTCTTCAGACAGTTCATCCATTCCAAGGATAGCAATAATATCCTGAAGTTCCCGGTATTTCTGCAGCGTCTGCTGTACTTCCTGAGCCACTTCGTAATGCTCCTCGCCGACATACTCCGGTGCAAGCGCGCGGGAGGTGGAGTCCAGTGGATCCACCGCAGGATAGATACCCATTTCCGTCAGACGGCGCTCCAGGTTGGTTGTTGCATCAAGGTGCGCAAACGTCGTGGCAGGAGCAGGGTCGGTATAGTCGTCAGCTGGTACATAAATCGCCTGGATTGATGTAACCGAGCCTTTCTTCGTGGATGTAATCCGTTCCTGCAGCTGTCCCATCTCGGTGGCAAGTGTCGGCTGGTAACCAACGGCAGAAGGCATCCGGCCGAGAAGGGCGGATACTTCTGAACCTGCCTGCGTGAAACGGTAAATGTTATCAATAAACAGCAATACGTCCTGACCGTCCACATCACGGAAATGTTCCGCAAGGGTAAGGCCGGTCAATGCCACACGCATACGTGCTCCAGGCGGCTCGTTCATCTGACCGAACACCATGGTGGCCTTATTGATAACGCCGGAATCCTGCATCTCAAAGTAGAGGTCGTTCCCTTCCCGGGTCCGTTCCCCGACTCCGGCAAATACAGAAATACCACCGTGCTCCTGCGCGATATTATTAATTAATTCCTGAATCAATACGGTTTTTCCGACACCGGCACCGCCGAACAGACCGATCTTACCGCCTTTTACATAAGGAGCAAGAAGGTCGACGACTTTAATACCTGTTTCAAGAATTTCTGTGTCGGTTGAAAGTTCATCAAAGGCCGGAGCTTCGCGGTGGATCGGATCCTGCTTCACTTCCGGACCGATAGGCTCCCGCTGGTCAATGGTCTCTCCAAGAACGTTAAATACACGTCCAAGGGTCTCTTCTCCGACCGGAACGGAAATCGGACCGCCTTTATCTATAACTTCCGCTCCCCGGATTAATCCGTCCGTCGAGCCCATGGCGACCGTACGAACAGTATCATTTCCCAGATGCAGCGCTACTTCCAGGGCAACTTCAACATCCACAATGTTATCAGCATGCCCTTTCTGGGAAACCGTGAGCGCGTGGTTCAATTCCGGCAGCTCACCGCTTGGAAACGAAACGTCAACTACCGGACCCATAACCTGGGTGACGCGTCCATTGCTCATATTTTTCCCTCCTAAACTGTGTATCAATGCCACATTAACTTATTCCAGAGCAGCAGCTCCGCCGACAATTTCACTGATTTCCTGCGTTACAGCAGCCTGTCTTGCCCGGTTGTAGGACAAGGTCAGATCGTCAATAATGTCGTCAGCGTTATCGCTTGCCGCACTCATCGCTGTCATTCTTGCGCCGAATTCACTCGCTTTGGCATCAAGCAGCGCTCCGAAAATCAAGCTTTCCGCATACTGCGGGAGAAGCTGTTCAAGGATAGCTTCCTCGGATGGTTCATATTCATAACTTTGAGCTGCCTCTGCTCCTTCACCTATATCAGTCAGCGGAAGCAGTTTTGTTTCGCTGACTTCCTGCTGAATGGCACTGATGAAATGGTTATACCAAATGTACAGCTCATCAATTTCTTCTTCTCCGAACATGTTTACAGCAAGCCGTGTAATATTTTTTATATCATGAAAGTCAGGCTGGTCCGGAAGACCGGTTATTTCATCCATAACGGGTATCCCGCGTCTTTGCAGCAGATCCCTCCCGATCTTACCCAGCACGATAACACCGTATTCGTCGCTCGAGTTGTGACGGGCAGCGACCTTGTCCATAAAGGAACGCAGAAGGTTGGCATTATATCCTCCGGCAAGCCCCTGGTCGGAAAAAATCATGATATACGCCGTTTTTTTCACTGGACGTTCTTCAAGCATCGGGTGGGTAGCGCCGGAGTTTCCGGAGGCGATACCTGACACCACTTCCCTGATTTTTCTTGTATATGGCTCGTAAGCCTGTGCATTTGTCTGGGCACGGTTTAACTTCGAGGCAGATACCATTTCCATCGCTTTGGTTATCTGTTTCGTCTTCTTGGTTGAGCCGATACGGTTTTTAATCTCACGTAAAGAGGCCACTTGGATTCACCACCTTTTTTTCACACCGGTTGTGCATGCTTTTCGGTGCCTGGGCTTATTTGGAAACGCTGAAGGTCTTCTTGAAACCGCCGATAGCGTCATTAAAGTCTTCCGATTCCGGAAGCTTTCCGGTTTCACGGATAGAATTCAGCAGTTCTTTATGATTGGAATCCAGATAGGCGAGAAGTTCAGCCTCAAACCGCTTAATATCCCCAACTGGAATGTCATCCATAAAGCCGCTTGTCAGCGCGTAAAGAACCGATACCTGCTTTTCAACCGCCATCGGCTGGTGCAGGTCCTGTTTCAGGAGTTCAACCGTACGTTCCCCGCGTGACAGTTTCGCCTTCGTCGCTTCATCAAGGTCTGAGCCGAACTGCGCAAACGCCTCAAGCTCACGGAACGACGCCAGGTCAAGGCGCAGTGTACCCGCCACTTTCTTCATTGCTTTAATCTGCGCGGAACCGCCGACACGGGAAACGGAAATACCCGGGTTCACGGCAGGACGCACACCGGAGTGGAACAGGTTCGACTGCAGAAAGATCTGTCCGTCTGTAATCGAGATAACGTTCGTCGGAATGTAGGCTCCGACGTCACCTGCCTGCGTTTCAATAAACGGCAGAGCGGTCAGGGAACCGGCTCCCATGTCATCACTCAGCTTTGCGGCACGTTCAAGCAGACGGGAATGCAGGTAGAAAACATCACCCGGATAAGCTTCACGTCCCGGTGGACGGCGGAGCAGCAGGGAAAGTTCACGATACGCAGCTGCCTGCTTGGTCAGGTCGTCGTAGATGACGAGGACATGTTTACCGTTATACATGAACTCTTCGCCCATGGTTACCCCGGCATACGGCGCCAGATACAAAAGCGGTGCCGGATCGGATGCGCCTGCGTTTACGACAATGGTGTAATCCAGGGCACCTTTTTGGCGGAAGGTTTCCACGGTTCCTGCAACGGTCGATTCCTTCTGACCGATTGCTACGTAAATACAGATGATATCTTCATCTTTCTGGTTCAAAATCGTGTCCACTGCAATGGATGTCTTACCAATCTGACGGTCCCCGACAACAAGCTCACGCTGTCCGCGGCCGATTGGAATCATCGAATCAATCGCCTTGATACCGGTCTGAAGTGGTTCATGAACAGATTTACGATCCATGACACCCGGTGCGGCGCCCTCAATCGGACGTGATTTCGACGCTTCATGCGGACCCTGCCCGTCAATAGGCTGACCAAGCGGGTTGACGACACGTCCAATCAGTTCTTCGCCAACGGGCACTTCCATGATCCGGCCTGTCCGCTTCACTTCATCACCTTCGCGGATACCGGAATCCGATCCCATAATAATAATACCAACATTGTTTTCTTCCAGGTTCTGAGCCATTCCCATCACGCCGTTGGCAAACTCGAGCAGTTCTCCGGCCATGACGTTCTCCAGACCGTGAGCACGTGCAATACCGTCACCGACCTGGATGACAGTTCCTATTTCATTCGCTTGAACATCAGACTGAAAATTTTCAATCTGCTGTTTCAGAAGAGAGCTAATTTCGTCCGATTTTATGCTCATTAACGTTCACCCCTATCCTCTATCATTTTCCGGAGACCAGCCTGCGCTGCATTCTGTTCAGCTGACCTTTTATGCTGCCATCAAAAACCAGATTCCCAAGATCAACTTTCAGTCCGCCGATCAGCTCAGAATCAATTTCATTTCTGATATAGAGGGTGTTTTTTCCGGTTTTTTCAGCAAAAGTTTCCGAAATCATGGTGCGTTCCTCATCAGAAAGCGGCTTAACGGTCGTAACGAGCGCATGTCCCACTTTCCATTCTTCATCTACGAGATGCTGGAACCGCTCGATCATGTGAACGACAGAGTCGATCCGGTTTTTTTCCAGCATTAAAAGCAGCGTCCGCTGCACCATATCGCTCATGCCGGAGAAGCCGTTTTTCAGCAGTGTTTCCTTCTGTTGTACGGGAACTTTCGGATGTTCAAGAACTTCAGGAATTCCGCTGTTTTCAGTAAACACTTCTTGTACCGTGTCGAGCTCTGAACGAATCTGTTCCAGCATGCTTTTTTCTTTTGCAAGTTCAAACAGGGCCTGGGCATACCGGTTGGCTGCTGCTCTTGTCATAGACGCCCGCCTGCCTCTTTAACGTAATCTTCAATGAGCTGCTGCTGTTCTTTTTCATCCAGCTCTTTTTCGATAATTTTGGAAGCGATCATCACAGACAGGGAGCCGACTTCTTCCCGCAGCTCAGCAATAGCCTGTTCTTTTTCCCGTGCGATGTCAGCCTGGGCACTTTCTTTCAGGCGCTCGGCTTCCGCGCGGGACTGAGCGATGATATCTTCTCCCTGCTTTTCACTTGTCTTTTTCGCGTTCTCGATGATGGATTGAGCCTCTTCTTTGGCCCGTTCCACTTCCAGGCGCTGTTCTTCCACATATTTTTCCGCATCTTTGCGGTGTTTTTCGGCATTTTCGATTTCAGAAGAAATATGTTCTTCACGCTCTTTCATCACATTCATGATCGGTCCCCAGGCGAACCTGCGGAGAAGAAGCAGAAGGATGATGAACATGGCGAGCGAGAACACCACGTCTCCCCAATAAATAGCTTCCGGCACGGAATTCACTCCTTTCGGTGATTGATACAAAAGGAATGGCGAAGTGTCACTCGATGGACTCCGCCATTAATCCCAGCGGTCTATGTACCCGCTGCTACATAACGATGAACGCGATAACAATCGCGATGATCGGAAGGGCCTCAACAAGTGCGATACCCGTGAACATGATCGTCTGCAATGTGCCGCGGAGTTCCGGCTGGCGGGCAACCCCTTCAAGTGTCGATTTCACGATAAGTCCGTTACCAATACCTGCCCCGATTGCTGCCAGTCCTGCTGCGATAGCTGCTGCTAATGCTCCCATTTGAATGTCCTCCTTAAATATAATGAATGAATGATTGTTTCTAAATTTCTAAAAAAACGCAGTGAATCGTTTAATGCTCATCAAGTACCTTGTGTGACAGATAAACCATTGTCAGCATCAGGAAAATAAACGCCTGAATGGCTCCGATAAATATACTGAACGCCTGCCACGCAATCATCGGAATACCGGCTCCCATGGCCCCGAGAATACCGGCTCCCCCGATACCCGTTAAGAGTGTCAGAAGGATTTCCTTTGCGTACAGGTTACCGAACAGCCGCATTCCAAGCGTCAGTGTGTTGGCAAATTCTTCAATGATGTTAAGCGGTAAAAGAAAAGGCACCGGGCGTAGATAATCTTTCCCGTACTCTTTTACACCCTTCATCTTCACCCCGTAAAAATGCGTGAGAAAAATGACCATGACTGCAAATGTCATAGTAATTACCGGGTCTGCTGTCGGCGATTTCCACCACAGCTCATGCGTTTCCGAGTTGACAATCATGAACGGAATACCGAGCATGTTCGACACGAAAATCAACAGAAAGATAGTAATGCCGAGGCCGAAAAACCGTTCTCCGGTTTTCCAGTCCATTGTGCTGGAAATGGTGTTTTTGATGAAATCAATAATCCATTCGAACGCGTTCTGCATCCCGGATGGTTTCATTTTTAAATTTCTCGCACTAAAAAACCCAATACAGAACACGATCAGTGCAGCGACGGTCAGCATGATAATATTCGACAGGTTCACGTGAAATCCCGTAATTCCAAATAAATCATGGACGATCGGAGATTCGTGTTGCATTTGCTTCCCCCCTTACTCTTCGTAAATGGTTCCCTGATTCCCTGTTGCCGCTTCTTCGCTCTTTGTTTACGTGCACGTCAGACACTGTTCATCCGGGTTATGCGGGCTTTTTTTTAAACAAGGAGTGAAGAAGAATGATAATGTAGGGTGTCATTATGCCGGTAACAAGACCAATCAGATGAAAATGCCCGGGAAATTGAAGGAAAAGAACGGCCGCCAGCGCTCCGGACGCAAGCCGCGACAGCATTCCTGCAGAAAATGCCGAACGGTTCTCTTCCGCGGCTTTTCCGAGCTTTTTAACGTCCCGGTACATGCTCCAGACATTAAAGAGACCAAGTCCCGTTCCAATCAAGGCACTTAAAAAAAACACCTGGTACGGGCTCATCCCCCAACCTATGACATAAAGTGCCAGGGCATAAAACGTGAACTGGACATAACGCCTTGTCTCCTGCTGAAAAGTCTGATTCATTTCCGGTCGTCTCCGTCTTTAAGATAGTGCTCGAGCAGACGGGTTAGTCCGTATACTCCGGTGGCAAGTCCTGCCAGAAGGCCGATGATCATGATAAAAGGGGCTGTTCCCCACTTGTCATCCAGCCACCTTCCTGCGAATATGCCGATTAACAGGGGTCCAACTAAATAAGAGAGCACGGCTGATGTTAAAGCCGCGGACTGGAACGGTTTTGGAGACTTATGCTTGTCCGCCATATTACCCTCCATTCGCGGTGGTTCAAAGCTGCGCCGAAAAAGGGACGGCGCTTCAGGGTGGGCAGCCGAATCTTTCTGACAATTCAACAGAAGTCGATTGCGGCCTTTGTCTTTCTCCACCATCGTGCAACCGTCACCGAAATATGTAAACCCTCTCACATACCCTCTGTCATCGTACAACAGCACCCCCTTTCTGTCAATCCTACCCACGGAAAAAATCCTTGTCACATCAGGGATTTCCGTTATTTACTATGTGTCGATTAAGTGACAATTCCAGGATTGCTCAAAAAAACTGCCGGAGGGTCTTTGAGCCCTTCCGGCAGCGCTTCCATTTCCTGCTCTTACGTTCTCGGTTCCGGGGTCTTTTCCACCCTCTGCTGCCGGAGTTGGATGAATGTTTCCAGCGTCTCTTCCTTTGTTCCCGAGACCGCGTGGATAACTGCCCGGTAAACCCCGGGTTTTACAGAAATTTCTTCTTTTTTTAATGTTTGTTTGAATAAGCCCGGCTTCACGTTCTGTTTTTCATCGAGCATACCGGCATAGGCGAATGTATCCGGGTCATACAGCCTGATTTCAAACGTATCAGCACCCCCCGGCATGTAAACTTCATACTGAAAAGCTGATGCCTGTGGATCCGGCTGCAGTTCAAACGCACTGATTCTCGGATACTGCGGTTCATTGATAAGCATCAGATAAGGCAGGGTAACCGGATACTTTCCTCCAGTTACTGTGATGGCGCCGTGCAGTTCATCTGTTTCCACTACACCGGGTTCCAGTTCTGCCTGAACGTTCACTTCTTTGGCTTCACCGGGAGGGACAACGACAACTTCCGGCACGTGCCACTCCATACCGAAAAACGGTTCATTTTCAGCCTGAAATCGATACGTCCGCTTTTTTTTGGAGTTATTTTCAAGACGTATTGTTTCTTCGTATACTGTCTGCTCCCTTCCGAGCGGACGGACACCCAGCGAGAGTGTTCCCGGACTGACGAGAGTTTCTGTCTTTAACGCCCTGGCGATATCCACCCGTCCTGCTCCCTGTACAAATGGAGGATACATACTCCCGCTCTCATCTGTCAGTGGTACGGCTGCGTTCATGAGCACCGTTTTAATCTGCTCCGGGGTCCACTTGGGCCGGGCCTGTTTCACAAGTGCTGCCGCCCCGGCAATATGAGGGGCTGCCATACTCGTTCCATTCAGTGACATATATCCTTGCGGCACCGTGCTGTCGATGTCGACTCCGGGTGCGACTATATCGGGCTTGACTGCCCAGGACTGCGTAACCGGTCCTCTTGAACTGAAAAATGCCATATGGTCGGTCTCTTCCTCGAGAATTGTCCGCAGCGCCGGCGGAACATCGCCTTCCTTTTCCTGAACGGCTTTTTTCAAATGTTCCCCGTCTTCTTTTGAAATAGTAATCACAGGCAGGGGCAGTTCTTCTTTTGACACCGCCGCAAAGCCGCCCGCCACATTGTTGTACAAAATGACAGCATCGGCTCCCGCCCGGCGTGCGTTGGCCATTTTCCGGACGAGCGGAATACCGCCGCGCTCGATGAGAACGGCTTTCCCTTTTACGTCCTGGAGATCTTCTTTCAACCCCAGGCCGGCGAATACAAGCGGCAGATCCCGCCGGAATTCCCACGGCGCGGCTCCTTTCACCGGCTGCAGATCAATAGATAATTCCGGGTCATCCACCAGCGCCAGTTTCGGCATTCGAAGAGGTGGAATCGAGGCACCGACCGATATTGCTTTCTCCGATGTGCCGGGAGAACCGACACTCCACATCTTCGGCCCGCTGTTTCCGCTGGATGTGACCGCTGTTATCCCTTTTTCCACCGCCTTATCAAGCGCGCGGCTCGTCGGCCAGTCCGGTCCATTGATCGGGCTTCCGAGTGAAAGGTTCAATACATCTACCTCGTCTTCTATTGCTTTTTCCACTGCTTCCAGAATCTGTTCTGTAGACCCTTGTCCTCCGGGACCAAGAGCCCGGTACATGTAGAGATCGGCCTCCGGCGCTACGCCGCGGATGGCACCGTCCGCCGCAATAATTCCAGCTACGTGGGTTCCGTGCATCGTTGGTTCCCCGTTTTTGTCCGCCGCTCCTTCCAGTGGATCATGATCCTGATCGACAAAATCATAGCCGCCTTTGTAATTATTCTTTAAATCAGGGTGATGATAATCAATACCAGTATCAATAATGCCGACTTTTACTCCTTTTCCTGTCAGCGGAAAGCCTTTGGCGTCCCGTTCTTCCCGGGCCGCTTCCGCTCCGATAAATGGAGCACTTTCGTTAATCTCTGTTTGATATACCGCCGCTTTGTCCGTTCGTTTAATGCCGTCCAGGCGGTTCAGGGAGTCCTGCTGCTCTGCCGGGATTTTCACCGCAAAGCCGCGGAATCCTTTTTTATAGGTATCTTTTATACAAAGACCAGGGATGTTGTTCTCCATCCGGCCGCGGAGCTCAGGCAGAGAAACCTGTTCCGTGGCAGCTGCAATGATAGTGGGTTCTTCTGCCGCTTGAAGTGATCGCGTCTCCGTTGTTCCTGCCGCCGCTGCGAGCACGAGAACGCAGCATACGTTTATCAATATTTTCCCCATTTCACCTAAGCCCCCTGTTCTTCTCTTAGGTTGCAGCAAACAGGTGGATTTATACAGGGATGCCTTTGTTGTCTTATCTGCAGGCTGTGTATGGATCCTACCGTCTGACAATCACGGCGTAGTGTCCTCCGATGATCGTTTTACAGACACTATCCTGCAGAAATCCAAAACCAGTGGTCCCCGGCCAAAATCAGTGGACACTGGATGCAGGATCCGGGGACCTTAGTGTCCACCGAAGTCCCTTCTGTGGACACTCATGATGCAGTTTGCGGATTTAGTGTCCACGGAGCCGGCCCGCCCTGAAAAACCAGATCACCAGACTATGAAAAAAAGCTTCAGCGCGCGGCTGAAGCTTTTCCTTATTTAGTACCGAAGAGGCGGTCTCCGGCGTCTCCGAGTCCCGGTACGATATAGCCTTTTTCGTCGAGTTTTTCATCGAGTGCGGCAAGGTAAATGTCCACTTCCGGGTGTTGTTTCTGTACTTCTTCCACGCCCTCCGGAGCGGCAATCAGGCACATCAGCTTAATGTTGGTGGCACCGCGCTGTTTCAGACTGGAAATGGCATCCACAGCTGATCCGCCGGTAGCAAGCATCGGGTCAACGACGATGAATTCGCGCTCCTCGACGTCACTTGGAAGCTTCACATAATATTCGACCGGCTTCAGCGTCTTAGGATCACGATACATGCCGACGTGTCCTACCTTCGCGGCCGGGATTAGTTTCAAAATGCCATCCGACATGCCGATTCCTGCGCGCAGAATCGGCACAACACCAAGCTTCTTACCGGCAAGCGCGTGTGACTTGGAAGGCCCGACCGGTGTTTCCACTGTCACTTCCTGCAGCTGCAGATGGCGGGTGATTTCAAACGCCATCAAGGTAGCTACTTCATCGACCAGCTCGCGGAATTCTTTTGTCCCTGTGGAAACATCCCTGATATACGTCAGTTTATGCTGAATCAGCGGATGATCAAATACGTGTACGTTTCCCATAACGTGCAAAGGCTCCTTTGTGCCGGGTTTCCTCCCCGGATTTTATGTATTGTGGCAGCAGGTATACAACTTCATTCTTATGAAATTCTACAGAAAAAGCCGAAACCCTTCAAGGGCTTGCGAATAGAGCTGCGATTCAGATTTTTTGCGAAAAAAGGCTTCCTGCTGCTGTATGTGTATGAATGTTACGTTTGTCTATGAAAAAACGGACAAACGGCACATAAACTGTCTCATAACACGCCTGTTGATTTACCATATAAAGGAATGGGAAAGGGTTCTTATGAGGAGGATGCATCTGTGATCAAAGCATGTATCCCCCCTTCTTTTTCGTTGGGCGGAGCCGTCTGCCCGACTCCAGCGGGAGAAGCGCCAGCCGAAGATCACCGGAGGCTCATACGAGGTGAGTCAGATCGGCGCCCGGCAGGACGTGCCGGACTTAGCCGATCTTCCTTCAGGTATGTAGCTGAGGCGACGCCCTGCGGCTAAGGAGACACTGGGAGAACGACCGAAGGGAGTTCGAGCAGATGTCGCTCTTGTGCCCGGAGGGTGAAAGCGGGCAGGAAAGGCGGAGTCCAACGAAACGCTTCCTATATTTGGATAATCAACAGCCGTGGTCTCATAATGATGTTTTTGCCTATATCATTCCTGTAAAAGGCAGTGTGAGATGGCAGTGCGGGAATCCGTCCGGTGCTTATGCCAAATGTCCGGCATTCTCCTCCGAATGCCTGCTTCTTCAATCTGTCAGCAGAATGAAAAAGGGTATGTACCAGCGAAACGTTTCCATTTACGTGCCGAATGCCGCCATTTACATGCCGAATATACCACCATACCGTCCGAACCCTTCATTACCAGCGGAGCTCACTCTTTTACAAGCCGAACCAAAGGATTTACTGTCCAACCAAGCATCATTACAATCCGGTGTTGTAACAAACACAGACCGTCCCCTCACACAGTCTGCACGTGCAGCAAACAGCCTTTAACGCGAAAAAAGACGAAGGGTGGGAAAATACCCACGCTCCGTCTTTTCAGGAGAACTTACAGTTCCGGATACATCGGGAAAGCAGCCGTCAGTGCGTCGATGCGGCGGGCCGCTTCCTTGAGCGTTTCTTCGTCGTCATGGTGTTTCAAGGTCAGCGCCATCACTGCTCCGATTTCGTCCATTTCTTTTTCACCGAAGCCACGGGAGGTGACAGCAGCGGTGCCGATGCGGATACCGCTTGTGACAAACGGGCCTTCCGGGTCGAATGGAATCGTGTTTTTGTTCGTGGTGAGTCCGACTTCATCGAGCGCTTTTTCGCCGACTTTTCCAGTGATGCCAAGGCTTCGCAGATCCAAGAGAAGCAGGTGGTTGTCCGTTCCGCCGGAAACGATGTCGATGCCGTTATCCTGAAGCGCGGATGCAAGACGTTTCGCGTTTTTCACGATGTTTTCAGCATACGTCTTGAAGGAGTCCTCGAGGGCTTCTCCGAAAGAGACGGCTTTCGCCGCGATGACGTGCATGAGCGGACCTCCCTGCAGTCCCGGGAAGATCGCCTTGTCGATCTTTTTGGCAAAATCCTCTCCGCAGAAAATCATGCCGCCGCGCGGGCCGCGCAGGGTTTTATGTGTCGTTGTTGTCACAAAGTGCGCATGCGGTACCGGGTTCTGATGGACACCGGCGGCAACAAGGCCGGCGATGTGGGCCATATCGACCATCAGGTACGCACCTGCTTCATCGGCGATTTCCCGGAACTTCGCGAAATCAATTTCCCGCGGATACGCACTTGCTCCGGCGACAATCATTTTCGGCTGATGCTCCTTCGCTGCTGCGCGGACAACATCATAGTCGATGACCTGATCTTCCTGAGTTACACCGTATTCCACAAAATTGTACTGCACTCCGCTGAAATTCACCGGACTGCCGTGGGTCAAATGGCCGCCGTGGGAGAGGTTCATACCGAGCACGGTATCCCCCTGCTCAAGCGCCGTGTAGTAGACAGCCATGTTGGCCTGCGCTCCGGAATGGGCCTGCACGTTTACGTGTTCGGCGCCGAACAGTTCCTTGGCGCGGTCACGGGCGAGATCCTCGACGACATCCACGTGCTCGCAGCCGCCGTAGTACCGGCGTCCGGGATAGCCTTCCGCATATTTATTCGTGAGGACCGAGCCCTGCGCTTCCATGACGGCCTCACTGACGAAGTTTTCGGATGCGATGAGTTCAATTTTGTCGCGCTGGCGCTGCAGTTCATCCTGCATCGCAGCGTAAACGGCTGGATCCTGGTTTTTAACTGTTTCCATTTTTCGTTACCCCTTTCTTTCCTCATACTCTCTCATTCGTGTTTTGTTATTTATTATGATTTCCTGCCGTATTATAACATGAATTTTTACGCTGAATCCGTAATTTTTTTAAAAAAATCATATCATTATTCAGATTCAGGATAAAGAGCGCGGGTTCCGCCGATCAGTTTCGGCCGGGTGACGGCCATGGTGACGTGTGCGTTTCCGATGGAATCCACGGAGCCTCGAATGGGCACGGCCACATGTTTCAAGTGCATGCCGATAAACGTGTCCCCGATGTCGATGCCGGCGTCCGCGCGGATGTGCTCCACCACTACCGGATCAGAAAATGACGCAAAAGCGTGCGACGCCATGGCGCCCCCGGCCCGGCGGTGCGGAACAACAGCCACTTCCTCCCCGCCGAACCGGGCAGCTGCAGCGCGCTCCATAACAAGAGCACGGTTGATATGTTCACACCCCTGAAAAGCCATATTCACCCCGGTATCCTGTTGAAAGAAATCCAGCACCTCATACAATGCTTCGGCGGCTTCCGCCGATCCCGCCGTTCCAATACGCCCGCCGGTGACCTCGCTCGTACTGGCCCCGATCACAAGCAGCCGGTCCTGATCGAGCGTGGTCTGCTCCCGCAGCGCATCCAGGCAGGCCTGCAGAGACGTCTGCCATTCCTTGATATCATGAGTCATACCGATCACCTCTTGTTGAAAGCATACCACATCAGGTCTATTTTTTGAAAAAACGGGCCGAGGCGCGGGAGGTCTTTGGCGTCTAAAGGTCACAAATGCCGCTTCCGGGGTCCAATGTGACGGTCAGCCGATTTCTAAGCCCCACTTTCAGCCTGTCCTCCTGAAAAAGTAACTCTTACGCTCTTTCTAAGGTTTACATTTCACTTTCTAAACGACCATTGTTACCCTTAGACCTCTCCTATGAAAAAAGCCGCCCTATTTCAGGGCGGCCCTGCTGTTTATTTTTCTTCCATCGCCATCATTTTATCGACGCGGTCGGCGTGACGGCCGCCTTCAAATTCCGTCTCAAGCCAGGCTTTGACGATTTCGCCCGCCAGACCTGGTCCAACAACGCGCTCGCCCATCGCGAGAATGTTGCTGTTATTGTGGGCGCGGGATGCTTTGGCACTGAATACGTCGTGGCAGACCGCGGCGCGGATGCCGTTGATTTTGTTCGCGGAAATCGAAATCCCGATACCGGTTCCGCATATCAGGATGCCTTTATCCACTTCCCCGGCAGCGACGCGTTCGGCGACCGGCTGGGCGTAATCCGGATAGTCGACCGACTCCTCGCAGTTGCATCCGTAATCTTCTATCTCTACATCCATATCCTGAAGTACTTTTTCCACTTCGACTTTCAGTTTGTGACCGGCGTGATCGGATCCCATTGCTATTTTCACGGACATCTCCTCCTGACCTTTCTTTTTTTGCTCCGGTTTTTAGTCTTTGTTGATACGTTCCAGTATTTTCTCTACCAGTGTTTCAAGCTCGTCCGCTGTGTTCCGGTAGGTGTCACGGGATCCCCCGATCGGATCGGTAATGTCTCCGGCTCCGCTTTCTGTATTCCAGGCGAATTCTTTCACGGTAAATACTTTATCCGCGGCTTCCGGGAACTGCTGCACGGTCATACCGTGGTGGTTTTTCGTCATCGTGAGAATGAGATCCGCCCAGTCCACCCGTTCTTTCGTCAGTGGTTTGGCAGCGTGACGGAGCGGAATATCCCGTTCCTTCAGCACTTCCACCGTTTCTTTGGACGCGGACATGCCGGGAGAGGCCGATATCCCGGCGGACTGCACCTCGATATCATCTCTTCCTTTTTCCCGGAGAAGTGCTTCGGCCATCGGGCTGCGGCACGTATTACCGGTACAGACAAACAACACGTTGGTCATACCTGGTTCCTTCCTTTTTATCTTATTGTACTCTCTATTTTATCACAGATATGTCTGTCACAGAATCAGCTTTAAGCCAAGACTGAACAAAATGATTCCTCCGGCGGCTTCTCCAAGATGGCCCAGCATATACTGAAGTCTGCCGCCAAGGGCAAGACCGGCCCACGTAAACGCTGCGCTGAATGCTCCAAACAATAGCAGCACTTCGACCCACGGCGTCTGCAGAATGCCAAGCGATATACCGATCGAGAAGCTGTCCAGACTCACAAGCACCGCAAACAGAAAGATCCCTTTTCCGCGCGGCATGACAGCGGCTGTCGTTTCTTCATTGCTTAGTGCCGACCAGATCATCTGCATGCCGGTGAAAATGAGGAGCATACCCCCCACCATGAGAGCCGCCTGCTCAAACGACTCTTCAATCCATCTTCCGCCGAACAGACCGAAAGACGGCATAATCATATGAAAAAAACCTACCACTGCCGCCGTTTTCAGACGTGGGATTCGTCCTGCCTGATTCATAGCTGCAGCAAGCGACATAGAAAAGGCATCCATGCTGAGCGCCGCCGCCATTCCGCACAGTACGAGCCAGCCTTCCATTTCCCGTTCCCCTTTCCGGATATGCTCGTACAGCTTATGCATGTCCGGAGCAAAACATTCAGGAGGCGGAAGCGGCTTTTTCAAGACGATTCATCACAGCTTCTCCTATGCCTTTTTTCGGAAACGTTTCACAGAAAATCACATCCACCCTGCTTTGATCGGCCAGGCGCAGGTTATCATAAAGCCGGGCAGCAATGTCTGAAAGCTCGTCCTTTGATCCAAGAGCAATGAAGACATCTGCATATTTCTGCAGGTCGGCATGATGCTCATCCACCGCCATAATACCTACCGTTTTCCCCTCTCTTTGTGCCTCTTTCACAGCTTCGTGCATACTGCCTTCCACAAGTACAAGAGGTGAAGACGGAGCATAGTGGCGGTATTTCATGCCGGGGGCTTTTGGCGCTTCTTCCTGCGGCAGTCCAGCAGATTCCGCTACGTTCTCCTCCCCGAGAACACGGGTCAGCTGTTCTCTCGTAATACCACCGGGACGCAGAACGACCGCCTTCTCTCCTGTGCAGTCCACAACAGTGGACTCCAATCCGTACCCGGCTCCGCCTCCCTTCACGATACCCGCGATTTTCCCGTCGAGATCGTACGTCACGTGTTCGGCTTTTGTCGGACTCGGGCGTCCCGATCGATTGGCACTGGGAGCGGCCACCGGGACACCAGCCTTGTTGATAAGTGCCCTTGCCACAGGATGCTCCGGCATACGAACTGCGACCGTCGAGAGCCCGGCCGTTACTTTTTCAGACACTGCGTTGTTTTTTGGGACAATTAAAGTCAGCGGCCCCGGCCAGAAAGCATCCGCCAGCTGCTCTGCCATGTCCGGCACGGAGGATGTAAGATGCTGCCACTGGGACCTCTCACCGATATGTACAATTAACGGATTATCCCCCGGTCGTCCCTTCGCGGCGAAAATCTGCTCCACTGCGGCATCACTCCGGGCATCAGCACCAAGACCATATACCGTTTCTGTCGGGAAAGCAACCGCTTCTCCGCGGCTTATACACAACCCCGCCTCTTCTATTTCAGGGGGTGAGGGCTCTTTACCATCCCAATTATCCACATCCCACATTCTTGTTTGTTTATAATTCATCTTTTCACCCCTTTTCATCCGTTCCAATAACCCCTGCTATTATAAGAAAAATTGCTTTATCAAGGCAAATATAAAAAAGTTACCCACAACTTTGTGTACAGCTGTGGATAACCCGATCATTCTTTCATGCCAGTGCTCAAACTGCTTTTTATTCCTTGTCTCCGAACCAATGGTTCCATTTCTCCACAACGAAGAATCGGTAATCCTTTTCTTCATCCACAGAACCCTTGCTTTTTTCCACATTTTCCTTCGAAGCGTCCTTTTTTTCCACACCTGAAGAGGAGTTATCCACAGATTCTTCCGATGAGATGAAGCAAAGAGGCGGAAACAGAACACACCACCAGTTATCTCCTTCTCCTTGTCCAATGGTCACGACGAGCGCTTCATAAGCTCCGGCCGGGTAAATAATCGGCCCGTAAATTCTCGTTGGAAAGTCCACGTCGGATTTTAAGGCGATGGAAAAGCTGCGTTCTTCCATTCCCCGATCGTTGAGAACACGCTGCACCGTCTCTTTGAGTTCAGGAAGGGAACGCTGCAACGTTGTCAGCGCCTCCTCTTTGTCCAATTCTGCCGTTAATTCGCCGCGTATCTCTTGATTTACAGCGTCCCGCACTTTTGTTTTTGCAAGCTGCTCTTCGGGAGAATTATTGTGAGCGAGAATGCGGAGACGAACCGCTTCTTCGGGAATCGTCTGAATGCCGGCATTGGAGGCTGCGGCATTTTGCTGCTGCTCCATCTGCAGCCAGGATATGAGAACAAAAAACAATACATAAATGAGTGCTTTTTTCGGCATGGCGTTGACACCGTCCTTTCATGACTCATTGTGGACGGTGCCTGTGCTTTCTAAACGCTAAACGGTTCGACATCTTTTGTTGGATCGTTATACGTCATTGCGTTCGCAGAATACCATTCTTGGTTTATCGTTCATATCATGCCGGAGTTCTATATCAGCGAGCGGCAGCTCTTTTTGCAGGATACGGCTGACATCGTTTCCCTGCCGGTCCCCGATCTCAAAGGCGGCAAGACCCCGGGATTGCAGCAGAGCCGGGAGATGAACCGCCATTTTCCGGTAACAGGCGAGTCCGTCGTCTTCGCCGACCAGTGCCAGTTTCGGATCGTGATCCCGGACGAGGGGATCCAGTGCTTCCCATTCCTGTTTCGGGATATACGGAGGGTTGGAGACAATAACGTCGTATTTCGTTTCTCCTTCAAGGAGAGGGTCCATCAGGCTGCCTTCGAAAAATTCGACAGATGCTCCGAGATTGGCGGCGTTTTGCCGTGCAGTCTCAAGGGCTTTCCTGTCGAGTTCCACTGCCCTCACCTGCACATCCGGTGCCTCCAGTGCAAGCGTGATCGCGATAACGCCGCTTCCGGTTCCGATATCGGCAACCTGCAGGCTGGTGATCCGCTGGTTCCGGATCCATCTGAGTACACCATCAACCAATTCCTCCGTCTCCGGTCTTGGAATCAGTACGTGTTCATTCACATGAAAACGACGGCCGTAAAACTCTTCATATCCTGTTAGATGCTGCACCGGAACACCTTGTGCGTGCTGCACCACATCACGCCAAAAAGCCGTCCACACGTCATCTGTGATAGGTTCCCGCCGGGCCAGGTGAAAATCCGTCCAGCCGACATTCAAATGGTGCTTCATCAAGAGTTCAGCGGCTTTTGGTTCCCGTTTGTTTTCTTCTAAAAAAGACGAAGCCCGGTTAAGGGCTTCGTACATATATGCAGGCTTCATTTATGCCTCTCCTGCCTCTTCCATCATTTCGGCCTGTTCTTCCACAATCAGCGCTTCAATAATCTGGTCAATTTCCCCCTGAAGCACCTGATCGAGCTTCTGTACGGTGAGGCCGATGCGGTGATCGGTGACGCGGCTCTGCGGAAAATTGTACGTGCGGATCCGTTCCGAGCGGTCACCGGTTCCGACTGCGGACTTGCGGTTCTCGTCGTACTCGGCTTCGGCTTCCTTCTGGTACATGTCATAAATACGGGCACGCAGCACTTTCATGGCTTTATCTTTGTTTTTGAGCTGCGATTTCTCGTCCTGACAGGAAACGACGATACCCGTCGGTTCGTGAGTCAGGCGCACCGCCGACATGGTGGTGTTGACACTCTGACCGCCCGGACCGCTGGCGGCGAATGTGTCTACACGGATGTCTTTGTCATGGAGCTCGACTTCAACTTCCTCAGCTTCCGGCAGAACCGCGACGGTGGAGGTGGACGTGTGGATACGTCCGCCTGACTCCGTGCTCGGTACCCGCTGCACGCGGTGGGCGCCGTTTTCGTACTTCATCTTCGAGTAGGCGCCTTCTCCGCTTATCATGAAAATCATTTTGCTGAAGCCGCCGAGTTCCGTCGGGGTCGACTCGATGACTTCGGCTTTCCAGTTGTTCTTCTCAGCGAAACGGGAATACATCTTGAACAGATCCGCCGCAAACAGAGAAGCTTCATCGCCTCCTGCTGCTCCGCGGATTTCCACGATGACATTTTTATCATCATTGGGGTCTTTTGGCAGCAGCAGAATCCGCAGCGTTTCCTCGAGCTCCTGCTTTTTTTCCGTCAGTTCCTCAATTTCCATTTTGACCATATCTTCCATATCGTCATCCTGGTTATCCTGGAGCATCACCTTGGCGTCGTCAAGCTGGGTCGTTGTCTCTTTATATTCCCTGTATTTCTGGACAATGTCCGAAATCTCGGCCTGTTCCTTGGAGTAGTCCCGTAATTTTGCCGTATCACTTACGACATCCGGGTCGCTCAGCCATTCGTTCAGCTGTTCATAACGATCTTCTACGGCTTGCAGACGTTCTAGCACAAGCTTTCACCTCTTTATAGGTTGCATAACATTATAATTATAGTATAATGCCGCTTCTTCGTCAAAAAAACTCTCCCTCCATCTTGCGCCGGTATACCCGATGTGCTGCACCCCCAGCTCTGAAAAGGTAGACTGCTGAGCCTTGTGGTAGTTATCCTCAGAGAATGAGATATCGCCTGGATGGTGATATAGTATCGAAAGAAAGGAGGCTGAGGCATGAAAATCCTGCGTATACTGAATAACAACGCTGTCGTTGTTCATCACGGGAGTCGGGAAAAGATTGTTTTTGGACCGGGAATTGGATTTCAAAAAGGAAAAAACGACCCGGTGAACCAAAAGAAAATTGAAAAAATATTCAGCATGGAAGAGGAAACACCTAAATTTGAGCAGCTGTTGAAGACACTTCCTGTCGAAGTCATTGAAACCGGCGAGGAAATCATCAGCTGTGCAGAAGGGGAGATGCATCTGCCCCTCAGCGATCATATTCATATTTCCTTGATTGATCATCTGGCTTTTGCCCTTGAACGTGTGAAGCAGGGAGTTACGATAGAAAATAAACTGCTCCATGAAATCAAAGCCCTCTATCAGGAGGAGTACAGAATCGGCGTGTGGGCCGTCCAAAAAATTAAAACGGATCTCGGGGTAGACCTTCCAGAGGCGGAAGCGGGGCATATAGCACTGCATCTGCATACCGCGAAACTGCAAACCGGTTCGATGGAAAAGACGATGCAGCGGACGTCCTTGATTCAGGAGCTCATTCAACTCGTTGAAAACTCCGGCGGCCTCGAGCTTGCGGAACACAGCATGTCGTACCACCGCCTGGTTGTTCATCTAAATTTTGCTCTCTCGCGGGCAGAAGACGGCAAAGGTTTTGATGATATGGATCCCGAGATGCTTACACTCATTCAGACCAAATATGAAAAAGCCTACGCGGCAGCATGCGAGCTGGCTGACCACGTGAAACAGGAAGCCGGTCTGCCGCTTCCTGTACCCGAGATCGGCTACATTGCCCTTCATATCCAGCGTATTTTATCAAATCAATCGCTTTCATAAATCAGCAGGAAAGCGTTGACATGGTGAATTTCATTTTGTATACTTTGCGTACATTGTACATATCGGGAGTTGTTACTGCTCTGAGCAGGCAAGACCCAGAATGAGGACAGGAAACGTGTGTGTATTCCAGGCACACATTTCCCCTTCTCGTTTTGGGTCTTTTTTTATGGTTGAAAACAACTTCCGCTTTTAGAAAGAGGGGGTTTTCTAATGGATTATAAACAATCAGCAGAAGAACTGGTGACACTTCTCGGCGGCAGGGACAATATCATCAGTGCTACGCACTGCGCAACGCGGCTCCGGTTGGTTCTTGATGATGAAAGTAGAATCAACAAGAAGGAAATTGAAGATTTAGAAGGGGTGAAAGGTGCCTTTTCAAGCTCCGGTCAGTTCCAGATTATTTTCGGCACCGGAACCGTTAATAAAGTGTTTCAGCCGCTCGCAGAAGAAATCGGCATGGGGGAAGAGTCCGGAAATGATAAGCAGCAGAAGATGGACCATAACGAAGCTGTAAAAAAGAAAATGAATCCGGTATCACGATTTGCAAAAGTGCTTTCCAACATCTTTGTCCCCATCATCCCGGCCATTGTAGCAGCCGGCATGCTGATGGGACTGCTGAATCTGATGAACCGCTTCGGCTGGGCAGACAGTGACAGTTCCCTGTATATTCTGCTTGATATGTTCTCCTCGGCCGCTTTTATTATTCTTCCGATTTTGATCGGCTACAGCGCGGCACGTGAATTCGGCGGGAACACGTATCTAGGGGCTGTTGTCGGAGGGATTATGACTCATCCGACTCTTTTGAACCCGTGGGGGCTTCAGGAAAGCGGCGTACAGCCGGAAACCCTCCAATTTGCCGGCATGAACATTGAACTTCTCGGCTACCAGGGTACCGTTATTCCGGTATTGCTGACGGTGTACGTCATGTGCTGGCTGGAAAAATTGTTCCGTACCTTTGTTCCGAATATGATTGATCTGCTCGTTACACCGTTTTTGACGATTATGTCGACAGGTTTTATTGCTCTGATGGCTGTCGGTCCGCTCGGCCGTCTGCTTGGAGAAGGCGTAACATCGTCCCTCATGTTTTTATATGACACAGGAGCGGGATTTGCCGGACTTGTGTTCGGCGGATTGTATTCACTGATTGTATTAACCGGAGTGCATCACAGTTTCCATGCCATTGAAGCAGAAATTCTCGGGCAGGTCGGTTTTAACTATCTACTGCCTATCTGGGCGGTGGCAAACGTTGCCCAGGGCGGAGCCGGGCTTGCTGTATGGGTGAAAACACGAAGCAAAAAAATGAAAGAAATCGCCGGACCGTCATCGTTTGCTGCTTTTCTCGGTATTACGGAGCCGGTGATTTTCGGAGTGAATCTCCGCTACCGCCGTCCGTTTATCGGTGCTGCTGCCGGAGGTGCTGTCGGCGGGGCCTATGTAACGATTACCAACGTTACCGCAAATGGTATCGGTGTGACCGGTCTGCCGATGTTTGCCATTGCAAACGATCCAGTGAACTACGCCATCGGTCTATTGATTACCGTGGGCAGTGCTTTTACCGTCACATGGCTGTTAGGCTGGCAGGAAGAAGAAACACAATCAGAGAAAGAGGAAACAGAATCACAGCAGAGCAGCACGGATAAAGCTGTATAGGGGGAAACCATGAGTGACGAGCATGCTATGCGGCAGGACGTAGAAAAGATGTTGAATCAAAACAGAGGCGCCAGGACCGGACCTTTTCGACAGCAGTTCCATCTCATGCCTCCTGTGGGATTAATGAACGATCCAAACGGACTTGTGCAGTGGCAGGGTGTTTATCATGTTTTTTACCAATGGATGCCGTTTCACACTGGTCACGGCAGCAAATGGTGGGGGCATGCCGCTACAAGAGACTGGATCCATTGGGAGCTTCTGCATCCGGCGCTGGCTCCGGTGCAGGAGTTTGAAAAGAATGGATGCTATTCCGGCAGCGCCGTCGTGCATGAAAATCAACTCTACTTGTTTTATACCGGCAACGTGAAAGATGAACACGGACGCCGGAAGAGCTATCAATGCCTTGCTGTTTCCCGTAACGGCGTCGATTTTAAAAAGTACGGCCCCGTCATTCACCAGCCCGATGGGTATACCGCGCACATCCGTGACCCAAAAGTATGGTTTGAAGCGGGCATATGGCGTCTCGTCATCGGCGCCCAGCGCAGCGACGGAGAAGGGCAGGTGCTGTTGTACCGTTCACCGGACTTATGGAATTGGGAGTTTCTCGGTCCACTCGCCGGCCGGGACGCCACGTTTCCCGAGTCCTTTGGCTTCATGTGGGAGTGCCCGGACTTCTTTGAACTCGAAGGTACACGGGTGCTGCTGGTGTCTCCGCAGGGGCTCGAAAAAGAGACGTATCGATACCGGAATCAATACCAAACCGGCATTTTCACTGGTACTTTTCATCCGGAGACGGAGACGTTTTCCCACGGCGGTTTTCGTGAAATAGACCTGGGATTTGAATTTTACGCCCCTCAGACGTTTGAAGACGAACAGGGCAGGCGCCTGCTGCTTGGCTGGATGGGTGTTCCGGACCAGCAGGAACAGGCTCACCCGACAATTGCTGACGGGTGGCTGCACTGCCTGACGTTTCCAAGGGAATTGTCGATGCAGGAAGGGCACTTATATCAACAACCCATCGAAGAATACAAACAGCTTCGCGGGACACACGCATCAACTACTGTGGCAGCAGCCAATGAGACGGCTGCCTGGGCCTCGTGGACCGCAGCAGCTGCCGAGCTTTATATAGAAATAGAGACAAAAGCCAGCTGGATGATCTCGTGGCGCGGCTGTTTTCACATTTCTTACGATGCTGAAGAACAGACGCTCACGTTTGAACGTCCTGATGTTGAAACCGGTGAGCCGGAGCAGCGTGTCAGCCGGGTGAACAAGGTGCATGCGCTCCATTGTCTGTTTGACCGCTCATCCGCGGAAGTATTTGTGAACGGCGGAGAATACGCATCGACTTCCCGTATTTTTCCGGAACAGGAGGCAGCGGGACTTCAATTCGCAGCGGAAGCTGCCGCTGTATTTCATGTACATGCCTGGGAACTTCAGTCTCTGCAATGGCAGTAAGGAGCTTGGATAAAAACATTCCGAACGGTTCGAGGGATCCGTTCGGAATGTTTTTTGTATAGGAAAAGGTATTGCGGGGCAGGAGCTGTTCCGTGGACACTTCTGCCCCGGAGCACTGGAGTACGTTCGATGCTTACGTTACGTTTGTATGCCGGCCCCCCGTACAAACGTCACATAAAGCGGTTCATGATGACGTTTTGGCGGACGCGGCCGGCTTAAACGTCATTGAAGGATTCCAACGTTACGTTCAGCTTCTTTTTCTGTGCCTGAACGTCGTTTAAACGAGTTCATAACGACGTTTACACCGGGATACGGCGCCTGAACGTCGTTCGTCAGCCGGACCGCCTCCTGCCTGGAGAACCGCGGAAGCTTCCGCAACAACACCCGTACACCGTTACGATATTTCTTCCATCCCTGTCACTTCGCCGGATTCGAGGTTGAACGTTACGCGGTCCGGGAAAAACTGAACTTATATCTCAAGCAGTCATATCGGATTCAAACCGCCGATTATTTCCATTCCCATTCATCCATTGCCACTTGTTCCACTGCATTAATTCCATCCCCCATCTCCACAGGATAACTCTTCTGCCACTCTACAATGGTCTGCTCGTTCTGCTGGAGAATAACGGTCACGTGCTCTCTTTCTGTGTTTTCAAAGACAGCCATGTAGTCCCCGTACTGCAAATCTTCAAATTGGTGGGTGCTTCTTTGATATCCCTGGTTTTCATACGTTGTTCTGATGTTTGCAGCCATTGTTTCAAGATCCTTTCCATCCGTGTGTTCCGTCACTGTCCATACCGGTTCGTCGGTCCGCTGCTGGTCTTTTGAGAAAGCCGCGTATACAGCTAATTTTCCTGCTTCCGTTCGTTCTGTTTCGAAGAATTCAGGAATATAAGTCGTGAATGAAAAGCCATCTTCATCAAGAAGTTGAAACGTATCTTCCGTATAGCTTCCTTCAACCTGGTACGTGATTTCTTTAGCGGCCGGTCTGTTTGAATCAGGCTGTTCTTCAGAGCCGCCGGGAGGCTTCTCTTCAGTATCCTCATCCTGATCATCTTCCGGCTCCGCAACACTAGGATTTTCCTCCTGTCCTTCTCCTGTGCCGCGATCCTCAGGCGGGAGAACGGCTTGAGACATAACAAGCATTCCGGCAATCAAAGCTGCGGCTGTCCCGCCGGCAATAGCACCAACACGGGGGGCACGATGTTTTCCAACGCGCTTGGAAGACTGCACATGAGCCCAGATCCGCTCCGGACTGGTTTCGTCAGGAATGCGGTCGTAATCCTCTTTCAACCGTTTCATCTGCTCTTCCCATGATTGATTCATGCCTCAACACCTACTTTCTCCCATTCTTTTTTCAGCTGTCTTCGTGCCCTCATGACTCTTGTCTTTACCGCGGACTCCGATTTATCGAGCACCTCACCAATTTCCTTGAATGATTGTTCATGAAAATAATGAAGAATAAGCGGAACCCGGTATTTTTCTTCCAGACGAAGAATCATATCGTGCAACTCCCAGGACGCTTCACTGGAACCAAGCTCTGTATAGGGTTTTGTGGTTCGTTTCTCCATCACCGCCTCCACATTGCGGCGCTGTCTTTTTTCCCTGCGCATGTGATCGCGCGCAGCATTCAGCGTTACGGTATATAACCAGGTGGTAAATGTGTTCCCGGTAAACGATGACAGCGAGCGGTATACATTCAAAAACACATCCTGCGTAATGTCCTCCACCTCTGACCGGTTTACTCCGATTTGGTGTGCAAACTTCTGCACTGTACGATAATGTTTTGCAATTAATTCCTGAAACGCCTGATCATTTCCGGAGCGTGCCTGTTCCACCATGTCATGATCGTTCATCACAGTCCCTCCGTTTGTCTTGTTCTACCTGTAAGACGAATAAAAGCGGCAGATCGTAACAAGAAATATTATTTCCACGAAAAGAACCTTCTTTTCCAGGTCCATCCCCCCTTATATCTTAGTCCTACCGGCTCGTTAGGAGAAACGTTTTTATTTTTTCAGGAAGGGAATACTGTTTGTACTACATACAGTTAAAAGTAAAGGGTGTTTTAGTCATGAAATACGTGATTATCGGCGGAGATGCGGCCGGAATGAGCGCTGCGATGCAGATTGTACGGAATGTGGAAGGGGCGGAAGTGACAACACTTGAAGCGGGCGGCATTTATTCCTACGCCCAGTGCGGACTTCCCTACATCGTCGGAGGTGAGGTGGAACATACAGAGAAACTGATCGCCCGGGATGTGGAGACTTTCCGGGAGAAATACGGCATCGATGCGAGAGTATTCCATCAAGCGGAGGCTGTCGACACCGCGAAGCAGGTCGTGTCCGGACAAGATAAGGAAACGGGAATGTCGTTTGAACTGCCATATGACAAGCTGCTCATCGCAAGCGGCGGGTCGCCGGTACTGCCGGATGTGCCGGGGCGGACGCTGAAAGGCGTTCACACGTTAAAGACAATTCCAGATATTGAAGCGATTGATGCGGATCTGGATGACGTGCACGATGTGACCATTATCGGCGGCGGCTACATCGGCCTGGAGCTTGCCGAGAACCTGATCGAGACAGGCCGGAACGTGCGTATTATCGAGCGCAACAACCGCATTGCCAAAATGTTTGATCCCGACATGACACCGCTTATCCATGAAGAAGCCGGGAAACACGGCGTCGAGCTGTGTCTCGGGGAGTCGGTGGAAGTGCTGGAAGGCGTGCAGCGGATCCAGGCGGTTCAGACGACCGGCGGCTGGTATGATACAGATCTCGTCATCGCCGCCACGGGGATCCGGCCGAACACAGATTTTCTTGAAAATACCGGGATTCAGCTCCGGCATAACGGCGCGGTCCAGGTGGACGCGTGGATGCGCACCAACGTGGACCACGTGTATGCGGCCGGGGACTGCGCCGTACAGTACCACCGCATCAAAGAACGGGATGATTATGTCCCGCTTGGCACCCATGCCAATAAACAGGGGCGCGCCGCCGGGAAAAACATGGCCGGTATCCCGAAGCAGTTCCAGGGTATCGTCGGCACCTCTATCCTCCGCTTTTTCGACCTCACTCTTGCCAAAACCGGGTTAAATGAAGCGGAAGCTGAAGCCATGGCTTTCCCGTTTGATACCGTGATTCACGAGACGGTGGATAAAGCCGGCTATTTTGAAGGAAAAAAACCGCTCACCCTGAAGCTGCTGTACCGCACGGACACCAAAGAAGTTATCGGCGGTCAGGTCATCGGAGAATCATCCGGCGCGGCCAAACGTATCGATGTGCTCGCCGTTACGTTGTTCCACCGAATGACGCTCGATGATTATGAAGATCTTGATCTATCCTACGCACCCCCATACAACGGCGTCTGGGATCCGATCCAGCAGACCGTGCGCAGGGCAACCTGAAGAGAAAACGCTCCCGATGATCCTAACGGACCGTCGGGAGCGTTTTTGTGTGAAAGGAAAGCTGCGTGGTATATACCCCAGAGTATACATGGAAAGAAAAAGCCCGGAAATCCACCGGAGGACACTAACCGGATGAAAAAAGGAATTAGTGTCCTCTAAACGATGGTTCATGGACACTGTAATGCTGCAATCAGACAATAGCAGCCGCCGCTGGATGAAGGTGGACACTATCTGACTGCACCAGTGCGCCAGTGTCCTCGACTACACTTTTTGTGGACACTAACGCCACTCCCCGGCGGTTTAGTGTCCACCGGCCCGCCCTTTGTCAGCCATCCAATACCGTCACTTGTACCTGATACCTCGGCAGCTCTTGTTTGTACTGGCGCTTGAGTTCCTGCTGCTTCTTCTTTTTTTCTTCTTTGTTCCACGACGTATCACTTGTCGTGTAAAGATAAGCATGGCGGCCGCCGAAAGTGACATATCTTGGAGAGAATCCAATTCTCCGGGCAATTTCTTTCACCCTGGCATTATCATTACCCAGGTTCTGTTCTTGTGTCGTCATCGATACATTACCGGGGCCCTGGTTATAATCCGAAGGAGCTGCCGGCTCCGGACTCCGCAGCGGTCCGGCCTGCGGGGACTTATCCTGTCCACAGGACGCAGCCGACAGGAGCACCAGGCTCAGAAGAAAATATACGATATATTTCATAAAAGGACGTCCTCCTTGAAACAGGTTGTCCTCCTAGGATTTCCGGTTCACGCGTTTTCATGCAGCATCCCATATAAAAAGCCGTCCGCGTGCACCTTTGGCCGGTAAAACCTCACTTCCGGCATGTAACAGCACTTATTCGGCAGGTAAATCGCAGCACTTGGCATGTATTCACATACTTTCGGCCGGTATACGACCTGATCACACGATGTTCTTCCCTGCCGGCATCCATTAAAAAATCCGGACGATCTATATAGATCGTCCGGATGTCACTCCATCCTGTCTTTTTTTCAACAGGTGGATCCTGTGTTTTCGATATGCAGTTCGGAAACAGGTCTGCCGGGCACTTCGTGGCAGTGCCGGCACCGTGGTTCGTAGGCTTCATCGGCTCCGACCAAAATGACTTCATCCTCATAGTGAGCCGGACGCCCTTCAATCAGCCGCTGCGTGCGGGAAGCAGGCGATCCGCAGCAGGGACAGACAGCCTGTAATTTCACCACTTCTTCAGAAGCTGCCAGCAGTTCTTTCACCTGCAAAAACGGTTCTCCCCGGAAATCCTGATCCAGGCCGGCGACCACCACTTTGATGCCGCGGTCTGCCAGATGCTGGGCAACAGATACGATACCGTGGTCGAAAAACTGCGCTTCATCCACCGCTACCATCTGCACCCCTTCTTCAAGCATCGAAAAAATATCATGAGAGTGCCCCACTGCTTTGGCCCATATTTTCGTTCCGTTGTGGGAAACGACTTCCTCTTCACTGTACCGGTCATCAAGGGCCGGTTTAAACACAATCACATTTAGATTGCCGTAGGCTGCCCGGCGGATGCGCCGGATCAGTTCTTCGGATTTCCCGGAAAACATGCTGCCGCAGATGACTTCTATCCATCCATCTTTTCTTATCATGTACATTGTTGTTCCCCTTACTTCCTCGATTAGTCTTTTCTTATTTTCCCTGAAATTCGAGATGTATTCAATAGGTCATCGGAAGTTTTCGGGGCTATCCTTTAAAGCTCTCTTTTCCCGTCCGCAGGAGCGAAGGCAGGCTGTCTGTTCCATTCCCTGTTCCTGTGCTGTTTCTGCCGGACGCTCCGGGTGATCACTCCGTTTTCTCCGGCAAAAAGAAAGGAAATCAGGAAAATAACACCTGTCATGACCGCCATGCTTCCAGAAATCGAAACGTTGAGCCATTTAGCAGCATAATATCCGCTGAAACAGGCGGCAGCACTGAATACAACGCTGTATAAAAACATGAAGGATAGTTTTCTGGTCCAAAGGTACGCCGAAGCGGCCGGAACAATCATAAAAGCCACGACAAGTACCGCTCCGACGCTGTCAAACGAGGAAACAGCTGTCACCGATGTCATCGTCATGAGCAGATAATGAAGAAAAACGGCCGGTATACCAAGGGATACAGCGAGCGCTGGATCAAAGGTGGACAGTTTCCATTCTTTATACAAAAGCGTGATCACAGCGACGTTGAGAAGAAGTACAATGCTGACAAACAAAAAGGCCTGCGGGATGGAAACGCCGAAAAGAGTCACGGTCTGAAACGGGACAAAGGCGATGTTTCCCATCAATGCGTGATTGACATCCAAGTGAACATTGCCCGCATAACGGGAAATGAGAAACACCCCGAGCGCAAAAAATGCGGTGAATGTTACGCCGATGGCAGCATCGGACTGTACCCCGGAATTCTTCAGAAGCTGAATAACAATCGTCGTTAATAACCCTGCAACAGCCGCACCGATGAGCATCGTGAAGCTGTCAAGTGTCCCGGTCAGCAAAAACGCCGACACGAGCCCGAGTATCACGGTGTGACTGATGGCATCCGATATCATGGCTGTCTGCCGCAGTACCAAAAGCACACCGATGATACTGCACGAAGCCCCGGCCAGTACTCCGGTTATAATGATCCATCCTTCATACGTCATTACTGGTCCCCCCTTTCTTCCATCACATGAAATACCTGTTCTTTTTCAGCCAATTCCACAACTTTTTTGCTTCATTGTTTTTGGCACCGAGTGCTTTTTGCCATGATTCATACTTGGATGCCGCCGTGCCCGGCACCGAACCGAGTGCCTTGAGAGCCTGCTGCTTTTTCCAGCGGCGCCGGAACTGCCGGTGTGCGAGGACCTGCGCCAGTTTCCCTCTTTTTGGAGCAAACAGAAACGACAGAAAAAAGATGACTGTTGCGGTCAAAACAACGACGGGTCCCGTAGGAATGCCGCCGTCGACAGCACTGATGAGCGTCCCGGTGACACCGGAAAAGGCTCCAATTACCGAGGCAAGGATAACCATCACACCAAGCCGGTCGGTCCAGTACCTTGCCGCGATGGCAGGTGTGATGATAAGCGCCGACATTAAAATAATGCCGACAGCCTGAATCCCCGCTGTTACAATCAGTACAATGGACAAGCTCAGGACGCTGTTCAGTGTCTTTGTTTTCCACCCCAGTCCTCCTGCAAAAAGCGGGTCAAAAATAACAAGCTTCCATTCTTTGAAAAACAGAAGAGCAGCAGCTGTAACCAATATGGCAATGCTGCTCATCATCCAGACATCGGATGGAACCATCGAAGCAGCCTGACCGAAAATGTAACTGTCAAGGCCGCTCTTATTACCTGCCGGGCTGTTGGTAATCATCGTGAGCAGCACGATACCAAGCCCGAAAAACACAGAAAGGATCAAACCAATGGCTGTGTCCTGTTTCAGCTTTGAATGTCTGTGAATGACGCGTATGCCCCACAAGCTGATTAAACCAAAGACAGCAGCTCCGGTCATCAGAGCAGGAAGCTCTCTTCCAGCCACTAAGAATCCAAGACATACACCGGGCAACGCTGCGTGGGACATAGCCTCCCCGACGAGACTTTCTTTTCGCAAAAGGACAAACGACCCGACGATGCCGCTTGCCATCCCTAAAAACATCGTGCCAAGCAGAACCCAGCGGAGGTTGGGGCTTCCAAGCAGGGAGAGCCAATCCTGTATCATGATGGATTCCCCGCTTTTTCAGAAGAAGAGCTCTCCAGAAAGGCAAGCTGGCCGCCGTAGGTTTCCTGCAGTTTTTCTTTCGTAAACACTTCTTCTGTCGGCCCCTGGGCTACCACGTGTTTGTTCAGCAGAATCATCCAGTCAAAATACTCCTGGGCTGTCTGCAGGTCATGGTGTACGACAATGATTGTTTTGTTTTCCTGTTTCCATTTCTGCATCAGCAAAATGATAGCGCGTTCGGTTTTGGCGTCCACGCCGGCAAATGGTTCATCCATGATATACAAGGAAGCATCCTGGGCCATGGCACGGGCAAGAAAGACCCGCTGCTGCTGCCCTCCGGAAAGCTCTCTGATCTGCCTCTTGGCATACTGCTCCATCCCGAGTTCCTTCAGACATTCATAAGCTTTCTCTTTATCGTGTTTCCTCGGCCGCCGGAACAGACCAACGTGGCCGTAGCGTCCCATCGTTACAACATCCAGGGCACTCGTCGGAAAATCCCAGTCGACTTCGCCGCGCTGCGGCACGTACCCGATTCTCGAACGGACCTTTTTCAATTCCTCTCCGAAAAATACAGCGCGCCCGTGGAGTTTTGGCACGAGATCCAGCACCGCTTTAAGAAGAGTGGATTTTCCTGCACCATTGGGACCGACAATCCCCACCAGTTTGCCCTGCGGCACCGAAAAGTCCGCATTTTCCAGAACCGTGGATTCCTGATAAGCTACCGTTATATTCTGAACGTCCAATGCATCACTCATTACTCTGCCTCCTTGTTTTACTGGAGAGACGATGCCATTGTATCGATGTTATGCCGGAACATTCCTTCATACGTTCCTTCCTCTGTCCCGGCTTCCCCCATTGCATCCGAATACAGCTCTCCACCGATTTCCACCTGTTGTCCCCGCTCCTTTGCTCCTTCCACGACGGAATTCACCGCCTGTTCGGAGACACTGGATTCCACAAATAATGCTCCTATGCTCCGCTCCACCATCAAGTCCACGATATTGTTAACGTCTCCAACACCAAATTCCGCATCGGTGCTGATTCCCTGCAATCCCTCTACCTCCATGCCGTATGCATCACCGAAGTAACTGAAAGCATCATGGGCCGTCACAATAACGCGGCTTTCTTCCGGAATTTTCCGAATGTTTTCCTGGGCATATGCATCCAGTTCCTCCAGGTTGTTCAAGTATTGCTGCGCTCGTTTTTCATATTCTTCCCTGTTCGCTTCATCCACTTCTATGAACGCGTCCTTCACGGCTTCCACCGCGTATGCCCATCTGTCCGGATCAAACCATACGTGAGGGTCATGAGGATAATCTTCCCCACCTGATATCAACATATCTTCCGGAATATTCTCCGTTACGGCATAGCTTGGCGTTTCATTTTCAACGTTTTCAAAGACTTCCCCCATATTTCCTTCCAGGTTTAATCCGTTGTAAAGGTTCAGATCCGCTTCGGCCAGAGATACTACGTCCTGCTGCGTCGGCTCATAGAGATGCGGATCTACACCGGGACCCATCATTGCCTGCACGTCGGCCTGATCGCCGCCTATGTGCTCTGCGACGTCCCGAACCTGTCCTGTAGTTGCCACGACGGAAAGTTTCTCCCCGGGTCCTTCAGAAGCACCTGAATTCTCTCCTGTCCCGCATGCTCCCAGAGTGACCATGACAATGCTGAAAAATACAGCTTTTTTCAACAAGCTCATTTTTTTACCTCCAGCTAATTTATTTATACACATGACAAAAAGTTTCCCTAGTGCAATAATATACTTATGGACTTATCTTTTCAATACCTTTTTTCAGTGGACAAGAGTGAAATATTTAGGCTGATATTATACATACTGGAAAGGCACTTGTTTTGTTCTTCAGAAAATGTGAAAGATGGAAGGAGCTGCGCTTTTGTAGATGGATCAGGGGGAGTGGTGGACACGAAGACGCCGGCACAGGTCTTCAGTGGTTCCGCACAGCCGGCGGGAGTGCAGAACCGGATAATCCACCTGGCGAGGTTGTGATAATTGGCCGCCAGGCAGCGCTGCCTCTGGAGACGCGGGGCACAAACACCTGCAATCCCTCGTTTCTCTCTATATAAAAACACCAGGCAGGGTTTCATATCCCTGCCTGGTGTTTGTCCAGGACTGATATAATCATTAGTCGAGGTTGTATTTCTTCTTGAAACGGTCGATACGGCCGCCGGTGTCCGCGAGCTTCTGCTTACCGGTATAGAAAGGGTGGGAGTCGGAGCTGATCTCCACTTTCAAAAGCGGATACGTGTTGCCGTCTTCCCATTCAATCGTTTCCTCGGACGATTTGGTGGAACCGCTCAAGAATTTAAATCCTGTGCTTGAATCCATAAATACGACTTTGTGGAATTCCGGATGGATGTCCTGCTTCATTTGTTTTCACTCCTTTTGCTCTGGTGGTGAAAATGCTGCGGCATGCATGGTTTTGAACCGAACCTGCGCGCAGCATGTATATTACTTTCCCATCAGCGATTGATGTCACACATAACGGGATTATAACAAGTCCGCTGTGATTTTTCAACTATTTCTCTATGATCCGGTCAGCTGCGCCGGTTCGTTGTCCGGCCTTTCTGCTTGTCCTTTTCAAGATCTTCGAAAAACTCGTCATTGGTCTTCGTTTGTTTAACTTTGCGGATGAAATGATCCAGAAAGTCCGGGGAATCGTTCATCGTTTTCCGCATGGCCCACAAGTTCTCAAGGTGCTCTTTGGAAAGAAGCAGTTCTTCTTTTCTTGTGCTGGAACGGCGGATATCGATGGCCGGGAAAATGCGGCGTTCCGCAAGACGGCGGTCCAGATGCAGTTCCATGTTACCGGTTCCCTTGAATTCTTCATAAATAACGTCGTCCATCCGGGAACCCGTTTCCACAAGGGCGGTCGCGAGAATCGTCAGGCTCCCGCCTTCTTCAATGTTACGCGCCGCTCCGAAAAACCGTTTCGGACGGTGCAGGGCTGCAGGATCAATACCGCCGGACAGTGTACGACCGCTCGGTGGAATGACAAGGTTGTAGGCACGGGCCAAACGGGTGATGCTGTCCATTAGAATAACAACATCCTTCTTCTGCTCCACAAGACGCATTGCCCGTTCAAGAACCAGTTCCGACACTTTGATATGGTTTTCCGGTACTTCATCGAACGTGGAACTGGCAATATCGCCGTCCACCGACCGTTCGATATCGGTCACCTCTTCCGGGCGTTCATCAATCAGAAGTACGATTAATTCCGTTTCGGGATGGTTTTCGGTGATGCTGTTCGCGACTTCTTTTAAGAGAGAGGTCTTCCCGGCTTTCGGCTGGGCGACAATCAGCCCGCGCTGCCCGAAACCGACCGGTGTAACCATATCCATAATCCGCGTACCGGCCCGTCCCGGTTTGTTCTCAAGGTTCATACGCTCCTGCGGATACAAAGGAGTGAGCGCCGGAAAGTGCGGGCGTTCTTTTGATGCATCGGGATCGTCCCCATTCACAGCCTCGACCATCAACAGGCCGTGGTACCGTTCCGAATCTTTCGGCGGACGGACCTTGCCGGATACTTTATCACCATTTCGCAGATCAAAACGGCGGATCTGGGAGGCGGAAATATAAATGTCTTCCGAGCTCGGCAGATAATTAATCGGCCGCAGGAAACCATATCCTTCCGTCTGAATAATTTCAAGAATTCCTTCCATGAACATATAACCGTCTTTTTCCGCCTGTCCTTTGAGAATGGCAAAAATCAATTCGCGCTTTGTCAGCTTGCTGTAGTAGGATACTTTATACTCTTTAGCCAGCGCATAAAGCTCTTTCAGCGTTTTATTCTCCAGTTCTGCTAAATTTACACTCAATCATCGTCACCACTTTTCTGCATAGTCAAATACACATTTTTCTATACTATGTTCGTTTCTATGAAAAAACAGAGTTGGGATTTTTATAGGATAATTATCGGTTCGGGGTGGAAAATGGCGGTTTCCGCTTGGAAATGCTGGTAAAAATCTTCAGGTGGGGAGATTGTATATACTATCTTTCTATTTTTCCCGTCTAACGTATATTGTAAACACGTTTATACAAGAATAGCAACAATGAATTCAAAAGACAGCAGCACATGGTGCTGTGCTGCTGCCCCGTTTTCTTCCTTTTTTCAGTCTGCTTTTTTTATGACAAATCCAGGCTTTTTCTCTATGTTATGTTTGCCGTCCACAAATCTCACAGTTCCTGAACGCGCCCGCATAACAAGCGTCTGGGTGGTGGCGCTTGTTCCCTTGTAGTGGATGCCTTTCAAAAGACCGCCGTCTGTCACGCCGGTGGCAGCGAAGATAGCGTCATCTCCGGAAACCATGTCTTCCATGTACAGAACTCGTGACACGTCATCGATGCCCATCTCTTCGCACCGTTTCTTCTCCTCATCGTCTTTTGGAAGCAGCAATCCCTGCTGTTCTCCGCCCAGACATTTAAGGCCGACAGCAGAAAGAACACCCTCCGGGGCACCTCCCGAACCGAGCAGAATATCAATTCCGGTTTCATCGAAGGCTGTGTTGATGGCAGCAGCCACATCGCCTTCCTGAATAAACTTGATCCTTGCGCCTGCATCCCGCACTTCCTGGATGAGGGACGTGTGACGCTCGCGGTTGAGCATCGTGACAACAACATCCCCTACGTCTTTGCCTTTGGCCCCCGCCACCGCTTTCAAGTTATCGAGAACAGACGCTTTAATATCAATAACTCCGACAGCATCCGGACCGACGGCGATTTTGTGCATATACATGTCTGGAGCATTCAACAGACATCCCTGGTCAGCTATGGCAATGACGGTGAGCGCATTTTCCATACCGTTTGCAACGATATTGGTTCCTTCTAAAGGGTCCACCGCCACATCCACCCGGGGACCGAATCCGGTGCCGAGTTTTTCCCCTATGTAAAGCATCGGCGCCTCATCTTTCTCGCCTTCACCGATCACGACCGTGCCTTTCATCGGGATCGTATCAAACACATCCCGCATTGTGCTTGTGGCTGCATCGTCTGCCTCTTCTTTTTTTCCGAGCCCCATCCAACGCGCTGATGATAATGCAGCGGCTTCGGTTACCCGTACCAGTTCAATGGATAAACTTCTCTCCAATTCGTTCCCCTCCCATTTGCTTTACGAACTTTTTACCTGCTGTATTTCGCTTGACGTCAGTTCTTCTCTCCAAACTCTCGCTCCAAGATCAAGAAGTTTTTCTTCCAGATCTTCATAACCCCGGTCAATATGTTCCAGACCAGTGATTTCTGTTACCCCTTCAGCCATCAGTCCGGCTACGACGAGAGCGGCTCCTGCACGGAGATCGCTTGCTTTTACTTTTGCGCCCTGCAGCGAAGACCTGCCGTTAATAATCGCAGAGCGTCCTTCCACTTTAACGTCGGCGCCCATACGGTTCAGTTCATCAACATGCCGGAAACGGGCATTGTAGATGGTATCAGTTACGACACTTGTGCCGCCTGCCCTCGTCAAAAGTGCCGTGACCGGCTGCTGCAGATCTGTAGCAAAACCGGGGTATACAAGGGTTTTGATATCAACACTGGTGATCTCAGACGGCGTTGCTATTCTGACCTGTTCATCGGCCGTTTCAATGCTTACACCCATTTCCCGGAGCTTTGCCATGAGCGACTCAAGGTGATCGGGAATGACATTGTTCATCATCACTTCTCTGCCCATCGCCGCCGAAGCAATCATATAGGTTCCCGCTTCGATCCGGTCCGGTATAATGGAGTGCACGCAGCCATTCAGCTGTTCCACCCCGTCGATCCGGATAATATCGGTGCCGACTCCTTTGATTTTGGCGCCCATGCTGGAGAGTATCGTAGCTACATCAATGATTTCGGGTTCTTTAGCGGCATTTTCGATGGTTGTTCGTCCTTCAGCTTTTACGGCGGCAAGCATAATATTAATGGTCGCTCCTACACTTACGACATCAAGGTAGATGCGGGCACCGGTTAATCTTTCTGCGTGAAGGTAAATAGCCCCCTGTTCATTCGTTACTTTGGCACCGAGAGCTTCAAATCCTTTAATATGCTGATCAATCGGGCGCGGACCAAGATTGCATCCTCCTGGAAGACCGATGACCGCCTGTTTAAATTTGCCCAGCATCGCTCCCATCATGTAATAGGAAGCGCGAAGAGACTTTACTCTTCCGTTGGGAAGCGGCGTCGGGACAATACTGGAGGGGTCAATGTCCATTTTCGATCCATCATACGAGACGGACCCTCCAATATCTTCAAGCAGGGAAGCCAGTGTTTCCACGTCGGAAATCGTCGGAAGGTTTTCGATGGATACGACGGAATCAGCCAGTACAGCCGCAGGAATTAGAGCTACTGCACTGTTTTTGGCACCGCTGATATGTATGCTGCCGTGTAAGGGATGTCCTCCTTCAATCATCAACTTCTGCATGCGTATCTCACTTCCTCGTCTTCGTTCTTGGGATGTTCTTTTTATCTGTTAAGAGGGATAATTTCAGTATAGACAGCCGGGAAGGGAGATAGACCCTCCCGGCTGTTTTTGATTTTTCCAAAAACAAGGGTTTCATATTTTCCGGTGGAGTCAGGGTCAGCGGTTCTCCCAGTCATTCAGGAATTTTTCGATTCCCTGATCTGTCAGTGGATGCTTGAAGAGCTGGCGTATCACCTTGAGCGGCAGGGTGGCAACATCCGCCCCTCTTGCTGCCGACTCCGATACGTGCATAGGATGACGGATGGAGGCGGCAAGAATTTCTGTATCAATATCGTGTTCGTCAAAAATTTCAGCAATTTCACTGATCAGGTCAAGGCCGTTGTGACCGATGTCATCCAACCGGCCCAGAAATGGAGAAACATAGGACGCTCCGGCTCTGGCAGCCAGAAGGGCCTGGACGGAAGAAAAGACGAGCGTGACGTTGGTTTTAATGTTTTCTTCGGTAAAGACTTTTACCGCCTTCATTCCTTCCTCGGTCATCGGGACTTTCACGGTGATATTCGGTGCAATTTGCGCGAGTTCTCTTCCTTCGGCGAGCATTCCGTCGGCCTGGGTGGAAATCACTTCGGCACTGACCGAACCTTTTACGAGTGAGGTAATTTCTTTCAAACGCTCCTGAAAGTCAGCTCCTTCTTTTGCCACCAGGCTTGGATTGGTTGTCACCCCGGCAAGGATACCCAGTTCGTGGGCTTCCTTTATTTCGTCCATGTTGGCTGAATCAATAAAAAATTTCATATTTCCGCCTCCTCCTTGATAGTTATCTTAAAAGAAAAGTGCCGGCATCCTGAATAATAGAAGTTCAACTAAGATCCTCACGTTCTGTGAGCCTCCGAGCGGCTGAATGCTGCGCCGGATTCTTAAACACACTCATTGGTATGCTTTCCTGTCTGCTAAATGAAAGAGTTAACAGGTGCAGCCCGGTCCGGTCTGCACTCTATTAACTCTTTTCCCTTCACGACCCTGCGTTACACCCGGTTGGACGAACCGAATTCACGCATTTTCGCTTTTACGGTATCTTTGACGGCATCACGTGCCGGCCCCATGTATTTACGGGGATCATAAAGGTCCGGCTTTTCTTCAAGGGCTTTGCGTACGGAAGCAGCAGAGGAAATCTGGCTTTCTGTGTTAACGTTAATCTTAGCGTGCCCAAAACCAATCGCTTTCTGCACGTCTTCAGCAGGAATTCCCGTTCCGCCGTGAAGCACGAGCGGCACACCAACAGCGCTGTCCATTTCCTTCATGCGGTCGAAACCAAGGTTGGGTTCTGCTTTGTACGGACCATGCACAGAACCAAGAGCCGGCGCAAAACAGTCCACCCCTGTTTCTTTTACAAGCTTACTGCACTCAGACGGAACTGCATATGTTTCTTCTGCCTCTTCCACGGCCACATCGTCTTCCTGCCCGCCGACCCGGCCAAGTTCTGCTTCAACAGACACACCAACAGCATGGGCAGCGTCCACCACCTGTCTGGTCAGGGCAATGTTGTCTTCAAGTGGATTATTCGAACCATCAATCATCACGGATGTGAAACCGGCACGAAGGGCTTCCATGCATTTTTCGAAACTGGAACCGTGATCCAGGTGAACCGCCACGGGCACCGTAATATTGTGGGCTTCCATGAAAGTCTTCACCATGTCCACCACCGGTTTAAAACCGCTCATATAACGGGCTGCTCCTTCAGAGACTCCGCAGATAACCGGCGAACGTTCTTCTTCGGCCGCCTGCAGAACTGCCTGAATAAATTCCATGTTGTTCAGATTGAACTGACCCACGGCATATTGATTGGCTTTTGCTTCATTCAGCATCTCTTTCATAGATACAAGCGGCATACTTACCCTCCTTGCGGCTTACGTCGTGACAGAATGGATGAAAAAGACTGTTTGCAGCACACTTTGAAAAAACGGCAGTTGTTTTGCCCCGCTATGTAACAAAGTATCGTGTCTTCCACTATCTCTGGATTGTTTTCTGCTTCATTATAGCACATTATGAAAGTTTTTCACCCATCCGTCCGGGAAAAGTTGCGGTGAAGCGTGCCATAACACACTGTCACGCTGTTTTGTTTCAGTTTACGGAACTCAGGTCAGGTATTTCTGAATTTCTTCTCTTATCTGATTGATATCAAATGGTTTGGAAATATACGAAGAAGCACCCAGCCGCTCGGCCTCCTGCATCATGCTCAGCTCCCCGTACGCGGTCATAAGTATCACAGATGCGCCGGGGGCCAGCCCGCGTTCCGAGCGTTTCCTCAGAATTTCAACCCCGTCCATTCCGGGAATTTTCATATCAAGCAGCACGAGATCGGGATGTTCATGTTCAAGCAGTTCAAGAGCCGTACTGCCGTTCGAGGCTTCCAGAATATCATGCCCTTCTTTCTGAAGTATTTCCTGCAGCAGCACTCTTATGCCGTATTGATCATCCACAATTAATATTTTATTCAAACCGGTTCCCCTTCTTTCTCTATGCAGTACGCTCCATACCGACTATTTCCAAGTGGTCAAGAAAAGCGCAAGCACCCTGAAACAGCGGAAGCTCGGGTGAAAATCAACACCCGGGACAGGGCGTGACATGGAACGACTGCTGTTTTTGAGAGAACCTCTCCCCGTAAAGCAGATTCTTTCTACTCAGGATGCCCCGCGCTTTTCTTCATTCGTTGTTATTGTTACCCCTTCCATATCCACCCTCTGATTTCCTTCTTTTGCTGTCTTTTTTACACAAACACGAATCTACTTTACGATAGAATCAGTACTTAAGGAAAGGCGGGAGCCATGTGAAAGTATTTGCTACACAGCTGCAGGGAGCTTTTCAGCATATTTTATCAGAGGATGAAGCGATAGAAAATGGAGCCAGACTTCTCGCGCAGGGACCGGCAGGAACCGGACGGCTTTTGATCGGCGGAACATCGTCCATGGAAGGGAGCGCTTTAACTCTGGCGCAGCATCCGGATGCCCCGCCGCAGACAGCGTTTGTGCCTCTTGAAGAATTGGGAAAGGTGGAAATGGACGACCGGGTGCTGCTTCTGGCCGGAAATGAGGAAAAGGATGCGCTGCTGACCGCCGCCGGCAGACTGCTGGAGCAGGAGATTCCGTTTGTCGTAACAGCTCCGTTTGCTGCAGAAGACAGCGGCCTGGAACTGGAACCGACAGACGTGTGGCTGCAGACCCACGTGAAAGGCGGCATCGTACCCGGAGAAGGCGGCCTGCGGATGGGGGATCCTTCCGCGCTGTGTGCTCTATTCGCAGGACAGCTTCTCTTTTTGAACATCATAGAAATGCTCGACGAATTCTAAGGCTTTATCAGCGGGGAGATATCCCTGTTTTCCAATCGCCAGAAAAATGAAAGGGGAAAACTGTTTTCACAACGACTGTGGACACTGGCAGATGGAAATGGAAGATTAGTGTCCTCCAAACGAAGTTTCATGAACACTACGGCTCTGAAACGCGGACTTAGTGGCTGCCGGCAGTCACCCGGAACTACTAATTCTTTGCTCCAGCATAATAGTGTCTCCGAAATTACTCCCTGAGGACACTAATGGCACTACTCCGGGCTTGTAGTTTCCCCATACAGCCTGTCACCCAAAAAAGGAGCTGTCCCTTGAAACACGGGACAGCTCCTTTTTATCTATTTATTGATGTTCGATGGATGCTTGAATGAATTCGCGGAACAATGGCTGTGGTCTGGTCGGGCGGGACACAAATTCAGGGTGGAACTGCGAAGCAACAAAGTACGGATGATCCGTGAGCTCGATAATCTCCACGAGTCTGCCGTCCGGGCTTGTCCCGCTGAAAATGAATCCTGCTGCTTCCATAGCATCACGGTAAGTGTTGTTAAATTCGTAACGGTGGCGGTGGCGTTCGTACACCACTTCCTCTCCATATGCTTTCTTAGCGACGGTGTTTTCCCGCAGTTTGCACGGGTACAAGCCGAGCCGCAGGGTTCCGCCCATATCTTCCACTTCTTTTTGTTCCGGCAGAAGATCAATGACCGGGTCCTTTGTATCCGGATCAAGTTCTGCCGAACCAGCCTCCGTCAGCCCCACAACGTTACGGGCAAATTCCACAGAGGCAAGCTGCATGCCCAGACAAAGCCCAAGATAAGGAATATTGTTTTCTCTGGCGTACTGGATAGCCGTCAGTTTACCTTCTATGCCGCGGTCACCGAATCCTCCGGGCACAAGAATGCCGTCTGCTTCTTTCAGCTTTTCCACAATGTTAGCTGGTGTCACTTCTTCCGAGTTAATCCACTGAATATCCACATAGGAGTCAAAAGCATACCCCGCGTGTTTCAACGATTCTGCCACAGAGAGATAGGCATCAGGAAGCGATACATATTTTCCGACAAGAGCAATGGTCACCCGGCCGGAGAGATTCTGCACCTTTTCGACCAGCATTTTCCATTCTTCCATGTCAGCCGGACCGCCGCCAAGTTTCAGATAATCGCAAACAATCTGGTCCATCTTCTGACGCTGGAGATCAATCGGAATCTGATACAATGTATCGGCGTCCGAACATTCAATCACAGCGTCTTTATGAATATCACAGAAGAGCGCGATTTTCTCTTTCATTTCCTGTGGCACGGCGCTTTCAGTCCGGACCACAATTACATTTGGCTGAATCCCAAGGCTGCGGAGTTCTTTCACGCTGTGCTGGGTCGGCTTTGACTTCAGCTCACCAGCTGCGGAAAGGTGGGGAATCAACGTACAGTGAATATACATGGCATTTTCTACGCCGACGTCACTTTTAATCTGCCGGATGGCTTCGAGAAAAGGCAGACTTTCAATATCGCCGACGGTACCGCCGATTTCAGTAATAACGACGTCTGCTCCGGTTTCACGTCCGGCCCGGTACACCCGCTCAATGATTTCGTTGGTCACGTGCGGAATGACCTGGACCGTCCCGCCGAGATAGTCTCCCCGGCGTTCTTTACGGATAACCGATGAATATACTTTCCCTGTCGTTACGTTGCTGTTTTGATTCAGGTTAATGTCAATGAAACGTTCATAATGGCCTAAATCAAGGTCCGTTTCCGCACCGTCATCGGTCACGAACACTTCTCCGTGCTGGTACGGACTCATCGTTCCGGGATCGACATTAATATACGGATCGAACTTCTGGATCGTCACCCCGTAACCACGGTTTTTTAGAAGACGGCCCAGCGAAGCGGCGGTAATTCCTTTCCCAAGCGATGACACAACTCCTCCGGTTACGAAGATATATTTAACTGCCATGCCTTCATCTACTCCTTTTTTATTTAATTGCACGAGCCGGCTGCTCTTCAGAAAAGTACAAGGCGTCCGCCTGTTTAAAATGAGCTTCTATGAAGAGCGTACACGTTCTGTGGCGGGCGCTGAAACTGGATCCGGCATACGTCGGTATTTGTGCTCTTCCTAACTATAAAAAAAACAAAAGTGACACCAATCCCGGGGAGGGGGCGCACTTTCGTTTCGTTTCATTTATGGAATCCTTATTATATATCTGTTTAAGCCCAAAAATGATTTTACCGAGCCTTATTTTAAAAGTCAAGCATCAATATGAGAGGAACCTCTACGGAAACCGTGCACGTCCTGGACCGGGCACAGAATCCGCTGCACCCTATGGAAATCAGTAGGAATCATCATCTTCCGGTTCTTCCGGTTCTTCCCTTTCAAATCCGTCCAGCGGTTTCGTTTTTTCTTCGTCTTCCGCATTCTCTTCCTGGGAGAGTTCATCGAGTTCATCTTCAATATCTTCAAAGTTATCATCAAAGTCTTCCTCGAACTCATCGGCAGGTTCTTGATTTTTCTTCGTATCTTCCATCTTCACAGTCGTACTTAAATCTTCATCGGACTGGTCCAGCGGGTACCATCCGCGCAGGCCCCAGTGATTCTCTCCCAGATGAACAAAACGCCCATCAAGATTCATGGAGGTGAACAGTTTTGTCTGCCGGTTTTTTGTTTCTTCGGAACTCAAGTCTTTCAATTCAGCAATCCGGTTCATCAAACTTCCATATTCATATGGTTTTTTTTCATCTTCCAGCAGAATATGAGCCAGTTCTATCGCAGACATTTCTTCCACTTCTTCTTCATTATAATCAGAAATACTCAAGGACCGCACACTCCTTTTTTTCCACAAAGTATTCATGTCCTTCGGGGAACTGTCCACTCAGACATTCTCCCGACTTGGAAACAGACTCCGTTTAAGTTATCCGTTCTTCAAAATCATACTTTTCATTATAAACATATTTGCAGTATTTATGCCAGCATTTTTCGATGGATTCGCACTCTGTTTCTACATGCAGCGGAAAGTTTTTTTGTATCCTGATTCTAGAACAGCTCCGTTTCGGATATTCTAGGAGGTACAGCGAACCCTCTAACAGTAGCAAAGGGAGTGTCAGGAGGACTCTTTCATGATCTGGATAATATCAGGAACCACCGCACTGCTGCTGGGTGCAGGATGGTGTCTGCTTGATTTTGCCTGCGGCAGAAAACAGCACCATAAAGAACGCAGTAGTGTGCTTTATCCGCGCCGGTCGGGACAGGTAACGTGCTATAAGGAGGGTGGAACCTTCTTCCAGGATTATTTTGAAGATATAAAGCAGGCGGAAGAGTCCATCTACATTCTTTTTTACGTCTTCCGTCATGACAGCATTGGCAGTCAGCTGATTGATCTGCTCTGCCGGAAAGCAGAAGCGGGTGTCCCTGTCCATGTCATGCTCGACCGTATCAGCAGCGGCATAACCCGCAAAGGTGTGAAAAAGCTTAGGAAAGCAGGAGTACATTTCACATACAGCCAGCCGGTTTCTCTGCCTTTCTTGTTCTATTCACTGCAGCGGCGTAACCACCGCAAAATCACGGTGATTGATGGAGAAATCGGGTACACGGGCGGTTTCAACGTAGGAGATGAATATATTGGGCGTGACCCGGAATTTGGATACTGGCGTGATTTTCACCTTCGTATTAAAGGAGACGGGGTGCAGGATTTAACGCGCCAGTTCATCGCGGACTGGCACCGGGAACATCCGGAAGATGATTTTTCCTCCGACAAAAACCCGGAGCCTCTTCCAAAAGGAGATACCACTTTCCGCTTTCTGGCAACGGATGGAGACAAGGTACAGAACACCTTTCTTCATATGATCCGCCGGGCCCGTTCCCGCATTTATATTGCGACTCCTTATTTTATCCCGGGTTCCACTCTTCAGGAAGCGCTGCTTGAAGCGGCCGGACGAGACGTTGTCATCACAATTATTCTTCCTGCTAAACGGGATCACCCTCTTGTTCAGGAAGCGTCCTGGTCTTACCTTGAGCCTTTAATCCATGCAGGGGTCAGCGTGTATCATTTCAACGACGGTTTTTTTCATGCGAAGGCTGTGCTGATTGATGAACAGTGCTGCGATATCGGCAGCGCTAATTTTGATCAACGGAGTTTTCACCTGAATCTCGAAATGAATACGCTGATTGAAGATAAAACGTTCATCGAATACATCAGAAATATGTTGGAAAAAGACATGCGGCACTCTACCCTCCTGCGCCTTGAGGATGTTAAGAAGCGGCCGTTTTCAGTGCGTATCAAAGAAAAAGCCGCTCATCTGCTGAAACCGTTGTTGTAGCGGGCCGTCATGTCAACGTTTTGAAGGGTACACCTCCCTGTTCGAGCTGCCGGGCGAACTGTGCCACCGCGGCATTGTAGGAGGCGGGTTGAAGGGTTGGGATCTGGTGGCCTACGCCATGGACCATTACAATATCTTTCGGTGCCTGAACCGCGTATTTGTAAAACATGTACTGGTAGTAATGAACATACCAGTCTCTGGAGCCGTACAAAAGAAGAAGCGGCCGGCTGAGGGAAGGGAGTCCCGCTGTACAGGAGTAATGCAGTCCGGACTCGTACAAGGAGTGGACGAGTGGAGCGGAACTTCTTTTCACCGCAGCGGCTATTCGTTCACGGTGTTCCGCCTGCGCCGCATTTCCTATAGAAAGCATACCGGCGAGCAGCCCCATCCATCCTTTTTCCGTAATCCACATTCCGATTTCAAATTCTCTGTGAAGCAGCGTGGTGCGCACTTCCGGAAACCCTCCTGCCAGTGCTGCCCCCGCGGTCCGCTCCGGCCAACGGAGTGCGAATTCCAGCGCAACCGAACCACCGCTTGAATAACCGCACAGAAGAACCCGGTCCAGCCCGAGCACATCAGCCAGATTATGCAGATCCTCCGCCCATTCGGAAATAGTAAGCGTCTCCCTGCCGGCTTGGCTGAAACCGTGGCCCCTGGCATCCATCAGAACCACCTTGAAATCATGGGCGAGTCTTCGTTGATGATAAAAAGCCGCGCTGCCCATTGCCGGAGGATGGATGAAAAAAATCGGCAGTCCCTCTCCCTTTACCTCGTAATGCAGCTTGTGTCCCTGTGAGATGAAAAATGGCATGTCTGTCCTCTCTCCTTTGATCAGCTCCCTCCGCTCTGCAGCCAGGTTTGAATGAGATGGAATATTTTCCATCCAAGAAAAATACCGACAATACCCAGTATTCCGGGCAGAGCGGGCGGAGCTGGAATTGGCAGGCGTACGAGAGCAAATAAAAAGCCAACGCCCAGTCCTGTAAAAAGGGATAATAATGCTTCCTGCATTCGTACCACACCTTTCTTTATACTATGCATCAACGCTTTCGGGCTTATTCCCGGTTTCTAATCCTGGTTAACGCGCGTAGGAGTAGATTTTCCAAATGGATAATGCGGTCGGCGGAGACGGGGTGCTGGTTTCTGCCTCGATCCGGACCAGACAAGACCACCGCGCAACGGCTGGGGTGGTGTCGGCATTTCTTGTTCGATGTTCCGCATTTCTCGATTGTTTCGCTCGTTTCTCGATTGATTCTCGCGTGAATTGGGTTTTTCTCGATCGACTTTCCCCATTTCTCGATCGATTCTCCGGATTTCTCGACTAATTCTCCCGATTTCTGCTTCACACCTTTCCGACCGGCGATGCCTTCCTTACAATCGGTATAACGCAGATTTTTGCCCATTCCTGTCTGCCGACATAAAAAAACTTCCGAACGATTCCACGGAAGGAATCATTCGGAAGTTTTTGACCCGTGGCAGGGTTACATTCTTTCAGGAGCCTGTACCCCGATCAGAGCCATGGCGTTCTGAAGGGTGATCTGGGCGGCTTTGACGAGTTTCAGACGGGCCTGTGTTTTGGCGGCGTCTTCGGCATCCACTACGCGCTCTGCGTTGTAGAAGCTGTGGAAGGCTGCGGCGAGTTCGTGCGCGTAATTGGTCATCCGGTGCGGCGCGTATTTATCCGCAGCAATGGCGACCGCTTCCGGGAACTCGCCGATTTTTTTCAGCAGATCGTACTCTTTCTCCGAAGCAATCGGCGTCAGATCGGCGTCCGGATCGTACTCATACCCTTTTTCCTCCGCCTGTCTGAAAATACTGCACAGACGCGCGTGCGCATATTGGACGTAGTAAACCGGATTTTCATTGGATTCGGACTTGGCGAGCGTTAAATCAAAATCCATATGGGTGTCGGAACTCCTCATCGCGAAAAAGTATCTCGTCGCATCGATCCCGACTTCTTCCATTAGGTCTTTCAGCGTCACGGCTTTGCCTGTGCGCTTGCTCATCTTCACCCGTTCGCCGTTCTCATACAGGTTCACCATCTGAATGATACGGGTATCAAGCTGCTCCTTATCATAACCAAGTGCCTGCACCGCTGCTTCCATTCTCGGAATGTAGCCGTGATGATCGGCTCCCCAGACATTGATGACTTTTTCAAAACCGCGCTCAAACTTATTCTGGTGATACGCAATATCAGGCAGAAGATACGTATAGGTGTTGTCATTTTTGACAAGTACTCTGTCTTTGTCATCTCCGTAATTGGTGGATTTAAACCAGACGGCGTTATCTGCTTCATATACTTCCCCGCGCTCCTCCAGAAGCTGCAGGGCTTCTTCCACTTTCCCACTTTCATACAATGATGTTTCAGAATACCATACGTCAAACTCGACCCGGTAATCCAGCAGATCCTGTTTCAGTTTCTCCATTTCCCGTTTCAATCCGTATTCCCGGAAAAAGGCAAGCCGCTCTTCGCGCGCTGTTTCAACAAAAGCGTCCCCGTGCTCAGCGGCGAGTTCTTCGCCGAACTGTTTAATATCAGCACCGCGGTAGCCCTCTTCAGGCATTGTCGTCTCTTTTCCGAGGGCTTCCAGATAACGGGCTTCCACCGAGTAGGCGAGATTATTGATCTGATTGCCGGCATCGTTGATGTAATACTCCCGTGTCACATCATAGCCTGCGGTTTCGAGGATGCTGCTGAGCGCATCCCCGACAGCCGCGCCGCGGGCATGTCCAAGGTGCAGATCTCCTGTCGGGTTAGCGGAAACGAATTCCACCTGGACTTTCTTTTTACCGCCGACATCTGTTTTTCCGTAGTCCTGTCCGGATGAAAGCACTGCCGGAATGACCTGGCGCAGATAACTGTGATCGAGGAAGAAATTAATAAATCCCGGTCCGGCAATCTCCATCTTTTCAACAGAGGCTTTCGATGTATCCATGGCTCCGGTAATATCTTCTGCAATCAGCTTTGGCGCTTTTTTTGCTGTTTTGGCCAGCTGCATCGCAAGGTTCGTGGCAAAGTCGCCGTGTTCTTTGTCCTTTGGTGTTTCCATCACCACTTCCGGCAGTTCTTCTTTGGACACGAGCCCTGCTTTTACAGCGGCGGCTGCGGTTTCCTGTTTTAATTGTTCCTTGATCTGTTCGACGACGTTCATAACCGTTACGTATCCTCCTCAATCGATATAGTGACTTCATACCGCCCGGCAGAAGCCCCCTGCAGCTTAAGATCATAGCCGAACTGAATGCGGCCGGTGCTGCCGCTGTCCGCCCACATGACAGCAACCTGATGGGTGTCCGCTTCGGTGGTAAAAGTACCAAATGGTGTTTCATAGCTTCCTTCGGTTCGTTCTCCACGTAAGTAACGTTGACGCATGGATACCGATCCGGACCGTAGTACCGTAATCTCCCGTCCTCCCACCTTTAAGACAGTAGAAACTTCACCAATGTCGTCCAGATTTTCCGTGAACGACACAAACGTGAAATTCTGCTTTTGGTAGACTTCACCTTTCGCCTCCAGGTTCACCTGTTCCTTTTCCCCCTGCTGCCTGATGTTGGTGGTCATTTTGACATCCACCGGCGTCTTCAGTGCATCGGTCATTCTACCGCTCCCCTTTTAGATCATGGATTTTTCGGGTCCCTGTGTTTCTCCGTATACAAAGTGTAGCGATTCCTTTTGTCACATGCAAGATAAAGACAGGCCTACGCTGTCATGATATGTACCGGTCTGCATGATTATGACTTTATTGTACGGAAAATTAGATCGATGAAGACACCTGCCGGACTGACTTCTTTCTATTATACATGAATCACAGTCATTCTGAATCCCTTTTTCTGTATGGCGGCACGTGCCGCTTGGATTTGATCACGCTGCGGGTTACTTTGTACTCCTTTTCGGTGAAAAGTGACCCTTAGATGTGGACTAAGCGTCACAATGACGGTGAATCGTTGAAAAAGGGACGCTTAGAACATGTTTAACCTTCACAATCGGAAAAAAATAATATGATTGTGCATCTTAGAAGGAAAAGAGCTGCCCCGTTTCATGGAACAGCTCTTCTCCTTCTATCTAACCTTCAAATGTCGTTCCCTTTCCTGCGTCGATAAGGCTGTGCCGCGCGTATACGGCGATGGCAGTGTCCTGAACGCCGGTGCCGGTCAAGTCACAGAACGTCACATCCTCCTCAGATGTCCTTCCCCCGGCATGACCAAGAGACAGTGCTCCGAGTTCCACCGTATCCGTGTTTTCCTGAATAACTCCTGCTTCCAGTGCATGATGATGTTCACCAAGCTTAAAAACCTGGGCTTTGGCATCACAAGCGAGCACATCTACCGTTCCGAGTACTTCCGGGGCCACCTCGTTCTTTTCTTCGGCATCGGATCCCATAGCAGTAATATGGAGGCCGGGATGAAGCCATTCTTTTTGAATGATTGGTTCTTTGGCAGGCGTTGTTGTTACGACCGCATCACTGTTTCGTACTACCTCTTCCGGGCTCTTGGCTGCTTTCACCTCCACCCCGAGCTCCTTTTGCATGTCATCGATATATTGCTGTACCCGTTCTGACTTCCTCCCGTACACGAGCACCTGATTCAGCTTCCGGACGAGCTGCAGGGCACGAATCTGGTACCGCGCCTGGGTGCCGGTTCCGATCACACCCGCTGTTTTCACCGTTTCCGGGGCAAGGTGCGCTGCTGCGATTCCTCCGGCCGCCGCCGTGCGGACATCGGTCAGATAGCCATTGTCCTGCAGGATGGAATCGGTAAACCCTGTATCTGTACGGAGCAGAAGCATCATGCCGCTGAGGCTGGGGAGCCCTTTGTCTGCATTGTTGAAAAAACCAGATGACATTTTCAGTGCAAACAAATCCATGCCTTTCACGTAAGCTGTTTTCACATCCACTTCTCCGTTGTGTTCGGGGATATCGACGCGCAGAACCGGCGGCATCGTCACCTCCCCCTGCTCCAGTTTCTGAAACCCTTCTTCCACCAGCTCCAGTGCTTTCTTGTTTATATCCACCACCTGGCGGATATCACGTTCAGAAAAGATATGCATCGCAGTACGCTCCTTTCACCTTTTATGTGTACTATCCCTCTCAAGCGCGCATGATTAAACCTTTTTTCGCAGCAGAAAGAAAAAGGATACCGTTTTGCAACCTTCCTTCTTCCGGTTTCGTCAAATAGATAGAAGGAAATAGACAGAAAGATGAAGATCATTCAAGAAAGAGGTGGATCATGATGAAATTCTGGAAGAAGGCAGGGCTGTCCTGCATCACCGCATTCTTTATGACGACAGGCATGGTATCTGCAAATGAAGACTTTTCCGATGTCCATTCGGACTTTTGGGCGGAGAATGAAATAACGTTCCTTGCCGGTGAAGGGGTGATCAGCGGTTATCCGAACGGAGAGTTCCGGCCCGGAAACGAAGTCACACGTTCCCAGGCAGCACTTATGATTGCCGCGTCCCTGAATCTTGATACCGGAGACCGTCCGAGTCCCGGCTTTGAAGATGTAGATGAATCCAGTCATGCGTATGAAGCCATTGCGGCTGTTGCGGATGAAGGAATTATAAATGGAGACGATGGGGCGTTTATGCCGAATGATCCCTTAACTAGAGGGCAGATGGCAGCGGTGCTCACCAGAGCATATAACCTGAATGCAGACCGTACGGTGGACTTTGCGGATATAGAGGAAGATTATATTTTCTATCATGATATCCAGGCCCTGGCCGGTGCCGATATTGCGACAGGCTACGCCGAAGACAACACGTTCCGTCCGGGAGAGCCAACGACAAGAGCCCAGTTCTCGGTATTTACCGCAAGAGCCATGAACGAAGAATACAGACCGGAACCAGTGGAAACCCCTTCCCTGGCATTCTTCCAGGGTCATATAACAGAGGCGGAAGCAGCTATTGAAGATGTGATGTACAACGAATGGGAAAAATCTTTCGAGAACGACGAACCAAAAGTACCGTTTGAGGAGATTGAAGACACCTTCCATACCTATTATACAGAAGAACTGACAACACAGATGTGGAAGCCATTTTATCAGGACGGTCTCGATGACTACGGGCCGGCACTCGCTCAGGTTTTTCCATTCCGTAGTATGGAAGGCATATCGTTTGAATCCCGAAGCGCAAATGAAGTGGTCATCAGTGGTACCGAACCGGAAACCGAGCTGAACAATCAGGCGACGTATTACGAGTACACCCTGGTGCATGAAAACGGCACCTGGTTGATCTCAGACATGGAAGGTACGCCGCAGTAATTATAATGGCATGCTTTGCGGTTTCGCTCGATTCCGACACCGTTTCGCCTGTTTTAGATAGTATTTCGCTCGATTTCGACAAAAGAACGCCTGCTATCGACAGTATTCCGCTCGAATCAGACATTGTTTCATCTTCGTAGATGCTCGACGAAGAATCATGTACAATGGTGAAAGCGCTTTTTATTCAAAGAACAAGGTGGTGCATAGATGATGAAATACCGGCAGCTTGGAAATACAGACCTGAATGTAAGTGAAATCAGCTTCGGCACATGGGCGATAGGCGGTGCCTGGGGCGCAACTAATGACACGGAAGCTTTAAAAGGACTGGAACGGGCGATGGAAGCCGGCGTGAATTTTTTTGATACCGCGGACGTGTACGGAGACGGCCGCAGTGAAGAACTTCTCGCTAAAGCAACAAAAGGGCGCGAAGATGAGATTCATATTGCAAGCAAATTCTGCCGCGCCGGGGATATCGATGACCCTGCCACTTACTCGGAGGAAAACGTGCGGGCCTGGCTCGAAAACAGCCTGCGCCGCCTTGGCCGGGAACGGCTCGATCTCTACCAGATCCACTGCCCGCCGAAACATATCCTCGAAGACGGCAGGGTGTTTGAGGTGCTGGATAAGCTGCAGCAGGAGGGAAAAATCCGTCATTACGGCGTCAGTGTGGAAACGGTCGAGGAAGGCCTGATCTGCCTGGATCAGCCGAATGTCCGGGCCCTGCAGGTCATCTTTAATATTTTCCGCCAGAAACCTCTTGAGGAACTTCTTCCGAAAGCCAAACAGCAGGGCGTCGGCATCCTGACCAGGGTTCCGCTTGCAAGCGGCCTGTTGACCGGCAAATTCACGGCGGGCAGCACGTTTGCCGAAGACGACCACCGGAACTTCAACCGGGAAGGGAAAGCCTTCAATGTAGGAGAAACATTTGCCGGCCTTCCTTTTGAAAAAGGGGTCGAACTCAGCCGGTCCCTCGAGTGGATCGCAAAAGGACGCGGATCTATGACCAGAGGAGCATTAAAATGGATTCTCGAGCACGAGGAAGTAACGTGCGTAATTCCAGGGTTTAAATCAGTAGAACAGGTGGAGGACAACCTGCAGGCTGAAGACAGTGCCTCCTACACCGAAGAAGAAATGCAGAAGCTCCGCAGAATGTATGAAGAGGATGTGCTGCCTTTTATTAAAGGCAATTACTAGGAAACGAAATAGCACTCGTTTGGCAGCGGACTATGTTTACGCACAGGCATCCGCTTTAAACTCAGCTTTGAAAAGAGAGAAATAAAAATTCAGAAAAGATAAAGACAGAATCATCAATAGAAATGATTGAAAAACTCCGAACGATTCATTGAAGAATCGTTCGGAGTTTTTGTTCTGCGTTCTGCAGACTCGCCGGATTCCCTCGTGCATCAGGTTACCTGTGATATTCGATTGTCCACCCTTCCTATTCTCTTTTATCCCAGCCCTTTATTTTCGTTCTTTATATTGTACAAAAATAAAGAATATAAATGTATAACTAAGATATTTCAATCAATAACGAGTATTTAAGATATATTCGTTCGTTATAAAGAATATCGGAGAAATTTGAGGTTTTTCATTTTAGGAATGTAGTTATATACTGTATGTACAAATTCGTTATAAAGAACAAACAAAACCTTTAAAAAGAACGCGAACGAGGGGGATTGATGTTGGAAAAGAGAAATATCGTCATAAAAAGACGCCGAAGAGAAAAGCGGAAAAACCAAGCCGCCTTTTCTCTTGCAGCCGGCTTGTTTCTATTAGGTACGACCCCCTTTTATGTTGGAAATACATTCGGACAATTTCACACTCAGGATGACCGCGCAGCTAATGTCAAAGCTTGCGAGGTTTTTCCAGGACATGTACAGGAATTGATGAATGACATCAAACATCAAGTTACTCAAATGAATGCACTGTGGCAAACGCTGCCCGCGGTTACCCTGCAGATGGAGACACTCCCCTCTTCAGGTAAGGATGTTAACTCCGCCGACCAGCTTCGTCATCTTGCAAACGACATGAACAACCAACTCAGAAGCCTTCGGGATTCAAAGACAGAAAGAAAAAGAGATATTAAAGAAACAGAATCGATATCCAGGGAATTAGTGGAAGAATCCAGAAATCTTTATACTCTTTTCAGTCATTTACAAGAAACAACAGATATCGATGCCATTTATTGTCTGGATAATGACGGGGATTATAACATCCAGAAAATAGAAACCGGTATAGCAGAACTTCAGTTACATCATCAAAATATCACCAGATTACTTGAATACTTCAATAACATTGATCAGGAAACCTTGCTTCCAGAGAACATAGATAATATTTTACCTCATTTTGAAAAGCAAATAACCAAACAAACTTCGCAAAGAACAGAAACCATTACACAGGATATCAGCAGGATCGATAGGAAAATAGACCATGTAAAACAAGAAAGGCAGGCTGCGTTAGAAGCTGCTGAACGAATCGAGCAGAAAGAAAAAGAACGTCAGGAGAAGTTAGAAAAAGAGAAAGAAGAAGCAAAAAAAGAGGATCCATCGGAAAGTGGAAAAGAGGAGAACAACAAGGAGTCAGGCAAACCGAACGCCGGCGGGAACGATGATAATGCTGATTCGGACGAGCCATCTTCCGAGTCCGGGGAGGATTCCCCCGGCTCAGGGAACGACTCCGCACCGGACGATGACTCCGGCAGCGGCGACCAGGATAGCAGCGACGAGACCGGAGACAATGAGACTCCTGCCGAGTCC